>NCCZ01000002.1 GCA_002279935.1 Hyphomicrobium sp. 12-62-95 | reverse complement strand
CGCCGAGTGAGACGCCTTCGGCAAGAAAACTACCTGATTCGAGAATCAGGTCAGCGGGTTGCGCACGTGACGTTGGAATGAAGGCACTGAAGCAGGTCACAATCAATCTCATAACCCCGGACAATGGTGAGAAGTTCGTCATCGAGATGGACAATGCAACGCTGACAAACATCGCCGGCTTCCAGGCCGACAATGCAGATCTCACGCTCACCATAAACCGCTCCGACCTTGAACAGACCATGATGGGTGCGAAGACACTAGAAGCGCAAATTGCCGATGGCGCGGCAAAAGTAGAAGGAGAAATCGGAGTTCTAAAGCAACTTGCGGCGACCATGATCGACTTCGATCCGCGCTTCGAGATCATGCCAGGTACGAAAGGGAAAACGACGGCAGTGGCACATGCGGACGCCTACGAAGCTCAGGCAGGTAAGGTGATTGCAGAGTAGCTGCGTTGTTTTGAGCCGCCGAAGCCACTATCGCCTCACCGTCCCCAACCCCAGCCTAACCCCACTATCCGAAATCGCCTCCTCCAACACGCCCGCAATCCTCCCGCACCACTCAGCTACACCCTCCTCACTCGCCAGCAAATCATTCCGCACTTCGATCAGAACATGCGCCAGCCCGCGCGAGGTGCCGTGCCGGTGCATGCAGTCGTTTTCTAAGTGGCCATGATAGGGTTCGTTGTCGCCGACGATGAGATCGGGGGCGGCGCTGAGACCTTCCAAAAAGATCCGTGCTAGCCGCTCGTCGCGGTCCCATAAAATACCGGCGTGCCACGGTCGCGGCTCGCCGCGCCAGATAGGCGTGAACGTGTGAATGGAAATCAAGGCCGGCGCGGTGCCGAATGCCAACGCCGCGTCGATCGCCTGCGTTATGGTGCGGTGATAGGGATCGTGAAAGCGCGCGATGCGGGCGGCGATCTCGGCCTCCGTCACGTCGCGGTTGCCGGGAATGACCGTGCCGTCCGACAACCGCATGACGAGCGTCGGGTCATCGGTCCCCCGGTTGGGGTCGATCAACAGCCGCGAAAAACACGACAGAATGGCCGGCGCGTTGAGCCGCGCGGCCAAGGCCTCCGTGAGCGGGGCCGCGCCCGGGTCCCAGGCAATGTGCCGCTCGAATTCGGATGCTGGCAGCCCGAGCGACCCGAACTCGGCCGGCAGCGCATTGGACGCATGATCGCACAGGATCAGGAACGGCGAGAGCCCGATCCGGTCCGCGCCGATAATCCTAAGCGGTTCAAAGTGTTCGTGCTGCACGTTGGCAGGCCCTCCGCAGACGCCAAGTCCTTAACACGCTCGGCCCACCCTTTCCCGTCAAATTGAGCGACGGTTGGCCGCTTGACGACAGGAAAAGCATCCCCCAAACACGACCAAAGTCGAGCCTCCCCAAAAAACGAGAAACGGAACCCCCACATGGCCTCGAGCGACCCGGCTGAGCAGCGTCGATTGCTTCGCGCAATGTATGACAAGGCCGTCTCGCTCGCCCACCCGGACGTGTGCGTGCCGCCATTCCTGCCCGAGGTGCCCGAAGGCGGGCGCATCATCATCGTCGGCGCGGGCAAGGCCGCCGCAGCCATGGCGCGCGCGACGGAGAAGTACTACGCGAACAAGAAGCAGGGCGACAAACTGTTGGGCTTCGTCACCACGCGCCACGGCTACGGCCTGCCCTCCGAGATCATCCCGATCATGGAAGCGGGCCATCCCGTGCCGGATGCGAACTCCGTATCGTCGGCGAAATTCGCCGTCCAGCTCGCCAAGTCCGGCGGACCCAATGATCTGGTCCTTTGCCTGTTGTCGGGCGGCGCCTCCGCGCTGTGGTCCGCCCCCGTCGAGGGTGTGTCGTTCGAAGCCAAACGCGCGCTGACCAAGCAGCTCCTGAAATCCGGCGCGCGCATTTCCGAAATGAATACGGTGCGCAAACATCTCTCGCGCATTAAAGGCGGGCGCTTGGCGGCAGCCTCGTATCCAGCCCGTCTCATCACGCTCGCCATCTCCGACGTGCCGGGCGATGATCCCGACGCCATCGGCTCTGGCCCCACTGTGCCTGACAGCACGACGCTGGCCGAGGCCCGCGACGTGATTGCCCGTTACAAGATCGATGCCGCCCCCGAAATCGTGCGCGCGCTCGCTGATCCCGCCAACGAGACCCTGAAACCCGGCGATCCCAAGTTGGCGAATGCCACCTATCACCTGGTCGCCGCCCCCAAGGCCTCGCTGCAAGGCGCCGCCGAAATCGCCCGCGCAGCCGGCTACAAAATCGAAATGCTGGGCGACAGCCTCGAAGGCGAAGCCCGCGAGGTCGGCCGTCAGCACGCCGCGTTGGCGCTCGCAGCCAAGGCGCGCGGCGAACGCGTGGCCTTCATCTCCGGTGGCGAATTCACCGTCACGGTGACCGGCAACGGCGCCGGCGGCCCCAACCAGGAATACATGATGGGCGTGGCCCTCGGCCTCGACGGTGCAACGGGCATCTCGGCGCTGGCCGGCGACACCGACGGCATCGACGGTGGTGGCGGCAACCCGGACGACCCCGCCGGCGCGATGGCCGATTCCGGCACGCTAGCGCGCGCCAAGGCCAAAAACCTCGATCCAGCCGCAATGCTCGCCAATAACGATTCCACCGCCTTCTTCCGCGCCATCGGCGACCTTTTGGAGTGCGGACCGACCCAGACGAACGTCAACGATTTCCGCGTTCTCCTGGTCGATCCGTAGCCGGCCGAGGCAGCGAGGGGCGCGACCCTTGCTTCCCTGTTGGTTTGCCCTTGCGCGTGCTAGGCAATCCAGCCGGTCAGTTGTTCGAGAGAGCCCCAGATCGCAATGCTGATCGCAATGCAGAATTTTCGCCGCGTACCTGTCACGACCCTGGGATGGGCCGCCATCGGTCTGATGTTTTCCACCCCGGCGGCCGCCGATTTGAAACTCTGCAATTCGACCGCCAGCCGCGTCGGCGTCGCGATCGGCTACCAGGACAAGGAAGGCTGGGCCACCGAAGGCTGGTGGAACATCGCCTCCCAGACCTGCGAAACGCTGTTGAAGGGTCCGGTCCCGAGCCGGTTCATCTACGTCCACGCGGTGGATTACGACCGCGGCGGCGAATGGGCCGGTAAGAATGACATGTGCACGGGCGAGAAATCGTTCACGATCCGGGGGGTTCAGGATTGCCCGGCGCGCGGCTACAAGAGCACGGGCTTTTTCGAAGTCGACACGGGTGACGCCAAGGAGTGGACGATCCGCCTGACCGACCCCGAGCCCGCCAAGAAATAACGGGGCCGCGTCCGCGGTCCCGATCATCGAAGAAGAAGAGACCATGAGACGCAATCGCCGCGTGAAGATCGTTGCCACCCTGGGCCCGGCCTCGTCCTCGCCCGAAATGGTGGAAAAACTCGTCCACGCCGGCGTCGACGTGTTTCGCGTCAACATGAGCCACACGTCCCATGACGTGGCCAAAACCTACGTCGAGACCATCCGCGCCGTCGCCGAAAAATGCCGCCATGCCGTCGGCGTACTGTGCGATTTGCAGGGCCCGAAGTTCCGCCTCGGCGAATTCAATGGTGGCCGCGTGTTCGTCAACGACGGCGCCGAATTCATCTTCGATCAGGACAAGACGCCCGGCGGCGCCGATCGCGTTTTCCTGCCCCATCCGCAGATTTTCGACGCCGTCGCCCCCGGCCACATCCTGTTGCTCGACGACGGCAAGATCCGCATGCGCGTGAAGGGCGTCGCCAAGGGCCGCATCGCCGCCGAAGTCATCACCGGCGGCGCGCTGGCCTCACGCAAGGGGATCAGCTTGCCCGACACGCTGCTGCCCGTCAGCGCGCTTACCGAAAAAGACCACGCCGACCTCGATTGCTCGCTCGCCATCGGCGCCGACTGGATCGCGCTCTCCTTCGTGCAGCGCCATGAAGACGTGCTCGAAGCCAGGCGCATCATCGGCGACCGCGCCGCGATCATCGTCAAAATCGAAAAGCCCTCCGCGATCGATGACCTCGACGCGATCATCGCCGCCGGCGACGGTTTCATGGTCGCGCGCGGCGATCTCGGCGTCGAAATGCCCGTCGAACGCGTGCCGGGTCTGCAAAAGCAGATCACGCGCAAGGCCCGCGAAGCCGGCAAGCCGGTCGTCGTCGCGACGCAGATGCTGGAGAGCATGATTTCCTCGCCCATGCCCACGCGCGCGGAGGTCTCCGACGTCGCTGCCGCCGTGTTCGATGGCGCCGATGCCGTCATGTTGTCAGCCGAATCCGCCGTCGGCCAATATCCGATCGAAGCCATCCAGATGATGGACCGCGTCGCCTACGAAGTCGAAAGCGATCCGAGCTACGACGCCTACGTCCACGCTACCGAATTCTCCAAGCGCCCCACCGGCGCCGACGCCATCGCAGCGGCTGCCTACGCCATCGCAAGCACGGTGAAAGTCGCAGCCATCCTCTGCTATACGGCGACGGGCTCCACCGCGCTGCGCGTCGCCCGCGAACGTCCTGGCCTGCCGGTCATCGGCCTAACGCCCATTGAGAGCACCGCACGCCGTCTCTCCCTCGTGTGGGGTGTGCAGACCGTGCTCACCGCCGACCCGGAAGATCTTGCCCACATGGTCCGCAAGGCCTCGCAGATTGCGTTTGAGGAAGGCTTCGTCAAAGCCGGCGAAGGTCTCGTCATCACCGCCGGCGTGCCGCTCGGCTCACCGGGCGCAACCAACATGATCCGGCTGGCCTTCATCGACGAGCATGGTCTGCCCGACGGCCACACGCCCGACGAGTTTCCGACAGGCGGCAAACGCCGCACGCCGGCGGTCACCAAGATCCCGACTTAAATCCCGCGGCCGTCGACGGCTTCTTCCAGCTGCTTCAGCGTTTCCTGCGCGCCGGGCGAGAACGGGTGCGCTTTCACGAGCGTGCGCACGACATCGAGCGCCGCCTTGTCCTGCCCCATCGTGCGCAGCACTTGCACGAGACCTTCCAGCGCGCGGAAGTTGCCAGGATCGAGCGCCAGCACGCGGCGCAAATCGCCAAGCGCGCGGCCATAGTCGAGCTTCACAACGTAAAGATAAGCGCGCCGGTTGAACCCCTCGCTCCAATCCGGATAAAGCTCCGTCACCGTGTCGAGGAACTGCAGCGACAGATCGAAATTCTTCTCGTTCGCGGCCACGAGCGCGCGATTGAGCAACAACATGGCCGTCGGGCTTGCCGTCTGCGACCACACCACTTCGATCTCTTGCACGATGCGCTGGGACGTTGCGGCATCCGGCGCAGCGGCAAGCTGACCGTAAAGACGCGTCAGAGCTTCGGCCCGCGTCTCGGGCTTGGGCGCCTCACGCCCACGCGGCTTTGCTCCGGGCGGCGGCGGTGTCGCAACCGAGGGCGGCGCGTCATCGGGAGCGGGCGCCCGCTGCGCGACGACGGTTGAGGGAATGGCGAAGAGCGCGGCTACGGCCGCGAGCAAAAGTGCGGAGCGGTGTTTTCTCATGAGCTAACACTATCGCGGCCCCGCCCGCCGCGAAAGACGCCTCCAACGAGCAACGGCCCCCGGAACGATTATCCCGGAGGCCGTGCGAACAAAATCGTCAAACGGAGGCTTAGCCCTGGCGGGCCTTGAAGCGGCGCTGCGTCTTGTTGATGACGTAGACGCGGCCCTTGCGGCGCACGATGCGGTTATCGCGGTGACGTGCACGGAGGGACTTCAGAGAATTACGGACTTTCATGGCGGTTCACTCGATTGGACGGCCCAATGAAACGTGCGGGATGCCAAACCGGGAAGCCGGTCTGGATCGCCCAAGTCATCGAGCGCGGGAAAAGTTGGGCGGAACCTAGTCGCGGGCGCAGGCCCTGTCAACAAACAGCCGTTAATTCCCCCGCCGGACTCGTCAGACGGCCGCCGGAGGGATGCGCAACTTGTTCGGATTGCTCAGGAATGGTGGGCGCTACAGGGATCGAACCTGTGACCCCTTCCATGTCAAGGAAGTGCTCTACCGCTGAGCTAAGCGCCCTGAAAACCGCGCTGGGTCGAACGCGGAGGCCCCGTATATCGGCATTGCCCAGTGGTGGCAAGCGGGCATGAACAAGCGGGCCCGGTGCCGTTCTGCCGCGGCAAACGAGGCCTACTCGTCGAGCAGACGCTCCACTTCCCGCACCAGATCCTTGAGATGGAACGGCTTGGACAGGACGCGCGCGTCCTTCGGTCCCTGGTTCTCACTGTTGAGAACCACGGCCGCAAAGCCCGTGATGAACATGATCTTGAGGTCGGGATCGATCTCGCTCGCCCGCCGGGCGAGTTCAATGCCGTCCATGCGCGGCATGACGATGTCCGTCAAAAGCAACGTGAACGGTTCCCGCTCCAGCTGTTCTAACGCCTCGACACCATTGGCGAAACCAATGACGTCGTAGCCGGCGCGGATCAGCGCCCGCTCCAGAAAGGCCCGCATGCTGTCGTCATCCTCCGCCAGGAGAATGCGATGCACGGGCACACGTGAAGGACTAATGGTCATGAGACGCTTTGCTACCGGCAAGAACTGACCGCGCAATCTAGCGCGGCGGTTCGGTGATACCAGCCGAATCTGACTCCACTTTGGTAAATCTAGAATGAAGGTGTAGGAGTGCCTCACAAAATAGACCTGCCACGGCATCGAGCTACGCGCGTCCAGCGCCCCGCGCGGCGCAATCGGAATGGACATCCAAGGCTGCTGTTGGCAGAGTGCCAAGATCACTTGGTGCATTGCGAAATCCGGCGTAAAGATCGCGGCCCAGTCCCATTAGCCAGGCATCGTGTCGATCGCGCCATTGGCCGGACCCATGGGTGCCAATTCGATTAGCCGAGCGAAGGAAGACGACGTCAATGGCTTCCGCCGAGGAGCACGCAATCCAGGATGAGCTGACGCCGCCATTTGAAGTGCGCGAACCGCTCTCATCGCTGACGCCCTTCGTCTTCTGCTCACCGCACTCAGGCCGCATTTACCCACGTCATTTTCTAGCTAGCTCCCGTCTCGACGCCACCGCCCTGCGCCGGTCTGAGGACTGCTACGTCGACGAATTCCCCCGCGCCTACATCGATGCCAATCGCGAGCCATATGAACTCGATCCTGAACTTTTTTCCGAACCTCTCCCCGATTGGGCCAACGCCCGCTCCGTGCGGGTCGCCGGCGGCCTCGGCACCATCGCGCGCATCGTCGCCGACGGCGAAGAGATCTATCAGGAACCGTTGGCGCTGCAGGATGCGCTCACGCGCATCGAACTGCTCTACAAGCCGTTTCACGCCGCCTTGCGCAGCCTCATCGAACGGGCGCAGCGTAACTTCGGCTACGCCATTCTGATCGATTGCCACTCGATGCCGTCGGCACATATGGCTCACGCCGGAATTCAGCGTCCCGATTTCGTCATCGGCGACCGCTTCGGCACATCATGCGATCTGCGGCTCACGAAGTTCATTCGCTCCGTGCTGACGGATCTGGGCTACGAAGCCCAACTCAACCGCCCCTACGCGGGCGGCTACATCACCGAGCATTATGGCCGTCCGCTCCGCAACGTTCACGCCATCCAGCTTGAGATCAATCGCGGTCTCTACATGAATGAAAAGACGCTGGAGAAAACCCCGCGCTTCATCGCGTTGGAACGGGATCTGTTGCTGTTCGCCAAACAGCTCTTCGCCGAAGTGCCGGCCTTGCTCGAGCGCCGCAGCGCCGCTGAGTAATGGGAATACAGCCCCCGCTGCGGTCCGGATGTCAAACCACATAAAAAAATGGGCCATCCGGGAAGGATGGCCCAAGTCTAGGGAGGAAACGCCCGAGAGGGCTGCAAGAGGACGAGCAAGCTCGCCGTTGCATGAGAGGAAACTAATGGTGCGCTGCAAAATTCGCAACTGCGAAAAACGCAGAGCTGCCCATCGTTTGCCGGTTAACGAGCGAATGGTCATTGATATTATTGATGAAACGGATGGGCTTCGATCGTCGCCCGCGCCCAGATACACATCCAGTCCGTGTTGCAGCGCGACAGACGGACGCAATTGATCCGCTTGAAACGGCGCTGCCGCCAACGCGGAAAATCATCTGTTATGAGACGCGGAGCGGCCCAACTCATAAAAAGAGGCCGTTCGTTGAAACGAACGGCCCAAGTCTAGGGAGGAAACGCCCAGAATGGGCAGCGGTGGATCGAAGCGTGTATCGACCCGCCACATCAATAAAGATGCCTGTGTTCGCATTGACCATCAACATGACGGAAGACAGGTCTATGACATTCCCGGTGCACGCTGCAGTTGAACCACAGTCACCAAAAAACCCTTGGGCTATAGGAGCTTGTGCAGCCGTTTGGGTTGTTCAAGGCGTCGTTTAAAAGCAACAATAGACAAAAAATCAGCTGAGGGCCCCCCTGCGTGCCGAAGACTCCGAACCCTGCCGATCCGGCCCTCATTGCGTGTGCCCACGCACTCGCCGACCGCGCAGCGGCTGTCACCATGCCCCATTTCCGCGTGCCACTCGCCGTCGACAATAAGGATGGCAACGGCGGCTTTGATCCCGTCACGGCCGCCGATCGCGCCGCCGAAGAAGCCATCGCCGCCCACCTTGCCGTCGCCTGTCCCGATCACGGTCTCGAAGGCGAAGAGTTCGGCATCACCCGGCCGGATGCCCGATACCGCTGGGTCGTCGACCCCATCGACGGCACCCGCGCGTTCATCACCGGCTCGCCCATGTGGGGCACCCTCATCGGCCTGCTCGATGGCCCGACCCCCATCGCTGGATTGATGGACCAGCCCTTCACCGGTGAACGCTTCTGGTCCGACGGCGCGACAAGTTTCACCAGCCGCAACGGCAGCGCGCCGGCCACCCTGAGCACCCGCCCCTGCGCCGGCCTCGACACAGCCGTGCTGATGACGACCGATCCTTTGCTTTTTCCCGCCGGCCCCGAACGCCAAGCCTTTGAAAACCTGCGCGCCAAAGTCCAGCTCACCCGCTACGGCGGCGACTGCTACGCTTATGCGCTGCTCGCAGCGGGCTTCGTCGACATCATCGTCGAAAGCGGCCTCAAGCCCTACGACATCGTGGCGCTGATCCCGATCGTGGAAGCTGCCGGCGGTAAGGTCACAGAATGGAACGGCGGTTCCGCCGCGCGCGGCGGACGCATCGTGGCCACCGGCGATCCCCGGCTCCACGACGAGATCCTCTTCGAATTGAACCGAACCCTCTAGCGGAACCGCGCCTTCCGGCCGGCGCGCCACCGGCGTGTCGGAAGGCGCAAATGACTAAGCCGCGCGCTGCTCCACGCCCATGTAGGCATCGAACGCCGCCCAGAAACGCATCCGCAACGGATCGTTCTCCTGCAGAATTTCGTGCTGCGATCCCGGCAGCCGCACGAGCCCGCCGACCTTCAATTGCACCGCAAAATCTTCCGCCGCCCGGCTGTCGACGATCTTGTCGGCCCCCGCCGCGAAGACGAGCATCGGCACTTGCACCCGCTTGGGACAATCCGGCTCCTGCAATTCCGCCATCGCCCGCAATGCGGCGCGCACCCAGCCCACAGTCGGCGACCCGATCGCCAACTCTGGCGCCACTTCCAAAACGCCCGTCATTCGTTGCCAGCGCTCGCGATCGGACGTCAGCTGATTGTCCTCAAACCGCTGCTGATCGGGCATGGTTTCGTGCCCGCCCGGTATAAACGATTGCGAAAATCCAAGCGCCGCGATTTCCGCATAAAGCCGCACCAGACCAGCCGGATACCCCATCTTTTCCGCTGAAAACGCGATCATCGGGGCAGTCACCACGATGCGGTCGAACCACGAACCCGGACGGATCGCATTGCGCATCAGGATCGCCCCGCCCATGGAATGCCCAAGCCCTGTGTAGGGCGGCGGACAATCCGGCAGCACAATCTCCTTCATGAAGAGCCGCAGATCGGCATCGTAGTCGGAAAAGTCGCCGACATGTCCCTTGCGCGGATGATCGAGCAGGCGGTCCGAGCCGCCCTGACCGCGCCAGTCCATGACCGCCACGGCAAACCCACGCCGGCGCAGCTCCGCGACCACCTCGAAATATTTCTCGATGAATTCACCCCGCCCCGGCGCAATAACAACCGTTCCTCGCCGCGGCCCGCGCGTCGCCGGCCAGCGCGCATACCGCAGACGCACGCCGTCAGATGTTTCCAACTGACCCGTTATCGCCCCCGTCGGCACGGGATTGCGCGCGATCGAATGAAGCTGCATGGCCCCGCATGGTCTCCACGTTTGCGCACGTCAGTACGCCGGCAAATCAACCGTCCACCGAGTCTAGCATGAGCATCCCGCGGTCTAGAATGCCCAAACCACCGCTGGGCCCCGCCCCCTTGAACGGCCGCCCCCGCCACCTAAATCAGGATTGTCCGGCCGCTTGGCGGACACCTCAGAAAGACCGGCTCGGCCCATCCTGGGCGCGCCGTTTCCACATGTCGCTTCTCATGGAGGATATGTCATGCGACACGTCGATTTTTCCCCCCTTTATCGCTCGACCATCGGTTTCGATCGCTTAGCCCAGCTGCTCGACAGCGTCGGCGGCGTCGATACGGAAGCCACCTATCCGCCCTACAACATCGAACGCCTCGGCGAAAACCGCTACCGGATCAGCATGGCGCTGGCCGGCTTCGTCGAAGATGAACTGAAGATCGAGGTCAAGGAACAGACCCTGACCGTCAAGGGCGAGAAGAAGCCCGACGCGGCCGATCGGCACTTCCTGCATCGCGGCATCGCGGCCCGCTCCTTCGAGCGCCGCTTCCAACTCGCCGACCACGTCGAGGTGAGTGGCGCAGCCTTGAAAGACGGCCTGCTCGATATCGATCTCGTTCGAAACGTCCCCGAGCGCCTGAAGCCGCGCAGCATACCGATCGGGACCGGCACCCGCGTGGCCGGCCAGATCGAGGGCTCCGTCACGTCGGGTTAACCCGGCTATTGGTCAAGTCGCCTAAATGGGCGCTGTACCCCAACGGGGTGCGGCGCCTTTTCCCGTTCCAGACCCACGCACCATTCCGGCTTGTGCCGATTTAGAAAAGATGCAAAATGCCGGACGCGAAAGGTCAGCATTCCTGTCCTTTATCTGGAGGCAGCCACCGCGCCGCCTTCGCACGGGTGCCGCTCTTTCGCGTATGATGAATGGGTGAGGATCGGGACGGGCGCGGACCACAGGCGCACGAATGCCCATGGGCCAGGGGTGACGGTAAGGTGCTGCAACGTGCGGGCCGTTCAGATGAGTGCACCGGAGAAGCATCGGCTTCCCCGGCACGCGCCGCGCATTTCTGGTCATCCGCCGTTGACC
This sequence comes from Hyphomicrobium sp. 12-62-95, assembly GCA_002279935.1. Lineage (GTDB taxonomy): Bacteria > Pseudomonadota > Alphaproteobacteria > Rhizobiales > Hyphomicrobiaceae > JAGVSR01. The sequence goes on along the minus strand of NCCZ01000002.1, from coordinate 384,067 downwards.
TGCACGTGGGCAAATGGCGTAGACGAAAACGGACGGCCGCTCGAACGCTGAGCAATCGCCGCGTGCCAACGTTCTGACGCGCCGGGCGCTAAAGAATGATTGGCCACCGGGTGTTGACCCGCCACCGACACGAAGCCACGACGTTCAATTCCGAGGATCGAAGAATGACGAAGTCCCAGGTTACCCTCAACGGTGCTGCCCCGAACGGTTCGGTCTCGAACGCTTCCGGCACCGAGGTCTGGGAGCGCCCGGAACGTCAGGGCCTGTTCGATCCCGCCATGGAACGCGATGCCTGCGGCGTCGGCTTCATCGCTGACATGAAGGGCCGCAAGTCGCACAAGATCGTCGAGGATGCGCTCCAGATTCTGGAAAACCTCGAGCATCGCGGCGCGGTCGGCGCAGATCCGCTCTCCGGCGACGGCGCCGGTATCCTGATCCAGATCCCCGACGCTTTCCTGCGCGAGGAAACCGCCAAGCTCGGCATCACTCTGCCTGAACCCGGCCGCTATGCTGTCGGTCACGTCTTCATGCCCTCCGACGAGCGCTTGCGCGCCCACTGCGAACGCGTCTGGGAACGCTGCCTGAAGGAAGAAGGCCTTGAACTCCTCGGCTGGCGCTCCGTCCCCGTCGACAACTCCTGCCTCTCCGACATGGTCCGCTCCACCGAGCCCGTGCATCGTCAGGTGTTCGTGAAGCGTCCGCTCGGCCTGCGCGACCAGGACGATTTCGAGCGCAAGCTATTCCTCGCCCGCAAGGTCGTCTCCAATTCCATCGTCAACGCCTACAAGGGCCGCGACATCGGCCATTACACGGTCTCCTTATCGAGCCGCACGCTCGTCTATAAGGGCATGTTCCTCTCGTTCCAGGTGAAGGCCTACTACAAGGACCTCTCCGATGCGCGCTGCATCTCGGCGCTCGCCCTCGTCCACCAGCGCTTTTCGACGAACACCTTCCCCTCGTGGAAGCTCGCGCACCCCTACCGCATGGTCGCGCATAACGGCGAGATCAACACGCTGCGCGGCAACGTCAACTGGATGGCCGCCCGTCAGGCTTCCGTTTCCTCGCCGCTCTTTGGCGACGACATCTCCAAGCTCTGGCCAATCTCGTATGAGGGACAATCCGACACCGCCTGCTTCGACAACGCGCTCGAGTTCCTCTACCTCGGCGGCTACAAGCTCGCCCACGCGGCGATGATGCTGATCCCCGAAGCCTGGGCTGGCAATCCGCAGATGGATTCCAAGCGCCGCGGCTTCTATGAATATCACGCCTGCCTGATGGAGCCCTGGGACGGCCCCGCCGCCATGGCCTTTACCGACGGCCGCCAGATCGGCGCGACGCTCGACCGCAACGGCCTGCGCCCCGCGCGCTACCTCGTCACCAAGGACGATGTGGTGATCATGTCGTCGGAGTCGGGCGTCCTCCCCGTTCCCGAAAGCGACATCGTCAAGAAGTGGCGCCTCCAGCCCGGCAAGATGCTGCTCATCGATCTCGAAAAGGGCCGCATCGTCGCTGACGAAGAACTGAAGGCCGAGATCGCGCAAAAGTATCCCTATGAGACGTGGGTCAAGCGTACCCAGATCATGGTCTCCGATCTGCCGCTGCCGCCCAAGAAGCCGGCCAAGAAGACCAATGTCGGCCTTCTCGATCTGCAACAGGCCTTTGGCTACACCGAAGAAAGCCTGAAGTTCCTCATGACGCCGATGGGCGCCAAGGGCGAGGAAGCCATCGGCTCCATGGGCAACGACACGCCGATCTCGGCGCTCTCGTCCAAGGCCAAACTGCTCCACACCTATTTCAAGCAGAACTTCGCCCAGGTCACGAACCCGCCGATTGACTCAATCCGCGAAGAACTCGTGATGAGCCTTGTATCGTTCATCGGCCCGCGCCCCAATATCCTCGACCTCGAAGGCACCTCCAAGGTGAAGCGCCTCGAAGTCACGCAGCCGATCCTCACCAACGAGGACTTGGAGCGCATCCGGGCCATCGGCGAGGTCAAGGACAACCACTTCAAGGCCATCACGCTCGACATCACCTATCCCGTCGAAAAGGGCGTCAACGGCATGGGCCCCGCGCTCGATGTCGTGTGCGCCGAAGCCGAAGAGGCCGTCCGCTCCAAGGACTACAACATCATCATTCTGTCCGACCGCGCGCTGGGCCCCGATCGCGTCGCGATCCCCTCGCTGCTCGCCACCTCGGCCGTCCACCATCACTTGATCAAGCAGGGCCTGCGCACCTCTGTCGGCCTCGTCGTCGAAACCGGCGAAGCCCACGAGATCCACCAGTTCTGCACGCTCGCCGGCTACGGCGCGGAAGCCATCAATCCCTATCTCGCCTTCGAAACGCTGGAGCAGATGCTGCCCGAATTGGGTGAAGGCCTCACCGCCGAAGACGTGAAAAAGAAGTACATCAAGGCCGTGGGCAAGGCGCTGCTCAAGGTCATGGCCAAGATGGGCATCTCCACCTACCAGTCCTATTGCGGCGCCCAGATTTTCGACGCCGTCGGCCTGCGCCAGAACTTCGTTGACCGCTACTTCACCGGCACGCGCACGCAGGTTGAAGGCATCGGCCTGCGCGAAGTCGCCCGCGAAACGGTCGACCGTCACAGCCTCGCCTTTGGTGATATCCCGATCCTCGAAAACGCCCTCGAAGTCGGCGGCGACTACGCCTACCGCATCCGCGGCGAAGCCCATGTCTGGCGCCCGTCAACCGTTGCCGACCTGCAGCACGCCGTGCGCGGCACCGCCGTCGAAGACGCCACCGCAGGCCGCGTCCCGCAGAAGTATCGCGACTTCGCCAAAGCCATTAACGACCAGTCTGAGCAGCTCTACACGCTGCGCGGCATGTTCCGCATTCGCTCGGCCGAAGAAATGGGCCGCAAGCCCGTGCCGATCGAGGAAGTCGAACCCGCCAAGGACATCGTCAAGCGCTTCGCCACGGGCGCGATGAGCTTCGGCTCGATCAGCCGCGAAGCCCACACCACGCTCGCGATTGCCATGAACCGCATCGGCGCCAAGTCCAACACCGGCGAAGGCGGCGAGGAAGCCGACCGCTTCGTGCCACTGCCCAATGGCGACAGCATGCGCTCGGCCATCAAGCAGATCGCGTCCGGCCGCTTCGGCGTTACCACCGAGTATCTCGTCAACTCGGACATGATGCAGATTAAGATGGCCCAGGGCGCCAAGCCTGGCGAAGGCGGCCAGCTGCCCGGCCACAAGGTCGATGCCAACATCGCCAAGGTGCGCCACTCGACTCCCGGCGTCGGTCTCATCTCGCCGCCGCCGCACCACGACATCTATTCGATCGAAGACCTCGCCCAGCTGATCTTCGACCTGAAGAACGTCAACCCCACGGGCGACGTTTCGGTGAAGCTCGTCTCCGAAGTCGGAGTCGGCACAGTCGCCGCAGGTGTCGCCAAAGCACGCGCCGATCACGTCACCATCTCCGGCTATGAAGGTGGCACGGGCGCGTCTCCGCTCACCTCCATCAAGCACGCCGGCTCACCCTGGGAGATCGGCCTCGCCGAAACCCAGCAGACCCTCGTCATCAATCGTCTGCGCTCGCGCATCGCCGTCCAGGTCGATGGCGGCCTGCGCACCGGCCGCGACGTCATCGTCGGCGCGCTATTGGGAGCCGACGAATTCGGCTTCGCCACCGCGCCCTTGATCGCCGCCGGTTGCATCATGATGCGCAAGTGCCATCTCAACACCTGCCCCGTGGGCGTCGCCACGCAAGACCCTGTGCTCCGCGCCCGCTTCACCGGCAAGCCCGAGCACGTCATCAACTACTTCTTCTTCGTCGCCGAGGAAGTCCGCGAGTTGATGGCAGCGCTCGGCTTCCGCACGTTCAGCGAAATGGTCGGCCAGACCGAAATTCTCGACAAGGATCGCGCCATCGAACATTGGAAGGCGCGCGGGCTTGACTTCACGCACCTCTTCTTCAAGCCCGATGTTCCCGCCAGCGTGAAGGTCTATCACTGTGAGCGCCAGAACCACGGCCTGGAAAAGGTGCTCGACAACAAGCTGATCGCGCTCGCCATGCCGGCACTCGAAACCAAGAAGCCCGTGAAGGAAGAAGTCGCCATCAAGAATGTCGACCGCTCCACCGGCGCTATGCTCTCCGGCGAAATCGCCAAGCGCTTTGGCCACACCGGTCTCCCCGAGGACACCATCTGGCTGACCCTGAAGGGCACGGCCGGCCAGGCCTTCGGCGCCTGGGGGACGCGCGGCCTCACCCTCGACCTCGTCGGCGAAGGCAACGACTATGTCGGCAAGGGCCTCTCGGGCGCCAAGATCATTGTCCGCCCCGCGCCTGAGAGCGGCATCGTGCCCGAAGAGAGCATGATCGTCGGCAATACGGTGCTCTATGGCGCCATCGAAGGCGAATGCTACTTCCGCGGCATCGCGGGTGAACGCTTCGCCGTCCGCAACTCCGGCGCCTCCGCCGTCGTCGAAGGCACCGGCGACCACGGCTGCGAATACATGACCGGCGGCTGCGTCCTCGTCATCGGTCCCACCGGCCGCAACTTCGCAGCCGGCATGTCCGGCGGCGTCGCCTACGTGCTCGACGAGGATGGCACCTTCGAAGGGCGCTTGAACAAGGAAATGGTGGAACTGGAACAGTTCACCGCTGACCCGGGTTCGCTCGAAGCCCTTGCCAAGCAGGGGGGCGAAGTCGCCGTCGCGCTGAAGTCGGTGATGGGCGATATGCGCACCCGCGATGTGGAGCGCATCCACGCGCTCTTGGTCCGCCACGCGCACTACACCAACTCCAAAACGGCCAAGACCATCCTGAAGGACTTCGCCAAATATCTGCCGAAGTTCCGCAAGGTGATGCCGGTCGAATACCGCCGCGCGCTGACCGAACTCGCCAAAGCCTCCGAAGTCGGTGGCGACACCACCCGCCCGCAAGCCTAAGACGAACCTGAAACATCCGTCCGCACGACGCAAAGAGAGACGCAAAGACGATGGGTAAGCCGACAGGGTTTCTGGAATTCGAACGCGCCGACCGCAAGTATGAGCCGGTCGAGAATCGCGTGAAGCATTGGAACGAATTCGTCGTGCCGCTGGCCGATGGCGAGCTCAAAACCCAGGCCTCGCGCTGCATGGATTGCGGCATCCCGTTCTGTCACAACGGCTGCCCCGTCAACAACCAGATCCCCGACTGGAACGATCTCGTCTATCGCGGGAACTGGAAGCAGGCGGCCCTCAACCTGCATTCCACGAACAACTTCCCCGAAGTCACCGGCCGTATCTGTCCCGCGCCGTGCGAAGCCGCCTGCACGCTCAACATCGACGACGCCCCCGTCACCATCAAGTCGATCGAAGGCGCCATCGCCGACCGCGCCTGGAAGGAAGGCTGGGTCGTCCCCGAGCCGCCGGAAACAAAGACCGGCAAGAAGGTTGCGATCATTGGCTCCGGCCCCGCCGGCCTCGCCGCCGCCCAGCAGCTCGCCCGTGTCGGCCATGACGTGCACGTCTACGAGAAAAATGACCGCCCCGGCGGCCTGCTCGTCTACGGCATCCCCGACTTCAAAATGGAAAAAGACATCATCGGCCGCCGCGTGAAGCAGATGGAAGCCGAAGGCGTCACGTTCCATTGCAACGTTCAGGTCGGCAAGGACATCACCGCGCACGATCTTGAAAAGAAGTACGACGCAGTCCTCCTTGCCATGGGCTCCGAGCACCCGTTCGACTTCTTCGCCAAGTCGTCGGGCCGCGCGCTCGATGGCATCCACTACGCCATGGATTTCCTGCCGCAGCAGAACCGCCGCGTCGCCGGCGAAAATCAGCGTACCGGCACGCGCGAACTCTCGGCCCGCGATAAGCACGTCATCGTCATCGGCGGCGGCGACACCGGCTCCGACTGCATCGGCACGTCGTTCCGCCAAGGGGCGAAGAGCGTCACCCAGCTCGAAATCATGCCGCAGCCGCCCGTGAAGGAGAACAAGGCTCTCTCTTGGCCGCACTGGCCCATGAAGCTGCGCATCTCCACCTCACAAGCCGAAGGCGCCAAGACCGAATTCTCGATCTCGACGACGGGCTTCGAAGGCGAGAACGGCGTCGTCCGCAAACTCCACTACACGCGCGTTGACGACAAGATGCAGCCCGTCCCCGGCAGCGAAGGCACGCTCGACGCCGACCTCGTGCTCCTCGCAATGGGCTTCTCCGGCCCCATCGAAAACGATGTGGTCAAGGAACTGGGCCTTGGCGTGGTTCCGCGCGGCCGCTTCAAGGGCCTCGACGCGGATGAGAAGAGCTACAAGCTCCCCGGCGACAACAAGCTCTACGCCGCCGGCGACGTCCGCCGCGGCCAGTCGCTCGTCGTCTGGGCTATCCGCGAAGGCCGCCAAGCCGCCCACGCCATCGACAAAGCGCTCATGGGGGCCACCACCCTGCCGCGCTGAACTCACCTACGATGTGTCGTTCGACGGCTTGCCCGTTCGGTTGCGCCAATAACCCGGCCGGCGTTTGGCATGAGCAACGGCGATGATCACCGCATCGCCGTTGTCGATCAGATAGACGATTGCGAACGGAAAGCGTGCCATCCGCGCTCGGCGAACAACCGTCGCCTCATCCAGGGGCCAAGCTTCCGGATGCGCTTTGATCAGCGCCAGGGTTCGCGCGACTTCGTCGAGAAACGCATCGCCAAGTCCAGCCAACTCGGCGTCGTAATAGCGCGCTTCGTCGATGAGTTCACGCCGCGCAGGCGAGATGAACCGGACTCTCACCGGCGAAGATCAGCACGCGCGTGCGCCAGCACATCATCGGCATCGGTAAGCTCGAAATCCCCGCGTTCGTAAGCACGGACCCGGTCCAAGACTTCGTTTGTCCAGGCTTGGTGCGTCTCATCCGGCGAAGGCTGCACACTGGCCAGAATGAGATCGACGAGTTCGACCCGGTCGCTGAGGTCGAGTTTAAGCGCCTCATCGCCAAGCTTTTTGACCCGGTCATTCATCGCAGGCCTCCTGAAACAATCTCAATAATATACCGTCGCGGGGCGCCCTGCGCCATCGGTAAACCTCAAATCAACCTTGCTAGAAGCATCGAAGCCCGGCCAGTCAAGCCCCCCTTCCACCTTGCCCCCGCCACCAAGGAGCCTAATATCAGTTTCGTGACACCCGTCACCCGTGAGCCGCAACAAAAGGCATCGCACATGAACACCCCGCTCGAAATCACCTTCAAAGGCCTCGACAGAAGCGAAGCGATCGAAACAAAAATCCAAGAAAAGACGGCCAAGCTCGAGAAGGTGTTCGACCGGATGACTCACTGCCGCGTCGTGGTCGCTGCGCCCAACAAGCATCACCACAAGGGCAAGACCTATGAAATCAAGATCGACATCGGCATCCCGGATCACGCGCCGCTGATCCTCTCGCACGAGAGCGCCGTTGGCGACGCGCAGGAAGATCTCCAGATCGCGCTGCGCGATGCGTTCGACGCCGCCAAGCGCCGCCTCGACGACATCGCCGAACGCATCAAGGGCAGCGCCAAAGCCGAACGCGGCCGCCGCCGTCCCGCGCCCGCGATCCGCGACGAAGACTAAGACAAATCAGGGACGCCGCTTCTTCGCCGGTGGAGGCTCCTCCGCCGGCGGGGGTTCGGCACTCCCCGTCTCGAGCGGATCGAACGCCGGCTTGATCGTGATCGGCTCAGGCTCCGGCCGCGGCCACACGAAATCATCCGCCCGGCCCGGACGCGGCGCCAGCCGCTCGCCTTTGACCAGCACGCGATAGTACGCCGATTGCGTCGGCGACATCCGCCCGTTGCGTCCGGCCCCACCCGCCGCCGATGACGACGGCGGCGTGAACGTGCTCATCACATTGATGCCCGACGCGATGCGATCGACCAGCACGTCACCCAATTGCGAGGCGCGATCCGGGCTCTCTTTCCGCGTCACGAGCGCCACGACCGACGCCGGGATCGCAGGCCGCACGATATCGAGCGTAACGACATCCTCCCGCCCCGTCGGCGTCACCGTCTTCAAGCTGATGCGCCCGTTGTCGGCGGCTTGATCCCCCTCCGACGGCGCGGCAGCTTTCACGGCCGCCGCCCCCGCCACTGCCACTGCCGCCCCAGCTTCCCCCTCGCCGCCCTGTTTCACGACAGCTTTGCCGGGATTGATCTTCGCCTGCTCGTCTTCCCCGCCGAGCAACGGCACGCTCCGTGCCGCTTGCGCCTGCTTCAGATCGCGGCGCAAATCGCGCTCCACGAAATGCGCCAGCTTCCGGTTGCCGGCCATCGTGAAATAAACGCCATCGCCATCGCGCAGCTTCACGATCTTGCCCGTCAGATCCGGGCCCCAGCCGCTATAGCCGCCGTTCTCATCCAAAAATCCCGCATACGCGTCGATGAACTTCATCCCGTTGACATAGGCCCGCTCGCGCAGCACGTCGTTCATCATCTGCACGTCGTCGTTCGCATCGAACTTGCGCACGTTCGGCAGCCCCACGAGGTAGACCGCGATGTTGAGCCGCTTCATCATCTTCATCAGACGGTCGGCGCGCTGCGAATATTCCTGCCGCCATTCTGGCGAGCCAACGGCAAAGCGCTTGCCCGCAGCCGTGCGCAGCGACACGCGATCCCACGCGCCAAGCATCAGCGCCACCACCGCAGGCGGATCGCGCTTCAAATCCTCTTCCAGCGCCACGACCTTCTCGTCGTGATCGGGCCGCATCAGCCCGTTGAGCATGATCGGCTTCGGCCGCACCTGCACCCGCGCATCCGTCGCGAACGTTTCCGCCAGGCCGTACCAAAGCCCTTCCGCCATATCGTCGCCGATGACAGCCACGGAATAAACGTCCCCCTTGGGAAACGGCGCCAGGAAGCTCGAAGACGTTTCCTCCTGCGCCATGACCGGCCGCACCGCCAAGACGGGCAGCGCAAGGCTCAAAACAGCAGCGATGATCAGGCGTCGAAGCATGGTTCGCGCATTGTCCGCCGTTCGCGTCATGCTGACAAGCCTCACTCACGCGCTGCCGTGCTGCGGATATGGGACAACACCGCATCCGATGGCCAGCAATCGACAGTGAGCCCGTTCGCCCGCTGGTACAAGCCGATCACCTTGCGCGTGTTCGAACCCACCTTGCCATCCACCTTCTCAACTTCGTAGCCGGCCTTCACCAGTCCCGACTGGATTTCCTCAATCACCTTCGTCTTCTGCGCCCCCGTGCCGCCAAACGCGTGCACGAAATCGCCCTTGCCGGCGATGCGATCGGCAAGGTGCCCGACGAACACGGCATAGAGATCCGACATGTTATAGCGCCGGATCACCTTGAAGTTTTCAAACACCAGGAACGACGGCCCATAGGCCCCCGCCGGGCTCATGAGGTAGGCCTCGACGCCCTGATACGTCTCGGCCCACGGCTGCCCATCCGCGCGCGTGTATCCCATCTTCTGCCATTCGGAAATCGGCCGCGCCTGCGTCGGCCCCTCGAACCCGCAATCCGACGACGCCGGAATGATGACCTCATAGCCCCACGTCTGCCCGCGCACCCAGCCTTTACCGGCGAGCTGCGCCGCGCCCGAGGCCAGCGCGTCCCCGACATTGCGGAAAATGTCTTTCCGTCCGTCCCCATCGAGATCGCGCGCGTGCGTGAAATATTCCGACGGCATGAACTGCGTCAGCCCCACGGCCCCCGCCCACGACGCCCGCATATCCGCCCGCGCCACGCCCGACTGCAGCATCTTCAACGCTTCGATCAGCTCATTACGAAACAGCTCCTTGCGCCGCCCCGTCCAGGCAAGCGTCGCCAGCACTTCGATCGCGTCATGCGGCAGCTTGTGATTGCCGAACGCCGTCTCGCGCCCCCAGATGGCGAGGATCGAATAGCGGTCGACGCCGATATCGCGCTCGATCTTTTCCAGCTCCGCCTTGTGCTTCACCGCCAGCTGTCGCCCCGTCGCCGCCAACCGCTCCAGATACGCTTCATCCAGATAATCCTTCGGCGCGCGCGTGAACTCGGCTTGCCCTTTCGCGCCGTCCGATGGCTTTCCCGGCAAATCGAGATCGGGAATTTTCAGGTTCGGCTGCAACCCCGCGAACGCCCGGTCAAACGTCGCCCGCGACACGCCCGCCGCCTGCGCCTCGGGCCAAAGCCCGGCAATAAAGGCGCTGAACGCCGGCCGCTCATCCGCCGCCGCCCCGCCCACAAGCATCAGCAACCCGAACACAGCCCCAACAATCGGTCTCAACACATCTCTCACAGGCCACTCATCTCCCCACGCGTCTCCTTGTATTCACCCCCACCATGCCCGGATTCGCGGCCCTTTTACGGCCCCAGGGGCGTTGAGCGGTTCCCGCTAACCCCCTCTCCCCATTGCCCTTGCAATGGGGAGAGGGTGGGGGTGAGGGGCAGCCGCTTGCGCGACGGCGGACACCCCCATCTCTCGCAGCGCGCTGAAAGGCTCCGAGGGTAGGCGTACACCGTGCGGATGCTGCCCCTCACCCTAACCCTCTCCCCGTGAAGAACGGGGAGAGGGGACTACAACACGGAACCCGCCGTTTCGATCGCGCGCTGTGTATCTCACTCCCGTCATGGCCGGGCGTGACCCGGCCATCCAGCCCCCCTTGTGACGGCCCGACAAACTGCCCTGGATGGCGGCCTCAAGGGCGGCCAAGACGTGTTTGGGGGGGGGGAGAGGGCGTACCATCGCTCTCCAACTCGCCTCACCCACGCACCTTCCGGCCGGCTCCCCGCAACCCAACACCGGCCTGCCGAGTGTTGGTCACGAAATGCCCAACACCGACCTGCCGAGTGTTGGTCACAAAATACCGTCGGAAGGCGCAAACCAAAAAAGTGGCACAAAAACCTCTGGACGAAAAATGCCTTGGCTTGAAGCGCCCACCCCGCGCCGCTAGCCTCTCCCCATTACGCGCGTGCGTATCCGCGCCCCACCTGTTCCCAGTGACATCTGTCCCAGTGACATTCGAAAGATGAGGTAGGCGATGACCACGCTCCAGGCCGCCGCGCAAAATCAGCTGCGCCAGTTCGTCGAGCAGATCGAACGGCTCGAAGAAGAAAAGAAGGCGCTCGCCGCCGACATCCGCGACAAGTACCTGGAAGCCAAAGGCGTCGGCTTCGACGTCAAAGCGCTCCGCAAAATCGTGAGCATGCGCAAAAAGAGCCAGCAAGAGCGCGAAGAAGAAGAAGGCATCCTGGAGGTCTACCTCCACGCCCTCGGCATGCTCCCCGAAACCTCACCCACCGGTGCCGTGCGCATGGAAGCTGCGGAGTAGGGGCGAGGCGAACGCCGGATATTCAAAAGGCGCTCTCCGCAAGGAGAGCGCTTTTTATTTGAGGGAACGGCCCTCTTCGGACCGGACACCTTTCCTAACAGGTGTCTGCTAGGGGCCAAAGGACAGCTGAATCTTGGTCGGCGTAGCCTCGGTCAGGCGACGACCGGGTTCTTCCCGGGAACCCGAATCTTCTCGAGATGAACGAGGCCGACCTCTCCTTCGGGCGAGACGTCGATGTCATGGATATAGAAGCAGCTTTCGTCGCACTCGCGGGCACCCATGACCGGCGACGGAGCCGAGACGATTTGGAGCGGTCCCGCACGACCAATCCAGTCGATATGCCGGTGCCCGTGCATGACCAAAAGCCTTACAGCAACCGGGTTCAGTTGTCGTACGACCCAGCTGCCGTTGATCAGCGCTGTACCGATGCGCTCTGATAAACTGGCGACGGGCATCGGATACTCGATCAGATGATGGTGAAGACCAACGATCCAGCCGGCGGTCGGATATTGGTCCATGATCGAGCGCAATGCTTTCAGATCCTCGGTCGGCAACATTCCTAAGGCATTTGTGAATGAAAAATTCGATTCCGCGTTGGAGTTGAGAAGGAAGACGCCAAGTCCATGGTCGTGGGCCGGTGGCAAAACCTGCGGAAAGCAATTCGCCCAGAGTTCGGCCAGTTCGGTCGATCGCACGAGACGCTTTTGATCCGCGAAACTGCGGATCAAATCGGCATAGGGCGCGACCCGTTCTGCAAGCGTCTCACCCAGACGTTGAGTGGCCCGGTCGAAAACCCGGACACGATCGCCCTGTACGGCCGCCATTGCCGACAGTGTTCGCAACTGACGAAGCTGCTTCGATGGGCTCGCTGGCAGTTCAAGCCGCGCAGGATTGGAGCGGTCGACGACGTTGAGATCGTGATTGCCCGGCAAAATGAGCGTGCGCGCCCTCAACTCGGAGTGGCGAGCGAGCATGCTGAAAAATTCGATCCACTCGGACGATCGGCCCGCATCGGTCATGTCGCCGGTGATTAAAACAAGATCCAAAGGGCGGCGGGCATGTTCCTTGCTGAGCAGATCGAACAACCGGTAGGCGCGATCATTACCTCTTGGCCCGGCCCGGCCACTCTCAATTCGGAACCCGAAGGGCTCCCCCACGATGTGAAGGTCGGACAGGTGCGCTATGCGCGAAGGAGTGCCACCGCCGGATCCGCTTTTGTTTGCACTGAGTGCGAGAGGTTGAGGCATGGTCGCGTCTGCGATCGCCCACAGCAGGGACGCGTATGCAAGATAGCCACCCCCAATAACGGTTGCGTTGGCGATGGCCGGCAGTGCCAGCCGCAAAGGATTTGCCAAGTCGGCAAAGGTCCCGTGCCACTGCGTATGGGGCCAAGCCAGCGCAAAAAGGCTCAAGCCCAGTGCACTCGACAGAAGGCCAGCCGCGAGCGCGGTTGCGGAACGACGCTTCGCACGGTGGTTCATGTCCGAATTCGGCGACAGCCGCTTCTCGGCAAGTTGGCTCAAACCTTCCCGAAAAAGCCCATACACAGGCTGCACGGCGATCGCCTGCAGTGCCCAAAAATTGTTTTCAACGAGCCTCACGAGAGGTCGGAGGCCGTAGAGACCGACAAGTGCCAGTAAGCCGAGCAAAAGGATCGAACCCAAACCTGACAGGGTGGCGACCTTGTCGGTGACCCTTGATAGCCAAGCGGTCAGGATGAGCGGACCGGCGCCGAGGAGAAGACCGGGCAATCCGATCAACAGGAGCCAAGCCAGCAGAAATTTGGCGATACTGATTTCTGCGAGAATGCTGCCTGCGATAGCCGAGAGTTTGCGCTGCTTCGTGCTCGAAGCATCGTCTTCGACATCCCCGGCCCGAGGGTCAATCAATGCAAGTTCGAAAATGTCCTGCGGATCGGAATCATCCACCAACTATGCAGCGATACATCGCCCCTCCGGTTTCGCCCGTTTCAAACATTGGCCAGCACAAATGAATAGACTATCGCGACTCCCTATTCGCATACCAGTATGCACCCAAAACCAGGAATGCACCGATGACGGCTGCCACGATATCGCGAAGCGAAACTGAGACGCGATCCAAATTGGGGAAAACTCCCACCAGGCGAAACAGAAAGCCGCCGATCAGAGCTCCGGAAAGCCCGAGCCCCAGATTTCGCCGGAGCCCCAACCCCTCCTTTTTCCACGTGATAAGCCGCCCGACGAGGCTACCAGCGAGTACGCCAATGACGATCCAAACAACAACCTGATCGATTGATGGCATGGCATTGATCCTTCAAGCCAACACTATCGGCAACATGTCCATTATAATCCCGCGCGCCTTTCCGATAAAAAAGCTACTTTCAAACATGGATAAGGCCGAGCGCAATGTTGCAATTCGTCAAAGGCTGAACGGCATGGCGGATGAGGCGCAGCCGCAATCTGCAAAGATTAACACCTAACCCTCACCCCACGCCCGACCCACTCCCACCCGCTTCCTCAACACCCCCCACCACAACACACCAGCCACGACCGCATTGACCACAATCCCGATCCAAATCAGCGGACCAAAATCCGCGCCGTAAAGTCCGCCGAGAAATTGCACCATGTCCCAAAGGGCGTGGAAGACGATCACGGGGATGAGGCTGTTGACGCGCAGCGCGTAGCAGGCCATCGCCAGCCCGAAAACAAAGGTCAGCCCCAACTGCTGCACCATCCCGTCCAGCGGTACGCCAGCCAGCACGTTCACGGAATGCAGCAGCGAGAACAGCACCGACGAGATCACAATCGCCTTGCCCGGGCTGACCTCATTCAGGGCGCCGCGCAAGGCAACGCCGCGAAACATCAGTTCCTCTGAGAACCCAACGAGGATCGTCGTGACAACGACGAGCAGCGCCAATCCCGAAAATTCAATCGTGCCGGTCCGAGAGAGCGCGACGAACATCGCCGCCATGAGCACGAAGTTCGGGATCAGCCACACCATCCCGCTCCAGTCGATCGGGCGGAAACCGCAATCCCACTGCTTGAAGAGCCGCCGCGCCACGATGATGGCGTACAAGCACAAGATGACCTCGAAGAAGACGAGGACGTTGACCATCGCCGGATCGCCGTACGTGATCCCGAACACATGCCCCGTCGTGAACATGCCCGCCGCCATGATGGCGATGTAGCCAACCGCCGCCAGAACGGCCGCCCTCAGCGTGCTGCGCCCCTCGGTCATGCATCCCCCCATTCGAGCGCCATCCAGCGCCGCCTGAGGCACGATCTTACACGGGGCGCGGTCGACGAATCCACAAGGCTGGGCGGGGACAGCTTGATCCCGGATTACGACGCCGAAATCATCAGCAGAAACGGCAGGCTCGGCTGGTCGTCGTCGGTGACGAGCGCGCCCATGGCCGTGACGACGCCATGCGCCTTGCTCTTCATGGCGCTGTTCAATTCCCAATCGACGTTATGTTTGAGAACCTTGTCCTCGACATGATCGAAGAACACCCCGACGATCTCGTCCGCCGTCCGCTTCATCAAGTAGGCGTCGGCTTCGAACGTGTAGAGGCCTTCGCCACCGGTTTCGGCCGACATCATGCGCGCGGTGTAGGTCGCCATTGGGTCTGTCCTCAATGATTCTGATCAGGATTCACGCCAGACCCCGGCGGTTACTGATGTTTTGAGACAGCAGGACGACAGTCGCGGCGGTGCCAACCGGGCGGCAATGGCTGGGCCGCTGCCCCGATCCCCCAAAAACAAACGCCCCGGTCGTTCGGCGTTCGACCGGGGCGCTGTACGGGTGCGAGAAGCCGAAGCCCCCGCATCCGATCTGAATTTTCTACTCCCGTCGCTTCCGGCCGGCTCCCCGCGGGGGAGTCGGAAGCGACAATCAACGGCTCTTCTCGCTTCCGGCCGGCTCCCCGCGGGGGAGTCGGAAGCGACAATCAAAGACTCTTCTCGCTTCCGGCCGGCGCGCCACCGGCGTGTCGGAAGCGGCAATCAGAAATGACAATCACAAGAATGAGAATAGACTTCCCCCTGGATCAGAACTAATCGTTATTTGTTGGCTCTGGCATAAGAGAACCTGATCCTTGTCCGTCACGTTCAAGCAGTTGCGCTACTTCGATGCGCTGTCCCGCGAGCTGCACTTCGGCCGCGCGGCTGAAGCGTGCGCCGTGACGCAGCCGGCACTCTCTATGCAGATCAACGAACTGGAACAGACCCTCGGCCTCACCCTCGTAGAGCGCACGCGCAACGGCGTCCGCCTGACGCCCAAGGGCGAGGAAATCGCCACCCGCGTTGGCCGCATCCTCGGCGATGTCCGCGAACTGGTCTCTTTCGCCCACCATTCCAACCGCGTGCTGACCGGCTCGCTGCGCTTCGGCATCATCCCGTCGATTGCGCCCTATCTGCTGCCGCCGCTCTTGCCGCTGCTGCGCGACACCTATCCCGATCTCGAATTGCACGTTCGCGAAACGCAAACGTCCCACCTCGTCGAGGAACTGCTCGAAGGCAAACTCGACGTGTTGCTCCTGGCGCTGCCGATCAAGCACGCCGATATCGAGGAACATAAGCTCTTCGACGATCCCTTCCTTCTCGCTCTGCCCAAACAGCGCAAGCAGTCCGGCCGCCTGCGCGCGACCAAGGACATGATCGAAGGCGAAAAGCTTCTGCTGCTCGAAGAAGGCCACTGCCTGCGCGATCAGGCGCTCACCTATTGCAGCTTGAAGCAGGTCGATGCGGTCAACACATTCGGTGCGTCCAGCCTCGGCACCATAGTCGAAATGGTCTCCGCCGGTTTCGGCATCACGCTGCTGCCCGAGTTGAGCCTCGCGATGGAAGAACGCGGCCGCGACCTCACCGTCATCCGCTTTGCCGATCCCGAGCCCACCCGCACCGTCGGCCTTGCCTGGCGCAATACCTCGCCGCGCAAGGATGATTTCCGCGAATTGGGCCGCTTAGCCGTCGAAGCCTGGCAGAAGGGCCCGCTCGCCAAGGCGCGCGCGCTCCACGACAGCAACAAGAAAGCCGGTCACGATCTCAGCGCGGAGACGTCTTGACCTTGCGCTCCGCCAGCCCCTGCGGCGCTGCCTCTGCCGCCTTCGCATAGGCATCTTCGATGGCGGATAGGTCGACCGCCTGTCCGCGGAATTCTTTCGCGAACAACAGCTGTGCCATCTGCTCGCCGGGACGCAGCTTCATCGGCAGAATGCGCCCCTCGTCGTCGATCATGTCGAATGTGCGCGCCACGTTCGGATGCACCATGCGGGCGAGCGCCGGATCGTCGGCCGAAGCGGTTTCTGTCAAAAATGGTAGGATCGGGAACGGGGCGTAGGCCAGTTCCTCCGGATGATCGTCGTCGAACGCGGGCGCGGCGACAAACGACGTCGGCTGCGCGCTGAGGCCCGCGTCCTCTTCCAGCGCCGCAACCACGGGCGCGGGCAGGCGCGCACCCGCCTCACCCGATGCTGGCAGCGCTGGCCGCGCCGCAGGAGCCGGGGCGGGCGGAATAATGGCATTCGGCGCAGCGGCCGGATCGAGCGCCGCGAGTCTGACGAGATCGTTGAGCTTCGCCCGCTCCTGCGCCGTGGGGCCGGGCGTGAAGATAGAGGACCGCTCCACGATCTGCGGCGCGCGCACCAGCTTGGGCGCGGGCTCGCGCACGGGTTCAGGCCGTGGCGCCGGACGCGGCAACGGCGAAGGCGATAAGGCGGCAACCACCGTCGACGGCTGCGGCTTCTTCTCCGGCCGCACGGCCGGTTTCGGCATCGGCGGCACCGGCAACGCTGCCTCTCCCGCCGCCGCAACGAGCACGCCCTTGCTTGGATTGGAGCGGATATCGAAAAACTGCGCCACCTGCTGCGCCAGCTGCGGCTGCCTGCGCCGCGCCACGGAGGCATCGCCGGGTTCCAGCGACCGGCCCTCGGCCGAGAGATGTTTCGAATAGCCCTTCGGAAACAGCATCGCCAATTCGTCGTGCGTCATGCGCGGCCATGAGCGTACGCGCGCGGTATCCACATGCACGAATGGCAGCGCCGATGTGGGATAGTAGCCGACGCCGCCGCGCTCGCGGATCATCGCCGAATAGCGCAGCCGCCGGATCGGCACGTCGGGAAAATGAATATCGATCGCCTTGCCGGTAATGTGCTGGCTCTGGCTCGCCTGCCCGCCGCGCGTCTTGCGCAACATGTTGTTCGTGCCGCGCGAGCGATAGCCGGAGATGATGTGCACGGGTTGTTGTGAGCCCAGTTCGTTGTGCATTTCCCAGACGATGTCGATCGTCTTCGGGTCCATTTCGGTGGCTTCGCTCTGCCGCCAGTCGCGCAGGAACCAGTTGAGCTTTTTCAGCGCCTCGGGAATGTACCGCCCATCCTTCTTGTACAGGATGGAAATCGTCTCCTTGGTGTGGATGTGATACATCCAAATCGTGCGCGCCTCACCCGAGGCATTGACCGTCGCACCCGCCATCGCTCCCACGGCGAGGATCACCGCAAGCCCGAAAACGGTTTGCAAACTGGCCGGCTGCACGCCCAACCGCTTCAAGCCCCCGATGTCCCCAACCGTCAAATAACGGTTCCGATGGATCGATATTTATGGCGCCGGGCGAACGCCCGCGCCAAAGCGACAAGTCTTTGCGGAAGGGTTAACGAAGAACCCTTAAGGCTTGGTAACTTTTGAATGCGGGCATTCCTGGGCACGTCCAGGGCCAAAGGGGGGCATGGGCTGTTATCCCGGATTGACGTGGGCCGCCTGCGGGCGTTCGCTTATGCCGTAACCGGCTCAATCAACGACGCTTTTTCGGCGCTGACGGGGACAGCTTCCTCGCTGTTTTCATGACCCGTTTCGCCGCACGCTTGACCGCTTTCGGCTTCGCCTTTGCGGCAGCAGTCGTTTTCGCCTCAACCGGCCAGTTATCCCGGATCCACCGCGCCAGCCCCTCCTCGTCGATTTCGCCGGAGGCAAGGTTCACCATCGCGATCGTCGCCTGCGACCCGTCGGGTGAGAACTCAACGCCGTTCTTGCGCAAGAACACCATCATGCACATGAACGCTGCGCGCTTGTTGCCGTCAACAAACGGATGATTGCGCGCTAGCCCGTAGGCATACGCCGCCGCGAGCACGGCTAGGTCCGTCTCGCCATACGCCCACTTGTTCTGTGGTCGCCCGAGCGCTGACTCCAGCATGCCCTCATCCCGCAATCCGGCTGGCCCGCCGAAGATCGCCAACTGCTCGGCATGCATGTTCAGGGCCTGCTGAGTCGTGATCCAGCGCGGCTCACTCATTTGGCGAGCGCCCGCAGCGTCCCGGCATACTGCTTCATGACCTTGCGCGCGATGCGCATGGTCTCGTCATCATCTTCGGCATAGGGCGAAATTTTGAATCCATCCGGCTCCTGGGACACGATCACCTCATCTCCCTGTTCCAGCCCGAGCCGCTGCAGAAGTTCCTTCGGCAGGATTAACCCGGTGGAGTTGCCGATTTTCTTGATCTGAAGGCGCATGGCGGACCATCCTCTGCTTGCGTTATACAAACCGTATAACACGCCACGACCCCGTTGTACACAATGTCTAACAGCCCATAACCGCCCAATTCAGGCGAATCCGGCTTTCATCCGCCCGTGCGCTCACTCTGGCGCCATGAAGATTAGATGATGCTCTTCTCGTAAAGATCCGTGCGCCGGTCGCGAAAAAATCCCCAGTCGGCGCGGTAGCTCGCAATCAGATCGAGATCGAATGTGTGCACCAGCACGCCTTCATCCGTCGCGCCATAGCTCTCGACAAGTTCACCCCGATGGTCCGCGATGAACGAGTGACCATAGAACTTCTGCTTCACGCCGTCGTTGTCTTCGAGCCCGATGCGGTTTGCCGCCACAATGGGAATCGCATTCGAAACGGCGTGACCCTGCATCGCGCGCTGCCACTGTAAGTGCGTATCCAGCGCGTCGTCATAGGGCTCCGAACCAATCGCCGTCGGATAGAACAAGATCTCCGCACCCATCAGCGCCATCGCCCGCGCGGTCTCCGGATACCACTGGTCCCAGCAGATGCCGACGCCGATGTTTCCGGCCTTCGTCTTCCAAACTTTGAAGCCCGTGTCACCCGGCCGGAAGTAATACTTCTCCATGTAGCCCGGCCCGTCCGGGATGTGGCTCTTGCGATAGACGCCGAGCGCCGTCCCGTCGGCGTCCACCATCACCATGCTGTTGTAATACCGAGGCCCGTCCTTCTCGAAAATCGACACCGGAATGACGACTCCCAATTCGCGCGCCAGCTTTTGCATCGCAATCACGCATGGATGTTCCAGCGCCGGGTAAGCCGTCTCGAACCACTTGGGATCCTGCTTGGTGCAAAAGTAAATGCCCTGAAACAATTCCGACGGCAGGATCACCTGCGCGCCTTTGCGCGCGGCCTCGCGGATGAACGCCTCCGTCCGCCGGAAGTTGTCCGCCATGTCATGCCCGTAGTGCGTCTGGATACCCGCAACCGTGATCGAGCGAGGCTTTGCCATGGAGCGCGTTCCTTAGAGAGGCTGCTGCTGCGTGATGCAGTGAAATGATCCCCCGCCCGCCATGCCGCAGCCGAGCAGGCCCTTCGACGGCACGCCAACAACCGCGCGGCCGGGAAACACCGCCCGCAGTGCATCGAGTGCGGCCACTTCGCTCGCAGTTCCATACACCGGAACCACGACAACACCGTTAGCGATGATGAAGTTCATATGCGAAGCCGGCGACACCTCGCCAAGCGCATTGTGGTAAAGCCCGACGCCCGGAATGCGCACAACCGTCAGCTTGCGGCCGTGCCCGTCCGTCGCCTTGGCAAGCGTCGCTGCAATCGCATCCAGCGTCTCCGCATTGGGATCGTCCGGCCCGCTTGCCGCCTGGCACACGACGATCCCCGGCGCCACAAACCGCGCGATGTTGTCGATGTGCCCGTCCGTGTGATCGTTCTTTAATCCCTCGTCGATCCACACGATGGATTTGGCGTGGAACGCCGCGCGCAGCGCATCTTCCGCCTGCTCCTTCGTCCACCCGTTGCGGTTGGGATTGAGCAGCGTCTGCCGAGTGGTCAGGATCGTCCCCTCGCCGTCCTGATCCACCGCCCCGCCTTCCAGCACGAAATCGAACCGCTGCACCTTGGCCCGCGCCAGTCGCGCCACATCGTCGCCAACGGTCACATCGTCGGGCAGCTGATACTTCCCGCCCCAGCTGTTGGTCTTGAACCGCAGCGCCAACAAGTCTTTGCCCGCATGCGCGAAGATCGGGCCCGTATCGCGCAGCCAAATATCCCCATATAGCGCCGGAATGATCTCGGCAAAGCTGCCCACGGCCGTCGTCGCGCTGGCTTCGGCCTCGCTGCCGTTCACCAGAAGCCGCACGCGGTTGCCATGCTCGGCCAGCACCCGAATGAGCCCGGTGATGTCCCGCCGCGGAGCCTCCAGATCGCCGTTCCATTCGTCCGGATCGGCCGGCCACGCCGTCCAGATCGCCTCCTGCGGCGCCCACTCGGCAGGAACGGTGATGGCGGTATCGTCTGACGTGAGCGTCATGAGGCGTAACCTCCCGCAGCTAAACAAGGTTTTCCGGGCGCGGTGTGAGCCCAGAGGCCCGCGAAGTCAAGCCACACCCCGATGCGCACTAAAACGTCGATCATCTGCCGCCTGACGAGAGCATTCCCGACAAGGACAAGGAACAATCGGCAGGAATAATCCCCAGTCGAACAAGAACCAAGCAAGCACATGAAGAAATTCAGGAAAAAGTCCCGTAGCAACACAGACACAGCCGCTATCGAATGAGTACAAAACCCTGAAAACAGGAATGTATCCCTGTTGCAGCCTCCTGATTCGGCACGTAGGCCAAGATGGGGCCATTTGGTGGCACGAATGAGAATCGCATGCTGATGCGAGGGGGGACTAAAAATGAAGAAAATATTGGGCGCCGTGTTAGTGGGTGGCCTGACCGCTTCTGGGGTGTCGTTCGCGACCGCACAGGACGCGCCACCCGCTGCGGAAACGACGACGCCTCCGGCGGCTGACACAACCACGGCTCCGCCCGCCCAAACGCCGCCCGCCCAGACGCCCCCTGCCCAGACGCCGCCAGCCGCAAGCGGCGAGACCGTTCCCGAAGTCGAAGTCATCCAGGAGCAGACCCAACCCAAGCCCAAGCCGGCGGCTGCTAAGCCGAAGCCCAAGCCGAAGCCCCAGCAGCAGGCCGCCCCCGCGCCGCAGCCCGCTCCCGAACCCGATCCCGTTCCGCCGCCGGTCGCCGAGGCACCCCCGCCGGCCGACCCCGCGACCACTCTCCCGAATTCGCCTTACGGTTCGCCGGCCGCAACCGGTGCCGCCTCGCGCGCCGCTCAGTCGGCCACGACGCCGTCGAACCCGACGCAGCTTGTTCCGACCAATCTCGAAGGCTTCGCAGGCGCTGCCACGAACCTGACGCCGGAAGCACTGGCCGCCAAACAGCCGAGCAACATCAATCAGGCTTTGACCGGCGTTCCCGGGGTCACGGTCATCAACGACGACGCGAACGCCCAACACGGCGGCGTCTCGGTGCGCGGTTCGCCCGCCCGCCGCTCGCGCAAAGTCCTCGTGATGGAAGACGGCCACGCGAACAACTTGGCCCTTTGGCTCGACCCGTCCGTCCACTACTGGGGCCCCGTCGACCGCTTCGAAAGCATCGAAGTGCTGCGCGGCACCGTCATCGCCCACGGACCCAACAACAACTTCGGCGTCGTCAACGCCCGCAACCTCTCGCCCTTCGGTCCCGCTGAAACGGTCATCAGCGGAGCCATCGGCTTCACCGATACGGATCGCGGCTTCTTCATCAACGAAGATGGCGACGTTATTGACGGCGGAGACCAGACGGATATGTCGTACCGCTGGCACGTCCACACCCGCCAGATGGTCGACAATGTTGGCCTCGTGCTGTCCTACACCGGCGCCAACGTGCAGGGCGCTTGGGATACCGAACAACTTCGGTTTAACGACTTCTATGGCTCGCTCGGCTTTAAGGGTTCCAGTTCCGATCTTGTCGTGTCAGCCTCATACGCCCGCCAGCGCGATAACTACGACGAGCAGAACTTTTTAGGTGAGCGAGACTTGGGCGTGCTCCCGGGCTTTACGCCAGCAGACGGTGACGAAGACGATGCAGCAGATTTTGCCGAAGGATTGTTCGCTGCCGCCAACGCGGGCTTTGCTGAGCAACAATTCAAAAACCTGAAGCATTGCAAAACCTGTTACGCTGGCGCGGCAGGACTGAACAATTACAACGGCGACATCTGGCGCGGCCAGATTGTACACAATGTCTACTTGGATGACGACACCACGATCACGTCGCGGGTTTATGCCGGCTATCACCGCCGCGACCGATATCAGCTCAATACGTTTGAGTCCGAGCCCGACGGCAACATTGGCGCAGGCGCGTTTTTTGGCCCAGAAGATCCCGTCACGGGCGAAAGCGAAGTGTTTTTTGGCGAAAATTCAATGTTCGGCCGCCTGCGCACTTTCCGCCATGTCGGCGCTGAGGTGCGAGGGGAATGGGCCAATCAGAAAATTATGGGCTTCAACCAAACAATTCAGGCGGGCGTTCGCTACGAATACCAGGATATGACCAACCGCAACTTCATCGGTGCAGAAGGTGAAGTCCTCAAGGAAGGTGATGAGGCCGGAGCGACGATTTTCAATCGCGAACTCAACTCAAACGCAGTTTCAGCCTTCATCCAGACAAACGTTTCCGTTGCAGAAGATTTCAATGTTGTCCCGGGTGTTCGGTTTGAGTGGTACCGCGCCGCTCGAATCAACCGGGTAATCGCGCGCGAGGAAAGCGAAGCAGGCGGCGCCGACGGCGCGGATTGCGATCCG
This sequence comes from Hyphomicrobium sp. 12-62-95, assembly GCA_002279935.1. GTDB lineage: Bacteria > Pseudomonadota > Alphaproteobacteria > Rhizobiales > Hyphomicrobiaceae > JAGVSR01. The sequence goes on along the minus strand of NCCZ01000002.1, from coordinate 360,996 downwards.
TTCGACCCTATCAATCAAGAGTGTCTTTCGGTTGACGGCATCGATTTGAACCCGGCTCGTCGTAACGAAGACTTCTCCAATTTCCATGCTCTACCGGGCGTCTCGTTCGCTTACACGGGCCTGAACCGCACGACCGTTTTTGGCGGCTACCACCGTGGCATGTCGACGGGCGTCCTTCGCAACGAAGACTTCCCCGTTGACGATGAAATCGGCAACAACTTCAACCTCGGCCTTCGCACGACCGCCTTCAAGGGGCTGGATCTCGAAGCGGTCGGCTTCTACCAGCTTCTGAGCGACTACCAGTTCGGTGCCTCATTCTCGGATACGTCGGACCGCTCGTTCGGCCGCGCCGACGAAGTCGAAATCAGCGGCGTTGAACTCTTCGGCCGCCTCAACTCGCAGCCCTTCACGGGCGGCTCGATGAACTTCTACGGTGAAGCGAACTACCTTTACACGAGAGGTGAATTCAAAGATCTCTCCGCTCCGAATGGAGATGTATTTGATGGCAACCGCATCCCCGAAGTTCCGCTGCATGTCGCCGCGTTTACTTTGGGCGTCGAGCAGAAGGCTGGCTGGCGCTGGGACGCGAGCGTCACGGCAACTTACCGCGGCGCGTTCTTCACCGACGAAGGCAATACACCCTTCGGCTTCGGCGGCGAGTTCGAATGCGAAGAAAATGGAGCTGGTACGGCCTACGAATGCGAAATCGAAGAAGCCGGTGAAGATGGCGAAGTGCCCTCCGTATGGCTGCTCTCGGCACGCGCCAACATGGACATCGGCAACACCGGCGCCAGCGTCTTCATCTCGGGCGACAACCTGACCAACGAGTTCTACATCTCGGACCGCGAAGACGGCATGAAGCCCGGCCTCGGCCGCACCATCTGGACCGGCTTCAAATACAAGTTCTAAGCGACAGACCTCCCGTCTCCTGACAACAAAAAGGGCGCCTCTTGCGAGGCGCCCTTTTTCGTTCCAAGGGGGGCAGGCACCGGGCCCGCATATTGCAATTCTGGATCGACGGGGGGGGGCCGGTGCCTGACCCCGTCTCCCTCTAAAACCCGCCGCCCAGCACCGAGTTGATCAGCCCCGCGACGCTGTCGTCGCTCTTTGCCTTCGGCGCCCGGCGCTGCGCCACCACCGGTGGCTTCGTCTCATCCACCGGCGCCAGGTGATCGGGCCCCACCTTGATCTTGCTCCACTGCCCCTTGAGCGCGAGTGCAAACCGCTTTTCGTGCCCATAGATGTCACCGAACGTCTCGATCTTGCCGCCCTCCAGCACCCGCGCGGTAAAGTACACGATGTGAACGGAGATCTTCTTATCCAGCGGCACCAGATTGTGGTCCGGCCCGGTCGTGACGAGGTCGTCGATCTTCGCCCGGTCCCAGCCCTTGTCGGCGGCGAGGATCACCTCCGCCATTTTGAGAGGGTTACGAATGCGCATGCAGCCATGGCTGTTCGCCCGCCGCGTCCACGCGAACATGTGCTTGTCCGGCGTGTCGTGCATGAAGACGTAGTGCTTGTTCGGGAACGAGAACTTCACAATGCCGAGCTGGTTGATCTTTCCCGGCGGCTGCCAGACCACATAGTCCGTCATGTCAGCCTTCGACCAGTCAATCCGGCGCCAATCGACCAATTCGCCCGTGCTCTCGCGGCGCATCTCAAGTCCGTGCTGGCGCATCATGCCGCCGCCCGAAAGCAGGCTCGGCCAGATCTCGCGCACCTTGATCGAATCCGGCACCCGCCACCGCGACTTGAAAGTCACCAGTTCCATGCTGTCCGAAAAGATCGGCGTCTGTTTGTTGATGAGGCCCACGGTCACCCGCTCGTGGAACACCTCTTCGCCCGTCTTAAAGATGCGGATTTCGTATTCCGGCACGTTCAGCATCACGTGCATGTCGCCCAGGTCCGCCGGGATATAGCGCCACATCTGCATGTTGGCGGCGAGCTGATCGGTATTGCCCTTGATCGGCTGATTGAGCTTCGACCGCGTCTCCGCCGTCAGAACGCCGTCGGCCGTGATCCCCTTCAGCGTCTGAAGCCCGCGCACGGCATCCGCAAGCTGCGCATCGAATGTCTCTGGCGACGTGCCATTCACGGCCGGCACACCAAGCCGTTTGCGCAGAATGGCGATGTCGGCATGGCTTCCGCCCGGCTGGATATCGCTTCCCGCCGGCATTTTCGCGCCCTTGGCAGCCTTCGCGCGCAGCGTCTCTAGCCACGCTTGGCGCAGCAAACTGAATTGTGGATGTTTGGGGTGAAGATCAGCCAGCACCGGCGCCGGATCGTCGGTCTGCGCCAACCTTGCTAGAAGTTCGCCGCGGTCCATCCATTGCGGCCGCCGGTCGAAATAAGACGACAACTGTTCCGCCGGCTTGGCGATTTTCCCGCCCCGCGCATGCCGCGCGTAGGCCATCACCGCCAACGACAGCCCGCTTTCCGCTTCCGCCAGCGCTTCTGGCGTCGGTGCGCCGGTCAGGTCTGCCACCTTGAAGTCCGCCGGATCGAGACCCCAGTCCCCGGCCCGCTGCAATTCCGCCAGCGCGAGACGCGCCTTCGCGGTGAACCCCTCACCCGTCACCCACAACGGCGCATCGCCCCGCGCCTGATAAAACGTTGACAGCGCCGTGCGATCCAGTTCCTCCGGTGTCGGCTTCGGCGGGGCAACGGCGGCTGCTCCATCAACCGGCGCCGCGTCCGCTGGCAACAGATGCGCCGCAGCCGCCACAGGCTCGATCAGCCGCCGCGCTGCCGCGCCAATTTCCGCATCCTTGCCGCCGAGGCTGCCCGTCTCGATGGCAGCCACCACGGGCGCCGGATCAGCCGCGAACACCGCCGGACACGCCGCACACAACGCGATCACGCTCAACGTCGCAAAGCGAAGGCGGCCCATGATTCTTACTCCCGCAGATCCGGTTCTGGAACGCGACGGCACCAAAGCTTATTCCGCGCGCGATTGATGCGTGCACACGCTCATGTGCCGCCCAGATCTGGGATTAGCCGATTCGGGGCCAGTCTCGCGGCTCGGGCAAACCCCTATCCCCATGCAAGGAGCGCAAAAAAAGAGGGTCCGGTGTGAAGCCACCGAACCCTCTTCCGATCTGCAGGGCGTTTTTAAGGGGCTGGGCCCGAAGGCCTAGTTGACGCGTTGCTCCAGACCGTATTCCTGCATTTTGCGATAGAGCGTCGAGCGCCCGATGTTGAGCCGCTTGGCCACTTCCGTCATGTGGCCGCGATAGCGCCCGAGCGCCAAGCGGATCATGTCGGCTTCGATGGCTTCCAGCGGGCGAATGTCGCCCGAGGCGTCGACCGCCGGGATACCGAGCGAGCTGGCGCCCACGTCCCCGCGCACTTCGACCGTGTGCGGGATGCGGTCTTCCGCGCCCAGCAATGCCGGACCCGAGTAGATCGGCTTGCGGAAGGGTTCCGCCGGCGCATCTGGAATTTCGGCCTTGAAGCCTTCCACGTGCGCCGCGATCTGCGGGAACTCGTTCACCGTCAATTCCGAACGATCCGACAGCACGACAGCGCGGAACACGGCGTTCTCAAGCTGGCGAACATTGCCCGGCCACGTGTAGGCCTTGATGAGGGCCAGTGCATCGGGAGCCAGCCCCGAAACCCGCTTGCCCTCTTCGGCCGCAAAGCGCGCCACGAAATGCTGCGCCAGTTCCGGAACGTCGTCCGCGCGTTCGCGCAGCGGCGGCACCCAGATCGGGAACACATTCAGACGGTAGTAGAGATCCTCCCGGAACTTGCCGTCCTTGACGAGCTGGATCATGTCGCGGTTCGTCGCCGAGATCAGGCGGAAGTTCACCTTCACCGGCTTCTTCGACCCGACCGGATCGATCTCGCCTTCCTGCAGCGCGCGCAGGAGCTTCACCTGAGCATCAAGCGGCAGTTCACCGACTTCGTCGAGGAACAGCGTGCCGCCATCGGCTTCCTGGAACTTGCCCGTGCGCTTTTCAGATGCGCCCGTGAACGAACCCTTTTCGTGACCGAACAAGATCGATTCCACGAGGTTTTCCGGGATCGCACCGCAGTTGACGGTGATGAACGGCCGCCCGGCCCGCTCGCTCTCGCCTTGAATGGCGCGCGCGATCAGTTCCTTGCCGACGCCCGACTCGCCTTCGATGAGAACCGGGATGTTCGACGATGCCGCCCGCTTGCCCAGCGAGATGACCCGCTGCATGGCCTCGCCGCGAATGATCAGATCGTTGAAGGTGAGCGTACCATCAGCCTTCTTCTTGATGCGGCTGATTTCGCCCGAAAGTGCTTGGATTTTAAGTGCCGTCTTGATCGACACTTCGAGCCGCTCGGGCGAGGCCGGCTTGATCACGAAGTCGGCGGCGCCTGCGCGCATGGCGCTGATGGCGGCATCGATCGAGCCGTTGGCCGTCTGCACGATGATCGGCGGAATGCCGGGCTTCTGCGAGAGCCGCTCCAGCACCGCCATGCCGTCGACGCCGGGCATGACGAGGTCGAGGAGGACGAGCGAAATCGACCCCTGGTCCGGACCTTCGAGGATCTGGATGGCCTGTTCGCCGGAATTGGTGGTTTTGGTTTCAAAGCCCTGCCGCTTGATCATCTCTTCCAAGATGCGGCGCTGGGCAGGATCGTCATCGACGATAAGAACACGCTTGGCCATGGGGCACTCGTACACAACACAACTGAACTGATGCCCGTGGCTCCCTTGAGAGCCGTCCCAGACGGGGACGAAAAACCACCGGCAACTCGACGCTACGTAGGGGAGAGTGCCCGACAACGGTAAACAGGAGGTTTCGGGGAACGCACAGTTGTAGCTTTTTTGATCAAAGTTGCCGGAAACCCGGTTTTGCGGGCTTCAAAAGCGTTAATCGCCCCCGCATCCACCGCCGCCATCGCCATCCCCGCTGCCACCGTCCCCATCACCCAGCCCGTCCGTCGTCCCATCGAACGAGGTCGATGAGAAATCGCCGCCGCACTGAGTGGAAAACGCGAGACCCACAGTCGTAGAGACCGTCCGAACGCTGCCGCAATCGGGCACGTAGCGATAGCCGCCCTGAATGTTGAGTTCGGTATCGAGCGCAAAGAGCAGCGGCAGCGTGGCGGGCGCCTTTGGGGCAATCCGCTCTTCCTTGCACGCCTGCCACCACACCCGCCGCAAGCCTTCATTCGTCTTCTTCTGGGCGGACGAAAGAACCGCCGCCGGCGTATGATGCAAAAAGCACCCGAAGGCCCTCTGGCAGAACGCGTCGTAGGCCTTGGTGTAGAGAATGAACTCGTGCCAGAGGTCATCCGCCGCCTGTGAGGGCATCGCAACCGGGCGGTATCCGCCGCGCAGATAAGCGCGGAAGAACTGCTTCAACCCAAGACCGATGCGATCGATCTGAGCTGGCGTGAGATTGGGGTGGTGCCGCTGCAGTTTTGCAATGAGGCCCGGCGGCCAGACATAAGCGTCGATGTATCGAAGCCGCCACCGGTACGTGAAAATCCGAAGCGCCACGACGGCGATGAAGAAGGCGAAAACGACGGAGAAAAAATACGTAGCGGAAAAAGGCAATCAATCCTCATGGATCTGTTTCAACTGCTCGCATTATCTCGCGTCCCAGGCCAACTCTCAAGGTTCCGGCGTCTTCCCAGGGCATCATTTTGTCGGATGTGGTTGAAGGATTGCGAAGATTGTCCCGTGAAACCAACGCCTTTGTTTCACGGACCCTCATCAATCTGTCACAACGCCTTGCTCCCGCCGCCCGGCGCGCTTAATTCATGCTCCATAAGCCCACAGCCCGGCCACCCAACGCAGAGGACTTCATGACGACTGTCACTTCGGCCTCCCCCTCGCCCGACCTTGGCCCCCCCAACCTAGGTCCGATGCCCGTCTGGGACCTCTCCGATCTCTACACCGCGCCGCACGCCCCCGAAGTCGCCCGCGACCTCGCCCGCGCCGAACGCGAAGCAAACGCTCTGAAAGAGCAGTGCCAGGGCAAGCTCGCCGAGATCGCCAAGGACGGCGACAAGCTGGGCCTCGTCATCAAAACCTACGAAGATCTCTCCGACCTGATGGGCAAGCTCGCCTCCTATGCCGGCCTCTACTACTATGCCAATCAGGCAGACAGCGACCGCGCCAAGTTCTATGGCGACACCAACGAAGCCCTGACCCGCATCGGCACCGATCTCATCTTCTTCGAACTCGAATTGAACCAAATCGATGAAAGCGTTCTGGCCGCCGCCGTCAAAGCACCCAAGCTGAGCAAGTACGCGCCCTGGCTCGAAGACCTGCGCCGCGAAAAGCCGTTCCAGCTTGAAGAACGCCTCGAACGCCTCTTCACCGAAAAGGGCCAGACCTCGCGCGGCGCCTTCTCGCGCCTCTTCAACGAGACGATGACCACGTTGCGCTTCCCCGTCGCCGGCGAGCCCGAATCTCTCACTCTTGAGCCCACACTCAACCTGCTCTCCAGCCCGGATGGCGCGCGCCGCAAAGCCGGCGCCGATGCGCTAGCCAAAGTCTTCGGCGACAACGTCCGCCTCTTCACCCTCATCACGAACACGCTCGCCAAGGACAAGGAAATTTCCGACCGCTGGCGCGGCTTCAAGGATGTCGCCGACAGCCGCCACTTGGCCAACCGCGTCGAAGCCCCCGTCGTCGATGCCCTCGTCGCCTCCGTCCGCGCCGCCTATCCGCGCCTCTCGCATCGCTACTACGCGATGAAGGCCCGCTGGCTCGGCACGGATCGGCTCAACCACTGGGACCGCAACGCGCCGCTGCCCGACAAGCCCGAGCGCGTTTTCACCTGGAAGGAAGCCGAGCAGACCGTGCTGTCGGCTTATGGCCAGTTCGCGCCCGAAATGGCGGCCACCGCCAAGCAGTTCTTCGACAAGGGCTGGATCGACGCCCCCGTCCGCGAAGGCAAGGCGCAAGGTGCGTTCTCCGCCTCCACCGTTCCGAGCGTGCATCCCTATGTGCTCATGAACTATCAGGGCAAGCCGCGCGATGTGATGACGCTCGCCCATGAACTCGGCCACGGCGTGCACCAAATGCTCGCCCGCGAACAGGGCGCGCTCCTCGCTCCCACACCGCTCACGCTCGCCGAGACGGCCTCCGTCTTCGGCGAAATGCTGACCTTCCGCGCGCTCCTCGCCGACACGAAAGACGCCCGCGAAAAGAAAGCCATGATCGCCGGCAAGGTCGAGGACATGCTGAACACGGTCGTCCGCCAGATCGCGTTCTATTCCTTCGAGCGCAAGGTGCATGAGGCCCGCCGCAAGGGCGAACTCACCTCAGACCAGCTGAACCAGTTCTGGCTCGAAGTGCAGAAGGAGAGCCTCGGCCCGGCGATCGACTTCAAGCCCGGCTACGAAGTGTTCTGGACCTACATCCCCCACTTCATCAACTCGCCGTTCTACGTCTACGCATACGCCTACGGCGATTGCCTCGTGAACTCGCTCTATGGCCTCTATCAGGAAGCCCACCCCGGCTTCGTGCAGAAGTACTTCGATCTGCTGAAAGCCGGCGGCTCCAAGCATCACTCGGAACTGCTCGCCCCCTTCGGCCTCGACGCCCGCGATCCCGAATTCTGGAACAAAGGCCTCCGCGTCATCGAACGCATGATCGACGAACTCGAAGCCATGGAAAAAGCGGCTTAATCTCAATTGTTCAAATGGCAGATATTCCATGAGCAAGAATGACGTTGTTGTTCTAAAGTCAAATTTTGAAAATTGGAAACAAAGAACTGAAGAGCTAACGGGGGTAGACCCGTGGCTTTATTACTGCCTTGAGCAGTTCCTGAAAGTATTTTCGCTCGACGACGAAGAAATGCAATTCGGTCTTACCGAGGGTGGCAACGACGGTGGGGCAGACGGAATATATATCATAGCGAACCAGCGCCAATTGGTTACTGAAGACGCCGAGTTGGATGCAGGGTCAGTCTCCAAAATACGCATTTTATTTTTCCAGGTAAAAACATCTGGAGGCTTCAAACCAACTGAAATAGAAAAGTGGATACAGCTAACAGACGATTTTTTTGACCTTACCAAGAAGCCCGAATCGTTCGGGTTGCGATATAATAGCAAAGTTAAAGCGTTAATGCAGATTTGGAGGGAGCAGTATTTGCGCCTATCGAGTTCGTTTCCGGAATTGAAAGTCGATTACTATTATATCACCGGGGCGGATGCGCAGCCTGATGACTATGCCAAGGATTCAGGCGAACGGGTTAAGGCGAAAGCTACGCAGCACGTAAAGGGAAACCCTGAGGTGCATTTTGTCGGCGCGCAAGAGCTTTGGGAGCAAGTGCAGAAGCGGCCACCAAAAAGCAAAACGCTGATTTGGGCCGAGGCACCGATGAGTACGCAGGAGGGTTTTGTAGGGCTCGTTCGTCTTGGGGACTTTCGAGATTTCCTGGAAGATGATTCTGAGCCAGGAATGCTCGCAGAACGCATATTCGAATCGAATGTGAGAGGATTTCAGCAGGAATCCTCCGTAAATGAAGAAATAGCAAAATCGTTGGAGCAAGCAGAGCAGATAAACTTTTGGCTCCTAAACAATGGCGTTACGATCATCGCATCTAAAGCCCAACAAGCCAGTCACCTGCATTTGAGCATCGAGGATCCGCAAATCGTTAATGGCTTGCAGACATCCCGATCAATTTTCAAGCATTTTTCTTTGTCACCATTGCATAACGTGCCGGAGGATAGGCGCGCAGTATTGGTTAGAGTCATCCCCACATCTGATCAGGCAATTCAGGACCGGATAATTCGGGCTACTAATAGTCAAAACAAAATGCTCCCCGCGTCTTTGAGAATGACGGACCAAATCCACAGAGACATAGAAGAATTATTCAAAAGAGCAGATTTGTTTTATGATCGGCGGAAAGGTTTCTACCGTGACCAAGGCAAGCCTGCAAAAAAGATAATCAGCGTGAATGCCGTAGCGCAGGCAGTGATATCCATTCTGCTTCAGAGGCCGGACGACGCCCGCGCACGGCCAGGAAACTATTTCAAAGATGACACAAAGTATGCTTCAGCGTTCGACAATCCACGAATACCGCCTCCAGCATATCTCATATGTGTTCAATTGTTGCAAAAGGTTGAGAGAAGTCTCCATGGATTGAATGTGGATCGTGCTGACCAAAAAAACATAAAATTCTATGTGGCCGCCTTGCTTGCTCGTGAACTGACTGGTTTGGACAAGCCGGTGTATTCAAAGTTGCCCTCGTTGTCGGGCGTTTCCGAAGCAACAATTGGTGAGTGTTATCGGCAGGTGGACAAGATCTACCGCTCCCTGTCCCAAGGGCATGAAAAGGACGCTGTCGCTCGCGGACCGCTAATGTTGGAGAAGATAGATAAAATGTGGAAAAGGCGCCAAGTTAGGGATCGATAGCCCTCAATACCTCAACCGCCCCTCATACTTCACCGCCCAGGCCTCACCCTTACCCTTAGCGTCGGACTTCTCGCCCGTGGGTTCGATGATCTCGCCGAGAACCACCGGCGCTTCGCCGGCCTCCGTCAGCGCGGCAACGACCTCGCCCGCCCGCGCTTTCTCCGCAATCACCACCATGCCGATGCCGCAGTTGAACGTGCGCAGCATCTCCGCATCATCGAGGCGGCCCGCCTTCGCCAACCATCCGAACACCGGCGGCACCACGATCGCTGATAGATCGACTGCCGCCGCCACCGTATCCGGCAACACGCGCGGCAGGTTCTCAGACAAGCCGCCGCCCGTGATGTGCGACAGCCCCTTCACAGCGCCATCCGACGCCCCGCCCGTCGCTTCGATCGCAGCCAGCACGCTCTTCACGTAGATCCGCGTCGGCGTGAGTAACGCCTCCCCGAATGTCGTGCCGGGCGCCCACGGCGCCGCATCGCCCCACGCGATCTTTTCACTCTCGGCCAAGCGCCGCACGAGACTGTAGCCGTTCGAATGCACACCCGCCGACGGCAGCCCGATCAGCACATCGCCAATCGTAATATCCGCGCGCGGCAGGATCTCGCCCCGCTCGACCGCGCCGACCGCAAAGCCCGCCAGATCGTAATCGCCCTTGTGATACATGCCGGGCATTTCGGCGGTCTCGCCACCGATCAACGCGCAACCAGCCAACCGGCAGCCGGCCGCAATCCCAGCCACCACATCCTTCGCAACCGCGACCTCAAGGTGGCCCGTCGCGTAGTAGTCGAGAAAGAACAGCGGCTCCGCGCCCTGCACCACGAGATCGTTGACGCACATGGCCACGAGATCGATGCCGATGGTCGTATGCCGCCCGCTGTCGATGGCAATCTTGAGCTTGGTGCCAACCCCGTCGTTGGCCGCGACCAGGATCGGATCGCGAAAACCGGCAGCCTTCAGGTCGAACAACCCGCCGAACCCGCCCAGGTCCGCATCCGCCCCCGGCCGCCGCGTCGCCTTCACCAAAGGCTTGATGGCGTGAACGAGCGCATTGCCCGCATCGATATCGACGCCTGAATCGCGGTAAGTGATCGATCCCGACGTCTCGTCTTTTGTGGTAGCCATGCAACCCCGGCAATTTCCAGCGACCCCGACCCAACCGCGAGGCGGTCATTCTTCGCGCCAGCGCACTGTTACGCCTCAGCCGAGGGAGCCGCGACCCGATTTTCGCCCGAATGCTCGCGAGAACATGCCGGGCTCTACCAGCTTGGACGCGCGCGGGCAATGTCTGGCCGTCCAAGACCGGCCGAACGTCGCTCCAAAGTCTTCAAAGACAAGGTTTTTCACAATGCATGCGACGATGATGACGGCCCTCCTCGCCGTCCTGACAATTGTCGCCGCCCTCGGCGCCACGGGCCCGGCGCTGGCCAAACCGGCCGCCGACCGCACGTACACGATTGCCAACTATCCCGTCGAAGCCCGCGCCGCCAATGCGGTCGCCGCCAAGGAGACAGCGATCGCCGACGGCCAGAAAGCAGCCTTTCGCTCGCTGCTGAAGCGCATCGTGCCGGTCACCTCCTATCGCGACATCGAACGTCTCGCGGCCACCGATCCGGCAACCCTTATCGACGGCGTCGCCGTCCGCTCCGAGCGCAACTCCGCCACCGAGTACATAGCCAACCTCGACATTTCCTTCCAGGCCGCCGAAGTGCGCGACCTGCTCACGCGCCAGGGCGTTCCCTTCGTCGACACCCAGGCCCCCGCCACCATCATCGTGCCGTTGACGCGCGATGCCAAAGCCGCCGCGGGTCCCGCCGGTGAATTCCGCGCCGCCAGCGGCGCTTGGGGCACCGTCTGGCCGACGCTCGACCTCGCCAACTCGGTCTCCCCCCTGAAAGCCGAAGCCCTCAAACCCGAACTCGGCCCCGACACGCTGCGCGGCCTGTATGACGAAGCCACGCGCAACGCCTCGGTCATGACGCTCGCCGCCGCCTACGGCACCGATCAGGTCGTCGTCGCCATGGCCGAAGTCGACACCGAAGGCCGCAAGGTCAATGTGCTCCTCGCCGGCCAGGACGCCGCCGGTCCCTTCGCCCTCAATCGCGCCTACCGTCTCAACGATGGCGATCTGGCTTACACCCTCGAACTCGCAGCCGTTGTCTCCCAGGGTGTCCTCGAAGGCCGCTGGAAGGCGGTCAACAGCGGCGGTGCGGTCGCCGCCGCCGCGCCGTACGCAGCCGATCCCGGTGGATACGCAGCGACGGCCCCCGCCGGCGATGAAGTGGCCTTCGATGCCCAGTTCGCCGGTCAGAACGAGTGGAACGCCATGCGCCGCGTTCTGCTCGAAGCCCCCGGCATCGATGATATCCGCATTGGAACGGTGTCTGCCGGCAATGCCTCCATCAGTGTCAAATACCCCGGCGGCGGTCCCGCCCTCGCCCAGGCACTGGCCGGCTACGGGATTTCACTCACCGATACTGGAGGGCTTTGGGTCATGCGCCAGGGCCGCTGACCGTCGCCCTCGACAAGCGGCCGCCGTGGTAAGCCTTTTTCCTGGCCGAGGCTTGCCCGATCCGGCCAAGCATGGCAGCTGTGACCAAGATCGTCGGCCCTGAGCCGGACCCCGCGGCCCCGCGATGGCGGTCAAGCCGGTGCCTTATCCCGAAAAGCAATAAAAAGACCTGACCGTGAGTCTGCCCAACATCATCACCACTGGCCGCGTGATCCTCGTCCCGGTCATTTTCTGGCTTCTCGTCACGGGGCAGTCGCAGCTGGCGTTTTTCGCCTTCCTGGTCGCCGGCCTGTCCGATGCCGTCGACGGCTACCTCGCCACGCGTTTCGACTGGAAGACGGAACTGGGCTCCTACCTCGACCCCATCGCCGATAAGCTGCTCTTCGTCTCCGTGTTCATCGCCTTCGGGGTATCCGGCGCGTTGCCTTTGTGGCTCGTCATCGCCGTGGTTTCGCGCGATATCCTCATCGTCGCCGGTGTGGTGCTCGCATGGCTGATGGACCGGCCGTTCCAGATGAAGCCGCTGGGCGTTAGCAAGGCGCATACCGTCGCGCTTGTCGTCCTCGTTGCCGTCGTCCTGGCCGATCAGGCGTTTACACTCGGTCTCGACACGCTGAAGATCCTGCTGATCGGTCTAACAGGCGCGTTGACGTTCGCGTCGCTGGCAGCCTATCTCGACCTGTGGCTGCGGCATATGTCGGCAGCCGATGCGCCCGGCTCCAGCCCCTGACATCCCACAGGGCCCAATGCCGGAGAACGCTGGAACCTTGGCCATGACCGTGCCGGAGCCAAAAGCCGTCCCCGAGCAGCTCGTTTTCGATCTGCCGCACCGGCCTGCGCTCGCGCTGGAGGATTTCCTCGTCGGCGCCAGCAACGCCGCTGCCGTCGCCCTCGTCGATGGCTGGCCCAACTGGACCGCCCGCGCCGCCATCGTCGTCGGCCCGGCGGGATCGGGCAAAAGTCATCTCACCAATGTCTGGCGCTTGAAATCAGCAGCAGCCAGCATCCCGGCCTCTGAGCTTGGCGAAGAGGCGCTGGGCGAAATCGAACGCACCGGCGCACTGGCCATCGAAGATCTCGACCGCGGCATCGCCGATGAGCGCATCTTTTTCCACCTGTTGAACCTGACCAAGGAAAAGGGCCACGCGCTGCTGGCCACCTCGCGGACCGCGCCGGGCGATCTCGATGTCGCGCTGCCCGATCTGCGCTCCCGCCTCCGCGCCCTGCCGATGGTGCGCATCGACCCCCCCGGCGACGAAATCCTCAAAGCCGTGCTGGTCAAACTCTTCACCGACCGCCAGCTGACGCCGGAACCCCACGTCATCACCCACCTTGCCCTGCACATGGAGCGGTCGTTCGAAGCCGCGATTAAGGTCGTCGAGGCCTGCGACCAACTGGCCCTCGCGCGCCAGCGCAGCGTCACGCGTGCCATCGCCGCAGAAGCATTGGAACGTGTGCGGTCTCAAAGCCCTGCCGTTGGCAAGGATTGAGTGTCATGCAATCTTCGTCTCCCACGGGCCAAAGTCGACGCCGCCAAATCACTGGCCAAATCACTGGCCAAATCAACGTCCAGATCTAGAGAAGGTAATCGCCCATGTCGGTTGTCAAAGGCAAATCAAAGAGCGCACCCACGGCCGCAAGCGCCGTCGCGCCGCCCGTACCGCCATCGGGTCCTGACCGCTTCTACAACCGCGAACTGTCGTGGCTGCAGTTCAACCGCCGCGTCTTGGAAGAGGCCAAGAACAAGAACCATCCTGTTCTGGAGCGCCTGCGCTTCCTCTCCATCTCGGCCTCGAACCTCGACGAATTTTACATGGTCCGCGCTGCGGGCATTTACGGCCAGATCGCAGCCGGCGTGTCGACGACCACACAGGATGGCCTGACGCCATCTGAGCAGATGGCCGCCATCAACTCCTTTGCTGCAAAGCTGGTGGCTGAAAAGCAGTCCATTTGGTTGTCGATCCGCACCGATCTCGACGCCGTCGGCGTCAAGCTCGTCGAGCCTGAAGACTTGACCGCGCGCGAAGTCGTCTGGCTGGAAAACTTATTTCTCACGCACATCTTCCCGATCCTAACGCCCATCGCCGTCGATCCCGCCCACCCATTCCCGTTCATCCTCAACAAGGGCCTCACGATCGCGGTGCAACTTCAGCGCCCCGCCGACGGCAAGGTGATGAGTGGCCTCATCCCCATTCCCGGACAGCTCGAACGCTTCATCCGCATGCGCGCGGACAACCAGTCCGACAAGCAGATCCGCTTCATCCAGATGGAGCAGTTGATCGGCATGTTCCTCGAAAAGCTCTTCATGGGTTTCGAGGTCAAGGCAAAGGGCGCCTTCCGACTGCTCCGCGACAGCGACATTGAACTCCAGGAAGAAGCCGAAGACTTGGTGCGTTCATATGAGACGCTCCTGAAGCGCCGCCGCCGCGGCATGGTCATTCGGCTCGAACTGGAAAGCCGAATGCCCGAGCAACTCCGCCGCCTCGTCGCGGAAGAACTCGAAGTCGGTGAGGAGGCTGTTTTTGTAAAAGACGGCGTGCTCGGCATTTCCGACACCAGCCAGCTCATCGTCTCCGACCGGCCCGACCTGCTCTTCAAGCCGTTCAACATCCGCTTTCCCGAGCGCATCCGCGAATTCAACGGCGATTGTTTCGCCGCCATCACCAAAAAAGATCTCGTCGTCCACCACCCCTACGAAAGCTTCGACGTTGTCGTGCAGTTCCTGCGTCAGGCCGTGAACGACCCCAACGTGATGGCCATCAAATGGACGCTCTATCGCACGTCGCGCGACAGCCCCATCGTCCAGGCCCTGAAGGAAGCCGTCGAAGCTGGCAAGTCGGTCACAGCAGTGGTCGAGTTGAAGGCCCGCTTCGATGAAGCAGCCAACATACGCTGGGCGCGCGACCTGGAAAATGCCGGCGTCCACGTCGTCTATGGCTTCATCGAATTGAAGACCCACGCCAAGCTCGGCGTCGTCGTGCGCCGCGAGGGGGCTGACCTCACCACCTACTGCCACATCGGCACCGGCAACTATCATCCGCAAACGGCACGAATTTATACCGACCTCTCTGTCTTCACCCGCGATCCAACAGTCGCTCGCGACGTGACCCGCATTCTGAACTTCGTCACCGGATACGGCAGCCCCGGCGAATTGGAAGTCATGTCCGCGAGTCCCAACGGCATCCGGCAAAAAATCCTGGCCCATATCCGCGAGGAGATCGACCACGCCAAGTCCGGCCGCGACGGCTCCATCTGGATGAAAATGAATTCCCTCGTCGATGCACAGATCATCGACGCGCTCTACGAGGCGAGCAACGCCGGTGTATCGATCGACATCGTCTGCCGCGGTGTGTGTTGCCTCAAGCCGGGAATCAAAGGTCTATCCGACAACATTCGCGTGAAGAGCATCATTGGCCGCTTCCTCGAACATGCCCGCATATATTGCTTCGGGCGCGGGGAGCCGTTGCCATCGCCCAAGGCGGCGGTCTACATCTCCTCCGCCGATATGATGCCGCGCAACCTCGACCGCCGCGTCGAAGCCATGCTGCCGATTCTCAACCCGACTGTGCATGAACAGGTCCTCAATCAGATCATGGTCGCGAACTTGATGGACAATCAGCAGAGCTGGCGCATTCTGGCCGACGGGTCGTCTGAGCGAATCCTTGCCGGCCCCAAGGAAGCGTCCTTCAACGCACATAAATACTTCATGACCAATCCCAGCCTCTCCGGCCGGGGTCAGGCCTTGAAAACGAATTCGCCGCCGAAATTCCGCGTCAGAGGTGCGGATTGAGCCAGGGATCCGACGTGACCAGCCTGATGCAGATGTTGGGGGGAACCCGCCGGCCGCGCGAACTCGAGCCGATCGGGGTCATCGACATCGGCTCCAACTCCGTGCGCCTCGTCGTTTATGAGGGCGCGGTACGCTCGCCCACGCCGCTCTTCAATGAGAAGGTGCTCTGTGGTCTTGGCCGCACGGTCGCAACCACCGGCCGTCTGGGTGCCGAACCCATCGAGCGCACCATCCAGGCCCTGACGCGCTTTAAGGCCGTCGCCCGCGTCTTGAAAGTCAAAACGCTGAAGGCCTTCGCCACCGCCGCCGTGCGTGATGCCGCCGACGGACCCGCCTTTATCGCGCGGGCCGAAAAGGCCTGCGGCGTCAAGATCGAGATCCTCTCTGGAAAGCGCGAGGCGGAACTGGCCGCCGAAGGCATTCGCATGGGCTTCCAGGACCCGGACGGTTTTGCCGGCGATCTGGGCGGCGGCAGCCTCGAACTGATCGACATCGGCGGCCAAGCACTCAACGAAGCCATCACGCTGCCCCTCGGCGGCTTGCGCCTCATCGATCAGACCGGCGGTAAGATCGACGACGCCGTTAAACTCGCCGACGCGCAGCTGGAAAAGATCAACTGGCTCGTCAAAGGCAAAGGCCGGCCGTTCTACGCCGTCGGCGGCACGTGGCGCGCACTCGCCAAGCTCCACATGGAGCAGACGCACTATCCCCTGCGCATCATGCAGGGCTATACGGTCGCCACCCGCGATGCGATCGAGTTCTGTGAACTGGTTCGCCGCACCAAGAAAATCGCATCCTTGCCCGGCATCGAAGAAGTCGCCCGTGCCCGCCGCGAAGCGCTTCCCTACGGCGCGCTTGTGCTTGAGCGTCTCCTGCGCCAGTTGCAACCCTCTTGCGTAATATTCTCAGTCCATGGCGTCCGCGAAGGCTTGCTGTTCAGTCTGCTGCCGCCGCACGAGCGCAATAAAGACCCGCTCCTGAGCTTCTGCGAGGAGTTCGCACGCCAGCGCTCCCGCTCGCTTTCCCACGCACTCGAATTGTGCGATTGGACCGACCAGCTGTTCGACAAGAACGGCATCGACGAAACGCCCGAAGAACGCCGCTTGCGCCACGCCGCTTGCCTCGTCTCCGACATCGGCTGGCGCGTCCACCCCGACTATCGCGGCGAGCAAAGCCTCGACAAGATCGCCCACGCCGGAATGAGCGGCGTCGATCACCCGGGCCGCATCTTTTTAGGCCTCACCATCTATTTCCGCCACGCCGGCGCACAGGGCACCGGCACCGACGGCCTGCCCGAACAGCTCCTCGCGCGCATCGATCGCCGCATGCTGAAACGCGCCCGCATCGTCGGCGGCGCACTGCGCGCGGCCCACATGATCTCCATCGGCATGCCCGGCGTCATCGATGAAACCCGCCTCACCTATCGCGGTGATAAGCTGATCCTGACGCTGCCCAAGCAGCACGCCGATCTCGATGGTGAACGCCTGCGCCGCCGTTTCGAAAGCCTCGCCGCCGTTCTGGGCCGCGTCGGCGAAATCCGCATCGTGAACTGAGGGGAGGGGAGCGTGGCCGACGATCCCTACACCGTCCTCGGCGTCGCGCGCACGGCCACCGACGACGAAATCCGCCGCCGCTACCGCACACTCGTCAAGGAACTGCACCCCGACGTCAACCCGGCCAAGTCCGCCGAGGAGCGCTTCAAGAAAGTCACCGTCGCCTTCGACATCGTCGGCGACCCGGTCAAACGCAAAGCCTTCGATCGCGGTGAAATCGACGCCGCGGGCGACCCGCGCCGGTCGGCAGGCCCCCGTCCCGGAGCAGGTCCCGGAGGCGGTTTCGGAGGCGCACGCTGGAATGCCGGCCAAGGCGGATTCGATAGCGATGATCCCTTTGGCGACATCTTCGCAGGGTTTCGCGGTGCAGGTGCGCAAGCCCGCGCCCGCCGCGGCCAGGATGCCCGCTACACCATTGAACTCGATTTCACCGAAGCCGCCCTAGGCGCCGTCAAGCGTGTCACCATGCCGGGCGGCGATACGCTCGATCTCAATGTCCCCTCGGGCGTAGTCGAAGGCCAGATGCTGCGCCTGAAGGGCAAGGGCCAGCCGGGGTTCAACGGCGGCCCTGCCGGCGATGCCCTCGTCGAAATCCGAATCCGCGCGCACGCCACCTTCAAACGCACCGGCGACGATGTTGCGCTGGATGTACCGCTGACCCTCGACGAAGCCGTGCTCGGTTCAAAAATCGAAATTCCGACGCTCACCGGCCGCGTCCACCTCACCATTCCGCCCGGCACCAGCTCGGGCAAGGTCTTCCGGCTGAAAGGCAAGGGCATCGTCAACGCCACCGCCGGTCTCACGGGCGATCAGCTGGTCACCGTGCGGATCGTTTTGCCCGAAGCCATCGACAGCGAATTGTCGGAGTTTCTGCGCGGCTGGCGCGAACGCCACAGCTATAATGCAGGCCGCAAATAGCGCCTAAGTTCCGCCGGCCCCCGGTAGAACCTTCACTTCGCCCCCGGCCAGCGTCAGCGCCAGTTCCCCGCGCTTCAGCCGCACGGCATCCTCGCCGAACAACTGCCGCCGCCAGCCCTTGAGCGCCAGCACGTCGGGCTCGTCCTCCGCCGCGATCCGTTCCAGTTCTTCCGCATCCGCAATGAGCCGCGGAGCCACGCCATGCTTGGCCGCCGCCGCCTTAAGCAGCACTTTGAGCAACTCGATCGTCGCCCCGGCCTCCGCCGATACCTGCCGCGAGTGGTTCATCTGCGGCAGCGACTTGGGATCGCGCTCCAGCCCCGCCTTCACGGCATCCATGATTTCGCGCGCCCGCTGCGAGCGCGAGAACCCGTCGCTCAACGTGCGCAGACCGCCCAGCTGTTCCGGCGTCGTCGGCATCTGGTTGGCGATATCGTACAGCGCTTCATCGCGCAAAACGCGGCTGCGCGGCACGTTTTGCGCCTGCGCCATCCGCTCGCGCCACGCCGCAAGCTCGATCAGCACGCCGAACGACTTGCGGTTCTTGGTCCGCATCTTCAGCCGCTTCCAGGCATCTTCCGGCCGCGTCTCATACGTTTCGGGATGCGTGAGACCCGCCATCTCCTCGCTGAGCCACGACGTCCGCCCCGTCGCCTCCAGCTTCGACCGCAGATGCCGGTAAACGTCGCGTAAGTGCGTCACGTCGCCAAGCGCATAGACGAGCTGTTTGTCCGTCAGCGGACGCCGGCTCCAATCCGTGAACCGCGACGACTTATCAATGTCGTGGCCCGTGATGTCTTTGACGAGGTTGACGTAGCTGACGCTGTCGCCATAGCCGCACACCGACGCCGCCACCTGCGTATCGAAAATCGGAGCCGGAATGAGCCCGCCTTCCGAATACATGATCTCGATGTCCTGCCGCGCGGCATGAAACACCTTCGTCACTCGCGTGTTCGCCATCAGTTCGTAGAACGGCTTCAGGTCGATCCCCGCCGCCAGCGGATCGACGACCGCTTCGACAGTATCGGACGCGATCTGGACGAGACAAAGCTCGGGCCAGAATGTTTGCTCGCGCATGAACTCTGTGTCGACCGTGACAAACTCGGCCGAGACGAGACGTTGGCAGACCTGGGCGAGATCGGATGTGGACGTAATAAGATGCATCGCCGGCCTGTATACAACAGATCGCCGCGAGGGGAAGCCTCGCCGGGTGCGGCGTGCCGCCGGCTAGAGACGGTGCGCCGCCCTGCGCGATCGGCCCCCCGCCCGGGCTCCCCGTTTAGTTGCGGGTCTCGTCCGCGATGCCGTGGGCGGCCTTCAGCATCGTCATTTCCTTGAGGATGCTGTCCACAACGAGGGCCAGATCGCCGATCCGGTGAGCGCCGGGGTTGGCCAGCACTGTCCTCAGACTGTGGGCCAGGGGGTGTTCGGGATCGGGATTAACAGGATCGCTCTCCCCCGGTGATCCAGCACCCGATGAACTGGACTGCCGCGTCAAAAGCTTTTCCAGAGCGACGATATCGATGGCTTCGGTCTTCATAAAAGGGGCCCCATACGCAAACATCACCGATGCAAACGCCGCGGGCCACGGCCCACGGGTTGCTTAACGCAAAATAACCCTTTCGTGCTTAACGATTGGTTACCTCTTGAAGTATGCGCCCGATTCGCCAGCACCCAGGGTCCGCCAAGGAGGCACTGCCCTCAGCCCCGGGCCGCCCCCCAAGTCTTGACATTCACCATACCCCGTGCGCTTCTCCGGCCCGATTTTCCCCCCACCGTCACAAGGGATTTTGGGCCATGACCGCGGCCAGCCTGCACCGTTACCGCTCCACCACCTGCGGCGGCCTGCGCAACTCGGATATCGGCAGCGTCGCCCGCCTTTCCGGCTGGGTCCATCGCGTCCGCGACCATGGCGGCGTGCTGTTCATCGACCTGCGCGACCACCACGGCCTGACTCAGGTCGTCGCCGACCCCGATAGCCCCGCCTTCAAGATCGCCGAAAAACTGCGCTCCGAATGGGTCGTGCGCATCGATGGCAAGGTGCGCCAGCGTCCCGACGGAACGACCAACCCCGAACTCGCCACCGGCCAAATCGAAGTCTACGCCACCGAGATCGAAGTCCTCTCCGAAGCCAAGGAACTCCCAGTTCCCGTCTTCGGCGAACCCGATTATCCGGAAGACCTGCGCCTGCAGTATCGCTTCCTCGATCTGCGCCGCGAGACGCTGCACGCCATCATCATGAAGCGGCTGGCAATCACCAAGTCGATGCGCCGCCACATGCACGACGCTGGCTTCAACGAATTCCCAACGCCAATCCTGACGGCCTCCTCGCCCGAAGGTGCGCGCGACTTCCTCGTTCCCTCGCGCATCCATCCCGGCAAGTTCTACGCGCTGCCCCAGGCGCCGCAGCAGTATAAGCAGCTGCTGATGGTCTCCGGCTTCGACCGCTACTTCCAGATCGCGCCCTGCTTCCGCGACGAAGACCCGCGCGCCGACCGCCTGCCGGGCGAATTCTACCAGCTCGATTTGGAGATGAGCTTCGTCGAGCAGGAAGACATCTTCCAGACCATGGAGCCGATCCTCACCCGCATCTTCGAGGAATTCGCCGACGGCAAACCGGTCACCAACAACTGGCCGCGTATCCCCCACGAGGTGGCGATTGCCAAATACGGCTCCGATAAGCCCGACCTGCGCAACCCCATCGAAATGCAGGACGTGACCGAGCACTTCCGCGGCTCGGGCTTCAAGGTCTTCGCCGGCATGATCGACAAGGACCCCAAGGTCCGCGTCTGGGCCATCCCCGCGCCGACCGGCGGCAGCCGTGCTTTTTGTGACCGCATGAACGCCTGGGCCCAAGGCGAAGGCCAGCCCGGCCTCGGCTACATCTTCTGGCGTGAAGAGGAAGGCGCCGCAGGTGCCGGCCCCGTCGCCAAAAACATCGGCGCCGAACGCGCCGCTGCGATCCAAACTCAACTCGGTCTCAAGACCGGCGACGCCGTCTTCTTCACCGCCGGCAACCCCGCGAACTTCTACAAGTTCGCCGGCAACGCCCGCGACCGCGTCGGCCAAGAGTTGAAACTCGTCGACGAAAACCGCTTCGCGCTCGCCTGGATCGTCGACTTCCCGTTCTACGAATGGAACGAGGAAGACAAGAAGATCGACTTCTCGCACAACCCCTTCTCGATGCCCAAGGGCGGCCATGCCGCGCTCGAAGCCGCCGAAAAGGAAGGCCGCGACGCGCTCCTCGCCTTGAAAGCCAACCAGTACGACATCGTCTGCAACGGCTACGAAATCGCGTCCGGCTCCGTGCGCAACCACCTGCCCGAAACGATGGTCAAAGCCTTCGAAATCACCGGCCTGTCGCGCGCCGACGTCGAAGCCCGCTTCGGCGGTCTTTACCGCGCATTCCAGTACGGCGCGCCGCCGCATGGCGGCATGGCGGCCGGCATCGAACGCGTGGTCATGCTGCTCACCGGCTGCAAGACCGTGCGCGAAGTAGCCCTCTTCCCCATGAACCAGCAGGCCGCCGACCTGCTCATGAACGCGCCGTCGGAAGCCTCGCCCAAGCAACTGCGCGAACTCTCGATCCGTGTGGTTCAGGATCCGAAGAAGTAAGCCGCCACCCGACATGGAGCGACGATGTCGATCCTCGACAAACTCCCGTGGACTGTCGTGGCGATCCTCTGCCTCACACTGGGTCTGGCGCCGTTCACGCCGGAGCCGCACATCGTCGAAAAGCTGCGCATGCTGCTCGCGGGAACGCTTCAACGCCCGATCGATATCTTCGATCTACTGTTCCATGCCACGCCGTGGATCGTACTCGGGCTCAAGGGTTTACGCGCAATTTCGCGCTGATCCTGAAAACAAAAGCGCCCGCCAGTGCAAAACTGGCGGGCGCAATCGTCTGCACTTAGTACAGACTTAGTTCGTGACAGCCTGTGCCGGCTTCGGCGGCAGCTTCACAGCGACCATACCGATCTTGCCGTCCTTCGATGCCGTGCCGGTCCAGTTACCGTTCTCGCCGCGCGTCAGATCGGAAATCTGCGTGTAGCCGCGGCCGATGAGGATCTTACGGGCAGCGTCCGCGCTGGCGGCATAGTTCAAGCCAGCCGTGAACTGGGCCGGATCGGCTTCAGCCGAGGTCGCGGGCGCGTCGCCGGCCAGAGCGGCCATAGTGAAGCCCGAGCAAAGGGCGGCAGTCAGTGCAATCTTGCGGATCATGAACGTCTCCTCGTGGGTTGTTTTCTAAGTTGCGGACGGTTGGTTTCCGCAGCGGCGGAGCAGCTGTGTACCCCTGGCCATGACCAACAGTTAGAAACGATCGCGCCGCACCGCCACTCACGTTGCCGTTGGCTGAAACCCTCAGTGCGTGAGCCAGCGTGAGGTCATGTGGGAGCCCGCACAAACATGACAGATTGGAAAGGTCAAAAGCCGGCAAACGGGCCATTTTCGCTGATTCAAGCGAAGCCCGCGTCCTCACGCATCTTTGAGTGATCCACCAGACCGGTGAGAAAACTGCGCACTCACGATCGAGTGATGGAGATCAATTCAAACGGAAGTTGATCCCGAACCGGAACGTGTCGCCCTCATTCTCGAACTGCGAAGCTGTCGTCGCAAAACCGTCCATGCCGTTCGCCACGGTGTCATCACCCAGATCAAAGTGCAGGTATTCGCCGCGGAACGAAAACACCCCCAGCCCGATCTCGAATCCGCCGCCGCCGGTCCAACCGACCTGCGTTACGGACTTCTGGGCTTTCCCAAAGCCCTGCACGCCGACGCCGTACTCCACGTCCGCTACCGCCACGCCGCCCGTCACGAAAACGAGAATGTTGCCGAAGGCGATGCCAGCCGTGGCCCGCGTCGTCCCAAACCAGCGCATGGTCTGTTCAACGGTCGTCGTATAGACGAACTCACTGTTGCCGGCGGTAAAGCTTTCGCTGTCCGTCCCCGTCATGCGCGTCACGTCGATGTCGAGACCGACGACCAGAATGCCGAACTGCATCCGGCCACCTGCTTGTACACCCGCACCGGCATTCACGCCGGAAAAGTCGAGACTGCCTTCGAGGAAAGTGTCTCCAAATGACGAGGTAGAACCGTTGCATGCGGGACCGTAAGGGGTGGGATCGCTGCAATAAGCGTCACTCTCGCTGCTCGTGCGCGTGCCGCCCCCGTGCACACCGATGTAGATCCCGGTCCACGAGACCGGCAGCGTCGGCGGGCTGTCCGGCGGCGACGAAGGCGGTGTGTCGTCACCCGGATCGGTACTTGACGGCGGCGTATAAGAGCCCGGCCCAGATGGCCCCGAAGGTCCCGCCGGTGTCGAAGGCGGTACGTAATCCGCGCGCTGCTGTCGGGGTGTCTGCGGCTGATCGCAGGTATTGGCTTCGATATTGGACGCCGTGTTGTAAACCACCGGATCGATCGTCGGCGGGTTCAAAACGAACGGAAACGCGATCGCAAAGCTGATCTGCTGGTCCGACCGCTCGCGCCATCCCAGCGGATTGGACACGCCGTCCTGCGGTGAAACGCGGATCACATTGCACACATTCTGCAGCGTCCGGCATGTCGAACGGTCGCTGCCGTCACCGCGGCAAACCTCGATCGATCCCTGTTGTAACAGGAGATACTCCACGCCCGCATCGTCGATGAAGACGTCGAACACCGTCCCACGCACCGAGATTGCCGCGTTGGGCGTGCGGATCTTGTAATCCTTCTTGGCCGCGTTGCCGGTCACGAACCGGAAAGCGCCCTTCACCAGCGAGACCGCGATGTCGCCGTCCGACTTCGCTGGGTCATAAACAAACTTGTCGAGCCGCAGCCGCGCACCCGGGCCAAGCGCCAATTTTGTGTTGTCGTCGAGTTTCAATTCGCCCAGCGAGTCGGCCTTCACTTCGACCGTCTCGTTCTGGTTGACACCGTCGCCGGTCAGCAGCGAGCGCGCATCCGCAGTCACGTCCTTCACGATACGAACCGCCGTCCCGATCCGCGGCTCGGCCATCGCCGCCGTCTGCGCGGTAAGGAGGCCTGAGAGCGCCGCTGACAATGCCCAGGCGGATCTGCGCGACAGCATGGAATTCCTTTGGTTCAAACGAGGACGGCGAAACCGAAAATGAAATTTCTACCCCTGGTGGCTAGTCTTTGATTCGGCCCCTGTGCAACTCAAAGCGCCCCTCCTTTGCGACTAATGCGGACGGCGTGGCGCCAAAGCCCCGCCATTCCGGTCCAGCGAGTGTGTTTGACGGATCGGGCGGAGCGCCATAAACCGGCAACGTCCGGTTCGCGTGCGCACCTCCCGACAGCGCCGTTAAAAAGGCCAGCGATGCGGCTCTCCGACCTTACCACCCAAATGTCCGTCCCCCCGGACGCCGCGCCCCTCGCGGTGACCGGCGTGACCGCCGACAGCCGCACTGTCACTCCTGGTGACGTCTTCATCGCCATCCCCGGCACCAAGGCCGACGGCGGCCGCTACATCGCGGACGCCGCAGCTCGTGGGGCCGTCGCCGCCATCGCAGCCGTTGACGCAGCCGTGCCCCCAGGCCTTACGATCCCCATCCTGCGCACGCCCGACCCGCGCAACGCGTTGGCCAGCATCGCCGCCCGCATCTACGCCGGCCAACCCGCAACCGTCGTCGCCGTCACCGGCACCAGCGGCAAAACCTCCGTCGCCGAATTCACCCGCCAGATCTTCGCCGCCTGCGGACGGCAAGCAGCCTCCCTCGGCACGATCGGCGTGGTCTCGCCCAAGACCACGATCTACGGCTCGCTGACGACGCCCGACCCCGTCTCCCTGCACAAGACGCTGGCCGCACTCGCCCGCGAAGGCGTCACCCACCTCGCCATGGAAGCCTCCTCCCACGGCCTTGATCAGCACCGCCTCGATGGCGTCACCATTGCCGCCGCCGCTTTCACGAATCTCGGCCGCGATCACATGGACTATCATCCCACCGTCGAAGACTACTTCGCCGCCAAGATGCGCCTGTTCGAAAATCTCCTGCCGCCGGACCGTCCCGCGATCATCAACCGCGACGGAGCCTATGCCGCTGAAGCAGAGGCCGTTGCCCGCCGCTCGGGCCGCCCCGTTCTCACCGTCGGCTGCACGGGCGACACCATCAAACTGGAAAAGGTAGAGGCCACCGGCTTCGCCCAACGACTGACCCTGACGGCCGGAGGCCACACCACGACGGTCGATCTCCCACTCGTCGGCGCCTATCAGGTCGAAAACGCGCTCGTCGCCAGCGCGCTGGCCATCGCGACGGGAGAAGAGCCAGCCCGCGTCCTCGCCGCGCTAGCAATGCTCAACGGCGTCAAAGGCCGCCTCGAAATCATTGGCGAACGCAACGGCGGCCTCGGCGTCGTCGACTACGCCCACAAGCCCGAAGCGCTGGCCGCAGCCCTCGACGCCTGCCGCCCCTTCGCCACCGGCCGCCTCATTTGCGTCTTTGGCTGCGGCGGCGATCGCGACCGCGGCAAACGCCCGATCATGGGCCGCATTGCCGCTGAAAAATCCGACGTGGTCATCGTCACTGACGACAACCCGCGCACCGAGACAGCCGCCGCCATCCGCGCTGAGGTTCTGGCCGGCGCGGCAGGAGCCACCGAAATCGGAGATCGCGCCGAAGCCATCCGCTCAGCCGTCGCCATGATGGGCGCGGGTGACGTCGTACTCGTCGCCGGAAAAGGCCACGAAACCGGCCAGATCGTGGGGGAAACGGTTTTGCCCTTCTCCGATCACGACGTCCTGGCGGAGGCACTGGGAGCCCCATGACGACCACCGCCCTCTGGTCTTTCGAAAGCCTCGTTGCCGCCGCAGGTGCCACCGCGTCCGGTACACCGGCTTGCCCCATCACGGGCTTCTCCATCGACACGCGCACCATCCAACCCGGCGACGTCTTCGTCGCCTTGAAAGATCAGCGCGACGGGCACGATTTCGTCTCCACCGCCTTCGCTAAAGGCGCCGCCGCCGCCATCGTCGCGGACACCTACGCCGCCAAACCCGGCGATGGCGCACTGATCCGCAGCGCTGACACCCTTCTCGCTCTCGAAGCAATCGGCCGCGCCGCCCGCGGCCGCCTCGCCACCGATGCCCGCGTTGTCGCCGTCACCGGCAGCGTCGGCAAAACGACGACCAAGGAAATGCTGCGCCTCGCGTTCCAGGCGCTGGGCCCAACTCACGCCTCGGAAAAATCCTACAACAACCACTGGGGCGTCCCGCTCACGCTCGCCCGCATGCCCGCAACGACGCGCTACGCCATCTTCGAGATCGGCATGAACCACGCCGGTGAAATCACGCCACTGACGGGCATGGTCCGCCCCCACGTCGCGCTCGTCACCACGGTCGAAAACGCCCACATCGAAAACTTCGCCAACGAGGAAGGCATCGCCGACGCAAAGGCCGAAATATTCACAGGGCTCGAACCCGGCGGCACCGCGCTCATCAATCTCGACAACCGCCACGCCGCCCGCCTCATTGCCTCGGCGCGCACCCGCCATGTCCACATCACCGGCATCACGAAGGATCAGCACCCCGCCGGGGCCATCACAAAATTCGCTGTCGATGATGCTGTCGCGCTCGCCAATTGCCAGATGACTGCAACCACCAGTGAGGGCGACGTCATCCGCGCCGGCCACCGCGGCGCGCTGCCCTTCTCGATCGGCACCGTCGGACTGCACATGGTCATGAACGCGCTGTTCGTCACCGCCGCGCTTGATGCAACCGGCGCTGACACGCCCGCCGGCCTCGCAGCGCTGACCGCCTTCTCCCCGCCCCCCGGCCGCGGCTCGCGCACGCGCTTTGCATGCGGCGGCGGCGAGATCCTCCTGATCGACGAAAGCTATAACGCCAATCCAGCCTCGATGCGCGCGGCCCTCTCAGTCCTGCCTTCCCTGCCGCGCACGGACCATCCGCGCCGCATTGCCGTGCTCGGCGACATGCTGGAACTGGGACCAGAGTCCCCCGCCCTCCACGCCGGGCTCCAGGACGCCTTAGACGCCGCCAGTGTCGACCTGCTCTTCGCCGCCGGTCCGAACATGCAGCATCTCTACGACCAGGTCCCGCCCGCCCGACGCGGTGCCTGGGCCGCGTCCTCGGCAGATTTGGAACAGCACCTTCTCGCCACGCTTCAGCCCGGAGACGTTGTCATTATCAAAGGCTCAAACGGCTCAAAGATGGGGCTGCTGGTGGCTGCCATTGAGGCAAAGTGGGGTCGTAAGACCCCCGGCAGAGACAGGTCCGGCGGAGTAGGCTAAACAAATCCCGGCGCAGACGATGGCTGTGCCGCGGGGAGGGGGAGACGACACGCATGCTCTATGAGCTGGGCCAGTTCGGCGACCAGATCGGTCTGCTCAACGTATTTCGCTATATCACCTTCCGCACCGGCGGCGCGATCTTCACAGCGCTCCTGTTCGTGCTGCTCTTCGGTCCCGCGATTATCGATCTCTTGCGCCTGAAACAGGGCAAGGGCCAGCCGATCCGCGAAGACGGCCCCATCACGCATCTGGCCAAGCGTGGGACGCCTACCATGGGCGGCTTGATGATCCTCGCCAGCGTGACGTTCTCCACGCTCATGTGGTCCGACTGGTCCAACATGTACATGTGGATCGTCCTTGGCGTGACGCTCTCATACGGCGCCATCGGCTTCTACGACGACTACCTGAAGGTGACCAAGCAGCATGCCAGCGGCTTTGGCGGAAAAGCTCGACTGGGCCTGGAATTGCTCGTCGCCGCCTTCGCCGCCTGGGCGATCATGTCGCTGTCAGCACCAGCCCTCGCCGGCCAGCTCGCCGTGCCCTTCTTCAAGGACACGCTGATTTATCTCGGGCCCCTTTTCATCCTGGCCGGCATGTTGGTCATTGCTGGCGCCGGCAACGCAGTCAACCTGACGGACGGCCTCGACGGCCTCGCCATCGTTCCCGTCATGATCGCTGCCACTACGTTCGGATTGATCGCGTACCTGATCGGCTCGGAGAAATTCGCAACCCACCTCCAGATCCACTACGTCGCCGGCACCGCCGAACTCGCCGTCATCTGCGGCGCCCTCATCGGCGCGGGGCTCGGCTTCCTCTGGTTTAACGCCCCGCCCGCCATGATCTTCATGGGCGATACGGGCTCGCTGGCGCTCGGCGGCGCGCTGGGCGCGATTGCGGTCGCGACCAAGCACGAAATCGTCCTTGCCATCGTTGGTGGCCTCTTCGTGCTCGAAACGCTTTCCGTCGTTATCCAAGTGGTGTCCTTCAAGCTGACCGGCAAGCGCGTTTTCCGCATGGCGCCCCTGCATCATCACTTCGAGCAGAAGGGCTGGCAGGAAAGCACCGTCGTCGTGCGCTTTTGGATCATCTCCGTCATTCTGGCACTCGTCGGCCTCGCCACCCTGAAGCTGCGGTAGCGGTCGATGATCCCGATCACCAATTTCTCAGGCCTGGATGTGGCGGTGTTCGGACTGGGTGCATCGGGCAACGCCACGGCCCTCGCCTTAATGGCAGGCGGCGCCCGCGTCTCCGCCTGGGACGACAGCGAAGCGGGACGGGCAGGCGCGCAAAACGCCGGTATCCCCCTCGTCGATCTCTTCCGTGAAGATTGGGCCCGCTTTGCCGCCCTCATCCTCGCGCCGGGCGTCCCCTTGACCCACCCCGAACCACACTGGACGGTGCAGAAAGCCGAGGCGGCCGGCGTCGACGTTATCGGCGACATCGAACTCTTCTGCCGCGAACGCGCCACCGTTTGCCCTGACGCCCCCTTCATCGCCATCACCGGCACCAATGGCAAGTCGACCACCACCGCGCTCATCGCCCACATCTTGCGCGAAGCCAGCCGCGACGTGCAGTTGGGCGGCAACATCGGCCGCGCCGTCCTGACCCTCGAACCGTTCACGCCCGAGCGCGTCTATGTCGTCGAGTGCTCCTCGTTCCAGATCGATCTTGCACCAACCATCAACCCCAGTGTCGGCGTCCTCCTGAACGTCACCCCCGACCACCTCGACCGCCACGGCACGATCGAGAATTACGCCCGCGTGAAAGAGCGCCTCATCGCCGGCGCGGACAATGCCGTGGTTGTCATCGATGACGATTGGACCCGCGCCGTCGCGGAACGCCATGCCTCCGAAGAAAAAACCGTTCTCACCGCTTCGACGCTTGGCCCGGCCGACATCACATTCTCCGGCACTGAGGTCGCATACCGCGGCAAACCCGTCGCTGACCTCAGCGGCGTCCCCTCATTGCGCGGCCGCCACAACGGCGAAAATGCCGGCGCTGCCTACGGCGCGCTCCGCCTCGCTGGCCTCCGTGACGATGAAATCATCCCGCATATGCTGACCTATCCCGGCCTCGCCCACCGCATGGAGCAGATTGGCCGCCTCGAAAACACGATCTTCATCAACGACAGCAAAGCCACGAACGCCGAGAGCACCGAAAAGGCGCTTGCCACCTGGCCGCGCGGCATTCACATCATTCTGGGCGGCAAGGCAAAAGACGGCGGCATCGAGATCCTGCGCCCCTACTTTCCGCGCATCGCCAAGGCCTATCTCATCGGCGCGGCAACCGGCATGTTTGCCGATACGCTCGGGTCCGGCGTCCCACATGAAACGTGCGGCACCATGGATGTCGCCGTCGCCAAGGCAACAGAAGACGCACTCGCGTCCGGCGCCGCTGAAAGCGTTGTTCTTCTCTCGCCTGCCTGCGCGTCCTACGACCAGTACAAGAACTTCGAGGAGCGGGGCGACCATTTCCGCCGGCTCGTGGCCGGGGAAATCGCGCGCCGAACGCCCGCATGAGCCTCTCCCGCGAAGATCGCAGCCGGTTGGCCGGATGGTGGTTCACGGTCGATCATGTGCTGCTGATCGCAATCCTGATCCTCGTCGGCGCCGGACTCGTGTTCTCGCTCGCCGCCAGCCCGTCTGTCGCGCTCAAGAAGGGCCTGCCCGCTTACTACTTCGTCGAACGACACGTCATCTTCTCAGCGCTGGGCGCACTGCTCCTCGTCGGGCTCTCCTTCCTCACCACGCGCGAAACACGCCGCGTCGCGCTTGTTCTGTTGTTCGTAGCCCTCGCCGGTCTCGCCGCCGTCCATTTCACCGGCAAGGAGATCAACGGCGCCCGCCGCTGGCTCTCACTCGCCGGCCACTCGCTGCAACCCTCTGAGTTCTTGAAACCCGCTTTCGTCGTCATCTCAGCTTGGCTGCTCGCCGAAGCCCGCAAGCGGCCAGATATGCCGGGCCTCTGGCTGGCCGTGCTGCTCTATGCGGTGGTCGCCGTGTTTCTGGTGCTGCAACCCGATGTCGGCCAGACGCTGCTCTTGAGCATCGTCTGGGGCGCACTGTTCTTTGTCTCCGGCCAACCGCTCATCTACGCCGCCGCTATCCTCCTCATCGGCCTTGCCGCCATCGCCAGCGCGTACATGACGTTTCCCCACGTCGAAGCCCGTGTTGATCGCTTCCTCGATCCGGCTCCCGGCGACCACAGTCAGGTCGATCGCGCGCTGCA
Organism: Hyphomicrobium sp. 12-62-95; assembly: GCA_002279935.1. Lineage (GTDB taxonomy): Bacteria > Pseudomonadota > Alphaproteobacteria > Rhizobiales > Hyphomicrobiaceae > JAGVSR01. The sequence goes on along the minus strand of NCCZ01000002.1, from coordinate 330,394 downwards.
ATCGTTCACGCAAGGCGGCTTCTTCGGCCGCGGCCCCGGCGAAGGCACCATCAAGACCTCCCTGCCCGACGCCCACACCGACTTCATCTTCGCCGTCATCGCCGAAGAGTACGGCGCCATCGCCTGCCTCGTGATCGTCCTGCTGTTCGGCTTCATTGAGCTGCGCGCCCTCTACCGCGCCGGCCAGGAACCCGATCCCGCCGTCAAACTGGGCATCATCGGCTTAGCGCTCGTCTTCGGCCTGCAGGCGCTGTTCAACATGGGCGTCAACGTCGGCCTGCTGCCCGCCAAGGGCATCACGCTGCCCTACCTGTCCGCTGGCGGCTCCTCGACGCTGGCCATCTCCATCACGCTCGGCATGCTGTTGGCTTTGACGCGTCGCCGCGCCGCTTGATCGCGCCCCCGTTCCGGACCAGAAACGGCCGTGTTTGGCTGCGATGAGCGGCAAAGACGGGGGACCCCACGACACCATGGACCGCAACCGCACCATTCTGCTCGCCGCCGGAGGCACCGGCGGCCACCTGTTTCCCGCCTTCGCCCTGGCCGAGGAACTGGGCCGCCGCGGCTACACCGTTGATCTCGTGACCGACATGCGCGGCGACCGCTACGGCACCGGCTTCCCCGCCCGCGCCGTGCATCAGGTCCCCTCCGCCACGCTGGCCTCCAAATCGCCCGTAGCCATTGCCAAAACCGGCCTGACGCTGGCGCGCGGCCTCCTCGCCGCCCGCAAACTGATGAAACAGATCCGCCCCGCCGTCGTCATCGGTTTCGGCGGCTATCCCACATTCCCGCCACTGCTCGCCGCCCGCCAGTCGGGTATACCCACCATGTTGCACGAGCAGAACGCCGTGCTCGGCCGCGCCAACAAAATGCTGGCGGCCCGCGTCGACGCCATCGCCACGTCCTTCGAACACACCAAATTTCTCGACGGCCCGCTCCTCGCCAAAGCGCGTTTCACCGGCAACCCGGTGCGCGGCATCGTGATCGAAGCGGCCGCGGCGCCCTATCCTGTCCCGGAGCCCAACGGTCTTTTCCACCTCCTCGTCTTCGGCGGCAGCCAGGGCGCCCGCTACTTTTCCGACGCCGTGCCGCCCGCCCTCGCACTCCTGCCGACCGCCCTCAAATCCAGACTAAACGTCGTTCAGCAAGCCCGCGAGGAAGACGTCGCCCGGGTCAAATCCGCCTACGCGGACGCCGGCATCACCGCCGAAATCGCACCCTTTTTCAAAGACCTGCCGGCCCGTATGGCCGCCAGCCACCTCGTCATCGGCCGCGCGGGGGCCTCTTCGGTCGCCGAATTGACCGTCATCGGACGCCCGTCCATCCTGGTGCCCTTGCCGCATTCCCTCGACAACGATCAGCTGCAAAATGCCACCCAGCTTGCCGAATCGGGCGGTGCTTGGTGTATCGAACAAAAGACACTGAGCCCGGAAAGATTATCGGGCGAGATCGCGCGGCTCATGGAGGGTGGCGCCGCGCTTCGCGAAGCAGCAGAGTGTGCCAAGAAGCAAGGCCGGCCGGACGCCGTGGTCCGGCTCGCGTCGTTGGTCGAAGAGCTTGCGGGGTCTGCCACGGCCACAGCACCGAAGTCTGCCTAGGCTGAGTTTTATCGCCGGGCCGCTCGAAACGCTGTGCTCCTTGAAACCTATGACGGGACGATAGACACCACAATGCAAATACCCCGCGACGCAGGCACGTTCCACATCATCGGCATCGGCGGCATCGGCATGAGCGCCATCGCCGAGATCCTGCTTGCCAAGGGCTTCGCCGTCCAGGGTAGCGATCAAAAGGAAAGCGCCAACGTCCGCCGCCTGCGCGCCAAAGGCGTGCGCGTCTTCATCGGCCACGACGCCATCAACCTCATCGGCGCCAAAAACGTCATCATCTCCACCGCCGTCAAACCCGGCAATCCAGAGTTGGAAGCCGCCCGCCAAAAGGGTCTCACCATCATCCGCCGCGCCGAAGCGCTGGCCGAATTGATGCGCCTTTACTCCACGATCTCGGTCACCGGCACCCACGGCAAGACGACGACCACCTCGCTCGTCTCCACCATCTTCGAAAAAGCCGGCACCGATCCCACCGTCATTACCGGCGGCATCATCAACGCCTGGGGCTCCAATGCCCGCCTCGGCAAAGGCCGCTGGATGATCGTCGAAGCCGACGAGAGCGACGGCACCTTCGTGCGCCTCCCCACCGAAATCGGCATCGTCACCAACATCGATCCCGAGCACCTCGACTACTTCAAATCCGTCGAGAACATGCACGCCGAGTACGCCGCCTTCTATCGCAACATCCCCTTCTATGGCCTCGCCGTCACCTGCATCGACCATCCCGTCGTCCGCCAGATGATCGAGCGTCTCGACATGCGCCGCGACGGCCGTCGCCTTCTCACTTACGGCGTCGCCGAAGGCGCCGACTTGCGGCTGGTCTCATCGCATCAGAAAGGCTTCACAACCATCTTCGACGCTGAACTGTCTGCCCGCGTCAAAGGTGGCGCGCGCAATATCTCCGGCTGGCAGGTGCCCGTCCCCGGCCACCACAACGCACTAAATGCCCTCGCCGCCATCGCGGTCGCCGCCGAAGCGGGCATCGCCGATGATGTGATCCGCGCCGGCCTCGCCGAGTTCTCCGGCGTCAAGCGCCGCTTCCAGCCCACCGGCCAGTGGAACGGCATCCAGGTCTACGACGACTACGGCCACCACCCGATCGAGATTGCCGCCGTCCTCCAGGCCGCTCGCGCCGGGACCAAGGGCCGCGTCATCGCCGTGTGCGAACCGCATCGCTACACACGCGTGCGCGATCTCTTCGGCGAGTTCTGCAATTGCTTCCGCGATGCCGATAGCGTCATCGTCGCCCCACTCTACTCTGCAGGTGAAGCGCCCATCGACGGCATCGACCAGCACACGCTGGCCGAAGGCATCCGCGCCACGGGCCATCGCGCCGTCACCTCCGTCGATCACCCCGCCGATATCGTCCCCCTGCTGCGCCGCTATGGCCGCCCCGGCGATATGGTCGTCTGCCTCGGCGCCGGCACGTCCACTGAGTGGGCCGCGTCGCTGCCGCAATGGCTGTCCGCCCAGGCCGCCGAATAAGCGCACTTTCGAAGGCCAACACCCCATGAGCTTTCCCGACATCACCGGCGACCTGAAGGCCCGCATGCCGGACCTGCGCGGACGCCTCACCGCCAACGCCCCGCTCTCCGACATCACGTGGTTTCGCGTCGGCGGCCCCGCTCAAGTTCTCTTCGCGCCTGCCGACGAAGCCGACCTCGCTTACTTTCTGAAGAACATCGGCCCCGATGTTCCCGTCTTCGTCGTCGGGCTTGGATCGAACCTGCTCGTCCGCGATGGCGGCGTTCCCGGCGTCATCATCCGCCTCGGCCGCGGCTTCAACGAAATCAGCACTGACGGCACGCGCCTCATCGCCGGCACCGCGGTCCCCGACGTTAAAGTTGCCCGTGCCGCCGCCGAAGCCGGCATCGCAGGTCTCTCGTTCTATCGCGGCATCCCCGGATCCATCGGCGGCGCGCTGCGCATGAATGCTGGCGCCCACGGCACAGAAACCAAGGATGTGCTCATCGAAGCCCGCGCCGTCGACCGCCAGGGCAACATCCACGTTCTCTCGCTCGCCGATATGAAGTTCACCTACCGCCACTGCGGCATCCCGGCGGACTGGATCTTCACCCAAGCGACCTACGAAGGAAAACCCGGCGACCCCGACGAGATCCAAAAAGAAATGGATGAGGTCGCCGACTACCGCGAGAAGAACCAGCCCGTGCGCGAACGCACCGGCGGCTCCACCTTCAAAAACCCACCCGGCAACAGCGCCTGGAAACTCGTCGATGCCGCCGGCTGCCGCGGCTTCCGCGTCGGCGGCGCCAAAGTCTCAGAGATGCACTGCAACTTCCTCATCAACGACAGCAAGGCCTCGGGCGAGGATGTCGAAACGCTGGGCGAAACCGTCCGCGCGCGTGTGAAGGCCACGTCTGGCGTCATGCTCGAATGGGAAATCATCCGCCTCGGCGAACCCAAGGACGGCCGCCCCACCGGCGAAGGCCTCGCCCTGCAAGAGAGTGCATCATGACACTCGGCATTGCGCCCGCCCGCACGCACGGCCACGTTGCCGTCCTCATGGGCGGCTGGTCCGCCGAACGCCCCGTCAGTCTGCGGTCGGGCGCCGCCGTCGCCGATGCGCTGGAAGGCGAGGGCTATCGCGTCACCCGCGTCGATGTCGATCGCAACATCTCCGCCAAGCTCGCAGCTCTCAAACCCGATGTCGCCTTCAACGCACTCCACGGCCGCTTCGGCGAAGACGGTTGCATCCAGGGCATCCTTGAGTGCCTGGAAATCCCCTACACCCACTCCGGCGTCCTCGCCTCCGCACTCGCCATGCACAAGGAGCGCGCCAAGGCGGTCATGAAACCCGCCGGCGTCCCCGTCGCCGAGGCCCGCATCGTCACCCGCGCCGACGCGGCCCGCGCCCACGCCCTGCCACCGCCCTATGTCGTCAAACCGGTCGATGAAGGTTCCAGCGTCGGCGTGCTCATCATCCGGCCCGGCAACAACGAATGGGCCAACGCCATCCTGTCCGGCGGCGCGCCTGACGACATCGTCATGGTCGAGCGCTACGTCGCCGGCCGCGAACTCACCTGCGCCGTCATCGGCAGCTTCGTCTCAGACGTCATCGAGATAAAACCCAAGGACGGCCTCGTCTTCTACGATTTCGAAGCCAAATACGCCCCCGGCGGCTCTATCCACGAACTGCCGGCCAAAGTTTTACCGGATGTTTACCAGTTGGTCCGGAAATACACAGGATCGGCGCATCAGGCGCTGGGGTGCCGGGGCGTCTCGCGCGCCGACTTCCGTTACGACGACACGCCGGGTGGTTCGGGCGAACTCATTTGCCTCGAAGTCAACACCCAGCCGGGCATGACGGGCACATCGCTGGTTCCAGAATTGGCGCAGCACGCCGGCTGGAGCTTCGGCGAACTCGTCAGATGGATAACCGAGGACGCGAGTTGCCAGAGGTAGGCTCAGAACGGAACGAATACTGGCAGGCGCCCCCCGCGCCGCGCCCACACCCAACGACGCCGCCCCAACGCTTCGACTTCGGCCACGCTTACGATCCAGGCCGCATCCAACCCGCCGCAAAATCCGCCCCGCGCGCCAAGCGCGGCGTCCCGGTCCGCACACTTGCAGGCCTCGCCTTCGTAACCTTGTGCGCAGCCGGTGCCTACGCAGCCCAACGCACCGGTGCGCTTGATCGCGATCACCTCGCAACCACCCTCGGCTTCGGCATAGAACAGGTCTCGCTGACCGGCCACCGCTTCACGTCCGACGCCGATCTCTTCGATGCCCTCGATCTCAAATCCGCCCGCTCGCTCGCAAGCTTCGAGTCCGACGCCATCCGCACGCGTTTCGAGCGCCTGCCGTGGGTGCAATCGGTCGAGATCTCGCGCGTCTGGCCGGGCCAACTCGCCATCCGCGTCACCGAACGCAAACCGTTCGCCGTCTGGGAACAGGGCGACAGCGCCGAACTCGTGGACATAACCGGCCGCCAGCTCGGCCCCGTTAAACGCGACGCCGTCCTCGATCTGCCGCGCGTCGCAGGCGAAGGCGCCAATGTCGCCGCCGCAGCCCTGATGACCACACTCGACCGCCACCCCGCAATCAAATCCCGCCTGGTCCGTGCCGAGCGCCTTTCCGCGCGCCGCTGGACGCTGGAACTGGCCGGCGGCGGCCGCATCCATCTGCCCTCCGACGGCGAAACCTCCGCCCTTGCCCGTCTCGCTGCAGAACAGCAGATCGCGGACCTCGTCGCCAAACCGGGCCAAATCATCGATCTGCGCTCTCCCTCTAAGATCGCCATCCGCGCTGCGTCCGCAGCACCCGCCGGGGGAGGCTGATCGCACCATGAGCGCCGCCACCCTCCGCCCTGACCGCTCCGGCCGTTTCGCCGCCGTCCTCGACGCCGGCAGCTATAAGACAGTCTGCCTTATCGCAGCACTGGATCACGAAGGCCGCGCCGCCCGCATCGTCGGCGTTGGCATCGCCCCGTCGCACGGCATCATCGCCGGCAGCGTCCGCGACCTCGCCGCCGCCGAAGCCGCTATCCGGACCGCCATCGCGCAGGCAGAAAACATGTCCGGCGTCCGTCTCGAAGGGATCGACCTGCTGCTCAACGGCGGCAACCCGGCCTCGCGCACCTTCGCCGCCGCCGCTCCGATCCACGATGGCGTCGTCACCCGCGAAGCCATCGACCGCGTCGCCGCCGCCGGCCGTGCCCACGCCACTGCCCATGGCCGCCACCTTCTACAACTTGAAACATTGGGCTATCGCCTCGATGGCGGCCCGATGATCCCCGATGCCCTAGGTCTGCCCGCTGGCCGCCTCGCGGCCCACGTCCACGCCGTCACCGCCGATGCCCCGGCCGTAGCCAACCTGACCCGCACCGTCGAACGCTGCTATCTCGCAACGCGCCGCCTGATCCCCGGTCCCATTGCCAGCGCGCTTGCCGTCACCAGTGATGACGAGCGCCGCCACGGCGTCATCACGGTCGACATCGGCGCCGGCCTGACCGGCCTATCGGTCTTCCGCAACGCCCGCCCGGTCTTCATGTCCACCGTCCCGATGGGCGGCGGAGATGTCACAATGGATGTTGTGCATTCGTTGCGCACGCCACTTGAAGAAGCCGAGCGAATCAAAACGCTTTATGGCACAGTCCTCAATGCGCAGTCCGATCAGCACGATGTCTTCACCTACGCCCTGACGGGTGGCGGCGAGGGTGTCGAGCAGAGATCGACCAAGGCTGATCTGGCCCGGATCATCCAATCGCGCATGGCCCACCTGCTCCACCTCGTTCGCGACCAGCTCGCGAGCGCCGGGCTTCTCGAAGGCAATGCCGCGCGGATCGTTCTCTGCGGCGGCGGCAGCGAGATTCCAGGTCTGCAATCCTTAGCAGAAGGCGTGTTCCGGCGGCCCGTTCGCGAGGGAAGGCCTGAGCCCGTCTCGGGCTTGCCGCCTCTCTATGCATCGGCGGCGTTCGCCGGTGTCGTTGGTGTATTGCGTGCCGTCGCAGACAGCACGGCCGTCGATCTAACCGATGCTCACGGTGCCAGCGCACCCAAGGGCTACATCGGCCGGGTCGGGCAGTGGCTGCGGGACGGGTTCTAGGGAAGGTAATGCGTGTGGACCGGGCCGGGGAAGAGATCCGGCGCCCGCACGTTCCTTCTGTAAGACCGAGGGCCAAATGAACGCAAAACTGCCGCCGAACATTCCAGACCTGAAGCCCCGCATCACCGTGATTGGTGTCGGCGGAGCAGGCTGCAACGCGGTCAACAACATGATCGACGCCTCTCTCGATGGCGTCGACTTCGTGGTGGCCAACACGGATGCGCAGTCGCTCGTCGCCTCCAATGCCCCCCATAAAATTCAGCTCGGCGCCCGTCTCACCGAAGGCCTGGGCGCCGGCTCGCGCCCCGACATCGGCGAAGCCGCCGCCATCGAAACTCTGGAAGAAATCCGCGATCTCGTGCGCGGGTCGCATATGGTCTTCGTCGCAGCCGGCATGGGGGGTGGCACCGGAACCGGCGCCGCGGCCGTCATCGCGCGCGCCGCCAAGGAACAAAACATCCTCACCGTCGCCGTCGTCACGAAGCCCTTCCAGTTCGAAGGCGCGCGCCGCATGCGCATCGCCGAGGCCGGCATCGCCGAACTGAAAAAGCACGTCGACACTCTGATCGTTATTCCCAATCAGAACCTGTTCCGCATCGCCAGCGAACGCACCACCTTCGCCGAAGCCTTCGTCCTCGCCGACCAGGTGCTCTATTCGGGCGTGGCCTGCATCGTAGATCTCATCGTCAAGGAAGGCCTGATCAATCTCGATTTCGCCGATGTCCGCACCGTCATGAGCGGCATGGGCAGCGCCATGATGGGTACGGGCGAAGCCTCTGGCGAGGGCCGCGCCGTGCGCGCCGCCGAAGAAGCCATCACCAATCCGCTGCTCGACGATGTCACGCTCGCCGGTGCCAAAGGCCTGCTGCTCTCCATCACGGGCGGCACAGATCTGACGCTGTACGAAGTCGACGAAGCCGCAACCCGCGTGCGCCAGGAAGTCGATCCGGAAGCCAATATCATTGTCGGCGCCACCTATGATCCGACGCTGGGTGATCGCGTCCGCGTTTCCATCGTCGCCTCCGGCATGGACCGCTCGGCGGCGGCCCAGCCGCCCGCACGACCCGCACCAATGACCCAGTCCCACGGCAGTCACCCTGGCGTCGCTGACCCGCCGCCCGCCGCGCAAGACCGCCTCGCCGACGCATTGAAGTCTCCTGCCTTCGAGGAACTGACGCGCGCCTCGGCCCCGTCTCCGGCCCACTCTCCAGCCGAGGCGGCGCACCATCCCGCGGCGCCCATCGCTGCGGCCTACCCGCCGTCTGCTCCTTCAAACTGGCACTCCGGCGACGATGTCGAAATCACCGATTTGCCTCCCGGCGCCCTGACGCCCGGCGCCCCGTCCGTCGCCTACGCGCCACCGGCCATCGATTATGGGCCCGCAATCGCGCCGGTTCAGCCCGCCATGGACCCCTATGCGCCCGCGCCGCCCGCTCAAGTTCGCCGTCCGCCGCGCCGGATGCCCGAGCTTGAAGAATTCCCCGTGGTCGGCCAGCGCGTGTACCAGGCCAAGACGCAGCGCAACGGCCCCGCGCCGCACGTTTATGCCGAACCAACAGTCCGCGCCCCTGAACCCAAAAAGCGTGGCTTCTTCGAGCGGCTCACGGGTCGCGCCAAGCGCGAAGGTGATTCGCACGCAAGCAGCCGCGATCGTGAAGCTTTTGATACAGCGAACCGGTCCGAAAGTGATCGCTCCTACACTGTAGGAGGCGATGCGGACCCGCGCCGCAGTGGTTGGCTAGAGTCCGAACCGCAGCGTCAAGAAAAGCCCGAATTACCGGTGTTTTTTAGCAAATCGCGCCGCTGATCGACCGCGCGCGAGGCCCACGCTGTAGGGCTTCTAATCTACGTATTTCCAATTGGTAACAGAACGTAAGAAAGCGTGATTTGTGACACCCATGGGTGACAGTTATCGTCTCTTTGGATGTGATCTTGATTTGCACCGCCTCAGGGGTCTCGACAAGCGCCATATCAGAAGCGCGGCCGAGACTAGGGAGTAGGCGAGACGAGGATGGATCTGGGGGGGGCAGACATCGGTTTCGGCCGATTGGCTACCTGGGATATGCGAGGGACGGCGCAGGATGTCGAATCGATTTATCGGCGCGCGACAAACCACGATTGCCCGCGAGATCGAACTCAAGGGAACCGGTGTCCATAGTGGGGCACCTGTATCTGTCACACTTCACCCAGCTGACGTTGATACCGGCCTACTGTTCGTGGCCACCAAACGGGGCCGCATCGTAGCTGAGATCCCGGCCCATGTTTCCAACGTCAAAAACCTGACCCTCTGCACCGTCATCGGTGATGACGCAGGCGTCACGGTCTCCACAGTCGAACATCTTCTCGCCGCGCTGCGCGGTCTCTCGGTCGACAACTGCATCGTTGAGATCGACAGCAAGGAAGTCCCCATCATGGATGGCAGCTCGCTGCCATTCGTTGAAGCCATCGATGAAGCCGGCCTGCGGGAACTCAATGCGCCGCGCCGCTTTATTAAGGTCCTGAAGCCGATCCGCGTCGAAGAGGGCGGCTGCTGGGGCGAAATCGCCCCCCACTCTGGCTTCCACCTCGACGTTGAAATCGACTTCGATACCCCGCTCATCGGCCGCCAGCGCCTCGCCTTCGAAATGAGCCCGGGTATCTTCCGCAACGAACTCGCCCGCGCCCGCACCTTCGGCTTCATGTCCGACGTCGAGCGTCTCTGGAAGGCCGGTCTCGCACTTGGCGCCAACCTCACCAACACGGTTGCCCTCGGCGAAGACCGAATCATGAATCGCGAGGGCCTTCGCGACCCGCTCGAGTTCGTCCGCCACAAGATGCTCGACGCCGTCGGCGACTTGAGCCTCTCCGGCCTCCCGCTGCTGGGCGCCTATCGCTCCGTCCGCGGCGGCCACCGACTCAACTCGCTGGTCCTCAAGGCTCTTCTCGAAGACAAGTCAGCTTGGACCATCGTTCAAGCTCCGCGCGTCCGCGAACTCACCCCGCGCATGTTCGACACCCCTCAGGCGATCGCCGTCGGCGAGTAACCATTCGCCCAAAACTACACAATTCCAGGGGCTTGCGGCAACCGCTCGCAGGCCCCTAAGCTTGTTCCGGCCCCACAAGAAACATAATCAAAAGCCATCTTGTTGTGTGGGTTTGCCGTCTTCGGCGGTTCTGCCGTCCAGACTCGTGTGATACCAGACTCGTATGCTATCTGGATCATGCAAGGTCACCCGCGAGCGCAACGAGAGCACGGAACCAAGAATGCGAAACGGCACACCGTCCCGCTTGCTCACTGGATTGATGATGGCCTGCGCCACAGCTGTGCTTGCCGGCTGCGCGTCGTCGATTGATAGCACCGCCGCCATCAATTCCGATCCGCCCGACAAGATGTACGGTCAGGCCGACGCCATGATGTCCGCCGGCAAGTTCGAGGCCGCCGCCGCCAAGTTCGAAGAACTCGATCGCTCACATCCCTATTCGCCCGAAGCCCGCCGCGCCATGGTGCTCGCCGCCTACGCTTACTACAAGGCGGGCAAGTTCCCCGAGGCCATCGCCTCCGCCGAGCGCTACACCGTCATGCACCCCGGCACCAAGGACGCGCCCTTCGCCCATCACATCATCGGCTCGGCCTACTTCGACGACATGAAGGGAGCCAACCGCGACCAGGGCGCCACCCGCAAGGCCCTCGATCAGTTCAAGATCATCAAGACGCGCTATCCCGACAGCACCTACGCTGAACAGGCTGACAACCGCATCCGCATCTGCGAAGACACGCTCGCCGCCCAGGAAATGGAAGTCGGCCGCTATTACTTGAAGCGCAAGAACTACGTCGGTGCCATCAACCGCTTCAAGACCGTGGTCTCCGACTATCAGACCACCAACCACGTCGAAGAGGCGCTCGCCCGCCTCACTGAATCTTACATGGCGCTCGGCGTGAAGGAAGAAGCCCAGACAGCCGCCGCCGTGCTGGGTTACAACTTCCCGCAGTCGAAGTGGTACAAGGACAGCTACGCGCTGCTGCAGTCCGATGGCCTCGCACCCCGCGAAGATTCCGGCTCCTGGATCTCCAAAGCCTGGAAAGCCCTGCCCGTGGTCGGCAGCTCCGGCTGACATGGTGCGCGACGTTGACCCCGCGCGGTCGGCCCGCGTGAAGGCCCTTTCAACATGACGGCCAAGACCGCCAAACCCAAATCCGCCGCCGACCTGACGCGGGAAGACGCGGCAGCCGAACTCGAACGTTTGGCCGCCGCCATCGCGCATCACGACCGGCTCTATTACCAATCCGACGCGCCCGAAATCACCGACGCCGAATACGACGATCTGCGCCGGCGCAACGAGGCCATCGAATCTCGCTTCCCCGACCTGATCCGCGACGACAGTCCGTCGAAGCGGATTGGCGCGGCCGCCGTTGACGGCTTCGGCAAGGTCCGCCACCGCGTGCCAATGCTCTCGCTCGGCAACGCGTTCGCCGAAGACGACGTCATCGACTTCGCCGCCCGCGTCCACCGTTTCCTCGGTCTCGACGAAAGCGACCCCGTCGCCTTCACCGCCGAACCGAAAATCGACGGCCTCTCCATTTCCATCCGCTATGAGAACGGCAAACTCGTCGAAGCCGCCACGCGCGGCGACGGCGCGGAAGGCGAACGCGTCACCGACAACGTCCGCACCATTAAGGAAATCCCGCACAAGCTGGCAGGCAAAGACGTGCCCGCCATTGCCGAAATCCGTGGCGAAATCTACATGAGCCATGCGGACTTCAAGGCCTTGAATGACGCTCAAGCTGCCCACGGCGGCAAGATCTTCGCCAACCCACGCAACGCCGCCGCTGGTTCGCTCCGCCAGCTCGATTCAACAATCACCGCCGCACGCCCCTTGCGCTTCTTCGCCTACGCCTGGGGCGAGATGTCGGAATTCACAGCCGAAACCCAGCACGGCATGATCGCCGCCATGCACCGCTGGGGCCTGCCGGTCAATCCGCTGACGCGACCCTGCACCACAACGGCCGACCTCCTCGCCTTCTATCGCGAGATCGGCGAGAAGCGCGCCACGCTCGGCTACGACATCGACGGCGTCGTCTACAAAGTGGATCGCCTCGATTTGCGCGAACGGCTCGGCTTCGTCTCCCGCTCACCACGCTGGGCCATCGCGCACAAGTTTCCAGCCGAACAGGCGACCACGATCTTGCGCGCTATCGAAATCCAAGTCGGCCGCACCGGTTCGCTGACCCCTGTGGCGAAGCTTGAACCTGTCACCGTCGGCGGCGTTGTGGTTTCCAACGCCACGCTCCACAACGAAGACGAAATCGCCCGCAAGGACATCCACATCGGCGACACCGTCGTCGTCCAGCGCGCTGGCGATGTCATCCCACAGGTCGTCTCCGTCGTCCTCGACAAGCGCCCCGCCGGAGCCGAACCCTTCCACATGCCGCACACCTGCCCCGTCTGCGGCAGCCACGCCGTGCGCGAGGCGGACGAAACCGAGGGCGAGCGCGGCGTCGTGCGCCGCTGCACCGGCGGCCTCATCTGCCCCGCCCAAGCCAAAGAGCGCCTAAAGCACTTCGTCTCCCGCCTCGCCTTCGACATCGAAGGGCTCGGCGAGGAAAAAATCGAATTGTTCTTCGATGAAGGTCTGTTGCGCACGCCCGCCGACATCTTCACGTTGCAAGCCCGCGACGCACAAAGCAACGCGCCGCTGAAATCCCGCAAAGGCTTCGGCGCCAAGTCCGTCGACAAATTATTCGCCGCCATAGACGCCCGCCGCACCATTGGGCTGGAGCGTTTCCTCTACGCCCTCGGCATGCGCTACATCGGCGAACAAACCGCCAAGGACCTCGCGAAGGCCTACGGAACGCTGGCTGAATTCCGCAAAGCCGTCGATGCGGCCGTCGCAGGCGGCAAGGACAGCGAAGCCTATGCCGACATCGACAACATCGAAGGCATCGGTGAAACCGTCGTCGATGCGCTGATCGATTTCTTCTCCGAACCCCACAACGTCGAAGCCGTCGACGCGCTCCTCGCACAAATCGAGGTGCAGCCCTACGAACGTGTTGCCGCCGTCTCGTCCCCCGTCACCGGCAAGACGGTTGTCTTCACCGGCTCGCTCGAACGCCTCTCGCGCCCGGAAGCCAAAGCCCAAGCCGAACGCCTCGGCGCCAAGGTGGCCGGCTCCGTCTCGAAGAAAACCGATTACGTCATCGCGGGTGCCGACGCCGGCTCAAAGCTCACGAAAGCGCAGGACTTAGGCGTCACCGTCCTCACCGAAGACGAGTGGATCGCCCTCCTCAGCGGTTAGCCGCCCTCACACTGGCTGCGTCGCCGTGTGCAGCCATTTCAAAACATCAGTCTCGCCGATAAGCTCCGCCCCGATTACCTCGCGCAACCGCGCATGATACGCATTGAGCCAGACCCGCTCCTCTTTGGTGAGCAACTCTCTTGCCACCAGCCGCCGGTCGATCGGAACCAGCGTCAGCGTCTCAAACCCCATCATCGGCCGCTCCCCGCCCTCCGGCGTCGCGGCCTCGGTCACGAGCACAAGGTTTTCAATCCGAATGCCATAAGCGCCGGCCTTGTAATACCCGGGCTCGTTCGAGCAGATCATGCCGGGTTCCAGCGGCACCATCCCCGCGCGCGAAATCGATTGCGGCCCCTCGTGCACCGACAGATAGCTGCCGACGCCATGCCCCGTGCCGTGATCGTAATCGAGCCCATGCTGCCACAAAGCGCGCCGCGCAAAGGGATCGAGATCGATGCCGCGCGTGCCCTTCGGAAACCGCGCCATCGCAATCGCGATGTGCCCCTTGAGAACGAGCGTCGCCCGCTCTTTCATCTCCGCCGAAGGTGTCCCAATCGCAATCGTGCGCGTGATGTCGGTCGTCCCGTCGTCATATTGCGCGCCGGAATCGAGCAGGAAGAGTTCGCCCTTGCCGATCAGCCGGTTCGTTGCCTCTGTCACCCGGTAATGCACGATCGCCCCATGCGGCCCCGAGCCGGAAATCGTGTCGAACGAAATCTCGCGCAAGTGCTTGGTCGCCGCCCGCATCTCCTCCAGCTTGCGCACCGCCGAGATCTCATCCAGCTTGCCGCTCGCCGCCGCAGTCTCAAGCCACGCCAGATATCGAATAAGCGCCGCCCCGTCGCGAATATGCGCCTTGCGCGCGCCCGCAATCTCCGCCGCGTTCTTGATCGCCTTCAGCCCGATGCACGGATCAGCCCCCGCCGACACGACCTTCGCCCCAAGCCCCCGCGCCAGCGCAAAAGCCGCCGTCTCCGGATCAAGCCGCACCGGCTTACCGGCAGCCTTTATCTCCGCAATCCGCGCGCTGAGTTCGCCTGGTTCGGAAAGCGCCGCCACGCCCTCCAACTCGCGCCGCACGTCCTTCGACAGCTTTACCCCGTCGATGAAGAGTTCCGGTTTGCCCGCCGCCGGCACGATCGCAAACGCCAACACGACGGGATTGTGCGCGATGTCTGATCCGCGCATGTTGAACAGCCAGCACAAGCTGTCCGGCAGCGTCAGCACCGCATGGCTCTGTCCATCGGCCTGCAGCCGCTTCTGCACATCGGCAATCTTCTTCTCCGCCGCCCGCCCTGCCTTTTTCAGCGGATGCAGGATCACCGGATTTTGCGGCGCCGCCGGCCGCTCCTTGCCCCACGCCCGGTCGACGAGATTGCGCACCGGCTTCAGCTTCAGCCCCTTCGGCGCAAGCTGAGCCTCCAGCCGCCGGATCTCGCCCGCCGTGTGCAGCCACGGATCAAAGCCCACAACCGCACCTTTGCCCAAGTGCGCCGTCAACCACTCGGCCAGCTTCGCCCGCGCAATGCCCGGAAACTCGAACAACCGCGCGTCGCACTCCTGCGCCGCCTGGATCGTATAGCGCCCATCGACAAAGAGAGCAGCCGGCTTCGCCGCAATCGCCGCCATCCCGGCACTGCCCGAAAATCCCGTCAGCCAGCGCAACCGCTCCGCCGACGGTGGCACATATTCGCCCTGGTGCTCGTCCGCGCGCGGCACGAGAAACGCATCGATCTTCTGAGCAGCCATCAGGGCACGAAGCCGGGCGATGCGCGGCGCGGCTACGGAGGGATCGGCGGAAGCGGTGAAGGTCTGGAACATGGCGGTCTGTTTAAGCCCGCGCGGCTCTCCGCGCAACAAACGGCCGCTACCGCTTCGTGAACGTCAAGGTCGACCAGCCGGTCACCCGATCGTGCCGGTCGAGCGCAAACCCCTGTGCCACGAAGGCCGCGATGACAGCCGGCGCCTGCGGAATGAGGATGCCCGAAAGCACAAGTTTGCCACCCGGCAAGACAACCCGCCGGATATCCCGCGCCAGCCGGATCAGCGGATCGGCCAGAATATTAGCCACCACGAAATCGAACTTCGCCGTCCGCCGCAGTTTGGGATGGTCGAGCCCCGTCGCAACATAGGTGGCAATCCGCCCCGGCGCCGTGTTGGCGGCCATGTTCGACCGTGCCACGTCCACTGACGTCGGGTCCATGTCGGTCGCGATCACAATCGCATTCGGCAGCACCCGCGCCGCCCCGATGGCCAGCACCCCCGACCCGCAGCCCAGATCCAGAACGCGCCGGAAAGCCCGCCGCCGCGTCAGGCGGTCGATGGCCGTGAGACAGCCGTATGTCGTCGCATGATGCGCCGTCCCGAAGGCTTCCCCCGCATCGATGAGGATCGCGTTCGGTCCCTGCGCCACGCGCCCCAGATCGTGCGACCCATGCACCGTAAACCGCCCCGCGATCACGGGCGGCAAGGCCGCCTGCGAAATCGCCACCCAGTTGAGCGGCGGCACGTCTTCCGCGTGGATCTCCGGCACGTCGAGCCCGGTCACATCGCCAAGCATCGCGCGCAATGCATCGGGTTCCGGCAAGTCGGTGAAATAGGCCTCGATCCGCCAGCCCTCATCGGGTGCTTCGAACAGCGTCAGCGCGTCAGGTGGCGGCTCGACGAAATCCTGCATCGCGGCAGCAAGCATCCGCGCGATATCCCGGTCGGCGGTGAGCAGCGTGAGTTTGCGGGCGGTCATGCAACACGGGTGAGGTTTGGAAGGGCCGGCTCGGTGAGGGCCAGCGACAGGAAACGTGCCCGTGGCCTAACCCAGTTTCACACGTGAGGGAAGTCCTCGGCGTCCACTTCCAGCCCTTCCTGCTTAACGCCGTCCGGCAGATCGTCAAGGAAGCGATCCCATTTTGCATCCAGATGCTGGGCCGCCACGGCAGGCGGCATCGTATGCAGGGTCCCGTCGGCGTCCTCGCGCACAATCCCATCCGCGATCAGCCGCTCAAGCGCGTCGGGCAAATCGAAGTCGACCTTGATATCGAACGCGCCGCGCAAATAGCTCTCGATGGCCGCGTCGATGAGACCGAGGTCGTTCCGTTTGCAAGTTTCTTTCGCGAGCACGCTATAGAGCAGAATCTCTTCTTTCACGTCCTCTTCGGCGGCCCGCTCCGACAGCTTGATCATCACGCCGCGATTATCCGCCATGGCGTGGAAATAGAGGTTCTGGGCCATCACAACCATGTAGCGCTGCTTCTGGTTCATGAAGTTCATGCCCTGGCGGAAGGCGATCCCGCCGAGCCCCGCCACCGCTCCGGCCAATGCCACGGGATTGGCGACCGTCAAACCGCCGGCGGCAAGCTTGCCCGCGGTCCCGACGAGCCCCATGCCCATTGCACCGCCGCCCGTCACGCCGAGTTTGACCTTGTCCCAAAGCCGGAAGCGCACGCGCGTGTTAGGAAACACCATCTCCAGATCGTTGCGCGGGATGTTCTTGAACAGCTTGATGTAGATATTGCCTTCCTTCACCTCTGCTGGAAGGCTGCCCCGCATCCGCGTGACGACTTTCGCCGCTTCCTTTTCGGAGACCTTCTTCTCCGCCATCACCTCCCGCACGCGCACATCGAACGGCTTCAGTTTGAATAGAAGCACGAGGCGCCGGTAGATCGGCACATCGAACTCTTCCTTGCGCATGAACTTGCGATAGTTCGTTCGCGTGTCCCGCTTCTTCGAGGCCCCGCGAAAAAACAACAGGCATTCCTCGAACACGCCGAGGTCAACATGCAGATCGAGGCCGTAGTGACTGTCCTTGGTCAGGATCACTTCGACCGACTTCGGGTCGATGGGCACATAATTCGCCCGCTCCAAGATCCGCTTCACGTCCGCAACGGTTCGCTTCTGCAGTCGCAACTTTTCAGCCGCCGTGTACTCACGCGTGATCAGCAGATCGCTGTCGGGATCGAAAGGCTCATAGGCGCGCAGAAGCGTCATCAGGCGCCGGTTGTGCTGCTGCCGTCGCCAAAAATCGAGGTAACGAAAAAACCGCCGCGCCTCGCCATGATCGCCGCTCGGCCAAGCGTCGGGCACCGTCAGCCGGTCCACCAACGCCAGCGTTGTCACGGGAATAAACCGTTCAAGGGGCACCAGGGCGTCGGTCGCGCCCGCAGTAGAAGCATGTGACCCATTCAGCTTCGAACCGGACGTCGGTACGGCGTGCACCTCACCCGTCGTTCCCGCCGTCAAAACCATGGTCACGTTCCTTCCAATTCGCCGCGATCTGGACCGTGCGCCCCCATCCTATCCGGCGGCGGCCGCATTCTGGCGGCAGGGATACTCCTTGTCGAGACGATCCAACCGCGAGTAGGCTCTACTGGGCACAGACGTATCAATCCTCAAGGTGGCGCTGCCATGACGCCAAGAAAAAATACCCGGTTGGCGCCACTTATAGAAACACAAGTGAGCATAACGAAAGTCAGCTCTTTGCCTTAGTGGTGCCGTTGTCGCCCGCAAAACAAAATACTAGAGTATTGTCAGTATTCGGGAGGGCTAGGTTTGAACCTGCGGGGCATATGTCTTCTGGCCATAACTTGGGCGGGTCTCTTACCCACGCCGGCTGGAAGCATGGACGCCCCGTCGCCCAGCGTCGGCTCTGCGCGTCTGGCCATGAATTACAGCTGCACCCTGGTCAATGGCCAGGTTGTGGTCCAGCCCGCTGCGGAAACGGCCTACGACATTACGGGCACGCGAGAGCAGCGGCTATTTACAACCTGCGATCCACCCTTTTCCAATAACTGCCGGTCCCTCACAGTTCACAAATTCAACGTGGCGTGCGGCCTTGATCAGGTGCCGTGGCATCGCGTTGTCGCGGCCATCGGAGAGACTGCGGCCGGCGAAGCATCGATTTCGAATGACCATCTGGTGCTTGCCCGCGACGCGGATCGCGGGTCCGGTCACGCTCCCAGCTGTAAAGACCGCAAAGTTGGTGCGGCCGGATCCGGAGAGTGCCTCCCCTGGCGCGTCCGCAAACCAACAGAGCGCCTCGTACTGCCACAAGGCTTCGCGCCACTTGGCGAGGCCGGCGCGAAGGTCGTGGATGGGCAGGGCCTGGCAACGACCTATGCCGCAGCCGGCGCGGTCCAGCCCCTCGCCCAACTGCCTGGCAGTGGTCCCTACCGGATGACACATGACCGGACCGGCGAGGACGCGTTCGATATCGTCCAATCCGCCGGCGCGAGCGCGACGACGGTCTCTCAGGAAAGTGATAGTAGCGAGGGCTGGACGACATCCCTCTCCTTTAACACCGTCGAAGACAAGACGCCGGAATTGATCGTCGCGACGTCGTCGGTCTCCGGCCAAGCCGTAGCAGACGCGTCTGCGCCAAGCATCTCCGCCGGTGGTCTGCCCGTCTTCGCCGTCCTTGGCACATTAATCGCGCTCGCTGCTGGTTTTCTTTTTTACCGCACACCGCTCTTGCACTTTGCCGCCGCCGACGTCTCCGATGCGGCAGCGTCAGCCCGCCGGGGGGCCCGCAAGGCGCAGGATCAAGCAGCCGACCTGATCGAGTCATTGCGCGCCCGCCTCGCCGACACAAGCCATGGCGTCTCGGCCACCAGCGACCAGCCCGGCGATCCGGCACTGGCCAGCGCACTCCTGCAACTGCGCGCCATGTTCGCCCGCACCGAAGCCGCTGTCTCAACTCTGTCCAATGCAACGGTCGTGCGCGAAGTGATGCAAACCGAGTTGGCGGCCATTCGCAAGCGCATGGAAGACGCCGAAAGCGCCGCGCGACGCGGATCAACCCCCGTCATGAAATTGGCGGCTCAATTCCGGCAAATTGCCCGCGATATCGACCGCGTCCAGTCGATCACCCAGAGCGCTGCGAGCAGCACAAGCCGCCCGGCCTGATCCCCATCGGTAAACACCCGATCACAGCAAAAGGCCCGGCGCGCATAAGCAGCGAACCGGGCCTTTGACGTCATCGAAGCCTCTGGTCGTGATCGCCGCCGCTCAGGAATAGGTAACAGGCCCGTTCTGCGCGGGTGCGGCTCCGTTGAAATGTTCGCCATATGCGGGAGCGGCCGCAACGGGTGCCGGCTTGGCGATCGAGACAACAGCGGCGGGCTCGGTCTGCGGTGCAATTTCATTCGGGTCGCGAACACGCCGCGACCGTCCGTCGAAGCTGGCACCCTGCTCAATCGACAGATACTCCGCGGAGATATCGCCCTCCACCTCGGCGGTCGCATGCAGCACGACCTTGTTGGACAAGATCGCCCCATTCACCCGGCCGTGCACATCCACGGCCTCTGCGGTGATCGAACCCGTGACAATCGCGTCCCGCCCCACATCAAGTTGCCGCGAATGAACGTCGCCTTGAATGTTTCCGTTGAGCCGCAGCGTGCCTTTGCAGCGAATGGTGATCGATTGCCCCTCGATGCTGAGATCGCTGCCGATTAAAGACTCTTCGAACTGCCCCGAGTTATGTCCAGGCCCCGTGCCATAACCACCACTCATCTGTGCGGCCATATTCTGTTGGGCCAGATGCTGAGCAACGGGCTTCTGCCCGGCCGGCACCACGGTGGCCTTCGCCGGCGGCGCTGCCGGTTCGGTCTTGCGGTGAAACACCATGTAACGCTCCCACTGTCGAATTCGCAAACCTGCCCCGAAGAAGTGGGAATGCAGCCACCGCGTGGTCGAATTATGTCGCGCGCTTATCGATGTAATTCTGCTCGAAACGAAGAAAACCGCCGCCTAAATGATGATGGCGTTCTGTCCGATAAGATCGTGGAGTTCGATCTGGTGGACGCCGCTCAGAAGCGCGACATCGAAGAACTGCCCATTGGCATCGACGTCAACCGACACGATCGTGCCCGCGTCGACCTCCGTGATCCGCATCAGATCGGCGAGCGGAGCAGGCGGTGCCCCATTGAAAAGCGCGGAAAAATCGAGCCGGTCACCGATGCCGAAATCGGCGATGGTATCGAACCCTGCCGCGGCCCCGTTTGCATCGACGATATCGGGGCGCATCCAGGCGAACGTATCGTTGCCCGTCGACACCGCCGCTCCTAACTGGCCGCCAAATAGAAGGTCGTTGCCGGCCCCACCTCGGATGATGTCGTGGCCGCCATCGCCGTAAATGCGGTCGTCGCCGGCCCCGCCCGAAAGCCGATCCTGTCCGCCGCCTCCAAACAACCCGTCGGTTCCCTCCCCGCCATCCATGATGTCATCACCGGCCCCGCCATTCAGCGTATCGCCACCAAGCCCGCCGTTGAGAATGTCGTGTCCTTCGTTGCCGAAGAGAAAATCGTCGCCACCGTCGCCATTGAGCGTATCGTTGCCCGCCCCGCCGCTGATCGTATCCTTTCCATCTCCACCGGAGATGACATTCGCGCCATTGTTACCCGTCATAAAATTATCCGACTGGTCACCGGCTAAATCAGCGGCTCCGTCACCGATGAGGGTAATGCGCTCGACGCCGGCAATCGGGCCCAATGAAATGGTTGAATACACGTGATCGATGCCGTGGCCATCATATTCGATCACGCGATCACCGGTATCGTCGACATAGTAGATATCATCGCCAACACCCCCCTCCATCCAATCCGCACCCGCGCCGCCATTGAGGATGTTGTTCCCGCTATTCCCCCAAATCATATTGTTGAGGTCGTTGCCCGTCCCGTTGATCGCCCCCGTGCCCGTCAACGTAAGCCGTTCGACGTTTGCACCTAATACAGAACTCACACTCGCTCTAACGGCATCGACGCCGCCGCCTGCAGCTTCAATCAGAACATCTCCGGCATCGTCGACGATATACGTATCGTCGCCCGCGCCGCCGATGAGGGTATCGGCCCCCGCGCGGCCGTCGAGAATGTTGTTCCGGCTATTTCCGGTGATTGTGTTGGCAAGATCGTTACCCGTTCCGTTGCTGGAGCGTGTCCCGGTCAAGGTCAGGTTTTCCACATGTTCGCCGAGGATGTAATTGATCCCGGACTCGACCCGATCAATGCCATGATCGCTGTGCTCGATCACGACATCGCCGGCATTGTCGACGACGTAGATATCGTCGCCTGCGCCGCCCATCATCGTGTCGGCCCCGCCCTTGCCATCGAGCTTGTTATTGCCCGAGTTGCCCGTCAGGGCGTTTGCTGCGCCGTTACCTGTCGCGTTGATATTTGCGATGCCGTCGAGCATCAAAGTCTCGACATGTGTGCCAAGCGTGAAGCTGACGCGCGAGAAGACCGTATCGATGCCCCCGGTCGCGCTCTCGCTGATGCGGTCACCAGCGTCATCGATGATGTAGATGTCGTCGCCCGCACCTCCATACAGAGTGTCTGCTTCGGATCCACCGTCCAGTGTATCGTTACCGTCTCCACCATAAATCGTGTCGCGTCCCGCTCCTCCTGCGAGCACATTATCGCCAGCATTTCCCGTGATTCGATTGGCGAGCGCATTTCCTGTTCCATTGACGGACAGAGCGCCTGACAACGTCAGGTATTCGAGATGGTCGCCGAGTATGTAACTGCCGCCCGTGATGACGGTGTCGGTGCCCTCCCCGGCCGCTTCGATGACAGAGTCAAAAGCATCGACATAATATGTGTCGTTGCCTTTACCGCCGATCAGCGTATCCGAGCCCTCTCGCCCGTCGAAAATATTGTTTCGGGAGTTTCCGCGAAGGACGTTGTCGTCGACATTCCCCGTCGCGGAGATGGCATTGCCCGTGAGAGTCAGGTTTTCGAACGCATCGGCCAACGTGAAATTGATCGCCGACAGAACCGTGTCCGTCCCTCCGTCCGCCGCTTCAACCAGCACGTCGCCGGCATTGTCGACGACATAGGTGTCATTGCCCAGACCGCCCGTTAGAACGTCCGCGCCGCCCTTCCCATCGAGCACGTTGTTGGCGGCATTTCCGGTGATCGTATTGGAGAGGGTGTTGCCCGTTCCATTGATGGCGGACGATCCCGTCAGCGTCAAACGCTCCACGTTGCTGCCCAGTGTGAGGCTCACCGAAGACAGAACATGATCGTTACCCTGCCCGGAAAGTTCGATGTTCCGGTCGCCGGTGGAATCGACCACATAGGTGTCGTCGCCCGCCCCACCCGACATGCTGTCATTGCCGCTCCCGCCGTCGAGCGTGTCGTTGCCGTCCCCGCCCGAGAGCGTGTCCGCCTCCCCCCCGCCGGACAGAATATTGTCCGCCGCATTCCCAACGATGACATTGCGCAGTGAATTGCCCGTGCCCGAGACCGCCATTCCCGTCAGCGTCAAGTTTTCGACGTTCGCCCCTAAGGTGTAATCGACCGACGAGATGACCTTGTCGGTCCCCTCGTTGACATTTTCGACCACCAGATCGCTGGCATCATCGACCACATAGGTGTCGTTCCCTCGCCCCCCGGCCATCCAGTCCGCGCCACCGCGCCCGTCGAGGATGTTCGATCCGGTGTTGCCCGTCAGCGCGTTGCCAAGATCGTTGCCGCTGCCGCTAATGGAACTCGATCCGGTCAGCACCAGATTTTCGACATTGGCCGGGAGTGAGTAGGTCACCGACGAGCGGACTGTATCCGTCCCCTCATCGGCAGCCTCCACCACAACGTCACCGGCGTGATCGACGACGTACGTATCGTCGCCCCCGCCACCAACCAGAGTGTCGGTCCCCGTGCCGCCATTGAGGAAATCAGGGTCGCTACCGCCGAACAGAGTGTCATTCCCGCCCCAGCCATTGAGCGTATCGGCCCCCCCGTTGCCGGTGATCACCTCGTTTGCGGAGGTGCCGTTGAGCGTCTGGCTGGCTGATGTCCCGAAAATTGCAAGCAGACCGCTAAGGTCGAACGCCATGGGTACACCCGGTTGAAATCCGTTAAGATTAACAAGGTATGACTCCGCAACCCTTTAAGAATGCTTACTGAATGCGACTACAAACGGTTAACCGCCGTCCCACATTAAGACATGAGGCATCGCTCCGGCCGCGCCAGCCGTTAATCGCCAGCCCAAATCGCCAGCCGAATTCAGATGCTTGCTCAGAGTGGCCGCACAAAGCTGTCAACGACGCGCTTGCGGCCGGCCGTCTTGAATTCGATGGTCAGCTTGTTGCCATCCACCTCGGCCACCCGGCCCTCGCCAAACTTGCTGTGAAATACCCGGTCGCCAACTTTGTAGCCGGCCCCTTCCGCCGTCGAGGACGCCACCAGTTGCCCCTCAATGGTGAGTGGCGTCCGCGCAACCGGCGATGGCGGCCGCGTCTCAGCGCGTGCACTCTGCGCCCGCTGCCATCCCGGCGTCGAATACGACGAGCGGAATTGCGGCTGCGCATCGTCAAACCGTGAGCGGCCATAGGGGTTGCCGTAGAGACTTCCCGGATTGGCGTACGCCCCGCCAAATGGGCTTTTAGCCTCGCGCACGTCCACATGCGCTTCGGGCAACTCGTCGACAAACCGCGACGGCATTGCCGATTGAAAAAGGCCGCGCAGACGCCGGTTCTGCGCAAACGAAATATGCGCGTGCTTGCGGGCCCGCGTAATCCCCACGTAAGCGAGCCGCCGCTCTTCTTCGAGCCCCGCCGCGCCCTGCTCGTCCAGCGCGCGCTGATGCGGGAAAAGCCCTTCCTCCCACCCGGTGAGAAACACCGTGTCGAATTCCAGCCCCTTGGCCGCGTGCAGCGTCATCAGCGAAATGCGATCGCCGTCGTTGCTCTTGTCCGCATCCATGACGAGCGACACGTGTTCCAGAAATCCCGACAGCGACTCGAAGTCGTGCATGAAGCGCACAAGTTCCTTCAAGTTTTCCAGCCGGCTCTGCGCCTGCGGGCTCTTGTCGGCCTGCCACATCGCCGTGTAGCCGCTCTCATCCAGAATAAGTTCGGCCAGTTCCGTATGCCGGATGCCATCGATCTGCCCGCGCCACCTCTCGAACGAACGCACGAGATCGGTCAGCGCTTTGCGCGCCTTGCCCGGCAATTCCTCCGTCGCGATGATCTCACGCGCCGCGTCAAACATCGAAACGCCAGTCGCCCGCGCCAGTTCATGCACGCGCTTCACCGACGTATCGCCCAGCCCGCGCTTGGGCACATTCACGATCCGCTCGAACTTCAAGTCGTTCGAGGGGTTCGCGGTCACCTCGAGATACGCGATCGCATCCTTGATTTCCTGCCGCTCATAAAAGCGCGGGCCGCCGATGACGCGATACGGCAATCCAACCGTGATGAAACGGTCTTCCATCGCGCGCATCTGCGCCGACGCGCGAACCAGAATGGCAATCTGATTGAGAGGATGACCATCCTTGCGCAATCGCTCGATCTCATCCGTAACCGATCGCGCCTCTTCTTCGTCATCCCAGACGCTGGCGACGCTGACGCGCTCTCCGGCCGCGTCGTCGGTAAAGAGCGTCTTGCCGAGTCGGCCCTTGTTCTGCGCGATCAGCCCCGCGGCCGCGCCCAGGATGTGTGCTGTCGAGCGGTAATTGCGCTCGAGACGGATCACGATGGCGCCGGGGAAATCCTTGTCGAACCGTAGGATGTTGTCGACCTCCGCCCCGCGCCAGCCATAGATCGACTGGTCGTCGTCGCCGACACAGCAGACGTTCGGGCACCCTTGCGCCAGCATGCGCAGCCACAAGTACTGCGCGACGTTGGTGTCCTGATACTCGTCGACGAGAATGTAGCGGAACCGCTTGTGATAATCGGCGAGCACATCTGGATGCTCCCGGAACAGCCGCAGGTTTTCCAACAGCAGGTCGCCGAAGTCACAAGCGTTAAGATCTTTCAGTCGTTGCTGATAGGCAGCATACAACTTGGCGCCCTTGCCGGCCGCAAACGCAAATCCCTCACCCTGCGGAACCTTGTCTGGCGTCAGCCCCCGGTTTTTCCAACTGTCGATCAAGTTGGCGAGCTGCCGTGCCGGCCAGCGATCCTTATCCAGTCCTTCCGCCTCGATCACTTGCTTCATGAGCCGCAATTGATCGTCCGTGTCGAGAATCGTGAACTGCGACTTGAGCCCCACGAGTTCCGCATGCCGCCGTAAAATCTTGACGCCGATCGAGTGGAACGTGCCGAGCCACGGCATCCCCTCCACCGTGCCGCCGACGAGATGCCCGATCCGCTCCTTCATTTCCCGCGCGGCCTTGTTAGTGAAGGTCACCGCGAGGATCTGCGAGGGGAACGCACGCCGGGTTGCTAGAATGTGCGATATGCGCGTCGTGAGCACGCGCGTCTTGCCGGTCCCTGCCCCAGCAAGCACCAGAACCGGCCCGTCGAGCGCTTCCACCGCCGCCCGCTGCTCTGGATTGAGTTTATCCAAATACGGCACGTCACCCCCCGGGCGTGCCGCGCTGGAGTTCTGCAGCGCGCGCGCGGAAATGGACGGACGTCGCACATCTGGCGCATCCGGCAGGTCGAACGGCGGATCATCGCCGGTGTCCGCGCCGGGATCGGCATCGGGGCCGCGGCGCGGCTGCGTTGAGTTCGTCATGGGGCCCGGTATAGCACGCACGGCGTGGCCAGAATGGGCCCGCGGCGTTCTCCACATCTGCTTGCGGCGGCCGGCATCGCCCGCCGGCCTCGACTGGCCAGGATATGGGGTCTACCCCGGTCTATTTCGAGGGATAGACAGGGCTTTTCGGTTCAGACCGGATGGTGTTTCGGCTAAGGTCCATATTCGGCCCGAAAGGTCTGCGTCCGCCTCAGTTCCGGCACCGTCCCATTGCCACAATCGGACCGGACAGGCGGAATTCTGCCCGATGGTTTGATTCGGGTGCCGGCATGACCTAACGCTCGGCCGAAAGGCGGGTCGAGAGAACGGGTCGAAAGTCATTTGGTGAGATAAGTCCGGACGCATGAACAACCTGCTTGTGTACTTCGGAGGCCTGCTCATTGTCGCATTCGCGGCGCTCTTCGCCGTGCCGCTCGCGATCGACTGGAACAGCTACCGGGGCGTCTTCGAGGAAGAAGCGTCCCGCATGCTCGGCCGCGAAGTGCGCGTCCAGGGCAACGTGGCCGTTCGCCTGCTTCCCTCGCCCTACGTACATGCTGAACAACTGCGTATCGGCGGTGCGGTCGGTGAAGAAACCGGCCGCCCCTTGTTCCGCGCTGATGGTTTCACGATGTGGCTCTCAGTGCCGCCCCTTCTAAAGGGGATCGTGGAGGCCCAAACGGTCGAGATTGTGAAGCCCGTGCTTGAACTGGCCGTCGGCAAAGATGGTCGCACCACGCTTTCGTCACTTCAACTCACCCCGGGGCGCTTTTCTCTCGTTCCCCAAGACATCAGCTTTCGCTCGGTTAATATTATCGACGGCAGTCTCGGGCTGACGGGCCCGAACGGCATCGAACTGGCCCGTTTGGAGGCCTTGAACGGCGAGCTATCCTCCGACGCGATCGACGGACCGTTCCGCTATCGCGGCACAGCCTCGTGGCAGGGTGAGCCGCGCGAGATCCGGGTGACCACCGCCGCCCAGGACCCCAGCGGCGACCTCCGCTTGAAGGCGATCGTCACGGTTCCAGCCAACGCCAACAGCTACACGTTCGACGGCACCGCCCGCAACTTGAGCGACGCCGCTTCCATCGACGGCAATTTGGTCGCCCGCATTTCAACCGCCGGATTTGTCGTCGCCGCCTCCGACGTAGCAACCGCACCGCAGCCGTCCGCCACCGCGCAAAAGCCGGCTCCCGGCGGTGTGTTCGACGTCACCGCCAAGGTCGCCTCCGAACCCGGCCGCATTCGCCTCGACGATATTGCCATCGCATTGGAGCAGGGCGGCTTGCCCCAGCTCATTTCCGGACGCTCCTCGATTGGTTGGCAGGATCAAGTCACGCTCGACCTGGACCTCACCTCCAAATGGCTCGATCTCGACCAGTTGAGTGCCGGCGCTGCCGCCGCCCCCGGCGCCATCCCGCTCGAACTGGCGCGCACCCTCTTTGACCGCCTCGTCGACGAATTGCCCTCCAGCGCCGAAACGGCGATTTCAATAGCCGTCGATCAGGTCGGCCTCGGCAAGCAGTCTGTGAGCGGCTTGAAACTCAAGGCCACGCGAAAAGGCGGTCCGCTCGAACTCAAGGATGTGCGCGCAGGTCTCCCCGGCGGAACGTTTCTGGCGCTTGATGGCACTGTCGATGGCGCGGCCGGTGCCCGCTCCTTCGCCGGCACCATGGAGCTGTCGGGCCAAAGCCTGACGCGCTTTACCACCTGGGGCTTTGGCGACAATCCCTTTAGCCGCCAGCGCAGCGACGGCCCCTTTGCTTTGTCCGGCAATGTCCGTCTCGACGACAGCGCCATCGAACTGACCAGTGCCGCCGCCGAAGTCTCTGGCACTCCGGTCATCGGCGAGATCAAACTCGGTTTAGCGGGAACACGCCGCCTCGCCGTTGCTCTCGAAGGCGAAAAAATCAATCTCGATGACCTATGGCCCGGAAACCCCGGCCTGAAAGGCCTGCGCGGATTGCTCACCGGCGCGTCCGTCCCGGCCGGCACAGCTCAGCCGGGCACCGATGGCGAGGGCGCTGGCAGCGATCTCTTTCCCTCCGATGTCGCCTTCGACATCCGCGCCGGTAAATTGATCGACGGCGAGCGCACCCTGCAAAACGTCCACCTCGATGTCGCCCTGCAAAAAGGTGCGCTGACGGTGCCGAAACTCAAGTTCGAGTCGACAGGCGGCCTCGCGGTCGATCTCGAAGGATCCGCAGCCGATGTTCCCAACAAAACGCGCGGCCGGTTGCGCGGCGTGATCGAAGCACCTTCGGCGGAGGCGGTCACCGCACTCGCCGATCTCCTCGATCTGCCCTCCGACGTTCACGATAAAGTCGTCCGCTGGTCCCTTATATCGCCCTGGCGGGTGGCCACCACGATCTCGTTCGGCGAACGCTTGGGCGAAGCCGTCGATATCACCGTCGATGGAACATTGAGCGGCGGCCGTGTCGTCGCCGAAGCCCGCCTGGACGCTGCTCGCGGCGCCTGGCGCACAGCACCAGCCGACATCACGGCACAGATCGACACCCCGGACGTTTACGGCTTCCTCGATCAACTCTCCGCCACAAAGAGCAAGGTCGGCGATGCGCGCGCCGGCAAAGTGTTCGTCAAGGCGGCGGGCAAAGCTGCCGACGGTCTTGTCGCCGTCGCTGAATTGAGTGCCGAGACGGTCGAATTGGAATTCAACGGCCGCGTGTCCGTTCCCGAAACCGGCGAGCCGGAAGCCAAGGGCGACGTTCGCGTCGCCGCCGACGATCTCGGCCGCATCATGACGCTGGCAGGCTTGTCACTCGGCGCCGGCGCAGGCCCTGTTCCCGTCAATGGCACGATCGCCGCGGCCCACGATGGCACAAGGCTGATCCTGGCAAGCCCGGCTCTGAAAATAGGCGACGCGGCCGTCTCTGGCGTCGTGACATACACTGCCAGCCGCAACGCCACGCCGGCCCGGGTCGACGCCGAGGTGTCAGCCGACAAGGCCTCCCTGCCTGGACTGTTGGGCGCACTGTCCGCAGCCCCGCTGTTGCAAGCAGCAACGCCTGTCGAATTGCCGACCGCCACACCCCGCCGCCGCCGCGCCGAACTGGAGGCGCTCGCTGCCCTCCCGCCCCTGGCCCGCATCTGGCCGGACCAGACGTTCGACTTCAGTCCGCTCGACAATCTCACCGGCTCGATCAAGGCCGGCATTCGATCACTCAGCCTTGAGCCGGGCCTCGCCATGAAGGATGCCCGCTTTACGGTCGGTCTGTCGCCCGGCAAACTCGACGTGCAGCGTTTGGAAGGCGCGATGCTGGGCGGCAAGTCCGTCTCCGCGTTCGCCATTGAGAAGCAACCCGCCGGCGCCGCCATCACCGGAAAACTCGGCATATATATTTCGAGCAAGGGCAGTTCCGAGAGCGATGGCGACGACGCCGTCGAAGGCGATGTCGCAGCACTCGATGTCGAATTCAACGGCCGCGGGTTGTCACCCTCCACCATGATCACCGCAATGACCGGCAAAGGCGCGCTGAGCCTCGGCGACGTGACCTTATCCGGTGTGGCACCCCGCGCCGTCACCGAGATTGCAGATCAAGCCCTGCAGTCGAAGACCATTCTGACCGGAGAGCCGCTGCAAGCCGCCGTACGCACCGCGCTGAAGGCCACGCAGCTCAAACTGGGGAAAGTGAAAATCCCCGTCACGGTCGCCGACGGCTCGCTGAAGCTCGATCGCGTCCAGGTGGAAACCGCCGAAGGCCGCGCCACGTTCGATACACTCCTCGACCTCCAGACCCTCGCGCTCGACAGCACTTGGAAAATCGAAGCCAAGGGCCTCAACCGTGCTCAGCCGACGGTGGCCGCCGCCGCCACTGCAGGCGTGGAGCCATCGGCCGTCCCGGCACCTGTTCCGGCAACGCGCTCGCTGCTGCCGCCTGTGTCCGTGATCTACGCCGGCCGCCTCGCCGACATCGAAACCTTGGCGCCCACGATCGAAACGGCCGCCCTCGAGCGCGAACTGACGGTCCGCCGTATGGAACGCGACGTCGACGAACTGGAGCGCTTGCGCAAGTTGGACGAAGACCGCGCCGAAAAAGAACGAGTGCGGCAAAAGGCGATCGAAGCCGAACGTCAGCGGCAGCTCGAACAAAGTCAGACGCCGCCTTCTGCCACGCCGCCCTCTGAGATGCCGGCTGAGCCCGTCCCCGTTCCCGTCGATGGGTCCGCCACCATCGATCCAGAAGCCGCCTCAGCCGCTGCAGCCGAAGCGGAAGCGGCCGCCTCAGCCGCCACCCCCGCGCCGCGGCCCCGCGTCCAGGCCCAGCCACAACCACAGCCAAAGAAAAAGCCGCCAAGCAATTGGCAGCCGTTCCAGATATCGCCGTATCAGTGATGGCAGGTCAGTCCCGATTGCCGCCGTTGTAATCTTCCACAGCACGCCGCCGCCGGAAGTAATCGAGGATCCACATCCGCACCGCGCCGGAAAGGCCCGAGTCGCCTCGCGCCTCGTCGATATCGGCCACGATCGCAGCCGGCGTCTTGCCCTCCTTCTCGGCCGCGTCTTTCAACGCATCCCAGAACGGCTGTTCGAGCGAAATCGACGTTTGATGTCCACGCAGCGAAAACGAGCGCTTAACGGGCCGGCTCACGACACGCTGCCGGGATCGAGGTCGTCCTCGGTCTCCCCGCTACGCTTGTAACCGGGTTCCGCGTCATCGATCCGCGCCCCGTCGAGCGCGGCCCCGTCGCGCGCGCGCAACGCTTCATCCTGCTCCCGCTCGGCCTTGGTGCGCCCGTGCCGGATGCGGTTCTCCTCCGCCCGGCGCTCTTTTTCCGCGCGGTCCTTCGCCTTGCGCACCTTATTTAAATTGATGATCTCGGCAGTCATGGGCGTCCTCAGATGCCGGTGAACAGGAGGTCGAGTGCGATTATCATTGCATCCCGCGAGCCACTCAGGTTCGTGACGAGTTGCCTCAGTCGTTTACGTCACGCGGGGTCCGGCCCGATCATCTTCTCCGGCCGCACGATGGCGTCGAAATCATCCGCCGGGATGCCGTCTTTGATCGCTTCTTCGCGCAGCGTCGACCCGTTCTTATGCGCCGTCTTAGCGATCTTCGCGGCGCGGTCGTAGCCGTACTTTTCTTTCAGCGGCGTCACGAGCATCAGCGAATTGGCAAGCCCCTTGGCGATATTGTCGAGCCGCGGCTCAATCCCCACCACGCAGTTGTCGGTGAACGATACCGCCGCATCCGCCAGCAACCGCGTCGACTGCAGGAAATTGTACGCCATCATCGGGTTGAACACGTTGAGTTCGAAATGCCCCTGGCTGCCCGCAAAACCGATGGCCGCGTTGTTGCCGTGAATGTGCGCCGCGACCTGCGTGAGTGCTTCGCACTGCGTCGGGTTGACCTTGCCCGGCATGATGGACGATCCCGGCTCATTCTCCGGCAGCGCCAGTTCGCCGAGCCCCGACCGCGGGCCTGAGCCCAGGAAGCGGATATCGTTGGCGATCTTGAAACAGCTCATCGCCACCGTCGTGATCGCACCATGCGTCATCACCATTGCATCGTGCGCGGCCAGCGCCTCGAACTTGTTCGGCGCCGACGTAAACGGTAGCCCGGTCAGTTTGGCGATTTCAGCCGCCACGCGGTCGGCAAATCCCGCCGGCGAGGCAAGTCCCGTGCCCACTGCCGTGCCGCCTTGCGCCAATTCCATCAGCGCCGGCAGTGTTAGCCGGATGCGCGCAATCCCGTTCTCGATCTGCTTGGCGTAGCCTGAAAACTCCTGCCCCAGCGTCACCGGCGTCGCATCTTGCGTGTGCGTCCGCCCAATCTTGATGATATCCGCCCACGCCTTCGCCTTGGCATCGAGCGCTTTGTGCAGATGCTCTAGCGCCGGGATCAGCCGGTTGGCCACCTCTTCCGCGCACGCAATGTGCATCGCCGTCGGAAACGTATCGTTCGACGACTGACTCATATTCACGTGATCGTTCGGATGCACCGGCTTCTTCGAACCAACCGTTCCACCCAACATCTCGATGGCCCGGTTCGAGATCACCTCGTTCGCATTCATGTTCGATTGCGTGCCCGATCCCGTCTGCCAAACGACGAGCGGGAAATGATCATCAAGCGTGCCGTCGATCACCTCCTGCGAGGCTTTGACGATCGTCTCGCCGAGTTTGGGATCGAGTTTGCCGAGCGCCATGTTGGTGATGGCTGCTGCCTGTTTCACGATGCCGAGCGCGCGGATGATCGGCTGCGGCTGCTTCTCCCACCCGATCTTGAAATTTCCCAGCGATCGCTCGGCCTGCGCCCCCCAGTACCGGTCGTCAGCCACCTCGATGGGGCCAAATGTGTCGGTCTCCGTGCGGGTGGATTTCGTGTTCATCGCTGCAGCGCCTGTCGTCGTTGGAACCGGGTTGAGCCGTGCGCTCCCCCTATGCTCCGTGCCGATAGCACGCCTATGGCCCTGCGGTCACCGGACGAAGAGTCCCGCGCAGAACCCTATTTCTTGCGGAACTGATCCAGGCTCAGAATTTGCGCGCCACTGGCGGCATCCGGCTTGGCATCGTCCTCCGTGGCGGCCGCAACCGGGGCTTCGGTGTTGGAGGCTGCGGCCGGCTTAGCGGTCTTCGCAGTGGCGGCGGCTGCCGGGAGGCGGGGAACTTCCGAAATATGTTCGGCAGCCTGGTTGCCGGCCGTTTCACGTTCGCCCTTGGGCTTGCGCGGGGCGCGAGGCTTCTTGGCCGTCGACCGGCCACTCGCGGGCGCCGCTGCATCGTCGTCCAATGCGTTCGACGCAGCCGTGTGCGAACGCCCGGAGAGATCGGCCTCCTCGAACTGCAAACCATAACGCACGGACGGGTCGAAAAACACTTTCAGAGCCGCGAACGGCACCACAAGACGCTCGGGAATTCCGTCGAACGTCAGCTTCACTTCGAAGCGTTCATCCGACACGATGAGATCCCAGAACCGGTGCTGGAGCACGATCGTCATTTCGTTCGGATACTTTTCCTTCAGCCGCTTCGACAGGCTGACGCCCGCAACGTTCGTATCGAACGAGATATAGAAATGGTGATCGCCGGGCAGCCCCGACTTCGCCGTTCGGGTCAGAACCGCGCGCACAACGCCCCGCATGGCGTCGCTTTGCAGCACGTCGTAGTCGATGGAGGAGGAGCCGGTCGTCATGCTGCGGTCGTTTCGTCCCCGTTGGGCCTGCCGGTCAGCGCGAATCATCGCAACGCGCGCTCTGGCCGGCGGCCAGATGAAGTGGAGGGCTTCTGTTGCCCGGTGCCCTCCGGACCGCGCCTTACCCGGCTAGGGGCAAGGACTTCAAGTGGTAGGCTTATCGCGCCGCATTACGCAGCGAGAGCAGCCTCAGCATAGTTGTCATTGGCAACTATTCTGAATGACCCGATAACGGTGGTATCATGCCGAGCAAAAGCAAAGCCCTTTACACCCTCGTCGATCCTAGTTCGCCCCCATAATTCTAGGTCTTGCGGCCGGCTCCCCACGGGGAAACAGCAAGGCCCAGGTGTGATGGTGGAAGCGCCGGGTACTGCCCCCGGGTCCGAATGGCTTATTACGACCGCGTTTATCGCCATAGCCGGACGAATCCGGCCCCATGTATATAGGCTGTGCGACAGACGATGGAAAGGCGGGCGTGGCCGGTGAGCCAGCCCCCTTTTCAAAGCATGATGAACACTTTTGCCGCAGGCAGGGAAAACGAGCATGACGGTGGGTGCTGAAGTCTTAACGCAAGGCCCGCCGCGCTATGAGCCGGAAACGCCCTGGAAACCGGTCCCGGCCCTGCTCGCAACCGCGCTCATCGCCCTCGGCCCCGGCATTGCCGGTATCGCCGCCATCGCGTTCGTCATGCCGCACATGGCCAACGATGACGGCGGCCAATCGTTCATGTCGCTGGCCAGCTGGGAAGGTGTCGCCTTCGCCGCCGGCGTCCAAGTGCTCTCACTCATTCTAGTGTGGATCATCGCCGGGCGTGGCGGCCAGCGCGCTGCCGTCCTGCGCCTGACCGGCGAGCGCTTCTCATTTGCCTTCTATGCCACCGCCGCCCTGCTGCTCATTCTGACCACGGGCATCCTGGAATTTATCCTGTACAAGTCCTTTGCCATCGACATTTTCGCCGACACCGCCTGGCTACGCGAAGGACTAACGACGCCCACCGCGCTGGGCACCTTCGTCATCGCCGTCATCCTGGCGCCCCTCTGGGAAGAGTTCGCCTTTCGCGGCTTCCTGCTCTCGGCACTCGCCAAAACTCGCCTTGGCTTCTGGGGCGCCGCCGTCATCGCCAATGTCTTGTGGACATCTCTGCACGGCACCTACTCCTGGGCAGGCCTCGTCTCCGTCTTTGTGGCGGGCCTCATCCTCTCCTGGCTGGTCTGGCGCACCGGCTCCATCAAGCCCGCCATCGTCACCCATGCCATCGGCAACCTGTTCGCACTCGCCTTCACCTATGGATTTGCGCCACACCCGCTGCCGATCCCCGCATGAGGGAATCGCTCTAGAACCGCGTCATGGATCAGTATCTCGACCTGCTGCGCCGCGTGCGCACCTCAGGCACCAAAAAGACCGACCGCACCGGCACCGGCACCTTGAGCGTGTTCGGCCATCAGATGCGTTTCGATCTCGCCAACGGCTTCCCGCTGGTGACGACCAAGAAACTGCACGTAAAATCCATCATCCACGAACTGATCTGGTTCTTGGCCGGCGAAACCAATGTCGCCTATCTGCAAAAAAACGGCGTTCGCATCTGGGATGAATGGGCCCGCCCCGATGGCGATCTCGGCCCCGTCTATGGCAAGCAATGGCGCTCTTGGTCAGCCCCCGACGGCCGCACGATCGATCAGATCGCCGAGGTCGTCCACACGCTCAAAACCAATCCCGACAGCCGCCGCATGATCGTGTCGGCGTGGAACCCGGCCGACTTGTCCGCCATGGCGCTCGCCCCCTGCCACTGCCTGTTCCAGTTCTACGTCGCCGACGGTAAACTCTCCTGTCAGCTCTATCAGCGCTCCGCCGACATCTTCCTCGGTGTGCCGTTCAACATCGCCAGCTATGCGCTGCTCACGATGATGATGGCGCAGGTGACGGATCTACAGCCCGGCGAATTCGTACATACCTTCGGCGACGCGCACCTTTACCTGAACCATATCGAACAGGCCGACCTCCAGCTTGCCCGCCCCCCGCGCCCGCTGCCCACCATGACCATCAGCCCCGCCGCCAAAGACATCTTCGCCTTCCGCTACGAGGACTTTGTCCTCTCAGGCTACGACCCTCACCCCCACATCGCCGCGCCTGTTGCTATCTAACCAAATCAGATTGCAACTTTCAGTGCACGCCGATAGCAATTAATCCGCACACGCCTGTTCCAGGGGGACCAATGTTCAAGCTCATTTTTGTGGCCATTTTCGCTATCTTTGTCGGCGCATGCGCCACGATAACAAAAGGAACAACGCAGCCTATTGTTTTGGCGACACCGGGGGTTGTTGGCGCCCAGTGCACTTTGAATTCGCCAGCCATCGGCACCAAAGTGGTGACGACCCCTGCATCGTTGGTGCTTGATAAGAGCCAGAACTCGATCACCGTCGTATGCAAAAAGGAATGCTATCAAGACGGCACCGGCATCATCTCATCAAACACCGAAACGATGGCGGCAGGAAACATTCTGGCAGGCGGCGTGATCGGTTTGGGTATTGATGCTGCAAGCGGCGCAATGAACAAGTACAACTCCGAAAATCAAATTGCGATGGTCCCAATTCCGGGCTGCAAACCCACCATGTAGGTGGAATGGTCGCGAACAAAAAAAGAGAAGCATGACCGTCATCACATCCCTCATCGTCGCGGTCGCCCGCAACGGCGTTATCGGCCGCGACGGGCAATTGCCCTGGCGCATGCCCTCCGACCTAAAAACCTTCCGCCGCCTCACCATGGGCAAGCCGATCGTCATGGGCCGCAAGACGTTCCAGTCTATCGGCCGCCCCCTCGATGGCCGTGACAACATCGTCATCACGCGCGATCCGCATTTTGAGGCCGGCGGAGTCTCCGTCTTCAACAGCGTCACGGAAGCCCTCGTGCTGGCCCGCGCGCTCGCCCGCACCAACGGCACCGATGAGGTCATGGTCATCGGCGGCGCCGACATTTTCACAGCCAGCCTCCCCCAGGTGCAGCGCGTCTATTGGACCGAAATCGCAGGCGAACCCGAGGGTGACGTGACCTTCCCCGCGCTCGATCCCGCAGACTGGCGCGAGGTCTCCGCCGAGCCCATCCCTCGCGGACCGAAGGACGAGTTCGACGCCGTCCTCAAGATCTTCGAGCGGATCACCGCTTGAACGCCGTACCTCCTGCGGCTTCGACGCATTTAAATGAGCCAGCCCCGCGCCTTGATCCCACCCCGCGAACGCCCACATGCAGTGATGCGCGTTTGCGTCGCCAAGGGGGCTCGCCTATAAGCAAGCAACTTTTCCCCGGCGACGTCATGCCGATGCAACCTTGATCCGCTGTGCAAGCAGCCAACGTTCAAGCAATTTCCTGACAAGACCAACCGAAAGGCTGAAGAAGCGATGCCCTGGAGCAATCAAAGTGGTGGCGGCGGCTGGAAAGGGAGCTCCGGAGGCGGTGGCGGCGGACCGTGGGGCCAGGGGCCCCGCGGCGGCGGCGGGAGCGGCAGCGGCGGCGGCCAGCCCCCGGACCTCGAAGAAATTTTGAAGCGTGGCCAGGATAAGATGAAGCAGGCCATGGGCGGCGGCAGCGGCGTTCCCGGTCCGCTCCTGTTCCTTGCCGGCGCGGTAGCGATCGCGGTGGTCTCCTGGAACGCGTTCTTCTTCCGCGTCAACCCGGATGAACTCGGCGTTGTCATGCGGTTCGGAGAATATGTCCGTCAGGAACCGCCAGGACTCCACTTCCGCTTGCCCTACCCGATCGAAGAAGTGGCCCTGCCCAAGGTCACTCAGCAGCGCGTGACGGAAGTTGGCCTGCGCTCCTCCGCCGGCGGCCGTGGTATTGCCACAGGCGTCACGGACGTGCGCGAGGAAAGCCTGATGCTGACCGGCGACGAAAACATCATCGACATCGACTTCGCCGTTTTCTGGCGTATCCGCGACGCGGCCGAATTCCTGTTCAACATCCAAAACCCCGAAAATACGGTCAAGGAAGTCGCCGAAAGCGCCATGCGCGAAATCGTCGGCAAATCCCGCATTCAGCCGATCTTGACCGAAGAACGCCAGAAGCTCGCGCAGGATGTTCAGAAGCTCGTGCAGGACACGCTCGACCGTTACAAGTCGGGCATCGTCATCACCGAAGTGCAGCTCCTGAAGTCCGACCCGCCGGCCGAAGTCATCGAAGCGTTCCGCTCCGTTCAGGCCGCGCGATTGGAGAAGGAAACGCTCCAGAACCAGGCCAGCGCCTACGCCAACAAGTCGGTCAACGAAGCCAAGGGTGAAGCCGAGCGCATCCTCCAGGCCGCCGAAGGCTACAAGCAGCAGACGGTCGCCGAAGCCAACGGTCAGGCCAACCGCTTCCTGCAGGTCTATGAGGAATACAAGAAAGCTCCCGACGTCACCCGCCAGCGCATGTTCCTCGAAACGATGGAACGCGTCATGGGCGGCACCGACAAAATCATCCTCGACGGCAAGGGCGGCCAGGGCGTCGTGCCTTATCTGCCACTCGACCAATTGCGGCGAACGCCGCCAGCCGCTCCGTCGACGGGAGGTAACTAAATATGCGTAGTTTCCTCGCTTTTATCTTTGTCTTGCTCCTGACCGGCGCCGCAGCGCTTTACGCTTCCGCCTTCATCGTGCACCAGAACGAGCAGGCGCTCGTCCTGCGCTTCGGTGAACCCGTCGGCGTCATCACCAAGCCCGGCCTCAACTGGAAGGTGCCGGTCGTCGACACCGTTGACATCTTCGAAAAGCGCGTCCTCGATCTCGATGCTTCCCCGCAGGAAGTCACCGCACTCGACCAGAAGCGCTTGGTCGTCGACAGCTTCGTGCGCTACCGCATCACTAACCCGCTCGAGTTCTACAAAACGCTGCGTTTCGAAGGCGCC
This sequence comes from Hyphomicrobium sp. 12-62-95, assembly GCA_002279935.1. Classification (GTDB taxonomy): domain Bacteria; phylum Pseudomonadota; class Alphaproteobacteria; order Rhizobiales; family Hyphomicrobiaceae; genus JAGVSR01. The sequence continues at coordinate 292,476 of NCCZ01000002.1, read as the reverse complement.
GTTCCTTCGCGCCTCGGCCCGATCGTCGAGTCCGCCGTCCGCGGCATCCTCGGTGGCGTCAATTTCTCCGACATCGTCCGCGACAAGCGCGAGGAGTTGATGCAGCGGATTGCCAAGCAGGTGAACGCGCAGGCCGCCCCGCTGGGCATCGAAGTGGTCGACGTGCGTATCAAGCGCGCTGACCTGCCCGAGCAAAATGCCACCCGCGTGTTCGAACGGATGCGGGCCGAGCGTGAACGCGAGGCCGCCGAGTTCCGCTCACAGGGCACCGCCGAAGCCAACCGCATCCGCGCCACGGCCGACCGCGAAGTGACCGTCCTTAAGGCCGACGCAACCCGCAAGGGCGAAGAATTGCGGGGCACGGGCGATGCGGAACGCAACCGCATCTTCGCCGAGGCCTATGGGAGGGACACCGACTTCTTTGGCTTCTATCGCTCCATGCAGGCCTACGAGCAGGCCATCAAGGCCGGCGACAGCAAGTTGATCCTGTCTCCGGACTCGCCGTTCTTCAAATATTTCAACGATCCCTCGGGGCTCGCCCCGAAGCCTTGATCGATCGTCAGCGATGACACAATAAAAGCGAGACCGGCCCCATCATGAGTGATCTCATCGTCGGAGCCGGTCTCGTTCTCGTTTTCGAGGGTCTCTTATGGGCGCTGGCGCCAAACATGGCCCAACGCCTGCTCGAAATGGCTGCTGAAACCCCGCCCGCCACGCTTCGCGCCTCGGGTTGGATTGCCGCCGCCATTGGCCTTTTTCTCGTTTGGTTTGTCCGCGGCTGATGAGATCGTGAATTCGCCGGAAACGCCGCGTTGACTTGCACGCCACGCCGACCAAAATGATCAAGTCCGCGCGCCACCCGGCACCGGCCTCTTGGGAGACACGTATGCGATCACTGATCTGGGCCCCCAAGCGCAAAGCCGTATTCGCGGCCGCCGCCACCGCGCTCGCCCTCGTGTCGCTCCCCGTCGCCGCCTTTCGCGATGGGCCCCAGTCCATCGCTCCACTCGCTGAAGCGCTCTCGCCAGCCGTGGTCAACATTTCCACCACCCAGGTCGCCAAATCCCCCGACGGCGTGCCGCTGCCCAAGGTGCCAAAAGGATCGCCCTTCGAAGACTTCTTCGAGGAATTCTTCAACAAGCGCGGCGGCCGCAACGGAGCACCGCAAGATCGCAAGGTCTCGTCGCTGGGCTCCGGTTTCGTCATCGACGGCGTCGAGGGCCTCGTCGTCACCAACAATCACGTCATCGAGGGCGCCGACGAGATCGTCATCAACTTCGCCGACGGCACCAAGTTGAAGGTCGACAAGGTCCTCGGCAAGGACAGCAAGGCCGATATCGCACTTCTCAAAGTCACGCCGAAGGCACCTCTGAAGTCGGTGCCGTTCGGCTCCTCGACCGATATGAAGGTCGGTGATTGGGTGATGGCCATCGGCAATCCGTTTGGCCTCGGCGGCACTGTCACCGTCGGCATCATTTCCGCCAAGCAGCGCGACATCAACGCGGGCCCCTACGACGACTTCATCCAGACCGACGCCGCCATCAACCGCGGTAACTCAGGCGGCCCCTTGTTCAACATGAATGGCGAAGTGATCGGCGTGAACACCGCCATCATCTCGCCGACCGGCGGCTCGATCGGCATCGGTTTCGCAGTTCCCTCCGACACCGTGCAGACGGTCGTCCAGCAGTTGAAGGAATTCGGCGAAGTGCGCCGCGGCTGGCTCGGTGTGAAAATTCAAACCGTCTCCGAAGACATCGCCGAAAGTCTTGGCGTACCGGAAAATACAGGCGCACTCGTCTCCGCCATCACCCCCGACAGCCCGGCCGCGAAAGCTGGCGTTCAGCAGGGCGACGTGATCTTGAAATTCGACGGCAAGGACGTTTCCACCATGCGCGGTCTGCCGCGCCTTGTCGCCCAAGCCCCCATCGGCAAATCTGTGCCCATGGAGTTGCTGCGAGCCGGCGAAAAGAAAATCCTCGATGTCGTTGTCGGACGGCTCGAGGAAGAAGACGTGGGAACCGAATCCAAAGAGCCCCAACAAAAGGACGAGGACGTAGCCAAACCCGAAACGGTTATGGGCCTCACCGTCACGCCGTTGACGGACGACCTGCGCACGCAGTTGGGCTTCGATAAGAAGGTCAAAGGCCTCCTCGTCACCGCCATCGACGGGGATGGCCCCGCCGCCGGTAAAAATCTGAAACTGGGCGACGTCATCGTCGAAGCCCAGCAAAGCCAGATCGCCACGGTCGCCGATCTGAATGCCGCGATCGAAAAGGTAAAAAAGGCCGGTGGCCGCCAAATCCTCATGCTGGTGGAGGATTCTAAGGGCGATACGCGCTTTGTCGCCCTACCAATCTAGGTCCAGGCCTGCTTCCTTGGGCCCACTAGGCACCGGACGCCCTAGGGGCTAAACGTCCCTTGGACTATTGCAAGCCATGCCCGCGGGAGCCCTCACCCCTTGTCTGATCGTCATCCCAGCCTGCTCGACACCATTCTCGATTTCTTTGTGCCGATCCATCAGGACGGACACAAGTTCATCGCCATCGGGCTTCTGGCCACGCTGCTCGGTTTCTTCCTGTGGGATCCGATCGGCTGGATCGCCGCCGGCATCACGGCCTGGATCTGCTACTTCTTCCGCGATCCCGACCGCATTACGCCCCTGCGCGACGGCCTCGTCATCTCCCCCGCCGACGGCCGCGTTTCGCTGATCGAGAAGGTCCGCCCCCCAAAGGAATTGGGTCTGGGTGACGAAGAGCGCGTCCGCGTCTCCGTCTTCCTCTCCGTCTTCGACGTCCATATCAACCGCGCCCCCGTCGCCGGCCGCATCAAGCGCTCCGTCTACATCCCCGGCGCCTTCCTGAATGCCGCTCTCGACAAGGCCAGCGAAGAAAACGAGCGCCGCGCCATCGTCATCGAAACAGCCGCCGGACAGGAAATCGGTGTCGTGCAGATCGCCGGCCTCGTCGCCCGCCGCATCGTCACGTTCTCGCAGGAAGGCGACACCGTCGGCGTCGGCCAGCGCTTTGGCCTTATCCGCTTTGGTTCGCGCGTCGACACCTTTTTGCCGCCGGGCCATGGTCCGCTGGTGTCTGTCGGCCAGCGCGCTATTGCCGGCGAAACGGTGCTGGCTGATTTGAAGTCGTCCGAGCCCGAACGCGAAGCACGCCGAGTCTGAGCCAAGGACCGAGCCGCCCGCACCGCGCGCGGATAGGAGGTGAGCATGGACCCCTTAATGCCAGGCATCGAAAAAGAGATGTCGCGCCGCCGCCGCCGCCGGCTGTTTTCTCAGCAGCGTGTGCCCGTCCGCATGCTGGTGCCGAACTTCTTCACGCTCCTCGGTCTCTGCGCCGGCCTCACCTCGATCCGCATGTCGATCGAAGAGCGCTGGGATGTGGCACTCGCCGCCATCGTTTTCGCCGCCATGCTCGACGGCATCGATGGCCGCGTCGCACGCCTTCTGAAAGCCCAGTCCCGCTTCGGTGCCGAACTCGACAGCCTCGCCGACTTCGTCAACTTCGGCGTCGCCCCGGCCATCCTGCTCTTCACCTGGGGCCTCGTCGACATCAAGAGCATCGGCTGGATCTGCGTGATGATGTTCGCGTTAGCCTCTGCCATGCGCCTCGCTCGCTTCAACGTCGCCGTCGATGAAGAAAAGCCCAAGTGGCAATCCAACTTCTTCACCGGCATGCCGACGCCCGCCGCCGCCATTGTTGTGCTTCTGCCGTTCTATCTGGCCAAACTCGGGCTCGATGCCAACGACAGCCGCATCGCCATGAGCGTCGTGCTGGTCTACACCATGCTTATTGCGGTCATGATGGTCTCCACCATTCCAACTTACTCCGGCAAACTGATGGGCGAACGCATCCGCCGCGAGTGGGTGCTGCCGATTTTCATCGTCGCCGTCGGCCTCGTCGCGTGCCTGCTCACATTCCCCTACGAAACCCTGGCGATTGTATCGCTGGCCTATCTCGCGCTCATTCCCCTCGGTTGGCGCCGCTATAACGCCAAGGAGCGCGAGAGCGCCGACACGGCCGCCCCAATGCCGGCAAACACGGCGCCAGCCTCCACTACTCCACCTGCCGCAGCCCCCGCGTCGGGAGATCCTGGCCGCGTGATCGATATGCGGTCCGTCGAGCCCAAGCGCTGAACGCCACAGGCGGAACCGGATGAACATTGAATCCCTTCTCATTCCGGAAGTGAAGCTCATCACGCCGCGCCGCTTTTCCGACACGCGCGGCTTCTTCTCCGAAACCTTCAATGAGCGCACATGGCGCGAGGCCGGCTTCGACGCACATTTCGTCCAGGACAACCACGCCTATTCGGTCGAGAAAGGCGTCGTGCGCGGGCTGCACTTCCAAGTGCCGCCCGCCGACCAGGGCAAGCTCGTCCGCGTGGCGCGTGGCGCCATCCTTGATGTCGCGGTCGACATTCGCCGCGCATCACCGACCTTCGGGCAGCACGTCAAGGCCGTGATCTCGGCTGAGAACTGGGCGCAGATATGGGTGCCACCTGGCTTCGCCCACGGTTACGTGACGCTGCAGGAGCACACCGAAGTCATCTACAAGGTGACAAACCTCTACGCCCCGGCGCTGGATCGCGGCATCCGCTGGAATGATCCGGCCCTCGCCATCGATTGGGGCGTCGATGAGCGTGCCGCCATCCTGTCGGATAAGGACGTCAGGCAGCCGCTATTGGCAGATGCATCCGATCTATTTTGATCAGCGCGGTGCGTTCGGCTTCAAGAGCCGGTCGCGCAGAGACTGGCGATCGCTGCCGGCGGTCGCCACGCCCATGGCTGGAGTAGGCGGCGGCGTTTCACGACGCAAGAGACTGCCACCGGCGGGTCGCACCGTAGCCCCCATTCCGGCGCTGGCCGGAACACTGCTGACCGGTTGCGGCGCAGGCACCGCACGGTAGCCCCCATTCGACTGAGGCGCGCGCACCTGCGGTTCTGGCGACTCCATGCTCTCCACACGGCCACCCGTGAAATGAATCGACTCGGCAAGCATGGTTGCCTGCTGGTTGACATCGAGGCTGTTGCCGATGCCAGCCGTGCGCCAGCGTTCGACCACCTGATCGAGGAAGTTTTCGTCGCCAACCGACATCTGCCACTTCTCGGAGAACTTGGCCGTCGATGAGCGCGGAAGCCGGTCGCGCGGCAGTTCGTCAAACTTGATGCGCACCGGCAGCGCGACGCCGTCGCCAAACGCCAGCGCCTCGCGCTGACCGAGTGCCGGCAGGAATTCGAGTAGACCCGACCCCGTATCCGAAATGGCCGACGAGACGATCGCCTGGTCGCGATCGTTCGACATGCGCAACGCGAACACAGTATTGCACTGAGACAGAATAGTAGGATCGATTTCAGCCGGGCGCTGCGTCACGATGCACAGGGACGCACCGTACTTGCGGCCCTCCTTCGCGATTTTAGCGATGGCCCGCTTGCAGGGCTCAAAGCCGGCGTTGGAATTCAGCGGCACATAGCGGTGGGCTTCTTCGCACACGAGCGTAACCGGCACCTTGCCCTCGCTCCACAGCGCGAAGTCGAACGTCATCCGGCACAGAACCGAGACCACCACGTTGACGATTTCCGTCGGAATGCCGGTCAGTTCCAGAATGGTGATCGGTTTGCCCTGCACGGGCACGCGGAAAATACGCGACAGGATCTGAGCCATGCCGTCATAAACGGTCAGCGATCCGAACATGAACGCATAGCGCCCATCCTGCGAAATCGTATCGATGCGCGACTTCAAATTCCGGTAAGGCGCCAGATCGCGCTTGTTCTCCAGCTTGCCCATGCGCTCGTCGATGAGGCCGGTCAGGTCGGAAATGCGGTAGGGAACGGGCGTGTCGACCGTGAAGCGGCCATGGTCGAGAATACCCCGCCGCAGCTTCTGGTTTTCCGCCTGCCGTCCGGCTGCATAGCGGCTCTTGGCGAGCGGAATGAGTTCTTGCAGAATTTCGATCTCGTGCTTGCGCTCCGGATCGCCGACAAGAACCTCGATCGCCTCTTCGAAATTGAGCAGCCACAGCGGCAGCTGCATGTTCCAAGGGCTGATCACTTCGGCCAGTTCGCCAAATGCCGTTGCATATTCGTTGTGGGGATCAAGCAAAACGATGTGTGCGGCCGGATGATCTTCCAGGATCGAACGCAGGATCAGCGCCGTGGTGCAAGATTTTCCGGTGCCCGTGGTGCCCAGAATGGCGAAATGCTTGCCGAGGAGATCATCCACCCGGACGCGCGCGTCAATTGTCGAATCCTGGCGAATGCATCCCACGCGCACCGAGCGCGCGCTCGACCCACAGAATGCCAGCGACAGTTCGGCCTTCGTCGCCACGCGAACGCGGTCGCCCAGGCCTGGATAGACAGTCACGCCGCGGTTGAAGCTGGCCGCTCCGCCATCCGTGCTGCGCCACAGCTCACCGGCAAGGCCGAGCTCTGCGATCCAAATTTCGTTATCGCCCTCGCGCTGCGCCGGCACCGGCACACTGAGTGCGGACACAATGGCGAGCACAACGGTATTGGCCGTGTCGATTGCCAACAGGGTGCCCATTTCGGGCCGGTCTTGAATGTTGCGCACCGATCCGTCGCGCGGCGAGTCGAGGAGTACGATGGCCTTCGACCCCGTCACCGACACGATGCGGCCGATCGAGCCGTCAAAGTGCGTCAACGCAGAGCCCGCGCCGCCGCCCGCAATCAGACTGTGAATCATTGTGTTCATGGCCCTTCAGTCTCACCGCTCACGAGACACCGCCGTTTCCGAGCAGAACATCTCGCGCTTCACGGATATTGATGGTGGATGCGGAAGGCAGGATAACACCGACTTCGGTGCCCCGGCCCTTCTCGCTTTGAATTCTGATCTGTCCGCCGTGCAGCTCAACGAGCGACCTGGCGATCGGCAGGCCAAGACCCGCCCCTTCGCGCCAGCGGGTCCGCTTTCCGTCAACCTGCCCGAACGGGGTCGTTGCAAGCTTCACTTCATCGGGCGACATGCCCACGCCCGTATCTCGAATGACAACGGCGACACCCCCATCCGCGAGGCGAATGGCTTCGATCTTCACCGCGCCGCCTTGCAGCGTGAATTTGATCGCGTTCGATATAATGTTGTGGAACGCTTGCCGCAGCTTTGCTGCATCACCCCGGATGAGCGGCAGGTTGGCGGCCACTTCCAGATCCAGGCTGACATCTGCTTCCCGCGCCGCATTTCTATTCGCGGTATAGGCGAGCTGCAGGACGTCCTCGACGTTGATCTCGCTGGCATCCAGCGTGTAGCGCCCGCTCTGCAATTTGGAGATGTCGAGAATGTCGTTAATCACCGACAAAAGATGACCGGCCGCGTCATTGATCAGCTTGGCGTATTCGACAATTTCAGCGTCCGGTAGGCGGCGCTTGTCGTGCTCGCTGATGAGCTTGGAAAAGCCGATCATCGTATTGAGCGGCGTCCTGAGTTCATGGCTCATATTCGAGATGAATTCGCTTTTGACCCGGTTGGCGAGCTCAGCCTCGATCCGCGCGGCATGCTCCGCCTCGCGCGTGCGCTGACGCAGGATCGCCTCGCCGACGAGGGAGGCATACTCCCCCATCAACGAAACGCCGCTCTGCTTGAAAATTGCTCCGCCGATCATGGATGTACCGAATGTCAGACAATCGGTTCGAGCCTATCGGCGAATGGATAAGGGTCGGTTAATTGGAAGCTTAAGAATTTATGAGAACCGATGAAACTCAGCGCACAGTAAAACGGAATGGCACCGAAACAACCATGGGTGTCTGATTGAGTTCCTGCGGCATAGCCGGGAACGGAGCCGACCGCTCCACCGAAGCGATCGCGGCGTCATCGAGCTGCTTATTGCCCGAACTGAGCGCGATCTCGCGGGTCAGCAGCTGCCCGCTCGCGTCCACCGTGAACCGCACGATGGCAGTTCCAACCTTGCGCGTGCGCGGGTTGAGCTTGCGCTTCTCCAGGTGCGTGCGGAGCTTGCCGAGGTATTTGCTGTGCGCCGTTGCATCGCCACCCGACTTAACCGCGCTGGTCGCCCGCTTCTCTTCCACGGCGATCTGGGCAGCCTGCTCGATGGTTGCAACCTGCGGCGGGACCGGCTCTGTCACCGGCTCGGGCTTGATTTCCTCGATCTCTTGTTCCGGCCCGGTTTCTGAGCCGATGACCTTGGTCTCCTCGACCTCTTTGAGTTCCTTGACCTCTTCCACCGCTGGCCGCGCCTCGCTGGCTTCGAGCGGTTCCGCCTCGACGGCCTGCACGGTCTGCTCGTCCTGACCCCACATGTCGAGGCCTTCGATGGCGATCCCCTGCTCGACGACGAACTGATCGTCACCCTCGCCCGTGTCGAGGGCCGCGCCACCGGGCACGATCATGAGCCACGCCGCGAATGCGGCATGGGCACCAAATGATAGCAGCCAAGTGAGGGGCTTGAGCATGGTCACGGCGTGGTGAGATCCCGGATCAAGGGGTTGCGGCCGGTGCGGCCGGTGCTGCGGGCGCCGGACCACCGCCGGCGGTGCCAGCCGACGGCTGTTGCGACAACAATGAAACGCGCGCGAACCCGCTTTGGCCCACTTGCCCCAGGAGGTCCATCACCTCGCCATAGGGGTTCTTCTTGTCGGCGCGAACGTACACGACTGCATCGCCTTCCGTGGCCCGGATCTCGCGCAGCTTATCCACCAGCGCTTCGCGCGTGACGAAATCGTTGCGGATTTGAAGCTTCCCGTCAGCTGTCAGTGTCACGACCATCGGCTTCTTGGACTGTCCAAGCTTCGCCGCCGTCGTCTTCGGCAATTCGATCGGAACGCCCGTCACCATCAACGGGGCTGCGACCATGAATATGATCAGCAAGACGAGCATCACATCGACGAATGGTGTGATGTTGATCTCTGCCATCGGGCGATACCCGCCCTCTTCGCCGTCACCAGAGGAGACGTTTGCGCTCATACCCATCAGAATGCCTTTCCAGCGCGCAGCGGCTCGACGCCAGCACGCCCACCTGCATCCGCCGGCGGCCGCGAGATAGTCTTGGCAATCTCAACAATCGCCGCGTTTCCGCGTTGGCTCGACCGTCCAAGTTTCACGGCATAGTGGTTATAGGCCATGACGGCCGGAATAGCGGCCACCAGTCCCAAAGCGGTCGCGAACAGGGCTTCCGCGATACCCGGCGCCACCGTCGCCAAGCTCGTATCCTGGCGCGCGGCAATCGCCGTAAAGCTGTTCATGATGCCCCAGACCGTGCCAAAGAGGCCAATGAACGGCGCGGCGGAGCCAATGGTGGCCAGAAACGGCAGGCCGGCTTCGATGGATTCCAGTTCGCCCTTGAAGCGCTGCTTCATGGCGCGCTCAAGCCGGGCACGGATCTCGCTGCGCGCCTCGCCGCGCGACACACCGTCCGCTGCCTCGTTTTCGGCCGCCGCCAGAATGCGGCGCACAAGTCCATCCGCCTGCGCAGCCTCACCGTTGCCGTCGGCCAGGCTTTCCAGCGCCTTGACGTCGGACTTGAGGCGCCATGTCCGGATCGACTTCTCCAGCATGATGGCCCAGCAGGCAACCGATGAAAGCACGAGCAAAAGCATCACGCCTTTAACGATCGGATCGGCAGCGAGGATAAGCTCCGTGATGGAGATCGTCGAGTGCGGGGTTGCGGTCAAGAGCAAGGGTCTATTCCTTCGCGTTGCGCTGCGCGTGTTACTTGGAAATCTGCACGTTACTGAGTGACTTCAGCGTGATCGCATCAAGACACTTGTCGGCCGGACCTGCATCCGTCTTGCATTCCATCACGTCGTGGACGAGGAAGCTGCCGATTTTATCGCAAGCCGTTCCATCCAGATCGAACATCTTGACGGTCTTCTTGGCGCTCTTGAGCGGTGCCAGATCCAGCATCAGTCGGCGTCCGATGACACCATCAGTGTGAAAGAGGATGAGATCGAGTTTGAACGTTTGAAACGCGGTCGAACCTGGATTGTCGACCACCGTGTAAACTCGGCAGCCCTTTTCGACGGTCTCGAGCTTATTAAGCTCAACCGTGATGGCAGGCGCAACGGCGGCAGCGGCCGGAGCACTCTCGCCGGCGATGGCAGCTGGCGTCAGAGCGGCCATGACCGGCGCGATCAACACAAGGGCGGACAGGCGCATGCTGCGAAGTGAACAATTCGATTTCAAGTCGTCTCTCCCCAGGATCGCACCCGACGGTCTTGATGCCGTCGTGGTCACGTCGGTATTCATTGTCATTGGCGCTGCGCCAGACCCGTGCCGCCTGTGTTGCCAGCCCTAAGACCGGTCTCTTTATAACATCACAATTCTGGCCCGTCCGGGGCGGACACTGCTTAAAATGCAGAAGCGCGTGTGGTGTCTGGACGGTCCTTCATTTGCGCTTTGGCGGTCATGAGATAGCGGGCGAAGGTACTGGCGATCAAGGACTTTTCCTCAGAACGGTTCCAGACTCGGCCCGTCGGGGAAGTGCGTCGCGATTAAAGCTGATGATCGCGATCGCAGGGCGGAGAAGCCGGCGCCTGTCGTAGGCCGGTGCGCCGAACATGAAAGCAACGGTTAGATGCGGCTGCGGATAGGCCCATCGACAACAGAAAAAATGCAGCAAAACCCGCACGCTGCCTAGGCTTGGTCCCCTGAGATCAAGCCCCCTGCTGCCTTCGAACGCTGACAAAAAGGAGGCGGGCCGCGTGACATCCACATCACGCTTGGGCACGGATCAACAAATTTGACCGGGAAAAAGTCCTATAAAGTGGCACCGTTCGGGAAAATTCGTAAAGTTGGGCAAGAAAAAAGTTTCTAAAAAGCAGGCGCCCGAGTGCATCCAAGATCATGCCCCCAAATTTTCATCCTCAGTGCCTTAACCATTCTGGGGGCCATGTTCGGCGCTGGGTCACCCGCCGGCGCCGATCCAGCGATCGGTCAGTTCGAGTTGAAAACCCTCGAGTCCGCACCCGGTTACCTTGAATTCCAAAGTCAGAACGCCTGGACCTTCGGCCAGCCCCGCCGTGAGTCCGCCGTCGTTGGCGACGAAGAAATCTACGACGACAACGCCGTGATCAAGCAGCGCGAAGCCCTCGAAATGGAAATGGGCTTCACCCGCTATCTCAAAATGCGCATCGGGATCGAATTCGAAGAAGAGCGCATTGATGATCCGTCGTCGCCAGCCGAGGCTAACGGCTTTGCCGCCATCAAACTCGACGAAATCGGAACCGAACTCATTGCGGTCTTCATCCCGCGCGATGGCGACGGCTTTGGATTTGGAACCGTCGTAGAGTTCGAACGCCCCCTCGAGTCCGGCGAACAGATGAGCTTGATCATGGGGCCGATCTTCGAATACGCCTCGGGCCCTTGGCTGCTGTCTGCAGTCCCGATGCTGGTGCACGACTTTGGTGGCGACCCTGACGAGGATGGCATCAAGGACGACAAGTGGGATTTCGCCTACGCCGCAAAAGTCGCCTATGAGTTTTCTGAGACGTGGACACTCGCCATCGAAGCCTATGGCACGGTCGAGCGTCTCGGTGCCACGGGCACACGCGGGGAAGCGGCCCTCGCCTTCGGCGACCACGACCAGCACCGCATAGGCCCGATCTTATATTATACGTATGACGTCGGCCGCAGCCTCCGGCCGGATCCGCGCCGCGACAGCGACGGCGAGATTGAAAGCAGCGAGGTCTCTGTTGGGCTCGGCCTCTTGGCGGGCCTCAACGACAACACGCCAGATGCAACTCTAAAACTCAGCGTCGAAGTCGACTTCTAGCGCTCAAGGCGTCGTGCGCAGGCGCGCGGGCAAAAACCGCGACGCAATCGGGCTATATGAAACCGGCGTCAGTTTCGCCTCAGCAGCGTCGACGTCTCGGATGGCCGCATCCAGCGACTGCGCAACATTTTCCAGACCCGGAACTGCACGCGCATCATCGCGCATATAGATCAATGTCTCGCGCACAGTTGCAAGATCGATCGCCGGCGGCCAGGGACGTTCACGCGAAATACGAAACACGGGGGGCAGCTCCTCGTCAGACCTTAACGAAGGGTTAAACTCACCCCGTCAATCTCGCAAGATCCGTGCCCGCAAAAATTCCGCATGTTTTCGCGCATCCGTCCCGAAGTGGGACAAATCTCACGACAATTCGAGCCATGTCGGCAGGAGAACATTTACTCGGCTGTCCCAGGATGCATCTGGAAAGAGGGCGCGCCGGTACGGCCGCTCGGGAAGCATCTGTTGGGAAGGACCGCGTCGTGGGAACGCGCCAGCCAGGTATCCTCATCATCGTCGAAAACCTGACCGTGCCGCTCGACCGGCGCGTGTGGCAGGAAGCGTGCGCCTTGCGCGACGCAGGATACAAAGTTTCCGTCGTTTGCCCGAAAGGCGGCAAATACACCGCCCCCTACGAACGGCTGGACGGTATCCACGTCTTTCGCCATCCCCTTCCCATCGAAGCTCGCGGACCGCTCGGCTATGCGGCCGAGTATTCCACCGCGCTGTTCTTTGAATTCGTCCTCTCCGTCAAAGCCTACTTCAAGGTCGGCTTCGACGTGGTCCAGGCGTGCAACCCGCCCGACCTTCTCTTCATCATCGGCGCGTTCTGGAAGTATCTGTTCGGCAAGCCGTTCGTCTTCGACCACCACGATATCAACCCTGAACTCTACGAAGCCAAATTCGGCCGCAGAGGGGCTTGGCATCGCTTGCTGGGCTTCCTGGAGCGCCAGACCTTCCGCGTCGCCGACGTCGCCATCGCCACCAATGAAACCTTCCGAGATATCGCGATTGGCCGTGGCGGCATGGAAAAGGACCGCGTCTTTATCGTGCGCTCCGTCCCCGATACCAGCCGCTTCCGCCGCGTCGAGGCCGATCCCACACTGAAGAATGGCCGCAAACACCTCGTCGGCTTCGTCGGCATCATGGGCGCTCAAGACGGCGTTGACCTCATCGTCGAGGCCATGAACGCCATTGTGCGCGAACACGGCCGCACGGATGTTCAGGCCCTGATCGTCGGCACCGGCACCGAATTGCCGCTACTGGAAAAGCTCACGATCGAGCGCGGCATGCAGGATTACATTACTTTCCCGGGCTTCCAGTCTGGAACCCCGCTGTTGACCGCCATGTCGACGTTCGACATCGGCATCATCCCCGACCCCAAGAACGTCTATAACGACAAGATCTCCATGAATAAGGTGTTCGAGTACATGACGCTCGGCATTCCGTTCGTGGGCTTCGATCTCATCGAAGGCCGCAAGATGGCCGCCGACGCCGCCATCTACGCCAAGGACAACTGCCCGCGCTCGCTGGCCACCCAGATGTTGCATCTTCTGGATGACCAGGACCTGCGCGACCGCACCGCCGCCGAAGGCATCGCCCGCGCCAAATCGCTTCTGCGTTGGGACGAAGAGCGCGGCCGGCTTCTGGCCGCCTACGAAACGGCGCTGGGCTCCAAGGTCAGCGCTGCAACCCGCCCGCTCGCCATGCCGGCACACGACTAATTGGAGTCGCGCCCTTACAAAAAATCAGACGCGCAGCAAGCCGTGCACGCGGCCGCGCGTCTCTGGCATCACAAGCACAGCCGCCGCTGTGATTGCACAGAGCACAACACTCAGCGCTCCGGCATGGACGAGGGCTTCGCTCGCAGCGCCTGAGGTGAGAAGATGGGCTGCCGCCGCCAACAGTCCGGCCGGCAGCAGAAACAGCGCGCGTTGTGCGAAGATGCGGCAGAGCCCCCGCTCCTGAGCCTCCATTCGCCAGGCGACGTACGCCAGCGAAGCCACCTCGCCCAAAAGCCCCATCGCCGCCACAGCTTCCAACCCATAGCCCATCAGCGCCACGGCGGTTGCCGGAATGAGTGCGAGAGATCGGATCAGCCCGGCAACCAGAAACGGCTTCGTTTCGCCCACCGACAAAAGCAGCATCCCCGGCACGGCCTGCAGCATGCGCACAGCCCACATCGCGGCGAGCCACGCCATCACGCCCCCAAGCCCCACATAGTTGGGTCCGAACGCGATGCGCAGAATGTCCCCCCCCGCAAGAATGGCCGTCGCGAGGTAGATGGCAGCCGCGATCGCTGTCGCCTCAGACAGCGCCGCAAACCGCCGCTTCAATTGCTCCGCATCGCCCCGGGCGTCAGCAAACACCGGCAGCATCAGCGATTGCCCCACCTTGCCGGCGATCAGCCCCGGCACCATCGCCAACAAAAACGCCGCGCTATATCCAGCGAGATCTTCCACACCCAAAAGCCGCCCGATCACAATGCGGTCGCCGTGATAGACCGCCACCAGCGGAAAGGCGCTCAACCAGATCGGCCAGCCGAAATCGATGAGCCGCTTCAAAATCGCGGTATCGAACGACAGTTCGTAACGCCGCTCGGCAACGGCATGCGACACGGCCAGCGCCGTGATCGCCTGCGCCAGCGACAGCCAAACCACCGCCTGAAAATCCGGAACATATCTGACCACGGGCCATGTCAACGCCAGCGCCACAGCCTGCGGCGCCACCTCGATCCACACGAACGGCCGGCTGTTCAAGCGCCGCTGTGCGCGCCGCGCATCCAGATGCTGAAATCCCCGCAACACCGGAACGAGTGCAATCGCCGCAATCGCCGCCGCCGCATCGGGCACCGCGAAGAAGTCCGCGATGGCCCCGGACGAGACGAACAGCAGCGTCCCGATCAACAGCCCGCGAATGACAAGAGCCGTATGGTTCGTCGCCACGAAGCGCGCGTCGTCGCCGTCCTTTGCCTGCACGATCAACCGGTCCACACCGAGATCGGTCAGACTGTCGAGCAATTGCAGCAACAGTGTCAGGATCGCCGCCACACCAAAGTCGCCCTTGGCCAGCATGTGCCCGAGCATCGCATTGCGCACGAACGCCATCGCCTGCGCACCGGCAAACCCGCCGAGCAGCAGCGCGCCTTGCCCCGCGACGCGGCGCGACATTGTCACTGGCGGAGGTGGCGCCATCCCGGTCATTCGGCGGCCTTTGTAGACGGCCGCTGACCCGGCATTCGCCGCAACAGACCGGCCAGCGGACGCGCCGCCACACGCCCGGCAACGCGATCGGGCCCGAAGCCCGAAAGTCTCAGGAGCGCACATGTGGTCTGCATCCAGCGCGGCCGCAGCGCATGGTTCCACTTCGTGCGGAATGCTGCCTCGGCCGCAAAGAAATCCGCGCTCTTTCGTCCGCCCGACAGGTGCTTCAGATGAAAATCGATCACCCAGGCGCTGTACCCCGCCACATCCGCGTTGAGACACAGATCCGCGCCGTAAAAATGAAAGCTGTCGAGATCGGCCGAGCAGCCGACCCGCGCACTACGCTTCACGACAATGAAGTTTTCATCCAAACTCATCACGCGTGCCGGCAGATCGCCCATCCGCCGATCAACCCCGTGCGGATCGGAAATGCGCATCACCAGCGCGCCAGGTCCCGTTCCGCCTGCATTTCCAGCCAGCGCCCAATTGGCATCGCGGCGATCAAGATCGTCAAGGCAGCGCTCCAGCGCCGCCGCGCCATCGCCGATCAACAGCACATCCTGATGGCATAAAACAACATGCCGTCCCCGCGCCGCATGCAGCAGCGCATTCAGCCCGCGATAGGCGCCCGTCTGATCCGGCCCCCGATTGTCGAGATACAGGAACTCGGTGTTGGATCCGTCAAACCCGTGCGCTGCAAACGATGCCCGCATCGCCGCATATTGCTCGAGGTTGGTCACGAGTGTGCCAACGGAATACCGCGGCGTTCCCTTGCCGCCATAGGCCGCCGCAGTCAGAATGTTGGGTGCACTCTGTGTCATTTCATGCCCCCGCTGCGGTGACGAGGCGTGCAGGACATGACGCGCTCGTGGCCATGTCCGGATATCCCGTCCGCCACTCGGCCCGCGCCTGCCAAATCGTCCGCCACGTCCGCGCCGCTTCGCGCTTCACCGCATCTCCTTGCAGGCGCGCTATCGCTTCAAGCGCGATCCATCGCGACAACGGCCAGAGCATCAGCAGAAACTGGCCAAGTCCCACCATCCCGCGCGGCCAATGCCGGTCGATCAACGTCGCCTTCGCCGCCAGCAGTTTAATCATCTTGCCCGACCGCGTCGCTTCCGACGCGCCGCCGTAGTGCACAATCGTCGCCTCGGGCGTCACCATTGGTTTCGCTCCGATCCGCCGCGCGCGCAGACACAAATCCGCTTCTTCCCCATACATGAAGAACGCCGGATCGAAGCCGCCGAGCGCCAGCCAGATGCTGCGCGGAATGAGGAGAAAGCAGCCCGACACGATATCGACCTCGCGCACGCTGTCACGCGCCCAGCCGCCGTAGGCTTCCGGATTGAAGACGCTCGACTGCGAAAAAATCCCCGCAAGCCCTGTCGCCCGCATGAGAAGGTTCCACAGCGTGATCCGTTGCCAGCACGACGCGGGGTTGAGCTGCCCATCGGCAAACACTGTCCGCCCGCCCCAGATCATGGCCCGCTTGCTCGCCCGCGCGAACGCGACCAGCCGGTCGATGGCCCGCTCCGTCACCACCGTATCGGGATTGAGCAGCAACACGAATTCACCCGTTGCGTGCTCGGCTGCAAGATTGTTGCCCCGCCCGAACCCGATGTTTTCAGTCAAACGAATGAGCGTAGGCTGCGCCGGATGCGCGGCAATCGCGTCCGCCGACCCATCGGTCGACGCGTTGTCGACAACGATGATTTCAAAGCTCACGTCCCGCGTCTCGCGCACAACCGACGCGATCGCCTCGAGCGTCATTGCACGCGTATTGTAGCTGACGATCAGGATTGAAACGTCGATCTGACGGGCGGACATCAAGTGAGCGGCTCCGAAGGCTGCCGCGCGCCCGCCGTTAACAAATCATTAACGGTTGTGGCATGCGGGGAACGGCGAAGATCGCAATCAACATGCGCGCGCCGCTTGAGGAAACGATTAACGCGACTCAGAGAGACTGCCGATGGACCGTAATTTGCCGCCTGCGCGGCCTCACTTGGACCGGCAACTCAATGCACACCTCATCCCACCGCGATTATGATGGCATCATCTGCATCGGCGGCTCCGACTGGTGGTATCACAACCGCGGCCACTTCGATTTCCAGGTCATGCGCCGCTTCGCGCGAACGATGCCGGTGCTCTACGTGAACTCGCTGGGCGTCCGTGTCCCCGAAGTGTCCAAGCCCGCCCAGTTCGCGGGCAAGATGCAGCGCAAGCTCAAAAGCCTCAGCCGCGGCGTCGTCCACGTCGAGAATAACTTCTGGGTCTTCTCGCCGCTCAACATTCCCGGCGAAACGGGCAAGAAAATCTCTGGCTTCGCACTCGCCCCCCAAATTCGCCTCGCCGCCCGCCGCGCCGGCATCGCCAAGCCACTCCTCTGGATGCACTGCCCTGCCGGTGCCGATCTGATCGAAGCGCTCCAGCCTACCGGCGTCATCATGCAGCGCACCGACCGCTTCGAGGCCTTCCCAGAAGGCGACCCCGTCCTCCTCGGGCAGCAAGTGGCCGCCATCAAACGCGCTGCCGACCTCGTGATTTACTGCGCGCCCCACCTGATGGCCGAAGAGACAAGCGATGTCCGCCGCCAGCTCCTCGTCACCCACGGCGTCGATCTGGACATGTTCGTTGCCGAAGGCTCCAAGTGCGCACCCGGCCCCGCCGATGTCGCAATCGTTTCGAAACCCCGCGTCGGCTTCATCGGCGGCATCGACGCCCACACCTTCGACCCCGAACTCTTCCTCGGCGTCGCCAAGCAGCTGCCCGATGTGAACTTCGTCATGATCGGTGGCTCTTCGCTGCCAGACGGCTGGTGCGCACTGCCCAACGTCCGTTTCCTCGGCCGCAAATCCTATGACGTCGTCGCCCGCTACATGGCCGCGATGGACGTGCTGATCATGCCCTGGAACAAAAGCGAATGGATCAAGGCCTGCAATCCGATCAAGATGAAGGAATATCTGGCCGTCGGCCGCCCCGTGGTCACGACGGATTTCCCCGCACTAGACGGCTGGCGCGACCTCGTCCGCATTGCTGACGGCGCCGGCGAGTTTGCATCCCACATCCGCTCAAGCCTCACCGAACCTTATGATCCCGCCCCGGCCCGCGCGCGCGTCGCCACCGAAACCTGGGACGCCAAGGCGGCTTCCATCCTGGACGCGGTCCACGGCGTGGGCTTCGTCCTGACCCCCTCCGCATCGACGGCCTCGTGGACCAACGCGGTTCGCGCCACCCTCATCCCGAAATCTGCGGCCTGACATCGGTGTGCAATCCATGAGCGCCGCCGACACACAGTATCGCCCAGATATCGACGGTCTCCGCGCCGTCGCGGTGCTGTCCGTCGTTCTCTATCACGCGGGCGTCCCTTTCCTGCCCGGCGGCTACGTCGGCGTCGATATCTTCTTCGTCATCTCCGGCTATCTCATCACGCGCATCATCGCCCGCGAAATCGCCGAGAACCGTTTCTCGCTGCTGACCTTCTACGAACGGCGCACGCGGCGCATCTTTCCCGCCCTGTTCGCCATGCTCGCAGCCTCCGTGGTCGCGGCATCCCTCATCGCACTTCCCGGCGAATTCCAAGATTTCGGCAATAGCCTCACCGCGGCAACACTCTTCGTCTCCAACATCTTCTTCTGGCAAACCGCCGACTATTTTGCCGGCCCCGCGCACTTAAAGCCGCTGCTGCATACGTGGTCGCTTGCCGTCGAAGAGCAATTCTACATCGTCCTGCCGCTGCTTCTTCTCGCTTTGACGCGCTGGGCCCGCCACCATCTGGTCCCCGTGCTGATCGCTGTGACCGTGATTTCGTTCGCGCTCTCCGTCTGGGCCGTCGACGCCAAACCTGCCGCCGCCTTCTATCTCCTGCCCACACGCTTCTGGGAGTTGATGGCCGGCGCGCTCCTGGCGCTCGGCGTCCTGCCCACGATCCCTACGCAGAAGGCAGCCAATGCCGCCGGCTTGATTGGGCTTGCGATGATCGCGACCGCCGTCGGTGCCTACTCGAGCGCAACAGCCTTCCCCGGTGCGGCAGCGCTCTTGCCCGTTATCGGCGCGGCGCTCGTCATCCACGCTGGCTCCACCACACAATCCACCATCGCCGCAGGCCTGCTCAGCCTTCGGCCCGTCGTCTTCGTTGGACTGGTCTCCTACTCGTTCTACCTTTGGCACTGGCCCGTCCTGACCTTCGCCCGCATCGCGCGGGGCGAAATGCTTGCACCCTTCGACGCGGC
The DNA here is from genome assembly GCA_002279935.1 of Hyphomicrobium sp. 12-62-95. Lineage (GTDB taxonomy): Bacteria > Pseudomonadota > Alphaproteobacteria > Rhizobiales > Hyphomicrobiaceae > JAGVSR01. The sequence goes on along the minus strand of NCCZ01000002.1, from coordinate 273,299 downwards.
CCTGCTGGTCGCACTGAGTTTTGCTCTCGCCGTCCTCTCCTGGCGCTTTATCGAAACGCCGTTTCGTGAGCGCCGCGTCGCTGCCGCCCGCGCGCCGTTGTTTCGCTGGGCCGGCGCCGCCATGGCCGCTACCCTTTCCGTCGGCGTCTTCGCCAACGTTTCGCTCGGATGGCCGCAGCGCCACGACGGTTACGCCCCACCGGTTATCGCCGGCCTCGACCGCATGAACCTCGCCACCTGTTTCTTGAAAGACGATCAGCCAGCCAGCGCCTGGGCCGGTGCCGTCGCCTGCCGCCACGGCAATCCCGATGGCCCCAAGGTCTTCGTCTGGGGCGATAGTTTTGCAGCCCATTTCATGCCGGGTCTGACGGACGAACTCGGCCAACGCTTGGAGACGGTGCAGTTCACCGCCGCCGGATGCCCGCCCATCCTCGGCATGAGCGTCGCGAACCGCCCCCACTGCCGCGCAGTCAACGCCCGCGTGTTCGATGAAATCGCACGCCTGAAGCCGGATGTCGTTCTGATCTCCGCGCGTTGGGAACTCTATTTGCCCCGCAAGATCTCAGCAGCCGATGTTCGAGCATCGCTGGATCGCATTGCCGCCACCGGCAGCCGGGTCATCGTGGTCAGAGCAAGCCCGACCTTCGACTTCGCCCACCCGTACGATGTCGCCTACCGCACCGGCCGCAACGAAGCCCACGCCAACCCAGCCCCGGCGATGGCCGTCGGCGGCAATGTCGCAATCTTCGACGCGACGCCGCTCTTCTGCTCCGGTGGATTGTGCCGACTGACGGACGATGGCGAATTTCTCTTCTTTGATGGCGGACACTATTCCGTCGCTGGCAGCCGCCGCGTCGCCCGCGCCCTGGCCCCGCTCATCGACGCCAGCATGCATTCGCTGCCAAGCGTCCACACCAGCCAAGTGCGCTAATATTGATCGTTATTGCCGCCCTACGCCGGCAACGCCACTCCGGGCATCGCCGCCCCACGCTGCCTACGGATGAAGCTCGGATGCAGGCGGCGAACCGGCTGCGCCGCACGAGACACCGCCTGCGCGACCCGCCTGGGATCCGCAATCGCGCCACCAAGCCCTAAGAAGAAATAGAAGAGCGCATGCGGCACGTTCCAGAAGTGCACCGTGGCTCCCAGCAGGCAAATCGCTAGCAGCGACATCATCCACCCCGCTGCCATATTGCTGCGCAGCCTGTCGCGCGATGTCCGCCCGCGCGCCGCAACGCCATAAGCGATGAGCGCGATGCCCGTAACGAGAAGCAGGAACGCGGGCGCACCCGTGCGCAAGGGAAGCACGAGCCAATATGCGTCGATGGTCGACGAGTACATCCACTCCGGACGCACCCAATCCGCCATGCCGATACCGAACCAGAAGCTGCCCCACAGATTGTTCAGTCCATGCTCCCAGATTGCCAACCGGTACAATCCGGTCCAGGGATCGAAAGTGGCCAGTGTAATCAGCAGCTGCGCCGGCGACCGGTTGGCCACCATCAACACCCCGATGTAAAGTCCGGCAATGATCGCCAGCGTGATCTGCGTCCGCATGAAGACCCGCACCGTATACTTCTGCCAGATCATAAATGCGAGCTGCAGTCCAAGGCTCAAAAGCGGCGCCGACGACATCGCCAGAATGGCCGCCAAAATGAGCACGACCGCGCGGACATATTGCCATTTCCGGTCCGGTTCCGACATCCACAGAAGCGCGAACATCGTCGCGCAGTAGGTGCCGTAGTGAATCGGGTGATCGAACGTGGAAGCCGCGCGCGCCAACCCTTTGCGGAATTCCATCGCCGGCATCGGCTCGCCGCCCACCGCCGAGCGCAGCACTTCATGGATGAAATAGCTGCCCGTCAGCGTATCAAACATCGCGATAAAGGCAGCCAGAATGATAGAGTAGAAGACGATGCGGAGCGCAGCCTGCAGCGTTTCCAGATCGCGAATATAGGCCCGCGCAATCGTGTAAGCGCCCAAACTCTCCAGCGACCACGAGCCGCCGAATACGAACCCCGGCTGCCCGGCATGATAGGCAAACACAAACGTCTGCCAAAGTGCCAAGCCGAAGAACGGAATGTCATAGACATGCAGCCGGCAATCAGGCCGGGTGGCCAGCCGCCAAATCGCGAACGGAATAAAGATAAGGAACACGACGCGATGCGGCGACAGCCGGAGATCACCGACTACGAGCGACAGCTCCGTCGGCGAAATGAAGCTCAGGATCGCCAGCGTGATCGCCAGCGGCGTTTTCCTGAAAGCGTCCATCATTGATCGCGTTTCCCCCCGCATCCCGGCCCCAATCCGGGCTGGACCAGCAGCGTCAGTAGGCGTTGCGTCCCGAGATGACGGTTGCCACCGTGCGCGCGATGATCTTCAAATCAAGCCAGAGCGACCAATTCCGCACGTAGTCCAGATCGGCCGCGACCCGCCCCTCGACACAGTCCTTTGTCCGCGTCTCGCCGCGAAACCCTTTCACCTGTGCCAGACCGGTCAAGCCCGGTTTCACCTGATGCCGGCTCGGATACGTGTCGACGATCTCGGCAAACTTCTCATCGTGCGCGATCAGATGCGGCCGCGGCCCCACGAGCGACATGTCGCCCTTGATCACGTTGATCAGCTGCGGCAGCTCATCGAGACTGGTGCGCCGCAGAAAGTGGCCCACGCGCGTCACCCGCGGATCGTCCTCGGTGGCCTGCTGGTGCTCTTGGCTCGCCGGCCCAACCGACATCGTGCGGAACTTCATGATCTCGATGGGCATCTGATGGCGCCCACCGCGCTTCTGCCGGAACAGGACCGGACCCGGGCTGTCGAGCTTGATGGCCAGCGCGATCAGCGGGAACAGCGGCAAGGTGATCAGCAGCAGAGCCCCACCGACAACGAGGTCCTCCAGCCGCTTCAGGATGCGCTGAAGGTCATCAATGGGCTTTTTTTTTACGTCGATGAGGCCGACCGACCCAACCGATGACACCGTATGCGCCGGACCCGCCTCGATCAGATCCGATGCGATGTGCGTCACGGCGTGCAGGCTGACCGGCAGCGATTCCAGCTTCCGCGCCACCACGGCGATCCGCTGATCGGCCGACTGGGGCAGAGCGATGATGATCTTGTCGATTTCGTTGTTGCGCGCCGCTGCCACGAGGTCGTCGAGCTTGCCGGTCACATCCACCCCGTCGGGATTGATGCGGTCCGACCCCATGCGATCGTCGAACACGCCGGCGAAGTGGATACCCGTCGGCACGGCTTCCAGATGCTCCTTCACGCGCCGGGCGATGTTGCCGGCTCCGAACACGGCGATACGCTCGTCGAACACGCCCTTGCGCGTGAGGTGGGCCAGAAGCGGATTGGCGATTGCGCGGTTGAACAGCAGAAGCGTGAAGCCGGACGAGAGGCCGACGGCAAGCCACACCCATTCATGGTCGCCACGCAGCGCAGACGGCATGCCATGACCAAGAAGGACCAACATCGTCAGAGCCAACGTCGTGAACAAAAGGCCGGGACGCAGCGGAATGTCGTGCAGCCGATCCGTGGAATACATGCCGTTGATGCGCAGGATGAGATGAACGATCAGGGTCGCGGCCATCGCCGACTGAATGAGGGCCCGCCAGTCGGCCACGATCCCACCAGCCTGGCTATAGATGACGGCTGGAAGAATGACGGCTGCAAAAACTGCGAGCACGTCGGCCGCGCCGACCAGTCCAACCGCCAATTTGCGCGGCATCCGCCGCTTCGGTGCTTGCGCGAAGGAACGACTGTCGCTGGCGGGGTTTGCTTGGGCGTTGGCTTCAACAGCGGCGTCAGACACGGCTTCGACGGTTTGCATGGCAACTCCGGTACGCGGTGGGCCCTGCGCTAGGATTGCGCGCGGGGACGTGGAAACATCGCTGCCGATCGTGATCGCAATCCGCTAAAATTCGATTGAAATTAGAGCGGGTTCGCTCAGATTCGTGCAGATTTGAAGTAAAGAGTGTCTCAACCCTACCAAGGCCGCCCCTCGGGGGCCCTGCGCCGGGCTAGGCCGCCTGCGCCATCCGCCTTGGCTGCGCCGGTGCCATCCGCGTACCAAGCGCATAGGTGTCTTCCATCGCCTGGTGTCCAACGCTGTTCATGACCACGCCGGCCACTTTGTCGTGATTGAAGCCGAGCGAGTGCAGCGCGCGCTTGGCGAGGTGCTTGGGCGTGTGCCGCCACGTGGTCACAAACACGATTTGATCGGCATAGTCGGCAAGTACGCGCCCATCCACCACCGGCAGCAGCGGCGGGGCATCGAGAATGATGATGTCGAACTGGCTCTTCAAGGTAGCCATCGTCTCGGCCATGCGCCGCGATGCGAGCATATCCGGCCGCGCTGTCTCCAACGGCGTCGGGCTCATCGCCGGCAGGAAGAACAGGCCAGAAGCCGTATCGTGCAGAATAGCGCGCTCGATCGGCGTCTGGTGAATGAGCGAGTCGAGGAGGCCGGTCGTCCGCTGCGGCGCCAATTTGCGCGTCAGCGGCGCCCGCCGTAAATCGCCATCGGCCAGCAAAACGCGTTGCCCGGCCATCGCATAATGATGCGCTAGGTTCGATGCGATCACGTCCGTGCCTTCGCCAGGAAGACTGGACGCAACCATGATCACGCGCGGTCCGCCGCTGCGGTGGCGCATATCGAGTTCGCGCCGCATTCCGCGCACGCTTTCCGCAAAGATGCCGCGCGGTTCTGTGAGAACCAAGCGGATGGAGCGCAGCGGATCCACTCCCGGACCGGAAGCGGCGATCGCTGGAACGGAGGCAATGTGCGCCACTTCGAGGTTGCGCTCCACGTCGTCAGGATGAACCAGACCGGGTGCTGCGAATTCGAACGCCAGTGCCACAAGAATGCCGAGACCAAGGCCGGCAAAAAGCCCCAGGAGCACGATTTGCTTGCGATTGGGCGAGGCTGGAAACAGCGCCACGTCGGCCTGTTCGACGATCCGCGCGTCAGGCAGCTGCAGATCCTGCGTTTCCGATGTCTGCTTGTAGCGCGCCAGAAGGCTCTCATAAATCTGCTTCGACGTGGCCGCTTCGCGCTGCAACTCGAGCAGGGCAACCGAAGATTCCTTGGTGGCCGCCTCCTGTTCCTTCAGCGTCGTCAGCGCCTGCCGCATCTGCATCTCGCTGCGTTCGGCAACCACATACTCATTGCGCAGGTTGGCCACGTGCCGCGCGATCTCTTCCGCAAGCTGGGCCTGCGTCTCGGCGACTTCAGCCCGCACCTTCTGCATCTCGGGATGCCGCGGACCATATCGCGTCGACAATTCCGCTTCGCGCTTGCGGGCGGACGATACCGTCTCCTTGAGCACCCGGATCGAGTTGCTATCGAGCACTTCGGCGATCGTCTCCGTTCCGCCGGGACTGTTCGCCAGCCGTTGGGCATTCTCAAACTTGGACTTAGCCGTAGCCGTCGCATTGCGCGCCGAAACCGTCTGTTCCATCAGCCGGCTCAACTCCTTCTCCGAGAGGATATTCCCCTCTGAGTCGAAGATGTTGTTGTCGGACTTGAACATCGCAACCTTGCGCTCGGCATCCGAGACACGCTGCTGCATCTCCTGCAGCTTGCTTTCGAGAAGCTCGGTCGCAAAGCCGGAGGCTTGCGTCTTGCTGGCGAGATTGTTGGAAAGATAGACCTCTGCAATTGTATTGGCGATCCGGGCCGCCTTGGCCGGATCCCGCGCACTGAACTTGATCTCCAAGAGGAGCGTCATGCGCACGCGCGAAACTTTGAGCCGTTCCTGGAATGCCGCTGCCAGTTCGTCCCGCTCAGGGCTGGAATCGCCCGGTTGAACCCGGCCGACACGCGTGCCGACGGGATCCTGGTCGAGCCGCTGAGCGGCGCCGTTGTGTACAGCAGCGGTAGCTGGCTCCCCCGCAGGCAGATATCGGCCGAGTCCGAGAAAGCCGAAGATGCGGCGAACCGTCGACCGCGGCCGGAATTCCTCATCGTCGCGCAGATTGAGAATATCGATGACCTTGAGCGCAATGGCCCGCGAGGACAACACTTCCACTTCGCTGTCGATCGAGGCGTTGTCGCCGCGCAGGTTCTCTACCACGCTATCAACTTGCGAAATCGTCTTCTGCCGCGGATCGATTTGGACGACGGCAACACCCTCGTACCGGTTGGGCAGTGAAACGGCGACGGCCACGGCAATCAGCGTTGCTGCAATCGAGATCGCACCCACGAGAGCAAGCCGGCGGCGCACGGCATTGAAGGCGCGCGCGAAGCTGAATGCTCCGCCGCCGCTCTCTTCCATGCCTCTGTCCATCGTGCTCATATGGTCTAGATGATCCTTTAGTATTTCAACGTGCCGCCGATGCGCACCTGGCTGCGATCCATGTCGAATTCCGCTTCGTTCGATTGGCGGGTCTCATAGGAGTAGCCGAGCGTCAGCAGCATGTTCTTCGTGTAGTGATAATCGAGCGAAACGCCGGCCTCGAAGATGTCATCTTCGCGCGTACTTCCGATGAAATCGGTCCGCGTAAAGCCGGCATTGGCGGTAGCAAAGAGATCATGGCGGATCTCGTAGTCCGCGGTCAGGCCGACCGCGCTATCGATCCGCCCGTTGTCGTTAGCGCCCAGTTCATCGTCGATTTTACGCGAAGCAACAGCCGTCAGCGTCAGCCGGTGCGTGGCCAGCCACTGCGCCTGCGCTTCAAGAAGCGAACTCGCGATGCTCTCCAGTCCGGACCGGTCGAAATTGCGGACACCGTACCCGCCGAGCACCCGCCAGCGCAGCAGCGGATCGGTCTCGAACGCAAGCCCGGCCGAAATCTCGTAACCCTTGGAGTCGCGGTTTTCGAATCCCGGCGTTTCGGGCTCGTTGTACTGTCGAATGCCACGAACATTGGTAACGAAGTCGAAGCCCGGTGAAATGCGGTAGCCCGCGCGCAATTGTGCCGCGTAGAGTTCCTGATCCCGGTAGTCTTGGTTCAGCCGTCCGCCCCCGATGGCCGCGACGCTGTGATAGTCCAGCTTCTCGGCCGATGCAGACAGCGTCCCATAAACCCGCCCAGCATCCCGCGTCAGACCGATCGATGCTCGATATTGGTCGACGGGAACGGGTTCAGCGGCGACCTGTGACGCGGTGATGGCCGAGCGCTCCTCGTGATCACGCCGGACGCCGGCTGCGACGGAGAGCGTATGGGCATGATCGATATGCAGCGCGCCGCGGGCAGAGGCCCCGAAGTCGGCGTAATTCTGATCCGTGCTTTCGGCAAAGTTCATGAACCGTCCGAAAATGTTCATGTCGAAGGCATGCCGGGGCAATTCCGACCGGATCGTCAGCGTCGGCGCCGTGATGAAGCGCCAGTCGGCCGTCGGAGCCTGCGCCTGGCCGTAGATATTGCTGTCGTAGATCGCCGTCTCACTGACCGACGGATAGAAGATGAAGTTGCCGACGCGCAACCCATCAGGCGCGGCAAATGCGCGATCGGCTTGATCGACCGAACGGGCCGCGCGCCTCTGTGCTTCCTGCCACTCGCGGCGCATCTCGCCGCTGGCCACCGTATCGGTAATCAGGTCGGCTGTGTTGTCGACTTCGATTGCAGCCGCATTCCCCAATGGCACCGCCGTAAAAGCGACCGCCGCAACGCACGCGAAGGCCTGCGCATCGCGGCGCGGCCCTCGATCGTCAGCGGTGTATGGTCTCGGAAACACGAGGTGTCGAACCTTTGCGTACTAGAAGAAGCGTTCTGGAATGCGGACGTTGTCGCCCGGAAGGAGAATGACGGAACCGTTCGCTGGAATGCGCACGTCGCCAGCGCCCTCCCGCGTCACAACGGCATACGATTGCTCGGCCCGGTATGTGTAGCCGCCGGCCATCGCGACCGCGTCGCGCAGCCGGATACCGGTCTTGTAAGCAAACTCGCCGCCGTTCTTCACTTCGCCATGAATGTAGAACGGCCGGTAGTTTGTGATTTCGATCGTGACTTTGGGATTCTTTAGGTAGCCATCGGCCAGCCGGTTCGCGACCGTCTCGCGGAATTGACTGATCGTCTTACCCTGCGCAGGAACTTCGCCTGCAAGCGGTAGCGACACCTGTCCAGATGCGTTCACTTCCGCCGCGCCCGATAGGCTCTCTTCGCCAAAAACTGTGATCTTGAGTTTATCGCCGATGCCGAGACGGTAGGAGGCGCCGAGCGCCGAAGGACCGGCCTCAGCCGCGAAGCTGGCGGGTGCGGGTCCGATCTCGTCGGCGCACGCGCCAACGGCCAAGGCCGCCAGGAGTGCGGCCGCTAGAGATCTGAACGTTGGAACCACGGACATACGCAAAACCGAATTGAACGACGCGGAACGTACCAAACGGATGGAAGAGGCCCGAACAGCCCTTGCCACCGCACCGTCTAACAGAGCGCTGTTAGTCTTAAAGACGCCCTAACAGAATGCGAAAAAAGCGGGCGAAATCCGAAGTTTACGCCTCGTAAGTAATTTCCAGATTCACACGCAACTCTGAGCGATGGCCATGTCCCGGCCATTTCATAAACGGCTCGTTGAGATGTGCCCTCTATTCTCAGGGAGCATGTGGTGTCGTGTGGAGTTGAACGTGACGACTGAAATCCTGTCGCCGGCTGCCCGCCTCGTATCGGCCTACGAAGGCAAGGCGACCAGCTACTTCACCAATGCCCGCGCCGACTTCGTCCGCCTTCTTCCGCGCGACCCGTCTGCCCGCATTCTCGAAATCGGCTGCGGCAACGGCGCCACCGGCGCTCTCGCCATGGCCCGCGGCCGCGCCGGTCACTACGCCGGCGTCGAACTCATGGAGAGCTATGGCAACGCCGCGCGCGAAATCTTAAGCGAAGTCTTGATCGGCGATGCCGAACGCATGGACTTCAATTGGCAGCCGGCTGAATTCGACGCGCTCATTCTCTCCGAAGTGCTCGAACACCTCGTCGAACCGGGTGTCCTGCTCCGCCGCTTGTCGCGCTTCATTCGCCCCGGCGGTATGGTACTGGCAAGCTCGCCCAACATCGCCCATTGGCGCGTTCTGCGCGAACTCGCCAAGGGCCGTTTTGATCTGGCCGATCAGGGCGTCTTTGACCGCACGCACCTGCGCTGGTTCACGCCGGCAACCTTCTGCGCGATGTTTGAAAATGCGGGTTTCCGCATCGATCACGTCGGCCCGGTCACGCCGTTCTCGCCCCGCGTCGAACGCCTGTCGCGCTGGACGTCAGGCCGCATCGACCATCTGTTCATGACCCAGATCGCCGTCCAAGGCTCGCGCCGCTAAGTCGAGTGCGGACCGGCTGAACAGCCACGCAGCATCAGAGCACCAGCAGTTCCGCCTTGCCTGACGTCACGTCGTAATCGCACGCCAATCGCGAATAGCGATCGCCCACCGTCAGCCGCACAATCGGGTTCTTGTAGCGCGCATCCCACATCGGATGTTCAAGCTGCCAGATCGGCACGCTGAGGCGCGGATTGCCGAGCAGCACTTCCGCCGTCTCCGATTGCTTCCAGTTCACCGATCCGACCGCGACCGGCATGCCGCGTGCATCCGTCTGCGGGCGCGCCACGCAGGCGGCTTCCGCATGGATCTTATAGGCGGCGAGCAGCGCTTCACCGGCGGCTTCGCGGTAAAGCCGGTCTTGCGCCCAGATTTTGACGCCAACCAGCACTGCCAGTACCATGACGACCGCTCGCATGGCGGGCTCCCTTGCACCGTGATCATAAAGCCTGTGGCTGGCCGCCCCGCGTCTCGCGCAGGGTATCAGGCGCAGCTGCAACACTCCGCGAGAGTGTGCCCGATCACGGTGAAGAAAGCGTAAGTCACCGTGCCGCGACGCATCGCGGCGCAAAGGACGAGGTCCGCGATGCAACGCATCGCAAAAAATGAGAGCCGCGCCGCAACGGCGCTTAAACGCTCAATGCCGCGCTGCCACAGCCCTTGTCAGCCGCCCGCCCTTGCGGCAATAGGGGCGATCCTCAACGAAAGTCGAACCCCGGGTAGGATACGCAACCAATGTCGAAGAAGAAAATTCTCATCACCTGGCCTCTGCCGGAAGCCGCCATGGCCCGCGCCCGGGAAACCTACGACGTCATCGCGCACGGCGACGACCCCAAGATCACCATCGACGAAATGCTTGAAACGGCCAAGTCGGTCGATGCTATCTTGTTGACGTTGAACGAAAAATGCCGCGCCGACGTCATCGCGCGCATCCCCGAGAACATCAAGTGCATCTCGACCTTCTCCATCGGCTTCGACCACATCGATCTCGACGCCTGTAAGGCGCGCGGCATCAAGGTCGGCAACGCCCCCCACGGTGTGACCGTCGCCACCGCTGAAATCGCCATGCTCCTCCTCCTCGGCGCCGCCCGCCGCGCCGGTGAAGGCGAAGCCATGATCCGCCAGCGCCGGTGGCCGGGTTGGCAGCCGCTCCAGCTCGTTGGTCAGCGCCTCGATAACAAGACGCTGGGCATCTACGGCTTCGGCAAAATCGGCCAAGCGCTCGCACAGCGCGCCCGCGGCTTCGACATGAACGTCCACTACTACGACATCTACCGCGCCAAGCCGGAAGTCGAAGCCAAGTACAACGCCACGTATCACGACAGCCTCGACAGCTTGCTGGCAGTCTCGCAGTTCTTCTCCATCAACGCACCCTCGACGCCCGAGACGCGCGGCTTCTTCAACAAGGCCACGATCGAGAAACTGCCGCACGGCGCCATTGTCGTGAACACGGCCCGTGGCGACCTCGTCAACGACGAAGACATGATCGCGGCCCTGAAGTCCGGCCGCCTCGCATATGCGGGCCTCGACGTGTTCGCTGGCGAACCCAAGATCAACGAAGGCTACTACGACCTGCCCAACACGTTCCTGTTCCCGCACCTGGGCTCGGCCGCCATCGAAGCGCGCAACCAGATGGGCTTTGAGGCCCTCGACAACATCGACGCCTTCTTCGCCGGCAAGGACATGCCCTTCAAGCTGGCGTGAGCCGGCCGCAAAGGTGAACAAACGCGAAAGGCCGGGTCCAGGACCCGGCCTTTTCTAATTCACGACAATGGGGCCGCCCATGACGCCATCAGTTGAAATGATAGGTGACACCGGCCCGAAGAACCGTTTCGCTTGGGTCGATGAACTCGCGCAGAATTTCCTGGTCAAATGAATATTCGTAGCGCAGGGCCTCCACGCGCAGAGACGCGTTAGGCAATATGAAACCTTCAACGCCCGCGCCGTACACGACGCCGTTCAGTGTTTCAGAAAATCTAAAGTTGTTGCCTAGGACAGTAGCGCTGAAATCCGTGTCTGAATGGGCATATCCAACAGTACCGTAAAACAGAACCGGTCCGGCGGTCATGCCGAAGCGGGCACGCACACTGCCGCTCCAGTTGGATTCATACGAACCGTCGATACCGAAAGTCGAAGCCTCGAACGCAAACCCCCCAAAATTGACATCGGCTTCAACGCCGATGATGAAGCGCCCCTTACCGATATTGTATCCCGCATGAAGGCCCCAGATGCCGTCGCGCGTGATGACATCCCCGAAATCTCCGAAACCTGCTTTGTCCCAGTCGGGATCCAGTTCCGCCCACGTCACGCCGCCATGGACACCCGCATAGGCGCCATTCCAGATGGGTGCTGTGTCTGCCAAGACTGGCGTCGCCGAAAACATCCAGCAAACAGGAACGATTGCGCCAAGCGCGCGCGAGCCATGAAGTCCCACAACCAAACGTCCTTTTGATACGCAACACTGCGGACGAACCCGGCCGAATAAACGGCCAGAGCGTTCGATTTAGAACCTGGAAAGGCTAACATCCGGCAAAGGAAGCGCGTCAGTAGAACCACTTGGGGTCACGACGCATTCTATGTGGCCGGCATTCCAAACTTGTGCTGATGTTCTAGGCCACAGCACCCGTCAGCGAATGCCCTCATCAATGTCCGACCACGCCCTGACATCATCCACGCCGGCAAACAAGCCAACAATTGAGCGGCCCTCTATCGGCCTCGCGCTTGGCGGCGGTGGCGCGCGCGGTCTGGCCCACGTCGTCATGCTCGAAGCCTTCGACGAGCTGGGACTCCGGCCGAAAGTCATCGCCGGAACGTCCATCGGTGCCGTCATCGGCGCGGCTTATGCATCCGGCATGTCCGCGCGCGAGATCCGCGCCCAGATGCAGGAAGTGCTGTCCGCCCGCTTTGAGCTCGCCCGCGACCTCTTCGCCGCCCGCGCCCGCACGCTGCCGCGCGTCTCACGCTTCTTTTCACCATTGAACGCGGTGCTCTCGCCCGAAGCGCTGCTCGATCTCATCTACCCGGCCCGCGTCGCACGCGATTTCGCGCAACTCGACATTCCGATGAAAATCGTCGCCACCGACTTCTACGCTCTCGATGCGCACATCTTTGAAACCGGTTCGCTGCGCCAGGCCGTCGCCGCCAGCATGGCGCTACCCGCCATCTTCGAACCCATCGTCATCGATGGCAAAGCCTACGTCGACGGCGGCCTCGTCAACCCGCTGCCCTACGACCTCGTCCGCGAGGGCACCGATTTTACAATCGCCATTGACGTGTCCGGCGTGCCCGTCCCCGCGCCCGACCGCGCGCATCCCACGGCCACCGAAAGCCTCTTCGCCGCCTCTTTCATCTTCGAGCGCACGATCATTCGCGAGAAACTGAAAACCGAACAGCCCGACATCCTCATCCAGGCTGGCACCAGCCATTTCCAGTTGCTCGACATCTGGAAAGTCGATGACATTCTCGCCGCCGCCATCCCCGCAAAAGAAGAACTCAAAATCAAACTCGACCGCATCTTGGGCGCCGAGACACTCCCCATTGAAATGACCCGGCCCACAGCGCTGCCCACGCTGCGCTCAGAAACCGCCACCGCCGTTGTGCCCGTGGAGAAGCCCCGCCTCCTGCGCCGCCTCAAATCCTTCAAGCGCACGCGCAAGCCCAGCGTCTAGCTCCGCCGCTCGGCGAAAAACCCCTTAAGGATCGCCCCGGCCTCATCCTCACCAAGACCCGGATAAACCTCCGGTGCGTGGTGGCATGTCGGCTGCGAGAACACGCGGGCCCCATGTTCCACGCCGCCGCCCTTCGGATCGCCGGCCCCATAGTAGAGCCGCCGGATGCGCGCGAACGAAATGGCCGCCGCGCACATGGGGCACGGCTCCAGCGTTACGTAAAGATCGTGGCCGATGAGACGCTCGCTGCCGAGCGCCCGGCACGCCTCGCGGATCGCCAGCACCTCCGCATGAGCGGTGGGATCGGAAAGCTCCCGAGTCCGGTTCCCCGCCACCGCCACCACGCTGCCCTCCGGCGACACGATCACCGCGCCCACGGGCACCTCGCCCCGTCCTGCGGCGAGCCGCGCTTCGGCCAAGGCGAGTTCCATGTGGCCGGGCTTGTCAGGCGGTGTCATAAGGGCGTCCCGAACAGGCGGTTCCCCCGCCGCTGCAAAGAGCCCGCATCTGATGCGCAAACCATTTTCCGGTCAACGCCCGCCCCGCGGCGGCGGTAAAGGCCCAGCTGACCGAGAGAGCCGCCCGACCGGCCGCCCAGAGGGACGTGGTGAGGGACGTAGCACCGACAGCCCCGCTCCGCGCGGTCCCACCCGCCCCGACAGCCGGCAGGACGCCCGCTCTGGCGCACCGGCGCGCGATCGCAGCGAAAGACGCCCCGAAGGCGGCAAGCCGGGCAAACCGCGCTTTTCCGGTCCACGCTTCAGCAAAGACCGCCCCGCCGGCTCGCTCCCCTCCGGCGCCCGCCCGGGTGGTGGTGTGTCAAAGGCCCCGCCGCCAGCCGCCCTCACCGAGCCCATGCGCATCGCCAAAGCCATGGCCCGCGCCGGCCTGTGTTCGCGCCGCGAAGCCGAACGCTGGATCGAAGACGGCCGCGTCGCCGTCAACGGCAAGATCCTGACCACGCCCGCCTGCGAAGTCGGCCCCGGCGACAAAGTCGTCGTCGATGGCCGCCCGCTGCCCGCCGCCGAACCCGTCCAACTCTGGCGCTATCATAAGATCAAAGGCGTGGTCACGACGAACAACGACCCCGAAGGCCGCCCGACCGTTTTCGATAAGCTGCCGCCTGAGATGCCCCGCGTCATCTCCATTGGCCGCCTCGATTACAACACCGAAGGCCTCCTCCTCCTCACCAACGACGGCGCACTCGCCCGCCACCTCGAATTGCCCGCCACCGGTTGGCTGCGCCGATACCGCGTCCGGGCGCGAGGCCGCGTGACCCAAGCCGATCTCGACAAGCTGAAAGACGGCATCGAAATCGAAGGGATCCGCTATAGCGGCATCGACGCCACGATCGACACCGTGCAAGGCGCCAACATCTGGCTCACCGTCGGCATCCGCGAAGGCAAGAACCGCGAAGTCCGCAAAGTGATGGCCGAACTGGGCCTCGAGGTCTCGCGTCTGATCCGCATCTCCTTTGGCCCGTTCGAACTGGCAGACCTCGTCCCCGGCGCCGTCGAACCGGTCCGCCGCAAGCACTTGGCCGAACAGTTGGGCCCGAAAGTCGCCGGCGAATTCGGCCTCACCGAAACGCCCGAGCAACGCAAGGAACGCCACACGCGGGGCAAGCAGAAAACCCGAACGGACGAGGACGACACGTGAGGATCGTCGGCGGCAAGTTCCGCGGCCGTGCCATCACGAGCCCGGAGCACGAGGGCCTGCGGCCGACGTCCGACCGCGTCCGCGAAAGCGTGTTCAACATTCTCCTGCACGGCATCGAGGACTTCGAGATCGACGCCATCCGCGTCATCGACCTTTTCGCCGGCACCGGCGCGCTGGGCTTGGAGGCCGTCTCGCGCGGCGCATCCTATTGCCTGTTTGTCGAAGACGGTGCCGAAAGCCGCGGCCTCATCCGCCAGAACGTCGAAGCCTTCGGCCTCACCGGCAACACGCGCCTCTTCCGCCGCGATGCCACCGACCTCGGCCCCGCAGCCCCCATGCAGCCCTTCAGCCTCGCCTTCCTCGATCCGCCCTACGGCAAAAGCCTCGGCGAACGCGCGCTGTTATCGCTGCGTGATGGAAAATGGCTGAACCCCGGCGCCATCGTTGTCTGGGAAGAGCGCGCCGCGAGCGATCTGCCCTGGCCCGATGGCTTCACTGAAATCGATCGGCGCACCTGGGGCGAAACCCAAGTCGGCTTCGCGCGCTACCAGCCCGACTAATCAAACAACCCTGAGATCGCGCGCGACGGAGACGGGAAACCGCGACACCGGCGCGCCGCCCGCGCGGGCTTCCAGCGCCAGCAACTCCTGCGGAAACGGCATCTTCGTCGTCCGCAACGCGTTCCCCATGAGAGACGCGTTCGAATGCAGCGACAGCACATGATGATGCACGTCGCCCTCCACGAACGATCCGTCCATCAGATGCACGACACCGGCATGCACCGTGCCGACGATCTGACCCTGAACGTAGAGTTCGCGCGTTGTGATATTTCCGAGCACATATCCGTCACGGCCGATGTCGAGGCGCGAACACAGTATGTCGCCCTCAAACCACGTGTCGAGTTCCACACGTCCGGCTGCAACGAAGTTGCCGCGCATGACGCTGGAGGTCGCGATTTTCAGCATGGAACCAACGCAAGACTAAGGGCGCCCGCCCATCGTCACTGAACCCCACATCCATGGTCGAATTTTGGCGAACTGGGAAATTCTCTTATGCTCATCGCCGACCGAACAGCCGCTCGATGTCGGACAATTTCAACTCCACATACGTTGGCCGCCCGTGATTGCACTGGCCCGAGTACGGCGTTGCTTCCATCTCGCGCAGCAGCGCATTCATCTCTTCTGGCGCCAAACGCCGCCCCGCGCGAACGCTGCCATGACACGCCATGCGCGAGCAGATTGCTTCCAGCTTGTCGCGCAGTGCGAAGCCCTGACCCTCCGCCAAAATCTCCGCCGCCAGATCGCGCACCAAGCCTTCTACGTTCGTGTCGCCAAGCAACGCCGGCACTTCCCGCACGGCCACCGCCCCAAACCCGAATGGCTCCAGCACTAGTCCCAATTCGGCCAGCTCCGTCTCGCGCTCGGCCAGCGCCTGCGCCGCATCATCGCCCACCTCGACGATCGCCGGAATCAGCAAGCCCTGCCGCGCCACGCCGCCATTCGACAGCATCGCCTTCATGCGCTCGTAAACAAGCCGCTCGTGCGCCGCGTGCTGATCGACGATCACGACCGAAGTCCGCGTCTGCGCCACGATATACGTCTCATGCAATTGCGCCCGCGCTGCCCCTAAGGGACGGTCAAGCAAATCGGGTGACACCGGTGCCGCATGCGCCCGCGCATCCGCACTCGGCGCATCGAACGCCGCAAACGGTGCCTGCATGGCCTCTGCCAGTCCAGGCGGGATGTAGGACGGAACGCGATCCGCATAACCCCCGCCGCCGAATGCTTGCGGCTCCGTAATCGCCGACCGCGCCAGCGTCTCGAGCGTCAGCCCACCGCCGCGCGCGCTCGCCCGGTGTCCAGCACCTTCAAGCGCATGCTGGATCGCCCCGATCATCAGACCCCGAACACGCCCGCCATCGCGAAAGCGCACCTCCGCCTTGGTCGGATGCACGTTCACATCCACATCGCTCGGATCGAGCGTCACGAAAAGCGCAAGCAACGGATGCCGCCCCTTCGGAATGAGATCGCCGTACGCCGCCCGCACTGCGCCGACGAGAACCTTATCCCGCACCGGCCGCCCGTTGACGAACAGGAACTGCTGCCCCGCATCCGGCCGGTGCAGCGTCGGCAACCCCGCATACCCCAGAATGCGCACACCATCCCGCTCGCCCGAAATGGCCAGCGCATCAGCCATGAATTCAGACCCCATGATCCGCCCGAGCCGCTGCAGCAGCCCATCCGCCGTCCCAGCACACCGCGGCAGCCGTAATCCCGCGCGCTCCCCCGTCGTCACCGAAAACCCGACATCGGGATGCGCCATCGCCAGCCGCTTCACGGTCTCCGAAACGGCCATGTTCTCCGCCCGCTCGGATTTGAGGAACTTCAAACGCGCCGGCGTCGCCGAAAAGAGTTCGCGCACTTCAACGCGCGTGCCCGCGTTGATCCCCGCCGGCTTCAGCCCGCTCTTATACCCACGCTCGACGATGATCTCGAATCCGTCGCGCTTCGCGGGTGGCCGCGACGCAATCGACAGCACCGCCACCGCCCCGATCGACGGCAGCGCCTCGCCGCGAAACCCGAGCGTGCGAATATCGAACAGATCGTCTTCGTTGAGCTTCGACGTCGCGTGCCGCTCCACCGCCAGCAGCAGATCGTCCGGCGGCATACCGGCCCCGTCGTCCGTCACGCGAATGAGCGACAGCCCGCCGCCCACCGTTACGATCTCGATCTCGCGCGCGCCCGCGTCGATCGCGTTTTCGACCAGTTCTTTGACCACGCTCGCAGGCCGCTCGATGACCTCACCGGCGGCAATGCGATTTACTGTCTCCGGAGCAAGCTGTCGGATGGCCACGGGCGAATCTCCTCGTGCCAGCTTTTAGCACTGACGGGAGGGGAGAACATCCGCGCGGATGCCACCGTGAACAGGCCGTAGACCACGATCGCTTCGGACCCTATCAGTCCGAAGCGTGAATCGTTGGTCGAATCAAAAAGCTAGGGCGCGGCTGTGATTCAACGAAAACGGCCGCGCCCTAGCCGCCGAGCCGCTGCTTGGTGAGGATTTTGGCGAGTTCCACGGCCGGCTGGTCGAACGGATCGAGCTTGAGCAGCCGCCCTGCCACGATCGTCTCCAGCATGAAATGCATGAGCAGCGCACCCGCCGCCCGCTCATCCAGCGTCTCAATGTCGATGGTCCGCACCGGCCGCCCGGCCTTCCGCAAGGCCGCCGCCACCGCATGCCCTTGCGCATCCACGATATCGCCAATCGTCTTGCCGCCCAGAAAGCCGAGGCCCGCCGTCTTCGCCATTCCGGCATCGAGCGCGGGCCCTGTCCCCTTCGACGCCACGCGAATGATCGTCGTCGCAAGCTCCCGCGGCCCATCCATGAAGAGCTGCAATTGGCTGTGCTGATCGACAGGCCCGATAGCCGGCACCGGCGTCGTCCCTTCGCCGCCCTTGCCTAGGCTCTCCGCCCACAGCTGCACGTACCAGTCCGCCAGTTTGCCGAGCCGGTCCGCATAGGGCATCAGAACGATCGTGCGAATGCCGCGTTCCTTCGATAGCCCCACCATCGCCGAGGCTCCGGCTGCAAACGGAATATCGGCGGCAGGCTTGCCATCAAGCAGCGGCTGCAAGATCGAACGCGCACCGGCGCGGATCGCGCGTGCATCAAGCCCCCGCGCCATGGCCGGCAACAGACCCACATTCGTGAGACACGAAAACCGTCCGCCGATGCCGGTGTGATGGTCTAGCATCGGAATGCCGAGCGATCCGAACAGCGCGCGCAAACCATTCGCCTTGCCCGGCGCGTCCGGTTCCGTGATGCCAAGAAAGAGTTTGGGAATGTGATCGCCGAGCCCCGCAGCTTTCACCGCCGAGATCGTCGCAATCGCTTGCGCCAAGGTCTCAGCCGTCCCGCCCGACTTCGATATCACCACAAAACGCGTCTTTGCAAAATCGGTCGCGCGCAGCAGAGCAGCGAACGTCCCACCGTCCAGATTGTCGTAGAACCGAATGCGCGGGCGGCGATGCGGCGCCTTCGGCGACGTGTGCGGAATGCCCCATCCGGCAATCTGCGCCAGCGTCTGCCCGCCCAGGCTCGACCCGCCCGTGCCCAGAAAAATGATGCTGTCGGCCCCGTCGGATAGTTTTGCCAGAGCCGCTTCGGCAGCATCGATGTCGGCGGTATCTTCAACGATCCGGAGCAGGGGTAAGGAGCCGCTGTCATAATCCGCGCGCAGGCCGTCAAGAACGGGCGCCGCCTTCTCCAACCAGCCCGAGAGCAATGCCGGCGGCAATCCATGGTGTCCGATTGCGGGCTCAAGACATCCGTCAATGTCGTGTCTGTATGCGCTCGTCTCGGACACGGCAGGTCTCCTGTATAAGATTAGGCCGCCCATGGGCTCTCTCACCGTTCCGGTAGTCGCTTTTCCCCGGTCCGCCAAGGGGCGAAAACGCGCGAACCGGCGTTGCCGCCGGTTCGCTGAACTGACTCAAACTATTGCCGCGGTCTGACCCGGCCTACCAGCCGTTGCGGCAGTTCTTCCAGCGGCGGTACCACTTCGGATTGCCGGTCACTTCGTAGCGGTCGAGCAGGTAGCCGCAGCCGGTGCCGGCGCTGCGATAGCCGTAATAGCGATTGCGCCCGTAGTAGCCATATCCACCGTCGCCAATGATCACGGTCACGCCGTGGCGATTGTGCTTATGTTTGCCGCCAGCCTCGGCGGTACCCGCAAATGCGGTCGCGCCGAATGCTGTCAGGGCTGCAAGACCGGCCATTGCCAGGTCGCGACGGGTTGTGCGCATGGATCATACTCCAGTTGTGAACGATGCCTTCGAAGCGGACGGAATGCCTCGCTCGATGGACGGACGATCACATGGGGAGACAATGGGCGCTGTTTCCGCCGGAACAGCAACTCATGCGCGGCGCGATGCGGCTTCCACGATCTGGATGATGTCGTCGGGAGCCGTGTCGAGAGGCAGGCGGCCGAAATCGCCCGAATGTCCGAGCGCCTGTTCCAACCGGCGGTGGAAGGCCGTCCGATCGATCTCAATCGTTCCGAATTGCTTCAGATGCTCAGTCACGAACTGCGTATCGAGCAGGCGGAAGCCACCGTGAATAAGCCGCGCGGCGAGATAGACGAGCGCAATCTTCGACGCGTCGCGCTCGTAGGAGAACATACTCTCGCCGAAGAACGCGCCGTCGAGTGCCACGCCGTAAAGCCCGCCGACGAGACGGTCGCCATTCCACACTTCCACGGTATGGCAATGCCCAAGCTTGAACAGCTCGCGATAGAGCGCCCGAATGCGGCTGTTGATCCACGTGGAGTCGCGGCCCTCGCGCGATCCCGCACAGCCGTCGATGACGCCGTCGTAATCCGTATCGATACGAACCGTGAGATGCGTGGTGCGCAGCGTGCGCTTCAGCCGTGTGGGGATATGGACCGCATCGAGCGGAAGCACACCCCGGTTCTGCGGCTCGATCCAGTGCAAGGCCGGATCGTCGGCGCTTTCCGCCATGGGAAAAATACCGCAAGCGTAGGCCTTCATCAGGACCTGCGGCGTAATCTCGATCAGGATGTCGTCACGCGACATCGGCGCGGATGCCCCCGTTTTGGTTCGAACCTGCCCAAGTCTAGCGGCCTTTTTGAAAAAATGCGAGCCGGGCGCCCAGAGGGAGCGGCTCTCACTCCGGAAGCGCGAAGATGCCGTTCTGAGCCAGTTCGCCGGAGGTCTCATAGCCAGCACCGGCCAACGCACCGATGAGATCGCCGGCCCAGCTGTCGATATTGGCTTCCAGAATGACAGCCTTTGGGTAAAGCCCGCGCGGCACGGCGGCGAGGTAGGGGATCAGAACCTTGTCCTCGAAACCTTCCACGTCAATCTTAATGGCATCGACCCGATCGAGCCCGGCCTCCGCCACAACCCCCGCCAGCGTCCGCACCGGAACCTTGAAAATCGTTTTTCCCCCGCGCGCCTCGCGATCGAGCTGCAGCGACGAGCCGCCCATGTTGCTCTCTTCGAGTGCGAACGCCATCTCCCCGTCCGCATCCGCGATGGCAGCCTGCACCGGGCGGATATTGGTCAGACCATTCGCCGCCGCGTTGAAGTCAAGGCGCTTCAAAACGATCGCATTGGGATCGACCGCCACCACCCGCGCGCCCGGCCCCGCATTCTTCGCAACGAAAATGCTGTACGCGCCCACGTTGCTGCCGATATCCAAAAACGTGAACTTGGGATGCAGCCGGGCTTTCAAAAACCCGAGTTCCAGCGGATCAAAAAACTGCGGCGTCACGATCAGCCGCTTCTCGCAGGCGTTGTTGCCGGCATAGAGCCGCATCTTCTGACCGATGACGACTAGGTCCAGCGGTTCGGAGCGCAGCCGCCGCATGGCGGAGCGGATGAACGAGGCCGTCCGTTTGCCGGCCTTCGTCGGTGGCAGCCGCCGCCCCAGTGCGATCAGGCGGGCCTGCAGCACTGTCGGCTGATAGGCTCCAAATGGAAGTGCGGCAGTCTCGGTCACGTCATCTCCTCGCGCCGCGCACAATCAAGACTTGCCGAGATACTTCTCCAGCCAATGAATGTCGTACATGCCGTTAACGACATCCGGGTGCCGGACGAGTTCGTGGAACAGCGGGATCGTCGTCTCGATGCCGTCGATCACGAATTCCGACAGCGCCCGCTTCAGCCGCATCATGCACTCGTTGCGCGTCTTGCCGTGCACGATGAGTTTGCCGATCAAGCTGTCGTAATATGGCGGGATGCGATAGCCCTGGTAGGCCCCGCTGTCGACGCGAATGCCAAGTCCGCCCGGCGGATGCCAATAGGTAATCTGCCCCGGCGACGGCCGGAACGTCCGCGGGTTTTCAGCATTGATGCGGCACTCGATGGCATGCCCTGAGAACTGGATGTCCTCTTGGCGGAACGACAGCCCTGCCCCCGACGCCACCCGGATCTGTTCCAGCACAAGATCGATGCCGGTGATCGCCTCCGTCACCGGATGCTCCACCTGGATGCGCGTGTTCATCTCGATGAAATAGAATTCGCCATCCTCGTAGAGGAACTCGACCGTGCCCGCGCCGCGATACTTGATCGTCTGCATCGCCGTCGCAACCGTCTCACCGATCCGCGCCCGCGCGGCCGCATTAATCGCCGGCGACGGCGCTTCCTCGAACACCTTTTGGTGCCGCCGCTGCAGCGAGCAGTCGCGCTCACCCAGATGCACCGCGTTGCCCTGTCCGTCGCCGAACACCTGAATTTCGATGTGGCGCGGCTTGGTCAGATACTTTTCGATGTAAACGCTGTCGTTGCCAAACGCGGCCTTGGCTTCCGAGCGCGCGGTCGAAAACGCCATCGGCAAATCTTCCGCGCTGGTGGCAACCTTCATGCCCCGTCCGCCGCCGCCCGCCGTCGCCTTGATCAGCACGGGGAAACCCATGCTCTTGGCGACCTTCATCGCCTCCGTCTCGGTCTTCACCGCGCCGTCTGATCCAGGCACCACCGGAATGCCGAGCCGCTTGGCCGTCTCCTTGGCCTCGATCTTATCGCCCATGATCCGGATGTGTTCCGACGTTGGGCCGATGAAGGTGATGTTGTGCTCTTCCAGGATTTCCGCGAACCGCGCGTTCTCCGACAAAAAGCCGTAACCGGGATGCACCGCGTCCGCGCCCGTGATCTCGCACGCAGCCAACAAGCGCGGAATATTCAAATAGCTGTCAGACGACGTCGGCGGGCCGATGCACACGCTCTCATCCGCAAGCCGGACATGCATCGCATCGGCATCTGCCGTCGAATGCACCGCCACCGTGGCGATCCCAAGCTCCTTGCATGCACGCTGAATGCGCAGTGCAATTTCACCCCGGTTCGCGATCAAGACTTTGTCGAACATATTTTACCTGGCAACGGCCCTGGCGTTCAGCTGTGACAGGCGGCATGCGCCGGCCTGTCTGCGAAGCTCAGGGGCGTTGCCCTCCCTTATTCGATGACCGCAAGAACCTCGCCGAATTCCACCGGCTGCCCATTCTCGAAAAAGATCGCCGTGACCGTGCCCGAGCGCGGGGCCGGGATCTGGTTCATGGTCTTCATCGCTTCGATGATGAGCAGCGTGTCGCCCTGTTGCACGCGCGTGCCGACTTCCATGAACGGCGGCGACGTGGGCTCCGGCGACCGGTAAGCCGTGCCGACCATCGGCGACTTGACCGCGCCGGGATGCTTGCCGGGATCGCCGCTAGCGGATGCCGCAAGAACCGCACCCGCCGCCGCCGATCCAGAAGCGGCGGCCGGCGCCGCAGCGACGGCATGCGAAGCGGTGATCGTGATCGAGCGGGCGACGCGGACCTTCAGCCCGTCTTTCTCGATTTCGATCTCGGATAAGCCCGTCTCATTCAGAAGATCCGCCAGATCGCGGATGATCTTCTGCTCCGGGCTCTGCGCCTCACCCTTGTCCTTCGCCGTCATGTTTCGTCTCACCTTCTTCGGCCGCGGCTTTGCCGTCCGCGGCATTGTCTTGGCTTTGGCCTTGGCCTTCGCCTTTTTACGCTGCGGTTTCACGCCGCCGTCGTCTTGTCGAGGATCCCACGCACGGCTTCGAGCGCGAGTTCATAGCCCTTGGCACCCAGCCCGCAGATCACGCCCGTCGCCGCCAGCGACACATATGAATGCTGCCGGAAACTGTCCCGGCGGAAGATATTGGACAGATGCACCTCGACCACCGGCAACTCCGACGCTTGCAGCGCATCGAGCAGTGCCACTGATGTATGCGTCAGCCCAGCGGCATTGATGATGATCGCCGAAGACGCCGTCCGCGCCTCCTGCACCCAGCCGATCAATTCGCCCTCGACATTCGTCTGCCGGAACTCGACGGCTAGACCGAGCGACTTTGCCCGCGCCTTCGCCAAAGCCTCGATGTCCGCGAGCGTGTCGCGGCCGTAGATGGCCGGTTCTCGCGTACCCAGGAGGTTCAGGTTCGGGCCGTTGAGGATGTAGACGGGCTTTGTCATGGGACCGGATAAGCGGCTGGCGGGGGCACGGGACCAGTCATACCGCGAACCCCGGCCGACTGCCGTAGCTCCGCACGCCTCTCCCGTACAACCCGGGGGTCTAGCAGCTTTCCCAAGGAGACGAAAGAGTTCCACCGCCGCGTTCGCCAACGCAGCGGTGGGAAAATAGTCTGATCCGCCAGAACTTTGCGCCAATAGGCAAAATCACCGCATTCCGGGCCCGCTTAGCAGTAGGCGCAACCCGTCTGCCGCAGCGTCGCAATTTTCTGGGTCAGCTGATCGAGAAGGTCCTCCGGCGCCCCGCCGATGGCATCGCTGCCGACCAAAAAATGCGGCGTACCCGAAATGCCCATCTTCCGCGCCAGCGCTTCAACCCGCGCCAACTCGCCCTTCACCGCTTCGCCGTCTTTGTCGGCTTTGAGCTTCTCAACATCGAGACCGAGCTTGCCCGCCATTTCCAGCGCGGCTGCCTCCGTCACGCGGCCTTTGCTCTCGATCATCGCCTGATGGAGTTCCCAGTACTTGCCCTGAGCCCGCGCCGCCAAAGCGATCTTCGCCGCGTCTTCGGAATCCTTGCTCAGGATCGGCAGTTCCTTGAACACCACCCGGACGTTCTTGTCCTTCTCGATGAGTTCGCGAATGTTGTGAAAGCCGCGTTTGCAGTAACCACAGTTGTAATCGAAGAATTCGACGACGGTGATGTCACCGTTCGGATTGCCCGCCACCGGCGCATCCGGATGCCGGTAAATCTCCTTGGCATTATCTGCGACAAGCGTCTTCGTCCGCTCGGCCTCTTCCTTGGCTATCTTCTGCTCGAGCGCGGTCTGCACTTCGACGAGAACCTGCGGGTTCTGCAGAAGATAATCCTTCATGATCTGCTCGATGCCGCGTTTCTGCGCGTCGTTGAACATCGACGTATCAGCCGCGATGCTGTGCGTCCGGAACGGGCCCGTGAGGAGAAACGCGCCGGACAGCGCCAAGGCCCCGATAAGCGCGGCGATCGTCCATCGCGACGGACGTGTCTTGGTCGTATCGGAGGTCGGTTCGGTCATTGAGGTGGACTCATGGTTGAAGATTGAAGTTTGGCCAAGGCCGCGGCGACGTGACGGGGCGGCAGCCTCATATCAGGTCTGCGGCTTGTAGTTGAGGATATCGTCCGCCTTCACCCATTCCGGACTGCCGGGCTTGAGGGCGCTCTGCGCGCGCTTGGCGAATTCCTGTGCCTGCTTGATCGCCCCGAAGTAGAAGAGCCCCTGGGCGCGTGCCAACTCCGCTTGCGGGATCAGGCCTTTATCATAATAGGCCTGCCCCAGCATGTTGAACGCCATGGCGTTTTCGCCTTCCCGCGTAATCGCCTTGCGCAGCAGAGTGATCGCCTCATCAAGCAATTTCGGCTGCTTGGACTGCACCATGCTTTGCGCCAACTGGACCGCGATCAGGGGCGCTTCGCCCCCGGCCAGCTGCAAAGCTTTGCGCAGCGGCGGAATGGATTCGGAAAACCGCCCGCTCTTTTGTAGGAAATCGGCCTTGAGTTCATAGAAGTACGGGTTCTGCGGTTCGGACGTGATCAGCTGGTCCGCCTCCGCGAGCGCTGATTCCAGTCCACCGCCGCCGCCCATCCGGAACCGCGCCACAGTGCGTGCATACCGCGCGGGCAGGCTCTGATCGGCCGCCGAGTACCGATTGAACACGGTCTGCGGGTTCTCGATATAGCCCGACAGCTTGGCCCGCATCATGTCGTGCCGGAATTGCAATTCCGCCGTATCGGCCGTCCCGAAGTAAGGGCTGCTTTCGACCAGCTGTCGCAAGCGGGCCAGACGGTCGGTGGCGACGGGGTGGGTTCGGGCGAACGGATCGCGGTTCTGATCGGAGAACAGTTCCTGGCCCGCGAACCGCTCGAAGGTGGCCAGCATGCCCCGGCCAGACTGTCCGGTCGAGTTCAAATAGCTGAGCCCGGCCTGATCCGCCGCCGACTCCTGCGAGCGCCGCTCCGCCGTCAGCCCGCGCATGATGAGTTCGTTGCCGCCGTAAAGAACGCTCTGGCCTGCCCCGCCGAGATCCCGGCCGCTGTCGCCGCCCGAGACGCCGCCGGCCACCATCAGGCCAATACCAAGAATTTGCGCGATGAGCGCCCGCGTCTGGTCTTTTGCGATCCGAGCCCGCAGTGCCGCCATATGACCGCCGGCGATGTGCCCGGCCTCATGCGCCAGCACGCCAATCACCTCGTTGGGCGTCTGCGCCTGCATCAGCGCGCCGGTGTGGATGAACACGTTGCGCCCATCCACGACGAAGGCGTTGAAGTTCTCGTTATTGACGATGCGGACGGCCACCCGGCCACTGCCCAGGTTCGCGGCCTTGAAAATCGGCCGCGCATAATCGTTGAGAAGGTTCTCGATTTCCGTATCGCGAATAAGCGGAAGTCCTTGCGCCGCCGCCGCAACCGGCGTCAGCCCGGCAATCGCCGCAACCGCAATCGCCCGCCATATCCTGGCCGGCCGCGCCCGGACGCCAAAGCCCCTCAGCACACGGTCAAGTGTCGGAAATCCTTCGCTCATGCCCAACCGATCGCCCACAAATGAGCCCAAATGTCGGCAGGCCCAACCCACCAGCCGAACGGTCGCCATTTCGGCGCCGTCGCTCATAGATAGTCAAGCGCTGGCCCGAGCGCGAGGGGCGATCGGCGGCCTGCAAAAGAGAAAGGGGGAGATGGCTGTGTGCCATCTCCCCCGTTTGTGGACCCAGTTGGTCCAGTCCTTAACCGCGGCGACCGCTGTTCGCGCCGAGCGAGACGAAGCGGTGTCCGATGTCGACATGGATGTGGCCCATGCCGCGATAGGTCATGGTGCCACCCGAGTGGTGGTTCTTGATCAGCCAGTTGACGATGGCACCCTTGCGGCCACCTGCGTCAAAGTCGATGGCCAGACCATAGCGGTGCTTCGACGGCTTGCCGCTGGTCGCAATGACCGCGCCCGGACGGCAGGTCGAGACGATCGACACGGCGCCGAACTGGCTTTCGATTCGGTTGAGCAGGGCGCGGGCCTGCGGCTGCAAGCACGAGCGCGACGTGCCGCCTGAAGCGTAGTTGGTGAAGGAGCGCGACTTGAGGCCCTTCTTGCCGGCATAGCGGCGCGACTTGCCGTACTTCGCCGAACGCGTGCGCTTGGCTTTGTACGCATAGCGCTTGTTCGACTTCACCGTGTAGTTCTTGGCAACCGACGGCCGGCTGGCCGAGGCCGAGTTGTTGTCCGGATGGGGTGCTGCGACTGCGGATGTCGCCGACAAAGCGACGAGGCTTCCAAGCGCGGCGACAATCGAAAGAAAACGAGTGCTCATGTGTACTCCAATTTTTTTATCGTCAGACTAGCGCCGGTCCTCCGGCATTCGAGAGATCACGCTGTCAGCTTTTGCTGTTCTGTGAAGTTGAGTCTGAGAAGTTCCAGTATCCAGCGGCCAAGATGAACCGCCTGACCTGTCATTCATCTCAAGCTCGACTGTGCTCTCCCTCGTGTGGCATTGGCCTGTTGCGCTGCACACCGAGTGCGAACACTGTCAGGCACGCTCCAACAGCCGGGACCTTATGGTGAAAATTTGACGGCTAGAACCCGCAGGGACCGTGGTGCGACCACGTGCGCCGACTGCCAAAAATTACGGCGCGGAGCGTTGAGGCACGTTGATTCGCAACGAAAAAAGCCGGGCTGAAGGCCCGGCTTTCTCGCAAAATTCAATCTTGGCGGGTGTGACAGGTTAACCTAGCCGCCCAAACGGCGCTGCCACCATCCCTTGCGCGCGGGCTGTTCGGCTGCCGTGTCAGCGGCCGCTTCCACCTGATCGGGGGACACCACCACGCGTTCGAGTTTGGGTTCGCTCGCCACCGGTTCCGACACGCGCCGGCGCGGCGCCGGTTCGGCTTCGGCAGCGGGTTCGGCCTGACGCTCAACGGGCTCACGCCGTTCTGCGGCAACTGCTCGCTCCCGCTCAGGACGGCGCGGTTCCTCAAACACGGGGAGCCGCGCGCTGGCCGGTTCGGCCGCTTGCGGTTCCGGATCGGTATCCACACCGGCCGGTCCCGCGAAATCGTCGACAAAGTCTTCCGTCACGTGCGGGCGCGCCGCATAGCCCGTGGCCTCGTCGGACCCACCAAGTTCGCTGCCAGCCTGTCCGCCACCAGCCTGATCCCGCTCGCGGCCACGTCCACGCCGGCCGCCACGACGCCCCCGGCGCCGGCGGCGTCCGCCCCGGTCGCCATCGCGTCCACCCTCGCCTGCTTGCGA
The DNA here is from genome assembly GCA_002279935.1 of Hyphomicrobium sp. 12-62-95. GTDB lineage: Bacteria > Pseudomonadota > Alphaproteobacteria > Rhizobiales > Hyphomicrobiaceae > JAGVSR01. The sequence continues at coordinate 245,461 of NCCZ01000002.1, read as the reverse complement.
TGGACCACGGCCGTTGTCGATCCCTTCGTCGCCAACCGTTTCGATGAGGTCCGCGTCACCGCCGATGACCTCCGGACCGAAGTCCTCGCCATCCTCGGCGTCGTCGCGCTCCGGTCCGCTGAATTCGGACCCGTTCACCGCTGTACGGATTTCGGGACGATCACTCCCGCGCCCTTCGCCACGCTCATTGCGATCGCCACCACGGCGGCCACGGCGCCGACGGCGGCGGCGGCCACGGTTGCCATCTTCACCGTCCCGAGCCTCCCGGCCTTCACCCCGGCCCTCGCCACGGCTTTCACCCCGGCCCTCGCTACGGCCTTCACGTCCTTCACCGCGACCCTCACGTCCACCGCGTCCCTCGCGGGCCCGTGGGCGATCGGCCTCGGCCTCGTCATCCTCGCTCTCGCCGATGAACCGGACGCCATCCGACGCCGCCGGACGCTCATCCTCCCCATCCGGATGCCCAGCATCGTCTTCGCCGTCGAAACCCCAGTCCATGTTGACGGCGGTCCGCTCGGCTCGGCGCGGCGCCACATCGGTCCGCGCCTGGGTCTTTTCAATCGTGAAGTTCGCCCCTTGCAGCTTGTCGCTGGCTTGGACCGTGATCGAGATCCCGTGGTGCGCTTCAAGCTCGGTGATGAACTTGCGCTTGTTGTTGAGAATATAGAGCGCAACCTGCGCTGTCGTGGTGGCGATGAGCGACGAGGGAATGCCACCCATCAGCCCATCTTCGATGCCGCGCAACACGGCCAGCGCCACGCTCTCGGTCGACCGGATGATGCCGGTGCCCTGGCAGTGCGGGCACTGCGACGTCGAACCTTCGAGCACGCCCGTGCGCAACCGCTGCCGCGACATCTCCATGAGGCCGAAATGCGAAATCCGCCCCAGCTGGATCCGGGCCCGGTCGAAGCGCAGCGCGTCCTTGAGACGCCGCTCCACGGAGCGGTTGTTGCGCTTCTCCTCCATGTCGATGAAGTCGATGACGATGAGGCCGGCCAAATCGCGCAACTTCAACTGGCGCGCAATCTCGTCGGCCGCTTCAAGGTTGGTGTTGTACGCCGTCTCCTCGATCGAGAACTCGCGCGTCGACTTGCCCGAGTTCACGTCGACGGCAACCAGCGCTTCGGTCTGGTTGATGACAAGGTAGCCGCCCGACTTCAGGGTCACGAACGGGCTGAACATCGCATTTAGCTGCCGCTCGATGCCGTACTTGTTGAACAGCGGTTCGGGCGAGGAATGCAGCAGCACGTTCTTGGCGTGGCTCGGCATCAGCATGCGCATGAAGTCGCGCGCTTCGCCGTGCGCCACATCGCCGGCCACAATCACCTCTTCCACGTCCTTATTGTAGAGGTCGCGGATCGAGCGCTTGATCAGGTTGCCTTCCTCGTAAACGAGGCTAGGCGCCGTCGACTGCAACGTGAGATCGCGCACGCTCTCCCACAGCCGCAGCAGATATTCGTAGTCGCGCTTGATCTCCTGCTGCGTACGGGCCGCGCCCGCCGTGCGGATGATCAGCCCCATGCCTTCCGGCACGTCGAGTTCGGACGCGATCGCCTTCAGGCGCTTGCGGTCCTGCGGATTGGTGATCTTACGGCTGATCCCGCCGCCGCGTGCCGTATTCGGCATCAGAACGGTGTAGCGGCCGGCCAGCGACAGATAGGTGGTAAGCGCCGCGCCCTTGTTGCCGCGCTCTTCCTTGACGACCTGCACCAGGATCACCTGGCGCCTCTTGATCACTTCCTGGATCTTGTACGACCGGGGCCGGCGACGCGGCCGCGACGGCAATTCTTCCAGCGCGTCTTCCGATCCGGTCTCAACCGTTTCCGGTTCTGCAGGCGGCGCGGCGACAACTTCGACCGTTTCGTTCTCGACCAGACCGATCGGCGCGGGTGCGTCCGAAGAGCCATCTTCGTCGGCCCCCTCGTCGTCCAGATCGTCGCCTTCCAGATCGCCGGCATCCGACATGTCCCGATCGTGCGCGGGATCGAACCCGCCGACCACTTCCGGCTCCGGCAGGTCTTCCGACATCACATCCTCGGCGCCGTGCACGTCGTGTGCACGCACCGTACGGCGGCCATCGTCCTCGTGCCCACCTTCATCATCGTGACCATCATCATGATCGTCGTGATGCGAAAGCTCGCCCCGCGCGTCGTCATGATGCCCGTCGTCGTGATGATCGTGTTCGTGATGATCATGCTCGTGGTCATGAGCCTCGTGCTCGTGCCCGTCATCATGATCGCCGCCCAGAGAAGGCTGATCGCCCGCGCCGGGCACTGGCCCCCCGCGGCGTCCACCGCCCTGACCGCCCCTCTGCCGCCGCCGGGCCATCCGCTCGGCGTGGGCGTCGGCTGCCGCTTCTTCGGCGGCTTCCGCTGCCGCTTCTTCGTCGAGAAGCGCCTGCCGGTCGGCCATCGGGATCTGGTAGTAGTCGGGATGAATTTCGTTGAAGGCGAGGAAGCCGTGCCGGTTCCCGCCGTAGTCGACGAAAGCCGCCTGCAGCGACGGCTCCACGCGCGTCACCTTGGCGAGATAGATGTTGCCGCGCAGCAGTTTGCGGGCGGCACTTTCGTAATCGAATTCCTCTACGCGGCCGTCACGCAGAACGACGACCCGGGTCTCCTCCGGATGCGTCGCGTCGATGAGCATCTTGTTGTTGGACATGGTGCAAGTTCCTGCGCGCGCCGGCTGGGCATGGGGCCGGTCGAAGGCTCTGAGCCTCGTTCGGCCATCGGGATGCCAAGGGCGCGCGATTTGGGTGGGGTTGATGGATAAAGCGGGTGATGGGGCATGGCAGCGCGCAGGCGCTCTCCGGCTGGGCCAGCCGGGCGGCGCTCGCCATCGGCTCTCAAGAGCGTCGTGGCGTTCGGGTTGACTGCACGCGAAAGTCGCATTCTCTCAATTTCAAGTTGGCCACGGCTGGCGCGCAGGCGCAAACCAGTTGGCGGTTCAAAGGGTTAGGCGCCACGCGTCACTTTTGGCGACAGGCACCTTCGATGGGCGCGGCTCTGGGGCCCCCTTTCATCGGACCCCGAGCGAGCCGCAGGCGATGGACAAGCGCGTCCGTTCCGTTGCGGCGCGGCCGTTTCGGTTCAAGAAACTTTGGAGGTCCGTGGGTCCGGCACCGCTCCAGCCGAAGTCGGAGGGGGCCGCCGCTCGAGAACTCTTCCAGTTCTTCGCCGATCCGCGCGAACACCCGTCTGATCGTATCGCCGTCCGGGAAACGCCGCCGCCCAATCCTGGCCACCGGAAAAGACAGTCCGGTCAACGGCTTAAGGCTTGGCGCGCGTTACCCATCGGCGCCGACGAGGCGCGGAGAAACAGAACGCATAGGAAGTGTAACGGGTTCGCGGTCCCTGTGACAAGAGTGTTCAGCGCACCACAGGCCGCCAGTTGCCCACCAATCCACGCACCAGCCTGGAGCGCAACGGCAAATTATTTGTTAAGCTGCGGCAGATTCTGACATTTTTCTGGAATTTTACGTAGGGACATCGCGCCAAGGATGCAGGGGAGGGGGGGAATTCAATCGCTCACGATGCGCGCGACTCTGTTGGCGCTAGCCCTCCTGTGGCCGCTCGCGCTCGCACTGACCCACATAGCCCAGGCAACTGCGATCGATCCGAACCCACCTCTACAACTCGCCCAAACCGTTGTCGAAAAAAGCAATCCCGCTGCCGTACAAGCCCCCCCGAGCCCATTACTTTCGCAGGCGACCGCCGTCGACGTTCTAGGCGATCGCCAAAGCACGCTCATTCAACTCACCCTGTCGAAGGGTGTCACCACCGAAATCTACACCCTTGCCAATCCCTATCGCGTCATCGTCGATCTTCCGGGCGTCGTCTTCAAACTCCCCTCCGATGCCGGCCGCGACCCCCGCGGCCTCGTCTCAGCATTCCGCTACGGCCAGTTCGACGAGGGCAAAGCCCGCATGGTGCTCGACACGGCGGGCCCGGTGGCCATCGCCAAAGCCGCCATGACCAAGGCCCGCTCCGGTCCGGGCGTGGTGTTGACGATAGAATTAAATCCAACCAACACCGCAGCTTTTGGCGAGGGCACGGGCAGCGGCCGCACCCCGCCCGCTCCGGTTGAGACCGCCAGCGAACCGCGCGCCGCCGCCGGGCCCAAAACCCCGCAGTCCAAGCCGGTGATCGTCATCGATCCCGGCCACGGCGGCATCGATCCCGGCGCCGTGGGAGCAAATAACATGCTGGAGAAAAACCTTGTGCTGGCCGTGGCCAAGCGTGTTGAGGCGCAACTATCCGAGACCGGCAACTATGAGATCGTCATGACCCGCGCCCGCGACGTCTTCATTTCGCTCAATGACCGGCTCAAAATCTCGCGTAAAGCCGGCGCCGACCTGTTCATCTCGATCCATGCCGACAGCATCGAGCAGACCTATGCCCAGTCCATTAAGGGGGCCACCGTCTATACCTTGTCAGAACGCGCCTCCGATGCCGAAGCCCGCGCCATCGCGGAGAAGGAAAACGCATCCGATCTGATCGCCGGCCTTGATGTGGCCAAGGGCGAAGAGAATGACGACGTGAAGAATATCCTCATCGACCTCATGAAGCGCGAAACCGCCAATTTCTCCGCCGAATTCTCCCGCACACTCGTTCGCTCCCTGAAGTCCAAGATCTCCCTGTCCCGCGATCCCGAACGGGCCGCCGCCTTCAAGGTGCTGCGGCAGACCCACGCGCCCTCCGTCCTGGTCGAATTGGGCTATGTGAGCAATCCTGAAGAATCGCGCCAAATGCAGTCGGCGGACTGGCAGGATAAGGTCGCAAAATCGATTGCTAACGCCATCAATGCCTATTTCTCCAAGCGCACCCCGGCGCCCCGGTGACTGGGAAACGGACTATCCAGGGGACGAACGCATATCCTGTGCCGCGCGCGCGAAGGCCCCGACGACGTGACGCCACAATTCATGCTATGGTGACAACCCGGCCCATCGGCATTGCTGCGTTGCGGCAAGTCGTCTATTCAAGCCAAACAATTGAGTGCCGGAACGACTTAGGCCCCCTCGCCCGCGCGTCAGCCTTGAGTGACGCAAACGGCCAATCTCGGAACGCATGCGACCTCCCGTTTATCCGCCCCCGGCCGCACCCAAGAAAAAGCGGCGCCGCAAGAGCCTGCTGCTGACGTTCCTTGGCTGGAGCTTCGGGTTGTTCGTGGTGGCATTCGTGGCCGGCTCCGCCGCCGTCGGCTGGCTTTTGTTTGAAGCGTCGAAGGATCTGCCGGACTACGAAAGCCTCGCGCGCTACGAGCCGCCCGTCATGACGCGCATCCACGCGCACGACGGATCGCTCATCGCCGAGTACGCCCGCGAGCGCCGCATCTTCGTCCCCATCAATACGATCCCCAAGCGCGTCATCGCCGCCTTCCTCTCGGCTGAAGACGCCCGGTTCTACGAGCACGGCGGCATCGACTTGCAGGGCGTCGCCCGCGCCGCCATCAAGTACATCGAAACCAAAGCCACAGGCCGCGGCGGCATTCAGGGTGCGTCCACAATCACGCAGCAGGTCGCCAAGAACTTCCTGCTGACGAGCGACCGCACCTTCGATCGCAAGATCAAGGAAGCCATCCTCGCTATCCGCATCGAGCGCGCGTACTCCAAGGACAAGATCCTCGAACTCTACCTGAACGAGATCTACCTCGGCATCGGCGCCTATGGCGTCGCCGCCGCCTCGCTCAACTACTTCAACAAGGAACTGAAGGACCTCACGCTCGAAGAGGCGGCCTATCTCGCCGCTCTTCCGAAAGCGCCCAACAACTATCATCCTTTCCGCAACCGGCAGAAGGCCGTCGAGCGCCGCAACTGGATTCTCGACCAGATGGCCGACAACGGCTTCATCAAGTCCGACGAGGCCGGCACCGCCAAGGCCAAACCGCTGGAAGTAAAGTTCCGCCAGTCCGGAGCTCATATCTTCGCCGCCGAGTACTTCGCCGAAGAAGTTCGCCGCTCGCTGCATGCCCAGTATGGCGAAGAAAAGCTTTATGCTGGCGGCCTATCGGTCCGCACCACGCTCGATCCGCGACTGCAGGAAATGGCGCGCCTCGCGCTCATCGACGGCCTCGTGAATTACGACCGCGATCAAGGCTGGCGCGGCCCCGTATCCAAAATCGACATCTCCGGCGATTGGGGTGTACCGCTGGGCGCCATCGACATCCCCTCCGATATCTTGCCCTGGCGTCTCGGCGTCGTGCTCGATGCCGGCAAGGACAAAGCCGTTGTCGGCCTGCGCCCCTCCCGCCAGCAGGACGGCACGCTGACGAAAGATCGCGAAGCCGTTGAAATTACGCTGGCCGAAGTGAAGTGGGCAAAAGTCCCCGCCACCAAGACGACGCCGAAGGCGATTACGGACATTCTCACTGCTGGCGACGTGATCTACATCGCGCCGAAGGACCCGCGCAAACTGGACGGCGTCTGGTCGTTGATGCAGATCCCGGAAGTAGCCGGCGGCCTCGTCGCAATGGACCCCCATACCGGGCGCGTCCTCGCCGTGGCTGGCGGCTTCTCCTTCGCCATGAGCCAATTCGATCGCGTCATTCAGGCCAAGCGCCAGCCGGGCTCGTCCTTCAAACCCTTCGTGTACGCCGCCGCCCTCGACAACGGCTACAAGCCCACCTCGATCATCCTCGACGCCCCCATCGAAATCGAGCAGGGCCCCGGCCAGGACATCTGGAAGCCGGAGAACTACGATAAGGAAAAATCGTTCGGCCCCACGACACTGCGCGTCGGGATCGAGAAATCGCGCAACCAGATGACCGTACGCCTCGCACAAGATGTCGGTATGCCGATCATCACCGAATACGCCAAGCGCTTCGGCATCTATGATGATCTCTTGCCCGTGCTGTCTATGTCGCTGGGCGCCGGAGAAACAACGCTTCTGCGCATGGCGACCGCCTACTCAATGCTCGCCAACGGCGGCAAGCAGGTCCGCGCCACGCTGATCGACCGGATACAGGATCGCTGGGGCCGCTCGGTCTGGAAGCACGATGCGCGTGAATGCACCGGCTGCGCCGCCGAGGCGTGGGGCGATCAGCCCGAGCCGGAGATTCCCGACGATCGCAAACAGATCATCGATCCCCACAGCGCCTACCAGATGACGTCGATCTTGGAGGGCGTCGTCCAGCGCGGTACCGCCACATCTCTGAAGTCGTTGAACCGGCCCATCGCCGGCAAGACGGGCACCACCAACGAAGAGCGAGATGCCTGGTTCGTCGGCTACACGCCCGACATGGTCGTCGGCGTCTTCATCGGCTTCGACACGCCCCGGCCGATGGGCAAGGGCCGCACTGGCGGCGGCGTCGCGGCTCCCATCTTTGGTGACTTCATGAAGCGGGCCATGGCTGAAGAGCCGGCTGCCCCCTTCCGCGTTCCGCCGGGGCTGAAACTCGTCCGCATCAACCTGAAAACAGGTCTGCGGGCTGCACCCGGCGACACACAGGCGATCATGGAAGCCTTCAAGCCGACCGAAGAACCCGATGACGCCTATTCGATCATCGGCTACCAGGTGAGCGACACGGCCGCGCCCTCTAGCGCCACGCCCCCAGGCGGATCGGCAGGAGCCGGTGGCTATTCCTCGACGACGGATGCCTGGGCGCCCACATCCGCGCCCCCGGGAAATGCGCCCTCGCCCCCGCCACCGCGTCCTCCCGGTTGGTAACGCTGAGCACCCCCGCACTTTATCCCGCGGCGTAACGGACTGCCGCGCCCGCCCGGCGTTTACATGAGTGGAACGCGCCTCTATATGCGAGGCAACTCCCCGTTCTCCCTTCCCAACCGAAGGTCTTTCGAAAGGCATGCCCCATGCGCGCTGAAGCGCAAAAACTCGTCGATAGCATCCAAGAAGCGCTCGCGCTTCTGAGGAGGTATCTTTGACCCGGACCAAGCGGAAGAACGCCTAGGCGAACTCAATCGCCGCGCTGAGGATCCGGCCATCTGGTCGAAGCCTGCCGAAGCACAAAAGATTATGCGCCAGCGCCAATCGCTGGAAAAATCGCTGTCGAACTTCAAGCGCATGCAGCAGGAACTCGACGACAACGTCACGCTCATTGAGATGGGCGAGGCGGAAGGCGACAACGCAACCGTCGCCGAGGCCGAGTCTCTCTTGGCCAAGCTCGATCACGAGGTTCGGCAGCGCAGCGTCGAAGCCTTGCTGTCCGGCGAAGCCGACGGCATGAACACCTACCTCGAAGTCCATGCTGGTGCCGGCGGCACCGAAAGTCAGGATTGGGCGTCCATGCTCTTGCGCATGTACATGCGCTGGGCTGAACGCCGTGGCTTCAAGGTGAAGCTCATCGACGAAAGCCCCGGCGAAGAAGCGGGCATCAAGTCCGCGACGCTGGAAATCGAAGGGGAGAATGCCTTCGGTCTCCTCAAGACCGAAGGCGGCGTGCATCGTCTGGTGCGCATCTCGCCCTACGACTCCAACGCGCGCCGGCACACAAGTTTCGCCTCCGTGCAGGTCTTCCCCGTCATCGATGATACGATCGACGTCGATATCAATCCATCCGACGTCGATATCTCGTTCGCCCGCTCCTCCGGTGCCGGCGGCCAGCACGTCAACCGCACCGAATCGGCCGTCCGTCTCGTCCACAAACCGTCGGGTATCGTGATTTTCGCCCAGGAGCACCGGTCCCAGCATCAGAATAGAGACGTCGCCTTCAAACGCTTGAAAGCCAAACTTTACGAGCGGGAGTTGAAGCGCCGCGAAGAGAAGGCATCTGCGGATCAGGCCGCCAAAACCGACATCGGATGGGGCCACCAGATCCGCTCATATGTCTTGCAGCCCTATCAGCTCGTGAAAGACCTGCGCACCGGCGAACAGTCCACCGCACCCGACGACGTGCTCGACGGCGATATCGATCCCTTCATCCAAGCCACGCTGTCGGCCCGCATCAAGGGCGGCACCGGCGCCGTTGTCGAGGATATCGAGTAAGTCTTACCCGCCCTGCCGTGCCGACAGGATCTCGACGCGGTCGCCCGCTGCGAGCAGCCTTTCGGCCCGCGCGCGTGCCGGTACGAACGCACCGTTGACGGCGGTGGCCACCCGCGTCTCGCCGAAATCTTCCCCCGCAATAAACTCCGCAAGCGTCTCCGCGCGCGTTTCGCGCGGCGCGCCGTTGACGGTCAGGGAGATGGGGTCGGCTCGCATGGGGTCCGCCTGCCAATCCTCAGCTGAGGACCGCTTCACGTCAGAAGCTTGCCTTCCAGCTGAATGATGCAGCTGTCGATATTATGCAGGATCTCCTCCGTATGGCCGAGATCCTTTTCCAGCCGCTGCACGTCCTCGGAATGATCGTCGTCCGAAAACGCCGACGACAACCGCCCGAGCGCGGCAAAAAATCCCTTCTGCCGCCGGCTGCGCGCCGCCGCCTTCTCCGCTTTGGCCTCCAGCGACCGGGCCCGCTTCAACTCCGCCGCTACCCGCCGCTTCAACAGCCCAACCTCTTTCTTCTTATGGCGCAATTCCTTGATCGCCGCCTTCGCCTCGGCGGCCGAATTGACCTTCACCTTCACCTCGGTTCCGACAATCGTCGCGAACCGCATTTCCCTCAATTCCATGCCGGATGGTCCCCGCCGGACATCTTAACGAATAGTCGCAACGCTACACGTTCGCCCAGTTCGCGTCAGCCGCGACACCGAGCTTCATTGCCACCTGCAACTCGAACGCAATTAACGTGATCGCCGCTCTCGGGTGGACAGATACGCCCCGGGCTGGAATTCAACAATGGACTGTGACGTCTCCCCAACCGTCACACTGCGACATCCGCGCGTCCGGTCTGGTTCAAAGGCCGGCAACCCGGTATCGCATGTCGATTATCAAACGGGCAACGGACGGGATCGCCGTGAACATTCTAGGCATCGTTACCAAGTCGCATGACACCGGCCTCGCGCTGCTCCAGGAGGGCGCGCCCGCCTACATCCTGGAAGAAGAGCGCTTCAACCGCCAGAAGCATACCCTCGAATTCCCCATCCAATGCCTCGACGCCCTGTTCGCCGACAGCGGTTTGAACTTCGAGGACATCGACGTCCTGACCACACCGTGGGAAATGGACCGTCTCCGCCCCACCTTCTACAACAACGTCACGGGCAAGCTCCCCGGAAGCCTCAACCTCCTCCGCCCCGGCGCCCACCGCGTCCAGGCCTCCGCCATCGTCAACCTGCCGCTCCGCCTCTGGCTCGGTCTCGGCAAGCGCTACGGCTACCGCAAGGTACCCAAGATCGTGCAGGTCTCGCATCACAATGCGCATGCCGCCGTCTTCAACGTCTCGCCCTTCGAAGAAGCCGCCGTCCTCGTCATGGACGGCTACGGCGATGACACGTCCACGTCCGGCTACATCGGCCAGGGCACCAAGCTCGAACGCGTCTGGCACAGCCAATTCTTCGACAGCCTCGGCATGCTCTACACCTGCGTGACCGAGTACCTCGGCTTCAAGGTCTTCGAGGAAGGCACCGTCATGGCGCTCGCCGCCTGCGGTGGGCCGACCTACGTCGACAAAATGCGCGACCTCATCGAATTGCGCCCCGACGGTCAGTTCCGTATCAACCGCGATTACATTTCCTTCGACACGCATGGCCTCGTCCGCCCCTTCAAGTGGAAGTTCTACGAAACCTTTGGGCCCCCGCGTTCGCGCAAGGACCCGTTGACCGATCACCACCGCGATATGGCCCACGCCCTGCAAACGGTGATCGAGGAGACCATCCTCCACATCGTCCGCGATATGGAAAAGCGCCAGTCCTCGCGCAATCTCGTCATCTCCGGCGGCGTCGGCCTCAATTGTGTCGCCAACGCCCGCATCCTGCGCGACACCAAGTTCGAACGCGTCTGGGTACCCCCCTGCGCCTCCGACACCGGCGCACCGCTCGGCTCCGCGCTCTGGCACTGGCACCAGACGCTCGGCAACCCGCGCACCTTCGAGATGACGCACGCCTATTACGGCAAGGGCTTCACCGACGCGGAGATCAAGGCCGCGCTCGATAAGGCCGGCCTCACCTATCAGAAGTTCGAGGAAGCCGACCTCTTGAAGAAGGTTGCCAAAGACCTGAGCGAACAAAAGATCGTCGGCTGGTTCCAGGGACGCGCCGAGATGGGCCCGCGCGCGCTGGGCAATCGCTCGATTCTCTCCGACGCCCGCGACAACAAGATCAAGGATCTCATTAACGCCAAGATCAAGCACCGCGAGGCGTTCCGTCCCTTCGCCCCCGTCGTGCTCTTGGAGCGGTCGAAAGAATTCTTCGAGGTAACGCAGCCCGACCCCTTCATGACGCTGGCCCCGCGCATCCACCCCGATAAGCTCGCGCTGATCCCCGCTGCAGCCCACGTCGACGGCACCGGCCGCATCCAGACCATCGAGCGTTCGGCCAACCCGCGCTACTACGGCGTCATCGAGGAATACGCCAAGATCACCGGCATCCCCGTGATCCTGAACACGAGCTTCAACCGGCAAGAACCGGTCGTAAACTCGCCCGAGCAGGCCATCTCCTGCTTCCACCGCACCGACATGGATATTCTAGTGATGGGCGACTACTACACGACCGACCGCAACCCGGCCGCCGTCAAGCACGCCCGCGACAGCTTCGTCTCCGTTGCCGCCGCCGGCAGCGAGTAGAACGAACGCAACTTAGAACAGGTGACTGTACCTCTCGATCTCCCAGGGTGAGATCGAGAGGTGATACTCGCGCCACTCTTCGCGCTTGTAGCGCACGAACTCGTCCCGCAACGCTGTCCCGAGAGTCTTCTCGACCAGCGGATCGGCTTCGAACGCATCAACAGCTTCGTCTAAATTCTGCGGCAGGAAATCGATGCCCCGCGCGCGCCGCGCCTCTTCGCTGATCTCATACAGATTGTCGTCGTTGGGCATCCCCGGATCGATCTTCTCGCGCACGCCTTCTAGTCCGGCAGCTAGCGCCAGCGTCGCCGCCAGATACGGATTGACCGCGCCATCCGCGTTGCGGCTCTCGCAACGTCCGCCGCCCATCGGCACGCGGATCGAGTTCGTGCGGTTGTTCGAGCCGTACGAGTTGAATACCGGCGCCCATGAGAACGTCGCCATCGAACCACGCCGAACCAGACGCTTGTAGCTATTGACCGTCGGCGCAAAGGTCGCGCACAGCGCCCGCCCATGCCGTAGAACGCCGCCAATGAAATGATACCCCATCGGCGTCAGACCAAGCCCACGCGGATCATCCTCCGGCTTGCACTTGAAGAGGTTCGCTTTGGTCTCCAGGTCGTACAGCGACATATTGAAATGCGCCCCGTTCCCCGTCCGGTTGGCGTACGGCTTCGGCATCAGCGTCGCGAGCAGTCCCAGGTCCTCGGCATATTGCTTCGCCATCATGCGGAAAAACGTGAACCGGTCGCACGTCGTCAGCGCGTCGGCATAGTTGAAATCAAATTCATACTGCCCGTTCGCATCCTCGTGATCGAAGGAATAGAGATCCCACCCCAGATCGTTGATCGTCGTCGCCATCCGGTCGAGCCAGGTGAAGTTCCCCATGAAGCCGCGAATATCGTAGCAAGGCTTGATCAGCTTATCGTCCGGGTTCGGGATCGCCAGCGACCCATCCGGCATCTTTTTCAACACGAAGATCTCGCACTCAATCCCGAGATTGAAACCAAGCCCCAGCTTCGCTGCCTCCGCCTGAACATTTTTCAAAGCCACACGCGTCGACAGCGGATAGGGCTGCCCCTTGAAATGAATGTCCGCCGGCATCCACGCGACCTTCGGCTCCCACGGCAACTGCACGAGCGCGTCGAAATCCGGGATCGACGCGAACTCGTCGTCGTTGGGCGCTTGCCCCATGCCGTCGACGGCATAGCCAGTATAAAGCTCCGACCCCGCCGCCATGTGATGCAGGTGATCGATCGGCACCACTTTGCCCTTCTGGCAGCCGTGAATATCCACGTAAGCACCCATGCAATATTTGACGCCGCGCGCCTTCAAATCCGTCATGAGCGCATCGAGTTTGGGATCGTGAGCCATCGTGTCCCCCGGTTTTGGACGTGTGATCAGGTGCTGGAAAACGGCGTGTGATAAGAGGCGTCGAGCGGCGGCGTCTCAATCATGCCGCGCCGGACCATGTTCGACAGGTCCTCCACCATCATCGCGAACAGGTCTTCGCCTTTTGTCTTCGTGGCGCGGCTCGGATACCCCGTGACGCCATTCTTGCTCGTCCGGTTCACAGGATGCGAAAATACCAGCCCCTCCGTCCGGTCCGGATCGTCCGCGCCAGCGATCTCCGCTTCGCGCACGATCTCCGGCGCGACCGCAAGCATGAGTGAAGTCTCAGCATCGTTCGCATGCCAGTCGTCGCCATCGGCAAAATGGACGGCCTTCACCCGCGGCGTCATCTGCCCGGTATTGATCACGCACACCATCAGATCGTCGAAGGTCGCGCGCAGATTTTCCAGCGCGCACCGAAGCGGGGCGAAGTTCGTCACATGCGTGTTGACGATGAACAGCCGCCGCACGCCGGAATGATAAGCCCAAGTCCCGATCTGCGTGACTAGCGCTGTCATCACAGCCGGTTCGAGCGCGATCGTCCCCGGCCAGCGCTTGCTATGTCCGATCGAGCAGCCATACGGCATCGTCGGCATCATCGGCACGCCGGTCTCCTCCGAGACCTTGCGGCACAGCTTGTCCGCAAGCAAGAAATCCATCCCGCAGCCCAGTTGCGGCCCGTGCTGTTCGGTTGCCCCCACCGGCAGAATGGCGGCGCCGTTGACGGCCCGCAGAACGCCTGGAATTTCAGGCCAGGCCTTGTCAGCCCAAAGCATGAGCACCTCCCTCCATCGAACCCGGTATGACGATTGCAGGAAATCGTCATACTGTCGAGGCATCGCACGGACCGTGCCAGATGAAGGAAGAATGCTCATGGTGGCGAAAACCCCGCGGTCGAAGCGCTCATCCGCGAAAGTCCGCCAGTCTGCGCCGGCCACCGATCCCGTCAAGCGCGGCCCCGTCAGCCGCGTCACCATCTCACTCTCGGAAGACCTGCTCACCGACCTCGACCATGTCGTGACAGAGCGCGGATTCCAGAGCCGATCTCAAGCAGTTGCCGACTTCGTCCACCGCGCGCTCGTCGAAACGAAGAGCGACAAGGGCGAGGATGTTATGGTCGGCACCATCACCCTGTTTTACGACCACACGGTCGGCGGTTTGCAGCAACGGCTAGCCGATCTCCAACGCCGCTACATCGATGAAGTCATCTCCTCCCTGCACGTTCACCTGACGGGCGAAAAGACCCTCGAAGTGATCCTCGTACAGGGGCCCGCGCCCAAGTTGCGGGCAGTTGCCGGGGAGATAGGCAAACTGCGCGGCGTCATTTCCGAACACCTCCAATTGGCCGCCGCCATCATTCCGCAGCTCCATCCTCTCCCGGCCAAGCGGCGGTAAAACACGCTTCGCAGCAAAAGTTGTCGCGCCGGAGCACGGTTCGCATTACCTAACGGAAAAACGAGCGGCGCAGTGCGCCCGACCGGAGGCGAAATGAACGAACGGGCTGAAGCGACTGTGGGGCTGAAGGCGGCAATCATTCCGGTGACGCCCTTCCAGCAGAATTGCTCGCTGATCTGGGACGAGGCCACCAAGGTGGGCGCCGTCGTCGATCCCGGCGGCGATCTGGGGCAGATCCAGGCGGCGATTGCCGAACTGGGGCTGAAGATCGAGAAGATCCTCCTCACCCATGGCCACATCGACCACGCCGGCGGCGCGGATGAACTGCGCAAAAGCCTCGGCGTCAAAATCGAAGGCCCACACAAGGCCGACAAGATCCTGCTCGACAATCTGGAAACACAAGGAGCCGCCTACGGCATCCCGGCCAATAACGTCACGCCCGATCTCTGGCTAAACGAGGGCGACACCGTTACGGTCGCCGGCCATACGTTCGAGATTTTGCATTGCCCCGGCCACTCACCGGGCTCTGTCGTGTTCGTCAACAAGCGACAGAAATTCATGCTGGCCGGCGACGTCATCTTCCGCGGCTCCATCGGCCGCACCGACTTCCCCTACGGCGATCACGATGCGCTCATCAACGCTATCAAGACGAAGCTCTTCCCCCTCGGAGACGAGTTCGCCTTCATCTGCGGCCACGGCCCCACGAGCACCATCGGTGCCGAACGCCGCTCCAATCCGTTTCTCACGTAAGGTATTAGTCGCGCCAGCCGATACCAACATCGAGGCAGCCAAAGATCCCGCATTCCTGCGCGGCCGTGCCATACCCCTTGAGGTCGGCATTCTCGAATTTATCGACGGTCTCCACGCGCAATGTTTCCGAGCAGCTGGCGCGGCAGTATTCCCACGTTCCGCCGGGCAACTGGACCTGCAACCCGTTGCGTGCTTCGCGCACCCGCCCCGTCGCGCTGCCGTTGCCATAGCGGCTTTGGGCGACAACCCCACCCTCCTCGACGCCGTTGTATCCCCGGCCCCGCTTGAAGCCCGCCTCGGCCGGCGCGAGGCTGGCGAGGGTAAGGCCCGTGGCGAGTGCGAGGATCAGGGCATGAGGGCGGCGCATGAGCATAACGAATCTCCTGGATCGGTCATGGGGCCGGACGCGTTGGTCCAGCGAAGCATGACAAATCAATACCATGACTCCGCGGGGAAAAGCGTGGCCTCCCAGTCGCGCTCAAGTGCTTTCACGCCGCGCCGACGCGCCTAGCTGCGCTCGAGTTCCAGGTCCACCGAGCGGAAGCCCTGGCCCTCGGTGGCAATCGAGATCAACTGGCTCTTACCCTCCAGTGTGATCGACATGGTCGCCTTGATCGTCCCGTCGATCGTGAGATCGATGCGATCGTTCGTAAACGTCCCGGCCACCGAACCCGTCGAATTGAACGACCGCTCCTCCCAAGAGCCCGAAATGGCCTCACCCGTCTGGGCTAAGGCTGCCCTGAGGTCGATCTTGTTCGACGCACTGGCGCAGGCAAGCGCGATGCCCAAACCATTCCCGGCTTCCTTGGCGGTAAAGTAGGCTTTGCAACTCAAGGCCTCCGACTGTCCGGACAGCAGCTGCACCCGTCCAACGCCGCGCCACGTCCCGGCCAGATCCTGAAACGAGGTCGCAAACGTGGCAGGAGCCTGAACGAGCAGGGCCAAACCGGCGCACAGCAGGGATTTTGCAAAACGGGCATGCATGGCTGCGGCCGCCTCCTCAAGGTTCGAGCCAACATCGGCACATCAAAGAGAGCCCAACATCGAGCGCGAATGCGGCCAATCTTTGGGTTAAGGCCAAAGTCCCCCAATCCCTGAGTCTCCAAGGTCCATGCTGCACCGCACATAATCGGAGCTGCGCGCGACCGCCGCGCCCTTCGGATAGGCAGGTTCTACCCAGGGGAGTAGGACACCATCCCGGGACTTCCCGCTATGTATCTTCGCCGAAAGTATGATCCATTCATTGATCAAGACGGCAGCGGCCGGGCATCAAGACCCGGACCGGATAATGACCTCGGGGAGACGCCTTATCCATGGAAGCCAGAGCGAAGAATAAAGTCATTTCCGCCGAACAGGCTATCGCCCTGATCAAGGACGGCGATGTCATCTGCACCACCGGCTTCGTGCAAAGCTGTATTCCCGAAGCCCTCCATGCTGCGCTCGAAAAGCGCTACGTCGAAACGAAAGCGCCCAAGGCCTGCACGCTCATCATGTGCGCCGGCGCTGGCGACTCGAAGGGCCTCGGCACCGGCCGCCTCCATCATGAAGGTCTGCTCACGCGCGTCATTGCCGCCAACTTCGGCCGCATGCCGAAAGTCGCGCAGGCCGCCCAAGAAAACAAAATCACCGGTTACAATCTTCCCCAGGGCGTCATCTCCAAACTCTACCGCTCGTGCGCGGCCGGCTCGCCCGGTCTCTTCACCAAAGTCGGCCTCCACACCTACGTCGATCCCCGCCTCGGCGGCGGCAAGGTGAACGAGGTGACGACCGAAGACATCGTCAAACATGTCGAAGTCGAAGGCGAAGAGTGGCTGTTCTATAAGGCGACGCCCATCGACGTCGCGCTCATCCGCGCCACCAGCGCCGATCCGTCCGGTAACCTCTCGATGGAAAAAGAGTGCCTCACCCTCGACGTGCTCGCACAGGCGATGGCCGCCCACAACAACGGCGGCGTCGTCATCGCGCAGGTCGAACGCATTGTTGAGCAAGGCTCCATCAAGCCCAAGGACGTCCGCGTTCCCGGCATTCTCGTCGATTGCGTTGTCGTCGCCACCGAGCCTGAGATGCACCGCATGAACTACGGCGTCATGTATAATCCGGCGCTCTCCGGCGAAATTCGCATCCCCGTTGATGCGATGCCCAAGATGGACCTCGACGAGCGCAAGATCATCGCCCGCCGCGCCGCCTTCGAACTCCCACCCAACGGCGTCATCAATCTCGGTGTCGGTGCGCCCGACGGCGTTGCAGCCGTGGCCGCAGAAGAGCGCGTCACGCCCTACATCGTCATGACGACCGAAGCCGGCGCCATCGGCGGCGTTCTGGCCGGCGGATCGAGCTTCGGCGCCTCGGCGAATGCCCACGCGATCATCGACCAAAACCAGATGTTCGACTTCTACCACGGCCGCGGTCTCGACCTGACCTGCCTCGGCATGGCCGAATGCGACCAATTCGGCAACGTCAACACATCGAAGTTCGGCGGCCGCCTGAACGGTTGCGGCGGCTTCATCGACATCTCGCAAAATGCCCGCGCCGTCGTCTTCGCCGGCACCTTCACCGCCGGCGGCCTGGAAGTCGAACTTCACTACGGCAAGCTCAAGATCGTCAAGGAAGGCCGCGCCCGCAAGTTCGTCAATAACGTCGAGCAGATCACCTTCTCCGGCCCCTACGCCAGCCGCAAGTCGCAGCCCGTCATCTACGTCACGGAACGCTGCGTGTTTCAGCTCACGCCTGGCGGTCTGGAACTCATCGAAGTGGCCCCCGGCATCGACATCGAGAAGCACATTCTCGCGCACATGGACTTCAAGCCCATCATCAACAAGCCGATGCCGATGGATCGCCGCATCTTCGTCGACGAGCCGATGGAACTGCTCTCCGAACTCTTGAACCTCAAGCTCTCGGAACGCGTCAGCTACGACAGCGACCGCAACATCCTCTTCGTCAACCTCGAGGGCTGGAGCGTCCGCAAGAAGTCCGACATCGACGATCTGCGCAAAACGCTGGTGGCCGCATGCGTCGCCGCCGGCCGCCGTGTTAACTCAGTGGTCAACCACGACGGTTGCCGCATCGCCGAGGATCTCTACGACGACTACGCCGAGATGATCCAATACATGATGGACGATCACTACCTGACAACCACGCGCTACACGACATCCGCCTTCATGCGTCTGAAGATGCAGGAAGCACTGTCCAAGCGCGGTCTGGCGCCCCACATCTTCGAGCGTCAGGAAGATGCCCACGCCTTCCTCGAAGGCCAAGCTGCAGAGTAAATAAAGGCAGCCGAGTAAATCGCCGGATTGCAGCGCCGCGTGACGTTACGCGCGGCGCTGCATCCGTCCGATGAAAAATCCCACCGCCATCAATACCCCGCCGATCGTCAGCAACGACAGAGACGTGGTGCTTGGCCCGGCCTTGAGGTAGGCGCGCCTGGGGTCTTGAGGATCATACGAAACCGGATGCTTGGCCCCCGCGCCAAGCGCCGCCACCGCCTTCATCTTGGCCTGCCCCGGCAACCCGAAATCCCACGGCTCCAGCTTGTGCCCTTCGAACGGCACGCCATCCACCGTATAGCGATACGCCAGGGCCAGTTGCTCGCTCTCCGCCGTTTCCTTGATCCCGCCGCGCAGCCGGTCGGTCATGGGGATCGCGCGCGTATCCGTCGCCGTCTCAAGCACGTTGGTAATGAGCGTCCCCTCCACCGTCGGCCACGACTGCGTGAGGATGCCCCGCCACGCTCCCAACGCTCCCGTCAATGCGATGATGATCCCGGCCGACATGACGGTGGTCGCGAACATGGACGTGCTCCGGCGGTATTGATGGGCCGCGCGGCGGCGCTGAGCGGGCGACATGGTGCGCAAAACTCCTGCAAAGACTGCAACCGGGGACGCGCAAACCGAAGGGCCCAGCCGAATGAGACTTAAGATAAGACGCTTTGCCTGCGGCGCAATGGGATGAGGCACGACTCGATCAACCGCAGTCCGCCTGCGATTGCGTCGGGCCAGCTGATCAACGACGTTTCACCACCGACGCCGATTTCAAGTGTGGCAGGAATGTGGATGAATCCTGACCGCAAGCGCGGCGTTGTCAGAGTTGCGTGCCGGAGTGAATGATAGAGCACGGCGTTGCAGAGATATCGGCCCGGATCGGACGACAGATCCGCTGGAAATCCGGCGTCACGCAAATCCCGAACGATGCGCCGCACGGGAAGGGTCGCTGAACGCCGCGGCCGGTCGCCAGAGATGAGATAAGACGTTTCCGCGGTGTGCCCGCCCTCGTCCGGCATTTTAATCGCCGCGTTATAGGCATGGGCCTCGATGACGAAGCCGGTAGCCCGCGCCGAGACGCCGAAGTGCAGGGATAATGCCGGGCGATATTGGCCGATCAACGCGCCGATCCGTAGCGGCGCATTCTGCCAGTCGACGGGTAGCACTTCGGCGACAAAGCGCACGTCGTCGTACCGCCCCGCCCCCATCCGCGCCAGCGTCTGCACCAGATCCGCCGACGCGTTGCGCTCCACACCGGGAAACGGCCCGAAACCCGTCAGCAGAACGACTGGTTTGACCACGTGCGCCGTCTTGCAAAGAACAAGGCTCCGGGACCGCAAGGTCCCGGAGCCTGATCTGGTCGTCAAAGCCATGGGGCCTTAGCTTCCGTTGGTCAGCGCCTGCATCCGGATCGTCTCGAAACCGGAGACGTCGAGATTGGGTTTCAAGTCGGCTGCATCCTTAGCCCGCCGCACGCGCCCGTCGAATTGCGCGCCTTCGGATATGGCCAGCGTCTGATGCGTGATATCGCCTTCCACTTGCGCGGTCGGATGCAGCGTGACCGTTGCGGCCCTGATCGCGCCCTTGACGCCGCCGCGCACTTCGATGGCTTCCGCGTTCACGGTGCCGATCACCGAGCCTTCTTCGCCGATCACGACCTGACGGCCATGAATGTCGCCATGGACATCCCCGTCGATGGTCAGCTTGTTCTGCGAAATGATCGTGATCTTCTCACCCATAATCGTGAGATCGGTGCCGATCACGGAGGTTCCGTTTCCACCGGCCGCTCGGTCGAACGGCGACCCGGCCGGGCGCGCCGCTGGAGCCGCTGCGGGAGCGGGGCTCATAGCTGGCATGGAGGGAGGTTTGGGCTGAGTACCGTCGGAACCGGGACCACGACTGAACACGGATATACACTCCCTCAAATTGGTAGGATAACGCCCTCTCCTAGACCAGCATCATGAGGCGTTGTTGAAAATATGTCGAGGAGCGTGAACATCATGGCTCCCTGCCTGTGTCGTTAAGGACGCCAAACATTATCCTATGCCCCGGCTCCGGGCCGTCCTGCCTTGGTTATCAGCCCGATTGAAATGGCCAGCCAGATCGCGAACATGAACGGCAAGGCCGCATCCAGCGCGGGCAGCACCATCTCCCGCGCCACCCCGAGCGTGGGATTGCTCCCACCGGTGCGGAAAAACATCACCCAAAATCCAATTTGGATTGCGGCGCCAGCGATGGCCGGCACACCAGCCAAGAGGCTCCACCAGCGGCTCGCTCCCGCCAGCGGAAGTCTCCGCCAGAGCAGAACCGTCACCGCCACAGCCGTCGCCAACAGAACCGTAGCCCAGCCATAGAAATCAAACCACCGCGCCCCGAGACCGAGCCGCATGGCGCCTGCCACAAGAAGTCCCGCGGCCAAGGTTATGGCCAGCCGATAGAGAAAATCGCGATGCGTCATGCTCGCGTTCTAGCGCGTTTGCCGCCCGCAGCCTATGCCGCCCGTTACACGGCAGAGTGCATTTGCGCTTTGGTGAGTTCAGCCAAAAACACAAAGGGCCGCTCGTTTCCGAGCGGCCCCGTGAGACCGGCGCGAATATCCGGGGGCATCGGCCCGCCGGCGTCGCGGACCATCAAGCCATCAGCGGAAGGTGTTCCGAAGAAAGCCCATGCGACCCCAACATCGCAGCCTTCAAGATCCCACTCGACATCGGATCACCTCCTTCCAGTTGTTGAACGATAAAAGAAGACTCGCACATTCGCTCGGGCTTGAAAAGGGGCCCCGCAAAGTCACGCAGCCCACCATCCAGAATGGTTGACGCCGTGCGGCTGTTCTCTACCCTGTCCGCATCGCGGTCCGCGCGGATAGATAAAATATGCTCCCCCATCTGCGCATCTTTCAGCCCCATCCCAACGTGCTGGCGTTCTACGATGGCCGCGTCCCCGGCTACCGTTTCGCGGCGGGCGACAACTGGGTCGATGATGGCGCCCTGTCCCTCGGCATCGCCAGCTACGCAATTGTCGATGGAGAGGACGCTCTCGTATACGACACCCACGTATCCGTTGCCCACGCTCAAGCCATCCGCGCGGCACTCGAGGCCCGCGGTGTCCGCCGCATCACGGTCGTCCTCAGCCACTGGCATCTCGATCACATCGCCGGCAACGCCGTGTTCGCCGATTGCGAAATTGTGTCCTGCGCCCGCACAGCCGTCCACATGAGAGACAACCGGGCGGCCATCGAAGCGGGAACCTACGATGGCCCGCCCGCCATCGCGCCGCTCGTGCTGCCGACGCGAACGTTCGAGGATCACCTCACGCTGAAAATCGGCACCATCGCGGTCGAACTCCGCCACTACGACATTCACAGCGACGACGGTGTCGTACTCTGGCTCCCCGCCAGCCGGCTACTCCTTGCGGGCGATACACTGGAAGATACCGTCACATACGTGGCCGAACCCGCAAACCTCACCCGTCACGTTCCCGAACTGGAGCGCCTCGCGGCACTAAACCCACAGCGCATCTTGCCCAATCACGGTTGCCCCGAGCGCATTGCATCGGGTGGCTACGGGCCGGGCCTGATCCCCGCCACTGCGCGCTATGTCCGCGCCTTGATCGGCATGGCATCCGGCACCCAAAGCCCCGCCACGCCCTTGCGCGGCCTCATCGCCGCCGATCTCAAGGATGGAACGTTGATTTATTATCCGGACTATGAAGCCGTCCACGCCCGCAACGTTGCGAGCGTCACCGGTCTTTGATTATCCGGGCACCGTTGTGGGCACGGCTTGGCTGGCCTTGCGAACAGTGAGCAAACGGGCTGCATAGGCCATCGCCACCACGCCGAGGGCTGATACGGCAAACTCCAGCGCCATCGACGTTCCCATCTGGCGCAACACGATCCACGCGGCAAACGACAGAATGGTGCCAAGCGCGAAAATCTCCAACGCATGCCGCCCGCAAAGGGAAATGGCCCGCGCCACCGGCCGGTCCAGCCAGCCAGCGGAAACCGGGATCAAAGAACCCGCCATATAGGCCAGCGCCAGCACGTGCAGGAATCGCCAAGCCGAAAGATCCGGCTTGCTCACCGTGCCGATCAGATCGGGCGGCAGCAGCGGACGGTCCGGCAGCCAGCCGATCGGCACCCACGGCGCCACATAGAGAAACGAAAACGAGACATACAAAATGGCCATCGCCAGCAAAGCCGACCGCTTGGTCAACTCGTGACTGCGCCCCAGCATCGCTGCCGCAGCCCCGGTCGTGAACAACAGCTGCCACGCAAACGGATTGAAAAACCAGCCCTCGCCCGGCGTGTTCATCGGCAGGTTGATCTTGAAGAAATTGGCCACCGCCCAAATGCCGGCCGAGACCGCCAGCGTCAGCGCCACGCCCCGACGGAACAGCGTCAGCATGACCGGAAACCAGAGCATCAGCACCACGTAAAGTGGCAGGATGTTCATCTGGTTGGGTTGGTAGGTCAGCGACAGCACCCCAAAAGCCGCCCCAGCTGGATCATCGCCCAGACGCTGCAAAAACATATTGTGCACGTAAGCCGGGTCGCGGAACGCGTGGGCAGCGGCATAGAGAATGATGGCCGACGCAATGAGAATCGCGATGTGCCAGAAATAGATCCGCCCCGCGCGCTTGAAGGCCCGGTAGAACGACGGTTTCAATGGCCCGCGATCGCTGCCCAAGCCATAGGCAAGCGCCGCCGAATACCCCGACAGAAGCACGAAAACCTCGCTCGCATCCGCGAATCCGAAGTTCTTCAGTGTCCCATAAGCCCATGTATTATCAGGGATATGGTCGATAAAAATAAAGATGAGCGCCAAACCGCGGAAGAAGTCGACACGAGGGTCACGTGGGCGCGCACGGAGCGCGGGCGGTTCGAGCATGGGTGCGCTTCAGCTTAGCATCAGACGATGAACCTAGGGCCGAACCCTAGTCTATTCGTCAGTGTTATGCGTCTGCATCGGCGGCGCCAATATGGCGGAAACGACAGCCACAGGATTGTTTCCAACTGTGCCTTTCTAGCGCCACGCTCGCCGCCCCCCGGGCCCGCGGGGGAGCCTTAACCGCCCCCGCTCTCCCGCACGTAAACCTGACCGCCCATCTCGCGGAACTTCTCGCTCATGTCCGCCATCCCCTGCGCCTGCTCATTAAGCTTCGCCGCATAGTCGCGCACGTCCTGCGTGATCTTCATCGAGCAGAACTTCGGCCCGCACATGGAGCAGAAGTGCGCCACCTTGTGCGCCTCCTTGGGCAGCGTCTCGTCGTGGTAGGCCCGCGCCGTATCTGGATCGAGCCCGAGGTTGAACTGATCCTCCCACCGGAAATCGAACCGCGCCCGCGACAGCGCATCGTCGCGCAACTGCGCCGCCGGATGCCCCTTCGCCAAGTCAGCCGCGTGTGCCGCGATTTTGTACGTGATGACGCCGGTCTTCACGTCGTCCCGGTTCGGTAACCCCAGGTGCTCCTTCGGCGTCACGTAGCAAAGCATCGACGTCCCGAACCAACCGATCATCGCCGCCCCGATCCCCGACGTGATGTGATCGTACCCCGGCGCGATGTCCGTCGTCAGCGGCCCCAGCGTGTAGAACGGCGCCTCGCCGCACTCCCGCAGCTGCTTCTCCATATTGACCTTGATCTTGTGCATCGGCACATGACCCGGCCCCTCAATCATGACCTGACACCCCTTCGCCCAGGCGGTCTTGGTCAGTTCCCCAAGCGTCTCCAGTTCCGCGAACTGCGCCCGGTCGTTGGCATCCGCGATCGATCCCGGCCGCAAACCATCTCCGAGCGAGAACGACACGTCATACGCCCGCATGATGTCGCAAATATCGTCGAACCGCTCATAAAGGAAGCTCTCCTTGTGATGCGCCAAGCACCACTTCGCCATGATCGACCCGCCGCGCGAAACGATCCCCGTCACCCGGTTCGCCGTCAGCGGCACATAGGCGAGCCGCACACCCGCATGAATGGTGAAATAGTCGACGCCCTGCTCGCACTGCTCGATCAGAGTGTCGCGATACAGTTCCCACGTCAGCTTCACCGGATCGCCGCCGCACTTCTCCAGCGCCTGATAGATCGGCACCGTCCCGATCGGCACCGGCGCATTACGCAAAATCCACTCGCGCGTCGTATGAATGTTCCGCCCCGTCGAGAGATCCATGACCGTGTCCGCCCCCCAGCGGATCGCCCACACCATCTTCTCGACCTCCTCTTCCACCGACGACGACACCGCCGAATTCCCGATGTTCGCGTTGATCTTCACCAGGAAGTTGCGGCCGATAATCATCGGCTCCAGTTCCGCGTGATTGATGTTCGCCGGAATAATCGCCCGCCCGAGCGCAATTTCATCTCGCACGAACTCCGGCGTAATGTGAGGCGGAATGGCCGCACCGAAGCTCTCGCCATCGGCGAGTGCCGCCTCCGCCCGCTCCAGAACCCGCTGCCGCCCCACGTTCTCGCGATGGGCCACATAAATCATCTCCTTGGTGATGATCCCTGCGCGCGCAAATTCCAATTGTGTGAGCGGAGCCTGCCGCTTGTTTTCCCCTCCCCCTTGCGGGGAGGGGCCAGGGGTGGGGGTGCCACACCCAACAGCCCGCAGTGGCGCATTCACAATCGGAAACACCCGCGCCGCATGCGCCCCCGACACGTGCCCGTTGTCCTCCGGCTTCACCTCGCGGCCGGCATACGCCTCCACGCCGCCCCGCTCGACAACCCACGACGTCCGCGATCGCGGCAAACCCTTCGCCACGTCGATCTCAACGGAAGGATCGGTATAAGGCCCCGACGGATCGTAAACGTGGAACACCGGTTCATTCGGATCGGTGAGCGCGATCTCGCGCAGCGGAACGGCGATATCGGGATGCCCCTCCGGCGCCGAATAGACCTTGCGCGAAGCACTGATTGGCCCCGTCGTCACCGTGGGCAAGGAAAGATCGGCAGGCCGCGTCGGCTTGTTCATGGCTAGTCTCCCGCGCGCACCAAAAGGCGCGCATTTGCGTTTCATCACGCCAATGAGGGAGAGAGCCCCGGCTGACAGCCAGGAACATGCGTCCGTCCCTTCGCCGGCATGACCCGGATCAGGTTCGAAGGGTGCTCGCGCTCGATCGCGCAATCTCAGCCGGCCAACCGGCGCCCCTCGGAACGCGGCTACTTTGGCCCGGCACCGCGTCCGGCGCAAGGCCTTGGCAGGGAAGTGATCACCCGCGGCTGGCAGCCAACAGACGTTCGAACGCCCGCTGCGTCCGCTCCTGTGCCATCCGGTCCTTCATCGACCAGTGCCAGAAATGATGACTGAGATAGAGGCCATAAAGCTCGAACACGAGTTGGTCGGCATCCGTATCGGCGGTCAACTGCCCGGCCGCTTTGGCGTCGTCGATGGACGCCTTCAACGCATCGGACCAACCGGTCATGAAGTCTTCAAGCTTGCCGCGCACGCCCGGCGGCAACGCATCGCTCTCGGCACTCGCATGGACGAACGGGCAACCGCCGGTGAGACGCGGTGACCGCGACCAAGCCAGCCAGCGGCCAAAAAGAGCCCGTAGACGCGCCTCGCCCGCGGCAGCCGCAGTCGCCGCCTCCACCACATCATGCACGAAAAGTGTCGCCGCCTTCTCGATCACGCCAATCTGCAGCGCCTCCCGATCCGCAAAGTGCGCCAGCAGAGCGCTACGCGAGAGTTCCATATCCCGAGCCAGATCGCCGATCGACAAAGCCGAGAGGCCCCGAGCACTGACAAGCCCGAGACTGTGAGAAAGAATGCGGTCCCGAACCGCTTCCATCGTGGTCATTGTTGAACCCTCGCAATCACAACCATCACGAAAAAAATCATCGGAGCCCCCGCTGCCGAGCGGCCGGACGCAAAGCATCCTCCGTTGCCGCCGACTAACCAGTCGACTGGGGAGAGAGTGGGGCAAAATCGAGATGACGTCGTGAAGACGCACGATGTGTTGCGCAAGTGCCGCGCCGTTAATCACAGCGTCCGCATGACACTGGCGTCTAAGCGGCCAGCGCCTGCTGCGCGCTCTGGACCCACCGTGTAATGGCTTCGATGTCGGGCGTATCCCCATTGCGCAATATACGCACCCCTGCCGGCGTCGTCGCAAACGACAAGACAGCGGCAGACAACGCCACCGGCTCGGCTTCCGCCAGCTTCTCCGCCGTGTCGTAACCTGCCCCCGCGAGCAATTGCGCATGCGTGCCGCGCAACCCGGGCACACGAAGAACCAACCGCGCTTCCGCCTTCCAACGCTCCACCATCGCCGCATCAAACCGCCCGCCGCCGAGCAGCGACACGACCGCGTTGGGGTCCGCATCGAGGAAGTTCTTCACGCTCACAATGCCGCCGAGCGCCAGACGCTCCGCCAGCTTCGGACCGATCGACGGCGCACGCTCCAGATCGTCGTTCTCCAGGAGATAACAGCGCGGCGCCGCGTCCAGGCTCGAAAGCCCCTGCTGCCGATGCGGCGGCGCCAACACCACGACATGCGAACGCACGGCAGCGGACATGAGAGCCGGTTGACCGCCCGCCGGCTCCGAGGCAACTGTATCCAGCGGACGCCGACCCGCCACCGCAGCCGGCATCGCAATGGCTGAATGCTTGGCTGCCTTTGACGCCACCGCAGGTGCAAGCCGCCTTGCACGCTCCGCCGCCATCGCCGCGGCGCGCGGCGCCAGCACCCCCTTGGCATGCAGATCGCGCACCACCCGGTCGTCTTCGGGCAGTGTCGCCTCGACCCGGCCGGTCGCCATCAACTCATCGTACATCGCCTGCACCTGACGCCGCGTGTCCGCATCGGTGATCTTCTTCGTGATCCACTTTGCCGGCACTTTGAGCGTCGCCAGCAGCGTCTCCGCCGTCAGCGATACTTCCGGCGGTTCGACAGCCGCCTCCGTGATGGCGCGATCGAGGATCAACGCGAAGCCGTGCGCGGCATAAATCAAAAGTCCCGCCACGGCATCCCGCGAAATCGAATTCAATCCCTCGGTCGGCTCGCGCACGCCCCGGGCGAAATCGTAGTGCGTGATGAGCGTCTCGTAGTGCGGGTTGGCGCGATCTGCACCGGCAATGACCATCGACCGCAGCCAATCGCCTCCAGATGGAAGCGTCGGCAACTCGTTCTGATGTTTCGCTTCGCCCTCGGCGCGCAAGCTGTCGTACGAGCGATTGATGCTCCACTCGACCGCCCGATGCACGCTGGACTCGGCATCGGATTGTCCTGTGTGAAAGGGGTGAATAGGGTCAGTGTAGTAGTGGCTGAGCACGCCGGCGGCATAAACCGCACGCTCGAAATCTTTCTCCCGCAGCGCCTCGACGACGTGACCATACCAGCTGGCGACCTTCTCCGGCGCACCACCCCAGTAGTTGTCGCGCACATGCAGAACGTGGTTCTTGAAGTCTTTGAATTCGGTGTCGGGCGCCTTCGAGCCGGTCATATAGATCTCGGCATACTTCAGGAAAACGCGCCGCCAGGGCTCCGCATCCGCACGCGCCAGATAGCGAAGCGCATCAAGCGCCAGCTTGTGGTGCGTCCCATTCGCGTGCGCCGCATAAACGATGGAGAAAAGCAATGACATCGCGCCGTCCCTTGAGTGTCAGCCGCCGCCGAAAACGGCCATCCAGCTGAATGGGATAGCGCGAGTCGCATGACGGATCGCAGACCGGACCGCAACGCGGCCGGGGATATGTCCTCAGGGAATTTATGAAGGCCGGCGCGACCTTATTCGGCCGCGCCGTTCAACAGCACGTTAGCCGGCCGGTCCGGCGTCAGCGGCCAGCCACCGATGTATGGCTTCACCTCGACGGCGGTGCCCACTTTGCGCTTGCGTTCGACGGAGCGGATCATCTGGCGCAGCCGCGGCTGAATTTCCGTGCGCCACCGCGTACCGTTGAAAACGCCGTAGTGTCCGACGCCCGGCTGCACGTAGTGGAAACGCTCGTCATCCGGCACGTTCGTGCACAGAAGCTGGGCGGCTTCGGTTTGACCTAAACCGCAGATGTCGTCGCGTTCGCCTTCGATGGTGATAATCGCCGTCTTCCGGATCTTCGAGCAATCGACAAGTTGATTGCGATGCATCATCCGCCCGTCGGGCAGCGAATGCTCCTGGAAGACCGTCTCAACGGTCTGCAGATAGAATTCGGCCGTCAGGTCCATGACTGCCAGATATTCTTCGTAGAAGTCCTGGTGTCCCTTGACGCTGTCGCAGTCGCCCTGAACGAGATTGTTGAACAGGTCGACATGCGCATTCATGTGCCGTTCGAGGTTCATGGTCATGAACCCGGTCAGCTGCATGAAGCCGGGATAGACGCGGCGCATGGCGCCCGCGTGCGGCGGCGGCACGAAAGACGTGACGTTATTTTCAAACCACGTAATGGATTTTTTCCCGGCCAATTCGTTGACGGCCGTTGGATTGCGGCGCGTGTCGATCGGCCCACCCATCAGCGTCAGCGACGAGAGTTGCACCGGATCGTCGTTTGCCGCCATGATCGCCGTTGCCGCCAGCGCCGGCACGGCCGGCTGGCAGACTGCGATCATGTGCGTGTTGTGTCCGAGCGTGTGCACGAACTCGATCAGATAATCGATGAAGCTGTCGAGATCGAACCGGCCTTCGAACAGCGGCACTTCGCGCGCGTCGGCCCAATCGGTAATGTAAACTTCATGCTCCGGCAGCATGGCGGCAACCGTGCCGCGCAGGAGCGTTGCGTAATGGCCCGACATGGGCGCAACGATCAGAACCTTGGGATCGTTCGCCGGTGCCGGCACGCCGTCGCCGAACTGGCGCTTGAAGTGAATCAAATTGCAGAACGGCTTGACGCTGACGATCTCTTCGCTGACCGGCACGGAAATGCCGTTGATCTTCGTTTCCTTCAAACCGAAGTGAGGCTTGCCGTAGCGCCGCGTGACATTCTCAAAAACTTCACACGCCGCCGCTATGGAGCGGTTGAAGGGCGTTGCCGAGAACGGATTGAAGGGGTTGTCTACGCTGTACTTGAGCGCCTCCGCCCCGAACCGCAGTGGGCGGGCGATGGCGTGCGCGAGCTCGTATGCGTAGTAGTGCATGTGTAGGCCCCCAGCTTCTCTGCTATTTTTGTGCGCTGCGATGTCGCGTCGCACATTGCTGCCATTTTTTGCAGCGCAGAAGATTCTGCAAGTGTAATCGTAAAAAGCTTGTGATCGCTAGTGAATAACAGCCGTGGGCGGCGCGCCATCCTACTTATAGGCGAACGCTGTTGCTTAATTTTCGTTCCAATTGTGGCTATCGGCCCTCACGCCACCAGGCCAGCGACAGCAAGGCAAGCAAGGCGGCCAGCGCCAAGATCCCGGTAAACAAGGGAAAAATCTTAACCCCCCGGGTCACGTACGCCTCGCGGTCCCGGAGCGCCATCCATCCGGATCCGGAAAACACTTTCGCAGTAGCGAGCATGCTGATGCGCGGCACATCCACGTCCGCCGACGCGCCCGAGCCGGTCCAGAACACGCCGCCGCCGGTCTGAGAGGCCAGCGTTTGCATGATCTTATCGGTCGCCGTCACATCGCTCATTTCACGAGGGTCTTCCGTTCCCGCATGTACCACGGCCGTTAGTGGACCCTCAGTACCCTCGTTGGACGCCTTGTAAAGACCGGGCAGCTTAACGTCCGCCGTCCCACGCCAGATGCCGGGCCCCGCCGGCTCCAGCTTGACCTCGGTCACCGTACCATCGGCAGCGGTGAGCTGCGCAGGAGCCACCGTTGATCCCATGGAGCGCCGTTCCAGTGTGACCTTGAGCCCCTTGGCGGATGCGATCAGCCGCTCTTCTTCAAGCTCCGGCTCTTTCATCAGCCAGTGCGACAGCCGCCGCAGCAGATCCGAATGCGGCCCGCCGCCCTCAAAACCGCGCGCCCACAGCCACGCATGATCGGACGTCAGCAGCGCCACGCGCCCCTTGCCGCGCTTTTCCAACAGCAGCAATGGACTGTCCTGTGCGCCCGCCATCACTGACGTGCCACGTGCGGCTTTCACCTCCGCCTGCCGGAACCAGCGGCCCCATGTCGGCGGTTTTCCGTCGACGCCCGCGCCCGGCAATCCGCGCGTCACGGGATGCTTCGCGCCGTCTTCCGTGATCGACGCCTTGAACGGTTCCTCGAACACCCGCCCCGTCGGCTGTGCCGGCAGCACCGGCGCCAGCGGCGTCCGGTAGAGCGACGTCGCACCGGCAAAATCATCCCCGGCCGCAATCAGCAAAGCGCCGCCATGGCCCTCCACGTAACGCGCTATGTTGTCGTAGTAGCTGAGCTGCAAAATGCCGCGATGCTCGTACCGGTCGAAAATGATCAGATCAAAATCGCGGATCTTTTCCAGGAACAACTCGCGCGTCGGAAACGCGATCAGCGACAACTGATTGATCGGCGTCCCATCCTGCTTTTCCGGCGGCCGCAAGATAGTAAAGTGGACCAGATCGACCGACGCATCCGACTTCAAAAGGTTACGCCACGTCCGCTCGCCCGCGTGCGGTTCGCCCGACACCAAGAGCACGCGCAAATTCTCGCGCACGCCTTCCGCCGCAATCACCGCCTTGTTGTTGACCGGCGTCAGTTCACCCGGCGCCGTCTCGAGTTCCGCTTCCAGGATGTTCGCCCCCGCATGCGGAAACTCCATCGGGATGCGCACGATTTGCCCGACCTCGACACTGCGCAATTCGTCCGGCTGCCCGTCGCGGCGGATCTTCAGCGAGACCAGATCGCCGGGCTTGCCCGCCCGCCCGGTCTCGATCGCCCGCAATTCCACATCGCGCGACTGTCCAACGAGCCCGTACTTCGGCGCCTTCACCACTTCGATGCGCCGGTCGAATTCATTCGGGCGCCCGGTCAGCAGCGTGTGCACCGGCGCATCAAACCCGAGCGCGGCGGCTTTCTGCGGCACGTCGTGAACCTGCCCGTCCGTCACCATGATCACGCCCGCGATCCGGTCCGGCGGAATATCGCCAAGCGCCACATTGAGATCGGCAAAGAGGTTCGTGCCCCGCGTCGCCGTCTCGCTCGGCCGCGCCGCCGTCACATACTTCACATCGAGATCGGGAATGGCGCCGAGCTTTTTCTCCACCTCCGCGCGGATCGCCGCCGCCTGCTCCGGCCGCTTGTCGATCGCTTGGCTGGTGCTTTCGTCGATGACGACGAGCGCGATGTTGGCGAGCCGTTCGCGGTCCTCTTGCCTGAGTGTCGGATTGGCGAGCGCCGCGATCACGGCTGCCAGCGCAATCGCCCGCAGCGCCGCGCCGCGGCTGCGCCGCAGCAAGAGAAGAACGCACAGCACAGCCGCGATCGCCGCCGCAACCCACAGCCAGGGTTCGGGGATCAGCGGTGCGAAATCGATCGACCAATTCATGGGTCTGCCCTTACTGCCCCAGCCGCTCAAGAAGCGCCGGCACGTGCACCTGATCGGCTTTGTAGTTGCCGGTCAGCGCATGCATCACAATGTTGACGCCCGTTCTGAGCGCCATTTCACGCTGGCGTTCGCCGCCAGGAACGACCGGATAAATCGGAGTGCCACTCTCATCCAGCGCCCAGGCTGAGGCGAAATCGTTCGGCGTGATCATGATCGACGACACGCCGTCCGCCTGCCGTGCGCGATTGGTTTCACCCTCCGCGCCGTCCTCGCTGCGCTCCTGCGCTTCGACCCACAGTTGACCGCCGTCCCACCGTCCCGGAAACGACTGCAGGAGATAGAACGACTTCGTCAGCACATGATCGTCAGGAACAGGTTCGAGACGTGGAATATCGAGCTTGCCGATAAGCCGCTGCAACGCGGGCCCCCGCTCGCCCGCCATCGCCATGCCCGTCGGAAGTCCGCTGCCATAGTCGCGCGTATCGAAAATGATTAGCCCGCCCTGCTTCATGAACGCGTCGATCTTGGCGAGTGCTGCCTCCGGCAACTCTTCCGCACTGTCCAGCACCGGCCAATAGAGCACCGGATAGAACGCGATTTCGTCGGCCACGATGTCGACGCCGCGCGGCTCGCCGGGCTCCACCGCCGTGCGCGCACGTAATACCTTCATCAGACCCGACAAACCCTGCTTGCTCACCTGATCGACGCTCGGGTCGCCCGTCAGCACATAGCCGAACGTCACATTCGACGTCGCCTCAACCGACGGCTTGTCCGCCGGCGCGACCTCTGCCGGCACCGTCATGGTCGGCGCCGTCGGCTGAGCCCGCCCGGGGAAATTGAACCGGCTCGGCAAATCGAAATCCTGCGCATCGGCGGGCGCGGGCGCAAACGCCATCACCGCCAGAACAACGGCGGCGGTCTGCGCCGCAGGACGCATCAGCGCCCTGAGGCCACCCATCAGCAAGAGCACGGCCATCACGTCGGCAAAGAGCAGCGCCAAGGCTGCCGTCAGTAGCGCCGGTTTCAAATTCGTCGTGCCTTCCTGGTCATAGCCCATGCGTTCGGTCCCAGCCGGCGGGGTGGGTAGCGGCGCTAGAACCGTCTGCGCCGTCACCGCGTTGATCGCGCGTGGCGCTGCACCGGCGCCATAGTACCCCGGCGGATGATCGAGGCTCGCTTTTGTTTTGTCGGCCGTTGCCCGCTTCAGCGGCTGCGCGGTCGGCGGCGGCGGCTTGAGCACACCAAACCCATCGAGCGTCTGCGTCGGAGCCAACGTCTCCGGAACGGCAGCCCCAGCCCCCGTGTCGGCGACCGTGCTGCCCTCTTCGCCCGCACGCGGCGCAGCCGTCATCGTGCCGAGTTCCGTAATCCGCCGCAGCATTTCAACGAACAATCCAGAGATTGGCAGGTTCGACCAATCCGAGTTCGCCGTCACATGGAACAGCACGAGATAGCCGTCGCCCTTGCGCGTCGCGGTCACCAGCGGCGTCCCATCGTTCAACCGCGCCCAAACCTTCACCTCCGGCGTCAACAGTGCCGGATCGGCCAGCACCTGCCGCTTGATCGACACGTCGGCCGGGATTGTCAGCCCTGCAAAGATGCTCTCTTCATCGAAGGCCGCCAGCGGCTGGGGCGTCGACCACGACAGCGCGCCGCCCAGCGACCGCCCGCCGGCCCGCAAGCCCACCGGCAAAAGATCGTCGCCACCCTTCTCCAGACGTGGTCCGGCAAAGCGCACCAGCACCCCGCCCTTCTCGACCCAGTTGGCCACCTGTTCCGCGGCCTCGCCCGAGACGGTTCCGATGTCGGCCAGCATCATCAGGCTCGCCCGGTCATCAATGATCGTCTTGATGCCCGAAGCGAGGTTCTTCTCCTTCGGCAGGATCAACTCCGAGAACGGCTGCACGGCGCGCTGGATGTAATAAAGCGGCGCCAGCAACGGCTGAGCCTTTTCCTGCGCCTCGCCGCTGATCAGCCCCACGCGCTGCCACTGCGACCGCTGATCGAGCAGGCTGACGCTCCCCGCCGACCGCGAACCGGCAATCTCCAGTCGCGTCACCTGATTGCGCAATTCCAGCGGCATCTCGATCGCAGCCGTCGTCGCGGTCTCACCCACGCCGAGCTTGAATACGGCTTCGCCCAACCGTTGCCCCCGCGCCGAGTAGGCATAGACCGTGGCCTCGCGCAGACCACCCGTCGCGCGAACAATCCGCGCCGTCAGTTTGCCGTCCGCACCAACGGACGCCGAAAGACCCAGCGGTTCCCCGCCGGCCGACACATCGACCACCGAGAACCGGCCATCGCCCTTTGCTTTTGACAGCGCCTCGGCAAACGCGCCACCTTTGCCGTCGTGATCGATGCCATCCGCCAGCCAAACGACGCTCGCCGCCGTTGCATTCGCGGTTGTCAGCGCCGTCTCCAGCGCGGCCACCAGTCCCGTCCGGTCAGGCGCGAACGGCTGCGGCTGCAGAGCCGCTGCGGTCGGCCGGCTTTCGCTTTCGGCCTCGTCGATCAGCCGTTCCACCATCGCCAGTCGTTGATCCCATGCGCCAGCCGACGCCCAACCGTTGTCGACGGCGATTACGACCGGCCCTGTCCCTTTGACAGGCGATTGCGCCTGCGGGTTCAGCACCGGCTCGGCCAAGGCAAAAATCACAAAGGCCGCCGCCAGCAACCGGACCAGCAGCAGCCACCACGGTGTTTTCGCCGGCGTCTTCTCTTTGTTTTCGATGCCAACGAGAATACGCGTCGGCGGAAACTCGATCTGGCGCGGACGCGGCGGCACCGTGCGCAACAGCCAGTAGATCAGCGGCAACGTGAGCAGCGCCGACAGCAGCCAAGGATTTAGAAACGCCAGTGCGCCAAGGCCCATCACACGGCCTCCGCAGGCGTTTCGGCGCGATAGACCGCGCCCATCTCACCGGCGAGCCGCATCACAAGCGTGAGCAGCGGCTCCGTCGCCGGCCGGTCCGTATGATGCACCATGAATGACCAGCCGAGCCGGTGTGTGAAATCCTCGATCTGCGCCCGGTGATCGGCCAGGCGCTTTTGATATTCAACGCGCAGCGTCTCCACGCGGTCGGCCAAATAGCGCTCGCGCCCGGACGCGTTGGAAAATTCCGCCCGCCCATCGTAGGGCAACGTTTCTTCCGCTGGGTCGAACACCTGCACCAAATGTCCGCGCGCGCCGAGCGCGGCCAGTTCCTCAATGCGCTCCCGGATCGCTGGAACCGGTGCCAGGAAATCGCCGAACAGCAGCACTTCCGCATGCCGCGGGATCTGCTGTTGAGGCGGCCTGCTCTTCGCGATCAACGGCGACGAGATATTGGTGATGATCGCCTCGGCCAACACGTTCGCGATTTTGCGGCTCCCCGAAGGCTGCGACATCGCCATGAGACCAATACGTTCGCCGCCCCGCACCAGCAATTCCGCCGCCGCCAGCATGAGAACAACAGCCCGGTCACGCTTCGTCACGCTCGAAAGATGGCTCTTGAAATCCATCGACGCCGATAAGTCCGACCACATCCACACGGTGTGCGCGGCTTCCCATTCGCGCTCGCGCACATAGACATGATCCGACGATGCCGAACGCCGCCAGTCGATCAACTGCGCGCTATCGGTCCCTTCATAGTTTCGGAATTGCCAAAACGTCTCGCCGGGTCCCGAACGCCGCCGCCCGTGGATGCCGTGCGCCACCGTTTGCGAAATACGCTTCGCATCGATCAACAGGTCCGGCAGCCGCTCGGCGAGCGCATGCGCACTCTCCTGCAGCCGGTCCAGCGAATGCGCGTTCCCGTCCGAGGCGTCCGCTGCAGACCA
This sequence comes from Hyphomicrobium sp. 12-62-95, assembly GCA_002279935.1. Taxonomy (GTDB): domain Bacteria; phylum Pseudomonadota; class Alphaproteobacteria; order Rhizobiales; family Hyphomicrobiaceae; genus JAGVSR01. The sequence continues at coordinate 209,867 of NCCZ01000002.1, read as the reverse complement.
ATTTTCAGCGCCTGTGGCCATTGGTTCCGTTATCCGGCCTTCGCGGCCAGCCGCGCGATGATGCCGGAAAGGTCTTGGTTGTCGGCGCGCGCGGCAAACTTCAGCGCCATGCGGTGCTTCAAGATCGGTTCCGCCAGCGCCACCACGTCGTCGATTGAAGGCGCAAGCCGCCCGTCGATCAGCGCCTTGGCGCGCACGGCCAGCATCAACGACTGGCTCGCGCGCGGCCCCGGACCCCAAGCGACATACCGGTCGACTTCTGTGTCTGCGCCTGTGCCCGGCCGCGCCGAGCGCACGAGCGTGAGGATCGCCTCCACGACTTTGTCCGGCACCGGGATCTGGCGCACGAGCCGCTGGATCGACATCAGTTCCGGACCCGTTAGCACCGTTTCGAGACGGCGCTCTTCCGTGCCGGTCGTCGAGTAGAGCATCCGCCGTTCGGCTGCGAGATCCGGATAGGTCACGTCGATCTGCAAGAGGAACCGGTCGAGCTGAGCCTCGGGGAGCGGATAGGTGCCTTCCTGCTCCAACGGGTTCTGCGTGGCGAGCACATGGAACGGCGTCGGGATGTCGTGCCGCTGCCCGGCCACTGTCACATGGTGCTCCTGCATCGCCTGCAACAGCGCCGACTGCGTCTTGGGCGAGGCGCGGTTGATTTCGTCCGCCATGAGAAGCTGAGTGAAGATCGGACCTTTGATGAACCGGAACGAACGCGACTTGGTGGCGCTTTCTTCAAGAACTTCCGCGCCGATGATGTCCGACGGCATCAAGTCGGGCGTGAACTGGATGCGCTTGGCGTCAAGCCCCAGCACTTTGCCGAGCGTATCGACGAGCAGCGTCTTGGCGAGCCCGGGGACGCCGATCAGCAGCGCATGTCCACCCGACAAGAGCGTGATAAGAGTGCGTTCAATAACTACGTCCTGGCCGTAGATCACCCCGGCGGCAGCCTTATGGGCGCGCTGGACCTGATGCGCGGCAGCCTCAAGGCGCGGTACGATGCTCTCATCCGTCGAAGTCAGAACTGTCATTGAAGCTCCATAGCCCGTGGGGCACTCATATGGCCCGAACGGGCAATTGACCTGTCGCAAGCCTCGCGGCTGTCATACCGTTACATACGCGGGGGCCGCCGTACAGCGATGCCAGCTGGGCCCCTTAAGGCCTGCGGATAGTGGCTGTCCGGGACCCGTTCCGGTCAAGTTAAACCTGTGTAACCGGTTGTCATTTTAGCTGAAGATGAGCGCGCGAGGACGCACCGCCGAATGTCTGAAAACAATCACGGAAATGACGCTGGAAACCGGTTGGGCAACCTCGCCGCAATGCTTCAGCAAGGCAGCGGAAAGGGGCATCCGCCCGTCGAAACATGGAACCCGCCCTATTGCGGCGATATCGGCCTCGAAATCAAAGCCGATGGGACATGGTGCTACCGAGGTTCGCCCATCAACCGCCCGGCCCTCGTCCGGCTCTTCGCCAGCGTGCTCCGCAAAGACGTGGACGGGAAGACATACCTCGTCACGCCCGACGAACGCGTTGACGTCGCGGTCGCCGATGCGCCCTTCCTGGCAGTCGAAATGGAACTCACCGGCCATCCCCCCCATCAGGAGTTGGTCTTCCGCACCAATGTCGATGACGTGGTGCCATGCGGCCCCGCCCATCCGCTGCGCTTTGCCGTGGATGAAAAAACCGGCGCGATAAAACCCTATTTGCGCGTTCGCGGCCGCCTGGAAGCCCTCGTCACGCGCGCCGTAACCCACGAACTCCTCAACCTCGCCGTCGATACCGAACCCGTCGGCATCCGCAGCGGCGGGATTCTCTTCCTGATCCCCGACGCCCCTGTTTTCGGTGAGAACTAAGCGCGGATCGTTTAGCAAATCATAGCGTTAATGACGCGGCGGGTCGGCAACGGTCCTGGCTAAGTCAATCCTGTTTATTTGCGCTGTAACATGAATTGACACCTTCCGTGCGGCTGGTCGCAGGCGTACGCCGCCGCTCCAATGCTGCACCGCAGCAGGTAAGCATCAGGATACGTCATGGCCAAGATCGACGCTTCGGCCGACATCGCAGGCTCAACAGCCCCCGGTTCGACCCCCAACCACGCACCCAACGCCAAATTCGCCGCCCTCCTCATCGGCTCCATCGGAGTGGTGTACGGAGATATCGGCACCTCTCCTCTCTATGCCTTCCGTGAAGCCGTCGTCGCCGCGAAATCCGGCGGGCTTGAAGGCCGCGCCGCCGTCCTGGGCGTGCTGTCCCTCATCACCTGGGCTCTGATCCTTATCGTTACTCTCAAATACGTGCTCCTCATCCTACGTGCCGATAACAACGGCGAAGGCGGCACGTTTGCGCTCATGGCGCTCGGCCAGAAAGCCGCCAAACGCAGCGCGCCCCTCCTGTTTGTGCTGGGCTTGGCCGGCGCGTCATTCTTTTACGGTGATGCGGTGATTACACCGGCCATCTCAGTGCTCTCTGCCGTCGAAGGGTTGAAACTGGTCTCGCCCGTCTTCGACGACTGGATTATCCCACTCTCTCTCGTGATCATCGTTGGTCTGTTCGCCGTCCAGTCGCACGGCACCGCGCGCGTCGCCAAATTCTTTGGACCCATCACCGCCGTCTGGTTCCTCGCCATGGCCGCCGGCGGCCTGATCCACATCGCCGACGACTGGGCCATCGTGAATGCTCTAAGCCCCCACCACGGCGTCGTGCTCGTCGCCTCGAATGGCATTCTCGGCTTAACGATCCTCGGCCTCGTGTTCCTAGCGGTCACCGGCGCTGAAGCGCTCTACGCCGATCTTGGCCACTTTGGCCGCCGGCCGATCCAATATGCATGGCTCTTCTTTGTTTTCCCCGCGCTGCTGCTCAACTACTTCGGCCAAGGCGCCCTCGTCCTCGCCCATCCCGAAACCATGGAAAGCCCCTTTTTCCGATTGTATCCCGAGTGGGCGCTATTGCCGGTGGTTCTCCTCGCAACCGCTGCCACCGTCATCGCGAGCCAGGCCGTGATCACCGGCGCCTTCTCGCTCACCCAGCAGGCCGTGCAGCTCGGATTGCTCCCCCGTCTCACCATTCGCCACACGTCCGAAGAAATGGCGGGGCAGATCTATCTGCCACAAGTAAACTGGCTGTTGTTCGTCGGCGTCGTATTTGTGGTCGCGCTGTTCAAGACGTCGAGCAATCTGGCAGCCGCTTACGGCGTCGCCGTCACCGCCACCATGATCATCACATCCATCATGGGCTTCTTCGTCTTCTGGCGCGTCTGGAAATGGCCGCTCTGGGCCGCAGCCGGCGTCGTGGTCCCTCTACTGCTGATCGAGCAGGCCTTCTTCACGGCCAACATTCTGAAGGTACTGGAAGGTGGTTGGCTGCCGCTCCTCATGGCCGCGGTTCTGTTCATCGTCATGTGGACCTGGGTGCGCGGCTACGACCTGCTCTCCAAGAAAATCCGCCGCGAAGACACAGACCTAGCGTGGCTCACGCGTAAGCTCACAGCCAAACCCCCGGTCCGCGTTCCCGGCACCGCGGTCTTTCTCTCAGCTGACACCGACCTCGCTCCCACCTGTCTCATGCACAACCTCAAACACAACCGCGTGCTCCACGAGCGCAACATCATCCTGACCATCAAGACCGAAGCGGTCCCCCGCGTTCAGCGCCACGAGCGTGTCGAGATCGACCGCACCGATCCCCTTTTCACGAAAGTCATCGCCCACTACGGCTTCATGGAAACGCCCAACGTCCCGAAGATCTTCGAGACCTGCCGCCGCAAGGATCTCAACCTGGAAGTCGGAAACACGTCCTTTTTCCTTTCCCGCCGATCCCTTCGCCTCGCCCACGAGTCAGGCTTGCCCCGCTGGCAGCAACGCCTTTTTCTAGCACTCGCCCGCTCCGCCGAGGACGCCACCGTCTATTTCCGCATCCCAATGGATCGCGCAGTGGAGGTGGGCACCCAGGTTGCGGTCTAGCCAACGCCCGACGACGTAAACAGCCTGAAGGTTCACCGAAGGCACACCCACGTCCATGTCCAACGAAGACAACCGCTTCTCCGCCCGCGCCGCGCGCTACATGAAAGTTGGCACCAACGTCGGCACGGTCGCCGCCAAGGTCGCCGGCCAGCGCCTGTTCGGCATGGAAGGCAACGACCGCGCCCAGGCCGCCGAACTGGCCGCAGCACTCGGCGGCCTTAAAGGCCCGCTCATGAAGGTGGCGCAGCTTCTATCCACCATCCCCGAAGCGCTGCCCCCCGAATACGCCCGCGAACTCTCCCAACTCCAATCCCAGGCCCCGCCCATGGGCCCCGCCTTCGTTCGCCGCCGCATGCAGGCCGAACTCGGCCCCGACTGGCGCACCCGCTTCGCCACCTTCGAAGATCAATCAACCGCTTCCGCGTCGCTGGGCCAAGTCCACCGCGCCACATCCCTCGACGGCCGCGCGCTCGCCTGCAAATTGCAGTACCCCGACATGCAATCCGCCGTCGAAGCCGACCTCACGCAATTGAAAGTCGTCTTCGCCGTCCACGCCCGCTTCGACAGCGCGGTCGACACCTCCGAAATCCTCAAAGAAATCGGCGCCCGTCTGCGCGAAGAACTCGACTACACGCTGGAAGCCAAACACACCCGGCTTTACGGACTCATCTTCGAAAACGACCCCATCATCCGCGTCCCCGCAATCGATGCCGATCTGTCCACCGGGCGCCTCCTCACCATGTCCTGGCTCGACGGCCATCCGCTCCTCTCGCACAAGGACGATAGCCTCGAAGACCGCAACCGCATCGCGCAAGCCATGTTCCGCGCCTGGTGGTATCCCTTCTCCCACCACGGCGTCATTCACGGCGACCCGCATCTGGGCAACTACACCGTCTTTAGCGAGAACGGCCGCCCCGCCGGCCTCAACCTGCTCGACTACGGCTGCATCCGCACCTTCCCCGTCGCCTTCGTCGAAGGCGTCATCGAACTCTACAAGGGCCTGCTGTCCGACGATCGCCCGCGCATCGTGGCCGCCTTCGAACGCTGGGGCTTCCGCGGCCTCACCCATGAGCTGATCGACGCCATGATCATGTGGGCGCGCTTTATCTACGGCCCGCTGCTCGACGACCGTGAGCGCACCATCGCCGAAGACACCAAGCCCGGCGAATACGGCCGCCGCGAAGCCTTCGCCGTGCACAAGATTCTCAAGGAAAAGGGCCCCGTCACCGTCCCGCGCGAATTCGTCTTCATGGACCGCGCCGCCATCGGCCTCGGCGGCGTCTTCTTGCACCTCGCCGCCAAGCAGAACTGGTACCGCCTCTTCAACGAAACCATCCAGGACTTTGACCTCGAAGCCGTCAGCGCCCGCCAAAAACAAGTCTTCACCCAAGCCGGCGTGCCATTGCCAACCTAAGACTGGCGATCAAATCTTCTTCGCCCCGCCCTTCGCCTTGTGCGTTTTGTAGGCGTTCACGATGGTCAGCATGCCCTCGCGCACCGAAGGCCAGCGGTTGACGAATTGCACGATGGGCCACGAGATCACGCGCGTGATGCCCTTGATTTTGCCAAGCCCCGGCGTCGCCGACACCGCCACGCCGTTCTTGAAAACCACCTCCGGCGCAAACGTCCCCGTGACGTCGAACGTGCTCTTGTAAGTCGTGATGGTACACACGACCGGCTGCTCCGGACTCTTAAACGCATAGTCCACCGCCGCCAGCGCCTTGTCGATCTCAGCACGCGCGATCCGCACCGTCATCCGGCATGCGAAATCCTTCACATACCCCCGCGACCCTGCCTCCAACTCCGCTCGCTCGGCGGCCGTTGGCTGCAACCGGAAGAGACATGCGATATCGGGCCCCGTTCCAGTCTCGACCTCGGCAAAGCAATCCTCGGAAAGCGCCGCTGTGGGCGCACCCCCAAATGCAGGATGAGGTGCTAAGGCCAACGCCAGCGCCACAAGCCCGCCACGCATCATTTCGCGTCGGCCGCCACAGCGTTTGCTCCGCCGTTCCCTTTGGCCGCAGTCGCACCCGTCTCCGCTGGCGCCGGCTTCACGACACTCGCCTTGGCAACGGGAGCCTTGGCCGGCTTCTCAGGCTTGTCGGCGGTCTTCGTCGCCGCTTCGGGGTCATCCTTCGGCCGGCCATCGGCGTGATAGCGCTCACCGCACTTGGTATGCAGAAACTTGTTCACCGACTTCAGCATGCTGCGATGAAAGATGCCGAGCGTGTCTTCCAGGCTGGCGGCCATGTTCACCGTCGCCTTCACTGCCGTCGGACCCGACACGTCGCCGAGATTGAGCCAGATCTTGTCCGCCTTCCCGTTCTTGAACTTGAGCTTCGGCGCCAGCTTGGCAACGACGGGCCGTGGCTTGCCGTCCTGCTCGACGATACAGCGCACTTCATGCTCCGGGATTACCACGGTGTACTTGGGCGCCGTCAGCGCGCCAACGAGATCAGACCGGCTGAGTTTCAAATCCACCGTACAGCGCGCGTCCCCGAATCCCCAGGAAACCGATGAGCTTTCGCCCTTCTTCAAAGTATCCCGGTCCCACGTCTTGCCGACATTGCAGGCCAAGTCCGGTCCGGTCGGCTGGCGGCCGAGAACCATGGTGCAAAGCCGCCGCTCGCAGGTTTTGATCGCTTTTTCCTCGCCGGGATCGGGCTCCAGCGCCAGCGCCTCACCGGCGGGCACGAGAAGCCCGGCAAGCGCCAGCAGGACGATTGCGGGAGCATGGCGCGTCCGCCATTTGGTTTGCTGCATTGCAAAAATCCCGTTTCGAATGAAGGCGATGCACGAACCCGAGCCTCCTGCCAGCCCAATAAGCCAGCAATGAGGCTGCCGCTTGATAAGATCGCCGCAACAAACACCCCCCGGTCCAAAGCCGAGGGTCATCTGTCACATCATCCAACATGCGTCCCGTCACCGTTAAGCATTCCGTGAGACACATCCCCAATCGACCCAAAGCCGGGTGCGTCCGCCTGCCGTCGCCTAAAAGACGAGCGATGGGCGAATGCGGCACGCTTGCGGCGCTTCGGGGGCTAGGTTAGGTAACGCACAGGGTCTCCGGGCCCGGCAACGCCCAAAATAATGCGAGGGAGGGGAAGACCTCAATGAGCGTCGATACGTCAAAGGGCCACCCGGCCATGGACTACAACCAGCACAACGGCACCTATAACGCCTTCCTGCGCTATTCAAAGGTCGGCATCGTCCTTCTCGTTCTGCTGCTCGGCGGCATGTATTACTTCCTGGTCTAACGGCCAGATCCTGCACGAAAGGGCCGCGTTCCCTCCCCACGGAGCGGAACGTCCCACGACGGCGGCGGTGCCGGACCGGCATCGCCGATCACCTCCTGCGTCATCTTATAAATCGGTGACGCGGCTCCGGCCGCGTTGCGCATTCGGGAATCTCCATGATCACGATTGCTGTTACTGCGGAGGGGCCGGACGAACCGCGCGTCGCCGTGTCCCCGGAAACGGTCAAGAAGCTCGTCGCGCTGGGCGCGGCGGTGAAAGTTCAGTCGGGAGCCGGCCTGCGCTCGCGGTTCTCTGATGAGCTGCTGAAAGCGCAAGGTGCCGAGATCGTCGATGGCGCCGCCGCCGCGATCAACGGCGCGGACATTCTGTTGAAGGTCCGCCGCCCGTCGCCGGAAGAACTGGCAGCCCTGAAGCCCGGCGCGATCGTGGCCGCCATGATCGAGCCCTTCAACGACCGCCCGGGCCTCGAATCGGCGGCTGGCCGTGGCGCCACGCTCTTTTCGATGGAATTCATGCCGCGCATCACCCGCGCGCAGTCGATGGACGTCCTGTCCTCGCAGGCCAACCTCGCCGGCTACAAGGCCGTCGTCGATGGGGCCTCGATGTTCGGTCAGGCGCTGCCGATGATGATGACGGCCGCCGGCACCGTGCCTGCAGCCAAAATCTTCATCATGGGTGTCGGCGTTGCCGGCCTTCAGGCCATCGCCACCGCGCGCCGCATGGGTGCCATCGTTTCGGCGACCGACGTTCGCCCGGCCACGAAGGAACAGGTGCAGTCGCTCGGTGCCAAGTTCGTCGCCGTCGAGGATGATGAGTTCAAGCAGGCTCAGACGGCTGCCGGCTATGCCAAGCCCATGTCGCCTGAGTATCAGGCCAAGCAGGCCGAACTGGTCGCCAACCACATTAAGATCCAAGACATCGTGGTCACCACCGCGTTGATCCCCGGCCGCCCCGCCCCGCGCCTCATCACCAAGGCAATGGTCGAGAGCATGAAGCCGGGCTCAGTCATCGTCGATCTCGCCGCTGAGCGCGGCGGCAACTGCGAACTGACCGTCCCCGGCCAGACCGTGGATGTCGGCGGCGTCACCATCGCCGGCCCGATCAATCTGGCCGGCACGGTGGCGGTCAACGCCTCGAGCCTCTACGCCAAGAACCTCCTCGCCTTCCTCGAAGTCCTCATCGACAAGAAGGAAAAGGCGCTGAAGATCGATTGGGACGACGATATCGTGAAAGGCACGCTCGTCGCCAAGGACGGCAAGATCGTCCATCCCAACCTCACCGGAAACTGACGCTATCAACGCCCGCGTCCCGCGCGGGCAGGAGACGAAACGATGCGTTCCATTCTGAACCTTGTGGCCCTGGCCGTCCTCTTTGCGGCAGCCCCCACAGCGGCCTTTGCAGCCGGCGGCCCCGACACGGTGAGCCCCGTTGTCTACGAACTGATGGTGTTCGTGATTGCCGTCTTCGTCGGCTACTACGTCGTCTGGTCGGTCACGCCAGCACTCCACACGCCGCTGATGAGCGTCACCAACGCGATCTCCTCGGTGATCGTGGTCGGCGCACTCCTCGCCGTCGGCGTGGCGCTGACCGAAGCCGATAGCATCCTCGCCAAGCTGTTCGGGTTCCTCGCGCTCGTGATGGCGTCGATCAACATCTTCGGTGGCTTTCTCGTCACCAACCGCATGCTTGCCATGTACAAGAAGAAGGAACCGGCTCCCAAGAAGTGAGCCCCGCCTGTTCTTGTCTCCACATAAACCCGATACCGTTCCGGAAGTGAGCCGATGTCCGCGAATTTAGCAGCCCTCCTCTACCTCGCAGCAGGTGTCCTTTTCATCCTCGCCCTGCGCGGTCTTTCGAGCCCGGCAACGTCGCGGCAGGGCAACCTGTTCGGCATGATCGGTATGGCAATCGCTGTGTTGACCACGCTGGGTCTGGCGCAGCCCTCCTTCATCTCCTGGATCCTGATCCTCGCGGGCCTCGGCATCGGCGGGTTCATCGGCGCCAAGACGGCGCGCGAAATCCCCATGACCATGATGCCCGAACTCGTCGCGGCGTTTCACTCGCTCGTGGGTCTCGCGGCCGTGTTCGTGGCCGCCGGCGCACTCTACGCCCCAGCAGCATTCGGCATTCTCGAAAATCCCGCTGATCCCGCGATGGGCATCAAGGCCGCCAGCCTCTTTGAAATGGCCCTCGGCGTCGCCATCGGTGCCATCACTTTCACCGGCTCTGTGATCGCGTTTGCCAAGCTTTCGGGCAAGATGTCGGGCAAACCCATCATCCTGCCGCTGCGCCACCTCATCAACGCCGCGCTCGGCATCTTCATCATCGTGCTGATCTACTGGTTCATGGAGTCGGGCGGCTCGTCGTGGCTCTTCTGGCTCATCGTGGCCGCCAGCCTTCTGTTCGGCGTGCTCATCATCATCCCCATCGGCGGCGCCGACATGCCCGTCGTCGTCTCGATGTTGAACTCCTACTCCGGCTGGGCGGCCGCAGGCATCGGCTTCACGCTCTCCAACATCGCACTCATCATCACCGGCGCGCTTGTCGGCTCCTCGGGCGCCATCCTGTCCTACATCATGTGTAAGGGCATGAACCGCCAGTTCCTCTCCGTCATCGCCGGCGGCTTCGGCGGCGAAACGGCGGCAGCGGGTGCCGGCGGCGGCGAACAGAAGCCGGTCAAGCTCGGCTCGGCCGAAGACGCGTCTTACGTCCTGAAGAACGCCTCCAAGGTTATCATCGTCCCCGGCTACGGCATGGCGGTCGCCCAGGCTCAGCATGCGCTGCGCGAAATGGGCGATCAGCTGAAGAAGGCCGGCGTCGAAGTGAAGTACGCCATCCATCCGGTCGCTGGCCGTATGCCCGGCCACATGAACGTGCTGCTTGCCGAAGCTAACGTCCCCTACGACGAAGTCTTCGAACTGGAAGATATCAACTCTGAATTCGCCCAGGCCGACGCCGTCTACGTCATCGGCGCCAACGACGTCGTCAACCCTGCCGCCGAAGACGACAAAACCTCGCCCATCTACGGCATGCCCGTGCTGCAAGTGTGGAAGGCCTCTACCGTCTTCTTCAACAAGCGCTCGCTCGCCTCGGGTTACGCCGGCATCGACAATCCCGTGTTCTATCGCGACAACACCGTGATGGTTCTCGGCGACGCCAAGAAAGTCACCGAAGAAATCGCCAAAGCCCTGGCGCACGGCTGACCTTTTCGCGGTCCTGACGAACACGATAGGCCCCGCCCGACCGGCGGGGCCTTTTTTGGGTCGGAACCTTTCGCAGCCCGGTAAATTGTTTTGTTAGGTCGACATCCACGGCCAAATTTCACACTGCAATAAGGCTGACATATTTTTTGATCCACGGCGGAGGGAATCCGCGTTAGCCTCATGTCAGCGTCTGAGCGAAGATGGCCGCCGCGCGGCCTCCAGCGAGGGAGATGTGCATGCAGTGGGCCACCCGGCGGGTCCTGTTGTCTCTGGCGGCACTATGCGGTCTCGGATTCCTCGGGACAGCCAGCGCCAATACATCGGGCGGTCTTCAAGCGCGCATCCATCTTGGTGGCCAGGAACTGACCTGCCGCGACTTTCGCGGCCAGACGGTTCGCTCCATCCAGATGGATGATCTGGGCGATGTCGCCCATGCCCGCATCGTCAACCGCATGCCGATCATCACCTTGAACAAGCGTCGACTCGACACGCTGCCAGACAAACTGCAGGTCTTCTTCTTCAACCACGAATGCGCGCATCACATCCTCGGCCACGTCTTTTATCCGACGCAGACGAGCGAAAATGAAGCCGACTGCTACGCCATCAAGGTCGGGCGCAAGGACGGCTCTCTGACGCGCGCCGACGTCGAAGCGTTTTCCCCCTACATCGCGGTGAGCCGCGGATCCGCGTTTGGCCACCTGCCGGGCCCACTGCGCTCGCAGCGCCTGCTTGCCTGCTTCGATGATCCTTCCGAGGAAAACATCGCCGAGCCTGCGGGCTTCACACCCCCTCCGCCCCCAGTCCTGGCCGAAGGCCTGCGCTGAAACAGCTGCTCCTGTCCCCGTGCGGTTTTGCGGATTGCAACGCCCGTCTGAGGTCGCGATAACCCGACAGTTCCGGGATTGATCGAGCATCCGATGATGATTGCACTCAAAGGACTGGGCCTCCTCCTTGCCCTCGCCCTGCTCGTCCACTTTGGCGCGCAAGCCATCCAGCAGCGCCTGCTCTACGCGCCTGACACGCGCCGCACATCGCCCGCTGAAGCCGGCCTCTCCAATGTGGACGAACGCGAACTGGTCATGCGCGATGGCACGCGCATACTCACGTGGTGGGGTGCGGCCCAGCCGGGACGCCCGACATTGCTCTATTTCCACGGCAACGGCGGCTCGTTCGTCACGCGCTCCGAGCGCATCCGCAAATACATCACTCATGGCTACGGCGTCGTGATGATGACCTATCGCGGCTTCGGCGGCAGCACCGGGTCGCCCAATGAAAAAGCCAACGTCGCCGATGCGAAAGAGGTCTATGAAGCCGTGCGCGCCAGCGGCATCTCGGCCAACCGGATCGTGCTCTACGGCGAGTCGCTCGGAAGCGGCATCGCGGTTCAGGTGGCAGCGGAAAAAGACGTGGCCGGCCTCATCCTCGACGCCCCCTACACCTCCATCGTTGACCTTGCTTTCCTTCACTACCCCCACTTGCCGGCCCGTTGGCTCATGACCGACCGATACGAAACGCTCAAATTCGCCGGCAAGGTCACGGCACCCACGCTGATCGTCCACGGCGAAGCCGACGATATCATTCCCGTTTCCATGAGCGCCGATGTCGCCGCCGCCCTAAAAGGCCCTGTCCAGCGCGCAACGTTCCCCGGCGCCGGCCATTCCGACCACTATCTCTTCGGCTCCTACGATAAAATCTACGCTTGGCTTGCCACCCAATTCCCGTCCAAAACGGCCGGATCGAATGCTATCGCGCCCTAGAGCTGCGGGCATAAGAAAGGGCCGCGCAGTTTCCCGCACGGCCCAACTGAAAACTTGATGTCAGGCTGGATTAGCCGCCGAACGACGAACCACCGCCACCAAATCCGCCGCTACCACCGCCGCCGAAGCCGCCGCCCGACGAACGGCCGCCACCGGCACCCGGACCCTTAGCGCCCGGACCGCCGCGCGCAACGACGGGCTTGGACGGCAGCAGGCCTTCGCGCTGCAGCTTCTTACGAGCCAGCTTGCGGGCGCGGCGAACGGCTTCCGCCTTCTCACGCGCCTTCTTTTCGGAGGGCTTTTCGAAATAGTTCCGCAGCTTCATCTCACGGAAAATACCCTCGCGCTGCATCTTTTTCTTGAGCGCCTTGAGGGCCTGGTCGACGTTGTTGTCGCGAACGAGAACTTGCAAGAGACTGAACCTCTGCTGGTATCAGGTTGATCTGGTTAAGAAAAACGAGAACCGACGCCGCGAGCGATTGTTCGCCCAGCAGCCCCGGGTGTGTTTCGTGAGGCGGCTTTTAACAAAGGAAATCCGAGTTGTCCATCTCTCCACCGGGGATAAACACCGGCGCGACCACCTGTCGGGCTCATACAACTGAGAGCCTCACGCATCCTTCGCCCTGAGCCGGTTGACGTGCCCCATCTTCCGCCCAGGACGCACGTCGGTCTTGCCGTAATGGTGCAGGAACGCACCCGGCTCCGCCGCGATCCGGTCCCAGGCCAGGATATCGTCCCCAATCAGGTTGATCATCTCCGCCCCGGCCGCCTTGAGGCGCGTCGACCCCAGCGGCCACCCGGCAATGGCGCGAATGTGCTGCTCGAATTGCGAGGTCTCAGCGCCATCCATCGTCCAATGTCCGGAGTTGTGCACCCGCGGCGCCATCTCATTGACATAGACGTGCTCGCGCCCACCCGCCGTCACCACGAAGTATTCAATCGCAAACACGCCGACGTAGTCGAGCGCCGCAGCGATCCGCCGTGCGGTCTCCAGAGCCTCCGTGGCCGCCTCCGCCTCCATGCCCGCCGGCGCAACCGACCGGTGCAGAATGTGGTTGCGGTGCTCGTTCTCCGTCACCTCGAACGCCCGGAACGCGCCATCGAGAGACCGCGCCGCCACCACCGAGACTTCGCGATCGAACGTCACGAAACCTTCCAGGATCGATGGCTGATCGCGCATGGCCGCCCACGCCGCGTCCGCATCGCTCAGCGTAAGAATTTTCGCCTGCCCCTTGCCGTCGTAGCCGAACCGGCGCGTCTTCAACACCGCCGGAACGCTGATCTCCTTGAGAGCCCGGTCGAGATCCGCGCGGCTATCGACCTGCGCAAAAGGAGCTGTTTCAGCCCCTAATTGGCGCGCCAGCGTCTTCTCGTTGATGCGATCCTGCGCGCACGCCAGCGCCTTGGCGCCGGGACGCACGGGCACGATTGCGTTGAGAAACTCCACCGTCGCGACCGGTATGTTCTCGAACTCGTAGGTCGCCACCGAGATCGACGTGGCGAACGCCGTCAACGCCGCTTGATCATCATACGGCGCCACCGTATGCGCGTCGCACACATCGAACGCCGGCCCCGCCACGTCGGAATAGATATGACACTTGAACCCGAGCCGTGCAGCGGCAAGCGCCAGCATGCGCCCGAGCTGGCCCGAACCAAGAATACCAATGGTGGAGCCGGGCGGCAGCGCGGTCATGGCGAACGCTCACGCATCCTTAGGCGTCTCGGCAACCGACGCGGTCTGCTTGGCCCGGAACGCCTCGATGCGCGCCGCCAGGGCCTCATCATGGAGAGCCAGGATCTGCGCCGCCAGCAACCCGGCGTTGGTCGCCCCAGCCTCGCCGATGGCCAGAGTCCCGACCGGAATCCCGGCCGGCATCTGGACGATGGAATAGAGGCTGTCGACACCGTTCAGCGTCTTGGTCAGAACCGGCACGCCCAACACCGGCAGCGAGGTCATGGACGCCGTCATGCCCGGCAGATGCGCCGCCCCGCCCGCCCCCGCGATGATGACCTGTAAGCCCCGGTCCTTAGCCGACTTGGCGTAATCCGCGAGCCGGTCTGGCGTCCTGTGGGCCGAAACGATCTTGGCCTCATAGGGCACGCCGAGGTCGGCCAGCATGTTGGCAGCCGCCTTCATGGTCGGCCAGTCGGACTGGCTACCCATGATAATGCCGACGAGGGGGGAGGTTTTAGCCATTGTTCTTTCGGTCAGCTCCCGCAGGAAAGCGGCGGGTCTAGTGGATATTTTACGGGTTTACAAGCGCTACGGGGAGTTCCGGCGTGCCGACAGGTCGCATAGGTCGCACGTTGCGCTAGATCAGACTTCCCCACAGTTAAAAGCCTGGGAGCGGTACCGTGATGGCTCCCGTTGAGGAACAGGGCAGGCCGGATCGAAGGGCGTGTCCAACTGGGAAAAGTCGCCAGATGCTGCACGATCCAAAAACCTTTGAATCCGCCATCGCCGCCCCCGCCGCAGTCGCCAAGATCAAGACCCCCGCTCAATCCGCCGCCGAGCGTCAGGAGCGCCGCGAGCAGGACAAGGCGCTGGCCGTCATGCTGAGCTACATCGGGATCCTGGTTTTCGCAGTCTGGACCTGGGGCATTCAGGGCCTGGTCGGCTGGGCGCTGGTCAGCGCCGCCCTCGCTGGCGCCTGGGTCATCTACACCACCCGCGGTATCCGCGGCGCCGACAGCGACTGACCGGGACGCCCGGCTGCGTTGGGCTATGGCAACGTCGTTGCAATCGACGCATGATCTATGCGCAGCCAAATCATATTGTATTTGACATTCAAGTACCCTAAGTGCGCACGCTCTGGCGACCAACACCGCCAGGGCGCGTGCCTTGGCACGTGATGCGTCGGTCTCTTCATTCGGAGGATTAGAAACTTGGACAGCGTTCTCATCATTGGCGCCGGGGCCGCCGGCTCCGTCACGGCGCAGAAGTGCGCGATGAACCGCGACGTGTTCAAGAAGGTGCATCTGGCCTCGCGCCGGATCGCCAGCTGCGAAGCCGTCGCCAAGCGCTGCAAGACGCCGATCGAGATCTCGCAGGTCGACGCCGACAACGTGAAGGAGACCGTGAAGCTCCTGAAGAAGGTCAAGCCCGACCTCGTCATCAACATGGCGCTGCCGTATCAAGACCTGCCCATCATGGACGCCTGCCTCGAAGCCGGCGTGCACTACATGGACACCGCCAACTACGAACCGCGCGATGAGGCGAAGTTCACCTACAAGTGGCAGTGGCCGTATCACAAGAAGTACAAGGACGCCGGCATCATGGCCGTGCTGGGCTGCGGGTTCGACCCCGGCCAGTCGAACATCTATTGCGCCTACGCGCAGGAATTCCTGTTCGACGAAATCGAAACCATCGACATCATCGACTGCAACGACGGCAGCCACGGCAAGTCGTTCGCCACCAACTTCAATCCCGAGATCAACCTGCGCGAAGTCACGCAGCGCGGCAAATATTGGAAAGACGGCAAGTGGATCGAGATCGATCCGCTGACGATTTCCGCGATGATCGACTATCCGGAAGTTGGCCCGCGCAAGTCCTACCTCATCTATCACGAGGAAGAAGAAAGCCTTGTGAAGAACATCAAGGGTCTGAAGCAGATCCGCTTCTGGATGACGTTCTCCGACAACTACATCAAGCACCTTGATGTGCTGCAGTCCGTCGGCATGACGCGCATCGATCCCGTCATGTACAAGGGCAATCCGGTCATCCCGATGGAGTTCCTGAAGGAGCTTCTCCCGCCTCCGTCGTCGCTGGGCAAAGGCTACACCGGCAAGACGTCGATTGGCTGCATCTTCCGGGGCACCAAGAACGGCAAGAAGAAGATCACCATGATCTACAACGTCTGCCACCACGAGCAGGCGTTCAAGGAAACCGGCGCCCAAGCCGTCTCCTACACGACAGGCGTTCCGCCGGTCGTCGGCGCCATGATGATGTTCAAGGGCGAATGGAAGGGCAAAGGCGTCTTCAACGTCGAGCAGCTCCCCTCCAAACCCTTCATGGATGCCATCGGCGACCACGGCCTCCCCTGGCACATCAAAGACCTCAAAAAGTCCGACCAGGAAGACCTGTTCAAAGTGAAGACCTAAGCGCGGGTCGCTTGTGAGTCCCCTCTCCCCGTAGACGCGCATGGCGCGGCGTACGGGGAGAGAGTATGCATGCACCCCGCTCAACTCCGCGCGTGGTCGAGCCGCCATGCCCACCGCTCATCCCCGCCACTCCGCTGTCATCCCGGGGCTTGTCCCCCCCATTGTTCAGCAGGTGCGGACTTGCGTTGGCACGACGTTCTGTTGCGACGCGCGCCACCATATGCGGCCCGATGGGTCCCGGGCATAAAGCCCGGGATGACACCGGCGAGGATGCGTGCATGCCGCGCTCACCTCCGTCACGTTTAGCCAAGGGAACCCATTGCCCTCCGGATGCGTTGAGCCCGGACTGGTTTGATGGGGTATCCGCACATGCGCATGGGTTTGATAGCGATGATCTCGGCGTTGGCGTGCCCGCTTCTCGTCGGACTGTTCATCGTCTCAGCGTCGCATGCGGGCGCACCGATCGAGGCGCGAACGCTGAAGCCGGCCGCCGCGTTTAACTCCATTTCCGATCCGGCCGAAAAATCCGTTGCGCTCTTTCGCGAAGCTGGCGCCGTGATCCAGCATCCCCGCTGCATCAATTGTCATCCGGCCGGCAATCGCCCGCTGCAGGGCAATGACATGCATCCCCATGCGCAACTCGTCGTGCGCGGCGAGGACAACCTTGGCTCCACCGCCATGCGCTGCATGACCTGCCATCGTGACAAGAACTTCGAGCCAGCGGGCGTTTCAGGTCACCCGCTCTGGCATCTGGCGCCGATCGAAATGGCCTGGGAAGGAAAGTCGCTGGGAGAGATCTGTGAACAGATCAAAGATCCCAAGCGCAACGGCGGCAAAACGCTCGAGCAGATCGTCACCCACATGGCCGAAGATACGCTCGTCGGCTGGGGATGGAACCCCGGCGGCAACCGCACACCGGTTCCGGGCACGCAAGCCGCATTTGGCGAACTCATGAAAGCCTGGGCCGCCACGGGCGCTGTGTGTCCGCCGGCCTGAGCGCTGGTTTGAAAATCGCAACATCACAAGCTTTTGCTTGACGGCTCGCTCGGCCAACGCTGGATAAGACCAGGGCGGGGGGGCATCCGGCCCAGAGTGTGTCTAGGGCAGGGAACGCAGCGAATATGGCCGGTAACCACAACATTGACGAGCTGCCGCATTGGGCCTGGCTCGCCCCCGTCGCCGCGGCTGTGCTGCTGGTTTTGAAATTCGCCCACATTGTTCCCGCTGAAAACGGTCTCGTCCTCGCGCTGGCCGCCGTGCTCCTCGCCGGCGCCGTCTTCGCCGCCGTCCATCACGCAGAAATCATCGCCCTTAAAGTCGGCGAACCCTTCGGCTCCATCGTGCTGGCCGTCGCCATCACCGTCATTGAAGTCGCCCTCATTATTTCGATCCTGATGGGCGCCAAGGCCGGCAGCGAATTTCTCACCCGCGACACCGTTTTCGCCACGGTCATGATCGTGCTGAACGGCATCATCGGCCTCTGCCTCATCGTCGGCGGTCTCAAACATCGCGAACAGACGTTCCAGACCACGGCCGCCAGCTCCGCGCTGAGCGTACTCGGCACGCTGGCGACCATTACGCTCGTTCTGCCGAATTACACGCTGACAACAACCGGGCCGAACTACAACTCCGCCCAGCTCATCTTCGTCAGCCTCTCCTGCCTTGTTCTCTATGGGGTGTTCCTATTCGTTCAAACCATCCGTCACCGTGATTACTTCCTCGCCGATGTGAGTGAGGAGCTTCCCCTGCACGATGCGCCACGCGCGCGCACCACCGCATTGAGCGTTGCTCTGCTTCTCCTATCGCTGGTGGGCGTCGTCCTGCTGGCGAAGACCTTGTCGCCCGCACTTGAAGCGGCCATCGCCGATGCCGGCTTACCCAAAGCCTTCCTCGGCGTCGTTATCGCGTCCCTCGTGCTAATGCCCGAAGGCATGGCCGCCGTCCGCGCCGCTGCCGCCAACCGCCTCCAGACGAGCCTCAATCTCGCACTCGGCTCCGCCATGGCCACCATCGGCCTGACGATCCCCGCCGTCAGCGCCTTCGCGCTCATGTCCGGCAAGACGCTTCAATTGGGCCTCGACCACGAAGAAATGGCGCTCTTGGTGCTCTCACTGTTCATCGGCACAGTGACGCTCGCGACCGGCCGCACGACGATCCTGCAAGGCACCGTCCATCTCGTCATCCTCGGCGTATTTCTCTTCCTGTCCGCCGTACCTTGAGAGCAAACATGACCGAAGCCGACATCCTCTCCGTCCGCAACGAGCTGACCGACATCGTCGTGTCGGTCGTCTCCGTCTCGTTCGGGATGGTCTCCGCCTACATCGTCGGTCTGTGGCTGTTTTTGAAGCGCGCCCCGCTCATCCTGCGCACGCTGTCCTTCATCGTCTTCTCGTTCGGCCTCGCCTTCATGGGCGCCTTGACCATCGGCATCCACGAACTCATGCTCGGCACCGAACGCGCGTGGTCGAAAATCGGCAAGACGGCGACGGAAATTCCAGGCTTCGGCTCAGCCCCCATCGAAGCCCTCGGCCTCACCCAATATGAAGCCGCCGCCTGTCTCGGCGCACTGGCGTTCCTCGCCATCTACATCGCGCTCTTCTTCCTCACCTTCCTCTACCGCTGGCCGGAGGACTGAGCCCCATCACACCGTCTCCGCCACCCGTGCGCCGCCGCGGCGGAAGAGGCGGCGTGGAGGCGGCGCAGGATCATCCGCGGTGATGATGTCGGTGAGTAACGCCGCCGTGTCGCGAACGACTCGCCCGTGCGTCCAGTAGCCCGTGTGCGCGGCGTATGTGGCGAGCGCGGGAAACGGCGAACACAAAATCCGCTTCAATCGCCCCTCCGACACGACGGGAATGTCGGAAATCCGCGGCTCAGCCGCGTATGCACCATTCAAAGGCTTCAGCGGAAATCCGAGCAGATCGTTGCGGCTGTAGAAGTTGAGCCACCGGGCCTTCACTTTCACATTTGCGCCAAGACCCATGCCGGGAAACGCCGGATGATCGTTCGGCGTGCGCCCCTGCGTGATCGGCACGATCTTGTCCGGGCCGAAGGTGAAGGTGAACAGCGGCATGTTGCAGCCCATGGTCACGAACCCGGCGAGCGTCTCCAGCCGCCGGAACGGCGAGCCTTCGCGCATGTAGGCGGCGAATTCCTGCATCTTCGTATCGCCGTCCTGCTCGCGGTTTTGCATGATCCGCCGCATGGTGTACGTGTCCCACGCGAACGTCGACAGGATGTGGCAGCCCAGCGAATGCCCGATGAACACGAGCGGGCGGTCGGGATCGCCCCGCTGATCCAGCCGGTCAACCGCCGCGCGCACGGTGTGCTGGATTTCGTAGTAGGCCGAGTTGCGCCAGTTGCGCGTCTTCTGATAGGCCGCCGCGTCGCCGAGCCCCTGCAGTGCCATCCAGCGATAGGAATTGTCGTCGACGAGACGCTCGCCGATCAGCTTGTCCATGTAGGCCGACTGGTGCCGCCGGACGATCGGCGCCCAGTTCGCCGCCTCGTAGTCCACAAAGGGCCGCAGCGCCTTCGGCAGCGCCTTGTCCAGCCGCTCCCGCATGGGCTCGTGGAATGTGTCGCTGCTATTGTAGATCCCGTGCACGAATAAAACGGCAATCTTGCGCGCCATCGGCGGCCCCCTCAAAGCATCGAGATGCTTAAAAAACAACCGACGAGACCACCCTGCCTGCGTGGCGGTCAAGGGATCTGCCGCTGTCAGACGATCTTTCTCCCCAAGGCGTGTTTCTATTGCGGCAAAGAGCGCTTAAATAGCCGCCATGAACCCACGCGAACCACACCTCCTCGGCCAGAAACCCGGCACCGGACCCTTCACGGTCTATGGCGCGGAATTGACCTCGCGCCTCCTCTTAGGCACCGCGCTCTACCCCTCGCCCCAGATCATGGCCGACGCCGTTAAAGCCTCCCGCGCTGGCATCGTCACCGTATCGCTGCGCCGCGAGCAGGCACGCGGCCGCACGGGCGAGCGTTTTCTCGATCTCATCCGCGCACTCGATGTGAAGGTGTTGCCCAACACCGCCGGCTGCCGCACCGCGCGCGAAGCGATTACCACCGCCCAAATGGCCCGCGAGTTGTTCGACACCCGCTGGATTAAACTCGAAGTCATCGCCAACGACGACACGCTCCAGCCCGACCTCTTCGGCCTCGTCGAAGCCGCCGAGGTCCTCGCCAAGGACGGCTTCGACGTTTTCCCCTACACGACGGAGGATCTCGGCGCCGCCGACCGCCTCCTTGCTGCCGGGTGTCAGGTCCTGATGCCCTGGGGCGCGCCCATTGGCACCGGCCGCGGCCTCGCCAACCCCTATGCGCTCAAAACCATGCGCGCCTACTTCCCCGGCATCCCGCTCGTCATCGACGCCGGCATCGGCGCGCCGAGCCACGCCGCGCAGGCGATGGAAATGGGCTTCGATGCCTGCCTGTTGAACACCGCCGTCGCCAAGGCCGGCGATCCCGTGCGCATGGCCGAAGCCTTCGCCAACGCCATCGACGCCGGCCGCAGCGCTTATGAGTCCGGCCTCATGGAACAGCGCGACATGGCCAGCCCATCGACTCCCGTGGCCGGCACCGCCTTTTTTGACCTCGCCCCAAAATCATGACGTCAATGCCATGACCGCGCCGCCACCCGCGCTGTTCTATCCAATCGTCCCCGATATCACATGGCTGAAGCGGCTCGTGCCGCTCGGCATCAAAACCGTGCAACTGCGCATCAAGGACACCCCGCAAGAGAGCGTGCGCGCACAAGTCAACGAAGCCGTCGCCATCTGCCGCGCGCACGGGTGCGATCTCATCATCAACGACGACTGGCAAGCCGCCATCGACGCGCGCGCCGCCCTCGTCCATCTGGGCCAAGAAGATCTGGCCACAGCCGATCTCGCAGCCATCCGCCGTGCCGGCATCAGCATCGGCATCTCGACTCACAGCGAAGACGAACTTGAAACCGCGCTCGCCGCCGATCCGTACTACGTCGCGTTGGGTCCCATCTACGAAACCAAGTTGAAGGCCATGCAATGGGCCCCGCAGGGTCTCGACAAAATCGCCACCTGGAAACGCCGCATCGGCTCGCTCCCGCTGGTCGCGATCGGCGGCATCACGCCGGAACGTGCCCCGGATGTGATCGCAGCCGGCGCGGACAGCGTAGTGGTCATCACGGACTTCATCACCTCGCCCCACCCCGAAGCCCGCGTCTCGCTTTGGCTCGATTGGGCGCGTAAGGTCATCCCTTAAGATCGAGCACGCCGCACACAGGAGAACACCGATGCAGACCAATGAAGACGTCTCCGCTCCGCTCTCCCGCCGCACCGCCCTGGGCTTTGCCGCCGCCGCCCTGACGATGGGGGCCACCCGCGCGCTGGCCGCCGACGGCCACGAGGGCATGGACCACAGCCAGATGGATCACTCGACGATGGACCATTCCAAGATGGACCACTCGGCCATGGATCACTCCATGCATGGCACAAAGCACAAGGCGGTGATCGACACCGCCAGCGCTTGCATCGCCAAAGGCGAGGTCTGCATCGCCCACTGCATCGACCTCATGAAGGGCGGCGATACCGCCATGGCCGATTGCATGAAGACCGTGTCGGCGATGATGCCGATGTGTGCAGCCCTCGTCCGCCTCGCCGCCCTCGACTACAAGCGCCTCAAGGAACTCGCCGCCGTCTGCAAGGACGTCTGTGCCGACTGCGAAGCCGAGTGCAAGAAACACGCAGACAAACACGCTGTCTGCAAAGCCTGCATGGACAGCTGCACCGCCTGCATCAAAGAATGCAAAGCGCTTCTGGACGCGTAAAGCACCCCGCGCCTTCCGGCCGGCTCCCCGCAGGGGAGTCGGAAGGCGCAACTAACAAAGCGCGCGCCAGCCGATGTCGCGGCGGCAGAAGCCGCCGGGCCATTCGATAAGGTCGAGCGCCTGATAGGCGAGCGCCTGCGCGTCCGCGACCGTGCGGCCCGTGGCCGTCACGGCCAGCACACGCCCACCATCGGCCACGATCCGCCCATCCACGGCCTTCGTGCCGGCATGGAACACCTGCACGCCGTCCACCGCGCGCGCCGCATCGAGCCCACGGATTTCCGTACCCTTCAACGGCGTGCCCGGATATCCGTCCGCCGCGTAAACAACAGTGAGCGCGGCTTCGTCCGACCACCTGAGATCGAAGGCATCCAGCACGCCATCCGCCGTGGCGAGCATCGCCGCCAACAGATCGGACTTTAGCCGCATCATCAAAACCTGCGTCTCCGGATCGCCGAAGCGCACGTTGTATTCGATGAGCTTCGGTCCCTCGGCCGTGATCATCAAGCCCGCGAACAGCACGCCCTTGAATGGCGTCCCCCGCGCGGCCATGGCCTTCACCGTCGGCCATACGATCTCATCCATCGTCCGCCGGGTCATCTCATCCGTCATCACCGGTGCGGGTGAATAAGCGCCCATGCCGCCCGTGTTCGGTCCCGTATCGCCTTCGCCGACGCGCTTGTGATCCTGAGCCGACGCCATCGCAAGCACGTGCGTCCCATCGCACAGTGCAAAAAAGCTCGCCTCCTCCCCTTCGAGGAACTCCTCGACCACGACCTCCGCGCCAGCCGCACCGAATGCACCCGCAAAGCACGCATCGATTGCATCTTCGGCTTCCGTCCGGCTGCCCGCGATCACCACGCCCTTGCCGGACGCCAATCCGTCCGCCTTAACGACGATGGGAAACCGTTGCGCCGCTAGATACGCCTTCGCTGACACTGCATCCGCGAACCGGCCATAGGCCGCCGTCGGGATGCCGAACTCCCGGCACAGATCCTTGGTGTAACCCTTCGAGCCTTCGAGCTGCGCGGCAGCCTTCGACGGTCCAAAGTGCTTGATCCCCGCAGTATCGAGCGCGTCCGTCAGGCCACCGACGAGCGGCCCCTCCGGCCCGACGACGACGAACGACACATTTTGATCGCGGCAAAAGGCGATAACTGCGGCGTGATCCGACGCGTCGAGCGGCACGCACGCTGCAACCTCCGCGATCCCGGGATTTCCCGGCGCGCTAAAGAGCGATGTGAGAAGGGGGCTTTTCGCCAGCTTCCACGCCAATGCGTGTTCGCGGCCGCCCGAACCGATCAAAAGGACGTTCATGGCCCCGTGAAGTGCTACGGTTAACCGCCCGGGTCAAGAGCCGGGTCAAGAGGTTGATCTTTTGGCCCATTTTCAGGCACGTTGACCAGGATCACGGCCCAGTATGGTCCGTGGTCCTAGGACTGTCAGGGTGACATTGGCAGCACAGATCGCCAAGTGAGGAGCCCCATCAATGCCCGACCCCATCGCCTATCCGATGGCGAAGACGTGGGCGGACTGGCCCCAAGCACTGCGCGGCTGGTTCTCGCACACCGATGACGACGAGGACGGCGACGACCCGCACGGCCGTCTGCCCCACGCCGAACGTCGCCTGCTGACCCTCGTCGCGCTGGGCTTGGCGTTGATCGTTGGTTGGTGGTGGTGGGATCGCGGGCCGGAGGTCAAGGTTGTGGCCGTCACCACGGGGGACGCCGCCGAAGTCGTCTATGCCACCGGCGTGGTTGAGCCCGTCAACTGGGCGAAGGTCACAGCGCCCGCGCGCAAACGCATCGAAGAGATCTGCAAATGTGAAGGCCAAGAGGTCAAGAAGGGTCAGGTCGTGGTTCGCCTCGATGACGACGAAGAACAAGCTGTTCTGCGCGAATTTGAATCGCGTCTCAACCGCTACAAGGAAGACGCCGCCCGCCTGGAAGGACTGGTGAAGCGCAACTCCGTTTCCCGCGTGGCGCTCGACGACAAGCTCACCGAGGTGCGCGAATACGAGGCCCGCGTCGCCATGCAAAAAGATCGCATCTCCGATCTGGCTTTGAAGTCGCCCCTCGATGGTATCGTCATGCGCCGCATCGGCGAAGTCGGCGAGATCGCCGGCATCGGCGAACGCGATACGCTCCTCTGGGTCGGCGAGCCGAGCCCGCTGAAAATCATCGCCGAAGTGAACCAAGACGACATCTTGAAGGTTGCCGCCGGCCAGCGCGTCCTGCTCCGCCATGAGGGCCACACCGGCACACCGTTGCCGGCCACGGTCGAGCGCATCACCCCCAAGGGCGACCCGGAGACGAAAACGTTTCGTGTCCATCTTTTGCTTCCCGCCGACACGCCGCTGAAGGTCGGCATGAGCGTGGAAGCCAACATCGTTGTGGCCGAAGCCAAGGGCGCGCTCGTCGTCCCCGCCGAAGCGATTTCCAATAACCAAGTGCTCAAGGTCGAGGACGGGGAGGTGCGCCAGATCGCGGTTGAAGTCGGCATTCGCGGCACCGATCGCGTCGAAGTCAAAGGTGCGCTGGCGCCCGGCGATTTAATTGTCTCGCCACCGCCGGCGGGCCTGAGCGATGGCGACAACGTCCGGCCGGTGCGAGAGTGAGATGAACCTCGTCCTCGACATCGCCCTCACGCATGTCCGCTCCCGCCTCCGGCAAACCTTTGTCGGCCTCATGGGCGTGGCCATGGGCGTCGGCTTCTCGGTGATGATGGCAGCCCTAATGGAAGGCTCGCAGCGCGACTTCGTCACCCAATTGGTCGACGCACTTCCTCACATCACCATGAGCGACGAGCGCCGCGAGCCACCCCGCCAGCCCGCCGAAGATCACTACCAAGTGGTCGCCTTTTCCGGCCTCAGCACCATGGCGACGCGCCCCGGCATCAAGAACCCCTTTGCGATCATCGCCTCGCTCGACAGCTGGCTCGAAGGCGCCGTCGCCCCCTCCGTCCAGGCCCGCGCCGTCATCCGCTACGCCAGCCGCGACACCGCCGCAAACGTCACCGGCATCGACCCCAAACGCGAAGCCGCCGTCTCCAAACTCCCCGAACAATTGCGCCAAGGTACGCTGCGGGATCTCTACCGCTCGTCCAACGCCATCATTCTGGGCGATCGGCTGGCGGAAAAAATCGGCGCCCGCGTCGGCAACACGATTGCAGTCGTCTCGAGTACAGGCCGTGTTCTGTCGTGCACCGTCGTGGCGCTGCTCCATTCCGGCATCAGCCAGACCGATGAAACGCAGGCCTTCACGCTCATCAAGACCGCGCAGATCCTCGCCGGCCAAACGGGCATCGTGAATGCGATGCGCATCCGCGTCACCGATATCATGGCTGCCAGGGAGATCGCCGGGCGCATCGAGGCCCAGACCGGCTACAAATCGGTGTCCTGGCAGGAAGCCAACGAAGACCTCCTCTCCGCCCTCGAGATCCGCAACTTCATCATGTACACCGTGGTCGGCGCGATCCTGCTCGTCGCCTCCTTCGGCACGTACAACATCATCTCCACCATCACGCACGAGAAAACCCGCGACATCGCGATCCTCAAATCGCTGGGCTTCACCGAACGCACCGTGCGCTCGATCTTTCTCCTCGAAGCTTTGATCATCGGCATCGCCGGCACGCTTTTGGGATGGATATTGGGCTACGCACTTTGCCAAGCGCTGGGCACGATCGAATTCAAAAGCCCGTTCATGGATGCCACGCGCCTGCCGATGTACTACAGCCCGGTGCATTATGCGTTGGCCGGTCTCGTCGCGCTCACCGCCTCCGCCATCGCCGGCTATCTCCCCGCCCGCAAGGCCGCCAGCGTCCACCCCGTCGAAATCATCCGGGGCGCCTCATGACGATCCAGCTTCCGGTGACAACGCCGCTGATCGAATTGCGCCACGTCACAAAGACAATCGGCGACGGCGTCGAGACGACGCTTGTGCGCGACATCAGCATGAAAATTGAACCGGGCGAATTCGTCGCCATCACCGGACCGTCGGGATCGGGCAAGAGTTCGCTCCTCTATCTGCTCGGGCTCTTGGACGTCCCCACATCGGGCGAAGTCCTGATGCAAGGCCGTCCGGTCCCAGCTGGCAGCGAAGTTGAACGCGCGCGCCTGCGCCTCAAGCTGTTGGGGTTTGTCTTCCAGTTCCACTTTCTGCTGGTCGAGTTTTCCGCGCTGACCAACGTCATGCTCCCAATGCGCGCTTTGGGTGAGTTGAGCGAACGCGCCATGAAAGATCGCGCGATGAAACTTCTGGCGTCGCTCGGCCTGGAAGCCCACGCCAATAAACTCCCCGGACAGCTTTCCGGCGGACAGCGCCAACGCGTCGCCATCGCCCGCGCGCTCGCCAACGAACCGCAAGTCATTCTCGCCGATGAGCCGACAGGCAACCTGGACAGTGCCTCCAGCGAGCAGGTGCTCGCCGTCTTGCGTCAGTTGGTCGATGAGACCAAGCGTTCCGTGGTCATGGTCACGCATGATTTGGCGCTCGCTGCCCGCGCCGACCGCCACGTCCGCATCGTCGACGGGCGACTGATCGGTTGAATTTATTTGAGTGTCTTCAGGTAGTCGATGATCGACTTGCGTTGGCTCTCGTCTTCAAGCCCAGCAAACGTCGCCATGTTGCTGCCCGGGAAGACGCTATTGGGATTGGCGATGAATTTGTCCATATTGGCGTCGTCCCACACCAGATCCGTCGTCTTGAAACCCGGCGAATACGCAAATCCCTCGACGCTGCCAGCCTTACGCCCCATCACCCCGTGCAGCGACGGCCCCAGCCGGTTATCGCCCGGTTCCGCCGAATGACACGTCCGGCAATGGTTATTGTAGGCGACCTTCGGATCCCTGCCGCTGGGCGCTGACTGCGCCAAAGCCGCCGCCGCCACGAACGACCCAGCGATCAGCGCAAAGCCCGTGCAACGCAGGTCATAGCCTGCCGTTCTCATGAGTGTCTCCCATGGGCTGAAAATTGAAAGTCGTGAGGAAAAAACGCTTGCGCGTGGGCAGAGTTCCCATCGCCGGTATTGCCTGAGGCCGCCAATGGGTATAGTCGGCCCCACCCGCAGGAGAACAGCGACTCGTGGCCGACCTGACGCCCCAGCCTTTGCGCAACGCGCCGGAGTATTCCGTCGGCGATCTCTCCAACGCCATCAAGCGCGCGCTCGAAGACGGCTTCGGCCATATCCGCCTGCGCGGCGAAGTCTCAGGCTATCGCGGCCCGCATTCCTCCGGCCACTGCTATTTCTCGCTGAAGGATGACAAGGCGAAGATCGATGCCGTCGTCTGGAAGGGCAATTGGAACCGCCTCAAGATCAAGCCCGAAGAGGGCATGGAAGTGATCGTCACCGGCAAGGTGTCGTGCTTCCCCGGCTCGTCCAAATATCAAATCGTCATCGAAGCCCTCGAACCCGCCGGCGCCGGCGCGCTGATGGCGCTGCTGGAAGAACGCAAGCGCAAGTTTGCAGCCGAAGGTCTCTTCGATGAAGACCGCAAGCAGCCGTTGCCCTTCCTGCCCCGTGTCGTTGGTATCGTCACCTCGCCGACCGGCGCCGTCATCCGCGACATGCTACACGGCTTCGAAGAGCGCTTCCCCGCGCACGTGATCGTCTGGCCCGTCCCCGTGCAAGGCGAAGGCAGCGCTGTGAAGGTCGCAGCCGCCATTCGTGGGTTCAACGCGCTTGCACCCGGCGGCCCCGTCCCGCGCCCGGACGTTCTCATTGTCGCGCGCGGCGGCGGCAGTCTGGAAGACCTGTGGGGCTTCAACGAAGAGGTTGTCGTCCGCGCGGCCGCCGAAAGCCGCATCCCGCTCATTTCCGCCGTCGGCCACGAAACCGACTGGACGCTGATCGATCTCGTCGCGGACGCCCGCGCGCCCACGCCCACCAAAGCCGCCGAATGGGCGGTGCCGAAATATTCCGAACTGATGGCCGACGTCGCCGACCGCAGCCAGCGCTTGCGCATCGCCTGCCGCCGCCTGCTCGAAGCGACCCGCACGCACCTGAAAGCCGCCGCGCGCGGCCTGCCCCGCCCCGAGGATCTCACCGCCCTGCCGCGCCAGCGCTTCGATGCGGTCGATCAGCGTCTCTCTCGCGCGCTTCTCGCCAACACGCGCGCGCACGCGATGCGCCAAGCCAAGGTCGCCGGCCGCCTGACGCCCGGCCTCTTGCACAATCTCGTCGAACGCCGCGACCGCCGCCTCACCGACGGTTTCGCCCGCGCCCGCACCGCCATGACGCGCATCGCCGGCGAGCGCCGCACACGTTTCGAACGCGTCGGCGGACGTCTGCGCATCGAAGCCCTCGCCAACCGCCTTGACCAAAAGCGCCGCGCACTCGAAGCACAATCCAAGTTGCTCACCTCCTATAGTTACCAAGGCGTCCTTGCCCGCGGCTTCGCCATCGTCCGCGATGAAACCGGAGCCATGGTTCGCCGCGCCGCAGCGTTGACTGCGGGACAGCCTCTCGAAGTCGAATTCGCCGATGGCCGCACACCCGTGGAAGTGACCGGCGGCGCACCAAGCCGCGACGTCGGCGCGAGCATCCCGGCGTCGCCCCGGCCGTCGGCGCCAGCCGCGCGCAAAAAGCGCGGCACGCCGCCGCAAGGTTCGCTCCTCTAGACCGTCCGGCCGCGTGGCCCCGCCACGTCAATCGCCCACCTGACTTGCCGCCGCCCAACAAGCCCACTAGACATACCGAACGAAACGCTATGGTCCCCGGCGCCCGGGGAAGGATCGGCAATGAACAGGCTGGAACGATTGTTTGGCGGCGGCACGGAAGCCCGCATCCGGTATCTGGCCGGCGAATTCCAGGTGCTCTCGGCCGGTGACTACGTCCGCTGCGCGGTGTCCGGCGCGCGCATTGAACTGGCCAATTTGCGCTACTGGAGCGTCGAGCGCCAGGAAGCCTACGCCACGCCCGAAATATCCATGAAACGCTACCTCGAAACACAGTCCGGCAACTGAGCGGCGTCTAAGACATCCGCTCGGTGATCGTGCCGGCAGTCCGCGCCATCAAAATCGCCCCGTCATCCGCGCGCAAACTGAGTGCAATCGGAAGCATTCTTGCCGCCCGCTTCAAATCCGCCTGCGCACCGGTATTCCCAAGGCGCACGAAGTCCTTCTCCGTCGTCACAAGCATCGCGCCGAATTTGTCCGCCTCGGCCAACAGCCGCGCGGCTTCCGCATCGGTGAAGGCGTGATGATCGGCAAACCGCCGCTCGCCCACCAGTGTCGCACCCAAGCGCTCCAGCAGCCGGAAAAATCGATCGGGATTGCCGATGCCGGCAAAGGCTAATATGCGCTGCCCCTGCAGCCATGATGTGTCGCCGGCTGGTTCCGGCTCCGCCGACAGAACCGGCCCCGAAAACCACGGCGCAATCTGTACCGCAACCCGGTCCCGATCCTCGCGCCGCCCATTCACCACGACGATATCAGTCTTCGCCAACTGCACGGGAAGCGGCGCCCGAAGCGGACCCGATGGAATGACACCACCGTTGCCGAACGCCCGCGCACCGTCGACGACGGCAATGGTGAGATCTTTCGAAAGCCCTGGATTTTGCAGCCCGTCATCCATGAGGATCACGTCGCCCGCAATCCCCTGACCGGTCAGTGCCTTCGCGCCGGCCACTCGATCGGGCGCAACCATCACGCGCCCCGCCCGCGCCAGCAGCAACGCCTCATCCCCCACGTCCGCCGCGCAATGCCGCTCCAGATCGACCAGCGTCGGAGCGCGCACGGCGGAGCCATATCCGCGCGTCAGAAAAACCGGCGACAAATTCTGCGCCGTCAATTGTCGGGCTATCCACAGCGAGAGCGGCGTCTTACCTGTCCCGCCGGCTGTGAAATTACCGATGCACACAACCGGCAGCGCCGCGGAATATCGGGGGTCTTGCGCCATCCGCCGGGCAGACAACTGGCCATAGATCCATGCAGCCGGCGTCAGCGCCCGTGCGGCAAAGCCGGGCCGCGGACCATACCACCACGACGGCTCACGAAACGGCACGTCTGAGACCTTGCACGGGCGCGTCCTCGCGGGCTTCGGGTTCGGCGTCCGCGCCAGTGGGCGACGCCGAAAGCGCTGCCGCCGCCGGAGCCATGGGCAGCAACGGCAAGAGCGCGGCAACGGTCTGCTCGAGTGCACCGCTCATCCCCACCAACGCCGCCTCGCCCGCACGGCACGCCGCCGCGCGCGCGGCCGCATCGGTGATCAAGCGCATCGCAGCCTCGGCGAGATCGTCCGCCCCGGTCACGCCAACAACCGCGCCAGCCCCTTCAAGCCCGCCATAAATATCCGCAAAGTTATGCCGGCTCGGGCCACTTATGACGGCGCATCCCAACCGGATCGCCTCGATGGGGTTCTGGCCACCGCGCGCCACCAACGATCCGCCGAGCATGACCGTCTGGCTGAGCGAATAGAAGAGACCCAACTCCCCGATCGTATCGGCCAGATAGAGGTCTGTGTCTGGCGCCGGATCTTGCCCGTACGAACGCAAGGCAACGCGAAACTCCGCACCTTCGAATTCAGCAGCGAGCACCGGGCCCCGCTCCGGGTGCCGCGGCGCGATGATGGTCAAGAGATCCGGCAGCCGCGCGCGCATAATGCGGTGCGCATCGGCGATAATCCGCTCCTCGCCCTCGTGGGTGCTAGCCGCCACCCAGACCGGCCGCGACCCGATGCAAGCCCGCATCTGCGCCAGGGACGCAGCATCGACCGGCGGTGCCGGAGCGTCGATTTTCAGGTTCCCCGCCGCTGTCGTCCGCGGCGCGCCCAGAAACGCGAACTGCCGTGCCAGCGCAGCATTCTGAGCCAGAACAAGATCGAACCGTCCGAACAATTGCTTGGCGATCCCGCGCTGCCAGCGCCAACGCTTAAAACTGCGCCAAGACATCCGAGCATTGACCAACGTCAGCGCAATTCCCCGCTCCGACGTCGCCATGATCAGATTGGGCCAGACTTCGCTCTCGGTGAAAACGGCGAGATCCGGTTTCCAATAGTCAAGAAAACCGCGCACGGCCTGCGGCGTGTCGATCGGCGCATACTGATGTAGTGCACGCGATCCCAACCGGCCGGCCGCGATGTTGGCCGATGTCACCGTCCCCGTCGTGACGAGAACATGAATGTCGGGGCGCGCTGTTTCCATGCGCGCAATGAGGGGCAGCACGGCGTTGAGTTCACCCACGCTCGCCGCATGCACCCACGCCAACGGACCGGGAGGGCGCGCCGCATTCGGCCGTCCCAGACGCTCGGATTGCCGCGCGGGATCTTCCTTGCCCCGTCTCGCACGTCGCGCAAGGCCGGCCGGCGCCAGCGGTGCCAGTGCGCGCGTCAGGCCGCGATACGACCGCAGCGTTGCGCCCAGTTTCGGCGGCGGAATGGTCGGATCCGCCGAGCGCGGCGTCGCCCTTGCGAGATCGGCCCCGGCGAGATCATACGCCCGCCGCGTCACCCGTTGGAGTTCGCCCTCGACGTGCAAACGGATCGCTTCCAGCTCCGCCGCACTCGCCGCGCGCGGCACGAAGATCGGTTCGCCATAAACATAGGCCAGTTTGGAGAACGGCAAATTGATCGTCAGCCGGCTCCAGGTATCAAACGTTTTGAACCGTGAACTTGCCACTGCCAGCGGCACAATCGGGCGACCGCTCATCCGCGCCAGCGTGATGATGCCATCGCCGCAGTGCCGCGCCGGTCCCGGCGGCACATCCGCGGTCATCACGAACGACTTCCCATCCGCCAGACATTGCAACGCCGCGCGCAGCGCACTGGCACCCCCGCGATCCTTCTTGCGTCCCCCTGCGCCTGCGCCCCGGACAAGTTCGACGCCGAGATTGGCCATCGTAGAGCCGATAAATTCCGCATCGCCATGACGAGCAACCATTGCCGCCACCGGGACTTCCGGCCGGTGCATCGAAGCCATCATGAATTGGCCATGCCAGAGGCCGACGATGCACGGATGATCCGACCGCAACCGGTCGATGATACCAGCGGGTTCCGCGATCACATCCGACGTGCGGTAGACCAGCCGCACCAGCCGTGCCAGTTGCCGCCCAGCCAATCGTCCAGCGCTCACCGTGTCGGGAGGCGAATGTGCCATAGAAGCTATGCGTCCCGGCCCCGCCTATGGGAACAGACTGATCCCACATGGCAATCATCGAACTAGGAGCGCGCCGTTGAGGGGCGCGCCCCGATCTCCTCTTGTCTCAGGTTAGAGCACCGAATATCAACCCCAATAAGAGGCCAATGGGCAGTTATCGACCGCAGCAGCGGCGGTTATTCGTGCCACTGCTTGTTCTGCCCCGCCGTGGGGTGCGCAGACATCCGCCAGCAACTGAGACCAAGCCGGGATAGTCGACGCGAATATGCCATCCAACAGGATCAAGGGGATAAAACGGGCGCTCCGCCGCGGCGCCACGAATGCGAGGTCTCGGATTGCCGAGACTGCGCCGGAACCCCTGCGCCGTTTCGCGGCACCGATGGTCCGCTACACGGATATGTTGCTTATCGACCACCTGTTCGTGCGCGTCTTGTTTCCAAATCGCCACAGACTGTCGTCGCGCGCGTGGCGGGCGGCCCAGCCGCTGCCGTATCAGTTGAAAACGGTGAAAGCGCTCGGCGTCCGGACGGTCATCAACTTGCGCGGCAATGGCAGCAAGCCGACCGCGCGCGCAGAGCGGGCGGCCTGCGAGCGCCTCGGACTCACCTATGTCGATTACTGCATCCGCAGCCGCGACGCGCCGTCGAAGGCAGAATTACGTGGGCTTCGCGACCTCTTCGCCCGCATCGAACATCCCCTTCTCCTGCACTGCAAATCCGGGGCCGACCGCGCCGGACTGGCGAGCGCGCTCTATCTGCATCTCGTTGACAACGTCCCGGTTGAAGAAGCCAAGCGCCAGTTGAGCCTGCGCTTCGGCCACATTCGGCACGCCGATACGGGCGTGCTCGATGCATTTTTCGACCGCTATCTCGCCCACGCCGCCAACGATCCCATCGATCTCTTCACCTGGATCGATCACCACTACGACCCAGTAGAGCTCAAGCGCTCCTTCCGTAGCCGCGGCTGGGCCAACCGACTGGTCAACGGGATCTTGGGCCGCGAGTGAACTCAGCCGGCCGGGTGCGCCGGATCGAGCAGCCGGTGAAGGTGCACCACGAAGTAGCGCATCAACGCGTTGTCGACCGACTTCTGTGCCGCCGCCTTCCACGCCGCGTGCGCTTCAGAATAGTTGGGATAGATGCCGACAATATCGAGGTGAGCCAGATCGCGGAAGGTCACGCCATCGAGCGAATCGAGTTCGCCGCCGAAGACGAGGTGCAAGAGCTGCTGGGGCGGTTGCGGAGATTTGGACATGCGGGTTGGGTTCCGGAATGCGAAGGGGTGCCCGGCAGCGCGGCCGGACGGCGAAGGGGAGCATCCCCCGAATTGGGCGGAGGCGGCCCACATCGCGCCTGCGGACCGGCGCCATGACGGGTCAAAAGTGCCTCACCCGGCGGCAAAGAGGCAACGGCGCGAACCGCCGCGCCAGCAGGTTGAAACGGCACATTGTTTGATTGTGGCAAAAGAAAACCGGGCACCAGAGGCGCCGTAGCCAGCAGGGGCAAAGCCCAGCCCGAATCGCCAGCTCTACTTTTCGAAAATGGTGAGTTCGAGCATGATGGTGAGCGCAAACAGCAGCATCACCAAAACCCACAAGGCGAGGCCTTCCAGACGAGGTTCAGTCATATCCTCCTCCCAGGAATTCTCACGCGCACCCTATTAAGACTACACCGTCCGTTTGGAATGTCTAAGCAATTCGAACCAGATCCCGAAGCGGGTTGGGGATAGCCCCTGCTGGACGGCGGCCCCGTCTCGCCCCGCGCAGCCCGTTTGATCTCGGCACGGCAATTGTTTAGCGTCTGTCATATTGAACTCGAGCAGGTTGCGCAGCGCCAGATGACACTGTCCCCCTACGATCAAAACCTCGACAAAAACCCGGCCAACCATCAGCCGCTGACCCCTCTCACCTTTCTGGAACGCGCAGCGGCGGTCTATCCCAACCACACCGCCATTGTTCACGGATCGCGGCGCTATTCGTGGAAGGACTTTTACGCCCGCAGCCGGCGCCTCGCCTCCGCCCTGTCGCGCCTCCAGATCGGTCCTGGCGACACCGTGTCCGTCATGCTGTCCAACACGCCGCCGATGCTGGAAGCCCATTACGCCGTGCCGATGCTGGGAGCAGTCCTGCATTCGCTGAACACGCGCCTCGACGCACCGATCCTCGCCTTCCAATTAGACCACGCCGAAACCAAGGTCCTCATCACCGACCGCGAATTCTCCGGCGTCATGGCCGACGCCTTGGCGCTCGCCAAAGTCCGTCCAATCATCATCGACTATCATGATCTGGAGTTTCCTCAGGACGGCAAGCCGCTCTCGCAGCTCGACTACGAGACGCTCATCCAAAATTCCGATCCTGATTTCAAATGGCGCATGCCCGCCGACGAGTGGGAAGCGATCTCGCTCAACTACACCTCCGGCACCACGGGCAACCCAAAGGGCGTCGTCTATCACCATCGCGGCGCCGCCCTGATGTGCTACGCGAACACGATTGCCACCGGCATGGGCCGCCATCCCGTATATCTGTGGACGCTGCCCATGTTCCACTGCAACGGCTGGTGCTTCACGTGGTCGATGGCCATGGTAGCTGGCACGCATGTCTGCCTCCGCTGGGTGCGCGCCAAGGCCATGTACGACGCCATCGTCGAGCACAAGGTGACGAACATCTCCGGCGCCCCGATCGTCATGTCGACGCTTCTAGGCGCAAAACCCGAGGAAAAGCGGCACATTTCACACCGTGTCTCCTTCAACCACGCCGCCGCTCCCCCGCCACAAGCCGTCCTCGACGCCATGATCGCAGCCGGCTTCGATCTCACCCATCTCTACGGTCTCACAGAAACTTACGGGCCCGCGACCATCAACGAATGGAACACGGAGTGGCACGCGCTTGAAGAAGAGTTGAAAGCCAAGAAACGAATTCGCCAGGGCGTCCGCTATGTCGCGCTGGAAGACCTGACCGTGATGGATCCCGAAACCATGACGCGCGTTCCCGCAGATGGCGAAACGATGGGCGAAGTCATGTTCCGCGGCAACATCGTCATGAAGGGCTATCTCAAAAATCCCGAAGCGACGGCCGAAGCGTTTGCCGGCGGCTGGTTCCATTCCGGCGATCTTGGCGTGCTCCATCCCGACGGCTACATCCAACTCAAAGACCGCTCCAAGGATGTCATCATTTCCGGTGGCGAGAATATCTCGTCCATCGAAGTCGAGGACGTTCTCTATAAGCATCCCGCCGTTGCCGCTTGCGCCGTGGTCGCAAAGCCCGATGAAAAGTGGGGTGAGACGCCCTGCGCGTTCATCGAACTCAAAGCAGGTGCCTCCGCGACCAAGGAAGAAATCGTGGCGTGGTGTCTCGAGCACCTCGCCCGCTTCAAAGCCCCCCGCCACGTGGTCTTCACCGAGTTGCCCAAAACCGCCACCGGCAAGATCCAGAAGTTCCGCCTGCGTGATTTGGCCAAGGACGCCTGACGGCGCGTGCCCCCGAAAAATCTGCGACGGGTTTTCCCCCCTCCGGCGTTCGAGTGATTGACGCGGCGTGCTGGCGTCCGCCCGGCACCAGCCCTCGGTGCTGAGCTCCCCGCATTGGCCGGGCCTGGCGCGCCGCGCACGAACATGGAGAACCCAATGACACGTAACGGAAAAATTCTCGCAGGCGCAGCTGTGATCCTGACGCTCGGCTCCGCAGCGGCCATCGCCCACCGCCATGGCGGCGGCCATCACAAGGGCCACCATGGCTGGGGCGGACCGCATGGGATCATGGGCCTCGCCGGCCCCCTATGCCGCGGCAACGCGGCTGAAAAGGCCGACCTGATGATGGTCAAGCTTCAATACAAGGTGAACCCCACCGACGCCCAGAAGCCGGCCTTTGAGGAATTAAAGACCGCTGTGAAGACGGCCGCCGAAAAGGTCGCCGCCGCCTGCCCGGCGAAACCGGAACCGGCCACCGACGGTGCCAAGCCTGAACGGCCCGCGCCCAAGGAAATCACCGCGCGGCTCGCCGACACGGAAGCCCAGCTGACTGCAGCCCTGGAAGGCGTAAAGATCGTGCGTCCAGCCGCCGAGAAGCTCTATGCCACCCTCGACGACGCGCAAAAGAAGGCCGTCTCCGAAATCGGCATGGGCGGACGCGGCAAGTGGGGCAAGCATCACCAGCGCTGGGAAAGGCGCGGCCGTGACGGCGGACCCGATGGCGAACGCGGCGGTGGCCCCGGTCGCGGATCGGCTCCCGATGACGGCACACCCGAGCGCGAAGGCGATCTCTGATCGCGCGTCGGCAGAGCCCAAAATGAAGAGAGCCCGCCGGTTCATCCGGCGGGCATATTCATGTCAGATGCTATTGTGTGGGAATGAGCAACACCATGCTGCCAACAACGCAAAGCGCGCGGCAAGCCGGTGTCGCAAAAAACCAAAAGCCGACCCCTTGGCGGAGCCGGCTTCAAAGAGCCTCAATGGCGAGAGGCGGTGGACAGTCTGTCGATCTCTTCTTTGATCTTCAGCTTCTGCTGCTTCATCCGCCGGATGACGACGTCGTCGGATCCGGGCCTGGACATCTCCTCTGAAATCCGGCGGTCGAGCTGCCGGTGCTTCTCTGCGAGTTCGTGGAGATGTGCGGATAACGCCATTTATTCCTCCTTCGATCGTTGAGACCTCAAATCATGCCAGAGAACGGGTGCGTTGTAAAAGGTGCACAGCGATCACCAATTCTCTTTCATGAAAATGTGATCGTGACCGCTAAATTCAACCGGATGTGTTCGCAATTGCATCAATATCTACGATTGAATGACCAGATCGGGCCCGCAGCCCTCGGACCGCCGCAAAGGCCGGTAATCCGGGCTTCCAGCCGCTAAGCTGTTGCAGAATTGGGAAAGAAGCGTAAAACGCGGCCCGGGGGCAGCCGCAGACGTCGGCACGGCCTGAGCAAGTGCGAAGAGGCACACGGTGCGACACAACGAAGGGGAGTTGCGGGAGGAACTCGTGCGGCTGCGCAACGAACACCGCACGCTGGACGAAGAAATCGTCGCCCTCGAAGCCATCGGCGGCCACGACCAGCTCAACATCCGCCGCCTGAAGAAAAAGAAGCTGACCATAAAGGATCAGATCACGGCGATCGAAGATCAACTCCTGCCCGACATCATTGCCTAAATCTCCAGTGGTCGCGGCACGCGGATTGAACCTCATGCGGCCGTGAAGCGTTTAGACTTCGGTGGCGGCTAAGGACGTTCGCCGTCAGTGCGAGTTCTCTAATGCGCCCCGTCGAAACCTGGCTCTATCCGGCCTCGCTCGGTCTCTACTGCGAGCCCGGCGATTTCTACATCGATCCGCCGCGTCCCGTAGATCGCGCGCTCATCACGCACGGTCATTCCGACCATGCGCGCTCCGGCCATGCCCATGTTCTTGCCACGCCAGAAACCATCGACATCATGAAGGTGCGCTATGGCGCCAATTGCGCCGGCGATTTTCAAACAGCCGAATTGGGCCAGACAAAAACCATCAACGGCGTCAGCGTGCGCTTCGTCCCCGCCGGACATATCCTCGGCTCAGCGCAGATTGTGCTCGAATACGGCGGCCGCCGCGCCGTCGTCTCCGGCGACTATAAGCGCGCTGCCGATCCCACCTGCCGGCCGTTTGAACTCGTGCCCTGCGATGTCTTCGTCACCGAAGCGACGTTCGCTCTTCCCGTCTTCCGGCATGAGCGCGCCGACAGCGAGGCCCGCCGCCTCATCCAATCTATCGCCCGCAATCCCGAGCGCACGCATCTGCTCGGCGTCTACGGCCTCGGAAAATGCCAGCGCATGATCGCGTTGTTGCGGGCGGAAGGCTTCGACGCGCCCATTTGGCTGCACGGTGCACTCGTCGGGTTGACGGCGCTTTATCAAAACCTCGGTATCGATCTCGGCGACTGCCGCCCCGCCAGTACGGCTGCAGATGCGGATCTGAAAGGCGCACTCGTCATGTGCCCGCCGTCCGCCCTCATGGATCGTTGGTCGCGCCGCATGGGCGACGACCCGGTGCGCGTCTTCGCATCGGGCTGGATGCGCGTGCGTGGCCGCGCCCGCCAACGCGGCGTCGAACTCCCGCTCATCGTCTCGGATCATGCCGACTGGCCCGAACTGCTCGACACGATCGTCGAGACCGGCGCGGAAGATATTTGGGTCACCCACGGCCGCGACGACGCCCTCGTGCATCAGTTGAGCCTCATGGGCCGCCGGGCCCGAGCGCTAGCCCTCGTCGGCTACGACGATGACGCGGAATAGAGCCCCATGCGCGCCTTCGCCGAAACCCTCGATAGCCTCTCCACCACGCAAAGCCGCAATGGCAAACTGGCGCTGCTCACGGCCTATCTGCGCGCCGCACCCGATCCCGATCGCGGCTGGGCACTCGCTGCCCTCACCGACGGACTGCCGCTGCGCATCGCCTTCCGCCGCATCCTCTCGGACCTGATGGCCGCGCGCACCGATCCGGTACTCTTCAAGCTGTCGCGCGATTTCGTCGGCGACACCGCCGAAACCGTCGCCCTGCTTTGGCCCACGCCCGCTGATCCCGTCACGCCACCACGCATCAGCGAAGTTGTGGATTGGCTCTTGAACGCCAAGCCCTCAGAACATGCCGTCATCATCGCCTCCGTGCTCGACCGCTGCAGCGTGCGGGAGCGCTGGGCCTTTCTGAAACTCGTCGGCGGCGCGCCCCGCGTCGGCGTCTCCGCCCGCCTCGCCAAAACCGCCGTCGCCGAAATCGGCGGGCAGGATGTGTCCGCCATCGAAGAAGTCTGGCACGCGCTGAAACCGCCCTACACTGAATTGTTCGCCTGGATGGAAGGCAGCAGCGAACGCCCCGACCCCGGCAGCGTCCCCGTCTTCCGCCCGCTCATGCTCGCCCACCCCGTCGAAGACGCCGACTGGCCGTCGCTTGATCCGCTAGACTTCGCCGCCGAATGGAAATGGGACGGCATCCGCGTGCAAGTGTCCGCCAAGTCTGGCGAGGTGCGCGTCTATTCCCGTACCGGCGACGACATCTCGCCCGCCTTCCCCGAGATCCGCTCCGCCTTCGCCCACACGGATGTCGTGGCCGACGGCGAATTGCTCGTCGTGCGCGAAAATACAGTCGCCCCCTTCAACGATCTCCAACAACGCCTCAACCGCAAATCCGTCACGTCCAAGATGCTGCGCGAAAGCCCAGCCCATCTCCGGCTCTACGATCTCTTGTTTGCGCACGGCGAGGATATCCGCGCGCTTTCCTTCGAGGCCCGCCGCGAACGCCTCGAAAGCTGGCACGCCGAAGACCGCCCGCTGCTCACCGATCTAAGCGCCCTGGTGCCTTTCACGACCTTCGCGGAACTTGAGGAATACTGGCGCGGCGCTCGCGAAGCCGGCATCGAAGGCCTGATGCTGAAACGCCGCGCCAGCCCCTATCTCGCCGGCCGCCCAAAAGGGCATTGGTTCAAGTGGAAACGTGCTGCCCTCACGCTCGATTGCGTGCTGATGTACGCACAGCGCGGCTCCGGCAAACGTTCGTCGCTCTATTCCGATCTGACCTTCGGCGTCTGGCGCACACGGGATGGCGCCAACGAACGCGAGTTGGTCCCCGTCGGAAAAGCCTATTCCGGCTTCACCGATGTGGAGTTGCGCGATCTCGACCGCTTCATCCGAGCCAACACGACGGAAACATTCGGCCCCGTCCGCGCGGTGACGCCCAAACTCGTCCTCGAA
This sequence comes from Hyphomicrobium sp. 12-62-95, assembly GCA_002279935.1. Classification (GTDB taxonomy): domain Bacteria; phylum Pseudomonadota; class Alphaproteobacteria; order Rhizobiales; family Hyphomicrobiaceae; genus JAGVSR01. Next base: position 169,991 of record NCCZ01000002.1, on the reverse strand, counting down.
GTCGCCTTCGATGCGGTGCAGCCCTCCACGCGCCACAAATCCGGCGTCGCCATGCGCTTCCCCCGCATCCACCGCATCCGCTGGGATAAACCCGCCGACGAAGCCGACACGCTCGATGCAACGCTGGCAATGATTGATCGCCCCGCCGCATAAAAAATGGCGGCGCCGGAGGGGAGGGGATCCGGCGCCGCGCAACCTAAGCGCATCTCGGCGGAGGGACAACGCGCTCAGGTAACTCTTACAGCGTGATCACCGTGCCGCCGCTGACTTCGATCGTTTGCCCCGTGATCCACCGCGCGTCCGGCCCAGCAAGAAACGCGACCACGTCGGCGATTTCGGGTGCCTGCCCGATCTGCTTCAACGCCTGCATGTTGAGCGTTTGCTGCGTGCCCTCATCGCTCTTCACGAAGCCGGTCATGTCGGTTTCGATCACGCCCGGTGCCACCGCGTTGACGGTGATGCCCCGCTCGCCCAGAGACTTCGCCAACGCCTTCGTCAAATTGTCGACGGGCGGCTTGGACATCGAATAAACCTCGACACCCGGGAACGGCAGACGCGAAACCACCGACGACGTCGAGATAATCCGCCCGCCGTCGTTCAAGCGCGGAATCGCCGCCTGCGTGATGAAGAACAGCGACTTCACATTGACGTTGAACACGTAATCGAACTGCTCTTCCGTCGTATCCGCGAACGGCACGAACGGCGCCACGCCCGCATTATTGACGAGAATATCGAACGTCTTCTTGCCCCGCTTGGCCAACTCCGCATCGACCTGGGCGAACAGCTTTGCCGCAGCGCCCGATTCCGTCAGTTCGGCGGCAACTGCGAACGCGTCCCCGCCCTTGGCTTTGATGGCAGCGACGACCTCGTCGGCTGCCTGCGGGTTGCGGCCATAGTGGACGCCGACAACAGCGCCGTCGGCAGCGAACCGTTCGGCAATCGCCCGCCCGATCCCACGGCTGGCACCGGTGACGAGCGCGATTTTGCCTGCAAGGGTCGTGGACATGGAAAACTCCATTGAGATGATGTGAGCCGCACCGTCATCGGTGGGCGGCGGCGGCCCAATAGCCCCGTGACCAGGCCAATATACACCGATGGTCCCATAGTTCAAGATTATCGAACTATTGAATTATCAACTTTTCGTGGGTATATTCAACCAATGCAACGCCCATTTGTTCACCCACCCATCGAAACGGTCACGCTGGAAGGCATCCTCTATGCCTTGGCCGATCCCGTGCGCCTGGAAATCATCCGCCGCATCGGGGCCGGCACGTGCGCCATGAACTGCTCGGCAGCTGCGCCGGAAAAGATGGCCAAATCCACCCAATCGCACCATTTCCAGATCTTGCGCGAAGCCGGCCTCATCCGCTCCGAGCGCCGCGGCGTCGAAGTGATCAATCAGTTGCGTTGCGATGAAATCGGCCAGAAGTTTCCTGGATTGATCCCGGCCATCCTGAAAGCCGCCGACCAGCGCGATGCTGCCAAATCCACATGAAGCACGGAGATGTCCCGCATGTTCCAGGGCTTCACACGCGGACGGGCGAACGCCGGCGATGTCGAGATCGCCTATGTGATGGGCGGCAGCGGTCCGCCCGTGCTCCTGCTTCACGGCTATCCACAGACGCACGCCATGTGGGCCCGCGTCGCGCCGTTCCTGGCCGAGCGCTACACCGTCGTTGCCGCCGATCTCAGAGGCTACGGCGACAGTTCCAAACCCATCTGCACACCCGACCACACCAACTATGCCTTCCGCACCATGGCCGCCGATCAGGTGGCGTTGATGCACAGCCTCGGCTTCGATCGCTTCCACGTCATCGGTCACGACCGCGGCGGCCGCGTGGCTCATCGCTTAGCGCTCGATGAACCCGAGCGTGTCCTCTCGCTCGCCGTCCTTGATATCGTGCCCACGTACGCCATGTTCATGGACACGACGCACCAAGTCGCCGCCGCCTATTGGCACTGGTATTTTCTCGCCCAACCCGAACCGTTCCCCGAAACGCTGATCGGCCGCGACCCTGATCATTTCTTCGAGTTCTGCCTCATCAGTTGGGGGAAAATGCCCCTCGACGCCTTCGACCCTGCGCAATTGCAGGCCTATCGCACCGCATGGCGCAACCCCGCCATGATCCACGGCTCCTGCTCGGACTACCGCGCCGCGATCACCGTAGATCTGTCGCACGACACCGGGGATAACGGCCGCAAGGTCTCATGCCCTGCCTTGGCGTTCTGGGGAACGAAGGGCCTGATGCATCAGCTGTTCGACATGGAAGCCGAATGGGAACAGCGGTTAGCCAAACCGCAGTTCGCGACGCTCCCGGGCGGCCACTTCTTTCCCGAGCAATACCCGGAAGAAACCGCCGCCCGCCTGCTGCAATTCCTCGACGGCGTCGCTTAACCCAGCCGCCGGCGGAATTCGTCGTACCCATACGAGCGCAGTACTTCGTAACGCCCATCCTCGTGCAGGATGGAGAGATCCGGCAGCGGCGTACCGTTGAAGGTCGTGTTCTTCACGAATGAATACTGCATCATGTCGGTGAAGATCAGCCGGTCGCCCACCTTCAACGGCTCCGCAAAGGAGTATTCGCCGATCACGTCGCCGGTCATGCACGTCTTGCCGCCAAGAACATATGTGTGCGCCAGCACGCCCGCCTTTTTCGCCCCGATGATGATCGGTGTGTAAGGCACTTCCAAAACGTCCGGCATATGCGTTGACGCCGACGTGTCGAGAATGGCGATGTCTTTTTCGTTGCGATGCAGATCGAGCACGGTGGCGACAAGCCAACCGGTGTTGACCACAAGCCCCGCGCCGGGCTCAAGAATCACATCCACGCCGAACGCCTTCCGAAACTCCTGCAACGCCGCGATCAACGGCTCGAGCTTATACCCGGGCCGGTTCATGAAATGCCCGCCGCCGAAGTTGACGGCCTTCACCTGCCGGATCTCGTCGGCAAAGTGTTCCGCCACGTGCTTGATGAGCCCGACGGAGCCTTCCTCGCGCGCTTCGCACAGCGCATGCGCGTGCAGAATGTCGATTTCGCCCCACGGGATTCCGCCGCTCTCGGCCTTCGTCGTGCCAAAGCGCGAACCCGGCGCGCACGGATCGTACAATTCGCCCCCCAGCGTCGCCATCGAGAACCCGGGATTGATGCGCACGCCGACGTGACGGCCGGCCGCCTTCGCGGTGCCCATATGCTTGGCGAGTTGACCCGGCGAGTTGAAATAGATGTGGTCGGCGATGGTGACGAGACGCTCCACCTCGCCCGGGCCGTAAGCCGGCGCATAGACGTGCACCTCCTTGCCGAACTCTTCCCGGCCCATGCGTGCCTCGTACTCGCCCGACGCGGTTGTGCCGTCGAGCGTATCGCGCATCAGCGGAAAGGCAGCCGGCATCGCCCACGCCTTGGTGGCCAACAGCATCTTGATGCCGGTCTCAGCTTTCAGCCGCGCCGCCGTCTCCAGATTGCGCTTCAGGCTCGCCACATCGAGCACGTAGGCGGGTGTATGCATGGCGGCGGGCAGGTGGGGCGTCGTCATCGGGTGTTGCAACTCCAGAGCTATCAAGGCAAGAGGCCGCTATATGGCACCCGAAACCCGTTTGTTAAAGTACCGATCGGGTTTGCGACGGCGGCAAGACAGGCCAGCGCAGCGCCGCGCGGGAATTGAGCAGGAACAGCATGTCGGAAAGTCATATCGCAAAGGGTCGCCACCGCATCTCCCGCCGGGCATTGCTGCAAAGTGCGTTCGCTGCCGCAGCCGCCGGCATGATGGCCCCGGCCCGCGTCACGGCAGCTAGCGGCACGGGTCTCAAAAGCGACCCCTTCCAGATGTTGGGCGCAGCCTCCGGCGATCCATTGCCCGATGGCGTCGTGCTCTGGTGCCGTCTCGCGCTCGATCTCGAGGACGGCAAACGCTGGGGCTTGCCCGAAGACGCCTACCGCATCGGCTGGGAAATCCGCGATCTGGAGCGAAGCGGCCGGCCGATTGCAGCCACGGGCACCGCGATCGCGTCCGCCGACAAGGGCTATGCGGTCCACGTCGAAGCAACAGGATTGCAACCCGCCACGCGCTACGCCTACCGCTTCACGCTCGGCGATTATGTGACCGAAGGCCTGACGCGCACGGCCCCCGCCGCCGGCAGTATGCCGGAAAAACTCCGCTTCGCCTTCTGCTCCTGCGCCGAATACGAATTCGCTTTTCCCCACGCCTACGAATTGATGGCCCGCGACGAACCCGAGTTCATCGTCCACCTCGGCGACTACATCTATGAAAAGACCTACGACGAATTCTACCGCTTCGACGCGCCGCCTTTGGTGCGCCGCCCCGGCTGCGAGAGCCTCTCCGAAGACCAGAAGCGCGCACGCTTCCTGAAATTTGACCGCACGGCAAAAGTCAAAACACTGTCCCAGTTCCGCCGCCGCTACGCCGAATACAAATCCGATCCGCGCCTGCAATACGCCCACCGCACCTGCCCCTTCATCGTCACCTGGGACGACCACGAAGTCGAGAACGACTACGCCGCCGATATTTCCGAAGTCCGCGAAGCGGAAGACTTCGTCGCCACCCGCATCGCCGCGTATCGCGCTTACTTCGAAAATATGCCGGTGCGTCTTTCTGTTCTGCCCGTCGTCGCCACGCGCCGCCAACTCTACCGCGCCTTCGACTTCGGCAACCTCCTGCGTCTCAATATGCTCGATGAGCGCCAGTACAGGTCGGATCAAGCATGTGCGAAGGGCCTGCGCGGCAACGCCCGCACGCTCTCTCTCGGCGAATGCCCCGAAATCGAAGCCATGATCGGCGCCGATGGCAGTGCCCGCGAGATGCTGGGCCGCGAGCAGTCGCGTTGGCTCGAACGCCAGTTCGACACGTCCAAAGCCGTTTGGAACGTCCTCGCGCAGGGCGTCATGATGGCCGCCATCGACAGCCGCGCCGACTGCAATTGGAAGGAACCGCGCACCGAAACGATGATCTGGACCGATGGGTGGGGTGGTTACACGGTCGCCCGTCAGCGCGTCGTCGATCTCATGGAGAAGCACCGCGCCAAAAATCCGGTCGTGCTCTCTGGCGACGTGCATTCTCACTTCGTGACGCGCGTCCTGAAGGATTGGAAGGATCAAAACTCCGCCTGCGTTGCGCCCGAATTCACCTGCACGGCGATCTCGTCGTTCCTGCGTAATCTCGAACCATGGGCCGGCCCCGGCGGCGGCAATGATCGCACCATCGTCGATCTCGATTCCCGCCATCACGGCTATGTCGTCTGTGACGTCATGAAGGACACCTTCGACGTCACCGCAAAACGCGTTACGCCGAGCGCGATCCTGCCCGACACCGCCTCCGTCAAGTCCGAGACGAGCTACGCCTATCGCGTCACCGCCGGCGATCCCGAACCCCGCAAGATCTGATCCCCGCCGCTCTACTCTGCGATCGTCACCTCGAACACGCGCCGGTCGGTCTCTCCTGAAGCGAGTTTCGCCTCGACCGCGAACCGGTCGGTACCCGATGACCCCGCCCGCGCCGTGTAATACACGCCGGTGCCGGTCACCGTCCGCCCGCCGCATGTGCCGCCCGCCGAAGCCGCGATAGACGTTGCTTGCCCGGGCCGGAACGAGACGTCGCCCTGTGCCGGCGCGGTCGTGACCGTCACCTGCGGCGCGGCCGTCGTAGCGCACGCCGCATCCCACCCCGCGAACACGAACACCCGCGCCGGCCGCCCCGCAACGACGGGCATGGTCCGCGTCGCGGCGTCCTGCGTAGGCACATCTGCAGGAGATACGACTGCGGGTGCCGGCGCACTCGAGCAGGCAGCCAACAAGAGCGCAGCTAGGGCGCCGGACATCCGAATGAAGGACCCGATCATTTCTTCTTTATGCACGAATGACCCTGCGCAGGGAACGAATGCGACGACTCAAACATTGCCATGAGAAACGCGCCCACACTACGGTCGCGCCAGGGCGCAACTCAGGTGACCTATGGAAAATCGGGGTCAACGCAACGCGCCGCCCGGCGGATCGTCCCAGCCCGGCGGGCTTCAGATGCCCACTCTGATCCGCTTCCTCGGTCTTCATCTGGCGACGGGCCTCGCCATCGGCGTGATCGTTGCTTCGCTGATGATCTGGAGCAATCTTGCCGGTCTGAAGGATCTCCTCGTCGAGGCTCAGGAGCCCTTTGTCGCTATTTTCCTGCTCTATGCCTTCAATGCTCTCACCTTTGGCAGCGTCTCGATGGGCATAGGCGTCATGACGTTGCCTTACGACGGTGTCTGCGACATGCGCGATCCCAATGACAAAGACGATCACGGCCCCCTGCGCTAGGCCGTTGCTGACTTCGTAAGCATGAGCCGGTAGGGCAACATCGTCGACCGCGTGAACCCGAACCCTTCGTAGAAGGCCTGCCCCGCCACGTTGTCGTGGTCCGTCAACAAGGTGATCCGCTGCAAGCCGTCCGCGCGCCCCTGCTCGATGAGCCCCGCCAGAAGCCGCCGTCCGATCCCCGCTCCACGCTGCGCCGCTGTGACGATCACATCTTCGAGCATGCCGACCTTCGCCCCCAGATAGGTCGAAACACCGATATGCAGAACGCCCATCCCCACGACCTGGCCGTCCCGTTCGGCCACCATGATCCGCACGGCATCGCCCCGCTCCAACAAAAGAACGAGCCCGCGTAATTGCGCCGCCCGATCGGGAGAAAATTCCCGCTCCTGAGCGAACAGTTCGCCGAGAAGATCAGCAAGCACCGGCAAGTCGGCCCTGGTGGCCAGGCGAATGCAAAGCATGGCGAGTATCTCCCGGCCGGACTTGCCGCAGCACGGCCTCAAATGTTACATAGTTACAAGAAGCCGGTGCTGCCGGCCCAACCGCTGCCTGAGAGCAGCTCCCTGGGAGTGAAACATGAAGCACGTTCTCGCAACCGCGATTGTCGCCGGCACGGCATTTGGGCTGGCCATGGCGCCCGCCGGTGCCGCGTCGCTGGTCTCGGCCAAGAAGCTCGAGATCAACGTTGACGCAACCAAGACGGAAGCGGAACGCACAGCACTTTGGGAAAAGATCGGCGGCTGGTGCGCGATCTCCGAATGGCATCCTGCGATCGCCAAATGTGAAGCCTCCAAGGACGGCGACACTGAAATGCGCACGCTCACCCTTAAGGATGGCGGCATCATCAAGGAGAAGCTGCTGGAGAAGGGGACCACGAGCTACAAGTATGAGATCACGGAAAGCCCGCTGCCGGTGAAGAACTACACCGCCATGTTCTCCGTCGCCCCTGACGATGACGATCTCGACGAAATCAACGTCCTGTGGTCCGCGACCTACGACAGCAATGGCGCCGAAGATAAGGAAGCCCGCAAGGTCATCGACGGCATCTTCAAGGACGGCATCGCCAGCATCAAGGCCAAGCACGGCACCGCCGAAGCAGCCGGTGAAAAAAAGTAAGCGTCTTGGGTTAAGCCCAAGAGCCGCTAAAAACAATGGGCCGGAGGATCGTGATCCTCCGGCCCAAATGTTTTCATGACAGTCGCGGCGGCTTAGAAACCGAAGCCGAAGTAAACGCCGCCGCGGCGGAAGTGACGGCCGCCGTAGTAGGGATACCCACCGTAGTAGTTGTTGTACCCATAGTACGGCCGATAGTAATACGGCCGGTATCCATAGTGGCGATGACGCCAGTGGCGGCGATGCCCCCAATGGCGATGACGCCAATGGCGACGATGCCAGCGGCGGTGACGGACTTCTTCCGTCGCCTTGGCGTCCACCTTCGCACCTTGCGTCGCAACGCCAGCACCGGCAAGCGGAGCCGCGTTCGACGGTGCCGTAATCGCGAATGCGCCCAGGATGGCCGCGGCCGCGAGGGCCAGTTTGATTTTCATGCCCATCTCCTCGATTTGCAGGAACACACACTTCCCCGTGTGATCTTGAACTAGAATTGCGCGGCGAAGGTTGCAAGAAAAAACCCGGAAGTGGCAAATTTAGGTGATTGTCCATAATACGGATCAATTCCATCCCGAGGATAACAAGCATGCTTCAAGACCTCGTGGTTGCAATCACGGGCGCCACGTCCGGGATCGGCGCCGCGATCGCGGAAATGTGTGCAGCGCGCGGCGCAAAGGTTGTCCTCACCGGTCGCGATGGCGCACGCGGGTCCAACATGACTGACGCCATTCGCGCCAAAGGCGGCACAGCAGTGTTCTGCCAGGGCGACGTCACCGAAGCTGGTGCAGCGGAACAAACCATCGCGACGGCCATCACCCGCTTCGGCCGGCTCGATGCGTTGGTCAACAACGCTGGAATTCTCATTCCTGGCACCGCACCCCAATGCAGCGACGCCGATTGGGACCGCACGTTCGCAACCAACGCGACCGCCGTCTTCCGCTTCTCGCGCTCAGCCGTTCGCCAGATGCAGCGCCAGGACACCGGCGGCGCCATCGTTAACATCGCCTCCGACTGGGGCCTCGTCGGAGCCGAAGCTGCCGTCGCCTACGCGGCCAGCAAAGGCGCCGTCGTACAACTGACCCGCTCCATGGCGCTCGACCATGCGCGCGATCGCATCCGCATCAACGCCGTCTGCCCCGGCGATACCGATACGGCCATGTTAGCAGCCGATGCATCCCCAGGGGATAGAGCCCGCCGTCTTGCCGAATTGGGCGCCGCCCTCCCGCTCGGCCGCGTCGCCAGTCCGCGCGATGTGGCAGCTGCCGTCGCCTTCCTCCTGTCGCCTGATGCCGCCATGATCACCGGCGTCTGCCTCCCCGTCGACGCCGGCAACACGGCGCGCTGACGCCCATCAGCCGAGAAAAAGTCTGATCAGCGACAGGGAGTTGAACACCTTTCCCGGGAATTCGACTTTCGCGGGATTTGACGGCCGTCAAATAAACTCTAGGATGCCTGTGCTTGGATGTCGCACCGCAATAGTCCTGCGGCGTGCTGACGCGTCCAGATGGGGAGCCCGACGCATGTCATCGACGAATAAGTGGCCGGACATACGCAAAGTCACGCTCGACGACCTGAACGAGGCCGTTGTCGCTGGCATTTCCGATTTTCGCGCTTACCCGTCCTACGGCATTGCCATCGGCCTCGCGCTCGCCGCCGGCGGCTGGCTGATGTTTTTCATCCTCTCCGAAATGGACCTGCCCTTTCTGATCTGGCCCCTGGCGATGGGCTTTGCGTTCGTGGCCCCGTTCGCCGCCAGCGCCTTCTACGCCGTCAGCGACCTGCGCGAGCGCGGTGAACCCGTCACGCTCGCCGCCGTCTGGGCCGGACTTTCGCGCGAGCATCACCGCCGCGATCTTGGCTGGATGGCGCTCCTGACTTTTCTGGCCCTCATCTTCTGGCTCGAAATCGCAGCCGTCCTCACGTTCGCCTTCGCTGGCATCAACACCTTCGACACCGGCTACCTCTCCAAGCTGCTCGACAGCCCCTCCGGCTGGTTCTTCCTTTTGATGGGCAACGTCGCGGGCGCGGCGATCGGCTTCACGGTGTTTGCCGTGACGGTCATCTCCTTCCCGATGCTCTATCACCGCGACACCGACTTCATCACCGCCATGGTCACGAGCGTCCGCCTCGTTGAAAAGAACCCCATCACGATGATCGCCTGGGCGCTCTTCATCGGGTTCATCGTCGTCCTCTCGGTGTTGACCGCGTTCCTCGGGCTTCTTGTGCTTCTCCCCATCATTGGCCATTCCACGTGGCACCTCTACCGTCTGTCGGTCGAACCCGTCCGCGCATCCCTGCCGGCCGAAATCGCCAAACCGCGCGGTGTCGAAATGATCTCTGGCCGCCTCGTCGAGGGCTGAGCCCGGGCCGGCCTCGCCTCCGTTTCAGCAGTGCCCGCTTGCAGCAGTGCCAATCCAAACGCAGTGCATGAAACTCCAGGTCCTTCATAACTGCCCCGGTCGCTCTCCCGCGAACCGGGGCTTTTCTTGTTGACGCCATGGTTTGACCCCATGATGCGCTCGTCTGCCTCCGCCATCCGACCCGGGAACAAAATCATGCGTGCGCTTATCGCGTCCTTTGCCATCATCGCTGCCGCCAGCACGCTCGCCACCGCCGCCGATCCCCTCTCCACGCTCAACGGCTCCGAATGGGGCTTTCCCGATGCGGGCAACGCCCACATCCAATTCCGCGAAAAGGACGTTGCCGGCTTCTCCGGCTGCAACCGGTTCTTCGGCAGCTATTCGTTCGTCACCGGCGAACTCACCTTCGGCCCGCTCGTCTCCACCCGCATGGCCTGCGCACCCGACAAGATGGAAACCGAGCGCAAAATCCGGCAACTCCTCGAAGCCGTGAAATCAGCCAGCGCCACACACACCGTACTGACACTGAAGGACGGAACGGGCGCTGTCCTCGCAACGTTGAACCGCCGCGACTTCGACTGAGCCGACGCTTGGTCGACGAAGCGCGCAGTAAGAGGTCGTGTTGCAAGACAAGCGAAACGCTCCCGACGCCGCCGCGTTCAATCCTGCGGACGCCGCCCCGTTGACGCTCGCCGCAGCGCTTGCCCCTGTCGCGGCCCTGCTGATCTCCGTCGCGCTGCTCCTGATGGGCAACGGCCTGCAAGGCACGCTGATCCCCGTGCGCGCCAACTTGGAAAACTTCCGCGCCTTCGAACTGGGCCTGCTCGGCACCGCCTACTTCTTCGGCTTCACCGCCGGCTGCCTGCACGGCCCCACGCTCGTCCGCCGCGCCGGCCACATCCGCGCCTACCTCGCCATGACGTCGGTCGCCTCCGGCATCGCGCTCCTCCATCCCATGTTCGTGGAACCCGTCCTCTGGTTCGCCCTTCGCATCGCCACCGGCTACTGCTTCGCCGTGCTCTACATCATCATCGAAAGCTGGATCAACGAACGCGCCGACAATCGCGTTCGCGGCACGGTGTTCTCGGTCTACACCATCATCAACCTGACGGTGATCACGCTCGGTCAGCTCATGCTCGGCTTCGCCGACCCCAACACGTTCGTCCTGTTCGCCATCGCCTCGATCCTCGTCTCGTTCGCAGCCCTCCCCGTCGCCTTCACCGCCGCCGCGCACCCGCAAATGGTCCACCAGGTCCATCCGCGCCTGAAGGATCTGGCCCGCATTTCGCCCGTCGGCACCGCGGGCTGCTTCGCGGTTGGCCTTGCCAACGGCGCCTTCTGGACGCTGGGCCCCGTCTTCGCCTCCGACGCCGGCCTCGACACGCAGGGCATCGGCCTCTTCATGAGCGCGGTCGTTATGGGCGGCGCCATCGCGCAATGGCCGCTCGGCCGCGTCTCCGATCGCATGGACCGCCGCTTCGTCATGCTCATCGCCACCGCCATCGCGCTGGGTGCCGCCATCGCCCTCACGATGCTGCCCAACTCCGGCCCCGACACGATGATCCTCGCCGGCTTCGTCTTCGGCATGGGCGCCTTCCCGCTCTATCCCCTCGCCGTCGCGCATGCCAACGACAACGCGCGGCCCGACCAGTTCGTCGAAGTCTCCTCCGGCCTCCTGCTCATCTTCGGCATCGGCGCCGCCGTCGGCCCGCTCATCGCCTCCCTCGTGCGCCAGGTGGCGGGCATGCCCATGCTGTTCGTGTTTACGGCGAGCGTGCACCTGATGCTGATCGTCTTCATCCTCGGCCGCATGAACCTGCGCGCCGCCCCCAAACCCGAAGACCGCGGCGACTTCGCCGACGCCGCGATCGCCGCCGCCACCGTCGCCCAATACGACCCGGCCCCCACCGCCGAACCCGAGCCCGAACCAGCGCGCTGACGCGCTAGCGCCGCCGTCCGCGCGTCTTTGCGCCCTGCGCCGTCGCGCCCGCGAAATCCTGTTTCAGCGCCGCCTTCATCTCCAAAAGCATCGCGCGCAATTCGTTCATCAACCGCGTCTGCTTGTCAGCGTGTTTCCGCCGCCGCGCCGCCCGCAACGTGTCCATGTAATCGTGGCCGACGCACACCTTCATTGCGCGTCCGCGCTTGGCGAGCCGCCGCGCCGCGCCGCTCCCCGACCCCACCATGTCCGTCTCGGATCTACAACGTTTCGGGCTCGTCGAACGCGTCATCGGCAAGGGTTCTCCATGTGCCCGACGCGGTGCTCCACGCGAAGGGGGCGGGGCGATGGTCGCGCCGCTGGGGTTGGTAGTGGTGCGGCCCGAGGACCGCCCCGCGCAGGCTTTGTGGCATACGACCAGCGTTTCAGCGCGTTCTTCGCAGCCTGTGTTCCAACAGGTGGCCGGTCCGAGCCTCGCCGAGAGAGGGATGCGTCCCCCTCCGTCAGCGACTCTGCACCCCGCCCCACGTCACAAGACGCCTCTTAAGCAACGCCCCCCTCATGAGGGACGGGGATGGCGGCAGTGTAGGGGAGGCGGAAGGAGCGGGGATAAGTTCTCACATTCCACGTCATCCCGGCGCGCGAGCGTGAGCGAGCCGGCCGGGACCCAGACAAGCTTCAACGTCAAGGCTCTCGAGGCATTGGCCACAGCTCGGACCGCAGCCGCCCTTCTCATCCCGCCGCCCGTTGACTGGGTCCCGGCCTTCGCCGGGATGACGATGGTGGGGATGCGCACCCCGCTCAACTCCGCGCTCACCCAACGCCCCCCCCCCAATGTCATCCTCGGGCTTGGCCCGAGGATCCATCGCGCAACACGCTCGACCGCCTCTTGATCCCACCGCGCCCGCTACCTGCACCCACCCCGCTTCCCCATGGGTCCTCGGACTAAATCCGAGGATGACAGCGGTGGGGAGGCGCGCACCGCGCTCAACGCCGCGCGAGGTCAGCGCCCCGCTCCTTCCTCGTCATCCCGGCGCGCGAGCGTGAGCGAAGCCGGCCGGGACCCAGACAAGCTTCCACGTCAAGGCTCTCGAGGCTTTGGCTAACGCTCTGGACGCAGCCGCGCTGTTCAACCCGCTGCCCGTCGACTAGGTCCCGGCCTTCGCCGGGAAGACGACTGTGGGAATGCGCGCCCCGCGCTCAACTCCGCGCGAGGTCAACATTTTCCACCGTCATGGCCGGCCTTGAGCCGGCCATCCAGGGCCTCGGGGGTGTTGCTCTGGATGGCCGGGCCACGCCCGGCCATGACGTGAAGTGGGGATGCGCGCACCGCGCTCAACTCCGCGCGAGGTCAAAGCCCGATGGTTAAAAAGACTCGCCAACCTCCGCGTGTACGTCTTAGGCTGAGCATATTGGTTGGGGCGTTTGTTTGCGTGCGGGGTTGCGGGGATGGAGTGCGGGACAGAGGATTTGCTGTGCCAGTTTCTCGAAATTGTAAAAGAGAACGACTACGCCAGCGGCGTTCTGACTAAATGGCTGGGGGAAATAGGCGTCCATGCCGCTGGGTTTATTGGGGCGATTGCGGCGGTCCTAAAGGATCACGGCGAGAAGCTTGTTGGCTTGGCCGGCTTTAGCTTCGGCATCTATCGCTGGTGGAAGTACCGAGAGCACATCCTACACAAGCGTCTCGCAGAGTACCTGAAGGAAAACGACCGGCGATTGAAAACGGGCACTCAAGACCTTCTTGCGGCTCTGAATCGACCAGCACCGGGCAGAGTCGCTGCAATGCCGTTGTTTGCCCCTCGAGAACTGAACTCAGTATTGCGAGAGCGTAACTGGGATCGAACGCCAACAGCAGCAACCGTCCATAGCAGTGCACAATGGCAACTTTCTTCGGCTGTTGAAAAAATCGAACGGCAATTGAAGGCCGGCGAGGAGATGATTGCTGCGCTGCGAGATCAACTCGCTACTGCGCACCTCTTAAGGGGTGCCGTTGCCGCATCAGCGGGCAAGCGAGCAAGGCTCGATGATCACAATCTGATTGCACTGACAGCATTCCGAACGGCGCTCCAGGTGCCGGGTCACGCACACAACTTGCTTGCGAAGGAAATGGAAGCGCACCAACTGAGAAAGCTTGGTCAGCTACCTGCTGCCCTCGAAGCCTATCAAGAGGTTGAAAACTTGGTGAGTACAGTTGGTGATTACCGAACCCAACGGCTGACCATCGCGCGAGTGAAAAGATATCAGGCTGAAATTTATCAGATGCAGGCGAGCACGACTGATGGGAATGGAACCCGAGTTTATCAGGGCTCTACAACAGCGCGCAACTTGTTGAGAGATGCCTTAGATATCCGTCAGAACTTTGCGCCATACCAAAGTTATGAATTACTCGAACAAGGCGACATGCACTTTTGCCAAGCGTACATAGCCAAAAACCTAAAAAATGCAGTGCTGAGTCCCGCACAATTGACAGCAGCCGAGACCGCTTATTGTGCCGTGCTGGCTGAACAGTGGCGTGGGGTGCGCAGTGGACGGGCAAAGCGGAAACTCAACCAGTCGGCAAAACATGGAGTTGCCAGAGTTGAGCGGGCCCGTAAGGGCGACTGGGACGAAAGCTGGCTCTTTGCGAATTAATTCAGACGAAAGATCGCCCCGACCACATAAGCTCCGCCAGATGCAGCCATCGCGTGCCCGAAGCTCAGCAGGAGTGTCGAGGTAGTAATTTCTGTCAGCCCAAGTTCTTTGCCTCGCCGATAAAGGCCGCCATTTTCCGCAAACGAGAGTGAGGCCAGCGCAACCGCGCTTGCTGCCGGTGCCCACAACCCCACACCAGCATATCCGCAGAGAGCCGCCGCGAAAATTGCGATAAATCCGATCATTCTGTTCCGACCCAGCGTTGACGCGCACACGAAAGTTGAACTAGTTCACACGTGGCCAGATTCGGATGTCTTTGTCAGAGGCAGTTCTCGATTCGCTGGGGAGAAATAGATCAGAGGATCTGTGTCTGCACCGTGATGCCAGCGGCTGGAGCGATCGAGTCTATGTATTGTTTGCCCATAGCCGTCGCCACGTATCGCCCATCTGACTGCATCTCGACCAGTTGCGCCCTCAGCAAGAAGCCAACCCAATCGTCGAAAGTCTTGGGTTCTAGACTTCTCTCCTTCGCCCGATCCTCATGGTTCTTGAAAAAGGGGTTGAGAGCCTTTCGAGACTTCGGCTGTCGATCTCTTAAGTGCAGCAGTGCGGCGAACTGGCTGCCGAAAATTGTAAAATTTATGCTTTGGTAGTGCGCGCGTATAGCCAGCGTTGAGTACTCACGCACGAACATCGCCTGTTGTTCGGCAGGGGTCTTGTTGGCCACTCCCTCGCGACGCAGGCTGTCGAGTATATTTTTCTCGACCTGGACAAGCACTTCATCGGACGAAGGTGATGGTAACGATTTTTGCGATTGACCATCTGTCAGTTCATCAAGTGGGGATGGATTTTGCTGCCGCGGCGGGATAGCTTTTGCGCCCTGCGGCCCAATCTCAATTGTGCGTGAAAGGAAATCTCGAAGTTCCGTTTTAAAAAAGTATGCAATGCAAACCGCAGCGGCAGGCCATGCAGCTATTTCTGCGAAGCGCACAAACAACAACTCAAAAAGCTTGAGGATAAATTCCATTTCGGTCATTCCTGAAGGCCCTTCAACTCGATCTCCCCTCCCCTCCCCTCCCCAACCCCCAAACCTCCTCCCCAACCCGGATATCCGCCAGTATTCGATTCACCAGCAGGCTTGTGCGCTTCACGGCTCTCACCATCACAACCCCCTAACCCCCAGCCCCTTCTTGCAGGTCAACGGAGCCCGTCTTCCGCTTGAGTAACCGGTCTCGCCGCAGGTCGCGCACACCCAGCGGAGTGTTCCACTGTGCGGCTGAACTGTGTCGCGCGTCCATCGGCACGCCATCCCGCGACGGCGCATGCGATCCCAAAGATGCAGCCCAATCATGTAGGTCGCGAGCACCGCCGCAAACACGAGCGCGGCGAAGACATATTCGTATCCGGCAAGATGTCTGAAATCGAAGTCCATGGCCGCCGCGCTTCAAGCTCTCACGATCCCTGCCCCAACCCCCAAACCTCCTCCCGAACCCGAATATCCGCCAAAATCCGATCCACCAGCAAACACGTGCGCTTGAACAAATCACTCCCGCGCCGGTAGTCGGCGCCGGCGTAGAAATCGACGCGGCCAGCGCGGAAAAGCTCCTCACACATGCCCGGTGACAGGTCGGGGTTGTGGACGGCGAAGGCAGCCCCGCCCGACTTCTTCATCAAGGCCATGGAGGGAACATCCGTCTCCCCGTCGCCGAAGTAGATCATGTTCGACCACGGGATCGGGCGCTGCTCCTCAGGCATGTGCTGGTTGATGCTCTCGCCCAGATCCTCGATGCCCTTGTTGATGCGGAAGAGATATTGCGTCTTGCCGGTGTCGGTGATGACGCGCTTGGGGAACGGCGTCTCGTAGGGCTCGAACCAGTATTCGCTGGCAAACACGTTGTGAAAATGTGGGAAAATCGCCGTGCCCTCGATGATCTCGGTCAGCCCCGAGGAAATGAGATAGTGGCGCAGTTCGATGCCGGGCGTCTCGGCGCGCAGGCGAACGTAATCCCCGATCGCGTCGAACCACTCGGTGACGCCGGGGTAAAGCTCCACCGATGCGCCCTGTTTGACGAGCGCGGCGCGGTCGATGACGAGACCCTTCTCCTTCGCCTTCTTGTACATGAGGTGCATGTAGGTGATGAGCGGATCGGCCTGCCGCTCGCGGGCGAGCCGCGTGCACTCCGCCCAGAAATCCTTCGGATCAATGCCGAGCTGCGGCAGAAACGAATATTCCTGCATCGGTCGCGGCGAGAGCGTGCCGTCAAAATCATAAACGAGCGCGATGGTCTTTTTGGAGTAGCCAGTGCGCGCGTCGCGCTCCGGCGCCAGATTCGCATTCGCCGCAACCGCCGTCAGCGCCGGCTTGGCCCGTGCGCCCGCCGCCCCGGTCGACGCTCCAGCCGCCTTGCCCGCCTTCTTACCCGCCGCCCGTGACCCAGCCATATCCACGCTCCGATCCGCCCATACAACCGTCCGACCGTGCCGCGATTCGCAGGGCGGCAGGAAGGCAAGACAACCCCCTCTCCCCATCGACTTCGATGGGGAGAGGGTCGGGGTGAGGGGCAGCCGCTTGTTCGATGCGGATGCTGCCCCTCACCCTAACCCTCTCCCCGTAAGGACGGGGAGAGGGGACGCCCACAGGTGTCCGCCCACCCGAAGGTGTCATCCCGGGCTTTAGGCCCGGGACCCATCGTTCAGCGGGCTGGGATGGGTGTCGCAACGCCGAGAGCAGCGCCACGAGTCTGAGCGCGCGGCCCGATGGGTCCCGGGGACAAGCCCCGGGATGACATCGGTGGGGTGGCGAGGCGCGCCCACACCGGCTTGCCGAGTGTGGGGCCAACAAAGAAGCGCGCCCACACGCGCCTGCGCAGTGTTGGGCAATCAAAAGCTAATGCTTCCCGCCGCAGCAGCCGGCTTCGGCGTGATCGTGATCATGCGCCTGCGCCTGCTTTCCAGACCCACCACAGCAGCCTTCACCCTGGCCTTTGGCCGCGCCGCCGCAGCAGCCGCCGCCCTCGGCGTGCGCGTGATCATGATCGTGGTGATGATCATGTCCGCCGCCACCGCAGCAGCCGCCCTCATGCGCGTGCGCATCGGGATCAACGAGCGCCGCAGCCAGCCGCCGCTCCACCGCCATCGACTGCTCGACCGGCGCGTTGGGAGCTTCCATGCAAAACGCCATGATCTCGGCGGCAAGCCGGATATCATCGATGCGGCCGAGATAGTGCCGGCGCAAACGCCCCTGGCGGTCGAAAATCAGCGTGGTCGGCGTGCCCTGGATCTCATAAGCCGCCATAGTCTTCGGGATGTCCCCACCGTTGATCGTGTCCTTGGCCACGGCAAACGACAGCCCCTGCACCGCGCAAAACGCTTCCAGCATGTCGGCGGTCTGCGCTTCCGGCTCCTCGAACGCGACGTTGAGCCCGATCACGGCCACCTCGTCGTCCGTGAACCCCTGCGCCACGCGCTCCGCCTGCGGCAGCCCATGCTTGAGCGACCCCGGGCAGTGCGTCTGGAACGCGGTCAGCACGACCACCTTGCCCTTGAGGCTCTTGAGCGGACGCGGCTCCGGCGCGTTCAGCCACGTGGAGGCGGCAAGCTCGGGCGGGTTCTGGGGATCGAACATGGGGAGAGGTCCTCGGCAGGTGCGCGGTCCAGGGCGGGCGGCGCGGTTCGGCACCCCTTATAAGGCAACCGAACCCCGCCGTCAGGGGCTCCGAGGGGACGCGCCGCCGCATATCCCCCGCCAACCCGGCGTCACCCGCTTGACACCCCGCCCCACCCGCGCGACGGACGCACCGATGCCAACCCGGGGGACCCAATGACAGCCACCGCCGCCGACAAACGCGCCCGCCTCGTCCAGATCGTCAAGGAGCGCTCCTTCCAGGAAGGCCCGGAGATGAAACTGGCCTCCGGCAAGACGTCGACGTTCTATTTCAACATGAAGCCAACCATGCTCGACCCCGAGGGCGCGGCCCTCATCGCCGAACTCATGCTGGACGCCATCGCCGATGTCGAAACCGATCTCGTCGGCGGGCTTGAGATGGGCGCGGTCCCGATCGCCTCGGCCATCACGGCTGTGAGCCACGTACAAGGCCGCCCCATCGCCGCGTTCTTTGTGAGGAAGCAGGCCAAGGAGCACGGCACCCAATCGCTGGTCGAAGGTTTGGTGCGCGGCGACACCATGAAAGATAAGCGCGTCGTCATCGTCGAAGACGTGACGACCACCGGCGGCTCGGCGCTCAAAGCCGCCAAAGCGCTACAAGCGGAGGGCGCCACGATCGTACGTGTTCTTACTATCGTCGACCGCCTCGATGGGGCAGCGGAAGCCTTTCGCGATGCGGGATTGAATTTCGTGCCAATCCTCACCCTCAACGATTTTCGCAGTTGAAAGCGCGCTCGAATACTGAGAGCGTGAATCAGCAACGGGAGAGCCGATGCAAAGGCGTTGGCCACTGTCTGATCTTCGGGGGAAGAACATGCGCGCTGGTGTGGCTGAGGCAATCCGGTCGCTGGTCGCTGGGCTGACATTCGCAGTTTTGATACTGCCGGGTGCGGCGAACGCTGACGAGATGGCCGCTCCGCTGAGCCCGTGCGGCGACACCAGCCAACACGCGGCAGCCCCACCCGTCGAAGCACCGAAAGTGATGACGCTGAAGGAAGCCGCCGCCGCCACCGGCGTTCTGGCAAAGATGACGGAAGCGACAAAACTTGCCGGCCTCGACAACCCGGAAGTGGACGTCGGCCCGCTGACGCTGCTCGCCCCCTCCGACGAGGCCTTTAACGCCCTGCCGCAGGGTATCCGCGAAAAACTCCTCGCCCCCGAAAACCGCGCGCTGCTCACCGACCTCCTGCTCTATCATGCCATCCCCGGCCTTTACCCGACCGAGCGGCTCCTCAAAGCCAAGGTCCGCAATTATACGATTTCCGCCATCGACGGCTCGGCGCTGGAAATCAACAAGCGCATGAAGACGGGTGAAATAGACATCGCAGGCGCCAAGATCGTCCGCTCCGACGTGACCGCCTCCGACGGCATCATCCACGTGATCGACAAAGTCCTGATTCCGCCGGCAGTCCTCGCCGCCCTCAATGCCCCGCCCGCGCCCGAGCCCGCCCTAGTCGCCGAAGGCGATCAGTAGGCTACTTTGCCGAAGGCAATCAGTAGGTCATCTCGCCGAAGGCGATCTGTAAGGTCGTCGATAAAAGTCGCACCAAGCGCCGCTGCCTGAGTGTCAGGTGGCGGCTTTATTTTGCCCGATGCAAGCAGGCCTCCAACGCGGAACCAAACGGGTGCCCGCCGCCTTTGGTCACCATCCTCGAACAGATGGCCCAACCATACGGAGTGACCATGCCCAAAATCACCGATGCAAAAATACTGATCATTTCTGCAGACGGCTTCGAACAGTCGGAATTGGAAGTGCCGCGTGACGAACTGAAGAAGGCGGGCGCCGCGGTCACCTTGGCTACTCCTGACGGCAACAACGTCAAGGGCTGGAAGGACAAGAACTGGGGTCCGGAGGCCCAGGCACATGCAGCGATCGGCGATGTGTCTGCGGCTGACTTTGATGCTCTGGTGATCCCGGGTGGTCAGATGAACCCCGACATTTTGCGCACGATCCCAGCGGCCATTTCGCTCGTCAAAGACTTCGCCGCCGCTGGAAAGCCAATCGCCGCAATCTGCCACGCCCCATGGCTGCTGATTGAGGCCGGCATTTTGGAAGGCCGCAAAGCGACCTCCTATGGATCAATTCGCACGGACGTAATGAACGCGGGCGCCAATTGGGAAGACAGCGAAGTCGTCGTCGACAATGGCCTGATCACGAGCCGCTCACCCGAAGATCTGCCCGCCTTCGTGGCAAAAATCATCGAGGAAGTGGAAGAGGGCCGCCACCACGCTGCTGCGGCCTGAATTCAAAGCGAACAAAAACCAGGGCGGGTATCCAACGGGATGCCCGCCTTTCGCTTTGAACGGTCATAAAAAAAAGCCCGGATTGCTCCGGGCTTTAGGGTCTTGAGGAAGCGCAGGTCATGAAAGTTAGGCAGCGGCCTCTTTATTGAGGCGGCCTTCGCCGAGCTTGGAAAGCTTCTGGTCGGCGCTGTACTCTTCCTTCAGCGTCTGGCCCAGCACGTTGGCCGCGTCCTTCATGCCGAGAAGGTTCGCCCACGAGACGAGCGTACCGTAGCGCGTGATCTCGTAATGCTCGACCGCCTGGGCTGCAGCGATCATCGCCGCGTCGCGCGTGTCGGGGTCCTTGATCTCCGACATCAGCTCTTCGGCCTCTTCCAGAATGCCGTCGATCGCCGGGCTCTTCGTGGCCTTAGGCTTTTCGCCGCACATTTCGAACACCTGATCGAGCCGCTGGATTTGACCTTCCGTTTCGGTCAGGTGGCTCTCAAAGGCCTTGGCGAGTTCAGGGCTGTCGGTCTTCTTGACCATCTTCGGCAGCGCCTTCACGATCTTCTTCTCTGCGTAATAGATGTCCTGCAGCGTGTGAACGAACAGGTCGTTGAGGTTCTCGATTTTCATGGGTCAGGGCTCCGCGTTGGATGTGGACATGCTGATGCGAGAAAGAAAGGTGAGGCGAGCCACGCCGGGGGGATGACGCAGGCTCGCCTCTCTGCAGGCAGGGTCGGTCGGGGGGGATGACGGGGTTGCCTGCAGATTTCCGTGTCGCCGAAGTCAGGCTGCCTTTTGCGCCCGGCGCTCCATTTCGGCGATGCGTTCGATAAGTTCGGCACGTTGCCGCGTCAGGACTTCCCGGTCGGGATCCCCGGAATGCGCAATCGCTTCGTCGTATGTTTCCAAGATCCGCTTCTCCCCATCGATGAAGCCGGGCAGCACTGTTTCGTCCAGATCGGTCAGCATCGACTGGAAGGAAATAATTGTCCGGTGCACCGTCGACATGAACGATCCACCTGTGTCAGGCGTCAGCCCAGCCTTGATCAGCAACGGTTCGAGTTCCGCGATCGATTGCCGCCGCAATGCGATCATCTCTTCGTACAGAGAAACCAGACCGGTTTTGCCGGCATCCTTCGCGGCCTCTTCGTAACCATTACGGCTGTCGACAAGTGCCGTGTAAAGTGACGACAGTGCATCGCTAAAATGGGCCACTGAACTCTCCATCGTCAGAAAGCGCCGCAGCGCCGTTCGTCAGGAGAACGCCAGTCCCGCAGGAGGGTTCCGCGTCATGCAAAAGTTTCGGAGCCCAACGGACAGATATAATCCGCATACGGATTAACCTCTGATGCAAATCATTTGATCCTCAAGTCATGACTGATCGTGTATGCGATGGAGACGAACACAGTGAGCCTGGAGACGCCCGCGTGACGGCCCAATCACTCGGATTAAACACGTTCCAATCGACGATGCTCCTCTTTGCCGCCGGCGCAGTCCTGCTTTTCATGCTGGTGATCTCGTCGTTCAAGCTGTCGTCTGAGACGGAAGCGCAAGCAGAGAAAATCGCCGAGCAACGGATCGTCCGCATGGCGGCCCGCAAAACCAAGGTCGGCCTGCTGAATGCCGAAACTGGCCAGCGCGGCTTTCTACTGACCGGCGAGGACATCTACCTGGAGCCCTATTTCCGCGGCATCGCCGACGCCAAGAAGTATCTTGGCGATTTGATGGAGAATGCGAAGGATCGCGCCGACCAGGATCGCATCGCTGTGATTGCCCCCATAGTGGAGAAAAAATTGGCCGAGATGGCGCAAACCATCTCACTCGCCAAAAGCGGCCAACGGGACGAGGCGATGCGGATTATCGGCAGCGACGCGGGCCTGAACTACATGGGCGTTCTTCGCGACAATCTCGAATCCATCACGGAGCGCGCCGATACGGCCGTGGGGCGCGGGCTTGAGGACTTGTCCACATCCGCCAACAGGCTGTCGATAACGACGGCCTTCGGGTCGCTCCTCCTCATTAGCTTCGCGGGCTTGGCGTTCTACATTGTCGCCAACAACACGGGCAAACTCCAGGCCGCCCGCGACTCCTTGCAAACTCTCACCGACGAACTCGAAGACCGCGTCAGGAGCCGCACCGAAGCGCTGACGGAAGCCAACGATGAAATCCAGCGCTTCGCTTATATTGTCAGCCATGATCTGCGCGCGCCCCTGGTGAACATTATGGGCTTCACCAGCGAGCTGGAAAGCGCGTCCAACCGGCTAGCCGGATATTTTGCGCGCACCGCCTCCGACGTCGATGAGGCGGCCGCTGCCAGTATCGCGACGGAAGATATCCCAGAGTCGGTGAGCTTCATTCGCAAATCCAGCGTCAAGATGGATGGCCTGATTGGTGCCATACTGAAACTGTCGCGTGAAGGCCGCCGCGAGTTGAAGCGCGAGCGCGTCCAGCTGGACGAGTTGGTCGAGACTGCGCTGGCCAGCCTGCAACATCAAATTGAGGAAGCCGGCGTCACCGTCGATGTCGAGCCGTCGTTGCCCTCCGTGGTGTCCGACCGTCTGGCCCTCAGCCAGATCGTCGGCAATATCCTGGACAACGCGGTGAAATACCTCGATCCCCGCCGGCCCGGAGAAATCAAAATCACGTTCGTAGAGAGCGGCGGCCGCGTCAAGCTGCGCATTAGCGATAACGGACGTGGCGTTGCCGAGCAGGACTTGAAGCGGATATTCGACCTGTTCCGCCGCGCCGGCAAACCCGATCGGCCCGGCGAAGGCATCGGCCTTGCCCACGTGCGCTCCCTCGTGCGCGCGCTGGGCGGCGACGTGACGGTCGAATCCAAGCTCGGCGAGGGCACGGTCTTCACAGTCGACTTGCCGAAGAAAATGTCGGGCCAAAGCCCCGTGACCAAGGAGCAGACGGCATGAATACGGACAACGCATCGCTCGTAACCATCGTGATGATCGAGGACGACGAAGGCCACGCCCGCCTCATCGAGCGCAACATCCGCCGCGCGGGAGTGACCAACGAAATCATTCCGCTCGTCAGCGGTCATGCAGCGCTCGAATACCTGCTCGGCGAAGATGGCAGCGGCGGCGTCCATTCGAAACGTGCTCTGCTAATCCTGCTCGATCTCAATCTGCCGGACATGAGCGGTGTCGATATTCTCCAGAAGATCAAAACCAACCCGCACATCCGCCGCTCACCGGTCGTCGTCCTCACCACGACCGATGACGAGCGCGAAATTCAGCGCTGCTATGATCTGGGGGCAAATGTCTACATCACCAAACCCGTGAACTATGAAAGCTTCGCCAATGCCATCCGCCAGCTCGGCCTCTTTGTTGCGGTCATGCAGGTCCCGGCAGCTGAATAAGTGATTGGCCAAACAATGACTGTGCCCACCGTGGATACCCCAATGATCCGCGTTTTATATATCGATGACGACGAGGGCCTCGCGCTCCTCCTCAAGAAGTCGTTGTCACGCCACGGCATGGACGTCGATCATGCCGGCAGCGGATCCGAAAGCCTGTCGCTTCTCCGCGAGGCAACATACGACGTCATCGCGCTCGATCATCACCTCGGCACGGAAACCGGTCTGGATCTCATCGCTGAATTGACCAACTTCAGCGGCAACACGCCGATTATCTACGTCACCGGTTCGGACGATGCCAATATCGTTATGGCAGCGCTGCGATCGGGTGCAACCGACTATGTCTGGAAGGATATCAACGGTCACTATCGGGAGTTGATCGTATCGGCGATCAACGACGCCGTCGCCAAGCGCCGCCTCGTGGCCGAACGTGAAGAGGCCCAGCGTCTGATCCTGGAGGCCAAGGAGCGGGCCGAAATGCTGCTCGCCGAGGTGAACCACCGCGTTGCCAATTCGCTAGCGATGATTTCATCGCTGGCCACGCTCCAATCAAACTGCGTCACCGATCCAGCCGCTAAAACCGCCTTGGCTGAAATGCGCGCCCGCATCCTCGCCATCGCCGGAATCCATCGCCGCCTCTACACGTCCGCCGACGTACGCTCCGTCGAACTCGACGCATACCTGAAGAACCTCGGCACGGATCTTCTCGCAGCCGTTGGCGAAGGCCGCAAATCGCACGACCTGACGGTGAGCGCGGACTCAAGCGTCGCCATCTCCACCGATCGGGCCATTTCGCTTGCCATGGTCGTCACAGAACTCGTCACAAACGCAGTGAAATATGCCTATCCCGAAGGCGAAGTCGGTCCAATCCGCATCAGCCTGCACGATCTCGGGAATGGCACAGCCGCCATTCGCGTCGAAGACGACGGCGTGGGTTGGAAGGGAACTGGACCGTCGAAGGGGACAGGTCTGGGGACGCGGATCGTGCAGGCGATGACAAAATCGCTACATGCAACGCTGACATACGATCATCGGCAGCAGGGAACCACGGCACGCATCACGTTCCCCGTCGCTTAAGCAAAACTGCTGAACTCTGGCCGGATCGAGAAGGCGCCGCCCGCGGGAACGCCATCTCCGAAAAAGGGCACAGTCATTCGCGCCAAGCTATACGACGGCTGCTGGGCCTCTTGACGGCGCGCGGCCGCCTCAAGCCGGGTCAGCGCAAGCCGCGCGCGCTCATTGAGATCGAGCGCTGCACTCAGTTGCCGGCGCCATTCCGGGCATTGCCAGGACGGACCGCGCCGCATCACAAAACGTGCCATATAGTCCTCCCCTTGTCGTCATAACAACCCCCGGCCCCGAAGCGTTACGCATACGGGACCGGCGGGTGCAGGTTTAGTTCTCAATCACTTGCGGCAACGTCTCGACCTGCGCTTGCGTGCGCGTCAGAACAATCCGGTCATCCATCATCCGGAACTCATCGGGAGCAACGCGAACCCGCGTCTCGCCGAAACCGAGAAAGCCGCCGATGTCTGCATGTAATTCTTTGATGCGGCCATCGCTATCGCGCACAATATCGGCGACCTCACCGACATTCTTCTGATCGCTCGACCACACGACCTTGTTCTTCAAAGCGCGCGCCTGATCGTCGGTGAGCACCGGCGCTTGTGTGGCCTCAGCGGTTGGCGCCGGAATTTCAGCTGGCGCCTGCTGCACGGCCGGCGGTGCGGGGGTCGCTGGTTCAGGCGAAGCGGGAGTTGGTTCGGTTGCGGCAGGCGGCGTGGCCGGCTGCTGCGGGGTCTCCTGCGCAACGGCTGACGTCGAAAACATCAACACGGCGGCAAGCGGAATCACATGGAAGGGTGTCATGGGCTTCAATCCTCATCTTACGCAACGATGGTTGAAGTGGTGGTGATCGCTGCACAGATCAGCAGAACGCGCCGGTCAACGGTCAGTTCCCCCGACGGCGGTTGCCAAGCCGCATTTCCACGCGGCGGCGGACAGCCTTGGCATGATCGACGGCAGCCGCGACGCGGCCGTCGCGCCGTGCAATGCGCTCGAAATCCCGCTCTGCGAGAGGATCGAGCCGGCCTGAGACATAATCACTGACGTCAGTGGCGAGCGGTTCCTCCGCCCATCCGAAAAAGCCAGCCGTCTCGGTGTGTGCGTCTGCCATGGCGCTAGATCACGTTGAAGATGTTCAACAGAAAGATCACCGATATCGGCACGCCGACAATCCACAGGGCTACGGACTTCATTGCATTCTCCTTCGCTATTCCACCTCACTCCCTGCTGGCGCCGGTGTGCTCCGTCCACGCGCCAAAATTCACGCACCGTCGCAGGGTTGTGGGCATAACGCCGGACCCTGGAACTGGTTTCCGGCTGCGACGACTTTGCCGTCGCGTTGCGGATAGACGCACCGCTACGCGGCATCAGCGGAGGCAATGGACCGCGTCGGCTCAAAGTCGAGCGCAGCAACGGCCTCGGTGACGCTGCGCCAGAGCGGAATACCCTCCGGTAACGCAGCCCGGTCGAGACCAAAGCCCGGCTCCACGGCTTCAAGGATCATGATCCGTGTGGTGGGAAACTGTTGCTGCGTCCGTTTAGCCAGAATGCCGATCAGCCGGCTTTCCATGCTGCCGGCCGTCGCGATAACGATGGCATCCAATGCAGCCTCGCTCTGGTCGGAAATCCGCTGCGCAACAGACAATAATCCCGACGATCCCTCGGACGCTTCCGCATCGATCCGCGGCGACTTGTCGAGCACGGCGGCCGCTAGCTTTGCAGTCAGCTGATCGAATTGACCGCGCGCGGGCACGACGAGAACCCGGTGCGCGCGCTCCGGCGACGACGCAGCGGCAGGCACGGTCTCGGTGATGAAATCGACGACGTCTTCGACCGTCTCTACGATGTCATCCCGCCGCGCATCGTCGATCCGACCACGGCGCTGATCGGCCGCCGCATGTCGCAAGGCCGGCAAAACGGCCGTATCGATGGCCGCGTTGACCCCGTGCTCTTCAATTTCATCTTCCACTTGCGCGATCGCCGCCGCCGTATCGCCTGCCAGAATGCGGCGGTAGAGATCGAGATGGGGCTCCAGCGCCCGCTGGTCGCCGAGCAGAATGCTGGCAAATTCGAGCCGTGGGATATAGGCGCCCAGAACCACCAGCAGCAGCGTCAGCGGCGCCGCCAGAACCAGCCCGATCGGCCCCCAGATCAAGACCCAGAAACTCGCGGCCAGTACCATGGCAAACGGGCTGAGACCGATCGACTTGCCAAGCACAGCCGGCTCCACGATGTGCCCCATCACGGGCTCGGCGATAAGAAAGAAGGTGGCCGTCGTCAGCGCCAGGCCCCAACCGGGATCCACGCCAGCCGCCAGAATGACGGGCGGAACAGCCGCGATGAAAGAGCCGATGTAGGGAATGAACCGGGCGATTGCTCCAACCACGCCCCACAGGATTGGATTGGGGACGCCGATCAATCCGAGAAAGATACCCGTGACGATGCCAAAGCCGCCGTTAAGCAGCGCCTGCATCAAGTAAAGCTTGGACAGCCGCGATCCTGCATCGCTCATCGCCGCCGTCGTGCCGCTCAGATTATCCGTTCCAGCGAGCCGGATGAGGCGATCACGAATGTCCTCGTACTGCAGCAGCAGGAACATTGTGAAAAGAACAGTCAGCGCGAAGATCGCGCCAGGCCCAGACACGCGATCAAGAATATCTGTAAGTGTAGTGGGCTTGTCGCTGCTTGCTCCGTCCTCCGGGGCAGCGCCGTTCGCTTTGGGCGTAGGGTCGCCTAATGATGTTCCGCTCTGCGTCGAAACTTTGGGCTCTGCAAACTCCTGCCGTATAGCGTCATCCAACGCTTCGACGGCGTCGCTCGCGCGCTGAAGCGTGCCGGATCCCTGCCCAAGGCTCGAAACCCACCGAGCCTTTTCAACGAGATTTTCGCGATAACCCTGCAAATCACCTGCAAGCGACAGCATCTGCGCGCTGAGTACGGCGGTGAGCGAGACGGCCGAGAGAAAGGCTCCGCCGAGGACGATCACAACGGCGACAGCACGCGGCAAGTTCCAGCGTACGAGCTTTCGTACGATTGGATTGAGCATGAAGGAAAAGATGGTGGCGATCGCCAGTGGAATAAGAAGATCGGCGCCATAGATCAGGCCGGCGATGATGATCGCGGCAATAATGAGCGACGCTTGCAGCGTACGCAGGTTGTCGGCCAGCATGGGCATAGTCATTCGATCCCCGTTATGTCCGTCGCCGCGCGCGGACCTGATGTCATCCGCAACATGAACGCGGGGAGTGCGGATTGGTTGCGAGATTCTGCGGAACCGCGGGAACCAACATCGTGCGTGTGCGTTTGATGGGCACGGCGAGAAACCTCTCGCTCGGATGAAACACAGTTTGATCCCCAGTTTTGATCCCAAGTGATGAAGGAGAAGTCCATGTCGGGTACGGGTGACAAGATCAAAGGCTATGCCAACGAAGCCGTCGGCAATCTAAAGCAGGGTGTCGGCAAGCTCGTCGGCTCTGACAAAATGCGCGCTGAAGGCGCGGCGCAGGAAGTGAAGGGCGAAGCTCAGCAGGCTGTCGGCTCGGTCAAGAACGCGGCGTCTGACGCACACGACAGCGTCACGTCGTCGTCCACCTCGGACAAGGTTGCCGGCCATTACAACGACGCCGCCGGCACCGTGAAGCAGACGGTCGGCCGCGCTGTCGGCTCGGCCGAACTCGAAGCTGAAGGCCTTGCCCAGGAAGCCAAGGGTGAAGCCCAGAAGATCAGCGGCGACATCAAGAAGACCGTCGGGCGCTAACGCCTCGCGGGACTGCGGGAAGCGCTCCGGACACCTCGTCCGGGGCGCTTTTTCATAACCCGCCCAGGCCGATGAAAATTTATCAGGACTGCCCGGGAACCGGGTTTGAAGCCTCGCGTTCTCTCGACATCGCAATCCATGCAACACACACCAAGGAGCCCTTAACATGAACAATATTCTCTATTACGCCGTTGTCTTTCTCGTCGTCGCGCTGGTCGCGGCGTTTCTCGGCTTCGGTGGCGTCGCCGGAACGGCAATGGAAGGCGCGCGCCTTCTCTTCTGGGTCGCCATCGTCCTGTTTGTGGTGGCACTGATCGCCGGCGTCATTCGCAGAGCGTGACGGTAAGCGCCGGAGCCAACAGGCCCCGCGAATTGAATGAAGCGGCCGGACGGCGCATATCGCGACGTCCGGCCGTTGCTATGCGGAAAAGGGGTGACGGCAATGCCAGACTTGAACCCGGCGCAGCGCAAGACGCGCATCATTCTCCTCATGCTGGCGTTGCTGCTTCCGACGCTATCGCTGATCCCGCTCGGCGGACTTTATCTTTATGAACACGGGTTTCTGCTTCCCTGGGCGGTTGCGGCACTTGTTGTGGCTGCGGCAGGATTTTTAATCGAGCGCCGCTGGATGACGTCGGGCGAACGCCGCCTTGCCAAAATGGAAGCGGCCGACGAACGCCGCCGCCGCGATGGCCATCTCACGTTGTCGGATCGCGCCTGGGCCGACGTGCGCACCATTGCCGCCAAGGTCGATCCAGAAACACTGACCTCATCCGAAGCCGTCCTCGCGCTGGGTCAACGCACCATCGATGCCGTTGCCCGGCGCATGCATCCGGAAAAATCCGACGCCGTCTGGCAATTCACGCTGCCTGAGGCTCTCGTTATCGCCGAGCGCGTCAGCAGCCGCCTCGGACGCTTCGTCGAAACGCAAATTCCCCTCGGTGATCGCCTCACGGTGGCTCAATTGATGGCCGTCTATCGCTGGCGCGGCATGGTGGGCGTTGCAGAGCGCGCGTACGATATCTGGCGCGTCATCCGCCTCGCCAATCCCGCAACCGCGGTCACGCATGAAGCCCGCGAACAGCTCTCCCGCGCTGTCGTGAACTGGAGCAAGGAGCGCGTTGGCCGTCGCATAGCGGAAGCCTACGTCGAAGAGGTTGGCCGCGCCGCCATTGATCTCTATGGCGGGATCCTGCGGCCCCATGCCGAAGCAGAAGCCGCCGGTGCAGCAGAAGCGCAAGATGGCGTGCGCCCGGGCCGCGCTGTGCGGGCCGTTGTCATCGGCGCCTCACCCTCGCGTCTCGATACCATGACCGCGCTGGCGGCCGCCGCTGATCGCGAGACCGAATTGGAAGGCAAACCGCGCATCTTGATTGAGGTGAGCGACGCGGTCGATGACGACGCAGTGGGACGCCGTCAGTTCGTCCGAAGTGTTTCGGACAGCGATATCGTGGTGTGGTGCGTCGATCATCAGCGCGGCGTCACGCCCGGGGATGTGGCAGCCATCGACATCCTGAAGCGTACGATCGCAGCAGGCAAACTCGCATCGCCGCCCGGCATTGTCATTGCCGCCGTACAACCCGTGGGCGGCGCGTTGACCGATCCGGAAGCGCACACCGAACCTCTGTCCGCACCCCTCGAAACATTTGGCCGCATGCCTGTCGTGACGCTGCTATTGGCAGCAGATAGCCCGCAGCGTGACCTCGACATCGCAGCCCTGGTGCGCGCAGTTCGCGAACAAGCCGAGCGCGCGCCCGCGTTTGCAGCACGCCATCGCGCGAGCCGCGGCGTGGGTTCAACAGCGCGCCAGGCTGTGACAGCCGCCGGCACGTTGGCAGGACAGATCTTTGGCCGCCGCAACTGAACGCACATTGAAATCGCACGACACAGTTCTCCATCCGGAACCATAACCCAAGGGCCGCGTTACTGGTCCGCACGCTGGCAATTGCTGGCGAACATTTGCACCGGAGGAGAACCACCATGGCCAGCACGTCAACCTATTCCAACGTCAACCGCGACGAACTTGCACGCGATGCCGCAAACCGCGCGTCGGACCTCGCCGACAAGGCCGGCAAGCAGATCGATCGCGCGCTCGACAGCGCTGAAGGCGTGGCCCGTCAGGTCGCAGATCAGGGCCGTGAAGCCACCGAATGCGTCGGCGAAGTCGCCGGCAACATTAAGGGCGCAGTAGACAAGTCCGTGAAGGATCAGCCGATGGCCACCCTCGCCGTAGCTGCCGCCATGGGCTTCGTGCTCGGCGCGCTCTGGAAGTCGTAAATTGTAACGCTGGCAGCACCAACTGCCGCATGAACCAGCAACGGGGGCACGGATATGTTCGGATTTGGTTCCATTTTTCGCAAGGCGCAAGCGACGGTCGATAACGCCATCGCTCAACTTGTGTGGGGCCTTCTGATTGCCGTGCCCCTGCTTGTCGCGCTCGGTTACGCAACGGCAGCCGTGTCGACGGTCCTGCATCGGCTATACGAGCCCGAGATCGCGGATTTGATTGTCGCGGGCAGCTATGCCGCCATCGCAGCCGTGATGGGTCTGATCTACCTCGTCCGCAAACCGGCCGCAGCAGCGGAGGCCGGCCCCGCCGCGGAAGAGCAAATAGCCGAAGCGTCGGAAGCAGAGGCTGAGGCCCCTTTCCGGTCCTTCAGCCCGGCCGAACGCGAAATGCTGCTCAGCGGTTTGATGACCGCCGCTCCCTTGGCGATACGCCCCCTGCTGGGTGCGCTTTTCCGCAATCTGCCCATCGTCCTGGCCATCGCCGTTGCCGGATTCATCTTAACTCGCGCAGCGTCATCTGAGGCTGATATGCAACCGGCCGCCGAATAGCTGAAAAAGCAGAAAAATCAAGACCGTATCCGGGGTGCAAAAAAGATAGCAGCCGGGCGGAACCCTGATCTTACTCACACGTTCAGGTCTAGACTGGCGCTCACGCAGTTGAAACGCCGGAACGCGGTGGGGGCACAATGAGCACGCAAAACGAGACGTCCAACACTCATGAAAGCAAGCAGCAGCCCGATCAAATGACACCCGAGACCGTGACGACCGATACCGTTCAGCCACTGCCTTCAACCGCAGAGATGGAAATCGCTACCGGTTTGAAGCGCCTGTACGGCCAGATGCTGGCTGAGCCCATCCCCGACAAATTCGCCGGCCTCTTGGAGCAACTGGCCAAACTGGATCGCGAACCGGAGCAGCCAAAATGACCACGGCGCCCAGCCCGCAATTCCAATCCGAATTGACAAAGTTGTTGCCCAACTTGCGCGCGTTTGCCCGCTCGCTCACGCGTTCGGGCGACCAAGCCGATGATTTGGTGCAGGAAGCCTTGATGAAGGCGTGGCGCAACTGGGAGCAATTCGCACCCGACAGCAATCTCAAGGCCTGGATGTTCACCATCCTGCGCAATGCGTACTTGTCGGAGATCCGCAAACGCAAGAATGAAGTTCAAGACGTTGATGGCGAGTTTGCCGGGCAGGTCAGCGTGAAGGCTGAGCAGCCGGGGCACATGGATATGATCGATTTCCAAGCCGCGTTCGCCCAGTTGCTCCCCGAACACAAGGAAGCGCTCGTCCTGATCGGCGCGGAAGGCTTCTCATATGAAGAAGCAGCGCTCATGTGCGGTTGCGCTGTGGGCACCATGAAAAGCCGCGTTAACCGCGCCCGCAACAAACTCGCCCAGATCATGGGCCTCGAAAGTGCCGCCGAAATCGGCACTGGTGAGAAATCCGATCTTTTCGTCAGAACAGCGGTCTGACGAGGAAACGAGCGGTAGGCGGCAGGCCCGAAGGCTTTGACCTTCCAGAATAGCCCGCCTATCAAAGACAAGAAACCAGGGACCCAGCGGTCCTCATCGTGTGGTCGTGAACATATCACGGGGGAATGAGAAATGAGTACGTCACTAGCTGATCTGGTTGCACCGCAACTGCCCTATCTGCGCCGTTTCGCGCGCGCCTTGATGGGTTCGCAGGATCGCGGCGATGCGTATGTCGTGGCCATGCTCGAGGCACTGGTGGCTGATCAGAAGCTGTTCGATCGCGCCATCGCTCCCCGCACGGCAGCGTATAAGGCGTTTGTCAAAGTATGGAACACTGTGCCGACCAATGGGAGCGCTGAACCCGCCGGCGACATCGCCGACCGCCGCATCGAAACGCTGAACCCCGGCCCGCGCCAAGCTTTTCTCCTGGCAGCCGTCGAAGAATTCGGCACCCGCGACATCGCACTCATCCTCGATAAGTCGGAAGACGACGTTGTCGACTTGATTGGTGACGCCAGCAAAGAGATCGCTGAGCAGTTGGCCTCGCGCATCCTCATCATTGAAGATGAGCCGCTCATTGCCCTCGATATCGAAGGCCTCGTCACCGATATCGGTCATGACGTGGTCGGTGTTGCGGCAACCCACAAGGAAGCATTAGAGCTGGCCCGCGAGAAGCGTCCCGAACTCATCCTCGCCGATATCCAACTCGCCGATGGCAGCTCAGGCATCGATGCCGTCAACGAAATTCTGATGGAGCTGAACGTGCCGGTGATCTTCATCACCGCCTACCCCGAGCGCCTCCTCACCGGCGATAAACCCGAGCCCGCCTTCCTGGTCACCAAGCCATTTAAGCATGAGATGGTGAAAGCCGTGATCAGTCAGGCCCTTTTCTTTGACGTAAAAGCAGGCGTGAAGCAGCATGGTGCGGCTGCGTAAGCGCCGCCGATACTCCCAGGGGCGAGGGCGGTCCCACGGAAAGATTGGAAAGGAAGTTCATGACCACCGACAGCCAAAAGGTGGATACGGCGGGGAGCGTACAGCACGTCGAAACTGGGTCCGGCACAGGAACCCAGCCCACGTTCGACGGGGGTGACGCGAACTGGCAGTTTTTCGAAGCAAGTCCGGATGGCGTTAAAATTCTGGATTGCGACGGCCGTCTCATCTTCGTCAATCACAACGGGCTGAAGGCCCTCGAAGCCGACTTTGAAACCATCGGCAGCCGCCGCTGGATCGAACTCTGGCCCGACGCCAGCCGTGCCGAAGTGGAGGCCGCCTTCAATGAGGCGCGCGCCGGCACCCCCTCGCGTTTCACCGCGTTGCGCCCGACATTGAAGGGAACGCCACGTTGGTGGGATGTCGTGATATCGCCCATCAAAGACCGCGCTGGCAATGTGATTAGCCTGATGTCGATCTCGCGCGATGTGACGCCGAGCTTGCAGCTGGCCGACACCTTGAAGCGCAGCGAACAGCAGTTCCAGGCGCTTGCCAACAACATTGCCCAGCTGGCCTGGATGGCAGATCCGGACGGCAACCTCTTCTGGCTCAATCAGCGCTGGCTCGATTACACCGGCAGCACGCTAGAAACTTCTCTCGGCGACGGCTGGCGCGTCTTCCATCACCCCGAACATGTTGCGCGCGTCGTCGACAAATGGCGCCGCTGCACGTCTGAAGGCCGCATCTGGGAGGATCTCTTTCCCCTTCGCGGCGCCGAAGGCCGCTATCGCTGGTTTCTATCCCGCGCCATGCCGGTGCGCGACGCTAATGGCAACGTTGCCTTCTGGTGCGGCACCAATACTGATGTCACCGACGCCCGCCGCCAAAGCCAGCGGCTGCGTAAATTGGCCAGAATTATCGAACTATCGCACGAGGCCATGCTGGTGCGCGAACGAGGCGGCCACATCTTGATGTGGAACCGGGGCTGCGAAGAGCTGTTCGGTTTCTCGCGCGCCGAGGCCATCACCAAATCGTCGTTCGAGCTTCTCAAGCCCCGCAATCTCCCAGACCCCGAAGTCTTCGATGCGGCGATTGGCGAAACTCGGGCGTGGAGCGGCGAGGTTCACTATGCCGCCAAGGATGGTCTCGACGTGTGGGTCGACAGCCGCCAGGAGCTGATCAGTATCGGCGAAAAAGACCTGATCCTCGAAACCAACCGCGACATCACCGAGCGCCGCCAAGCCGATCAGGTTCGCGCGCTTCTCGTCGCCGAACTCAATCACCGTGTCAAAAACACTTTGGCCGTCGTGCAGTCAATCGCAGCGCAGACCGCCCGCTCCAATAGCGATCCGAAAAAGTTCGTCGCGCGTTTCAATGCCCGCCTCCAGTCGCTGGCCGCCGCGCACAACATCTTGAGCGACGTCACCTGGTCCGGCGCGCCGATCGGCGATCTGATCAAGTCCCAGATTTCGGTCATGGGCGGCGAAGCCGATCGCATTGATCCGCACGGACCACCCGTCGATTTGCCGCCCCAAACCGCGCAACAGCTGGCGCTCATCCTCCATGAACTTACCTCCAATGCCCTAGAGCATGGGGCACTCTCCGAACCCGGCGGCAAAATCCAGATCGAGTGGAAGCCAGTGGAAGGCTCGCCCCCCATGGTCGATCTGACATGGCGCGAAATCGGCGGGCCAGCGGTCACGCCCCCCGTGGGGCGCGGCTTCGGCCTCACGCTGATCGAGCGCTCCCGCTCGCTCCCCAATATCAAGACCTCGATCGACTTCGAACCCGCCGGTGTCGTGGTCCGGGTGCTCCTTCAAGCCTGCACGGAAGGCGACGGCGATCTGTTCAATCCCGGCGAGCGCCTTTTGCGTCCGCGCATCGTCCAAGCGCGCAGCCCACGGTCCGCTGAACGCCGCATTTTGATCATGGACGGCAGTCTCAAGCGCGCCCTGCTTCTGGAAGATATGCTCGAAATGGCAGGTTTCGCCGTGGCCGGCCCGATCGCCACCGCCGATGCAGCCATCGCCGAACTGAGCCAAAATCCCGCCGATGTGGTGGCCCTTGATGTCGATGAAATCGGCGATACCGAAATCACCCGGTTATTGATCGACGTTGCCAAGCGCGGCATTCCCTGCATCGCGATCGGCACCTCCGGCCGTCTTGCCCAAATCAAAGCCGGCGCCTTCTCCGCTCTCGTCGCCAAGCCTATCGAACGCGAATCGTTCCTGCGCGCTGTGAGCGCCAGCCTCAACGACGACCTAGAGGACGACGACGACCTGATCTAACCCCGTTTAAGGCAGGAAATCCGTGCAATCGCCACACGGCTGGTCTAGACACCTCCGGTTCGAAATCGAGATGGACCGGAGAAACCCATGCGTGGCAAGCCCCTCAAGCTCGTTCGTCTAAGTCTGGCAAGCCTGGCGCTTTCGGCCGGGGCAGCCTGCCTGCCGTTCACGGGCACGGCCATAGCTCAGGAGACAACAGTGACGACACCGAGTGGACTGAAGATCGAAGATACCAAGGTCGGCGATGGCGCGAGCCCGGCAACGGGTCAGACGTGCATCATGCACTACACTGGCTGGCTCTATCAAAACGGCCAAAAGGGCAGCAAATTCGACAGCTCCGTCGACCGCGGCGAGCCCTTCGAATTCCCGATCGGCACCGGCCGCGTTATCAAGGGTTGGGACGAGGGCGTCGCCTCCATGAAGGTCGGTGGCAAGCGCACCCTGATCATTCCGCCGGAACTGGGCTACGGCGCCCGCGGCGCTGGCGGAGTTATTCCGCCAAACGCCACGCTTATCTTCGAGGTGGAACTGTTGGGCATCCGCTAATCCGGCCAATCGATCCCAAAAAGAGAAAGGGGTCCGAAGCAATTCGGACCCCTTTGTCGTAATCAGGGACAGACGGTAAGAAGAGGGGTGGATCAGGCCGCGACCGTACCTTCGTCGCCCGGATCGCGCAGCACGTAGCCGCGGCCCCAGACGGTCTCGATGTAGCCGTTCGGTGCGCCGGTCACTTCCTTCAGCTTCTTGCGCAGCTTGCAGATGAAGACGTCGATGATCTTCAATTCCGGCTCGTCCATCCCACCGTAGAGGTGGTTGAGGAACATTTCCTTGGTGAGCGTCGTGCCCTTGCGCAGCGAGAGCAGCTCCAGCATCTGGTATTCCTTGCCGGTCAGATGCACGCGCTGGCCGTTCACTTCGACGGTCTTGGTGTCGAGGTTGACCTTGAGATCGCCGGTTTCGATGACCGACTGGGCGTGGCCCTTGGAGCGGCGCACGATGGCGTGGATACGGGCGACGAGTTCGTCCTTGTGGAACGGCTTCGTCATGTAGTCGTCGGCGCCAAAGCCCAGGCCCTTCACCTTGTCTTCGATCTGGGCGAGGCCAGACAGGATCAGGATCGGCGTGGAAACCTTGCTCACGCGGAGCGTCTTCAAGACCTCGTAACCGCTCATATCCGGCAGATTCAGGTCCAGAAGGATGATGTCGTAGTCATAGAGCTTGCCGAGGTCCACGCCCTCTTCGCCAAGATCCGTCGTATAGACGTTGAAGCCTTCGGACTGCAGCATCAATTCGATGCTTTGAGCCGTTGCGCTATCGTCCTCAATCAGAAGGACTCGCATGTCTTTCGTTCCTCTCTTCCCTGTCCCGTCGCCAGGTCGTCTGCCCAGATGCTGAAGAGAACGCCAGCGTCACCCGCGAAATTCGCCGGGAGCGCTAATCCCTTTTAAAGAATTTACCCACCAGAAGTTAACAAACCCTAATTTTGTCTTTCACTCTTTGACGAAACGCGGCCTGCAGCGCCAAAGCCGTAACCATGGGCAACACAAGAGGGGTCGTCCGGGGGAGCCCGGAACGCGCCGAAAACGACTATGAAAGTGATGACCCCGCCGCCGTGACCCGTATGCCGGAACCCCGCCTTCGCCATTAAAAGATGGACCGACTCCGACCCTGCCCGGCCGCTGATCCAAATGTGGCGATTCTTAGGCTCCAAAGCACAAATGCACACGAATCTACAGGTATCATTATTCGCGGGCAGACCACAGGGCGCAGACGAATCTTTTTTGGGACGCCAGATAAAACTTTAGCAAAGCTTTGCATCCCGTTGCTTTACCGCAACTTAATTGGCATATGCTACCTAGATCAAGTAAGGTTGATAGGCTCAACACGCAATCCTGTTTGCCCCGCGAAGTGCTTTGAGAAGTCGCCATTTTCTATGAGCCACGTTCCATGGTTGGCACGGGATTTGAAGGACGCGACGTGAACAGGGACGACAGTGTTCGAACGAGTATGGGGTATCGAGCCATGAAGCCACGCGAGACTGCGCTTCGCCTGAAGCGCTTCGAGGCCGATGAAAAGGCCCGCAAAGTCGCGGACATCGAACTGATGATCCGGGAGTTTGAAAACATCGCTTCCGATCTCGACCGCCAGATCCAGGCCGAGGAAGACCGGACCGGTATCAAAGACCCGGCCCATTTCTCCTATTCCACGTTCGCCAAGTCGGCGAGCGCGCGCCGCGACAACCTTCGCTCGTCGGCTGACGAATTGAAGAGCAAACTCGATGCAGCCGTTAAAGAGCGCGACGAGGCAGCCGAACAGCTGACCCGCGCCGCGACCGCCGAGCCGCGCGAAACGGAACGGACGTCCTCCGGCCGCCGCCGGAGCGAACGCTCCACCGGGGCGGCCCTACGCTGATCCAGCAAGTTTGCCACATGACGAATGACACGGGCCGGATCGCTTCCGGCCCGTTTTGCGTCGTTCCAGTCGCCGCAGGCGGGTTGTGCCGCCCCACCGCCCATGCGAAGC
Source organism: Hyphomicrobium sp. 12-62-95 (assembly GCA_002279935.1). Taxonomy (GTDB): domain Bacteria; phylum Pseudomonadota; class Alphaproteobacteria; order Rhizobiales; family Hyphomicrobiaceae; genus JAGVSR01. The sequence goes on along the minus strand of NCCZ01000002.1, from coordinate 132,048 downwards.
GTCCGCAAAAGGCCGGATTCGCCGCTTATCCCGGTCCCCTGTTCCGGCCCAGAATCGGGTGTAGTGATTGCGTATGGGATGATTTTCAGTCAGGCCACGCCAGTATGGGCTTCATGCGCGACATCGCTGGAACACTTGGGATCGCCGCCGCCGTGGCACTGGCCGGCTGTTCCGGCTCGACCCCGAGCCTGACAAGCGTGGCAGCCGTCCCCGACCTCGCCGCCGTCACGCCCAAGCTGGCCCCCGCCGACTCTCCCCGCCCTGTCGGCGCCCCGACCGAAATCTACACCCGCATTGCGCGCGGGATCCTGACGTGCTGGTTTGGTCCCGGCGGTCCGATGAAGCCGACATACATCTATCACGCCGACGCCGAGCCGCCCTCCAAGGGCGGCGCCTCCGTCATAAGCATTCACCTTCGCGACCGCGAAGCCACCGACCCGCGCTCGATCCGCGCATGGAAACTCGCCGTCGTCCCGGCCCCCGAAGGCACCATGGTCGATATCGAGAATTTCAAATTGCCGCCCGAAATCGCAGAGCCGTTGACCCGCGACGCGCGCCGCTGGGCCGCCGGCGAGGAGGAGTGCGGTGAGGGGCCAGCCGCGGCCGCCGCGGCAAAATCCCAGGAACTGCCGTCCGCGCCGGCAGCAGTGGCCGTTAAGAAGCCCGCCGCAAAGCCTGCCAAACCGGCCGTTACCGCTCCACGATAAGCCAAAACCAATACGCGCCGCCTCGGCAACCGAAGCGGCGCGTTATTCGCAACTAACCGCACACCGGCGGTTAGCGGCGATAATCCTGGATCTTTGTGGCGCGCAGGCCCGGAAGCCCATGCTGGTCGATCGACCGCTGCCAGGACAAAAATTCGTCCACGGTCAGTTTGTAGCGGTCGCAGGCCTCTTCGATGCTGAGCAGGCCCCCGCGAACAGCCGCGACGACCTCCGCCTTGCGGCGGATGACCCAACGTTTGGTGTCTTTCGGCGGCAGATCCGCAACCGTCAACGGCGACCCATCGGGCCCGATGACGTAACGCGAACGCCCTCTCATTTGATGTTCGGTCATGATACTCGGTACACCTTGATGACCACGCAAAAACACCCTAGCAGGCCGTCCTTAAATTGGACCTAACCTATTGAGTAAACATACCATAACGCGATGTCCCGCCAATGGTGTCCGCGCGATTAAGGTTGATGCCGGAGCGGCACGTTCGTGCCGTTCTGAGCGCCCGGTTAACTCCGCCTTGCCCGTTTTCCTGAGCCGAACCTAGGCGAACGGCGCGCCAGCGCGAAAAAACGGGCCTGCAGCTGCAAAAAAATGTCTCGCGGCGCGTTTTAGAACCGCGCTTGTCATCGAAGGCGGTGAAGCGGTAAACAAGGCGCTTGTACCACGTCTCTGCAACCGTCATGTTGCAATGCCGCAGAATTGACGCTTCTGCGGAGCATGATGTTCATGTGACGACCGTTTCGGACCCATCGTTCGGTTCGGATGCGGCGAAGTCGCCAGCCTATAGGCAATGGTCAACACGATCCGTTGTGAAGTCCGAGAGAGTCCGAACCGCCGTGACCGCGCGCGCCGATAACCCGATTGATACAGCTGCTGCCGCCGCACGCGGCCGTGTGGTTGTGGCCATGTCGGGCGGCGTCGACAGTTCGCTGGTTGCCGCGCTCCTGAAGCGCCAGGGCTACGACGTCGTTGGCATCACGCTCCAGCTTTACGACCACGGCGAAGCGACCGCCCGCAAAGGCGCCTGCTGCGCCGGCCAGGACATTCAGGACGCCCGCCGCGTCGCCGACCTCATCGGCATCCCCCACTACGTACTCGACTACGAGCGCCGCTTCGCCGAAAAGGTCATGTCGTCGTTCGCCGACAGCTACATGGCCGGCGAGACGCCCATTCCGTGCGTGACCTGCAACCAGGAGATCAAGTTCAAGGATCTTCTCGGAATGGCTTTGGAGCTGGGCGCCGAAAAGCTGGCGACCGGTCACTACATCCGCCTCGAGCACACGGCCAACGGTCCGGTTCTGAGTCGCGCCCGCGACGCCGACCGTGACCAGAGCTATTTCCTGTTCGCCACGACGCGCGCGCAGCTCGAACGCATCATGTTCCCGCTCGGCGACATGCCCAAAGCCGACGTGCGCGAACTCGCCCGCGAACTGGGCCTGCCCGTCGCCGACAAATCCGACAGCCAGGACATCTGCTTCGTGCCGAAGGGCCGCTACACCGATGTGATCGAGCGCCTGAAGCCCGGCGCGCTCAAGGAAGGCGACATCGTCCACATCGATGGCCGCCGCCTCGGCCGCCACGACGGCATCATCAATTACACCGTCGGCCAGCGCCGCGGCATCCGCATCCCGAGCCCCGAACCGCTGTTCGTCGTGCGCCTCGATGCGGCCAAGAATGAAGTCGTCGTTGGCCCGCGTCAGGCGCTGGAAACCGCAGCTCTCATTCTAAAAGGCGTGAATTGGCTGGGTGATGAGCCGTTGGAACAGGCCGCCGCCGCCGCCGCGCGCGCGGTGCATGTTCGCGTGCGCTCCTCACAGCCGACACAACCTGCCATATTGACCTCAGCCGAAGATGGCTCGATCAAGGTGATGCTAAGCGAGGGTCAGCAGGGCATCGCGGCCGGTCAGGCTTGCGTGTTCTACGCCGACGGCAGTGACTCAGCCCGTGTTCTGGGCGGCGGCACGATCGTCAAGACGCTACGCAGCGCCGAAGGGCCGGTGCTGAACGCGGCGGATCGCATACATGCGGCAGATGCGGGAGCACCGCAGTCCGCGGTACGGTAAAGGTAGCAGACCTGGGCTTCGCCCGGGTGTGCGGGGGCAACGACAAAGGACGAGGTTGGCAGATGATTTCGAATTTGCGGCCAAAGGCAAAACGCACCAAACCACAGGTGCAGAAGGCTGGTGGCCGTATTGTGCACATCGGCCATATCCACGAAGACGACGTGAAGGTGGCCTATCGCCGTTGGGCTCCGGTGTACGATAGCACCTTCGGTAAGGTCGCCGCTGAAGGCCGCCGCCACACCGCCAATACGATCAACCACCACCGCACGGGCAAGCTGCTCGAAGTCGGCGTCGGCACCGGCCTCTCGCTCCCCGACTACAAGCGCGATCTCGAAATCGTCGGCATCGACCTGTCGACCGACATGCTCGAAAAGGCCCGCCAGCGCGTCGAGGAACTGGGCCTCACCAACGTCACCGGCCTGCACGAGATGGACGCTGGCGAATTGGAATTCCCCGACCACACCTTCGACACCACGGTCGCCATGTACGTGATGACCGTCGTGCCCGATCCCGAGAAGGTCATGCGCGAACTCTCGCGCGTCACCAAGCCCGGCGGCGAAGTCATCCTGGTCAATCACTTCAGTCAGGAAGAAGGCGTGCGCGGCTGGGTCGAGCGCCGCATGGCCCCCTTCGCCGAACTGATCGGCTGGCGCCCAGTGTTCGACCACTCGCGCGTCATGGTCTGCGACGACCTCAAACTTATCGAGCGCAAGTCCGTCCGCCCCTTCGGCATCTTCACCATGATGCGCTTCCAGAAGTCGGCCGAAGCCAAGCGCATCGCGGCCGAATAAGGCGCACCCGTTCTGGCCGGCGTCCGCACGTGGACACGGCCAGAACAACAACTCCCTGGACGAGGAAACTATACACGCAGGCGCGCGCCAAAGCGGCGCGCCGCTTGACAGGCTTACCACCCCGTCCCTATAGACGGCGCTCTGGTTAGGCGGGATAGCTCAGTTGGTTAGAGCGGCGGAATCATAATCCGTAGGTCCCCGGTTCAAGTCCGGGTCCCGCTACCATCAATACCACGGGCCGGGAAAAGGGCGGCGAGGTCGCCGCGGACCTCGATAGTCGGCCGCCCGGGCGCCGGCGTCACGACGATTTCCGACACAAGCTCGCGGATCAGTTCGCGCGCCTCGTCGCCTCGAGCGTCGCGGCGATTGACCGACGCGGCGAGGCTTTCGACCTGGCGCCGGAATCGCTGGGCAGCATTGGGATAGACGGCGAGCACGTTGTCGGGGATCGCGTCGGCGGTACGGGCTTGGATAGCTTTGCGGTCGGCCTCGAGCTGGGCAAGCCTGGCCGCCAGTGACGGCACGTCGCCGCCCGTCTCGATCGCGGTCACGATCCGCGCGATTTTTGCCTCGACGCCGGCGAGGTCATGCGCGGCCCGCGCCTTGACCTTTGCGCGTTTGGCCGCCAGCCGCTCGCGCTCGAGCTTGTAGGCGGCGACGGCCGCCGCGACCATTTCCGACGTTAGCAGCTCGCCGGCGATAACGCCGAGCACGCGATCCTCGATTTTCCTAATCTGTGTCGACGAGCGGTTTTCACAAACGGCCTTATTGAGCCGGCCGGAACAACCAACCTCGCCGGGGCGCACGACGATTAGCGGGTGCCCGCAGCATCCGCACTGCACCCGGCCGCTGAAAAGGTGTTTCGGCCGCCGGCGCTGTGTCAGCGGGCCTTGACTGAGGCTTTGCCGGCGCTGGCCGACGGCCTCGAAAATCTCCGGCGTGACGATCGCCAGGTGCGGCACGGGGTGCACAATCCAAGCCGACGACGGATTGACCCGATGAATGCGTTTGCCCGTCGCCGGGTCCTTGACCATCGTTTCGCGGTTGTAAACGATTTCGCCGACATAAAGCCGGCTTTGAATAATCCCGTTTTGCCGCTGCACGCTGCCGCTGATCGTCGAGGCATTCCACAAACCGCCGCGCGGTGCCGGCACGCGCTCGGCATTCAGGTCGCGCACGATTTCGCGCGGGCTGCGGCCGGCGGCGTATTCGCTGAAAATGCGGCGCACGATTGCCGCCTCGTCGGGATTGATCCGCCGGGCGCCGGGGTCGCCGAGCACGACGTCATAGCCGTATAGCTTGCCGCCTGGTAGCTTGCCGGCATTCAGCCGGCCGATATGGCCGCGCTTTGTTTTTTGCGCCAGGTCGTCGAGGAAAATCGACGCCATGAGGCCTTTCAACCCGACGTGCATTTTGTTCACGCTGCCGTCGGCGAGCGTCACAATCTCGAGGCCGGAAAACCGGAGGCGCTTGTAAAGGCCGGCAATGTCCTCGAGGTCGCGCGAAAGCCGGTCGAGCGATTCAGTGAGCACGACCTGAAAGTCGCCGGCGCGTGCCGACTCGAGAAGCGCGGCGAGGCCTGGCCGGTTGTGCATGCTGGCGCCCGACGTTGCCGCGTCGGAATAGACGCCGGCGACGCGCCAGCCGTTGCGCTGGGCATACTGCCGGCAAAGTTCGATCTGATCGCCGAGGCTGCGCTCATCCTGCAGCTCGGAAGAAAAACGGGCGTAGATGGCAGCGGCGGTCATTCTCGCAAGGCCTCGAGCTGGTCGGCGTGGCGGCCTGGCAGCTCCTCGCCGGCCTCGGCCGCATCATCCTCGGCGGCGGCCTGGCGCGCAAGCGTCACCGCCAACTCGCGAAGTACGTCGCGAATTGGGCGAGCCGCCGAGGCTGGTTTTGCCGCCGAGGTCATTGCGTTAGGCCGCCTTCCTTAAAACCAAGTCTCGACGATCTGCGGCTCGTCGGCCGGCTGGCGATCGAGGCGCAGCAATCCGGCCGGCAACGCCTGGCGCAGCTCCTCGAGGGTGTCGGCGACGATCGCGAATTGCGTCGCGACGGGCGACGGGATCGTCACAAACATGCGGGCGACGTAGTGCCCGGGATAGTCGAGCGGGCGCTCGTAAAGCGTCCACATCGGGAGGGCCTGGCGCGCCTGCGCGGTGATCTGCGCCATGTCGGCGCCGGCGGGTTCAAGTCGGATCATCGCGGCTGCGCTCCGTCGCCGAGGCGATAGCGCCCGCGCGCCTCGCGCATGATCAGCGAAAACACGTCGCGGCCGAGCCGTTCCCGCGCGATCGCCACGAACGCGGCCGACTCGCTCATCATGTCGACGTTTTGGTCGCCGCTCTGTTTCAAAAACCGAATGCGGCCGAGCACCTTTTCGCGCGACGCCTCGGCATACTGTAGCGCGGCCCGGGCCTTTGCCTCGTCTAGCGGCTCGAGGCGCGCATTCTGCAGCCGTTTGGAAATGCTCGAGGCCCGGCACCGCAGCGCGTGCAGAACCTCGTCGCATTCGACGGTCGACATGAGCCGCAACGGGTCGACGTCGCGCAGGTCGACGGAGCGGCCGGCACTCGTGACAATGACGGGGCTATAGGGATCGGGTCGCGTGTACGCCATGGGCTTGCCTCTCTACTGACTGACAACAAAACTCAGTGCCGACGCAGCCCCCAACCCGGGGGCAACGGCAGCTCGCAAAAGTCGGTGATTTCGAATGTGTGTTCACAGTCGGGCAGGTGCCATTCGCCGTTGATCCGACTGCCGGCGAGAACGGTTTTTCCGCCTTTGGCGCACTGGCACGTGAAGGTCACGTAAACCCCGGCCCATGTGATATTCTGTTTCGCCTCGGCGATTGGGCGCCAGGCAAGCGCCGGCGGTGTGGTTGTCTTTGTCATCGGCCTCGCCCCCGGTTTATGTGGTGATCATCCTCGCAAGCCTCGATCGAGCGCACGGCCATGCTGATTAGTTTCAGGATGGCGAGCGCGACGGCGAGCGCGAGCAAGAGCAAGCCGCCGACGATTTCCAGAACGCCCATGGTGCGGCCCTCAAAACTTTTTGCCGCCGGCGGCGGCGCGGTTCTCGAGCTTGTGATCGGCGCGCTGGGCATTGAATCGGTTTTTCTCGATCAGGGCGCCGGCGACGTCGAGGCCGAGCGCTGCCGACGTGTCGAGGATTCGGATAATGCAATCGGCGAATTCAACCTCGATCCCGTTGCGGTGGGGCAGCTTGTCGTCGCGCAGGTCCTTTCGGAACGCCTCGAGCGCTTCCGATAGTTCGGAGTGCATCAGCGCAATGACCTCGCCGACGTTGCGCTCGATCGGTTCGCCTGTTTTGGGGTCGCGATACCATCCGGCGGCGCTGGCGGTGCAGTGCGCGATAACCATCGCGGCGACGAGGCCGTCGTGCGCGAGCTTTTCGCCGGGGGTCATTTCAAAATCGACGGCCATCAGATCAGTTCCTTTTTCTTGGCTAGCCATTCGGGGATTTCGATTTCGGCCATGCGCCGGCCGTCGGGCGTTCGCCATTCGCGCTTGATCGTGGTGAGCTTGCGCGGCAGCCAAACGAAGTGATCGCGCTCGAAAACCTCGCCGGTGCGCTCGTCGACGACGTCGTGCCGCTCGCCTTGAAAGATCGCGAGGCCCTTGTCGGTCGAGTTTCGGATTTCGGCGGTGAGTTCGAACGCCGGCATTAGGCGGCCTCGCGCTTTTGATCGGCCTGCGCCTTTAGTAATCGCAGGTCGGCGATCAGCACCGGCATTGCCTCGACGGCCAGGATCGCGAGCGCGCTAATGTCGCGACGCGCTCGCGCCTGGTCATATTCGGCTTTGATTTTCTCGAGGTCCGTTTCAGACAGCGGCGAGGTCATCATTCGGCGGCCTCGTCGCGTGCGATTTCGAAGCTGGCGGGCGTCGGGTGCCGGAGCTGCGGCGGCAACCATCCGGCCGCCTTGGCGGCGTCGGCGGCAGCGGCGGCCAGGTCGGCCTTTTTCATGCCGGCGAGCACGTCGACCGGCGCCAGGTTGCGGCCGGCGCCGGCCTCGACGATTTCCTCGATCGCGGCGAGCGCGGTTTCCTTACTGGCGCGCTTGAAATAGTCGGCCGGATCGAACGCCTCGCGCATCCATCGCGTGTATTTTTCGACCGGCAGCGATGCGACGAGCGCATTCGCGTCGGAACGGTCGGCCCATGGATTGAGGGCGACGACGCTCACGGTGCAGGCTATCGCGCTGGCGAAAACTTGCATCGCCTCGCCATAGGACAGCCGCTTGACGTGTTGCCAGTGGCTCGCAAAGTCGTGCAGCTCGGCAAGGCGCCGGCCGCTCGTGTCGCTGATCTGCGCCGGCGCGCCGCGCGATTCCAGGGCGGCCAGCGCCAGGCGCACGGCTAGCTCGAAATCATCTTGCACGAGCACCGCGATCGCCTTCGATTGCGCCTCTGTGATCGACTCAGTGAGCGCGCCGGAGATTGCGAACGGATCGTCGGCCGGCGTCGACGTAGCGGCCGGCTCCTCGCCGTCGTCGATTTCCGCGCCGAGGCCTGGCGCGTCGTCGGGCTCCTCGGCCTCGGCCGCGAAAGCCTGATCGCCGCGGCGCACGAGGCCGCGAAAAACCTCGATCGATCCACTGCGGCCGTCGACGAGGCAGCCGGAGGCCGCCTTTTCCTCGGCCGTATATTCCGCGCTGGGGTCGCCTGGGAAACCGTCGTCGCCGTGCAGATAGTCGAAATTGAATTCCGACGGGTCGGTTTCCTCGATCGCGTATTGCACCCATTGCCAACCCTCGCCATGCAGCCGGCCGCATTCGGCGCGCAACACATCGCGCGCCAGGCGCTTCGCGAGCGGCACGTCGTCGACGTAGCGGGCATCATCAAAAAGGGTGCCGTCGGTGAGCGTGCCGCCGGCCTCGAGGTAAGCCTGTTCGCCGACGAGCTGCAGCGCCGGGCAAGAGGCGGCCGGCACGGCGTCGGGCATCAGTTCGCGCCGGATCGAGCTAGGCAGCAAGCTGATCCCGCCTTGCCGGCGCAGCTTCTCGAATGCCGCTTCCTGCACGCCGTGGTCGGCGTGCGCAGTGAAAGCCTGCACTTGCTTTTCGTCGAGCTTGCCCTTGCGGTAGGCGTCGCGGATCACCGGCGCCAGGGTGCCGAGCGCGCGGCGCTGGCGCACCCGGCGCGTGTCGATCGCAAACGCTGCGGCGATTTCCTCGTCGGTGCGGCCTTGCTCGGCCATCCTGGCGAACGCGGTGAATTCGTCGACCGGGTGCATGCCGAGCCGCATGATATTCGCCGCGAGCGACGTCGCTAGCGCTTGCCCGTCGGTTTCGTACCGGATCACGACCGGCACCATGTGCGAGCGCTTAATCTCTTTCGCTTTGACGCGCTGCGCCAGGGCGGCGTACCGACGCCGGCCGTCGATGATTTCGAATTGTCCATCCTCGACGGCCGGCCGCACGACGAGCGGTTGAATGATGCCCGACGCGCGGATCGAGGCGACCAACTCGTCGAGCTTGTCCTTTGTCGCCGGCCGGGCGTTGATCGCGTCGCTCGCGATCAGTTTCGAGAATGCGATTTGCGTTTGTTCGGTCATGGTTCGGGGTGCTCCTCGTGTTCGTGTGAATAGGTCGGCAGATCGCGCACGAAAATTTCCGCGTCGGGGAAAACCTCGAGCACGTTCTCGACTGCCGGGTGACGGTGGATTTCGCGAATGTCGGCGAGCTTGCGCAGCGCCAGCTCGCGAAAGGCGCCCTCGAAACGCTGAAATAAAACGAGTATGTCGACGATCTGCCGCTGCGCCTGCAGGGCGTGATCTGCGGCCTCGCGCGTGATGCGGCCGTTTGCGATTTCGCCGGGGTAGGCCTTTTGTCGGGCGGCGAGCTGGGCGTCGGCGTGACGCACAAGCTCGGCGATGTGGATGCGGCCGGGCTTACTCATAGCCGCGCCCCGCCATGCGGTCGGCCATGTCGCGCAGCATGGCGCGGCGCTGGGCACGTTGCTCGACGATATGCTTGGCGAGGCCGAGGGCGATGCCGACAAAACCGGCCGCCATGGCGAGCACGACGTCGCCGATCGGCACGTCGCGAATTGCCTCGAGCTGCGCTTGAATGCTGCCCATAAATCCCCCGCCATTGCCGCCGGCTGACCAAGCCTGCGCGGTAAAAATCAACCCAGGGCCGGCGCGCCCGCCGCCGGCCCCGGGGCTCGTCAGTCGGACGCCGTGCCGGCGTTAGACTGCGCACCGCGACGGCCGGCCCTCTTAGCGACCGCCGCGGATTCTTTTGCCTTTAGCTTTGCAATCAGCGGCCGGTTACGCGCCGCGATGTTGATCGCTGCGGTGCGCACCCGGAATTCGCCGCTTTTGAGCACCGGCTTAAGCTCGGCAAGTTCGAGGTCGCGCTCGAGTGCGAGGATGATTTCGCGAAGCTCGCCGAGCTTGAACGTGACCCGCTGCGCCGCCTCGGCTTCGACGGCCTTGCGTTCGGCATCGCGGTGTTCGTCGAGCGCGGCGGCCATGGCGTCGCCGTCGGCAAAATCCCCGCGGACCATCACGCGACCCCGCCAGGCTGGTTAGCGGCCAGCCGGCCGGTGATTTGCACGAGGGCCGCCCCCCGCAGAGCCTCGAGCCGCCGCTCCTCGGCGACGTCGCCAAGCAAGCGGCCGGCCTGGCGGCGCTGGGCCTCGTCGGCGACGACCTCGAGGGCGTCGCGAAACTGAGCCTCGGTTAGTTTCTCAAGCTGGGCGCGAAGCTCGGACAGGCCGGCCTGGCGGGAAATCTGGCGCGGCGGCGTTGATTCCCGCAGTCGTGTGACGTTTGCGCGCTGCGCCGCAACGCTTAGGGGCGCGTCGGCGTCAGTCACGGGACTGTCATTAACCATGGTTAGCCTCGGTTTGTTTAAAATCTCAGCGTGACGCGTACCGGGGGCAGACGTTGCAGTTATTGCAACATTTCGTCAAGGCGCTAAATTGCGTTTTTTGCTACGGCGTGCGCGCGAAAATGCGCTCGCGAAGCGGCAATCGCTTGCGCGGCGTGCTGTGAGGCGCTGGTTTTCGACGGGCAGATTTAGGTGCGAAAGGTTGTGCCGATCGCGTGGTGCCGCGATGTGACGACGCCTACAATGCGCACGTTGGCCGTGCCGGTATTGATCGGGCTGGCGTTGCTCGTGCGGCTGTTTGTGACGAGCAAGTTCGGCGGCACGAATTGCCGTAACATTGTCGCATCGGGAATCTTTGTGCCGTCGTCGTTGACGGCCTCGCAAACGACAACCGAAAGCGGCGGCGGGTGAGCGATCGCTGACGCGCTGCAATCGACGAGGAGCACGTCGCCCGGCGCAAGCCCGACCTCGTCGAGCGCCCGCGATTTCACAATGAAAAGCGCCTGTTTTCGTGACGGGTCCGCAAGCCTGGCGAGGGGGTCATTCGGCCCCGGCGTGTACGCCGTGGCATCCTCACGAAGCCCGGACGCAGGGCCGATCGCGACGACCTCGGCGAGCGAAACCTCGAATTCCGACGCAATACGCAACGCCAACTCTAAATCCAACTTCTGCTCTCCGGTTTCGAGGCGAGAAATCTTGAATTTGTTGCTGCCGAGACGGCGACCAAGGTCCTCTTGGCTCCACCCGCGCAACTCCCTCAAGGCCTTTATTCGGTTAGCAGTCATATGACCATTTGCGAGGCTGGCGCTATGTATGCAGTTCTAATTTTCGCGACAGTCGGTTGATAAGTGTTGCAAATTATGCAACGAATCGTGCGACAGATTCGACCCGGGGTTAACATGAAGCTCGCCGACTACCTCACCGCGAACGGCCTTTCTCCGGCAGACTTTGCCGAACGGCTCGGCGTTCACCGGGGCACCGTCGGCCGCTGGATCGCCGAACCGAAGCCCGGCAAGCCGCGCTTTCGGCCGTCGTGGGAGGAGCTGGCGAAAATCTCGGCCGCCACATTGGGCGCCGTAACCGCAAACGATTTTGTCGACGACGCCGGAGAGTCAAACGGCGAAGCCGCTGCCGATCCGTCGGCGCCGGCGGTCGATCAGGTTCAGCGCCCGGCCGTCGCGCCGCGCGTTGCGTGAGGTTTGTTTGTTGCGTTGCGTTCCGCCGCGTTTCGGTGAGTGCGCGTTTCCCGCCGGCGCGGCGGGCATTGCCGGCAGCGTGCGCGTGACGGGTCGAGGGGCTTTGTTTGCTTTCCCCAAGTCGGTAACGGCGGGCCATGGGCGCCCGTTGGCCGTCCCGCGCACCCTGCGCGGCCTGTGCAGGGTCCTTTAGTTTGTTGCGTTTGCTTTAGCGCTCTCATCCTTCGTTGGAAGGGCGCCGGCGCGGTCGGGTGGCGGATTTAAACGCTGGACGGCTCGCGACCGGCGCCTGAGGGGGCGCCAAACTGAAAGGGGGTGTGCATGATACCGCAAGAAACGATTTTCCAGGCTTTGCCCTATATCGCGAGCCTCGCCTCTGGCGCGCTTCTAACGTCGGCGGTGGCGCTGCGCATGATGCGCTCGTCGACGCGGGCGATGTTTGCTGGCCGGCCGGCCCTCGAGCCCCGCCGCGCCACGGCGATCGCGCTGCCCGAACCGGAACACGACGACGCGCCGCCGCCGGCGATCGCCGGCATTGCCGCCCGCCGCTCCTCTAAGCGCCTCTTGCGGGCCGAGGTCGCCGCCCGCGAATTCATCGCGTTTATGCGCGAGCACAATCACGTCGGCTGGTACGGCTCCGATCACATTGACGACGCCTGGGAATGGTTCTGCAGGCAGACAAACACGATCGAAATCGACCCGTCGGATATTCGCGCGCAGCTCGCCGCGATCAAGGCATGCCGGCACGGTTACAAGCGGCTAAAGGGGCCTGAATTCGAGGCCGTTCGCCGCGACCTGCAGCGCGATCGCGCGACGGTCTATTACATCCCGCCGCCAGGCATCGCGATTCCTGAATTTGAGGCCGCAGATCGCCGCTCGCCGGCCGACGGTCAGTCGAGCACCGGCTATGCCCCGTCGCGAGGCGGGGCTCGACCGGGTGCTGGCCGGCCGCCAAACGGTGCCAGGGCGGCGAATTCAAAATCTGGCGGCAAATCCAAGGTTTCAGCGGGGGGCACGGCGTCGCCGGCCTCTCGCCATGGGTTCGATTTTGTGCCGGGGGCCGAGCTGGCCGCCGCGTAAAGCGTGCAACGCGTAACAACCGGCGCGGGCGCGCCAGGGGGATCAAATGACGACACTCAACCTTGCCGGCTTTTGGCTTGTAACCGATAACGGTCGGGCGACCGTCGTGCGCGACGTCGTCGGACAGATCGTGCTCGGCTCGTCGTTGCATGTCATGGTTCGGCATCCAAGCACGCGCATTTGCGAAATGATCGAGGTCGACGGATGGGGCGGCGACCTATTCGCGCCGGAGGATAAGTCCGCGGCCGACGGTCATGCCGCCGCACTGGTTGCCGCCGATAGCGACGCCGTGGAAACCGAAACCGGCGAGGCCGCGTGATGGGCAAGGCGATTTCCGCCGGCGCTGGGCCGGCAATCGTAAACGATTTCTTGCCAGGCGACCCGGGGTCGACCGGGCGTCGTTTGCCGGCAATCGACCGGGCCGGGGCGGTGACGTTGCCGGCAAGCGTCGTGCTCGTTCTCTTGCGGGCAAGCGATTTCGTCGTCGAGCACGGGAAAGCGTTGACGTCGAGCACGGCGAAAATCGTGGGACTCGACACGCTCGAGGAGCTGGTCGCCGCCGGCGTGATCGATTCCGACACGCTCGAGGTTAGTGAGAAATTTGAGGCCGCGATTGCTATCGCTGGCCAGGCCGTCGGCCGTGATGCGTTTGCCGCCGACGTCGAGGCTGCCGAGCGCGTGATCGTCGGGGCGCAGCCATTGCCGGTCGCGGGTTCGTTCTCGGCCGGGTGAAACGAATGCGGGCCCTAGAGCGGTCACTCTAGGGCCCGGTGCTTTTGTGCAGTTCGAAAGAGGATCGCGTGGGGCGCGATCGACGTCGGGGAAGCTCGCATGCTTCGCCGCGGCCGTCAATCTCACGCCCCCGCGCAAATGTGGAAAATGCGCTCGCCGCCGGCGAGACGGGGGAACGTGTCACAGCAACGCTATTCAATCATTCCGGGGGATTTTGCCGAGGATGCCCGCGCCGACGTGGGGCATTTCCGCGTGCTGAATCTCATCGGCCGACACACAGATCGGCACGGGTGGTGCCGGCTTAAGCAGATCACGATCGGCGAGGCCGTCGGGCTCACGCGCGAAACCGTGTGTCGCAAGCTGAAAGACCTCGTCGCGTGGGGCTACGTCGAGAAGCGGGCGCAGGATGCGACCGGCCGCGCGATCTACTATCGAACCATCATGGACCGGCCGCAGCCGTTGCCGGCGATCGGCGACGAGGCCGACGACGAGTTCGCCGGCGACGCCGACAATGACGTCGGCGAGGGCTGTGAAACATCGCCGCGACGTGTGAGCGATGGATCACACGTCACCGGGACCTGTGAGCCGGGCGTCACATCAGGTGTGAGCGCTAAGATCACATCAGGTGTGACGCCTGCGGTCACATCAGGTGTGACGCCTGCGATCACACAGAATGACCCTTCCTTAACGACCTCTCTTTTAACGACCAAGGAAGTAAAAAACCCCCCTTCCCCCCGGGGCGGGGGGATCGAGGGCAAGCGCGATCGCAAAGCGCAGTGGCTTGCCGAGCTGCGCGAGGGCGGCAAGCATCGCAACGGGATCGAGGCATTTCTCGCGCCGTTGATCGCCAGCGACAAGCGGCTTTCGCTCGGCCCCGATCCGATTTCGACCCTGGCGGATTGGGCCGGCCAGGCGCACGACGTCGACGCGCCGTCACTTGCCGCAGCGGTTCGCCGGCTCGTCGATCAGCCGAAAAAGGTCACGAGCTTTGACGTGCGCCGCGAGCTGAACGTCGCGCGGACGGCCGGCGTGCTGTTTGTGATTCAACGCGGCACGCCGCAATGGGCGGCCTGGATGGCGTTTTGGCAGCGCGAGGAGCCGCAGCGGCACAAGATCGCTAGAAACGCCGACCGCTGGCAGGCGCCGCGTGAATGGCCGCCAGGTCACAAGCCGGCGAGCAAGACGGAGGCCGCATAAATGGGACCCCGTCGCGCATTTCACGAGCCCGACGAGCGGGCCGATCTGTTCGCTCAAAACGCGGTGCTCGACCTCCTCGTGTCGCAAGTGCGCCAGGTGGTCGACGTTAACCCGGAATTATTGGACCCGCTCCGTGCGCGTTTGGCTGGGCTGTTGCCGCTCGAGCCGACGCCAGCGCGCGGAATCTGCGGTGCGGTCGCGCCGGCTCCGTCCAGTGAAGCGGCCCCCAAGCCGCCCGCCACGACGGAGCCGGATGCGAAACCCGCCGAGCTGCAGGCCGGCACGGCGCCGCTGCCGGGCGACCTCGATCGACTCGTGAGCCTGGCGAACCTCGAGGCCTATCTGAAACATCACGCGCGCACGCTGCGGCCTGGCGCTTTCCGCGACGCCGTCAACGTGCACGCCGGTTTTGTCAACCGCGAGCTGGCGATCGTCAGGTCGCGCCTCGAAAATGGAAACGGGGGCGACCGTGGCGCAGCGTGAAAGCGGATATGAGCGCAAAGAGCGCGACGCCTACATGACGCCGGCGTGGGTGACGCAGGCGCTCGTCGACGATCTCGAGCGCGAGGGCTTTCTGCCGCTGCACGGGCACGATAACGCCGGCAAATTGAAGCCGCTCGCGATATGGGAGCCGGCCGCCGGCACGGGGCAAATGGCCGATGCGATGGCCGGCCGCGGCTATGAAGTTTTTTGCACCGACATTCAGCCGGAGCCGGGCGTCGGGTTCGCGCATGATTTCACCGAGCCGACGTTGCCGGTTTTGTTCCCGGCGCAGATCGGCGGGGTGATCACTAACCCGCCTTACGATCAGGCCGACGAATTCGTCGAGGTCGCGCTGCGCATGATGGAAGCGCGCGGCGGCCTGGTCGCGATGCTCCTGAAAGTCGATTGGGATTCGGGCAAGACGCGCCGGCGGTTTTTCGCCGATTGCCAGGGATGGGCGCGCAAGCTCGTGCTCCTCGATCGAATCTATTGGTTCGACCCCGTGCCGGGCAGCGCCGGGCCGTCGGAAAATCACGCGTGGTTCGTGTGGTCATTCGCGCGCCGGCATGTCGGCCGCGGGGCCTCGATTGGTTACGTCGAAACGCCCGCCGCCGAGCGTGATCGGTTGCGGGCCTGCAAAAAAGGAAAGATCGCAGCATGAGGTCACGAGCAAAAAGCGGACAGTCGGGCTACCGATACCGCGCGACACTAAAAGGGCATCGCATTGACCTCGACAGCGCGCGCGGCCGTCGCCGGCGGTTGATCGACCTGGCGACGCGGATTCGCATCCGGCTCGAGCGCGAGGCGCTGGCCGGCCGCAACGCGCTGCACAGCTTGAACGAAACCGACACGCTGCACCGGCTCGCCGGCGTGCCGTCGGTGTTCGAAATCGCCGGCGAGATTCAACGCAAACGGAGGGTGGCACGGTGAGCAAAACGGAAACGGTCGTCGCGCTGGGCGACAATGCCGAGGCGGAATTGAAGCGGCGCGTTGATCGCCGCGTCGAGATTGTCGAGGAGCTGGCGGCAATCAAAACCAGGCTCGACGAGTTCAAAAAAGAGGACAAGGCCGACGGGTTTAACGACAAGGCGATCGTGCACGCCGTGAAGATGCGAACGGCAGACCCGGAAAAGGTTCTGGCGACGCTCTTGCTCGAGGCCGAATGCAAACTCTATCGCAAGGCCGCCGGCGTCGCGACGGAGATTGACGAGGCCGAAAAGGCAGTGCGCAAGCACGTCGCGGAAGTGCCGGAGCCTAAGCCGAAGGGCAAGGGCCGCCGGCGCGACGATCTGAATTAAGGGGGCACCGATGAAACCGCACAAAATCGATCCGATCGCCAGATTCCCAGATCACGCCGACGCGTTCGGCAAGGCCTGGCGGCTCAATCTCGACGAGCTGCGCCGCAAAGCCGGCGTTCTCGCCGAGAACGACGCCGCGCTCGATATATGGATGATTGAAGCGCCATGGGCGCACCCGTTCTGGCATTCCTATATTATCGGCCTGCAGCATTTGCGGCCCGTGCTAGGCGGTGACGTGATCATTCATCGGCCAGGCGCGACGCACGAGTTTTTCGTCGCCGCCCTCAATCCCGACGCGCCGCGCGAGCCTTTCATGCTCGGCGACGCGTCGCCGGCCTATCTCACGCCGCTCAATTTCGTGGCGCAGCTCGTCGAGGAATCCGACGAGGTCGCGCGCGAGCGGGTGCGCGACGCCGTTCTGCGGATTTGCGCCGGCAGCCTCTCGCCCGACACCGATTTCCGCGGTCAATGGGTGGCGCTGTATGGCGGGCACATGCTGCGCGATCATTCGCGGCCGGAAGGGGCGCCGCTGCAATGAAACATGCACACGTCGACGAGACGTTGACGAGGGCCGAGCGCGAGGCGCCGTTTCGCCTGGCGCCGGCCGACGCCGGCACGGTCGAGGGGCCGACGCGCCTCGCCTGCACGATCACGGAAACCGATCAGGGCCTCGAGGTCGAGGAGAAGCCGCTCGCGGCGATCCTCGAGGAGCTGGCAACGCTGCAGCCGCAGATCGCGGCGGAATGAGGAGCGCGCGGCCGGCCGACGCAAGACGGCCGAGCCGGCCGCGCCAAACACAAGAGGGGGCACGATGGATCACTTTGCAAATCAGGTCGACGGGCTGCGCAATCAGATGCTCGAGGCGCACAAGCTCGAGCTGCGCAAGCTCGCGGGGCTCGATCAGGCCTTGCTCGCCGATGACGTGGCGCTGCGCGACGAGCTGCGCGGCATCCGGCAGCGACACGAGACGCGCCGCGGCGACATTCGCGCCGAGCTTGAATCATTCGCCTCGTCGCTCGGCATGCTGCCGGCGCCGCGCCAGGTGCGGGCGGTGCCGGCGCCGGCCGAGCTGCCGACGGTCGATCAGGCGCTCGCGCAGCTCGAGCGCGGGCCGCAGATTGCAACGATTCCGGGGATGAATGCCGGCGTTCCGAACGTGACGGCCGCCGCACCGCATGTGCCGGCGCCCGATCCGCGGTTTGCTGCCGCCGCTTATGACGATCCGATGCCGCGGATCGTCACGAACCGTGCGCGCGGGTGATGCCATGTTGATCAAGCTCGATAGGTTCGTGCATTTTCGCGACGACGGCCTCGGTTGCCTGGGGACTTACAAAACGCTGCGCATTGCGATCGGCCCGCTTTACATCAGCCTCGGCTGGCGAATTCAGCGATAGGGGCGGCCAGGTGAGAACCGCCCGTCGGGGTCGCCGTGGTCGCAATATGGTGCGGCCGGCGGTTCAATGAGCTAGTGCGGGTCGCGCACCCGCAAACGAAGCGCGAGGCATGGCTCGTGCGCGACGTCGGGGCGGTGTTTCTGCCGCTCGAGCGCGACGATGCCGAGCATTCGGCCAGGCGCGCCCGCCAGGCCGGCGCGCCGTGGGATGGCTATCACACGATAGACACGCCGGCGCCGGAGCTGTGGCGGCCTCAAAAGCCGGAGGCCTGGCGCTTGCCCTTGCCGGAGCCGGTTGCGGAATGTGAGCCGCGCATGTGGTCGAGCCGCACGAAGTTCGAAGCCGTCGAGGAAGCCGAGGCGGCCGACCTGGCGCGCGAAATGGAAGCCGACCGCGAGTCGGCCCGCGCCGGCGGCACGCGTCGCCGGCGAAAGGATGCGCCGCCAGAACCGCAATGGTGGCTCGATCCGTCGCTCGTGACGTACTCGCCGCCGGGTTCGATCACCTTGCGCGAGGCCGAGGGCCGCCTGATGCGGGCGTTTATCGCCAACCGCGCGGAATCGCTTTCATACGGAGGCGGGCGCACGTTCGCCGACGTGCTCGCCTCGGCCTCGGCTGCGGTGCCGGCCGAGCGCGTCGACGCGACAAGCGACGGCTATGTGTTCGCGCAGCCGACGCAACGCGACGGTGGCGAGGAAATGCTGCGCGCGCTGGGCTGGTTCACGACGCTGCGGAACGGCGAGGGCGAGGCGCTGGCGCTCGGCGCCTGGTCGCTCGAGCTGCGCGCCCTCGAGCCGGCGCTGACCTGGCGGGCGATCGCGCGCCGGCTCGTCGTGCCGGAGGATGACGCCCGCCGGCTGCACGCCGCGGCGCTGGCCGAAATCCTCGCCATCGCAAACGGCCGGCCGACGGCCGCATCACGACGCCAGGCGGAACGGCTCGAGGCCGTGCGCAAGGCAAACCGGCAGCATCGGATCACAGCAAAGGGGGGCGGGTTATGATTGGGCCGTGCGAATTAGCAGAGCTGGAAATTCCGCCGGCGATCTACCGAATTAAGGCCGACGCCTGGCCGCGCCACAAAGACGACGCGTTGCGCCGGATCGGCATGGCGGCGATTGTGCTCGTCGGTTACGACCGGCCGCACTCGATCACGACGTTCGACCCCGACGGCACCGTGAAATCGCGGGTCGGTCACAACCGCGCGTGCTGGCCGTTCACGTTCGCGCGCACGCAATCGCGCAAAGACACGGTAACGCAGAATCTCGCCAAGGGCGCGCACCCGGAATTGAAGGCGCACGGCATGTTCCGGCTGTGGTGCATCAGTGTCGAGCACCGCGATCGGCTTGCCGAGGCCTATGTCGATTTTCTTGCCGCAGAATCAGAAGCGCATGGCGGCCTCGCCGTGCTCGAGCCGAATTGGAAAGACCTGGGCCCGAATTTGAACCTCGACAACTTCGCGCAGCAGCTCGTCACGATCGCGGGGCGCGTCGGGATTCAGGTTTGGGAGGAATTCGAGCTTTCGCGGTTCGTCGACAAGGTGATGCGCTACGCCGACGAAATCCGCCTCTCGCCGAAAGCGCCGCGCGATGACGGCAAGGTGTTCGACCTGGCCGTCGCTCGAGCAATGGGGATTTGAGGCGATGGACAGCAAGGCCGACGCGATGATGCTTAAGCCGACCGACGACGTGCTGCCGGGGCGCGTATTTCTCGGCGACGTGCTCGACATTTTTGACGATCGCACGCCGCCGGCCGAATACGCCGCCGGCAAAGTCGTCGTCGCCGGCGGCGAGTGGCGTCGCGAGGATGGCAACCGCTGGCGGTTTTGGGGGCTGGCCAATGTGGACCTGTGAGGCCTGCGCGGCGCGCCTGCAGCTCGACACGAGCGGCCAGGCGCAGGCGCCGGCGGGATACTGCGCCGCCGGCGGGCATCGCGTGCGCCAGGTCGTGCGCTGGGCACCGCGTGCCAAGGGTGCGCCGCGAATGCTCGTCGCGACGCCGACGGCCGGCCGATCTGTGATCGAGGAGCGGTTTACGATGCCGCCAGACAAGCACGGCCAGCTCGGCCTATTTTGAGGGGGTGCACGTGAATTTCACAGCGGCGCAGGTTTGGGCGGTGCATTGTCGGTTGCGCGACCTCGTGCGCCGACCGCGGCTGTTTAACGATCGGATGCCGGCCGGGCGATGCCGCGCCAGGCTCGAGCGGTTCCGGCGGTGGTGCGGGCCGTGCCTGTGGCAAGTGCTATGCGATGCCGAATTGAAGCGCTACCCGCCGCCGGCGTCATTCGTCGACGCCGAGGTCGAGGATCGGGCGCGGACACGGCGCCAAAAAGCGAAAACGTCGACACATGGCGCCGGATATGTCGCCGTCGTCGACATGATCGGGGCCGCAAAGTGAAGGGCTCGGCAATGGGCCGGTTTTTTGTAGGGACAACTCAGGAAAACGCCGGCGCCGGCGCAAGGGGGTGAAGGGTGAAGGATCGACAAGAGCTGATCGCGCACGTCGCGAAAATGATCGCCGATGCCAAGCCGGCCGAGGCGATCGTCGACGAGCTGATCGCCGAGCTAACGCCCGACGATGGGGACGAGTGCCCGGTGTGCGGGGTGTGCCCGTGAAAAATATTCAGATCGAGAATATTTTTTGAATAAAAAACCCCGGCAGCGCTGGGCGCGGCCGGGGCTCTACGGGTTGAAAGTGTGCGGGGCTTACTTCATTTGCGACTCCCGGGTTCGAGGATCGGCAAACTCAAAGTGCCATTGACCCGCCGAAGCTAGCGTGATTTGCCGGCGACGTCACGCGACGGCCGCCTCGCGTAGCGAAATCACGATGCGCTTGCCCTCGCGCCGTAACGTCAACAGGTGCGCGACCTCGGCGACGCGCTTTGTCGACTCGCCCTCCGTCACGCCCATGAGCTGCGCCAGCTCTTGATTGCTGGCGACGGTGCCGCCGCTTTTCTCGAGGGCGCCGATCACCGGATGCGGAAAGGCCACGACGTTCGACGCTGGCGGCCGGCGCGGCTTGCGGGTGCCACGGGGCCGGGGCGGCATCGGATGCCCGCCAGTGGCAAAGCTCGCGGCAAGCGCACGCTCGCCGGCGCCAGGCGCCGGGAATGAGCTTTGCGCCGTCGAGGTTGCCGACGGCCGCCGCGGGCCGGCGAGAACATACATGCCGAAGCAAGCGGCGAATTCGATCGCGAAACCGACGATCGCGACCAATACCCAAGCGGCCAGGTCCTCACTGACGCCGGCGGCGCCGGCGAGGATGCGGGCTTGTGGGTCGGCAGCGGCCGGCCGCGGGCCGAGGGCATCCAATCGGGCGGCGGCCTTGTCGCGCACCGCCTCGAGTTCGCGCTTGCGGATCGCGTCGGCCATTTCCTTTCGCAGATCGGTGAGCGGCCGGCACGCCTCGAGGCTCGAATCTTTGGTTATATCGGTGCATTCGTTCGTGCCGCGAAAAACGGAGCGCTTGACCGGCGCGCCGTCCATTGCTGCGCGGATCGCGTCGGGCGATCGCACGCCGGCGAGTTTGGCCAGCTCGGCGACGGCCGCGGCATGGTCGGCCGTTGCCCGTTCGTGCGCGCCGATGACGTCGGCCGGGCCGGCGGTGAGCTTGCCGCGCAGGGTCAAAAGCACGCCGTCGACGGCGATCATGCTGGCCACGAACAAAACGACGAACAACGGCACGGCGACGGCGCGCCGCCAAAAGCCGGGCCCGTCGATCGCGGCCGATAGGGCGTTGCCTTTGACGTAGTCGGCGGCGCCGGCGACAAGGCCAAGGCCGACGGCCGCGAGCGGGTGCACCGCCAGGCCGAGCATTGCATAATAGCTCGCCGACAAGCCGGCCGAGCCGATGCGCACAGTTTCGACGGCTGCACGCGCGGTGAGGGGTGGCGCATGGGGCGCCGGTTTGGTAGGTGAAAACATGGTCGAGGCTCCTAGTCGCTTAGGGTTTCGATCGGGCCCCGGCGGTGTTCGAGCACCGTGCGGGGCCGCTTGGTTTCTGCCGTGTGGCAGCCTGCAGGCGCAGGGCGAGGGGTTTTTGCCGGCGCCGACAAAAACCCCGAACGCTGCGCCCTCAGTCGGCGAGATAGGCCTCGACCTGGCGGCCGTATTCCGTCGCCAGCTCGAGGGCGGCCGGATCGGTGGCCATCCGCTCGCGCACGTAGGCGAGGAGCCGCGGCGCCAGGGCCCGCAAGGCATCCTCCTCGGCAGCCTCGCGCGCGAACCGCTCGCGGGCCGCTTTCTGCGCGGCTTGCCAGGCCTCGACGTCGGGTTTCAAGGCGCGGCCCGCGGTGGTGATGCGGGCGAATTCTTTGCGGCCGGCCGGCGATCGCATGCTCGAGGCGAGGCCGAGGTCATACAAGGCGCGAAAGGGGTCGCGGTTGCCGGAGTGAATGCCGGCGCGCGTGACTTCGATTTGTTTGCCGTCAAGGGCGATCAGGCGGGCGAGTGTGTGCCGGCAGTAGTCGGGCACTTGTTCGAAGGTGGTCATCGGTGCAGCTCCTCGCGGTGAAGGGTGAAGCCGCCGACGCGCTGGGCACCGGCGGCGAGGGGATCAGGCGGCCTCGACGCGATCGGCGCCGATGCAAGCGGCCATCGAATAGCGGCCGTGGGGATAAATGTGCTCGACGCCGTCGTGCAGCTCGATCGAGCGGCGAACGGTTTCGCCGTTCATGCTCTTGATCCAAACCGATTTAGCCGTGCGGCGAATGATCGTGGCGCGAAAGATGCAATCGCTATCGCAGATCGAGCGCGTCCAGTAGGTGCGGCCGGCTTCGAATGTCTTTGTCGCGGTCATGTGAGGCTCCGTTGGGTTTGTGTTCGTCCGATGCAAAGAACCTTACATGCACCCGGTGCAGGTCGTCAAGCATAAAAATGCACCCGGTGCAGGTTGCATCGGGTGCAGGTTGCGCCAGGAGAGGAAGCCCGGCGGGTCTATTGACGAGCGGCGCCGGCGGCCTCGGTGATCGCCTGGCCGGTGCCGGCCGCGCGATAAACGGGGGTGCCGATGCAGCTCGTGTAAGCAAGCTCGATGACGCCGTCGCGCTTGGCGATCCGAAAAGCGGCCGACGTGGCGGCGCGGCCGTAGCAATGCGAGAACGTCACGGGGGCGATCATTTGATTTCCGGCGTCGGCGGCGGCCTTGATTGCCTCGAGGGCGCGGGCGGTGTTCGGTGACATGGGCGGTGCTCCGGTTTCAGGTGAGGGCGCGCCGGCGACCTCGAGGGCCGCCGGCGGTGGAATTAAAGGCGGGTGTCGAGGCCGGTTTCGAGGGTGAAAACCCGCTGCAGGTCGTCGGCGTAGGCGCCCGGCGTCGACGAAATCGTGCGCATTTCGAGCTTGCGGGCATTCCAGGCGAGAAAGTCGATCGTGTAGGTGTCGTTTGCGTCGAGCGTGATTTTGACGTGTGAGGCTTTGTTGCCGGCCAGGCCGCGCGGCAGCTTGAAGGAAAGGGCGGCGGGGTGGCCGACGAAATTGCGGGCGCCGGTCATGGCAATGAAGCGGTTGCCGCCGAGCTGGGCGAGAATGATTTTCGCGACTGTCATGTGAGGCTCCGTTGGGTTTGTGTTCGTCCGATGCAAACAACCTTACATGCACCCGGTGCAGGTCGTCAAGCATGAAAATGCACCCGGTGCAGGTTGCGCCGGGTGCAGTTTATGCCAGGGCCGCGCCGGCCGGCGGGTTAGAGGTCGCGCCAGGCTCGGCGAAACGTCTCGTCGAAATCCATGCCGAACGCCGTCGTCACGCCATGGGTGACAATCTCGCGCCGGCCGCAGATCACGAGGCGACCCTTGCCGAGAAACCGGCCGAACAGTCGGCGCTGATCTGCAGCGCGCATGGTGCCGCGCCAGGTGCCGCCGACGCTGCCGGCGTTCTCGAGGAGAAACCCGGCGAGCTGGCCGGCAGCCTCGAAAGGTTCGGCCGGCGCGGTGAAGTGCGGGGGGATCGTGTAAGACATGGCGGCAGCTCCTCGAGGTTAAAGGTTGACGGGTTCAAGCGCGCCGGCGGTCGTGAGCCATCCGAGGGCCTGCACCGGCACGGCGCCGTTGCGTTGCTGGCGCGAGCGGGTGAGGCTCGCCAGGTGCACGACCTTTGCGCCATCCTCGCGGGTGGCGCCGATCGCCAGGACGCGCCAGCGATCGCCGTCGACCTCGAGCGTGCCGTCGATTTTGATTTCGGTTGCGGTCATGGCTGCAGCTCCTCGAGGTTAGCGGGCGCGCTTGGCGGGTTCGCGCGACGAAAGCCGGGCGTTGTCGATCGACAGCCACTTTGTGCGGCCGGCGCAGATCAGCAACATATCGCCCTCGATCTTGAAGGCCTCGGCGACATAGGCGGGGCGCACAGTCGTCGCGACCTCGGCCCCGAAAGACATGCGGCGCACGACGATCGTGCGGCCGAGCGCGGCCTGCGCCTTGATCCATTCCAGTTTGTTATGTGCGGCGGTTCCGGTCATGTCGGCAGCTCCTCGGCTCGTGTTGAAAGAACCTTACATGCACCCGGTGCATGTCGTCAAGCATGAAAATGCACCCGGTGCAGGTTGCGCCGGGTGCCAGTCTGCCGGGAAGAGCCGCCGCGGACCTTGATCAGCTTGCCAGGCCGTTCGCCTGGCGCAGCCATTGGCCGAGCTGGCCGCGTTGCTCGCCGATGCCGCCGGCCGGCCGCAAGGTGATCGCCGAGGCGTCGACCAACCCGTCGCGCTTGAAGCCGGCGAGAAAGGATTCGAAAACGCGGCCATAATCGCCGGCGCCGCACGCGATCACGTGACGATAGGGGCGGGGCTCGAGGATAAGACGGCCGCCGGCGCCCGCCTCGACGAACGGCGACGCGCCAGGCATGCGCCCGGGCTTGATCGCGCCGAATCGTGTGTTGTGCGCATGGATGCCGCCGGCGATCAGGAAATCGGCCTTGCGCTCTGAAATGCGCGCCTCGTAGGGCGCCAGGGTGGCGAGGGCCGAAACAAACGCATATTCGCCGGAGAGAACAAACACGTTGCCGAGCGGGATCGCGCCGCGGTGATGGCGCAGGGTTTGCCAGGTGGGGCCGTCATACAGTTCGGCCGCCGGCGCCTTGCGGTCGATCTTTGTCGCGCTGCACGCCATGAGCACGAGCACGTCGTCGGGGGTGATTTGCGAGGTCGGTGTCATGGGGGCAGCTCCGTTCGGGTGAGGGGAGGGCGGCCGGCAGCGCTGGGCACTGCCGGCCAGGTGATCAGCTCGAGGCCTGCAGCTCGACGATTTCAAGCTCGTAACCGCCCGCCGCCTGCAGCCGGTTAAAATAACCCGCGATCGTCGACAGCTTGCCCATGCCGGCAACTTCCCATTGACCGGAGCGGTTGACGTAGTTCGGGGCGGGCTCGCCGGTCCATCGCACCCAAAGGGCATGACTGTACCGGGGCGCCAGGTGGCCGCGGCTCGTGCGGGTTTTCGTGGCGCCGGAGGAGTGTGTTGCGGTGTAGCGGATCATGGTCGTGTTTCCTTTTGCTGGGGTGATGCCGGCAGCGCTGGGCGCCGCCGGCGGGGTGGGGTTAGACGCGATGCCAGGCGCCGCGCAGAAATCCGAAAACGAGGTCGCAGCTATCGATGCGCTGTTGCCATTCGCCGTTGACGTGCCGCATGTGGACCTCGCCGCGACCGTTGCAAATCGAAACGGAAAAGGCGGCCTTGCGCTGCACTTTGTCGTGGTCGGCCAGGGCGGCGAGAATTTCTTTGCCGCGGGCGTTGAGTTCGGTCCAGGCGACGGTGTAAGTCGATTTCATGGGGTTAAACATTTTGTGCGCTCCGGTGGGTTTGTGTTCGTCCAATGCAAAAACCTTACATGCACCCGGTGCAGGTCGTCAAGCGCAATCTGCACCCGTTGCAGGTTGCGAAATTGTGTGTTATGACGGCCGCCACAACTCGAGGAGGCCTTGCCCATGTCACCGCGCAACCCTAGTGCCGTCGAAACTGATTTCTTTGTTTGGCGCCGGCAGCTCGGCCTCACGCAAGAGCAAGCCGCCGAGGTGTTGCGCGTGTCGGTTTCACATGTGCATAATTGGGACGTCGGGTTCAGCCGATCGCGCAACACAAAGGCCGAGCCGTCGCACGCCGTGCGCGTTCTGATGACGGCGATCGCCGATGGCATCAACCTCGAGCCGTGGCCAGGCAAGAAAAAGCGCAAGGCGAAAGGGTGATCCATGGCGGTTATTGAATACGGCGTTGACCTGATGGGTGGCGAGGGCGGCTATTATTTGCGGCCGTGGATCAAGTCGCCCGGCCAGATCGACCCCGATCACGGCGACGTCGCCGGCCCGATCCCGACTCGATCTGACGCCGAGACGTTACAGGCCGGCATGCTTGATCGTATGAAGGTGGCGAGCGAGCGGTCGCTGCAGGCGATGAAATTGCACGTCATGCGGTTGTCGCCGGCTCGAGAATTGCCGCCAGGCGACGAGGCAAAACCGTTTCAGTGGCCGGAGGAGTGACGACGATGAAAACGAAGCTATACACGGTTGCAATGTTTGTCGGCTTGGCGGCGGCCTCGGCGCCGGCAACGGCGCAATGTAAGATCGAGGTTGCGAAGAAAGCGCACGCATTCGACCAAATCGACACGGCCTGCAAGGCGACGCACCGGCTCACTGAAAAAGGCAAACTACTGTTCACGATAGCGGCGGGGATGGTGTACGCAGAAAGCGACAACGGCGACGCGTGCATGAAAGAGGCCGAGGCCGCGTTTATGGGCTTAATGGTTTCGCCTGATATGATCGAGGCCGCACAGCGGCGCGACAAAAAGAAGGTGATGGCGCTCATGTGCGACAGCACAGCCGTTTACCTAAACGCCCTCAAATTGGACGGCGATAATCCAATGGTCGAGGAGCAATCGAAATGACAATTTCAGCACGATCAATGCGCCGCCTGGCGGCCAATGACAATGCCGGCAACTTGGCGCCGGCGGCGTCGCCGTCGGCCTGGCCGGCGCGCCTCGAGGCTTGGCGCGATCGCCTTTTCGAATATGCCGGCGACGCGTTTGTTATCGGCTCCGTTGCAGCCTTTGCGGCGGCAATCGGAATTGGCCCATTATGACCCGTTGCAGGGCTCGCAACAAACTCCATTGACAGAATCAGCAAATTAAACGATTCGTAACGGTATGCTCGCGACTAAGCACGCCCGGACGCCGAAAGGTTTCCGGGTTTTTTGCTTTTCGGGGGCGTGTTCCCGTGCCCGATCCGGCGGCCGACAGACATTTGTCGACACCCTGACACACAGCGGCCAACGCCCGCGAAGAAGGCTCGAGGGGACCAACTAAAACCGCCGGCGAGGAGCTGCAGCCGTGGCCGTCATAACCTACCGATGGCAGGGCAACGGCATCGCCAAACTCACGGCCGCGGCCGATGCGCTGGCCGGCCCAAAGAAAACGGCAGCGCTGCGCCGGGCATTGAACCGCACCGGCGACATGACGTTTACGCGGGTCAAGCGCGCGCTCGCTAATCAGATCGGCACGACGCAAGCGATCATCATGCGTTATGGCCGGGTGCGCCGCATACGCTCGTCAAACGCCCTCCTCGAATATCAGATTGTATCCAGGGGCGGCCCGATCCCGTTGCGTCACTTCAAAGCGCGGCAGGGCGCCAAGGGCACGACCGCCGCGCCATGGCGTAACCGCAAGCTGTACCGGGGCGCCTTTATCGTCGCGAGCATGGGCGGCAACGTGTTCTGGCGCGAGGGCAAGGCGCGGTTGCCAATCAAAAAGATTGCGGGGCCGAACGTCCCGAAAGAATTGGTCAAAGACGAAAGCGCCGCCGCGTTCGACGCGACAGTGCGGGCGAACCTACAACGGCGCGTCGAACATGAAGTGCGCGCGATCACAAATGGCGTCGTGTCTTAAGACCTCGAGGGGGTGAGCTGCCGCGGGTCCCTCCGGGGCCTTTCGACCCCCTGCGGCGCGGCGGCGGCCCGAAACGCGCGCATTTTTGGGGTCAAAAAAACCTCAATTCCGATTCCGATTTGCGGGATTTCGGGGCTTTTTGAGGGGGTCGACGATGGCGCCACGAAAGGCCGCCCGCGTTCGTGAAAAAAAACGCACAAAAAAAACGGCCTCAAAACCGGCGCCGGCGGAAGCCGCGACGGGCGTTTCAGCCGCGGAATTAGGGGCTATCCTGGCATCGCCGCCGCTCGGCGATCGGTGGCTGCGCGAGCTGGCCGACCGGGGGTTTTTGGTCAAGGTCGGGCGGGCCCGATATGACCTCGCAAAATCAGTTCAAGGGTATCTCCGTTTCGTGCGCGAAACGGAAGTGACGGCAGCCGTGACGGCCGCGACGAGCCGCGAGGCTTTCGAGGCCGAGCGCGCCCGCAAACTGAAACTCGAAAACGATCAGCGGCAGGCGATGCTCGTCGAGACGCCCGACGCGCTGGCGGCAATCGATCACATATTCGGCCAGGTCCGCACCGCGCTCGCGGGCTTGCCGCCGCGTATTTCGGAGGACGTCGCCGAGCGTCGTCGGATTGAAAATGCAATCGACGCAACCCTCGCCGATCTTGCCGGCCGGCTCGACGAAGCTAGCGCCGCTTTACGCGAGGGCCGCGATCCTCTTGCGGCCAGTGGAGAAAACGACGCCGGATGATTGGGCGCGAAAAAATCGCGTCTATCCGCCATCGTCGGGCATGCCCGGGCCGCGCGATCCTGCGCTCACGCCGTATATGGTCCCGTTCACACGGTCCTTTGATCCGGCGCTGCAGTTCGAAATGTACGGCCAGACGTTCGACACGGTGATCGGCGTCACGAGTTCGCAGATGGGCAAATCTGATGCCCTCCTCGACGTGATCGGCTCGACTATGGAGCAACGGCCGGCGCCGATCATGTACGCCGGCCCGACGAAAGAGTGGCTAAACGCCGAAATCGAGCCGCGGCTTTCGGCGATGCTGAAGCAGGCGCCGCGGTTGCGTGAGCGCCTGGCGACCGGCAAGCGCGACACTCGATTTAAAAAGCTCGTCGGCGGCGTTCCGATCCGCCTCGCATGGGCCGGCTCGGCCTCACAGCTCGCCGGCATGGCGGCGAAGCTCGCCATTATGGACGAGTTAGACCGCATTGCCGAGAACGTGAAAGGCGAGGGCGACCCGTTCGGGCTCCTCGAGGCTCGCGGTTATTCATTCCGCGACCGAATTCGCGCAGCCATATCGACGCCGCTCATGGGCACCGTCGACACCGAACGCGACGACGAAACCCGCCTCGAGTTCTGGAAAAAAATGGAATCCGAGGACGTTTCAAGCCCGATCTGGCGGCTTTGGCAGTCTGGCACCCGGCATCACTTTGCCTGGCCGTGCCCCGAATGCGACGAGTTTTTCATTCCGCGCTTTAAGCAACTGCGCTGGAAAGGATACCCCGAATTGCCGTCCGCGGCCGAGGCCAAGCGCTCGGCATTCATTGAATGCCCGTGCTGCGGCGGCGTGATCGAGGAAAAACACAAGCGCGGCATGAATGCGCGCGGCGTGTATGTGGCGCCAGGTCAGAAAGTCGAGGGCGACGTCGCCGTCGGGCCGCTGCCTGATACGACGATTTTATCCTATTGGGCGTCGGGCTTGTGCTCGCCGTTCGTGACTTTCGGCGAGCGCGCCTCGAGCTATGTCGCCGCCAAGCTCGAGGGCAAGCAAGACACGATTCAGTCGGTGATCAATACCGGATTCGGCGAGTGCTACGCGCCAGGCTCCGGCGACGTTCCCGAATGGCAGGAAGTCGCCGCGCTCCGGCAAGAATACAAATCGACGGACGTGCCGGCCGGCGTTCGCGTCGTCACGCTTGCCGTCGACGTGCAGAAAAATCGCCTCGTGTACGTTATCCGCGGGTGGGGCGCCGGCGGCACGTCGTGGCGCCTCGAGGCCGGCGAATTGTTCGGCCTCACGCATGAGGCGCTAGTGTGGGATCAGCTCGCCGACCTGGTCGTGCGGCCGATCGGCGAGCATGTCATTCACCGGGTTTTTATCGACTCAGGGTTCCGCCCCGGCAAGCCGTATTCGCTGCCGATCAATAAGGTTTACGAATTCTGCCGGCGGTTTCCGCGCCGGGTCTATCCGACCAAGGGCCGCGCGACGCAAGACAAGCCGCTGATCTTGTCGAAAAACGACGTCAACGCGAAAGGCGAGGTCAAAAAATACGGCCTCGATCTGCTTTGGCTCGATACCGACTATTGCAAGAGCTGGGTTCACGAGCGGATTCGCTGGCCGGTCGACAAGCCTGGCGCCTGGTATCTGCCGAGCGACGCGACGGACGACTACTGCAAGCAGATCGTCGCCGAGGCGCGGGTGAAAAAGCCGAGCGGCACGCCGGAATGGGTCGCACGCTCGCGTGAAAACCATTTTCTCGACTGTGAAGCGCTGCAGGCGGCCCTCGCGCACTTGCTGAATGTGCACTTGATCGCTGCGCCGGCGCCGGCCGAGTCCGCCGCGCCGGCCGCCAGGTCGAGCACGCCAAACAATCCGGCGCCGGCTGCAGAGCCGGCGGCAGAAAAGACAAGCGCCGAGGATCGCCGCGCTCGAGCTGCAGCGCTCGGCGCCCGCATGGCAAACAGGGGCTAGTGATGGATTGCAAGTCGCCGTGTCACAAGCTCGCGCGCGAGCTGAAAGCCGCAATCGACGCCCGCATGAAGGGCGAGCAAGTCACCGAAATTGGGCACCGCGGCCGAAACATGAGTTTCGCCGAGGTCAACCTGAATCAACTGATTTCCTACTACAACCAAACGCGGGCGGGATGCCCCGACGCAATGGCCGACCCTGAATTGATCGCCGTTGCGCCCGTCGATCAGCCGTTCGTGACGCGTGGCCGGCCGGCCGTCTATCTCGGAAAGAGCACCGTATGAGCGAGGGCGAATTGCTGACGCCGCCCGATCGGGTGCGCGTGCCGATGGCGGCGGCTGCCGGCATCCCGGGCCGCACGTCGCATACGGCCGCCAGCTACACCGACCAAAACATCGCCCTCTGGCGCCCGCCGCTGCGCTCGGCTGACGGCGACACGCTGCGCGACGCCGGCGTCATTCGCGCCCGCGCTCGCGATCTTGTGCGCAATCATCCCTATGCGAAAATGGCCGTTCGCGCCTCATCGATCGGCGTTGTCGGCAAGCGGCTGCGCTATTCGTGCCGGCCTGATTACAAATTCCTCGGCATCGATCACGAGGAAGCCGTGCGATGGGGGCAAGAGTTCGAACGCGTTTGGGAGGCCTACGCGCACGGCCCCGAACCGCTCGTCGACGCCGGCAAGCGCATGAGCTTTTCGCAGTTTATGCGGCTCGCGCACCGCATGCGGTTTGTCGACGGTGAGGCGCTGGCGACGATGGAATGGGCGCCCGGCTACAAATGGCGCTCATGTGCGCAGCTCGTCGATTGCGATCGCCTTTCCAATCCAAACGGCAAGCCGGATTCGGCGTATTTGAAAAGCGGCGTCGCTCTTAGCGATCTGAGTGAACCAATCGCATATTATATTCGCCACGGGCACCCGGGCGATTTTGGGCTGATCAACGCCGAAACCCTGAAATGGTCGGAAATCTCGCGCCGTACGGCGTGGGGCCGCCGGATCGTTATGCACTCTTACGACCTCGAGCGCGCCGCCCAAACGCGCGGCGTTTCGGCCTTGGCGTCGACGATCGTCGACATGAAAATGGGCCGCGAGTTCGTCGAAACGAGCCTGCAGCAAGCGATTTTGCAGGCGAGCTATGCGGCCGTGCTCGTGTCGCAACAAAACTACAAAGACGCGCTCGAGATCATCGCCGGCATGTCGCCCGACAAGGCGAAAACCGTCACCGATCTTGCGATCGAAAATCTCGAGGCCGCCGCCGCCTTCCACGAGTCCGCGCAACTCCGGTTCAACGGCTCAAAGGTGCCGATGCTGTTTCCGGGGGAGGATTTGAAGCTCCTCACGCCAGGCAACAAAGGCGCGAGCCTGGCCGAATTCCAGTCGCAAAGCGTCAAGGCCTACGCCGCCGGCATGGGCGTCAATCCGGTTTCGGTGTCGCAAGATTATTCGAACGTGAATTACAGCTCGGCCAAAATGGCGAGCGCGGATTCTTGGCGGCACTATGAGGTCATGCGCGAGGATTTGATCGGCGACATTGCCATGCCAATGGTCGACGCCTTCCTCGAGGAAGTGTTTCATTCGGGCGCGCTCGAGCTGCCGAAGGGCATCAAGCCGTTTGAATTCTACGACGCCAAGCACGCATTGATCAAAGGCGTGTTCCTCACGCAAGGCGCGCCGAATCTCGATCCCGTCAAAGAGGCGCAAGCCGCGCAGATGGAAATCGCGATGGGCGCCAAGACGCTGCAGGATATTTGCGCCGAGAACGGCGAGGACTACCTCGACAAGCTCGATCAGCAAGCCGCCGAGCAAAAGGCCCGCGCGGTGCGCGGCCTCGTGCCCGTGGCGATGCCGGCCGCCGCGCCGGCAAAAGACGAGCCGACCGACAAGCCCGAAACCTAGCGCCAGGAGTTCTAAGCCGTGGCAAAGGAAACGAAAAAGCAATCGCGCAACGCGGTCAAGATCGAGGCCGCCAAGGCCAAGGCCGCGACAGCCAACGCCGAGGCCGCCAAGGCGCAGGCCGAGGCCGCGCAGATCAACGCGACGCTCGAGAAAGCCCGGCTTGACGACGATCGCGCACGGCGCGAGCTGGAAGCGTCGCAGCGTGCGGAAAAGCAGAAATTCGACTCGGCCGTTTCTGCGGCGACCTATGCCGCCGGATTCGCCGGCGGCAAGGTGATTTCTTCCGGCATCGACAAGTCGATCGAGAAAAGCGCGGCCGTCAAAAACAAGGCGCTGCAGGACCTCGCCAGCGAAACGAAAAAGATCGTCGACAAAGCCGGCGGCGATAGCGCGGCCGGCAAGCGCGCGACTGCCAAGCTCGAGGCGACGGTGAAAACCGCCGATAAGGTCGGGCTGACCAAAGTCGGCAGCAAAATGCCGGGCATGGTGACGGGTGTCGGCCTGATCGCAACCGGCGTTGCAACGCGCATGATGGGGTCGAGCCAAGAGGACCCGACACTTAAGACCATTTACACGAGCCTTGGCACGGCCGAAATCGTCGCCGGCGGCACCGTGATTTATTCACAGCTCAAATCGGCCGCGGCACCGAAAGTGCTGCCCGACGTCAAGAGCCTGGCGCAGATCGAGCAAGCGCGCGCGATCGCCGCGCCTGGCACGCCGGAGGCGCCGGCAAAGCAGCCAAAGGCCGTCGCACCGGCAGCGCCGAAAGCTCGCGCCGCTTCGCCGCCTGGCGCCAAGAAAGCAAAGGCGGCGTCGAAAGCGCTTGTTTCCGGCATGACGGAGTCGGGCAAGGCAAACGCAGCAAAGGCCGCCGGCAAGACGGTCGCCAAGGGCGCGCTGCGCGCGCTCGGCCCGGTGGCCGTGGTCGCCGCGGCCGTGACGGCCGTCGCCGGGTCGGCGCAGGCCGGCGAGTCGACGGCGCAGAATATCGCGCGCGGTGCCGTTGCTGCCGCCGACGCCGCAACCTTTGGCGTTGCCGGCCTGGTTGCCGAGACGGTGCGCAACAAAGAAACGATCAAGGTCGACCATCGCGAGAACGCCCGCCAGGCGAACCTTGCGGCAGCCGAAAAGAAGCTCGCCGCCGGCGGCAAGCTCACGCGCGCCGAGGAGATGGCAATCAGTGAAGAGGCGGCCGAGCCGTCGACGGCCGACGGCGCATTCGAGCGGGCGGCCGACATTATGACGGGCGCCGGCGGCGCAATGGCCGGCGTTGCGATGTTGAAGCAAGCCGCCGACACGATCGCCCGCCCGGGATTCGTCGGGCGCACGCTGTTGCGCACTGGTGGCGTCGGCATGGTCGCCGTTGGCGGGGTCATGGTCTACGACGCCGTGACGCGCCCGGCCGGCGGCAAGGCCTATCTGAATGACGCAGCCAAGCGCAAAGCGGCCGAGGTCCCCGCGATCGATCCCGCCATCGCCGGCGCCATGATGGCGAGCGCGGCCATGCGCCCCGACGGCCAGACCGAAGGTTATCAGCGCAAATCGAAAAACGGCCTCATCGTCAACGTGCAGGGCTACCGCACGCCAGGCCAATAAGGACAAGCGCACATGCACGGCATGGAATTGCAAACGCAGTCGCCGGCGTCGGGCGGCCTCGACATTGGTTTTCGGCTCCTCAGCACGATCGCGGGGCAGCCGATGGCGATGCGCGAGGCCGAGCTTGATCACCTTGTGCGCATGCTGGCGGCGAACCGCTTTTCGCTGCCGCGCAATCGCAAGCTTGGCTCGCGGATCACCGAAAAGGGCACCGCGATTCTCGAGGTTCACGGCATCCTCGTCGATCGCTTCCCGATGCTTGGATCGTTTTGGGGGCTCAATTCTTACGAGGGCCTGGCCGAACAATTCCGCCGGCACGCGACAAACCCGGAAATCAAGCGGATCGTGCTCGACCTCGACACGCCGGGCGGCATGGTGACGGGTTCGCGCGCTTGCGCCGAGGAGCTGGCAAAGCTCGCCGAGGAAAAGCCCGTTTTCGCGATCGCGCACAACATGGCGTGCTCTGCCGGCTATTGGCTCGGCAGCGTGGCGCAGGAATTGAGCGTTACGCCCGACGGGTGTGTCGGCTCGATCGGCGTTCGCGCGGGACATATCAGCTACGCCGAAGCGCTCGACCGCGAAGGCGTTGCGGTGACGATTTTCAAGGCCGGCGCCACAAAGGCCGACCTGGCCGGCTTTGCGCCGCTCGACGACGGCGCAGCTATGGAGCTGCAGCACGCGATAGATCGAGCTTACGATCGCTTTTGCGAGCACGTCGCCGCGCACCGCCCCATGACGGCCGAAGAAGCGCGCGCAACGGATGCGCGAACATTCGAGGGCGCCAAGGCGATCGAGGCAAAGCTCGCCGATCGCGTCGAAACTCTCGAGGAGCTGGTCGAGCGTGTCGAGAAATCGGCCGCCAAGGTCAAGCCCAAACGGAAACCGGCGATTGAGCCGGGGTCTAAGGCGGGCCTCGCGCCCGCCGAGCGTAACCCGGCGCCGAAGGCCCCGGACGACGAAGCGCCCGCAGCGGGCAAAATCAAGGGAACGAACATGATCAGCCAAGCACGCGCTGCGGAAATCGCCGCAGCTCTCACCGAGATGATGACCGACGGCGGCGACAAGCCGGCCGCATCGGCAGCCGCTCCGGCCGCCGCCGCGCCCGCGCCCGCCGCTGCAGCAGCCGCACCCGCGGCGACGGTCGATCGCGACGCCATCATCACCGCCGAACAAAGCCGCATTTTCGGAATTCTCGAGGCCGCCGAGGCCGAGGGCAAGGGCAAGCTCGCAATCGAGCTGGCAAAAAGCGGCATCACCGTCGAGGCCGCTAAGAGCGCCCTTGCCGCCGCGCCGGCGCCGGCCGCTGCAGCCAATGAGCCGGCCGCACGTGCAAGCGCTCTCGACAAGCAGATGCAGAACGCCGCGAATTCCGGCGGCGTGAAGCCTGAAGCCGGCAAAGACGGCAAGCGCAAGAGCTTTGCCGCCTACGCCGAGGAAACCGCCGGCAAGGCCTGATCGGCGCCCCGGATCGCACAACTCTAAAAATCGCCAGTCAGAAAGAGGTTTAAACCATGACCGTAGTCGCCACCATGCCGAAGTTCACGCACGATTGGCTCGTGCACGAGCTTGATCCGCAGCTTTATCGCCGCGCCGGCGTCATTGTTTCAGGTTCCGGCGTGCTCCGCACCGGCACCGTTCTCGGCAAAATCACCGCGTCGGGCAAGTATGCCCCGCTCGATCCCGCCGCGAGCAACGGCGCGCAGAATGCCGCCGCGATCGTTCTCAATCTCGTCGACGCAACGGCCGCGGATGCTGAAACCGCGATCCTCGTCGGTCACGCGCAGATTGTGCCGAGCGAATTGACGTGGCCGGCCGCTGCCGACACGACCAACGAACGGAATGCGGCCCTCGCGCAGCTCGAAGCGCTCGGCATCGTTTCGCATCAGCGCCTTTAATCCCGCCGGCGTCGCCCCCGGCGCCTAAACCGCAAGCTCGCGACCGCACACAAGGGAAACCCGAAAATGAATCTCAGCGCACTTATTGACGAGCGTTATACGTCGCTCGATCTGACGCAGGCGATCACCAAGCGCACGAACGAATACGGCCTGTTGAACGCGATGGGCCTGTTCAAAGAGGAAGGCATCGTCGACCGCAACGTGAAAATCGAGGTCGGCGAAGTCTCGATCAACATCATTCCGACGTCGCAGATCGGCACGCCGGCGCCCGCCGACAACGCCCCCGACACCGGCAACGTGCGCATTCTGCCGACGTTCCGGCACGCAAAAATGCATACGCTTCTCGCCGAGGAGCTGCAGGGCAAGCGCAAGTTCGGCAGCAATGACGAAACGGAATCGTTCGACTCCGCGATGGTGAAGAAGCTCGACAAGATTCAGCGCGAGCACCGCCAGACGAAAGAGTTTCGCCGCTGGCACGCCCTCCGGGGCAACGTGTACGATGCCGACGGCGTCAAGGTCCTTTACAACGTCTATACCCTGATGGGCGAGACGCAGAAAGTGATCGAGTGGGACCTCGACAACGTCAACGCAATCGACCCGATCAACCGCGGCAACGACGAATTGCTCGACTATATGGAGCAGAACGCGCTCGGCGAAATGGTGACGGGCGTCGTGAAGTTCTGCAGCGCCGGCTATATGACCAAGATGCAGGAAAACAAGGCGTTCCGTGAGGCTTACACGTACTGGAGCAATGGCGGCGAAGCCAACCCGAACCGCGACACGCTGCGCCGGCCGTTCTACTTCAAGGGCGTGACGTATATCCGGCACATTGGGCAGGCCTCTTTCAAGAAGAAAGACGGCAGCGTCGTGACGCATAAGTTCATTCCCGACAATGAAGCGATCGCCGTTCCGATGGGCACCGAAGAAGCGTTCCGCACGTTCTTTTCGCCCGGCGAAACCATGGGCACCGTCAACACGATCGGCGAAGAAATCTACGTCATGCCGCACGTGATGAAGCTCGACGCCGGCGTCGAGCTGCACAGCTTCTCATATGCGCTCGACATTCCGACCAAGCCGCGCCTGGTCGTGCGCTGCACCGTCAAGGCCTAATTAGGCCGCTGCACGGTTTCAAATGAAGGGCCCGGGGCTCTAAACCCCGGGCCTTTGGTTGGGCACCGTTAATCAAAAAGGGGACTGCAATGGAAATCAAAATCACGGGCGACGGGTGCGAGCGCAAGCTGCCATCGGGTGCGGTTCAGGCCTTTCCGATCGGCTGGAATGGCGAGCTGCCGGATGAAACCGCGCTGCGGTTTGTGGCCGAGGGCAAGGCCGAAGTGATCGGCGGCGAGGCATCTTTGTCGGCGGATCATCTTGCGTTTTTGCGCGCGTTTGCCGATCACGCGATGGCCGAGATCGCCGCGCAGACCGCGCAGGCTGGCGACGATCAGGCCGGCGAGGGTGATGCCGACGACGAGCTGCCGCCCGCGACCGACGACGACGTGCAGGCGCTCGAGGGCGTCGCCGGCGAGCCGTCGGGGCTGCCGCCTGAAATTGCGCTCGACGAGGAAGTCGTCGCAGCTCCGGCACCGGCCGCAACCCCGGCACCGGCTGCAAAGCCGGCCGGCAAGGGCAAGCGCTAAACCATGACGTCGCCGTTTTGGTCGACGCTCAATCGGATCGAACACAAGTTCGACGCCCTCATGGGCGAGGCCGTGCGGATCACGCCGCAGGCCTCCGGCGATTTCGGTGCGGCGGCTGATCCCGATCGGCTGCCGTTCGAAGTCGTCGCGCTCGTGTATGAGGTCGACCCGTCGTCGGCGGATGCCGGGCAAATGCTGGCGCGGCTTCCATACGAAGAATGGGAGCTTGAAATTCACCGGCCGGCGATCGCCGGCCGCGTGATCCGCAAGGGTGACGACGTGCAGCTCGGCCAGCGGCCAGGCGCGCCCCGGTTTAGCGTCTCTCGCGTTGACGACGTCGACGTCAATCGGCTGCGATTCACGCTTGCCAGAAAGGCGGCCGGCTAAATGTCGATCATGCGGGAAGCCTTGCGCCTGACGGTTGTTCGCGCGTTGCGCGGGCGCACATGGGCCGACGTTCGCGACAGTGAGCAAGGGGCAATCGAGGACCTGGCCGTTAATGCGGCGCGCCCGGTGATTTCGGTTTACACCGACGACGGCACGACCGACGACGCCGGCGACGTCGGTCTTTTTGCCGGGTCGTCTCAGTCGATCTTGATCGAAATCGCCATGACGGCGCGCATGCAGCTCGAGGCGAGCACCGAAACCGAAATCGTGCAGCCGGAAACCGACGCGTCGCTCGAGCTTTCCGTCGGCATGATCGAGCGCCAGGTGCGCGCAGCCTTATCCGACCCGACGTCGCCGTGGGGCGACCTTTTCACCCGTTTCGGCAAAGTGACAGATTTCAAGAGCGTTCGCGGCACGCTGATGCGCGAGGGTGTTCGCTTCGCCGGCCGGCAAGTGCAGATCACGCTCGCGCTCTATGGCGATCCGGCGCCAGGTGCGCAGATCAACCCGGGCTCGACGCTCGGCACGTTTCTCGCGCTCCTCGAGGCCTCGCCGGAGCCTGGCGCAGCCAAGACGGCGCAGGCCTTCCGCGATGCGGTTGCCGGCAACGCTGGCGATTGGTTCGGATGGCAGCGCGACGTCGCCGAATTCGCGCTCGGCAACTCTGCCGGCCGCGCCCTCGGATTGCTGCCGCCGGCTGGCATCACGGATGCCGAGCCGGAATTTTAGGGGCCCGCCATGCTGCCGAATTCTCTCGAGCGGATCGTCGCCGAGCAAATGCACCGGATTGAGGAGCTAGAGCGCAAGCTCGAGAACCGCACGCGCACGGGCACCGTGCACGAGGTCGACGCCGCGAAAGGCCTGGCGCGGGTCAAGATCGACGAGGATAAAGACGGCAAGCCCGTTTTGTCGCCTTGGATCGCATGGAAAGAGCCGGCCATGGGCGCGATCAAAACGCACTTTCCGCCGGAGGTCGGCGAGCAAGTCAAGATCACGAGCGAGTCGGGCGACATAACCGACGCCGTGATCGACTATTCGCTGCCGTCCAATGCAAACGCCCGGCCGCACGACAAGGGCCGCGAGGGCGTGATCACCATCGGCGACACACGAATTCATTTCACGGGCGACGTGGTGAATATCAAAAGCGCCCGCATCAACCTGAATCCGTGACATGCCAAAACTTGCGCGCAAGGGCGACCCCGGCAGCCATGGCGGCGTGATCATTGAAGGCTCGCCAGACACCGAATGGAATAGCATCCCGGCCGCCCGGGTCGGCGATCTGTACGGCTGCCCGATCCACGGACCTAATCCGATCGTCGAGGGTTCGCCCGACGTGTACGTCAACGGCCGAAGGGCCGCCCGCGTCGGCGACGCAACGGCGTGCGGCGCGG
The DNA here is from genome assembly GCA_002279935.1 of Hyphomicrobium sp. 12-62-95. Taxonomy (GTDB): domain Bacteria; phylum Pseudomonadota; class Alphaproteobacteria; order Rhizobiales; family Hyphomicrobiaceae; genus JAGVSR01. The sequence continues at coordinate 92,894 of NCCZ01000002.1, read as the reverse complement.
TGATCACCGACGGCTCGCCTAATGATTTTGCAAACTGAGGAGCGCACGACCATGAGCACGACCGAAAAGCTCGAATATGAATTCACCGAGGCCGGCTTTTTCCTCGGCCGGCACTACAACGTCGGCGATCGGGCACGCTTCGCGCCGGCGCAAGTGAAATTCGATCTGCACCGCATGAAGCTCGTCGACAAGCCGGCCAAGGCGCCGGCGAAGTCAAAGGGCGCCGAGTAACGCAATGGCGGACTCGATCGGGATCAACCGCCGCACCGGCAAACCGGTGGCGGATTGGGAGCATGTCGTTAGCTCGATCGAGGATCTACTCACGACGCGGCTACACTCGCGCGTCATGTTGCGCGAGTACGGCTCGACCATGCCGGAGCTGATCGACGCCCCGATGAATGAGGCGTCACTCATGCTGTTCTTTTCTGCAGTCGCGACCGCGTGCGCCCTTTGGGAGCCTCGCGTCGAGCTGACGAATATCGCATTCGTCGAGGCGAACCGCGACGGCCAGGTCGCGCTTGAAATGGTCGTCAATTACATGCCGCGCGGCCACCTTGGCGACCGAACCGTCGAGGGCATCCGAACGGCGCAGTTTTATGGCACTTTCGGCGCCTTTGTCGCCATCACGTGAGGGCTGAATGACCCGGTTCACCGCGATAGATTTGTCGGGGCTGCCGTCGCCGGCGGTTGTGCAGCTTCCCGATTTCGCGGCCCTCGTCGCGCAGCGCAAAGCCGACGTCGTCGCGCGCGTTCGGTCGATCGACCCGGAAATCGCCGACGTGCTCGAGGCGACGCTCGCGATCGAGGGCGAGCTGATCACGAAACTGATCGAATCCGGCGCTTATCGCCAGACCATCCACTATCAACGCGTCAACGATGCCGCCCGCGCGGTCATGCTGGCGTTTGCGACTGGCACCGACCTCGAGGCTTTGGGGCACTACTACGGCGTAACGCGCATGCTCGTGACGGCTGCAACGGCCAACGCGCCGGCGGTGTATGAAAGCGACAATCGGCTGCGCACCCGCATTCAGCTCGCGCCGGAGGCCTTTTCGACTGCCGGCGCCCGCGGGGCCTATATCTTTCACACAATGGCCGTCGACGCGTCGATCCGGGCCGTCGGGATCGATCGGCCGACGCCTGGCGCCGTGCATATTTTCCCGCTTGTCGCCGCCGGCAACGGGACGCCGTCCGATGATTTGCTGGCGCGGGTGCGCTTGCGCCTGGCCGGCGATAGCGTGCGGCCGTTGACTGACATGGTGCAGGTTTTGGCGCCACAGATCATTCCGTTTTCGGTCGACCTGGCGCTCGAGGTTGCCGCCGGCCCCGACCTCAATCTCGTGCGCACGACCGCCGAGGCTCGCGTGCGGTCCTACCTGGCGACCCGGCACGCGCCAGGCGTGGCCGTGCACGTTTCGGCCATATCGGCCGCGGCACACGTCGCCGGCGTCGAGCGCGTCACCGTGACGTCGCCGCTCGTCGACCTTACGCCATCCGATCGCGCCGCCGCCTACGCGTCGGCCGTTACTGTGACAGCTACGGCCGCGAGCTAACGCCATGATGCCCGAAACCGCCGCCGCTATCATGGGGCACATTCTGCCGCGCGAGAACGCGACGCCGCTCGAAATCGGCCTCGATCTGGCGCTCGAGTCGCGCGTGCTCGACATTCCGGTGCCGATCCGCGACCTCTGGCGGTGGGACACGTGCCCCGAAACGCATATCCCTTGGCTGGCGTGGTCCTTTTCGATCGACGTTTGGGATGAAAATTGGCCGATCGAGAAAAAGCGCGGCGTCATTCGTCAGTGGGTCGATCTGCACCGGCTGAAAGGCACGCTCGAGGGCGTGCGCCGGCACGTCGAGATCGTCGGCGGCCGGGTGGTGCGCGTAGTGCGCCCGCCGATCAAGGCCTTTGCCGGCCGGATCGTGACGCCAGCCGAACATTTGGCATACCTCGAGCGGTTTCGCCAGGTTCGCATTTACAAGTTCCGCGATCGGGCGCCGGCAAAGGTGCGCGGGCAGTTCCCGCGGCGTGCGAATTTTGTCGGCTATCACATGCCGCGCTTGTCGGATGCCTACTTGCGCACCGGATCGCAGTTTTTCCTATGGGATAAGGGCTCGCATCCGCTCGCGAGCGGTGAAGAAAAGCAGATCACCTTTCAGACCGAAATCGACCGGCAGCGCATTCAACTGCCGGGGCGCAAGCCGGCCCGGGCCGCCTATCCCAACGCGATGCTTAGAAAGCTGCACCCGGTCAAGTCGACTGCGGCCGTGCGGTTTTTCACGATCAACGCCGAGCGGGCGCAAGAGGATTTGACGGCGTTCCGACTCTTGCGCAGCGCGACGCCTGGTCAAAGGGTTATCGACCTGCAGTCGAGAACGGTCGCCGAGCGTGGCGTTAAGCAGTTCGGGTCAGTGTTCCCCGGCCAATGTCTCAGTCGGGCCTATTTGCCCGACACGACGTCCGGTTTCCGCCTCTATGACGTTCTTTATTTGCACGACGAGGCGCGAGCCGACAAGGCGAGGAAAGCGCGCGTTTTTGCTGGCCATCAGCGTCTTGGCATTGATCCATTCAGGGCCGAGTTGACAATCGAGGTGCGGGGCAAAAAGCCGAAAAGCGCTAATTTCGCCGGCGGCGCCGTCGGAATGTTCCCGCGGGTCGCTGATCAGACGATGTATGAAAACGTCAAGCGGGCCGTCGTCTCGTCGAAGGCCTATCGCGATAAAGTTCTGATCAACACAAGCACAACGCGCAAACAGACGTTCCTCGGCGGCATCCCGCTCGACGGCTCGCGCACGTTCTCTAGCACCGTATCAGCCGCAAATTGAGAAGGCGAAGTAAATGGAAAAGCAAGTCATCATCCGCAACGATCACGAGCTGCAGGCGTCGGATTACAACAACATTCAGGACTGGACAACCGAGCGGATCGATCACGTGGTCGCGGATGGGATCGACCCGAATTTTAAGTTTACGGGGTTCGCGGTTTCCATCTCCGGCGCGGCTGAAATCACGCTGACGCCTGGCCGTCTCTACAAGGCCGGCATGACCTATGCGCGCGACGACGCGATCGTGATGCAGCTTATTTCCAAGCTGCCGCTTGCCACGAAGCGGATTATCGCAATCACGGGTTACGGCAGTGAGAACGAGGATGACGTGCAGACGCGCGATTATCTCCTCGATCCCGAAAACAACGTGACGGAGCCGCGCTCTGTCACCATGCGCCAGCGCCGCTTTGCCAACATTGGCACGATCGACGGCGTCGAGCAGCCGACGCCGACGCGTCCCGTCGTCGATAGCACGCTCCTCGTCATTGCGTGGGTTACGCTTACGCCGGCCGGCGTCGAGGCGATCGAAATGGAGGTGTCGAATTATCTGCCGAGCGTGTACGGCAACCATGTTCGCATCAGCTCACTTGAAAATTGGCGGACGACCTCTGGCCAGCGGTTCGACACCATCGGGTCGGATATTTCCGCGCTTGCAAGCCTGATCACGCAGCAAGGCGGCCAGGCAAACCTCACGGCGCTTATGAGCGACGTCGCGCGATTGAAGGAAATTTCTGACCTTCCCGACGATTATTCCGACTACGGCGCCGATCGCTTTTTCGACGACGCCGAAAGCCTTAAAACCGACCTCAATTATTTGGCGCGGATCGAGGAGGGCGTGCGCTTCTCAAAGGACGCGCAGAATCAGACCCAACTCGCCGTTTTCAACCCGCTCGCCGCCAACATCAAGGTGAGCAACAATTTCGTTCTGCCGGCCCATGATGAAAGCCGCCGCCTCTACACCGGCGAGCGCGCGGCCGAGCTTTCGGTGTCTCAGTATCAGTATCAGACGCATTCCATGGTTCAAAAGACGGTGGCGCGCCAGCGCTGGCGGTGGGGCTATTATTACAACTACTGGTATCCCGCCTATTCGTCTTATATCTACAGATACGATGCCGTTTATTGGGCCTACTATCGCCCCGGCGACCCGTGGTCGCCTCTTGCTGCGGCCTACCTTTCTCCCTGGCCGTACAACTACTATTGGCCCTACCGTTACGGCGGCTGGTGGTATGACACGGTTTATATCACCTACTGGGACAAGATCACGACCGAGCACAACGTCGCCGGTTCGCAGATCGCGCAGACGTTCCTCAATTCGCAAAACGGGTGGATGACGTCGCTCGACCTCTATTTCACCCGCAAGGCGGCGACGGGCAACGTCGACATTGCCGTTTGCGAAGTGACGGCCGGGCGTCCGAACGTCGAGGCGCTGATCGCGCGCACGACGCTTGCCGTCGCCGACATTAAGGCCGGCACCGACGTCGTGACGAATGTTCCGATTCCCGCGACCTACCTCGAGGCAGGCAAGCGCTATGCGCTCGTGATCACGTCGCCGGGCGATCACTACGTCGCAACTGTGGAGGGCAGCAGCTATTCAGAGGGCACGCTGTTCTACTCGACGGACGGCGCTTTCTATCAGGGCGACCTAACGAAAGACCTCCGTTTCGGCTTGAATTTTGCCAAGTTCCGCTCGCCGCGAATCGAGGTTCCGTTTACGCCGTTGACGCTTTCGGGCGGGATCACCGACATTGACATCAATGCCGACATTGTGATCCCCGCCGCGACTGAATTTCATTGGGAAGTGCAGACGCCCGACGGGCAATGGCACACGCTCAAGGAAATGACCGAGCCCGTGCTCGCCGGCTTGCCGTCGCTTCTGCAGCTTCGCGGCGTCTTTGTCGGCACCTCTGACGTCATGCCAGGGGTGCAGCTTTCCGGGTCGATCGTCGAGGTGTCGCGCCCGCGCACAGCTCTGCGGCATATCTCCAAGACGCAAACGCTCGCGTCACCGACGCAAAAGCTCGACGTGATCGTTCGCACGATGGGTTTCAACTCGTCAAACCATACGCTCGCGATCAAGGTCGACCTCGGCGCGGGGCTTGTGGCGCCGGCGTCGACGACCGTGCGCGATCTCGGAAACGGCATCAAAGAGCACGTCGCAACCTATACCGCGACGCAGCTCACGACGCCCATGTCGACGTTTAAGATCGACGTGCAGGGCACGACGACAAGCGCCCTCGATACGTTCGTGATCGCCGAACGCATTCACGTTTCGAAGCCGTAACTTAACAGGGGGTTTTAATGGCGAAAGCACCTAAGTCGTCGCCGGCGCCGTCGCCGGCGCCGGAGGCTGATGACGTTTACGAAGTCACCCTCGCGCGCGACGTGCGCGAGGGTGACTTGAAGCTACTGGCGCGCGACACGCATCACTTGCAGAAAAGCGTCGTCGACACACTGCCGGCCGGCTCCGTGAAGCAAGCGCGCAAACTGTAATCATAGGGCAAGGCCGTGACCGAAAAAGCAAGGCTGACGCGATTTGTGGCCCGTGATGATACGGTGCTCGATCAAACTTTCTGGAATGCGTTTATTGCGTTTCTGGAGACGCGTTTCGGCTCGATTGAAACGGTCACGGCCGGCTATAGTGCTGCAAAGGATGCGCTCGTCGAGCGTGGCCTAACGGCCGTGCAGCAGCAGCTCGCGACGATCGTCGCGGAGCTGAATTCCACGGTTTCCGCTGCGCAACAAAACCTATTGATCCAAGTTAATGCCGCGCAGGAGGACGCCGACGATGCCGTGGCGACAGTCGTCGCGGCAATCAACCAACTGAACGACATAAATATGCAAGTCGCTGCGGTTCAAGCGCAGCTCGACGACATTCTCGAAAGCAATAGCTTGCCGGCGACGGGCGTCACGGTTGCGGGTATCTCCGGCCTCACGGCGACGACCGTGCAAGCTGCTTTGGCCGAGATTTTTGACAAGCTAAACGACGATCACGATGCGCAAGGGTCGCTGATTTCGGCGCTATCAGAGGCGGCGACCGATCTCAGCGACGCGCTCGCGGCGCACGCCGCTGATGCCAATCCGCACGGCACGACACCCGAAAGCATCGGCGCCGTGCCGGCAACCCGCCAGGTCGCAACGTCGGGCCTAGCGCAAGGCGGCGGCGACCTTACGGAGACGCGAACAATCACCGTGCCGAAGGGCACCGGGGCAGACCTGAGAACCGCAACCGACGACACGAAGGCCGTAACGTCGAAGGCGTTAGCCGATGCCATGGCGGAAGTGCCGCTGACGGACGCCGCGACGATTGCCTGGGATATGGCCACGGCTTTCGATTTGCGCGTGACGCTCGCAGGCAACCGGACACTGGCCAACCCGACCAACGTCGTGATCGGCAAAAAAGGTCGTCTTCGCGTCATCCAAGACGCGACAGGCGGGCGCACTTTGTCTTTCGGCAGCGCATATTCATTCGTCGGCAAAGCCGCGCCGACGCTGACGACAACGGCAAACGCGGTCGACTGGCTCTTTTACGACGCGCGCGCAAGCGATGACATTCTGATTTCAGCCGCGAAGAATGTAGGCAAGCCGTGATCGACTTCAACGTAAACGACTGGCCGGCCCCGGCCTACATTCGTCGAGCGGAAAGCGGTCTACTCGTGCCGAAATACGAGGCCATGCTGCCCGGTTTTGTGCCGGCATTCATTGGGCTTGGAAGTTCAATTGCCCCCGGCTCAATCACCTACGACACGGCCGGCACGCATAACTTTATCGTCCCTATCCACAATCAGCTTGTCGTCGAGCTGTGGGGCGCCGGCGGCGGCGGGACTGGCGTTTGGGTCTATAGCAATGACGGCGATAATTACGTCCAGTACGAAGGCACTGACGGCGGCTCGACGCGATGGAATGGCGGCGCAGCCTCTAGTCGCCCGCAAGCAAATGGCGGCGGTCGCGGGAGAAGCACCGGCACACTAGGGCTCGGCGGCACGGCTGTTAACGGCGACACGAACACGACCGGGCAAAGCAGTCAGGGACCATCATCAGGCGCTGGCGGAGCCGGTGCCAACGGCGGTGCAGGCGGCGCCTACACTGGTGGGCTTATGAACGTTCCTGGGGCCGCTGGAAGTCCTCCTGGCGGCGGAGGCGCATCGGGCCTTCACTTTACTGGCGGCTGGTCAACAGACGGCTACGGCAGGGGCGGCGGCGGCGGCGGATACTGCTTGAAAACCTATCTAGCCGGAGTTTACGCCGTAGGTGCAAGCATCCCGGTTGTTGTTGGAGCCCCTGGCAATGGCGGGCCTGCCGGATCGGGTCGCGCAGGCGGCCCCGGCGCGGTCGGCCGCGCAAGAATATCGTGGAGTTAAACAATGACTCTTGAATACATCGCGACGGGCGAAACGTGGTCGGGCGAGTCGATCAACGAAACCCGGCACCCGCTCAATATAGAATTTCATTGGTCGACGGCTGCGCTTGCCGCGATTGGCTTGCGGGTGCGCGCGGCGTCGGCGACGCCGATTGACCTCTCGGCTGCAAAGGCTGAAAAAATCGCCGAGGCATGGGCGCTGCACGAGCGCCGATTCGCCGAGGCGTCGGTCGCCGTCAATGTCGCCGGCGGCATTCGCCTCTATAGCTGTGACGCCAAAACCCGCGAAAACATTCTCGCGATTGTCGGCGCAATCGTGGCGGCGCCGACAATGGTTCCGAATCCGCGGCCGTACACGCCGAAAAATTACGCGCAGCCCGTCGACACGACGCACGACGAGTTCAAAGCGATCTATCTCACCGGGCTCGCTAAAGGCGACGCGTTCTTTATCGCCTACGCTACCCACAAAGCCGCGATCAACGCCTTGACCTCAGTCGAGGCAGTCGCCGCCTACGATCTTTCGACCGGCTGGCCGGCTTAACGCCCCCGGCATTCTGACAACCTGAAACCCTGCACCCCCGGCTGCCGCCGGCGGGCCGCTTAGTGCTGCCGCCACGAGGAGAAAATAACCATGGCCGACATTTCGTTTAATCACGGCGTTCGCGTCTTTGAAAGCAAAGAGGATGTGTTGCCGATGCGCACGGCGCAGTCGGCCGTCGTGTTCCTCCTCGGAACGGCGCCCGATGCCGACGCCGACGCGTTCCCGCTCGACGAGCCGATCCTGATTTCCGGCTCGACCAACTACAGCCTGGCGACCAAGCTCGGCGACGCCGGCACCCTGAAAGACGCGCTCGACGACATTTTTGATCAGGGCGAGCGCGAACGGCTTGGCGCCTACGTTTACGTGTGCCGCGTCGAGGAAGGCGAAACCCATGCCGAAACCATGGCGAACCTCGTCGGCGACGCCGCGGCGTTGACCGGGCTGCACGCTGCCAAGAAAGTCGAAAGTAAGTACGGCCGCAAGCTGCGCCCGCGCATTTTTGCTGCGCCGGGCTATTCGCATCAAGGCGCGACAAACGGAATTTCGGTTGCCGCAGTCGGCAATCAGGGCGGGGGTTATACGGCCGTGCCGGTCGTGACCGTCACTCCGGCCGGTGGCAACACGCCGACGACGCCGGCAAAAATTCGCGCCATTCTCGGCGAGGGTGCCGACGCGGGCAAGATCGTGCAGCTCGTGATTGAGCAGCCGGGCGAGGGTTACACGGGCGCGCCGACGGTTTCGATCGGCGCCCCGCCAGTGGGCGGGGTGCAGGCGACCGGCACATTGACGGTTGGCGTTGTCGGCAACCCGCTCGTGCACGAAATGGAGGGCTTGCTCGCCAAAATGCGCGCGGTCGCCTTCACTGATGGGCCGAACACGACCGACGCGGCGGCCGTCACGCGCCGCGGCAAGTACGGCTCGGATCGGATTTACATCACGGACCCGTTCGTGCAGGTTTTCGATACTGACCTCGAGGGCGTTGTGTCTCGGCCGGCATCGGCCCGCGTCGCCGGCGTGCAGGTTCGCGTCGATCGCGAAATCGGCTTTTATAAGTCGGTGTCGAATGAAACGATCTACGGCATTGACGGCGTGTCGCGGCCGATCAACTACGGCGAACAGACCAACTACCTGAACGAAAATTGCGTCGGCACGATCGTCTCGTTTGGCGCCGGTTATAAAACCTGGGGCAACCGCACGACCGACAATTCGTTCCTCGCCGTTCGCCGCACGAAAGATTTCATCAATGACGCGATCGAGGAGGCTTGGATCGCGTTCGTCGATAAGCCGATGAATGACGCCAATATCAAATTCATCGTCGAGTCGGGTCGCGCCTTCCTGCGCACGCTCGAGGCCGAGGGCTTCCTGCTTAAGCAGTCGAGCGACCTTTGGCTCGATCCGTCGCTGAATGCGCCAACCGAAATGCGGCAGGGTCGGATCACGCTTTCGGTGAAGTTCGAACCGCCCCCGCCGATGGAAGATATTCGCGTGATCACGCATCCGAACATTCAGGCTTATACGCTCCTCCTCGATCGCGTTCTCGGCGCGATCGAAGGCGGTTCGCTGGCCGTCACAAACCTCTAAGCGCGGCCCGTCCGCGCCCGCCTGCAACCATCCGAAAATAGGAGCACGCCGCCATGTCGTCGGAACGCCCGCGCTTTATCATGCGCAACGCTAACCTCTGGGTCGATCGGGTCAATCAGATCGGCCAGGCGAGCGAAATCGGTTTCCCGTCCCTCGAGCGCAAGGTCGAGGAAATCTTTAACGCCGGCATGGTCGTGCCGATCGAAGTGCAGATGGGCTATGAAATGCCCGGCGTTAGCTTCAAAATGACCTCTTTCGATCCGCAGATGCTCAAGCTGTTTGGCCTGGCCGTCGGATCGGAAACGGAGCTGATGGCAACGGCCGCCACGACCGACGACGACGGCACCATGCACAGCCAAGTCGCCTACCTGCGCGGCTTCATTAAGAAAACCGAAATGGATTCGCACACGCGCGGCAGCAAGGCCGAAGTGAACTACGAATTCAGCTTCCGTTATTACAAGCTCGAGATCGACGGCTCACCGATTTACGAGGTCGATCCGTTCAACGTGTCGATTGGCGGCGTCTCTCAGACGCAGGCCGAACGCCGCGCGATGTTGCTCTAAGCCGGCGCGTCGCCGGTTGACGGCCGGGCGGCTTGGTCCGCTGCCCGGCCCTTTACTCTCAGGGGGAAATCATGGCCAAGAAATCCGACGCCGCGGCCTCGCCGCCGGCGGTGATCAAGCACGTGTTTGACCTGGCCGTCGCGGTGCCGATGGCTGACGGGTCGCTTTTGAAGTCGCTCGAAATCGAGGAGCCGGAGCTGCGGCACCGGATCGCCGCGCAACGCGAGCGCCGGGCGACTGAATCCGAAACCTTTGCGCGCTATGTCGCCATCCTCGCCGGCATACCGGAGGAAGCGGCGCAAAAGATCAAGCACCGCGACGCGCGCAAAATCAAAGCATTTGTCGACGATTTGAAGGGGCGCGGCGTTGGCGCCGACCTCGAGGCCGAGCGCGCGGCGCTCGAGGCCTCCGGCGGCGTTCCGCCGATGCTGGCATCGTCGCGCACGTTCACGCTTCTCGTGCCCGTCGCCACGGATGGCGCGCCGTTGACCGAAATCACGGTCGAGGAGCCCGACATTGCCGCCGGCATTGCCGTCGAAAAGTTCAAGACGGAGGCCGAGCAATCGGCCGCGCTGATCGCGACATGCTCCGGCCAGGTGATCCCGCTCATTTCCCGAATGAAGGAATGCGACGTGCTGCGCATTGAGCGGTGGTTGAATTTTTTCTTGAACGATGGCGAGGCCTAGTTTCTGCAGGCCCCGCCGGCGATCGGCCAGCCGTCAAGCGCGGCTGGCGTGACGTCGCACTCATTCTGGCCGAACGAATGAATTCGCCGATTCGAGACGTGCAAAAGCTCACGCTCCTCGAGGCGGCCGAATGGATGGAAGCGGTTCGCCGCCTCGACGATAAGCCGGAGCCGGAAAACTAATGGCACAACTCTCGTCGCGCCTGGTCATTAGCCTGGTCGATCGCGTGTCGGGGCCGGCGAAAGGCATCGCCCGGTCGCTGCGCATGCTCGACGGGGCCGACGGCTCGCATTTTGTCGCCATGGGGCGCAACGCGCGGAAAACCGGCGAGGCCTTGCGCGGGTTCGGCACGTCGGCGGCCGTCGCCGGCTATGGCATGTATTCGTTCGTCAACGCGACGAAGGAATTCAACGAATCCGAATTCGGTTACACGTTCGCCAAGCTGCCCGATCACTTCAAGGGCCTGCGCGTCGATATGAAGTCGCTCGGCGAGGATACGAAAACAGTTAGCGACGACGTGCGCCGCGTTTCTAAAGACCTCGGCTTGATCCCTAAAGAGGTGATGAAGGCGCGCACCGAAGTCGAAAAAGTCGGTCGATCCGGCGCGCTCGGCGAAAGCATGTTTAGTGCAGCGCTCGGCCTCAACATGGCCGACTCGAGCATGACAAGCGACGTCGCGGTGAAGTACCTCAACGCCGTTTATTCGAGTTTTGAAAAGCAGCGCCTCGAGCTGGGCAAGCAAATGGGGCTCGATCTAACCGACCCCAAACAAGCCGAATATCTGGATTATCATTGGCTGCGCAGCGTCGCCGCCAAGTCGGCCTTTGCCGCTGCAAAGTCGTCGCTCGATCCGCGCGAGCTGGTCGAGGGCGCGCGCCAGTACGCGCCGCAATGGGCGATGCTTGGAATGTCGCCCGACCAAACCCTCGGCGCACTCGCGCACGGGTCGAATTATGGTTTCATGGCGCCAGAATTGGGCACCGCGTTCAAGAGCTGGGCCAACCGCCTTGTGAAGCCGACGGCCGCCGGCCTGGGGTGGATGAATACGCTCGGCCTCGACCGCTCGAAATGGACGAAAGGTTTCGGAGCGGCTGCACCCAAAAAGGCGACGACGGCGATCGACGCGCTCCTCGGAAATCAGGTTTACACTGGCAAGGGCGGTAAAGAATTTCGCGGCCAGGTGCGCGGCATGCTCGACGAGGCCGCCGCCGCCGGCACAACCGCGACGCCGGAATTTCAGGGCAAGCTCGTCGACCTGGTTATGAAGCGGCTCGGCAGCAAGTATGCCGGCCGCGGTGACGAGGTCGCCGACGCAATCTCGAATGCGACGCTCGTTTCCGATGGCGGAATCGACGTGATCGAATTTATTCGCGAGGCGAAAGCTAAGGGCATGACGTCGGCGGCCATGCTGGAAGTGCTCGAGGGTCGGCACTTCGCGCGAAACTCACCGATGTTTCAGTTTTTTGATCAGCTCGTCGGCATGATCGACGGCCTCAAGAAAATCGACGGCTCGGCCCTCGACGCGATCGAGGAAGCGCGCAAGGGGTCGCGCGCCGGCAAGCTGCAGGCGTTGACGGGGTCGTGGGAGGAGCTGTTGCTCACGATCCAAGACACCGGAATCAATGACTCGATTGTTGCCGGCCTGAAATCCGTCGTCTCCGGCCTCGCGTCGCTAAACCCTGAAGTCGTCAAATGGGGTGCGGCCTTGATCGCGATCGGCGCCGTCGCCGCGCCGGCCGTGTTTGCTTTCCGCGCGATCGCGGGGCTTATGGGCATGATCGGCGCCGGCGGCAAAATCCTAGCCGGCGCTTTGGGGCTTGGCGCCGCTGCGGCTGCGCCGGCCGCCGGCCGTGGTTTGTTCTCTCTTGGCGCCGGGGCGGCCGGCGGCGCAGCCGCGACGGCCGCGGCGGCGCGCATGGTTTCCGGCATGGGCGCCGGCGGTCAAATGATCAGCGGTATGTCGGCGGCCGGCGCGGCAGCCGGCGCCGGAGCTGCCGGCAAAGGCGGCGGCACGCTCGCCAAGCTCGCCGGGCTCGGCGCAAAAGGCCTTTCGCGGCTGTGGCTGCCGTTGACGCTTGGTTATGCAGCTCGGGAGTCGTGGCAGGGCTATCAAAAGGACGGCCTGGCCGGCGCGATCCTCAATCCGCTGACGTTCGGACTTTACTCCGGCGGCAGTGCGCAGGCCGCCGAGGCGCCGGGCCCAACCATTGCCGCCGCTGGCGGGGCTGTAGCGACCGGCCAGGCGCCAGGCGTCGCCGGCGCTCAGGGCAACCTCGCCGGTATGCAATCGGCCGCCGGCGCCCTTCCTGGCGTCGTGAACACCGCAATCGCGCAAGTGCGCGGCACGCTTGCCGGCGTCAACCTGGCGGCCGAGGGGCAGCGGATCATTGAAAGCCTGGCCGCTGGCATGCGCGCCGGCATCCCGGCGGTGCAGTCAGCCGCCAGCCAAGCCGCCGCGGCCTCGTCACGGGCGACGTTGCGCGGCGCATTTACTGATGGGGGCCGATAATGGTCGACACGACCGTCGGGCGGGGGCCGTCGCCGATGGCGCTCGGCTCGTTTTTGTTCCGCGCGTTGGGCTTCTCGTTTGACAGCCAAGGCCGCCAGCTCTCGACGCCATGGGCCGAGATTGACGTTTGTGGCGACCTCGACGCGCTGCAATGGATGGGCGGCAAATCGGATTCGTTTTCAATCCGCGGCGCGATTTTCGACGAGGCGTTCGGCGGCCAGGCGTCACTTGACGGCATTCGCGCCGCCGGCCTCGCCGGCAAGCCGCTCATGCTCGTGACGCGCGCCGGCCGGGTGCACGGCTTGCATGTGGTTTATGACGTGAGCGAAGATCGCACGACGATCAACGCCGCCGGCCAAGCTCGCGCCAACGCCTATCAAATTGAACTGCGGCGCTATCCTGGCGGCGGTGGCATCGGCGGGCTTCTCGGAAGGCTGTTTTAGATGGCGCGCACCTACACGACGAAGCAAGGCGAAATGCTCGACCTGATTTGCTTTCGCCACTATGACCGGCGCCAAGCCGGCGCGGTCGAGGCGGTGCTCGAGGCGAACCGGCACATTGCGCTTGCCAGCTACGGGCCGCACTTGCCGCGCGGCCTGGTTATCACGCTGCCGGATTTGCCGGCGCCGCGCCAGGCGCGCAAGCTGCAAAACCTTTGGGATTGATCCGTGTCGAAGCCGGTTTGTGTGATCACCGTCGACGGGCAGCCGGCGAGCAATCTTTTTTGGCAGCGCCTCATTAGCGTGACCGTCACCGACAAAGAGGGCTCGGCATCCGACACGATTGACGTGTCGCTGAATGCCGGCATGCCGCCCGACCTGGCGCTGCCGCGGCGTGGTGCGATCATCACGTGCCAGATGGGGCCGAGCCTCGCGGACCTGGCCGATTTCGGCACGTTCACGGCCGACGACGTCACGCTGCACATTCTGCCGTATAAAATTCAGGTGCAGGGCAAGGCCGCCGACATGCGCGCCGGCCTGAAAGAACACAAATCGCGCCACTTTGACGACGAGACGTTCGGCGGCGTCGTGCAAAAGATGGCGAGCGAAAACGGCCTCTCGGCGCAGATCGACCCGGAAATCGCCGCCTTTGCCGGCCGCGAGGGTTATTTCGTGCAGGAATCGGAAAGCAACCTGCATTGGATCGAGCGCCAGGCGCGCAAGTTAAACGGCCTTTTTACGATCAAAAACGGCAAGCTGATCGTCGCCAAAAAAGGCTCCGGCATGAGTGCCGGCGGCGGCGCAATGGGCGCGCTGATCATCACGCCCGGCATGATCGTCGAGGGCACGGGCTCTGTGACGTTCGCCGAGCGCGAGGGGCATAAGACGGTTCGCGCCGCCTACCATGATCCGGCCGACGGTAAACGCAAGTATGAGGAAGCCGAGGCCAACCCGGAAGCCGAGGCGGGCTATACGCTGCGCCACGATCACACGACCAAAGACGCCGCCAAGCGCGCGGCCGAGTCGCGCGCGAAAGAGCTGCAGCGCCAGGCCGAGACGACGAGCGTCACAATCATCGGCAATACGGCTGCGCGGGGTGGCGCGCCCATGAGCTACGCCGACGTGCATCCCGAAGTCGACGGGCAAAAATTCATCATCGAAACCGCGGCTCACACGTTTTCTAAGGGCGGTTACACGGTGCAGGTTAGTGGCAAGAAAAAGGTCTAGCGATGGACGGCTGCAGCGATGACTTTCTAGTGCCAATCAAGCGCGGCTTTGTCTGGCGCCAGTCGATCCAATTCGTCGACACCGACGACGTGCCGCTCGCCATGTTCCCGGCCGGCTCGACCTATCGCGCGCAGGTTCGCGCCAAGCCGAGCGACACCGCGCACCTTGCCGAAATGACGACGGCAAACGGTGGTGTCGTGCGCGTGTCAGATACGTAGCTGCAGCTCGTGCTCACGCCGGCGCAAACCCTCGCCATCCCGGCCAGCGTCGCGACCGTCGTCACGAGCCTCGTGCGCAGCGACCTTGCACCGGAGGAGCATTTCGATTTCGTCGCTGAAATTGACGTTTGGACGCCGCCGACGAGGGCCGCATGAGTTCGCCAATTCGAATCCGATTGCCGTCGAAAGCACGCGTCAAGGCGCCGGCCGGCGCGCCGCTGCAGGTTCGGGCTCTGCCGATCGGTTCGCCAGGAAACAAAGGCGACAAGGGCGACGCCGGCGACACCGGCCGGCGACACCGGCGCGTCGGCGTATCAGCTCGCCGTCGGCGCGGGCTTTGTCGGCAATCTGGCCGCATGGCTGGCGTCGCTCGTCGGGCCGAAGGGCGACAAAGGCGACAAGGGCGACGCCGGCGACACCGGCGCGTCGGCGTATCAACACGCCGTCGGCGCGGGCTTTGTCGGCGACCTGGCCGCATGGCTGGCGTCGCTCGTCGGGCCGAAGGGCGATAAGGGCGACAAGGGCGACGCCGGGGAGCCCCCGCCGATCGAGGTTTGCAACACGATCGCGGATTATCCCGCTTCACCCGTGGCTGGCACGCTTTACTTGGTGAAGGCATGAGCGCGCTTCTGCGGCTCGATCAGGCGCACCGGCTTTTCTACGGCGCGGACGAATTGTCGGCCGTCTATCGCGACGGCGAGCGGCTTTGGCCTTTCGGTCCCGATCTACTTTATGCGGGCGGCGGCGCCGGGTTCGTTATTGTGCCCGAAATTGGCGGCGTCTTCACAGACACGGCCGGGACGACCCCGGCGAGCGTTCCTAGTTCGCTCGCGCGGGTCAATGACATTTCCGGAAACGGGATCGACGTCACGCAAGCCACGGCGGCGCAGCGGCCCGTTTTGGGGCGGGCCCCCGTGTCTCGGCGCAACGCGATTGCGAACAGTCACGTCGCGGACGCGGTTTTGCTCGGCACGGTTGCGGCAGCGGCGAGCGCGCTCGACAACGGCCGCACGATCCCGATGGAGCGATACACGTCGACCTCGACCCCGGCGACGTTGGTTACTACCGGCCTTCACAAAACCTATCCGATGTTGGCCGGCATAGAGTGGACGATCTCGGCGTATATTCGCCCGCTGGCGAACCGTTATATCTATTTCGGCTCCAACGGCGCGGGCGGTCAATCGAACGTCGGCGGGATCATCAGGATCGACACGACGAACGATAGCATCGCCCTCGTCCGCACCTTCGCGAACACATTCCCCGGCGCTTACAAAATCCAAAACCTGGGCGGCGGCTTGTATCGCGCGACGATCAATGGACGCTATACCTCGCAGACCAACTCTAAGACGATCAGCGTGTGGTGTTCGGATCAGCTAGTCACGACGAACACAACTGCGACCTTCAATGTGTTCACCCAAGCGCCGAACGGCCCGTTTGACGCGGGAGGATGGCAATACGAGGAGGGCGCTCCTCCGGAGCTAAACCCCGACCCGACGCCTTGGCAGCACGTCGGCGCGGCGACGTCCGACGTGACAGAGGAGGACACTCCCGATTTCCCCTTGATCCGCTTTGATAACGTGGACGATCGCCTGATCGGCACCCTTCCCGGTGCGGTCTCCGGCGACCTCGTGATCGCCGGAAAGAACGGGTCACTGATCGAAAGCGTGTCGCTTGCGTCGGGGTCCGCGATCTTGGTGGGAAGTGGATGCCCGCCCGTAGCCGCGCGGGCCTTGATTGCGGTCGGCGACCTTGTGGGGGCGGCTGTATTCAATAAAACGCTATCGCTCGACGAGCGCGATCGGCTGATGCGCTACTTCGGAAAGCGCGGGGCAAAGGGCCTGTATCAGTTGGGGCCTGAATTGCTGACTAATCCGAGCTTCGACGTGGCGGGCGGCGCGGGGTGGACAACAAGCGGCTTGGCTGACTTCTCGACGCCCGGGCAAGTGAGAATTGCAGACGTGGCGGCCACGGACGGCGCGATCTCTCAGCAGGTCATGGGCGTCGCCGCTGGCGACCTCATTTGCGTCGAGTATGAGATCGTTTCGGAAAATAGCACCATATCGAACAGTTTCCGCGTGCGGTTCGGTGCCAGCTTGGGCAGCGCGGGCGACGGCGATGTTCTGATCGGCTTGGACCCGGTCGGCGTGAACAAGCTCTATCATCAAGCGCGCCGAGACAATCCGTTTATGCAGTTCCTCGCCTTCTCGACTGGCACCGAGGTTGTGCTGAATTATATCTCCGCCAAGAAAATGACCGCGGGGGCAATCCCATGATTTCCGCAATCTTGGTTGTCCCCGTCGACCTTCGGGAGCGCGCAAATTTTCTCGCTTTATGTTTGGGGTGGGGGCCGGACAGTTACTCCGTCCCCTTGACGATCGACGGCGAGACGATCTCACACTTTGCTTGCCGCGCCGACGTAACGGAAAGCTTTTTGGCTATGATCTCCGATGCTTCGAATGGCATCTTCCCGTCTATTCCGATGACGCCGCAGGAAATCAGCGCGGTGGTGGTTGGATTGTTGAGCGACTTCGCAGCGCCGGGGCAATACGAAAGCGCTCGTTCGCACTTCGAGGCCGCGATCGCCCGGCACGGCTTGGCACCGCTATGAGAATCGACGCCGAGGAATAACGGGGGCTTTCCATGTTTTCGATTGTGAATGATCGGCTGCAGATCAGCGGCCGGCCGGTTCCGTTTGTGCAGGCGGCAAATGAGGGCGGTCGGATCGAGCCGAAAATCGTCGTGCTGCACGACACGGCCGGGCCCGACGGTTCGGCGGTGAGCTGGTTTAGAAAGAAGGCCTCGAAAGTCTCGGCGCATTTCGTCGTCGCGCGCGACGGCTCGATCACGCAGCTCGTCGAGTGCGATCGCAAGGCATTTCACGCCGGCGAGTCGAGTTGGCGCGGCCGTCGGTGGTGCAACGATTTTGGAATCGGGATTGAGATTGAGAATCCCGGCAAGCTGACCCTGCGCGGCGACAAGTGTTTCGCCTGGTACGGTGCCGCCTGGCCGGAGTCGGAATGTCTCCGGCTCAATTCCAAGGCGCACGGCGGCGAGGGCTATTGGCTGCCCTACACGGCCGCGCAGATCAAGGCCGTCGATAGCCTGGTTCGCGCGATCCTGATCGCCTATCCGACGGTGATCGACATTGTCGGCCATTTTGAGATTTCGCCGCGGCGCAAAGTCGACGTCGGGCCGCACTATCCGCTCGACCGCACGCGCGCCATGCTGGCCGATCGCGACGAACCGCTCAAGGATGAAATTCGCCAGGCGCAGGAAATCCTCGCCGAGCTTGGATATTTCGCCGGCGGCGCCGACGGCGCGATCGGCGTTCGCACGCGCGCCGCGCTGCGCACCTTTCAAGAGCAGAACGGGCTCAAGATCACCGGCGAAATTGACGCCGCGACCGCGGCAAAGCTGGCCGACCCTGCAGCCAAGCCGATGCCGACGGGCGTGCGCGACGACGTGACGAAAGAGGAGCTTAAGGCCGCCGGCAGCGAAACCATGACCGGGGCCGCGACCGTAAAGCGGGCGAGTGAGGTTTTGATTGCCGCCGAGGTCGTGAAAAAAGCCGGCGAAAACCTGGCCATTGCCGAGGAAGGCAAGACGCTCGCCGAGCGTGCCGTCGCCTTGACGTCGTGGCTGTTGACGCCGGAGGGCATGATCACCGCCGGCACGATCGCCGTACTCGGCTTGATTTGGTTGCGCGCCGATAAAATCGAATGGGCGCGCTTGCGCGATCACATCCTCGGAAAACACGTCGGGAGATAACCATGTTTGCAGGAATTCTTGCGGCAGCGTGGGCGCTCGTCGTGCCCTACGCCGGCCCCGTGCTCGCCTGGTTTGCGCTGCGCGGCTGGTCGCTGCCGGCGTTCGGAACGATCAAGCGCGGGCTGCGCGTCGTGTCCTATGTTGGCGCGCTGGCGCTCGGCGGCTATGTCACGGCGCAGTTTATCGCCTGGCGGACTGGCGACCTACTCACCGAAAAGCAGGCCAAAGAAAAGGCCGCTGCGGCGATCGCCGAGGCGAACCTCGAGGCCAAACGCAAGGCGCTCGAGGAGCGCGAGGCGTTTCTCAATCGCCAGGCGCGCGCGATCGAGCACGACGCCGTCGAGCTGGCGAAACTTGAACAGGAGCTAAACGATGCCCGGGCGAATTCTGAAAGCGGTAGCCGCGTTGTCTTTAGCGGTGCTGACGAGTGGCTGCGGAAATGGAATGCTCGCGGGCGGTGACGCGCCGGCCTGGTCGGCGCCGCTCGTCGTCGTCGACTCGACCATGCGGTGCCCCGACGTCAACCCGTCGACGCGGCGCGAGTTCTCGCGCACGACGGCCCCGCTAAAGCCCGACACCGTCGACGCCGACGGCAAGCCGGCGGTTTCGGATGCGGCCACTAAGCGCAAGTTCGACGAATTCCGCACCCGCGAGTCTGCACTCATTCGCGCCGGTTTCCGGCTTCTCGAGGACTATGAGCGCTGCCGCACCGGCTCCTCGCCGGCGACGAGTTAAGGGGCCTCGCATGACAGGATCGCCGAGCCATGACGCACCCGCCTACGTGGGGGCACTATCCGCCGCAATCGCCGCCGCAGCCGCCGGCCCCGCCGCCGGCGTATCAGCCCAACCCGCTCGAGCCGATGCTATGGACCCGGGTGCTCGATCAGCTTTCGAGGATCGAGGGGCGTTTGATCCATGGGGATATGCGGTTCGACAACCTGCAGGAGATCGCGACGCGGCTCGACACGCGGATCGGGTCGCTCGAGGAGGTTTGGCGCCGCGAGCGCCTGCGCCGACGGTTGCCATGCTGGGCGAACGCGTTCCGACGGGTGGCCGGGGTGATGCGGGAAATCGCGACGCCGCGCGAGTGGGTGACGGGGGCAGTGGTCGTGTCGCTCGCGCTCAAAGGAATTATCGCGCCGGAGGTGATCCTAAAGTTTTTCAGTCTCGAGTGACGCTTGCTCGCCTGGCGCTCTACGGGGTCGCGGGGTTCCTCCTCGGCATCGCGGTTGTGCGCCTGGCAACGGCGCATGCAACGCCGCACCCGGCCGACGCCGTGATCGTCTCGGCGCCGCAGCCGCCGCCTTAAAAATTCGAATCCCGCCGGCGGTTTTCTCCCCCGCCCCGGCGGTGATCGCGATCTGCCGGGACCGCCCGCCCGATAGATTGCGCCCCGGCCTGACCCGCCGGCCGTGCCCCGCATCGCCCTTCCAACCCCGGGGGCGATGCGGGGCCTTTTTGCGTTTTAAGGGCACCATGAGCCCCGCCGGCCGCCGGCATAGGGTCGCGCCAGGCCCTCGGCAATCAGGATCGCGCCGGCGTCTTTGCCGTCGACGAGGAGCTGCGCCAGGCGCCGGCCGTATTTATCGCCGCGCCAGGGCGGCCAGGTTGGCACGAGAACGGCCTTGCCCGACCTGGCAAGGGTATGGAGGCGGGCCGCGGCCTCGCGGCCTCTGGCGCGTTCCTGGGGGCATTTTGCCCGGCCGCCGGTTTCGGGGGTGTCGAGGCCGACCAAACGCCAGCGGGTGAATGCGGCGTCGACCGTGTCGCCGTCGACGGCTCGAATGCCGGCTTGCCAGGCGACGGCACCGGCCGCCAGGACGGCGCCGGCCAGAATTGCGAGGGTGGGGCAAGGCGTGCGCATGCCGGCACAACGGCCGATGGCCTTTGATCCGTCGCGGTTTTTTCCTACGCCGCGACCTGAAAAGGCAACGCCGGCCGTGGTGTCGCTTGTAGCCGGGTCCCGCTACCACATCCACATCAACCCATCTTCCGCATCCCCGCCGCCGCGGCTTTGACGATGAACTGCAAATCGCGCTCTAGGTCGGCGCGGTCGAAGTCGGACAGCCGGTTGTTCACGGCCAGATGCAGGATGCCGTGCGCCGCGCCAAAGAGCGCCCGCGCCGCCGTCTGGCGCTGGGCCGCGTCCGGCACATCGGAGCCAATCGTTTCGACAAGCAGGCCCAAAAGCCGTGCCCGCTCAGCCACGAAATCCGCAGGCAGGGCCGCATCATCCGGCAGCCGGAATTCGAACACGGCGAGCCACCGGTTCCGGTTTTCCAGTGCGAACGTCATGTAAGCGGTGGCTAGCGCCATGAGCCGCGCCTCAAGATGCCCCTTAACGGATGCTTTGCGCGCCGCATCCAGCGGCACGCTCAGCGCCGTCATCGTCTCCCGGTTGATGGCTAGGATCAGCCCGTCCCGGTCGCCAAAAATATTATAGAGCGTGCCGACCGAGCAGCCGCCCTCCGCCGCCAGCCGCCGCGCTTGAACGGCGGGCAGCCCTTCTGCGGCCACGATCTCCCCGGCGATCTTGAGGATGACACCGCGCAAAGCCTCCCGTCCGACGATCTCGGGATCGGCGGCAGGGGGTGCCGGTGCTGCGGCGGGCATTTTGGTCGGTCGGGCCATTCACCGGCAATTAAGCACGATTCCGGCCCCGGCGAACTAGGTTCAACACCACGCTTGAACAATGTTCAGAGAGTAGGCATAGTGCCTATGAACACAGTTCAAAAGCGCCAAGGTCTCTCCCATGCCGGTGTCGCTCGCGGGCTCTGTTCCCTCAAATTTCTGGAGAAACCCCAATGCTGAAAATCGTCACCACCCTTCTGCGCGGCGCCGCCAACGAAGCGGAAGAAGCCATCTTCGATGCCAACGCCATCCGCGTTCTGGAACAGCAACTCCGCGAAGCAGCCGCCAGCCTCGAACACGCCCGCCGCGAACTGGCCTGCGCCATGGCCCATCAGGCGAGCGAGGAGCGAGCCGTCTCAGCCCTCGAAAGTCGCATCGGCGAACTCGAAACTGCCGCCCGCGAAGCCCTCGAAGCCAATCGCGAAGATCTGGCCGCCGAAGTCGCGACCGTCATCGCCGCCAACGAAGATGAACGCGCACTCAGACGAGCGTCAGTCGACAAATTTTCCCGCGACGTGCGCCGCTTGAAGCAACTCTCCGAAGACGGCCGCCTGCGTCTGGCTGATCTCCGCCGCGGTCTCGAAATGGCCCGCGCCCAGGAAGCCCTCCGCCGCGCCGGTGCCAACGGCCGCCGTGCGCTGAGTGTCGGCACCGGTGCGCTGCGCGAAGCAGAAGCCACGCTGATCCGCATCCGCGACGTGCAGGCACGCGAGGAAGATGTCGCCGCCGCACTCGACGAATTGGACAGCCGCGAAAGCGGTCGCGACCTCACTGACCGCCTCGCCGCCGCCGGCTTCGGCAGCGTGAAGAAAACCAAACCCGCCGACGTGCTCGCCCGCCTCAAGGCATCCGCCGGCAAAACAAATAATGCGGAGGGCGGCACATGACGACCCGCCCCGCGCGCACGAACTTTTCCTCGTCCATGCGTTCGACCGAACCCCTCACCCCCCGCGATCAAGGAACCTTCATCATGTCCACCGCCACCAAGAACACGCCGGCCTGGCTCACCTTCACCTACATTTTCTTCGGCTTCGCCGTCGGCATGATGGTGCTCGGCATCTGGGCCATCCCCGCCGACCTGTGGATCAAGGGCTATCTGTCGATGGCCACCGTCTCCATGCTGGGCGCTGCTTTCACCCTCGCCAAAACGGTGCGCGACGAACAAGAAGCCAAGCGCTTCGCCAACCGCATCGAAGACGCCAAGGCCGAACGCCTGCTCATGGAAGTTGGCCGCGTATCAGCGTGAGCATAACGAACGCGTCTTAGCGGCCACGGTGCGCGGCCCCGAAAGGGGTCGCGCCCACGCCGAAATGGGGGCACGACACAAGAATGCCATGCTTGCGGCTAGGGTTCGCCCTCATGAGCATTTGCCCCTTGAGCACATTCCAATTGAGTAGATCAATGATCCGTCGCGGATTTTTCGCCGCAGTCCTCGTTTGGCCGCTGGCCGCCGTAACAGGCCCCGCGCACGCCGCCGAGCAGATCGTGCTGCCCTTCGAGTGCAATGTCGTGGGCGGCCGAGTCCAGGTGCGCCCCTCGGGCGATCAGGCCTATCGGATCTACGGCGCCCGTCGCCAGGACCAGTATCGCGCCTGCTCGGAACAGAACCCGGATCGCTGCCGCACATTCCTCTTGCAGAGTTTCACGATGGCCTGCGGCCGCGGCCGCGCCGATTGGTCCGACGTCTATGCCGCCATCTCGAAAGTCACTGACGGACGCGCTTTCTATAACAACGACGGCCGCCTCTATTATCGCATGGGTCCGCGCGAACCACAGGACAGCTATCCGTTTCCAGCCCCCCGCCACGCGATGGGCGTCGTAGAGCTGCCCGACGGCTTCGCCCCCATGGCCGGCGTCGATGCGATCTTCACCCCGCTCGATCCGCGCGTCGCCGAATTGGAGGATATCCCGCCGCCCGACGCGCGTGCCGCTCGCGGAGCGCAACCGCAGTTCGCCCCCGCGCTGACGCCGAAGCCGGCCGAAAAACCAACAGCCGTCGTCACACCCAAAGTAGCCGAGGAACCCAAACTCGTCACACCGCCAAAGCCCGCCGAGCCGCCCAAGTCGGAAGTCGTGCTCGAACCCAAACCATTGGAAACGGCGAGCACGAACAGCGCACCCGCCGCCGCGCCACCGCCTGAGACCATAACGCTGGATGCGGCCGCTCCTGTGATGCCGACGATCCTCAACAATCCGGCGGCGAAAGAAGTTGAAACCGCGAGCAAGACCGAAACCGTCGTCGCAGCAGCAGAAATAGCACCACCGCCGCAGCCGCAGGCGGCCACCGATGCCGGCCCGCGCGTTGAAGGCTGGAGCGCCACCGGCGGATCCGGCCTCTCCGTCCCGCCCATCGCTTTCGCCATTCTGATCGCCGCCGCTACGCTGGCAATTCTGCTCGTGATCCTTAAAAAGCAGGCCGCAAGCCCCGTTGCAGTTGGCCCTATGCGCGGTCCCATCGAGCCGACGTTACCAGGCTTTGATCGCGCGCCCGCGGATCAGCCAGGGCAAGCGCTCACGGTTCGCGATGATCCCGGTCCGCCTGCGTTGTCGGCCATTGCCGCTTCCACTGGCATGCCCGTGACGCGCGACGACGCACTCGCGTTTCTCGGTTTGAACACGGGCGCGAGCGAGGCCGTCATCCGCAAGGTCGTCGAAGGCCTGCGCCAATCCTGGCATCCCGATCTGGCCTGCGACGAAACCGACCGGGCCGCCCGCGAAGAGCGCATCAAGGCGATCAACGCCGCCGCCGCGATCCTTCAGCGGAAGACTGCCGCCTAGACCGCGATCGCTTCGGACCCTTCCGTCCGAAGCGTGAATCGCCGGTCTCATCAAAACGACCGCGATCGCTTCGGACCCTTCCGTCCGAAGCGTGAATCGCCGGTTTCATCAAAACGACCGCGATCGCTTCGGACCCTTCCGTCCGAAGCGTGAATCGCCGGTCTCATCAAAACACTAACGTTGCGCGAGAAGCACCCCGGCCAAAATGAGCGGAAAACCGACCGCGTGATAGAGCGCCGGCACTTCGCCCAAAAAGACGAACGCCAGCACGCTCGTAAACAGCGGGATGAGGTGAATGAACACACCCGTCCGATTGGCGCCGATGATCTCGACGCTGCGCGCATAGAAGAAATAGGCAACGAGGCTCGCGAGCACGCCCGCATAGAATACCGCCGCAATCGTCTCCGGTGTAATCTCCATCCGCTGACCGTGCGCGAATTCCCACCCCGCCAGAGGCAAATTCACAAAGCCCGCGATCACATATGTGATGCCGGCAAAGCTCATCGTTGAGATCGCCGGCCGCATACGAAGGAGCGCCGTGTACAGCGCCCACACGCCCGTCGCAAACAACATGACGAGATCGCCGCGATTGAAGGCGAGAGCGTAGATCCGCTCGAACTCACCCTGCAGAACGACAACGCCCACGCCCAAGAGCGACACCATCATGCCGATGATCTGCATCGCGCGCAGCCGGTCGCCGAAGATCGTGGCGCCAGCGAGCACGATCAGTATCGGCCCCCACGAATTGAGGATCGCCGCGTTTGTCGCCGTTGTCTCGGTGAGCGCGATGTACTGCAGCGTATTGTAAATGCCCGACCCCATGAACCCGAGCAGAAGCATCCGCTTCCAGTTCTGCCGGATCACCGGCCAGTCCGCGCGCATCGCCCCATAAGCGAACGGGAACATCAGAACGGCAGCCAGCATCCAGCGCAGAAACGCCAACGTCATCGGCGGAATATGGCCGTGCGCCCACCGGCCCAGAATGTGATTTCCCGCCCAAAGTGCCATCGTCAGAATGAGGAACAGATAGGCGGTCGCCGGAGAGGCGCTGGATAAGCGGGAGGGCATGTCGGGGAGGTCCGAAAGCGGGCGTGAGCCTGGGGTCTATAGACAACCCTTGCGCCCGTCAAACAGGCCCCGGATCAGGCCACCCAAGGCGCGGCATCTAGGGTGTTGGGCGGGATCGATTCTGGGCTATAAGCAGGGCCGAAATGGTTCAAATGACCTTGGCCCCGGCGACCGCGATACGTCCGCGGACGGCTGGGGCCAAGGCACGTCTAGAGGCTCGCGATGGGCAATGTTGTGGTGGTCGGCGCTCAATGGGGCGACGAAGGCAAAGGCAAGATCGTTGATTGGCTGTCGGAGCGCGCCGACGTGGTCGTGCGGTTCCAGGGCGGTCATAATGCCGGGCACACGCTGGTCATCGGAGAGAACACCTACAAGCTCTCGCTTCTCCCCTCGGGCGTCGTGCGCCCGAACAAGCTCGGCATCATCGGCAACGGTGTCGTCGTCGACCCGTGGGCGCTGATCGCGGAAATTGAGAAGCTCGGCAAGCAGGGCGTCGCCATCACGCGCGACAACCTACGCGTCGCCGAAAACGCCACCCTTATCCTCCCCCTGCACCGCGAACTCGATGTCATCCGCGAAGAAGCCGCCGGTGCCGGCAAGATCGGCACGACCGGCCGCGGCATCGGTCCCGCCTACGAAGACAAAGTCGGCCGCCGCGCCATCCGCGTGCAGGACCTGAAGAACCTTGCCACGCTCGAGGCGAAAATCGACCGCCTACTGGTCCACCACAATGCGCTGCGCGCCGGCCTCGGCAAACCCCTTGTCGAAAAGGCGCAGTTGATCGCCGAGTTGACCGAAGTCGCGCCCAAGATCCTTCCCTTCATGGACGTCACGTGGGATCTGCTTGATCAGGCCAACCGCGACCGCAAGCAGATCCTGTTCGAAGGCGCGCAAGGTGCGCTGCTTGATATCGACCACGGCACCTATCCGTTCGTGACCTCCTCGAACACCGTCGCCGCCCAAGCCGCCACCGGCTCCGGCATGGGCCCGCGCGCCGTCGGCTACGTGCTGGGCATTGCCAAGGCCTACACGACCCGCGTCGGCTCGGGTCCCTTCCCGACCGAACTCGATGATGCGGTCGGCGAAAAGATCGGCGAGCGCGGCCACGAATTCGGCACCGTCACCGGCCGCAAGCGCCGCTGCGGCTGGTTTGACGCCGTGCTCGTGCGCCAAGTCTGTAAGGTCTCCGGCATCGACGGCATCGCACTCACCAAACTCGACGTGCTCGACGGCTTCGAAGAAATCAAAATCTGCGTCGGCTACACGCTCGACGGCGACAAGCTTGACCGCCTCCCCGCCGGCCAGAACGCACAAGCCCGCGTGCAACCGGTCTATGAGACTTTCGAAGGCTGGTCGCAGTCGACGCGCGGCGCCCGCAGCTGGGGCGAATTGCCGGCCCAGGCCGTCAAATATGTCCGCCGCATCGAGGAGCTGATCGGCTGCCCGGTCACGCTTCTTTCCACCAGCCCCGAGCGAGACGACACGATCCTGATGAAGGACCCCTTCCTGGCCTGAATACGGCCGTGCCACAAACGCCGCACACCGCGCAGGCATTCTGTCTGGACGTTCACTGGAAACCCGGGACCCGCCGTGCTTTGCACGCGTCAACGGTCCGTCATGGAGTATCTCTCATGGCTCGCAAGCCCACAGCAAAAGAATCGTTCGTGATGTTCAATGTCACCTATGAAGATGGCACGATGACCTCCAATCGCCGCGTCTCGGAAGCCATCCTCGGCGGCCTGGAAGGCGATGCACCGGCGCAGGCCGTCATCGAAGAGCAGGATCGCCAGATCCAGGAACAGTCCGGACGCTCGCGCGGCGCCATCAAGGCCATCGTGCGCGCCCCCGTTCGCAAGTCGGCATGACGCACGCGTGTCGTCCGGCACGGGAAGACGGCCTGCTGCGGCTCAAGACTTTCGTGCCGCGCGCCGGCAGCGCGTATGCGAAGTCGCGCAATTTCGATCTCGGGTCCGATGACCGCAGCAATGTCTCGGTCCTCTCGCCGTATCTGCGCCACCGCCTGATCGGCGAAGATGAAGTCGTGCGCGCAGTTCTCTCCGCGCACCGCATCTCCGCCGCCGACAAATTTATTCAGGAAGTCTGCTGGCGCACATACTGGAAGGGCTGGCTTGAACAGCGCCCCAGCGTCTGGAGCGATTTCCTCGCCGAACTCGAACGCGACCAGGACGCGCTGCGCGAAGTCCCGGACATGGCGACAGCCCACGCCGCGGCAATCGCCGGCGAAACCGGCATCGAAGCCTTCGACGCTTGGGCGAAAGAACTCATCACCACGGGCTACGTCCACAACCACGCCCGCATGTGGTTTGCCTCCATCTGGATGTTCACCCTCAAACTGCCCTGGACGCTCGGCGCGAATTTCTTCTACCGCAATCTGCTCGACGGCGATCCCGCCTCCAACACGCTCTCCTGGCGCTGGGTCGCGGGCCTCCACACGCAGGGAAAACACTACGTCGCGCGCGCCGAAAACATTCGCACCTACACCGAAGGCCGCTTCGATCCGGCGGGGCAATTGAACGAAGCCCCAGATCCCCTCGATGGTTCCGAAGCACCGCCCGCAACGCGCCTCAAAACACCGATGAGTGTGCCGCCCGGCGAGCCCATCGTGCTGCTCGTCAACGAGGACGATCTCACACCCGAGCGCTGGCCCATCGACGCCGCGCAAGTGAAAGGCGTCGCGCTGCTTCCCACTGATACGAGCCATCCGGGTCTGGCCGAACATGTGCTTGCCTTCCGCACCGCGGCCATCGCCGACACGGCCGCCCGCGCCGAACGTTTCTTTGGCTGCCCCGTGATGTCACTCGCCACCGCCGAACCGGACGGCGCCATCGCGCTGTGCCGTGCGCAAGGCGTCGAGAAACTGGTCACCGCGCAGGTCCCCGTCGGCCCATCGCGCGAAACGTACGATGCGTTCGTCGAAAAGCTTGGCGGCTCAGGCATCGCCGCCATGGAAGTCCGCCGCGATTGGGACAGCGCCTTTTGGCCCTACGCCCGCGCCGGCTTTTTCAAAGTCAAGGAACGCATCCCCGAAACGCTCGAACGTCTCGGCCTGATGTGATCGCTAAGCGGACGTGACGAGCCCATGCGCGGCTTCGATCGCACCGTCTTTCAACGGATACGCCAAGAGCCGCATCGGATTGACCGGCCCCGGCAATGCGATCTGACCCGGCGGAACAAGCTTGAAGCCCAGTTTGCCGTAATAGGGTTCGTCGCCCACGAGGATGACCAGAGATACACCGGCCAGCTGTGCATCCCGCAAGCCCTCCGCGATCAACTGCCGGCCGTAGCCTTGCCCCGCGAAGTCCGGATCGACACAGATCGGCCCGAGCATCAGCGCACCCGGTACGCCGCCGATCTTCACGTCGCTAAGTGTGATCGTCGCGATAAGCCGGTTGCCGCGCGTCGCCACATGACAAAAATCCGACAGCGGGTTTCCATCCCGACGCCCTTCCCGCACGCGATAAGCCGAACGCGCATACCGTCCCGGACCGAACACGCGCGCATGCAGCTCCGCGATGGCGGGCACATCGGCGGCTTCAGCGTTGCGAATAAGAACTCTGTCGGACATCGCAGATCTTGCAATTAATGGGTTCGGGTGTCGTATGCGGCGCGAGCTAGCACGGATGGAACAGGGGGTCTACCAGCGCGTTACCACATCGGATCGCGCGGGCGGTCGTGGAACACCTCAGCGATGCGTGCAAGCACCGCCCGGTGTGTCCCCTCAGGCAGTGCATCGATCCCGAAAAAACCCTGTCCGGCAATCTCGCTGTTGGCCGCTGGCACTATCGGCTGCGTCCACGACCGCACCAGAAAAAAGGCGACATGATCGTTGGGAAAGTACCGGAAGTTGGCATAGACGCCAAAAAGCTCCGGGGCCCCATCGATCGCCACGCCGGCCTCCTCGCGCAGTTCACGTTCCAGCGCGGTCCCGATGGGCTCGTTCTTTTCCACGCCGCCACCGGGAAAATGCCATCCCGGCCGGTAAGTATGCCGGATCAGGAGCACGCGCCGCGCGTCGTCGATAACCATACCCTGTGCGCCAAGCGTCATCCCGCGGACCCACCGCCAATAGCGCTGCAACACCGGCATGACGATTTTTTCGGATGGTATCAAGAACGGGCCTCAAACAAACAATCAATCAAGGATATGACACACCAACCGTTTCGATGCCCTGAAGCCGATTGGCAAGCTGCAACTGCATCTGCCAAATAGTAAACACTATCCAGAATGTCGAAAGCCCTGCATGTCTGAGCTTTTCAGTCTCGCCCACATCTCCGACCTGCACCTGACCCCGATCCTCGGCTTCGGCGTCGGCCATTGGAACATCAAACGTGGCCTGGGCTATTTGAATTGGGCCCGCAACCGCCGCCTCGTCCACCGCCAAGATATCGCCGATCGCCTCGTGGCCGATCTATGGCGCCAAGGCGCCGATCACGTCGCCGTCACGGGCGATATTGTCAATCTCGGCCTGCCAGATGAAATCGGCGCCGCGCTGACGTGGCTTGCGACCGTCGGCACGCCCGAGAAGGTGACCGCCATCCCCGGCAACCACGACATCTACACGCGCCGCATGCAAGGACCGGGATGCACCGAGATCTGGCGCGACTACATCGCCGCCGACGCGTGGGGCGCGGAATTTTCCGGCCGTCCGCCGCAGACATTTCCCTTTCTCCGCCGCGTTGGTCCCCTCGCTCTCATCGGTCTAAACTCAGCCATGCCGACGCGCCCCCTCGTTGCCGCCGGCCGCATCGGTAGCGAGCAACGCGACCGTCTCGAAAGCGATCTGATCAAGTTGAAGGCCGCGGGGCTCATTTGCGTCGTGCTCATCCACCATCCGCCGCTGCCCGGCCAGACCGCCCCGCGCCGCGCACTGGAGGATGCCGCCGAGATGGCAGCTTTGCTCACCCGCACCGGTGCCGATCTCGTTCTGCACGGCCACAACCATCGCGATAGCCTCGTTTGGCATCCATCGCGCGAGCGTCCCGTCCCCGTGGTTGGCGTCGCATCCGGTTCGGCGTTTCGAACACATGGCCCCGAACCGCTCGCCCGCTATAACCTGTATCGCTTCTCATCCGATGGCATCGAACTGATCGTGCGCGGCCTTGCCGACGCCAACGGCGATGTGGTCGAAATTTCGCGCGGCCGGTTGCTGCCCACCATGCAGCCGCTGTTCGTTTAACAGGCACATTGCGGCATCCCGTCCCGCGCGCGACGTTTTGACCAGCCGCGCGAAACGCCCGTGTCTATCGGGTCACGGCATCGGCAGCACGCAATGCAGTCCTGTCATGTGTCATCCCCGTACCACTCTGGCCATGATACCGTCAGGGTGTTGCGTCACGTTCGGGACGTGGATCGAGCAATCCGCGTTTCACGAACATGCAGCGGGGTCAGACACGCGTGGACATTTTCCGGCGTCGATTGAAATTGAATTTGGCACTCCAGGGCGGCGGCACGCATGGCGCCTTCACATGGGGTGTGTTGGACCGCCTGCTCGAAGACCGTTCGCTCCAGCTCTCATGGGTCAGTGCGGCGAGTGCCGGCGCGATCAACGCCACGGCACTCGCAGCGGGCCTCGCCGAAAATGGTCCCGATGGCGCGCGCGCGAAATTGCGCCAGGTGTGGGAAGCCGTTGCAAAGGCCGGCATGCCCGAATTCGTGCGCCTCAATCCCGTTCTCTTCACGCTCTCGCGCTCAGCCCCGCTGGCCCATTGGGCGTCTCTCTGGTCGCCGTATGAATTCAATCCGCTGGGCTTTGACCCCCTGCGCCGCCTGTTGAACGAAACCATCGATTTCGCGGCCATCCGCAAACATTCACCCATCGAACTGTTGATCGCCGCCACCGAAGTCGCCACGGGCGAAGCCCGCCTCTTCCGCCGCGAAGAGCTAACCGTCGATGCAGTGCTCGCCTCGGCGTGTCTGCCGGCCCTCCATCATGCGGTCGAGATCGACGGTGTCGCCTACTGGGACGGCGGCTTCTCCGCCAATCCTGACCTCGTCACGCTCGCAATGGAAAGCCCCGTGGCCGACACGTTGATCGTGCAGCTCTCGCCCTTGAAAAAGGAAGGCTTGCCGACGGGCGCGCGCGAGATCCAAGCTCACGTCAACCGCCTGACGTTCAATGCGCCGCTGATCCGCGATGTCGAAATCATCGAAATGGCGCGCGAGGCTATGCACGGCGCCGTCCGCTCGCGCTTCTCACGCCTGCGCCCGCTCGCCCAGCACCGGTTCCATCTTGTCGAGGCCGCCCCCTACACAGGCCTCCTCTCCGACAAGTCGATGATCCACCCGGATATGGAATTGCTCAATCATCTCCACGCCGCCGGCCGCACCGAAGCTGAAAAGTGGCTCGCCACCAACCGCCGCGCCATCGGAAAACGGTCCACGGTCAACCTGCGCGCGCACTTCGAATCCGTCCGAGCCGGCCGCCGCCTTAAGCCGAAAGACAATCTAGACGGCGGCGAAGCCCAGCCCGCCAAGTCTAAGGTCACGTCTAAAACTGGAACCGATGCAACACTGTCCCCGCCGCCGTCCGCCAAGCCCGCCGAACGGCCGTCCGCATCGAGCGGCAGCGCTTGAACGTACTTAAGGCGCAGCGAGCCGCGCGTATCCTTCCGCCATCGTCTCGTCGAGAATGTGCTTGTACTCGGCATACCCGGGTTGGCCTGCCGCCACCTCGCCAAGCGCCGCGCCCTTGAAATCCGAGCGCTTGAGATAGGCGATCGGCGCCGCAACCGGCACGAAAAACCGCCCCTGCTTGTTAAGTGTGGTGATCAGCCCGCGCATCTCCCCCGCCTGATCCAACTGCGAGACCACCACCATCCGCATCGCACCCTTAGTCAGCGACACCAGGTGAATGAACATCGATGAGGAGGGAATGTAGAGCCGCCCGCGATGCGAGAACGGCTGATCCGGCCGGTCGCGCTCCTCGAAAATGAGCGACGGCCATTCCGGGTCCCAGATGATATCGGTGCGATAGGCGACGATCGCACCCGGCACCGCAAACGCCGGCCGCAGCGTCAGATAGCTGCCGATGTAGTGATCGACGCCCGCGCGCGTGTAAGCGCCCATGTAGACCGGCGCGACGAGCCCGCCCTCGCCCTTGAGGTCCATCGGCTGCGCGGTTGACATCGCACCCGACCACAACTCCTTCAGCCGCTGATAGTCGAGCCCGAGCACCATGCAGACATCGAACAGCGTCTGCTCGCGCACCGCCCGCCCGCCGAGCAAATTCTGGATCGTCTTCTCGTGGCACTCGGCCGCGTCCGCGAGTTCCGCCTGCGTCATCTTCTTTTCGATGAGCGCGGTCCGCAGCATCTGCACCGCCGCACTCCGCTCAGCGCGGGCCGGAACAATCTTGTCAGAGGCCATGGGGGCGGATCTCAGCAAACAGGGATAAGTCGATACCGCTGTTTATCGCCCGTTGCGGCCCCACCCACAATCGTCACCCGTCCAGAATGTCGCTGAAAGGTCAACGCCCGTCCGCGGCGGAGACCACCTGCAACTTGACCGGCGCCAGACCCCGGCCGGTCATGTCGAGCACTTCGGCGGCGGCTTCCGACACATCAATGATACGGCCGGGTTTGAATGGCCCCCGGTCGTTGATCCGCACAACGGTCTTCTTACCATTGCGCGTATTGGTGACCTCTACCAGCGTACCGAATGGCAAACTGGGATGCGCCGCCGTCATGTCCCGCTTGTTGAATTTCTCCCCCGACGCCGTCATCTGATCTTGCCAGTAGTACGACGCGATCCCATCGAGCGCGTGCGACTTGGGTCGCTTCGGACCCAGCGACCCCGTGACGACGGTCTTGGCCGGAGCGGGTCCCACATGAACCTCGGTCACCCACGGCGACTCAGCGGAATTCGCGAGCGCGCTGACCGCGGAAATGGCCAGTAAGGCGGCGGCAAATGACAGGCGGCTGAGGACGGGCATGTGGATCCGGTCGGTGGCTTCACGTCTGGCGACAACGGTCCAGACCCGATGCTGTTCCCGGTAAAGCGATTCGGCGGCGCTCCGAAGGCGGCGGCCGGTCCCGTCCACACCGGTCCCGTCCACACGGGGCCCAGCCGCGCCGCCGGGCGCCTTCCCTTCCCAATTCGGCCGCTGCATGCGAGAAGCGGCACAGTGAGGCAGTAGGATCGAAGGTCACATGGCGCGCAAGCCCGAGAAGGGGCGGAGGAAGGCCGGAGGATCGGGCGGCGAGGACCGCCCGGGCGGCGGCACAGCCGGACACGGCGGCCGCTCGTTCGCGCGCCGGGATCGCGGCCAAAGCGGCGCGCCGCGGCCGGTCGGTGCGGATGGGATGCCGACCCGCGAACAGGTGATGCAGTTCATCGAGGGCGCGCAGGGCAAGGTGGGAAAGCGCGAAATCGCCCGCGCCTTCGGCATCAAAGGCGGCGACAAGATCGCGCTGAAGCGTCTGCTCTCTTTGATGTCCGACGAAGGCACGCTGACGGGCGATCGAAAAGCGTTGCGCGAAAAGGGGGCTCTCTCGCCCGTGACGGCGCTGGAGATTGTCGGTCGCGACCGCGATGGCGATCTGATCGGCGAACCCGTTGTGTGGGATCACGAGGAAGGCGCCAAACCGCAAGTTCTGATTTTGGCGCGCACGCTCGCGCGCATTACGGCCGATGAAGACCGCGTGCCGGGCGTCGGCGATCATGTCATGGCGCGGATCACCAAGCTCGACGACGTGGATGTGGCCGGCTACAAATTCGAAGGCGAGGCGATCCGCAAGCTGCCGCGCGATCAGCGCCGCCTGCTCGGCGTCTATCGCGCGCATTCCCGGGGCGGTGGCACAATCGAACCCATCAACCGGAAAGAACTGAAATCCTGGCCGGTGCAGAAGGGCGACGAAAAGGACGCCAAAGACGGCGACCTCGTGCGCTTCGAACTCGCAAAGACCGGCCGCTTCACGACGCCACGCGCCAAGATCGTCGAAGCGCTCGGCAATCCCGATGACGAGCGCAAGGTCTCCCTCATTGCCGTCCACGCGCATGGCATTCCGGATGATTTTCCCCAAAGCGTCATCGACGAGACACGTGATCTGAAGCCGCCGCAGATGGCGAACCGCAAGGACCTGCGCGGCATCCCTTTGCTCACCATCGATCCCGTCGATGCGCGTGATCACGACGACGCGGTTTATGCCGAACCCGATACGGACCCAAAGAACCCGGGCGGCCATATCGTCATCGTCGCCATTGCCGACGTGGCGCACTATGTGCGGCCCGGCACGAGGCTCGATCGCGAGGCACAGATCCGCGGCAACTCGGTCTATTTCCCCGACCGCGTTGTGCCCATGCTGCCGGAGAAGATTTCCAACGATCTGTGTTCGCTGCGCGAAGGCGAAGACCGGGTGTGTCTCGCCGTGCGCATGGTCTATGACAAGCACGGAGACAAGCGCAGCCATACCTTCCTGCGTGCCATGATGCGCTCGGCGGTGAAGCTGTCGTACCAGCAGGCGCAATTGGCATTCGACGGCACGCCCGATGACAAGGCGGCGCCCCATGTGGAAAGCGCGCTCAAACCCTTATGGGCGGCCTATCAGGCGCTGAAGGCCGCACGCGACCGGCGCGAACCCCTCGACCTCGATCTCCCCGAACGCAAGATCAAGCTCGACGACAAGGGGCGGATTGCGGGCGTCTATATTCCGGAGCGCTTGGAAGCCCACAAGCTCATCGAAGAAATGATGATCCAGGCGAATGTGGCCGCAGCCGAAAGTCTAGAACAGAAAAAGTCGCCGCTCGTCTATCGCGTCCACGATGCGCCCTCGAAAGAAAAGCTGAAATCGCTGCGCGATTTTTTGGAAACATTGGACTTACAGGTTCCGCCGCACGGCAGCTTGAAGCCCGCTGCATTCAATAAGGTTCTAGCGGCGGCCAAGTCGCTCCCCGTTCCCGAACTCGTCAACGAGGTGATCCTCCGCTCGCAGGCGCAGGCGGAATACCATCCTGACAACATCGGCCACTTCGGCTTGAACCTCGCGCGGTATGCGCATTTCACCTCACCGATCCGGCGCTATGCGGATCTCCTTGTGCATCGCGCGCTCATTCGCGCCTTCAAGCTCGGCGACGATGGGCTGACCGACGAGGAAATCCCGCGCTTAGCGGCGATCGCGCAGTCGATCTCGGATGCGGAGCGCCGTGCGATGGCCGCCGAACGCGAAACAATCGATCGGCTCGTGGCGTTGCATCTGGCCGACCGCATCGGCGCGGTGTTTCCCGCGCGTATCGGTGGCGTGACGCGGTCAGGACTATTCGTGCGCTTGAAGGAGACGGGCGCGGACGGCTTCGTGCCGATCTCGACGCTGGGCCAGGACTACTTTCATCACGTCGAAGAAGCGCATGCATTGGTTGGATCGCAAACGGGCGAGACGTTCCGGCTCGGCGATGTGGTCGAAGTAAAACTGGTGGAGGCGATCCCGTCGGCCGGCGCCTTGCGCTTCGAGATGGTGTCGGAAGGTAAGCGCGGGATCTTGAAGCCGGTCAAAGGCCCGCGCGGACGGCACATCATGCGCCAGCGGCGTCCGCGCCGGTGACAGCCACGGCGCGGCCCCGTGGCACGCTTGACCCACATCGGGATTGGGACCACCTTCAGATCATGGATCAGATTTACACGAACGACCCCGAGACGCCTGCCAACGACCGGTCTTGGCCGAAAGCTGTCATGAACGGCATCCGGTGCACATGCCCGGCGTGTGGCACGGGCAAGCTCTACGAGAGCTACCTGAAGGTGATTCCGGTCTGCGCCACCTGCGGCGAGGAACTGCATCACCAGCGTGCCGACGATGCACCGCCCTACTTCACCATGTTTATCGTCGGTCACATCATCATCGGCGGATTGCTGATTTTAGAGCAGTCCGTCGCGCCGGCGACGTGGGTTCATCTTGTCATCTGGCTGCCGCTGACGCTGATCTTGAGCCTGTGGCTGTTGCCCAAAGTGAAGGGCGGGCTCATCGGTCTACAGTGGGCCCTGCGCATGCATGGCTTTGGCGGCCACTCGGATGAGCCCGATCCCGAACCCCAAGCGGCGCCCAACGCGTGACCTCGCCTGCCGCCGTCAAAGCCTTCACTGGACGGCCGCTGCTCGCCGCGACCTTGATCGTCGTCGACCGCAGCGGATCCGAGCCACGCATTCTCATGGGGCGGCGGCGGCCTGACGCGGTCTTCCTACCGGACAAATTCGTCTTTCCCGGCGGACGCCTTGAAACCCACGACGGCGATCTCGCCCTCACCGGCGCCTTATCGGATCATGATCGCGCCTGTCTGATGCGCGGCGTGCGCCATGCCGATCCTGAGCGTGGCATGCGGGCATTCGTGACGGCGGCGATCCGCGAGACCTTCGAGGAGACCGGGTATCTGGTCGCGGTCGATGGCCCGGCCGTCGATGCCGCCCCTGCATTGGATTGGCCGGGACTGGTAGGCAGCGGCGTGCGGCCGGATCTTGGCCATCTGCGCTATGCGGCCCGTGCGATTACCCCACCGGGCCGGCCGCGGCGGTACGACACCCGCTTCTTCCTGGCGGATGCATCGGCGGTCCGCACCATCGTTCCGCGCACCGACGGTGAACTATCCGAGATCGGCTGGTTCGGGTTCGACCGCGTCTCGGCGCATGATTTGCCCTCGATCACGCGGCTCGTCCTCCAAGACCTTAAAGATGCCCTGGATCGCGGCCAGAACCGCGAAATCCCCTTCTATTACTGGCGGTCAGGGGCCTTCCGCCGGGTTGTGCTTAAGGGGCGCACCGGGGGCTGAACCGGGCGGCTTGACTTCGCACCGCCCGTCAGTATGTTCCGCGCTTCCCGCGCAAACGCGAATTCGTTGTTTTTCGAAGGTTCTTCACCATGGCTAAGCCCGTAACGCAGAAGATCAAGCTCCTGTCGACCGCCGGCACCGGCTTCTTCTACGTCACGAAGAAGAACCCGCGCACGTCGACGGAAAAGCTGGTTTTCAAGAAGTACGACCCCGTCGCGCGTAAGCACGTCGAGTTCAAGGAAACGAAGATCAAGTAATTTTGCGGGGCAATAGCCAGCGCTGCCGGTTATTTGCCGGTTGTCACGTCAACGAACTATTTTGAATTCATTGCAGGGGCCCTCCCGGAAGAGAGGGACCAGGGTCCGTAACCGCTCGGCAGCGGGGTTAGCATTCCGAGAAGATCACGGACCCTGGCGTCGTCACCAGGCGATGGTCATAGAGGGCGTTGACGTCCCACCTGGTATTTCAAAGTCGTCCTACGTTCGCCGCTCAATCGGCAATTGTAAACGACAATCTTTAGTTGCGGATGGGGTTGGGGCCTAATCGGATCCACCCCCTGGAGTTTTATATCGTGAAACTCCTTACTCACCCTATCGAGCCGGACTTTGACAGAGGTTCAGTACGGTTTCAAGGAATTCTCTTGACGTGTTGCGGCTGAATTACGCCGCAACTGCGCACGCCCACGATTCGCCGCCGCGGCGCCGACGTTTTTCAAAGCATATCAGATGCTTGGGTTATGCCGCGTCGGCGCTGACGCGGTTGCGGCCCCGCCGTTTTGCGGCATAAAGAGCGTTATCGGCACGCTTGAAGATGGTCTCAGGCGTATCATCCGGGCTCTCCAGAGTGGCAAGGCCGACGCTGGCCGTGACCCGGATCTGGAGATCGGGCCGGAGCTTAAACGGCTCGGATGCCACCATCGCACGGGTCCGCTCGGCGACTTGATAAGCGCGCGCCAAGTCCGTTTCCGGCATGATGATGAGGAATTCCTCGCCACCCATCCGGCAGGCCAGATCGATGCCGCGCGTGTTGCGTTTCAGGCGGGCGGCAAACTCCTTCAGCACGATGTCGCCGCCGTCGTGCCCGTGGGTGTCGTTGACGCTCTTGAAGTGGTCGATGTCGGTGACCAGGATCGAAAGCGGCCGCCCGGTGCGGATCGATTCATCCACCAGCGTGCGCAGATGGCTCTCCATGTAGCGCCGGTTATGCAACCCGGTCAGGCCGTCGGTAATGGCCAGTTCGACGCTTTCTTCCAATCGGTTGCGCAGGTAGTCGGTGAACCGCTTGCGTTTGATCTGGGTCTTGATGCGCGCCAAGAGTTCGTGCCGGTCGATGGGGCGCATCAGGTAGTCGTTGACGCCCATGTCCATGCCGCGCAGCAGGCGGGCTTCGTCGCCGGGTTCGACCAGGATCACGATCGGCAGATGGCGGGTCCGGTCCAGCGATCGGACCTGCGAGCACAGCCGCAGGCCGTCGGCATTAGCTAGGCTCAGGCTGACGATCAGCAGGTCGAAGTTGTGCTCGGCAAGCTTGATCAAGGCCGCGTTGAGATCGCGCTCGACGAAAATGTCGTGCGATTTAGAGATCACGTCGACCAAGCGGGAGGCAGACCGGGGATGGTCGTCGACAAGCAGGATGCGCCCCGCGCGGACGGTCATCGCCTTTTGCAGAGCGGCGGTGTCGCTGAGGCCCAATTGGCGCGAGGTTGACGCGCGCATCAGCATTTCGTCGTTCAGCATTTTCAGGCGCGCGAGGTTTTTCACCCGCGTGATCAGAGCGATATCGTCAACAGGCTTGGTCAGAAAATCGTCGGCACCGTTTTCCAGGCCCTGCACTTTGTCAGAGGGCTGATCGAGCGCCGTGACCATGATGACGGGAATATGCTGCGTCTCGGTTTCCGACTTGAGGCGGCGGCAGACTTCAAAGCCGTCCATGCCCGGCATCATGACGTCGAGAAGGACGACGTCGATGCGCTGGCTCGCGCAAATCTCGAGTGCGGCAGGCCCATTGGACGCCGTGACAACCTCGAAGTACTCGGCGGTCAGCCGGGCTTCGAGCAGTTTGACGTTGGCAGGGATGTCGTCGACGACAAGAACGCGGGCGGTCATTGGATGAGGTACTCGGAACCTGAACGTCTGGGTTTGATTATGCGCGCTGCGCTCCGGCAAACCGCTTCACGGTTTCCAGGAACGTCATGACGGAGATCGGCTTGGACACGTAGGCTTCGCAGCCGCCCGACCGGATCCGCTCCTCGTCGCCCTTCATGGCGAACGCGGTGACCGCGATAACGGGAATGGCGCGCAGCGCGTCGTCTTCCTTCAACCACTTCGTCACCTCGAGGCCTGAGACCTCGGGCAACTGGATGTCCATGAGAATAAGATCGGGATGATGCGCGCGGGCGAGCGCGATGGCATCGAAGCCGTTGCGGGTCTGAACCGTGTCGTAGCCATGGGCGTCAAGCAGGTCGTGGAAAAGCTTCATGTTGAGTTCGTTATCCTCAACAATCAGCACAAGCTTTCGCCCGGCGCGCGCGTTGGGCGGGCGGTCCTCGACGGTCAAGCCTTGATCCTGGTAGGCCATTTCCGGTTAATCCCAACTCTAAAAACCTGGACCGTGATGCACCGATTCGAGCGGTCGCCGCCTTGTTCTCACTGTGCGCATGAAGCAGTAACCAACAGTTTAAACAGGGGGCATCATCCCCCCAGTCACCTTTTATGAAGGTAAATCAGATGTGTGCGCTGAAAGCAGACCGCCCCAAGGGCCTGACCCGCGAGGCCGCCGAAACGATCGCCATTCAGGCGATTGGCTTTCTGGCGGAGGACCCGAACCGCATCGGGCGCTTCATGGCACTGACAGGGCTGGAGCCCGACACGCTGTTCGCGGGGGCGGAAACGGCCCCCGTTCAGGTGGCCGTGCTCGACTACCTGCTCAGCGATGAATCATTGCTGATGGTCTTCTCCGGACATGCCGCACTGGATCCGCCAGCCATTTCCGCAGCCCGCGCGCTGCTGGACGGCGCCGGTCACGGGGGGCACGATTGAGCGCCACACATTTTCAGCGAGGATCGCAGCGTTCGGGGCTTGGGCCACCGATGGGGAGATGCGGGCGGCGTCGCTCTGTAAACGTGAGCCCTACTTGCAGGGGCTCTGATCGAGCAGCGTCAATTCCTTGAGCTCGCCCTTCAGGCGATAGTCGCCGTGATCGATGAGCAGATTGGACGTGATGCCGTTCTCGTGAAAGCGGAAGTACATCTCATAGAGCGGCAGCTGATCGAAATGCCGCGTCTCGGGCTTGAAGTAGGCAATTGCCACGGGCCACGAGCGCAGCCCGTCAAGCTTGGCGGCATCGCCACTTAGTTTCGGCACCGCCTTCAGCTCATCTTTTGCCGACGCGTCACCGATCACAGCGGCGGTGAAGTAGTACTTCTCCCCGCCCTCCGAGCCATCATACAAATTGCCGGAGAACACGCGGCTGCCGGCTTTCGCGGTGCGGATCATCGCGACGGAATGATCGATGGGAAAGTAAACCGGTTCGCCGATCTGGGCCGACTTGCGGGCGGGCTTGGAGACATCAATGTTCAGCGACTGATGCGCACCCGGGCCTGCCTCGGAAATCTTGGCGGTGGGCGCCGGCGGGGCGGCCGGTTTATCGGCGAGCTTTGCGGGCGCATCCGATTTCGTCGCCGTGCCCTGGGTCTGCTCGGCCAGCTGATCGTTGCCATAGGTTGACGACGAAAAGCGCATGCGCCGCGAGGTGGCATCCTCCCAGCTCGAGGTGCGCAGATCGGTTGTGTTCACCTGACCCTCGGTCGTCGTCGTCTCAGTGACGAAGCGCATGTTCTGCGCATAGCCTTCGCATGTGCTGCCCATCAATTCATAGACGACGCGGCCGGAGATGCTGGAAATGCTCATCGCCGGTCCGGTCTCGTCGAGCACCACGTCGTACACGGCACGGTGCGGTTGCAAGCGGACAGGCGAGGCGACCGGATTGACGATCTGCGCCACGGCTGGCGCACCGCCCGCCGCCGCGGGCACCGCCACGGCCATGATCCGTACCATTCGCGCAAACTGCATGGGGTCTCCGGGGCCTCTTGCGGCCGTTGCAAAAATCGCCGGTTCGGCGGACAACCTGCCTATCAAACCTAGGCGTTTCGGCTACGACCTTCAAGGAGATGACGGATGGCGGGTGATATCGCGGCACGATTGCAAGAACTGGGGCTCGAATTGCCCGCAGCCCCCGTCCCGGTTGCGAATTATGTCCCCGCGCTGCAGGCCGGTAATCTGCTGTTCATTTCGGGACAAATCGCCAAGGCGGCCGATGGCTCGCTGATGACGGGGTCGGTCGGTACCGATCTGACGGTGGAGGATGGTCAGAAGGCGGCGCGGTTGTGCGCGCTCAATATCCTCGCGCAGGCGAAGGCGCAGCTGGGCTCGCTCGATCGCATTCAGCAAGTCGTGCGCCTGACCGGTTTCGTCAATGCAGGCGCCGGCTTTGCCGATCATCCCAAGGTGATCAACGGCGCCTCGGATCTGATGGTCGAGGTCCTCGGCGACAAGGGCCGCCATACCCGCGCCGCCGTCGGTGCATCGGGATTGCCCGCGAACACGGCGGTCGAAGTAGATGCCATCCTGATGGTCAGTTGAGGACGAAACGCCA
Organism: Hyphomicrobium sp. 12-62-95; assembly: GCA_002279935.1. Classification (GTDB taxonomy): domain Bacteria; phylum Pseudomonadota; class Alphaproteobacteria; order Rhizobiales; family Hyphomicrobiaceae; genus JAGVSR01. The sequence continues at coordinate 51,282 of NCCZ01000002.1, read as the reverse complement.
TGCTTGATCGCGGCGCGTTCCTGAGACCGATTGCGCATCGGGGGCTGTACAACTTTGGTGCTGGCATCGTCGAGAATACGGCGGCCGCATTCGAGGCGGCGATTGAGAAGGGCTTCGGCATCGAGTGCGATCTGCGCCCGGCGCGCGGGGGCCTGCCGGTCGTCTTTCACGATGAGACGACGGAGCGTCTAATGGGCACGGAAGGGCGCATCCACGACTTGAGGTTGGAAGACCTGCACGCCTTGCGGACGAGCGTCGGCGGCCATGGCATGCTGACGTTTGAGGAGTTTTTAGCTCTCGTCGATGGCCGCGTGCCGCTCCTCGTTGAGATCAAGAGCGAGTGGGACCCGCCGGATATTCCGTTTCTGGCTGAGATCGCGCGCCGCGCGCTCGACTATCGCGGCGACATTGCGCTGATGTCCTTCGATCCGGATGTGATGACGGTCATGCGGGAACTAGCGACCGAAATTCCGCGCGGGGTCGTATCGGGCGGTTATAAGGATGAGCACGGCGAAACGTGGTGGCGCGACCGGATCAGCGATGAGCGGGCGGACCGGCTGGCTAATCTGCTCGAATCCGGCCCGGTGGCACCCTCATTCTACGCCTATCACGTCAAGTCGCTGCCCACGCCCGTAACCCGCTATGCGCGCGAAGTGGCCGGCATGCCGGTGTTCGCGTGGACAGTGCGCACGCACGAGGACCGTGCCCGGTCGCACTATTACGCCGACGCGCCGATCTTCGAGGAGTGAGACGCGTCAGCCGCGCTTGGCGGCCTTTGCGCGCTCGTAAAGCGGCATCACGTCTTTCAAGTTGTCCTCGAACGTCTTGATGCGCGTCTTGCCAGAGGGATGCGTCGACATCCATTGCGGCGGCGCGCCGCCCGCCGCCTTGGACATCTTCTGCCACAGCGTAATGCCCGCGCGCGGATCGTAGCCGCCGCGGGCTGCCAATTCCATGCCGATAAGGTCAGCTTCGGTTTCGTCATTGCGGGAGAATTTGAGTGCTGCCAGGCTCGACCCGGCGGCGCCGACGAGTTCGCCGGCTTGGCCGAAGAGAAGGCCCCCAATGACGCGGCTGCCGATATTGGTGATGTTGACCTTAGCGGTCCGTTCGCGGGCGTGTTCCCACAACGCGTGCCCCATCTCGTGGCCCATGATGACGGCGATTTCGTCGTCGGTCAGTTGCAGCTTCTCGATGATGCCGGTGTAGAAAGCGATCTTGCCACCGGGCATGCAGAAGGCATTGATGGTCGGGCTTTCGAAAACGTTCACTTCCCAGTCCCACGTGTCGGACCGCTCGTTGAACTTCTTCGTATGCGGCAGCAAATCCTTGGCGATCCGGCGGACGCGGAGCTTGCGGGGGTCATCCTTGTCCAGAAGCTTGCGCTGCTGGAAAGCCTGACGCGTCATCTGATTGTACTGAAGGGCGGCCGACTTCTCGACGGATTCCGCCGAGACCAGCTTATTGAACATGGACTTGCGCGGCACCTTCACGCCTTCGCCATCCTGGGCCACGGCGAATCCCGCGGACAACACCAGGACCGCGGCGGCAAGGCCCACCGAACGCCGTACCGGCATGAAACCACCCCAATTATTTCGCATGACCTGTGCCCTCGCGTGATCCGGCTTCCACCGTACAAGTATCATATAGTAAGCGTTCGAGCGGAGGCCAATGGATGGACGACGGCGGAACCCGGGAGGCAAAGGTTGTCAGCCGGATCGCGGATATCCCCGCGGCGGCCTGGGACCGCATGGCCAATCCTGATCCCCGGCTCTTTAATCCGTTCATCGCCCACGGGTTCCTCGACGCGTTAGAGCGGGCAGGCACCACGGGGCCTGAGACCGGCTGGGTGCCGCAGCATATCGTCTTGGAAAATCCGGCGGGTGCCGTCGAAGCCGCCATGCCGCTGTACGTGAAGTCCCACAGCCGGGGCGAATACGTGTTCGATCACGCGTTTGCAGATGCCTATCACCGCGCCGGCGGCCGCTATTATCCCAAGCTGCAGGCGGCGGTCCCGTTCACGCCGGTGCCGGGTTCGCGCTTGCTCGTCGCGCCCGAGGCGGATCGCGACACGGCTGAACAGACACTCGTCGCTGCGGCCATGACTCTGGCGGAGACGATCGGGGCCTCGTCGCTGCACATTACATTTCCCTGCATCGACGCCTGGGACCGGTGCGGCGCGATGGGTCTCTTGCAGCGGACGGGACAGCAGTTCCACTGGCAGAATCAGGGCTACCAATCCTTCGACGATTTTCTGGCGAGCCTCGCTTCCCGCAAGCGCAAGATGCTGCGCAAAGAGCGGGTGGAAGCGGTCGCGGGCGTCACCATAGAAGAGGTGAGAGGCTCTCAGATCACCGAGGCGCACTGGGACGACATGTATGCTTTTTACTTAGATACCGGCGCGCGCAAATGGGGCCGGCCCTACCTCAACCGCGCGTTCTTCTCCGAACTTCATCGCACCATGTCGGATCATTGCCTGCTGATGTTCGCCGTCCGCGATGGCCGCCGCATTGCGGGCGCCATGCACATGATCGGCGGCGACTGCCTCTACGGCCGCTACTGGGGCGCGTCGGAACACATCCCATACCTGCATTTTGAGCTCTGCTACTACCGCGCCATCGACTACGCCATCGCGCACGGCCTGGCGCGCGTGGAAGCCGGCGCGCAGGGCGAACACAAGCTCGCGCGCGGCTACAATCCCGTGACGACCTATTCGGCCCACTGGTTTGCAGACGCGGGTCTGCACGCCGCCGTCGCACGATTTCTCGTGGAAGAACGCCGTGCCGTCGAGGAGACGAACCGGCTGCTCGCCGACTACGCGCCCTACAAAAAGGCGATGGCCGACGAGCAGGATTGATCGCGGCCCGGCGATCTGCTTGACGGCGGCGGCGCCGTTCCCCTAAGCCGGGGGCTGCACCGATTGAGGAGACTGCCCATGTCCGCCGCCTACGACAGTGGAAACATCTTCGCCAAGATCCTCCGCGGCGAGATCCCCTCGCACCGTGTCTATGAAGATGATGATGTGGTGGCATTCATGGATGTGATGCCGCAGGCAACTGGACATACGCTCGTGGTCCCGAAGGCGCCATCGCGCAACCTGCTCGATGCGGACCCCGCCGTGCTCTCCAAGCTCATGCCCGTGGTGCAGACGATCGCGCGGGCCGCCAAAACGGCCTTTTCCGCCGACGGCATCACGATCATCCAGTTCAACGAAGCCCCTGCGGGACAGACGGTGTTCCACCTGCATGTCCACGTGATCCCGCGGCACGAGGATGTGCCGCTCAAAACACACGCGCGCGGCATGGAAGACGGCGCGGTTCTGGCGGAAAACGCCGCCAAACTGAAAGCGGCGCTCGCAGGGTAATCCGCGAACGCCGCTCAACATCACAACATATGGTCTCGATCAGGGCGTCTCGTACATCTTGCGATAGACGGCGGCCTGTTCTTCCGGCATGCGCGGCAGCAGCACGCGCATCGTCTCGTTGCCGACGAGCTTGCCATTGCGCTTGAACGTCCAGTCCGAAATCATGTCCTCGGTGAACTCGTAGCGCTGGCCGACTTTGACGGTCTTGACGCTCTGGGGCTGGTTGGAAATCACGCCGGAAATCTTGCCGCCGTCGCGCTTGATGCGCGTCAGCCAGAAGTGCTCGGTGGTGCCGTTGCCTGCGACCGCGACCTTGAGAGCATGATCGGCTTCGCCGGTGGCGGGCGCATCGTAGCTCTTCCAGAACGAGGACAGCGAGCCGCGGGCCTTCTCAATCGCCGCGTTCATGTCCTTGTCTTCGGACAAGACCGAGATGACGCCGTCCTTTTGCTTGGCGGGCACGGCGGCGCCCGGCTTGTCCACGGCCGGCGGTGTGACCGCTGCAACCTTGGTCTGATCCTTGAAGAGCGACGTCGCGCCGGGAGCGGGCTTCTGCTCCGTGGCGGCCACTTGAGGCGTCGCCGGCTTTGCCTCAGGCGCGGGAGCCGCAACCTTGGCGCTATCCTTGAAGAGCGAGCCGTTGCTGGAAGATGCTTTGGCTTCGGGCGCGGCGGGCGGTGTCTCGGGCTTGGCAACCACAGCTGCAGCGGGAGCAGGAGTCGCAACAGGCGTCGTCACCTTAGCGCTGTCCTTGAACAGCGACCCATTGCCAGCAGCCGGTGCGGCATCGGCGGGCTTGATCGCAGGAGCCGCAGCGGGCGCCTTTGGCGTTTCCAGCGCGGCCATCTGAGTGGCCGATGGTGCGGGCTTCGTTTCAACCGCAGGAGCTTTGGCTTCAGCCGGGGCGTTGCCAGCAGTTGGCTGAGCCTCTCCAGCAACGACAATCGGTTTGGCTGGCGTCGGTTCGGTGGACTTCGCGTCGGCGGTGATCACCGGCTTGGCGATGGGCGCAGGTTTGGCCTCCACCGTCACAGCCGGCGCAGGCTTGGCTTCCACGGGCTGTGATGCCGGCGCGGCTTTCACCTCAGCGGCGACAGCGGGCTTGGCTTCGATCACAGTTGGGGCCACGGCCGGCGCGGGCTTGGCCTCGACCACGGGCGCGGCCGGAGGGACCGCCGGCTTGGCGGTGGCGACGGCGGCGGGCTGGCTGACGACAGGCGCCGCGGCTTTGGGCGCTGCGGCGACTGGCGCGGTGGCCGGCTTGGCGTCGGTGTCCTTGGCCACGGCGGGCGTGTCGCTTGTGGCAGTTTGCGCGGCCTTCTGCTGGGCGCGGTCCTGATTGATCTTGTCCATCCAGTCGCCGGACCCGGCAGCCTTCGGCGCAGGCGCTTCGGCAAGGGCTGGCACTTTGGCGACGGTCGTCATCCACTCGCCGACGGTCGCGGCCGTCGCAGGCCCTGCGGACGGCGTGCTGGCCATCGCGATGTTACCCTCGGCTCCACAGCCGGCAACGCAGCTGACGACGTTGCCGCTATTCTGCACATCGGGTGTGGACACCGGCGCTTGCGCGGCCGCGGGCTTGGGCAGCATCGATACGATTTCCGCGCCGCGACCGGTCACACAGCCGGCAGTGCAGACGACGACATAGCTGTCCGGATGGGCTTCCATCAGCGGATGCAGTTCGACTTTGCTGCGGTCGCTGTCCGACTGCAGCAGATCCTTTGCACGGCGGTCGTAGTAATCTGAGTTACGGACATCCAGAAGCGGATTGGGCTTGTCGCCGTCCTTCTTCGGATCGCCGAAGAGCGCGCGCTTGGCGGCTTCGCGGGCGGCCTGTTTGGAAGCGTTGTCATTGCTTGACGGCTTGGCCGCGGCCGATGGACGTGCTGGCTTTGCGTCGGCGGGCGCAGAGTCTGCACCAGAACGCGCCGGCATCTCGTCGCCGCCATTAGGCGGCTGGATCTCCACCTCGTCCATGCCAGTGTCTGTGCCAGTATCCATGCCAGTATCCATGCCAGTATCCATGCCAGTCGGGGCATCGGCCGACATGTCTTCATTGGCTTGGATTGCAGCGGGTAACGACATGGTGGCAACCGCGGCACAGAAAAGAGCGCCGATAAAACGCGCGGGCACGAGTTTGAGCATGGGGTTCGCCTGACCGGTGGGACGGAAAATCCGTGAATGGACCGTTACAATCGCAAACCCGGGTAAATGAAATCCTTATGCCGAGCCCAAGCTGGGGCGGCGGCTCCTAGCGGTCGTGCCGGAAGACGGCCGCGGCACCGGGGGGCGCGTTCAGGAGAACGACATTTCGATAGTCCGTGCCAGCGGAGGCGCGCGGCGCTGCTGCGGGCTCTTTCACGGACGCCATTTTGGCTGGCGCGCGCTCAGCGGCTTTGGCGGCAGTCGCTGGACGCTTCGGCGGCGCGGGGATGGCAGCAGGCACGGCGATCGCGCCGGTTTCAAGAGCGGTGTTATCCCGGTTGCCAGAAGCCCGGTCGCCATTATTCAGGTCGCCAGCCGCTTCGATCTTGAGCCCGAAGTAGCCGGCGATGCAGGCGTCGGTGCGCTTTAAGCTCTCCAAGGTGCCGGGCGTGACCTTCACGATGCGGCCGCCTTCGCACAAATACGCTTCATCAGCGCGCACCGCTTCCACGCCCGTCGCGGCAAGGAAACCCAATGCGAACAATCCCAGTCGCGTCGTGCGCGTGATGCCGGCCATGGCTGTCCCTCCGATGGATATGCGGAGTGTCAGACTATGGGACAGCCGTTAAGACGACGTTAACGAATGGCTCACCGCTGCGCGGGATAGCGCCAGTAGTCGCCGGCCGGTGTGCCGACCTTCTCCAGAAGCGGCACGCGCTTTTCAGGCGGGCGCTCGCCGGTCTGGATCAGCAACTGAAGATCGTTGATGAGCGCGTTGTTCTCGGCATAGCCGGAGTGGTTCAAGCCGAAGCTGTCGGTAGAAACCGCCGTGACGTCGATGGTGTCAATTCCGGGAAGCACAAGAGGACCTTCGGTTGGCACGTCACCGGCACGCGGCACCCCGCCGTGGAACCGGCGCGAGGCGTTCAGCGCGAAGTCATTGGACGCGGCGTAAAGCGTGATCCCGTTGGCCAGCCCGCTGATCTCCTTGGCGATGTTTTCAAAGTTGTCGCGATCGACGTCCGGGGCGGCCAGGATGATCTGGCTGATGACAACGCCGGGCGGCGACGACGATTTGATGTCGCGAAGCACCTGCAGGGCAGGTTGATTGCCCATGCTGTGAGCGATGACCGACACCCTTTTCGCGCCGCTCTCCTTGATCACGAGATCGAAGAACTCGCGCATGTAGGGCACCGATTGCCCGGAGCTCTCGCGATCATACGTGTAGCTCGACAACCCACCGCCGGACGGCCAGCTGTAATGGAACGGCGCACCGTCGAACTTCAAATCGTAGGCGATCTGAGCGGTGCGGTAGATGCCGTTGTCGAACGTCGTGTTGTATCCATGGACGAAGACGATCGCGTGGTCTTTGAAGCGTTCGGACTTGGCCAGACGCGCACGCACAAGCGCCAGCAATTCCTCGCGCGTCTGAGCCTTCAGCTCCTTCATCGTGAAGTGCTTGTCGGGGTCTTCGTCTTCCTCATAGAGCGTGATGTCGAAATACGGGATCTTGATCGCCCAGGGCCGCTCGATCTGCGGCTGGACGTGCGTCTTGGGAACGGTGACGAGGGCTTGGCCGAGGATCAGCTTGCGACCGCGATTGGGCCCATAGTCGAGACGCTTCTCGGTCGCCGCTTCTGCGCGGTCGGTGCCGTAATAGATCGGCACGATATCAAAGCCGTCCTTCTTTTCCTCAGCCGCGGTGCCGCCACCCGGCGGCGGCATGGCCGGGGCGGGCGCGGGGGGTGGGGGCGAGCCGGGCGACGTGTCGGCACCACCCAGCCCACGCGATGGCGGGGGCGCTTCGGCCGGCGGGCCGGAACCGCCTTCGGGTTCCGGCGGTTCTGCTTCCGCAACAGCCTCTTCTTCCGGCGCGCCGACGACGGGCTCCTCCGGGACCCCGACAACGACCGGCGGCGGGGCGGACTCCACCGGGGGAGCAGGCTTAGCCTCGGCGGCCTTCTTCGGCGGCGCGGGCAGATCGGGTTTGACGGCGTCCGGCGCCGGCGCGGTTGCCACGGGCGGCGGAGCGCGGCTGGGCGCGCTCATGTCGGACTGGAGCACGGCCAGAGCAATAGGCAAAACGGCAAGGGCCACGAGACACAGGCGGGCCAAAGCGCGGGCCAGCTTCGGCATGGGACGCGTCGCGCTCCAGGCAAACGCGAACAGCACCAGAATGGCCACCGCCACCAATGCATAGCGCGCGATCTCAGGTAGCTCCGACATTCACGTCCCCCCTTGTGCGGTGCAGCACTTTAGCGCCCGGCCGCGCGCGGGCAATCCCGCACGGGTGGGATATCATCGGGAAATGACGCCAACACGAGGGCGTTGACCGATCGGCGTCAAAACGGCGACGGGACGCACCCGGCCCCCCTTGCGGCGCGGGCAATTCCTGCACATGGTCCCGCGTTCTCCCGCGCTTTGCCGGGTTGCACGTCCCCTCCCCTTGCTGCTGGACCTCAATTTCGATGCGCGAGACCCTCACCCCCGCCGATTACGCGACGCGCATTCTAGCCGGCGACCGCACCGCGCTCGCGCGCGCCATCACGCTGGTCGAGAGCACCAAGCCGGCCCATAACGCCGAAGCGCAGGAACTGCTGCAACTCCTCCTCCCGCACTCCGGCGGCGCAATCCGTCTCGGCATCACGGGCGTGCCCGGCGTCGGCAAATCGACCACCATCGACCAGTTGGGCACCAACCTCGTCGAAGCCGGCCACAAGGTGGCGGTCCTCGCCGTCGATCCGACCTCGAAGCGGACCGGCGGGTCGATCCTCGGCGACAAGACGCGCATGGCGCAACTCGCTCCCTTGCCAAATGCCTTCATCCGCCCCTCGCCGACGTCGGGCACGCTCGGCGGCGTCACGCGCAAGACGCGCGAGACGATGGTGCTTCTGGAAGCAGCTGGGTTCGACATTGTCATCGTGGAAACGGTCGGCGTCGGGCAATCGGAAGTCGCCGTCGCCGATATGGTCGATTTCTTCCTGGTGCTCCTGCTCGCCGGCGGTGGCGACGACCTCCAGGGCATCAAGAAGGGCATCATCGAACTGGCCGACATGATCGCCATCAACAAGGCCGACGGGGACAACATCACGCGCGCCAAGCGGGCGGCGAACGAATATCAGAACGCAATCGCGATTTTCACGCCGAAGTCGGCCGCGTGGCTGCCCCCGGTCGTCACCATTTCAGGCCGCACCAACCTCGGCCTCGACGATCTGTGGGCCAAGATCGCCGAACACCGCCAGCTCATGCACGACAACGGGCAGTTCGCCGAACGCCGCAAACGCCAAGCCGTCGAATGGATGCGCGACATGCTCTCCGACCGCCTGCTCCAGGCGGTGAAAGCCAATCCCGCCGTCGCCGCCCGCCTCCCCGCCATCGAGAGCGACGTGCGCGAAGGCCGTCTCTTCCCAACGCGCGCGGTGAACGAGATCCTCGGGCTGATGGGGCTTGGGGCCTAAGCGTCCCCCGGTTTACCGCCGCTCAATTCATCCGTGGTAACCGTAATCCGTTTGGAACTCCACACGGGTGCGCCATGACTATTGCTCGATCGCCGCTTGTCGCTGCGCGCCGCCCGCGCACCTTGGGTCAGGACTGGGAGCAGGCGAAAAGCTGGTTCGGCGGCCGGCCGAGACTCGGCAGCCTATCTTGGCCGCGAGATGTAAAAACCCGGGCCCCGCTGATTTTTCTCGCACAAATCGACCTTGCCGAAGTTGCGCAATACGCGCCGGAATTCCCCGCCCACGGGTCGCTTGCATTTTTTGTCGGACCGCTGGGGTCCTGCGACGGCGCCGTCGTGTACGTTCCCGGTGAGGGCGGTGGGCGCCGGTCCGATCCACCCTCCGACGCGCATCCTGTGCGCGCTATCGGGTCGTGGCCCTTCGAGGAGGACGCGGGACCAGGTGTCGAGGCGCTGTTTCCGTACTGGCCCTTGCAGCTGAAGCCGCTCGGCATCGAGGTGCCCGAACTCGATGCCGACGACGTCGATCTCGAACCCATGACCGATGACGCCGTGCGTGCCATCGGTCGACTGTTTCCTGACGGAAATCACTATCCACGATCACGCGACATCGCCGCGCTCAGCCAAACGCCGCTGCCCCATTGGTGGTATTCGGCTCACTTTCTCACGGCCTGTCTACAAAATGCTTTGCATCGTGCTCCTAAAGCGCTCGCTGCCCGCGCGCCATGGCTCGAGAAGGCGCGCACCGAATATGCGGCGCTGGTCAAACAGTCCAAGCCCGCTTTCGGCATCTTCGGACGGCGAGCGGCTGCGCCGTCACCGGAACTGGAGCGTGCAAAACAGAATCTGGAGCGGGTCGAAGCGCAAAACACTGCTTACCACCGCGATTTGCCGAAGTTCGCCGCGCTTGTGAAGGACAGTGCCGCATTCGCGGCCGGACACGCGGCCAGCGATGTCATGACGGACGCCGAGTGGCAGAAGCTCTCCGGCTTCTTCGAGCGTGCACGCGGCGAATTTGAAGATTTCGCACGGTATGCGGTGCCGTACGACCTTTCCGAGTTGGAAACGCAGTCACTGATCTTTCTGCTTACCGCCGACGAGACGGCCTATCTCACAATTCCCGCAGCCGTGCGGGCCTATGTCAACGAACGCTGTCTGTTGCCATCAAGTGGGTCTTGGCACCAGATGTTCGGCGTCGGCGTCGATATCCAAGGTGCCATCTGGGAGAATGCGGACAAGATCCTGCTCCTCCAACTCGTATACGACGACATGATGCATTGGCGCTTTGGCGACGTCGGTGCCTATCAATTCTGGATGACACCCGCCGACGTGAAGGTGCGCAATTGGTCTGCGGCGTCCCTCACGTTCGAATGCCATTGAAGAGGGGCTAGAACCCCCGGCGGCCGTTGGGATTGACGGTCTGGCAATTCTCGTAAACGCGGATGTCGCGGCCGACGAGGCGGCAGACGTGGCGTTTCGTATTCGGGTTGTCGCGGATTTCGGCGAACGACACGCGCGAACCATACTGCCGGGCGACCTGGGCCAAGAGCTTGTCCTGGCAGTAGGGCGTGATGATGTAGCTGCCCGAGACGAGTTGGGCGCCATCGCGGCACTGGATGGCGGCTTGGGCGGTGACGGCGGAGCCTGCGAGGGCCACGGCTGCCAGAGCTATTGCGGACGGTTTCATGACAAATCTCCTACCAGTCCCATGGGCCCCGTTTCGTCAGGATAGCCCGTCTCGGCAATTGACAGCACCTTAAGTTTCCGTCATCCGCGCTAGGGCGAGGGAGTACGCATCATGATCACCGTCTACGATTGCCGGAATGGACAGCTCGTTCGTCAAACAGACGGGTTTGCGCTGGGCGCGGAAAGCGTGTGGATCGATCTCCTCAATCCAACGGCGGAAGACGAGGCGCTGATCGAACAGGCGCTCGGCGTCGACGTGCCGACGAAGGATGAAGTCAGAGAGATCGAGGCGTCGAGCCGCTTTTACGAAGAAGACGGCGCGACCTTCATGACGACCTTCATCGTCCATTTCCCCGACAATACGACCCCAGTGACCTCCACCGTCACCTTCGTTCTGAAGGACAATCGCCTCGTGACGGTGCGCTATGTGGAGCCAAAGTCGTTTCCAATGTTCGTGGCCCGTGCCGAGAAGGGCGCGGTGGCGTGCACATCGGGTGGCGCACTCATGATCGGGCTGGTCGAATCGCTGATCATGCGCACCGCCGACGTTATCGAGCGCATTCAGGACGACGTCGACAAGCTCACACACAATGTCTTCAACTTGAACACCGCGCGCCGCGACAGTTCACGCCGCCTCGATGTTCTCCTGAAGCAAACGGGCAAGGAAGGCGATCTGGTCTCGCGCGTTCTGGAAAGCGCCACGTCGCTCGATCGCACGATGCACTTCTTCCGTGATACGGCACGCGAACGCGGATTCGATCCCCGCGTCATCCAGCGGATCGATGTCGCCCAGCGGGATATTCTCTCCCTGATGGAGCACACGCGCTTCCTGACCAACAGGATCAGTTTCCTGCTCGAAGCCACCCTCGGCATGATTTCGACCGAGCAGAACCAGATCATCAAACTGTTCTCTGTGATGGCGGTGATGCTCATGCCGCCGACACTGGTCGCCTCGATCTACGGCATGAATTTCAAGCACATGCCCGAACTCGAATGGCCTTTGGGATATCCCCTCGCTCTGCTGGCAATGGTTCTGGCCGCGGTCATCCCCTACGTTTACTTCCGGCGCAAAGGCTGGCTCTAACTCGTTAAATGACGCCCGCACCATGCAACGCGAGGGCGGCCGCCGCTGTCAGCGCCAGCGTCGTCACGATCCCGCGGTGGAGCGCGAATAATAGCAGCGCCGCCAGCAGCGCAAGGCCCGCCGCATCCCACCGCAACGAGGACCACACCGGCAGGTCCACATCGATAGGCCCGATGACGGCGCGGCTATGGCTCGTGAACAACACGTGCTGCGCGAACCAAACGGTGAGGTTCAAAATCACGCCCACGACAGCGGCCGTGATGGCCGATAGCGCGGAGCGCAGCGCCGGGATGGCGTTCAACCGTTCGATGTAAGGAGCACCGGCGAAGATCCACAGAAAGCAGGGCGCGAACGTGGCCCACAGCGTCACCAGCGCGCCGAGAATGCCCATGAGAATGGGGTCGCCCCCGCCATGGCGGAAGGCGGCCAGCGTGCCAACGAATTCCGTGACGAGGATGAGCGGACCCGGCGTCGTCTCGGCAAGGCCCAACGCGTCCAGCATTTCGCCGGGCGTGAGCCAGCGATAGGTCTCGACGATTTCCTGCGCGAGGTAGGCTAGCACCGCATACGCGCCACCGAAGGTGACCATCGCCAGCTTCGAATAGAGCCACGCCAGTTCGGTCAGAACATGCCCTGGACCGAAATGCGCCGCGACGGCCAGCAGCGGTAGGATCCAAATGGCCAGCCAGACCGCGATGGTGCGCAGCGTATCGCGATGCTGCACCGGGGCGATGGGCACGTCTGTGGCAACGGCCGGCATGCCGCGTCCGCGCAGAAAGCCGATGATCCCCGCCGCGACGACGATCAGCGGAAATGGGACGTTCAAAAAGAAGAGGCCGATAAAAGCGGCAGCCGCGATAGCCCAGTCGGCAGGCGCGTGGAGCGCTTTGCGGGCGACGCGTAGCAGCGCCTCGATCACGATGGCCAGGACCGCCGCTTTGACGCCTAGAAAAAGCGCCTCCGCAATGGGGACCGATCCGAAGTGCGCGTAGGCCAGTGCCAGCGCCAGCATCAGGAGCGCGCCGGGCAGCACGAACAACAGACCGGCCGCGAGCCCCCCCGCGACGCCGTGCAACCGCCAGCCCACGTAGGTGGCCAATTGCATGGCCTCGGGCCCCGGCAGCAGCATGCAGAAGTTGAGCCCGGTCAAAAACCGCCGGTCATCGATCCAGCGCCTCTCATCGACCAACACGCGGTGCATGAGGGCGATCTGCCCGGCCGGTCCGCCGAAGGAGAGGCACCCGATCTTCGCCCATGTGCGAACCGCCTCTGCAAACGTTGGGTGGCCGGTCGGCGCATCGGCGGTCATCGGCACGCCCTCCCGTGGCGCGAAGCGTTGCCTTAGACCGACCGTGCGACGGTGCAAAGTCATGTTGGCAAGGCACCGTGCGCACCTCTTGATACGCCGCCAGCGGAGTGTGCAGCGCGAGAGCGCCTAGATTTAGCCTTATTTTCAGGGACTTCCCAATCGTGGTTAAAGTCACGAAAGTGCGGCGCGCCGTCGCGTGCCCGATGCGACACACCATTGAATTTCCTGTGCAAAATGGCTTACTCGCACATTTTATTGAATGACGTTCACTTGACTGGGTTGACCCGTAGGCTCAGCGATGATTGCTTCCGCGCACCGGGCGGGAGCGGCATCAGTTGCACCCGAAACAATTTGGACGATCGAGGACGTTCCGGGTCCAGGCTCACGTTTCACTTGAGCTGCCACGTGGATCAATCGCCTGACACGGACCGGCCGCCCTGACGCGGGGCCGGACGTCGAAGGTCAGCGCGGGCCCCTCGGGCCGCGAGATCCCGGTGAAGGCAGCGAAACGCCGGGCGGGGGTCGTCACATGAGATGGAGACTTGAGATGCGCGTATTGTTTGCTGCTGCGATGGCCATGGTTGCCGTCGGCTTTGCTTCCGCTGGAACCGCCAGCGCCGCCTACGAATGCCAGGGCCCGGCCGCGGCCTGCGCCAAGGCGCACAAGCACGTCGCCAAGAAGGCGTACAAGAAGACCGCCTACAAGAAGTCCTACAAGAAGGCCTACGGCTCCAAGTCCTCGAAGAAGAAGTCCTACTCGGTTGCAGCCGGCGGCTCCTACAGCGGCATGGGCTCGTACTACTGGCAGCCCCAGCGTGTCGCATCGGGTGGCTGGTTCAACCCGAACGCCATGACGGCCGCTCACAAGACGCTGCCGTTCGGCACCAAGGTCCGCGTCACCAACCGCAACAACGGCCGCTCGGTCGTCGTCACGATCAACGATCGTGGCCCCTACATCAAGGGCCGCATCATCGACCTGTCGAAAGCTGCTGCCAAGCAGGTCGGCATGACCGCCTCGGGCATCGCACCGGTCTCGGTGACGGTTCTCGGCCGCGGCTAAGCCTCTCGGGGGTTGAGCCTCGAGTCATGAGCACACGACGGGCGGTAGGAGGCACATAAGCCTCCACCGCCTTTTTTGTTGGCCGCGCGCGTGAGTGTAGTTGAGTTGGGTCGGACGTTTGCCCACGCCCTCCTAATTCCTTTTGCTGACGCTTTCCGTGAAACGCTTGCAGCCCCCGCCAGCCTCCACCGGTTGGACGATGTGGAGACGCGCACTGAGCGCCCGCCCAGAGCTGTCATCCCGGGCCTTGTGCCCGGGACCCATGGTGCCGCACACTCGGACGATGAAGACGTACTTCGTCTACATCCTCGCCAGCCGCCCTCAAGGCACGCTCTACATCGGCGTGACCAACTCGATCATCGACCGCATCGATCAACACCGCGCCGGCACGGGCTCAAAATTCACCGCCCGCTACAAAGTCCACACGCTCGTCTGGTTCGAACTTCACTCCGACATCAACGCCGCCATCCAACGCGAGAAGTCGCTGAAGGAATGGCCGCGCGACTGGAAAACCAACCTCATCGAACGCGATAACACCCGCTGGGCCGACCTCTACCCCACGCTGCCCGGTGTCGCCCCCGTGAAGAAGCTATAGCTGTCGGCCCACCGCCCGAGCATCCCCTCAGGTGTCATCCCGGCATTTGCATGCCCCGGCGAAGGCCGGGGTTGCCGGGACCCATTCTTCCGCGCGTTGTGGCGATTGTCGCTTGCAGCACCAGCGCAGCCCACACCCCCACGCCCACACCCGCTGCCCAATGGGTCCCGGGCACACGGCCCGGGATGACAACGGAGGGGTGGTGAGCGTGGCGGTCTAACCTCACTGGTCGCGCATGAAGAACGGGCCGTCCGCTGGTACGCGCTATTGCCAACTGACCCGCCGCCCGCGCCACTCCTCAGGTGTCATCCCGGCATTTGTTGCCGGGACCCATTCTTCCGCGCGCTGTGGCGATTGTCGTTTGGAGCACCGGCGCAGCCCACAACCCCACGCCCAATGGGTCCCGGCCACACGGCCCGGGATGACACCTGTGGGGTGGTGAACGTGGCGGTCTAACTCACTAGTCGTGCATGACGAACGGGCGGTCCGCAGCCACGCACTTTCGCCAACTGATCCACCGCCCCCACCACCCCTCAGGTGTCATCCCGGCATTTATTGCCGGGACCCATCCCTCAGCGCGTTGTGGCGATTGTCGTTTGCAGCACTGACGCAGCACACACCCACACGCCATCATCCGCTGCCCCATGGGTCCCGGGCACAAGGCCCGGGATGACACCTGTGGGGTGGGCACCGCGACCGTCAAAACAAAAGGCCGGGTGTTTCCACCCGGCCTCTTCACTCCCCGCCTTTAGCTGCACCCACTCGTGCTTCCACACGTCTCACATTTCAAACACGTCCCATTCCGCACCATCGTGAAGTTCTGGCACTCGGGGCATGACACGCCCTCGTAGCCGCGAACCTTGGCTTCCGAGATGCGCTGTTTGAACAACTCTGCTTTCGTCAGCACCGGCGCGCTGGTGACCGTGGAGCGGGCGTAAGAGACTTCCGTCTCACTCTTCATCACCGTGTTGCCAACCGTCGTGGTCTCACCGTAGAGGCCCGTCACCGGCTCCGGCACGTAGGCATCTGCCACGCCACCCGAAGACGAGGTCGTCGTCGATGTCGTCGTCCGGCTGGCGAGACGCACCACGGGATTGCCGCGCACGAGACCCTTCGACACCATCTTCTGCACTTCCGGCAGGTTCAGCGCCAATTGCTCGTCCGTCGCGTCGTCCGAAGAACCAAGCCCCGTCTCGCCGACGATTTCGCGCGGATCGACATGCGCCAGATCGTGACGGCCGAGGTACGACACGGCCAACTCGCGGAAGATGTAGTCGAGGATCGACGTGGCGTTCTTGATCGTCTCGTTGCCCTGCACGAGGCCGGCCGGCTCGAAGCGCGTGAAGGTGAAGGCCTCCACGTATTCTTCCAGCGGCACGCCGTACTGCAAGCCGAGCGAGATCGCGATGGCGAAGTTGTTCATCAGCGACCGGAAGGCAGCGCCCTCCTTGTGCATGTCGATGAAGATCTCGCCGACGCGCCCGTCGTCGTATTCACCCGTGCGCAGATACACCTTATGCCCGCCGACGGCAGCTTTCTGCGTGTAGCCCTTGCGGCGGGCGGGAAGCTTCTCGCGCTCGCGCGCTTCTTCTTCCTTCACATAGACAACCCGCTCGATGATCTTTTCAACGATGCGTTCCGTCACGGCGGCCGTCCGCGCTGCCATCGGGGAGGCAACGAGCGCCTCGACGGCCTCTTCCGCCTCATCGGCGTCGTCGGCAAGCAACTGCGAGTTCAGAGGCTGCGACAGCTTCGAGCCATCGCGATAGAGCGCGTTGGCCTTCAAGGCGAGACGCCAGGAGAGCATGTAGCTCTGCTTGCAGTCCTCCACCGTTGCGTCGTTGGGCATGTTGATCGTCTTGGAGATCGCGCCTGAGATGAACGGCTGGGCTGCCGCCATCATGTGGATGTGGCTCGCCACCGACAGATAACGCTTGCCCTTGCGGCCGCACGGATTGGCGCAATCGAACACCGGCAGATGCTCCGCCTTCAGGTGCGGCGCGCCTTCCAGCGTCATCGACCCGCAGACATGCTCGTTGGCCAGTTCCACATCCCGCTTGGAGAACCCAAGGTAAGCGAAGATGTCGAACGCCGGATCGGCGAGCTTGTCGGCCGGGATCTTCAGCGTGTCCTTGAGGAAGTCCTCGCCGATCACCCACTTGTTGAACACGAACTTGATGTCGAACGCGCTGCCGAGCCCGCCCTCGATCTTGGTCAGAATGTCGTCCGTGAAGCCCTTCGCCTTGAGCGAGGTGTGGTTGATCGACGGCGCCTGCCGCAGCGTGCCGTGACCCACCGCGTAGGCTTCGATTTCCGCGATCTGGCTTTCGCGATAGCCAAGTCCGCGCAGCGCTTCCGGCACCGCCTGGTTGATGATCTTGAAGTACCCGCCGCCGGCGAGCTTCTTGAACTTGACCAGCGCGAAGTCGGGTTCGATGCCCGTCGTATCGCAATCCATCACGAGACCAATCGTGCCGGTCGGCGCAATCACGGTCGACTGTGCGTTGCGATAGCCGTGCGCCATGCCAAGCGCGAGTGCTTCATCCCAAGCCATCTTCGCAGCCGTGATGAGACGCTTGTCCGGGCAGTTGGCATGATCGAGCGGCACCGGCGCAATGCTGAGCGCCTCATAGCCCGACTGCTCGCCATAGGCCGCGCGGCGGTGGTTGCGCATGACGCGCAGCATGTCCGCCTTGTTCGGCTCATAACCCGGGAACGGCCCCAGTTCTTTGGCCATTTCCGCCGAGGTCGCATACGCGACGCCAGTCATAATCGCCGAGATCGCCCCGCAAATCGCGCGGCCCTCATCCGAGTCATACGAAATGCCCGATGCCATCAACAGCCCGCCGATGTTGGCAAAGCCAAGCCCCAGCGTCCGGTAGCGATAAGACAGCAACGCGATCTGCTTCGACGGGAACTGCGCCATCGTCACCGAAATTTCGAGCACGATGGTCCACAGACGGCAGGCATGCTCATACGCTTCCGTGTCGAACGACTTATCCGCCCGGCGGAACGTCATCAGGTTCATGGAGGCGAGGTTGCACGCCGTGTCGTCAAGGAACATGTATTCCGAGCACGGGTTCGATGCGCGGATCGGCCCCGACTGCGGGCAGGTGTGCCAGTCGTTGATGGTGGTGTGGAACTGGATCCCCGGATCGGCCGACGCCCATGCGGCGTGACCAATCGACTCCCACAGATCCTTCGCCTTCAGCGTCTTGGTGACCTTGCCGTCCTTGCGAGCGGTGAGCTTCCAGTCGCCGTCGGCTTCCACCGCGTTCAGGAACTCATCCGTCACGCGAACCGAGTTGTTCGAGTTCTGGCCCGAAACGGTGAGGTAGGCTTCGCTGTCCCAATCGGTATCGTAGATCGCGAAATCGATGTCCTTGTAACCCTGCCGCGCAAACTGAATGACGCGCAGTACGTAGTTCATCGGCACTTGGTCGCGGCGCGCCTCTTTGATGGCGGCCTTGAGCTTCGGGTTCTTCATCGGCTCATAGCAGGCGTCGCCGTCAGCATCGCAGTTGACGCACGCCGACATCACGGCCTTCAAGCGCTTCTGGCAGATCTTCGACCCCGTCACGAGGGCGGCGACCTTCTGCTCTTCCTTGACCTTCCAATCGATGTATTCCTCGATGTCGGGATGATCGACGTCGACGACGACCATCTTGGCCGCGCGCCGCGTCGTGCCGCCCGACTTGATGGCGCCCGCCGCCCGGTCACCGATCTTCAGGAACGACATCAGGCCGGAAGAGCGCCCGCCACCCGACAGCCGTTCATTCGACCCGCGCAGAGCGGAGAAATTCGAGCCCGTGCCCGAGCCGTACTTGAACAGGCGCGCTTCACGCACCCACAGATCCATGATGCCGTTCTCGTTGACGAGATCGTCCTCAACCGACTGGATGAAGCAGGCGTGCGGCTGCGGATGTTCATAAGCCGACGACGACACCGTCAGTTCGCCCGTCTCGTGATCGACATAGTAATGGCCCTGGCCCGGCCCATCGATGCCGTAAGCCCAGTGCAAACCGGTGTTGAACCACTGCGGCGAGTTCGGCGCGGCCATCTGCATGGCAAGCATGTAGCGGTGCTCGTCGAAGAACGCCTGCGCATCCTCCTCGGTGGTGAAGTAGCCGCCCTTCCAGCCCCAGTAGGTCCACGTACCGGCCAGACGGTCGAAGACCTGCCGCGCGTCGCTTTCCCCCGTGGTGCGCTCCTTTTCCGGCAGGTGCTTCAGTGCTTTCTCATCAGCCACCGAGCGCCACAGCCACGAGGGAACCTGCGTCTCCTCAATCTTGCGCAAAGCCTTGGGCACGCCGGCCTTGCGGAAATACTTCTGCGCCAGAATGTCTGCGGCCACCTGGCTGAAATGCTCGGGCACCTCGAAGCCGTCCAGGCGGAAAACGACGGACCCATCGGGGTTCTTGATTTCGGATGTGGCGCGCCGGAACGCGATTTTTGCGTACGGCGACTGGCCAGCTTCCGTAAATCGGCGCGTGATCTTCATTAGTTCCCCCATGAGGTCAAAGGGGGTGCTGCACGCGAAACAAAAGCACCCGGATTTCGTTCCGCGTCGCGTCCAACACACGTCTCAAGGCAGCCACGATCCACCGCACGCGCGAGTCCAGCGCGGAGACCCAATCTTGAACCGTTCCCTCACGGCGCAAGCGGTCATCCGCAAACTCGAAAACGAGGCCAACGGGCCCTGAACAGGTGATGGAAAGAGGCGCCCCGGAAGCATGACTGAAAGACCGGCGGCTGAAAACGAAGGTGGCGCGATTCGCCCCCTCCGTCACGACCCATTGGGGGTAGTAGATGCGACCAGCCACTAGATGTAGTGGTGTGTGTAACTTGGGGATTGACGAGCGCACTTCATCAGGATTCCCGGGGTTTTGTGCGCCTGCCCCGTCGAGGGGGTGCTTGTGAATTGCTGGATCAACTGATCGGCAGCCCCCGGATTTTAGGCAACGCTAAGACGATTCCGGCCGGCGAGTCCTGCCACGGGTGTGGCCGTTCGGCCGCGGTCCTTCGCGCACTGGACAGAGCCGCGTCCCGGTCCTACACGCAAGACGAGAAACTGACACCATCCAAGGGGCGCCGATGGGCCTGTTCACGGAAATCTTCAGCTGGTGGGGCGGCAATACGTGGGGCACGCGCTTCACACTGTGGCGCCACGGCCGCTTGGTCGGCGAAGACGAGTTCGGCAACCGCTATTATGAGCAGACGTCCGGCCCGCAGATCCTGGTCGGCAAGCCGCGCCGCTGGGTGACGTACCGCAATATGTCGGAGTCCTCTCAAATCCCGGCCGGCTGGCATGGCTGGATGCATCACACCGTGGACGAGCCGCCGACTAAAGAAACCTACACCCCGCGCCCCTGGCAGAAGGCCCATGAGGCCAACCCCACCGGAACGCCCGGCGCCTACCGCCCGTCCGGCTCGATCCTGACCGCCACCGCCGCCCGCCCGCGCGCCACCGGCGACTACAAACCCTGGCAGCCGGATTAAATGCCGCCGGACGCACCACGCTCGCGACACGATCTCTGGTCAATGTCCCGCGTCGTTCATCCGTGTTAGGTCAATGAAAACGCGTCGCGTCGAGTGCGCGCCGCTCTTGTGAGAACCCGGTCAGGCATGGCGCCCCGTTCGCTTTTCTCTAAAACCGTCATGGTCTGCGCAGCCATCATCTGCGGGACGATATCGAGCGCGCACGCCGAACGGTTGGAAAACAAGGTCGCCGTGTTCTCCGCCCTCGATAAGGTCACCGCCACCATCAAGACGCTGACCGTCCCGCTCAACGAAACGCGCGATTTCGGCGCCCTCAAGGTCACGCCCCGCGTCTGCTATTCCCGCCCGCCAACCGAGCAGCCCAAGACCACGTCCTTCGTCGAAGTCCAGGAAGTGCAACTCGACGGTCAGGAAAAGAAGATCTTTTCCGGTTGGATGTTCGCCGAAAGCCCCGGCCTCAACGCCGTCGAGCACCCGGTGTTCGACGTCTGGCTGACGGGCTGCGAGGAACCCAAAAACCCAGTTGCCGCCGCGGCCCCCGCCGATGGCGCCACCAGCGAGACACCGGACGGTGCGACGGCGGAAGACCTGCCGCGCCGCCGCGTACGCCGCTGAGCGCACAGCCCGCGTTATTTCGTTATATAAAGTCCCTATGAAACCGCCTGTGCGGCCGGCCGTAATTGGAAGGACCGTGACGGCGGCTGTTCCCGTCTGCAATTTCGCGAAGGAAAAAAGCGATGAAACGTCTCCTCTCGGTCTTGATGGTGAGTGCGGCCATGACCGGCGCCGCCCACGCCGAAGACATCGCCCCCGATAAACTCGTCGACAGCCTCAATGGCGTTTTCGGCAAACACGCCAAGACCCGCGCCAGCCACGCCAAGGGTGTCTGCGTGAAGGGAACCTTCACACCCACCGCCGAGGCACCCGCCTTGTCCAAAGTCCCGTTCCTGGCCGCTCCCGTGCCGGTACTTGGCCGCTTCTCCTTCGGCGGCGGCAACCCGAAAGCCTCCGACAAAGCCAAGTCCCCCCGCGGTCTCGCCCTGCGCTTCGATCCCGACGGCGAGGCGCCGACCGATTTCGTCTTCCTCACCGTGCCGATCTTCTTTGCGCGCAACCCCGCCGAAGTCGTCAGCTTCCTCGAAGCACGCTTCCCCGGCCCCGACGGCAAACCCGACCCCGCCAAGGTAAAGGCGTTCACCGAAGCTCATCCCTGGACTGCCAAGCAGGGCGCGTGGGTGGCCGCCAAGCCGGTGCCCGCGAGCTACGCGGGTCTGCCCTATCACTCCATCCATGCCTTTGAGGCCACCGCCGCCGACGGCAAAAAGCAGACGATCAAATTCAAATTCGAACCCGCAGCCGGCGAATTGGGCCTCACCGACGAGGAAGCCAAAGCGAAAGAGGAAGGCTTCTTCACCGCCGAACTCGACGACCGCCTGAAAGCCGGACCCGTGTCGTTCAATCTCGTCGCAATTGTCGGCACCGACGCCGATCCCACCGATGATCCGACCGCCGAATGGCCGGAAGCCGACCGCCAGAAAATTGCGCTAGGCACGCTCGCCATCGCCGGCCGCGAAGAGGAGGCCAAGTGTGACGCCACCACCTTCGATCCAAACAATCTAGCTGAAGGTCTGGCCGGTTTCCCCGGCGACACGATCCTGCCCGCCCGCTCCGGCTCCTACGCCGTCTCGTTGACCCGCCGCAGCGAATAACCCCACTGACGGGTTCAGCCTTTTCGTCAAACGTCTGAACCCGTCGCTCCTGTTCCACCTGGAACAGCGCGCGGCCTTCGCAGTTGTAAGGGTGCGGTCACACCGGAGATGGCTCCGGCCCCGTTCCAGCGCAACCGAAGGACCCCGTGCCATGACCGACAATCGTCTGATCGCCGCCGACGCGCTTTTCATGGTTCTCTACATTGGCCTTGCCGCCGCATTCGTCGGCATTCTCGCTGCCATCGGCGGTCTCTACGTTGCCGGCTATGACCTCGACACGCTCCACATCGCAGCCGCCGCCAGTGGCGTCATCGGCCTCTTCGTCCTGCCCGCACTCCCCAAGCTCTACCGCACGCTGATCGGCCAGCCGTTCACCTGGCGCGAAAACACCGTGCTCGGCGGCGTCATCGAGAATTGATCACCCGCGCAACCTTCGGCGCGAAGTACGTCAGGATCCCCGACGCGCCTGCTCGCTTGAACGCGAGCAGGCTTTCCATCATCGCCTTGTCACCGTCGAGCCATCCCCGCTCCGCCGCCGCCATCAGCATCGCGTACTCGCCCGACACCTGATACGCGAACGTCGGCACCTTGAACGTCTCCGACACCCGCCGCACGATATCGAGATACGGCATCCCCGGCTTCACCATCACGAGGTCCGCCCCCTCCGCGATGTCGAGCGCCACTTCCCGCAGCGCCTCATCCGTGTTGGCCGGGTCCATCTGATACGTGCGCTTGTCGCCCTTCAGCGTCGACGACGATCCGACCGCATCCCGGAATGGCCCATAGAACGCGCTCGCATACTTCGCCGCATACGACATGATCTGCGTGTCGTGATGGCCTGCGGCCTCGAGCGCCGCACGTATCGCACCGATGCGCCCGTCCATCATGTCCGACGGCGCCAGCACATCACAGCCCGCCGCCACTTGATTGAGCGACTGCTTCACGAGTGCGGCCACCGTTTCGTCATTGAGGATCACCCCATCGCGTACCAAGCCGTCGTGCCCGTGGCTGGTGTAGGGATCGAGCGCTACATCGAGAATGACGCCGAGATCGATGCCCGTGGCCTTGATCGCCCGCGTCGCCCGGCAAACGAGGTTGTCGGGATTGAACGCTTCCCGCGCGTCGTCCGTCCGCAACTTGGGATCGGTATAGGGAAAGAGCGCAACCGCCGGAATGCCGAGCGCCGCCGCCTCCTTTGCGGCCTCAACAATGAGATCAATCGACAGCCGCTCAACGCCCGGCATCGACGGGATCGCCTCGCGCGTGCCGGATCCCTCTAAAACGAAAAGAGGCCAGATCAGATCCGAGGCCGACAGCGCGTTCTCCGACACGAGCGCGCGCGCCCACGCCGCCCTGCGGTTGCGCCGCGGACGAATATGCGGATAGCCGCCGCGCGCGCCGGGAAGATCAGAAGTGTCGGTCATGGAGTGAGCTCTGCTGCTGGCCAGTGAGGATGCTGGGCGCCGACCATAGGCAGAACAGCGCCCCGCGCAAGGGGAGGGCCAAACGACGGTCAACGCGACCGGGAACCCGCCACTAATCGCAAATCTTCTTCACCTTGCGCGGCGCCATATCGACGTGGAAGTGATTGCGGTGGGCGTTATTGGCTTCAGGACCAAGCGTTGTGCCAAAAATCTGGCACGCGGCAGCGTGAGCGCCTTTGAGAAATGTCTTCATGCGGGCAGGCGGCTCCGGTTTGCGATCCGGTCCGCCCAAATGCTGCGGGGCAACGCCGAAGGCGGGTTTTTCTGATGCCTCGCCCAGTCCATCGGTGATCGTGCTGCGCACGGCCACGCCGGAGGCCTCGCCCGCCGCCGCGGCTGGAGCGGCGGTCGAGGGCGCTACCGCCGGCCCAGCGATCTTGGCCGCCTCTGCCGCCGCCTTTTCGGCAGCCAGCTTCAAGGCCTGTTCGCGTGCCGCGATATCGCGCATCGTCTCGCCCCAGCCGGTCAAAACGATCGCCGTCTCACCCTTCGACGTTACGAACCCGCGGATATCGAGCGCATTGGCGCGTCCATGTTCGGACAGTTTCGTCTTGGTGCGCCCATAGGCGTTCCGGCAGGAATAATCGCTCATGTTCTCGATCTTGATGACCTCGGCGCTGAGCGTCTTTTTCGCCAACGGCTGCAGGTCCTTCGTCAGCCACGTATGCAACGCCCCCACCATGCCGCATGTCATGACCGCCGGCGGCGACAACGCCACTTCCGGGTTCTTCCCGATCGTGAGCAGTCGCACCGGTGCGGCCGTCCCGCAGTCGCCTTGCCGGAAGGGCGCTTCTGGAATGGTCACCGCGTCGATCTTTTCCAGGATGGTTTTGCACATCGCCTTGGCCGCAGCGATCTCGTCTGCCGGCCACTCGGTCGGCACCGGCGGCGGATCGGCCTTCGCAGCCGCCTCTTCCTTCGCGCCGTCGACAGTCTTGGGCCACACGCCCTTGGCCTCCGCCGCGCCGCTCTTTCCTTGAGCATCAGTTTTGACCGCAGCAGCCGGTGCGGGCGCGGACGATTTGGTCAGCGGCTGACCGTTTGCATCCTTCGGCTTCTTGACGGGCAGCGGCACGTCGTCGGCCAACGCCACGGTCTCGATTTGAGCCGCCATCACCAAGGCCAACACAATTGCGCGCGCGGGAAGCGTCATCCGTCCGGTCTCGTGCGAGGGCCGCGCTGCAAAAGAGGCGGCTTGCCATTTAAAGAATATGGAGTGCGTTGGAGGTCATCGTAAGACGCACACAAACACAAACCCGATAGACATGGCGAAAGCGCCACACCGGCCGCACGCCTGAAACGGTTTTCTCCGCAAGCCTTGGACTGTATAGCGATGCATCGTGGTTCACAACCGTGCGCACTGGAAAGTCAGTCGTGCTGGCTTCAGTGTGCTGACAAGCTGTGGAAAGGACCGGCGTGGCCGACCCAAGCGAACCAATCCCCGCCGCCGATATCCGCCTCGAACACAATGGTTCGGCGGCCGTGATCACGTTGCAGCGCACGCGCGCCTTAAATGCGCTCACGATCGCCATGCGCGCCCGGTTGGCGTCCTGGTTCCCAGCTTTCTCCCGCGATCCCAACACCTACGCCGTCGTCATTCAATCCGCCTCGCCCAAAGCATTCTCCGCCGGCTCCGACGTCCGCGAAGTCGCAACGTTGGGCAGAACCAGCATGATCGCCGCACGCCAAGCCTTCGCCGACGAATATGCACTCAACTGGCGGCTCGAATGCTTCTCCAAGCCGACGGTCTCCCTGATCGACGGCATGGTGATGGGGGGCGGGGTAGGGATCTCCCTCTACGGAACCCACCGCGTTGCGGGCGAGGGCTATCGCTTCGCCATGCCCGAAACCAAAATCGGTCTGTTCCCCGATGTCGGCGTCTGCCACGCGCTATCCCGCATGCCGGATGAAATGGGTGTCTATCTCGGTCTCACCGGCCGCACGATCGGCCGCGCCGACGCCTACGCGCTGGGCCTCGTCACCCATTGCATTCCCGCAGCGCAGCACACCGCCATTATCGATGGCCTCGCCGAAACTGAGCCCGTCGATCCTCTTCTCGATGATCGCCATACCGATCCAGGCCCCGGCGAACATCAGGACAAGCGCGACCTCATCAGCCGCTGCTTCTCCGCCCAAAGCGTCCCCGAGATCATGTCCAGGCTCCAATCCGAAGCCGGAAAAGACGCCGAATGGGCGCACGCGGTTGCAGCCGAATTGCGCGAACGCTCGCCCCTTTCACTCGCCATCACGCTCCGCCACATCCGCGACAGCAAATCGCTCGACCTGCGCCAGGTTTTGGAAACCGATTATCGCCTCGCCTGCCGTTTTCTCGAAGATCACGATTTCTACGAAGGCGTCCGCGCCCTCATTATCGACAAGGACAATGCGCCGAAATGGCAACCCGAACATGTGAGCCGCGTCGGGTCCGAAATCATCAAGCACTATTTCGCGCCTCTGTCAGACCACGCATTCAGCCTGCCGAGCCGCACCGAGATGCAAGCGATGCGCGCATAGCCGCTGCTTTTTGTAGGAATGTTTTTAGGAAAAGCGGTTCAATAGTTGGCCTATGCGCGCGCCAAAACCGAAGCGCAGCCGTAAGACAATATAAACAACGATTGAATGGTACCCCCGGGAACTATTCTTTTACTATATCTATTCAGGTAAGATTTAATTATTGAAGCTATTCTGCCTGTTGAAACCCGGAGACTAAAAAAACCGGGAGTGTGCGTTCAAACAGGTAAGAGGCTGGGCGATGAGTGCTGTTATCGACGCGCGTGCCCGCGCAAAAGTACAAGCGGTCGCGGAAGAAACGATCCAGGGCGAGTATCTCCAGGCGCTGCGCCTGATCGAACGGCTGCATCGTCTGCTGCTCGATGTCATCAAGGATGAATTCCAGCGCCAGGGCGGGTCCGATCTCAACAGCGTGCAAGCGCTGCTGATTTACAATATCGGCGAAAGCGAACTGACGGCGGGCGACCTGAAGCGGGGCGGCTATTACCTCGGCTCCAACGTCTCCTACAACCTGAAGAAGCTCGTCGATATGGGCTACATTCACTACAAGAAGTCCGAAACGGACGGCCGCAGCGTGCGCGTCAGCCTGACGGACAAGGGCCACGACGTCTGCGACGTGGTCAACAAGCTCTACCAGCGCCAGCTGAGCTCGATCGAAACGGTCGGCAGCGTGGATAACGAAGATCTGAAGCACCTCAACAAGGCGCTGATGCGCCTGGAGCGCTTCTGGTCGCACCAGATCCTGTACCGCCTTTAATCCCTCCGGTACATTTCGAGTCGGTACATTTCAAACTGAACGAAGGATCGCGGTGCCCCACGCCGCGATCCTTTCGTTTTGTGGACATCCGATTTACACCGGACGCAGCCTCGCCCGTAAGCCGTGGATGCGATCCAGCACAGGGGGCTTTTCAAGCGCCCGCGAATAACACACTGTCCGCCCCGGAATGACCTCTGGGACAGTTGCTGGCGGGTGCCATGACAAACCGCGACACCAATGTCTCGACACGGCGCGGTCTGGCCGTTCTGGCAGTGGCCGCATGCATCCATGCACTCCCTGCGGCCGCCTTCGACAACGGCATTCAATTCGGCCCCTCGGGACCAGGCGCATCGAGCCCAGGCGCTGTCGACCGCGAGTTCGTCCGCGAATGGGAAAAGAACCCGCCGCCGGGCTACCCGACGCTGTCGCCGGCCAACGTCGCCCCCACCAAATCCGCGATCAAAAAATACCAGGACATCGTCGCGAGCGGCGGTTGGGAGACCGTTCCCGCCATCAAAACGTTCTACGGCGAGACGCATTTTGCCGTCGCCGTCCTCAAACGCCGCCTCGCCGTCTCGGGCGAATTTCCTTCGAGCAGCGATGAATCGGAACATTTTGGCTCCGATCTCGACCTCGCCGTGAAGCGCTTCCAGGCCACCAACGGCCTCACCCCCACCGGCATCGTCGACGAGCGCACCGCCGCCGCCTTGAACGTCCCCGCCGACGTTCGCCTACGCCAGCTCAAAAACTCGCTCGCCCGCCTCCAGGATTATGTCGGCAGCACCGCCAAGCAGAAGTATGTCGCCGTCAACATTCCCGCAGCCCAAGTCGAAGCCGTCCAGGGCGACAAGGTCGTCTCCCGCCATACCGGCGTTGTCGGCAAGCCCGACCGGCCTACACCTCTCCTGCGCACGACGATTCATGAAATGAACTTCAATCCCATTTGGCGCCTGCCGCCGACGGTGATCTCCAAGGATCTGATCCCGCGCGGCCGCGAGATGCAGCAAGAGGGCAAGAACGTCCTCGTCAAATTCGGCATCGACGCTTATGACGGCGCCGGCAAAAAGGTCGACCCGGAAAAAATCAACTGGTCCTCCGGCCAGCCCGCCGGGCTCTCCTACCGCCAGAAGCCGGGCAAGGATAATCCGTTGGGCTTCTTGAAGATCAATTTCAACAATTCGCATTCGGTCTACATGCACGACACGCCATCGGAGACGATGTTCGGCCGCAACTTCCGCGCGGCCAGCTCCGGCTGCATCCGCGTCGCCAACATCGAACAACTGGCCGCCTGGCTCCTGGCCGACACGCCCGGCTGGAGCGCCAACCGCATCGCGTCCGTCAGAGAAGGCGGCGAGCGCATCGACGCCAAACTGAAAAAGCCAGTTCCTCTGTATTTCGCCTATCTGACCGCCTGGGCCACCCCCGACGGCGTCATTCAATTCCGCCGCGACCTTTACGACCGCGACCGCTCGGGTTCAGAATCGGCCACCTCGTATTAAGCCGGCAGCAAGTCACTCGCCCTACCATTAATTTGATCTGCAACATGGCGCGGCAATTCGTTCCGCTCGCCCGCGTTTGACTCTCGTCAAGTGGTGATGATGCGCCAAATGCTCTAGTCCGAATGCCGCAAGCACTTGGGTGAGCCTCGCCGAAGCCAACTTTGCGCCAGGAACGTATCCCAAACGTTGGGGCCAAGATGCCAACCGTGGCCTTCGAGAAAGACGGACAACAAGCAAATTGACCTGCAAAAGGTCGCGACACGAAAGCGGTTGATCAACGGGCTAGAGCCGGGGCAGAGTGCGCGTCAAACGGGCGAAAACAGCCCCGAAAGGGTCAGGAAACGTGCAGATGGACTATGCCGGGCGATTCAAGGCGGCACTCGACCAGATCAAGGCCGAGGGACGCTACCGGGTCTTCGCCGATCTCAAGCGCCAGCGCGGCGCTTTCCCCTCCGCAACGCGGTACACCGAGACGTCGAACCACCCGATCACGGTGTGGTGCTCGAACGATTACCTCGGCATGGGCCAGCACCCCAATGTGCTCGCCGCCATGCACGAAGCGATCGATGTCGCCGGCGCGGGTTCCGGCGGCACGCGCAACATCTCCGGCACCACCCGCTACCACGTCGAACTCGAACTCGAGATCGCCGACCTGCACGGCAAGGAAGCGGCCCTCCTCTTCACCTCCGCTTACGTCGCCAACGACGCGACGCTGTCCACCATTCAAAAGCTCATTCCCGGCCTCGTGATCTTCTCTGACGAGAAGAACCACGCCTCGATGATCGCCGGCATCCGCAACGGCGGCGGCGACAAGCGCATCTTCCGCCACAATGATATCGCTGACCTCGAAGCTAAGCTCGCCGAATTCCCGCGCGAGACGCCCAAGCTCATCGCCTTCGAGAGCGTGTATTCGATGGATGGCCATATTTCTCCAATCGCCGCCATCTGCGATCTGGCCGATAAATATGGCGCCATGACTTATCTCGACGAAGTCCACGCCGTCGGCCTCTATGGCCCACGCGGCGGCGGCATCGCTGAGCGCGACGGCGTCATGCACCGCGTCGACGTCATCAACGGCACGCTCGCCAAGGGCTATGGCGTCATGGGCGGCTACATCGCCGCCTCGCGCGACATCTGCGATGCGATTCGCTCGTTCGCTGCAGGCTTCATCTTCACCACCTCGGTTGCCCCTGCCGTGGCAGCCGGAGCGCTCGCGTCCATCCGCTATCTCAAAGGCAGCCAGTTCGAGCGCGCCCGCCATCAGGAGCGCGCCCGGACCCTGAAGGCCAAGCTGAAGGCCGCCAAGATTCCGGTCATGGACAATCCGAGCCACATCGTCCCGATCCTCGTCGGCGATCCCGTCCATTGCAAGGCCGTGACGGATACCCTGCTCGACCGCTATGGCATTTACGCGCAGCCGATCAATTATCCGACGGTCCCGCGCGGCACCGAGCGCATCCGCTTGACACCCTCGCCGCAGCACACGGACGCCCAAATGGACGCCCTGGTCCATGCGTTGTCGGAACTCTGGGCGGCCTGCCCTCTGTCCCACGGCCAGATTGTGCGCCTCGCGGCCGAATGACCCCGGACGGCCCAGCTCACCGAAAGGCCCGACTTCACCGAAAGGCCCGACTTCACCGAAAGGCCCGACTTCACCGAAAGGCCCGACTTCACCGAAAGGGTTGGTCCAACCCACCCCGGGGGGCGTTTTCAGCCCAAGGAATCCCTGCGTAGTGTCGTCGCGTCCTGGGGGGCCGGTTGTGGGGGTAGTGCACCACGTGGTATTCCCCAACGTAAGACTTTCGTCGAACAGGGGCGTCCCAGCCTTTCGGATCGACGCGCAACCCGAATCCGCCGCCAACCAAATTCCGCAAAATCAGCGAGGAAACGTCATGTTGAATATGAAGGGGCAGTCCAGCTCGACCGAGCGCTTTTTCAAGTCTCACATCGAGGAGACCGATCCGGAGGTTGCCGCCGCGATCGCGAAGGAGTACGGCCGCCAGCAGGATGAAATCGAGCTCATTGCCTCCGAAAACATCGTTTCCCGCGCCGTCCTTGACGCCGCCGGCAGCGTTCTGACCAACAAGTACGCCGAAGGCTACCCCGGCAAGCGCTACTACGGCGGCTGCCAGTATGTTGATATCGTGGAAGATCTCGCCATTGAGCGGGCCAAGAAGCTGTTCAACTGCGGCTTTGCCAACGTGCAGCCGAACTCGGGCTCGCAGGCCAACCAGGGCGTGTTCAACGCGCTGATCCAGCCGGGTGACACGATCATGGGTCTGTCGCTGGCCGCCGGCGGTCACTTGACCCACGGCGCCCCGGTCAACCAGTCGGGCAAGTGGTTCAAGGCCGTCCACTACGGCGTCCATCCCGAAACGCACCTCATCGACTTCGACGAAGTCCGCAAGCTCGCCCACGAGCACAAGCCCAAGCTGCTCATCACCGGCGGCTCGGCCTATCCGCGCAAGATCGACTTCGCCCAGTTCCGCGCGATCGCCGACGAAATCGGCGCGTACCTGCTGGTCGACATGGCCCACTTCGCTGGCCTCGTCGGTGCCGGTCTCTACCCGAGCCCGTTCCCGCACGCCCACGTCGTCACATCGACCACGCATAAGACCCTTCGCGGTCCGCGCGGCGGCATCATCCTCACGAACGACGAGGCGCTCGCCAAGAAGTTCAACTCGTCGATCTTCCCGGGCATCCAGGGCGGCCCGCTGATGCACGTCATCGCCGGCAAGGCCGTGGCCTTCGGTGAATGCCTCCAGCCTGACTTCAAGACCTACATCCAGAACGTAATCGACAACGCCAAGGCGATGGGCGAAGTGCTTGTCAACTCGGGCTTCGCGCTCGTCTCCGGCGGCACCGACAGCCACCTGATCCTCGTCGATCTGCGTCCCAAGAACCTGACCGGCAACATCTCCGAAAAGGCACTGGGCCGCGCGCACATCACCTGCAACAAGAACGGCGTGCCGTTCGATCCGGCCAAGCCCATGGTCACCTCGGGCATCCGTCTCGGCTCGCCCGCCGGCACCACGCGCGGCTTCGGCGTTGCCGAATTCCGTGAAGTCGGTCGCATGATCGCTGAAGTCCTCGAAGGTCTCGCCAAGAATGGCGAAGAGGGCAACGTTGCCGTGGAAGCCAAGATCAAGGATGAAGCGACCGCCCTCTGCCGCCGCTTCCCGCTCTACGGCTAATCGCCCACGAAAGTCACAAGAGTACAGAAAGCGCCAGACGGTCCCCCGTCAGGCGCTTTTTTGCATGCGGTGCCAGGCACCAAACTCGGTGCCAAACTCGCTGAATGGCACCGTCTGAGACCGAGCGGCCGCCAACACCTGTGTATTGCGGGGGAATCGCTGCCGCGCACGGGGACGACTCAGGCGCGCGCACCCTAAACAGGTGGGCCAAAGCTCTCTCGTCCAAAGGTCACGCCCGATGCGCTGCCCCTACTGCTCCTGCGAAAATACGAGCGTCAAGGACAGCCGCCCGACGGATGAGAACGCCTCCATCCGCCGCCGCCGCGAATGTCCCGACTGCGGCGGACGCTTTACGACCTTTGAGCGCGTGCAACTGCGCGAACTGATCGTTCTCAAACGGTCCGGCCGCCGCGTCACGTTCGATCGCGACAAGCTGATGAAGTCCGTCACCATCGCCACCCGCAAACGTCCCATCGACGACGACCGCATCGAGCGCATGGTGTCGGGCATCGTCCGCCAGCTCGAAAGCTCCGGCGAAACCGAAATCCCCTCCTCCATGATCGGCGAGCGCGTGATGGAAGCCCTGCGCGGCCTCGACCCCGTCGCCTACGTCCGCTTCGCGTCCGTCTATCGCGACTTCACCGAAGCCGCCGATTTCCAGGAAGTCCTCGGCGAAATCGCCGGCGACGACACCGTCATCCCCCTCCCCACCAAACGCCACGGTAGCTGAAGCTGCCATT
Source organism: Hyphomicrobium sp. 12-62-95 (assembly GCA_002279935.1). Lineage (GTDB taxonomy): Bacteria > Pseudomonadota > Alphaproteobacteria > Rhizobiales > Hyphomicrobiaceae > JAGVSR01. Next base: position 19,189 of record NCCZ01000002.1, on the reverse strand, counting down.
TGGCTTGTCCTGGCCTTTATCGACCCGCCGAACGCGCCTTACGTCTCCCTCTCCCCATCGCCTTCGATGGGGAGAGGGGCGGGGTGAGGGGCAGCTGCGTGCGAATTGGCGGATACACCCACCTCACTTCTCACCCACCCCACTTCTCACTTCGAAACGGGTCAGATAAGGGCCCGCACCGTGCGGATGCTGCCCCTCACCCTAACCCTCTCCCCGCGCGCGGGGAGAGGGGACTTGCCTCGCGTCTCACCTCGCACGAAAAGAAATCCCCCTCCCCTTGACGGAGAGGGGTTAGGGGTGGGGTGATGCAGCCGCAAACACCTCAGCCAGATCGTCGCCTGTGATCAACGCAACCATCACCGCAAGCCCGACCCCCACCCCCGGCCCCTCCCCGCAAGGGGGAGGGGAGCAGGGGGCGCGAACGTCCGCGGCAATTTTGAAATGACGGCATCCCCCTTCGATCTCGACATGATGCGCATCGCATTGCGGATGGCGCAGCGCGGGCTCGGCAACACCGCGCCCAACCCCGCCGTCGGCGCGGTGATCGCAGATGAGGTAACCGGCGAAGTCATCGCGCGCGGCTGGACGCAACCCGGCGGCCGCCCGCACGCGGAAACAGCGGCCATCCGCCGGGCAGGCGACAGGGCGCGCGGAAAAACCCTCTACGTCACGCTCGAACCCTGCGCCCATTTCGGCAAAACCCCGCCCTGCGCCGACACCATCGTCGCGGCTGGCCTGAAGCGCGTCGTCGTCGGCTGCGGCGACCCCGATCCGCGCACCGCGGGTGAAGGCATCGCCAAACTCCGCGCCGCAGGGGTCAACGTCACCGAAAACGTCCTCGAACCGGACGCCCGCTGGCTCACCCTCGGCCACATCCTCCGCATCACGCAAAAGCGCCCGTTCATCACGCTGAAAATCGCCACCGATGCGAACGGCCTCATCGCCCCCGGCGACGGCACCGCCCCGCGCTGGGTGACAAGCCCCGAGGCCCGCGCCAGCGGCCACCTCTTGCGCGCGCAATCCGACGCAATCCTCGTCGGCGCCGGAACGCTACGCGCTGACAATCCCGACCTCACCTGTCGCCTTCCGGGCCTCGCCCACCGCTCGCCCGTGCGTATCGTCCTCGCCGGCCGCTCCGCCCTTGATCCAAGCGCGAAACTGTTCGCCACCGCGACCCAACCCCCGGTCATGATTTTGCGAGCAGGTGCAGCGCTCCCAGCCGATCACGATCTCGCCGCCCGCGGTGCCGAAGTTTTAGAGTTGCCCGATCAAAATATCGCCACCCTGCTCGAAGCCCTCGCCGCCCGCGGCATCACGCGCCTCCTCGTCGAGGGCGGCCCCACCCTCTGGCGCTCGTTTGCCAGCAGCGGCCTCGTCGATGAGGTGACGCTTTTCATGGCAGGCCCGCCAAACGCCGAAAATGCAGCCTTTGCCCTGCAACACCATCTCTCCCACCAAAATCATTTAACCCTGCACAAGACCGATTGCCGCCCCGTGGGCACGGACACCATGTGGCACTTGCGCCAGGCGTGAGCCTGCGCGACATGAACGGTCCGGCCGGCTCACGGCCCCGCGGAAAACGGACACCATGTTCACCGGCATCATCACAGACATCGGCGAAGTCATCGGCCGCGAAGGCGGACGCTTCGCGATCCGTTCCACATACGAAGCGGTCACCATCGACCTCGGCGCATCGATCTGCTGCGACGGCGTGTGCCTCACGGTCACGTCCGTGCGGCCCGACGGAAAGGGCTCCGCCTTCACCGTCGATGTCTCGAACGAAACGCTCTCAAAGACCACGCTGGGCGAATGGATGCCCGGCCGCGCCATCAATCTCGAACGCGCGCTCAAAGCCGGCGACGAGCTGGGCGGCCACATCGTCTCCGGCCACGTCGACGGCCTCGCCCGCATCCAATCCGTCGCCCCCGACGGCGACAGCGTCCGCTACGTCCTGGAAGCCCTGCCCGCACTCGCCCGCTTCATCGCCCCCAAGGGATCCGTTGCCCTCGATGGCACCTCGCTCACGGTCAACGAAGTCAATCAAAATCGCTTTGGAATCAATCTGATCCCACACACCTTGACCAAGACCACCTGGGGGCGCAAAAAGCCGGGCGACCTCATCAACCTCGAGGTCGATATGTTCGCGCGCTACGTCGCGCGGCTTTTGGAGTTCCGCCCGTGAGCGCAACAAAGACGAGCGCCAAGGAAGCGACCGCCGCGATGCCGAAGCCCGCCTCCGCCGTATCCCCGACGCATGAGATCGTCGAGGAACTGCAGAATGGGCGCATGGTCGTGCTCGTCGACGCGGAAGACCGCGAGAACGAAGGCGACCTCGTCATCGCCGCTCAGATGGCAACGCCCGACGCGATCAACTTCATGGCCAAGTATGGGCGCGGCCTCATCTGCCTCGCGCTGACGCCCGCGCGCGCTGAAGCGCTGGGCCTGGAAATGATGGTGCGCAACAATGCCTCGCGCAACCGCACCGCCTTCACGCAATCGATTGAAGCCCGCGAAGGCATCTCGACAGGCATCTCCGCCCACGACCGCGCCCGCACCATCTCCACCGCCATCGACACGACGAAGGGCGCCGACGACATCGTCTCGCCCGGCCACGTCTTTCCGCTGATCGCCCGCGACGGCGGCGTTTTGATCCGCGCCGGCCACACCGAAGCCTCCGTCGATCTGGCCAAACTCGCCGGCCTCGCCCCAAGCGCTGTTATCTGCGAGATCATGAACGACGACGGCACCATGGCGCGCATGGACGACCTTGCAGCCTTTGCCGCGCATCACAAGCTCAAGATCGGCACCATCGAAGATCTGATCGCCTATCGCCTCAAGAACGACCGCCTCGTCGAGCGCGTCGCCGACACCAGCTTCGACAGCGCTTTCGGCGGACCTTTTGATCTCAAGGTTTACGCGACCACCGTCGATCACACCGAGCATCTGGCCATCGTCAAGGGCAACGTCGGTGGCCCCGATCCCGTCCTCGTGCGCGTGCATGCGGTCAACGTCCCCGCCGACCTCCTCGGAGTCGGCGAAGCCAAGGACGGTGAAAGCCTGATCGCCAAATCACTCCGCGCCATCGAACGCGAGGGCCGCGGCGTCGTCGTCCTCATCCGCGATCTGGGCGCCAAGAGCGTTTCCGACTGGATCGGCCGCCACAAGGGCGGCAACGGCGCCTCGCCCGCCAACCGCCGCCAGGTCGAAACCGGCATCGGCTCGCAGATCTTGCGCGATCTGGGCATCAGCGACATGGTTCTTCTCACCAACTCGCCCGAACAGGTCTATATTGGCGTTGAAGCCTTCGGGTTGCGCATCGTCGAAACCCGGGCGATCGAGTAGCCCCATGGTGGATCGCTCCGAAGACGAACGAACGGCCTCCGGCTCTTTGAAGCTGGCACGCGGCGCGCGCGTGCTCATCATCGAGTCGCCCTATTACGCCGATATTAACCGCCAGCTTCTCGAAAGTGCCCAAGCCGTCTTGGCCCAAAATGGTTGCCGTGCCGATCGAGTCACGGTCGCCGGTGCGCTGGAAATTCCCCAGGCGCTCGCCGCCGCCGTTACCGCCGGCACTATCGGCGCCGAGGGCACGCTCTATGACGGCGCCATCGCACTGGGCTGCGTCATTCGCGGCGAGACGGCGCACTACGATATCGTCTGCAACAATGCCAATCACTGGCTCATGGAGACCGCCATCCGTTATTCAATCCCTTTAGGCAACGCCATCCTCACCGTTGACACGCGCGAACAGGCGCTGGCCCGTGCGGCCGGCGGCGCGCCGTCCGGCAAAGGTGGCGATGCGGCGCGCGCCTGCCTCGGCATGATCGCGCTGAAGCAGCATTTCGCAGAGACCTCGGCATGACCGCTGTTCCCAAGAAATCCGCCAGCAAAGGCGCCACCCCGCGTTCCAAAGCGCGCATGGCTGCCGTGCAGGCGCTCTATCAGATGGAATTGGCCGGCGCCGACGTCTCCGAAGTCGTCGATGAGTTCGAGCGCCTGCGCTTCAACAAGCCGGCTGATCCCGCAGCGTTGGAAGAGGACGATGCCGCCGCCGACCTTGAAGAGGCCGACGCCACCTTCTTCTCCGAAATCGTCCACGGTGTCGTCCGCCGCCAGCGCGATGTCGACCCCATGATCCATGAGCAGTTGGCCGCCGGCTGGCGCCTCGTGCGCGTCGATGCCATTCTGCGCGCCATTCTCCGCGCCGGCTCTTTCGAACTGTTGGAACGCCGCGACGTGCCGGGCCGTGTCGTGATCAACGAATACATCAACGTCGCGCACGCCTTCTTCGACGAGGACGAACCCCGCGTTGTCAACGGCGTGCTCGACAAACTCGGCCGCAAACTGCGCGCCGACGAATTCGACCGCAAACGCCCCGCACCCGGCGACGCCTAGCGTTCGCCGAGACAGAGCGTCCTACAAGGCGAAGCGGAGGAAACCGTGCCGCGGACAATCGCCAGCGAAGAGGACCTGATCCGCACCTATCTGGCGCCGCTTGCCCGCGCCCATGCCGGCGCCTCTGATCTGGCGGATGACTGCGCGATCTTCACGCCCGCGCCGGGGACGGAGCTCATCGTCACGACCGATGCCGTCGCCGCCGGCGTTCACTTCTTCCCCGACGATGCGCCTGAAGACATCGCCTGGAAGGCACTTGCCGTAAATGTCTCCGATCTGGCCGCCAAGGCCGCCGTCCCGCGCGTTTATCAGATGGCTCTGTCGTTTCCAGATGCCCCCACGCATGAGTTCATGCAGCGCTTTACGTCGGGCCTCGCGGAAGCCCAATCCGCCTTTGCCATCGTTCTCTCCGGCGGCGATACCGACCGGCGCCCCGGCCCCATGACGATCACCATCACAGCCATCGGAGAAATCCCCACAGGCCTTCACCTCACGCGCGACCGCGCGCGCCCCGGCGACGCAATCTTTGTGACCGGCATCTTAGGAGACGCCGCCTGTGGCTTGAAACTCCGCCGCGAGGATGCCGATGTCCGCGACTGGCGCCTCTCCGCCAGCGAAAGGTCGGGCCTCGTCGCGCGCTACCTGCGGCCCGAACCCCGCCTCGCTGCAGCGGGTATCCTGCGCCAGCACGCCACCGCCGCCATGGACTTGTCCGATGGATTGGCCAAGGATATCGGACGCCTCGCCGCCGCCGCCCGCGCCGGCGCCGTTGTGGACGCCGCGCGCATTCCGCTTTCTCCCGCCGTGGCGCGGCTGGCAGCGTCCCATCCGGACGTGATGGACCTCGCTCTCTCAGGCGGCGACGACTACGAACTGCTCTTCACTGCTCCCACGATTGCCGAAACCGCAATCGCAGAGGCCGCCTCCTCCATCGGCCTAAAGGTGACCCGCATCGGCACCATGTCCGATCAGCGGGGGCTGCGGCTCTCCACTCCCGACGGCGAACGCCCCATGCAACCCAAAGGTTGGGACCATTTCTGATCAATGCGGCACCACGGACGCAACGCCGCAGCATCGGCATGTCCTTGCTGCGAGTTCACTTTCCGTGCGGCCGTGTGGCCGTGGATGCCTTGCGCGCCGTCCATCCTTTGGCCACATCCATGACCGAATGCTGCATCGCAGTCAGAATCGGTTCTGTGCGGTGGTTTAGAGGACAGGCCCGCAGCGCCGGCCGAGGGAAAGACCATTTGGAAATGCAAGACGTGACGTCCACGCCGCGCACGGCCTCCACAGGCAGGGCCCGCGTGCCCTCAATCCGCTTTCCGTGGGTGGCTGCCCTCGTGCTGCTCGCCGGGCTCGCATCGGCATCAAGCCCAACCAGGGTGTTGGCCGACACGTGGTGGGACGGCATCCAGAGCTTCGGCACGCCCGACTACACCGGCAATCGCACCACCGAGCGCACGCCGATTAAGCCCGATGTCGTCAACGACCTGCGTCCTGGCACCGTGCCGTATCGCAGCGAAGAGATGGTCACATTCATAGACAAGGCGATCGTCCAGTATCAGGCGATTGTGAACAAGGGCGGCTGGCCCAAAATTCCGGGCAACCGCATGATGCGGCCGGGCGACGACGATGAGCGCTTGCCGATTGTTCGCCGCCGTTTGCGCGCGACCGGCGAACTCAAAGGCTCCAGCTCCAGCTACGAAGACTACAATTTCGACAGCACCACCGAAGAAGCCGTCCGCCGCTTCCAGGAACGCCATGGTTTGCGCGTCAGCGGCCGCGTCGATCAACCCACACTCGCAGCCCTCAACGTCTCCGCCGACGAGCGCCTCCAGCAATTAGAATTGAACCGCCAGCGCATTTTTGCGCTCCTCCAGCAGCCCATCGAAGAGCGCTACGTCCTCGTTAACTCGCCAGCCTTTCAGCTCGAAGCCGTTAATCGCTACGAGGTCGCTCAGCGTCACCGTGTCGTGGTCGGCCGCCAGCAGCGCGAAACGCCGGATTTGCGCGCCACAATCAAAGCCTTGAATTTCTTCCCGCATTGGAAGGTGCCCGACAGCGTCGCCCAGCTCGACGTGTTCCCGCGCCTCGTGAAGGAGCCGGAATACCTCGAGAAGGAAAAAATCCGCGTCGTGATGAACGATTTCAACGGCCCCGAGATCGACGCAACCGCCATCGACTGGACGACGGCCGAGGCCTCCAAGATCAAACTCCGGCAGGATCCCGGCCCGCAAAACGCGCTCGGCCTCGTCCGCATCGACATGCAAAACGAGCACGGCGTTTACATGCACGACACGCCGCTCAAGACGCTGTTCGATCAGCGCGCCCGCGCCTTCAGCGCCGGCTGTGTCCGCGTCCAGGATGTCTTTAAGTTGGTCTCGTGGATCGCCTCCTTCGAACCCGGCTGGGAAAATCCCGGCCAGGTCGACGCCGTTATCGAAGCCGGCTTGCCTCTCGACCTTCAGTTAACCCGGCCAATCCCCGTTTACTTTGCCTACATCACCGCCTGGGCCGAGCAAGACGGCATGGTCCACTTCCGCACCGACATCTACAATCGCGACGGTCAGCCCTTCGCTGCCGCCGCCCAGATTATTGATCCCGATGCCCCGCCCCCGCCCTCTGGCGGTCTGGCCCCCTGATGTGGTCCCCTGCAAGGCCGCCAAGAACACGAACTTGAAATCGCCGCCCCGCACTCCGGAGTGGCGATTTTTCTTTGTGTGACTGGGTGGGAAATTTGGCTCCGCGGGTAGGGCTCGAACCTACGACCGTCCGATTAACAGCCGCACACAGATAATACGTCTAAGCGCATAATAATACAGGGAAAAGGGCGTAACCGGCGGAGAAATTTGAGCAATATCGCGACGGCCAAAGACAGTACCAGAAAATGAAAGCTTCACCCGGCCACTTAGATGCCAAAGACGCACGGACACAGTGCGGAGTCGAGTTGAGTACGAACCCGGACGATTTCCCGAGCTCTTTGCTCCGTGCATTCAATCCAGCGGTTTCTGGAAGCCGCGGTCGGACTGGGAGCCCATAAGCCAGTAGACAATACCAAGGGCCAAGACCACGGCTGCTGTTGCAAATATGTACATCGGCTCGATTTTCTCAAAATCTAGGATAATCACCTTTCGCGCAATCGCAATGAGTGCTGTCGCGACGACCAATCTCACGTGCACCACGTCGTCGCGTAGATACAGAGTGATGTTCATGAAGATCTCGATCGCGATCAGGACTGCCAAAAACGCCCCAAAGACGACGATGATGTCACGCGGACGAAGGTCCTCAAACGATGGCAGGAAGATCTTGCTGTAGAGCACCATAACCACATCGACCACGCCCCATAAAATCGTCAGAACCATAAGGACAGCCAAGACACGGACCGCGCCTCGAATGACGCGATGGAGCAAGTTGATCATTTGGTCGTCTTCAACAACGCCGAGCTCGCTGTGGCCGATCGCCTTTACCCGCTCCTTGCGATAGTGGTTCATGAGACTTTGAACCACGGTGGCGTGTTGCGCCAAATGTTCCGGGTTGAAATCCTTCTCGCTGAAATCCCTCAGTCCCTCGACCTCCTTAAGATCCTTGTCTGACAACCGTCTGAAGCCCATGCTCCAGTCTGAGTATTCCCTTCGCTCGATCGGTTTGCGGTAGAGCATCTGGATGTTTTTGTGACGTGGGTCTTTCTTGATGATTTCGACCAGCTCATCGACGACTTCCTCGGCCCCTTCGAGAACCTGCAGAAAAGTGCCATTGGCGTAGAGCAGCATCCCAGTCACGCCTCGGCCAGCGTTGTTCTCCCGACACTTTTGCAAAAGCGTAAGCAGCTCCTCAGTCGACATCGGCGGCGATGCGGAGCTGATGTATGAGATCTGAATCATGGATTCTCCGGGAGAGTAGCTGCTGCCCACGACCGATTGGATCAGTCTCGATCCCGGCAGACTGAACTACTTACAAGTGTAATGCGCATGAGGGTAGGCCAAAGAAAGTTGCGTCAAGAAACGGCTGGTTACGAACGGATGCGATCTTTCTCCTCCCACATGAATTGAGCCAAACCGAATGCGTGGTCCGTTGGATGGCTGGAGAAGGCGCCACGATGGCTCTTAGTTAGCGAGCTGCTTCGACGGCACACACGCTGTCCGATGCGGGCTGCGACCATTGACGTCGGCCGAGAAAACGTATAACTTATTGATAAATATACGTCTTTAGAGACATACCTCGCCAATGACCGCCGTTCGAGGCCATCCACCATCGAACGCAGTTATGCAGGGGTCCAATGCGAGAAAAACTATCCGACAAACTCGTCCGCAGTATCGCTCCACCAATCGATGCGGCTAACATTACATGCTGGGACACTGAGGTCACAGGTCTCGGTGTATGTGTCACAAAGGGTGGCGCACGCTCTTTTGTGCTGCGTTACCGCATCCATAGTCGGGAGCGCCGACTTACGATCGGTTCTTATCCGGACTGGAGCCTTGTCGCTGCTCGGGAACAAGCGAAAGCAACGAAACGGCAGGTAGATCTTGGCTGCGACCCTCTTGCAGAGCGCGAGGAATTAAGGGCGGCCCCCACCGTTGCGGAATTGGCGGAACGCTATCTCAAAGAACACGTTTCGAGAAAATCGCGGCGAACGCAGATCGATCAGACTGGCATGCTGCGCAATCGTGTTCTTCCCTTGATTGGGCGCATGAAGGTCGCGGATGTCAGACACTCAGACATCGACGCGCTTCATCGGCGTCTTTCCGAGGAAACGCCGATCCAGGCAAATCGAATCGCTGCCTGTTTACGGAAGATGTTTAACCTCGCCATTCGCTGGGAATATCGCGTCGGCAATCCTGTCGATGGACTTCTTTTCAACCCAGAGAACCCACGCAGCCGTTACTTATCCCAGGAAGAAATCCAGCGCTTGGTCAGCTTACTTAGCGGCCACCCGAACCAAAGGTGTGCGAACATCATCCGGTTGCTTCTTTTAACAGGCGCCCGCAAAGGCGAAGCGATGAATGCCACCTGGGATCAATTTGATTTAGCTAACGGTGTGTGGATCAAGCCATCGGCCCACACGAAGCAGCGTCGCGAACATCGTATTCCTCTTTCACAAGCCGCTGTTGCGCTTCTGCAGCAGATTAAAGCGTCGCAAGTGCCCTCTTGCCGATTTGTGTTTCCGGGCGACACGCGAGAAGGCCCACTTACGGAGATGAATGGGTTCTGGCGCCGTCTACGCGAAAAGGCGAACATCCCGGACGTGACCATCCACGACCTGCGCCATACCTATGCGTCCATCTTGGTCAGTTCCGGTCTGTCGCTGCCGATCATCGGCGCCTTGCTCGGACACACCCAGGCGCAAACGACGGCGCGCTACGCGCACTTGGCCGATCATCCACTGCGCGAGGCAACGGAGCGGGTCAGCGCCGTCGTGTCTTCCTTTTGATCACGATGGGCATAGACCGTTGTGGAACGTCAGGTGTGGTGTCCGTCTCCATCGACGCCAGATAATGCTTCACTTTGCGGCTAATCTGACCGTCATCTGGAATCCGCGTTTCTGAACCTGGATATTGGTCAAACCACTCTCTGACCATCTTTCGCAACGCTCGGGGATCTCGCGACAAGCCACTTGGGCCGCACCGTTCCCTCAGCTCGGCAAAACAGAGATCCCAAGCGTGAATACTTGGCCGCCCGGGCCCAGCCGCTCGCTTCGTTTCGGCGGCTAGGTGAGTTTGTTTGAAACGCTCATATTCTTCAGTCCGTATGACAAGGTCACCCCGAGATACAGGGAAGCCGGCAGCGGGCGAAGTAATCCGAATGTTCGTATTATTTTTTCCGTCGCTCACGTAGCTGATCACGGCTTCTCCCCTTATGAGGGTGACGAAAGCATCCTCCGGTCTCAAATCGAAAACCCCCGTAAGGATTATTTGCAATTGCCGTATTGAGCTCGAGGTTGAACTTGAATTGAGTTCGCGGTGTCCAAGGATAGGATCCTGTCGGGCCAACAGAACGGAAACAGCCAGCAAGTTGTTCATGCTGAAACTTGCAAGTCGATCGAAGTTGACCCCGAGCTCCTTAGCCGCTTCGTCAGCTCGAAGAAACAACGCAGGAGGCAGGGGCATGGTATTATTCCGATTTATCCGATCGAGACCGGTGTTTACGATAGACGCTCACAACGCGTGCAACATCATTCTGCATGTCTGGCGGGAAGCGCTTTGCCTCCACGAAGACATCATCCAAGATCAAACCGAGGATCGCAGCGAACCGTTCGATGACCTCATCCCGTGGTGGAGGCTCGAGACCTCGCTCCATTCGCGACAGAAAAGCTGGCGAGATCTTTGCGCGTCCGGCCATGTCATTCAGCCCGATACCCAGTTCCAGTCGCCTGTCGCGGATGAGCTTTCCAAACGACATTTTTGTCCTCGATTCCTAGTGCTACACGGTACTTGATCATGCGAACTCGGGCGAAGTCGGCTGAGATGCCTAACCTTTTGCCCGTCAAGTTGAGTGCATGTCGGATGTCCGGGGGGTGAACCTTCCGAAAATCGACAACCGGGAGTTGGGGATCGCTGAAGCTCTGACCCTGACACAGCGGGAAACCACCGTCGCTAGCGATCTGCAGGAGTTGTCGGTGAAGCAAATGGGACGGTGCAAGCAGCCCTCCCATAAATTCATTGGCGCGCCATTCTTTCCAGTCGGGCGCAGGAGATTTGGTGTCGGGTTCTCTCCCCCGAAAGCGACGGAGTTGTTGATCGGTGTCGCTAAACCGACTGTGACGGTTCGCATGCACGGCTGCGGGCATATCAAAAATCACATGGCCGGCTTCGTGACCCGTTGTGCTGAGTTCAATCTCAGGGCGCTCGCCGTTGGCTGTGCCCATGACACTTACCATGACCTGACCAGCCGCGTCGGTCGGATCGAACTCGGTAACACCTCGGACCAGTTCCCCGTTTTCGTCGTGCACGAGATTGTCGAAATCCCAGATGACGTCGAACGCGACCCCGTTCACGACCACGTTCTGCATGCCCTGAGCGATCACCCGCGGTGCCAGAAACAATTTGTCGGGGCGGTAAATCTGATTTCGGACCGATTGGGCGATCTGCCAGATCTGTGGCGCGCGCATGTTCAGCGGCTCCAGATCGGCTTTATGCGGGTATGAGACTTCGATCAATCGGCCCCCCAGTGTGTTCCAGTGCTTAACACAAATATATTCTGCCAGAGAATCGGATTCGCGCAAATGGCCGCGTCTGTGCCTGTGGAAAAAATACCTCCGTGTTTTTGCTGGTGCCGCCCGGGCATCTATTTAAAGCATTGTAATCAAACATAAATAATTTTGCCCGCGGTGTTTTTGACTGTTTCTGCCTAGGCAGAATAGCGCGCTTCACCTAGCGTAATCGTCGGATGGTCTCGAACAGACGCTTAGTGGGTGGAGCAACATGTTGCTAAAACGCGAAACAGCTGAAGAGCGAACGGTTGGGGTCCGCGATGACTTCTGGACCCCTGAACAATTGGCCGAGCAACTCGGCGTCTCCGTCCGAACGCTCCTGCGCTGGCACGCGATGCGAGTGGGCCCGCCACGGGTCACCCAGGGACGGCTTGTCCTCTACCGCATCGCCGCCGTGCAGGCGTGGCTCGCAAGCCGCGAGAAGTGAGTTTCACCCCAAACGGAGACCGGCGATGAACGGTTTTGAGCAGCACAACATTACCCACCTTTCGGCGTCGTCCCTGAACCTGTGGGCCAACGACTGCGGGCTTTGGCTTCTCGAGAAACTTCTCGGCCATCGCGGTCCGCCGACAGCGCTCATGGCCCGCGGCCGTGCGGTGGAAGAGGGCATCCATGTCGGTCTCATCAATCCCGACGCATCGGTCGACGACTGCATTGCCCAGGCGCTGGGTGCCTACGATCGCGAGATGGCGCTCGTCGCCCACGACCGTCGCGAGAGCGAACGTGCCGCCATTCCTGGATATGTTACGAACGGCTTACCCCATCTGCGCGAGTACGGACTCCCAACTGGCTACCAGGAGCGCGTCGAGCTGCGGCTGCCGGACGTCCCCGTCCCCGTGATCGGTTTCATCGACTGGCGATTTAATCAACACCGGCTCATCGTCGACCTGAAGACGAGCGAACGCCTGCCGTCGTTTATTTCTCCGTCGCACGCACGCCAAGGGGCCATCTACGCCTGCGCCCACGACAATTTCGCGATGCGATTCGCGTACCTCAAGCCGGCTCTTGGCAAGAAAGATGCCCGCGCCATCGCCGTCTACGAACTCGATGCCAAACAGATCGATCGGCAGATCATGGCCCTCACCCAGATCGCCATCCGCCTGGAGCGCTTCTTGCGCCTCTCGCGCGATGCGGAGGAGCTTTGCGGTCTGGTTGTTCCGGATTTCGAGAAGTTCGTCTGGTCCGACCCCAGCACGCGGGCGCGGGGCGCAGATGTGTTTGGATTCTAGCAGAAGTCATCGTCAACAAAGGAGACGTCTCATGACCCTTCACATCGGCGGACTCGGAACCGTCAAGCCGCATTTCAAGTTCAATGCCAAGGCCGACAAGTGGTTCGTCCGCGGCGCAGACGGCGTCGATCAAGAGATGGGCCGGCCGACATTCGTGGCGGATTTCGACAACATCGCAACAGGGTGGCTGCTGTTTCGCGAAGGCCAGGCACCCGAGCGTGTGATCGATGCCAGCCTCTCGAGCCCGGCTCCGATACCTGGCGAGGGGTATAAACGCGGCTTTGTCTTGATGGCGTACAGCCCAAAGTTCTTCGGCGGCGCTGCAGAATTCTCCAGCGCGTCAACCCACGTGGCCAACGCCATTCGCGAGCTCTACGGCGAGTTTGAAGCCGAACGGTCTGCGCACCGCGGTCAGCTTCCCGTGATCGCCTGTACCGGGTCGCAAGCGATGCGCGACAAGCACGGCACGAACTACCGGCCGATCTTCAAAATCGCGCAATGGGTGGATCGCCCCGCGGACCTGCCGGATCGCAGCCCCGTTGAACCGAGCGAAGTTTGGCAGGGACAGGCTGCCCCGGCGCAAACGGTGCGCACGCCTGCGCAACATGTCCCGCCGCCACCGCCCAAGGCCGCTGTGGACGAAGCTTTGTTCTGAAAGCCCGCGGAGGGCTACGGCCCTCCGGTTCCCCGCCCACAACGAGGACACCGCCGTGGACAACGTGCGCCTCATGGTCGAGCCGGACCCTGCGCAGATGCGCCGCCACGTTGGTCATCTGTTCGAGGGTTGGCTCGACGGGGCGCAGCACGGCCGTGTTGAACTCGCCTGGACCGACGCCCGCGACGGGCGGCTCACGCATGCCAAGTTATTTGGCACCGATGAGCTTGATGAGCTGGTCGCGTGCGCGCTGGCTGAGAACCGCAAGCCCGGTCAGAACGTTTACATCGGACAAGCCCTGCGCCGGCCGGAGACGACGGCAGACGCGCGGTGCCGTGACGACGATTTCTTTGCCCTAACGGCGCTCTACATCGACATTGATGATGATGTCACGGCCACGGCCGCTGTTGATTACCGGAACCGCGGCTGCCCGCCGACAGCCGTCATCATCACCGGCCGCCATCCACACGTGCGCGCGCAAATGGTCTGGCGGCTTGAGGAGCCGATCCGCGACGCCGACATTGCTCGCCGGCAGAATCTCGCCCTGGCGCACGCGTTGAAAGGCGACACCTCGGTCATCAATCCCGGCCGCGTCCTGCGTCTGGGCGGCTCGATTGCGTGGCCGCTAAAGCCTGGTCGTGTGCTGGAACGCACCGACTTTATCGATTTCTCCGACGGACGGCCGAAGGTCTATCTGCTGGGCCAGATTGCGCGCGCGTTTCCGCCGGTGACGCAAGAGGCCGTGGAAGACACATCGGCCCCGGCCCTCAACATCGGGTCCGATCGCGTCTCGGTGGAGGCGGCCCTGCAGCGGATTCGCAGGGGCGATCACTGGCACACGAACCTCGTACGCCTCACGGGTCACTGGATTGCGCGCGGATGGTCCGATGCGGAAATTCTCACCGCTTCCGATGCCCTGACGTTACCCGGCTACACCATCGAAGAGACCCGGCGCGAGGTCGGACGGATGATCGCCTCGGGACGTGAGAAATGGGCCGTTCCCAATCCGACGCACGAGGTGGTCGAGCCGACGGTCACGGCGCCGTTGGTTGCGACATTTCTCGATCAGCTCAATCTCGCTCTGCTGCCGCAGCGGCGTTGGTTGATCGGCCGGTCGTTGCTTCGTGGCCACGTCACCATTCTCGTGGCCCCGCCCGGCGTCGGCAAGTCGACCCTCTCGGTGGCTCGCGCCGTGGCCCTGGCGACAGGCCGTGCGCTCACGGGGGAGACCGTGCACGAGCAGGTCAAGACGTGGGTCTACAACGTCGAAGACGACGCCGACGAACTGAAGCGCCGTCTTGGCGCCGTTCTGCTGCACGGGTCCATTCCGTTTGCGGAGGTGCGTGACCGCGTGGCGCTCAATTCAGGGGCCGATCGGCCGCTGTTGTTTGCAACCGCCGACCGGTCCGGCGCTGTGATTCGGCATCCCGACGTGGATGCCTGCATCGCCGAGATCAAAGCCCACAACATCGGATGTTTGATCGTCGATCCCTTCGTCGAGACACACGAGGTTGATGAGAACGCCAACGGCGAGATCAAGAAAGTCGCCGCCCTCTATCGTGAAATCGCCCGGGCCACGAACTGTGCCGTGCTTCTCGTCCACCATACGGCCAAGCCGCCGCAGGGCACGAGTGACGGTCATGCCGGCAACATGAATACCGCCCGCGGTGCGAGTGCGCTCGTTGGTGTCGCCCGTGTCGTGCAGACGCTGTTCGCGATGAGCGAAAAGGACGCCGAGCGCTTTGGTATCCCCGATGAGGAACGACCCCTCTACGTTCGCCTGGATGATGCCAAGGCCAATTTGTCTCTCATCGACGGTGAAGCGACCTGGTTCCGGCGCGTCGGTGTGGAACTGGCCAACGGTGACGAGGTGGGTGTTCTTGAGCCGTGCGAGATGACAACGGTCGAACCCGACTCGTCGATCGACGAGCCCGTTGATCTGCACCGGACGATCATTGGCTGTCTGTTGGGTCTGACGACCGAGCCAGAGATTACGCTCAACGCGGCTGCGATCCAATTGGCCTGGTCAGAGACGCCGCTCTTTCACCGCTACCGGCAGCTCGACAAGCAGGGTCATCAACGCGCCAAGCGGTCCATGCGCGACGCCATTCTCGCCGCCTGCCGGTCCAAAATTGAAATCGTCACTGGCGGTTTAGCGCGCGGTTTTTCGTGTGACGAAACCCTCTCGCCGGTTCGCCTGAAACGCTTCGCGCGGCGCCTGGACATGCAGGACTTGGCCAATCGACCCGTGCTCTTTGAGGAGGATCTGAAGTGACGACAGCTGACATCTTGGTTCGCCAGGGAAACATGGGGAACACATTGAAATCGTTACGTGTTTCCTGCGTTTTGAAAAACAGGGAAACATGGATTTCTAAGTCATTGAAAATCCAACGTGTTTCCTGTTTCCCAAAAACCTCCCCCCTAAAGGGGGGAAGTGGTGGCGCGAAACACGCGCCCCCACACTTCCCCCGGGGGGAGCCGGTTGGCCCATTGGCTGACGCCTGGGCCCCACCGGCTCGGGTGTCGCCATGAGCGCGGTCGTCCAGCCCGTGACCGACGCCCTCGACGAGCTGCTCGACGGCGCCGAGATCCAGTCGCTGGTCGACGGTCTCGATGAAGTCGTCGTCACGCTGGAGCGCAAGTGGGGCGTAGGTCGCTTGCGTCGGCTCGTCGACGATGATCTGCGGCTGCGCTTCGATGCGCAGGTCGACCGGTTCGATGCCGCCCTGATCGCGCGACGCCTCGCAGCGGTTCGCGTTCACGCCGGCGGTCTGCGCCGAGCATGGCAGGTTCTGGATGCGGCCGCCACGGCAGCTGGCCACGCGCCCCTGAGCCCTAACGTCTGGGAGTGCGTCCTGCCATCGTCGGGTGAGGTCGTGTCGCTTGTTCGCACGCCGGAGGAGGCTCACCACGTCGCCGATCAGGGCCGCGTGTTCACGGTCGCCGAAGTCGGCGTGCTGATCGAGGCGCTGGGTTCGGATGTGCTCGACGTGAAGCGGGTCTTTCCAGGCGCTTCGCTGGCAAGCGTGCGGTCGAAGCCGCCGGACCCGCCGTTCTGATCCCACCGTTCAATCCGGCGACGACGGCCAGCACCGCCAAGCACCAGGCCGTCGTCGCCCTCCACCACAAACCGATCTCAAACGAGGAGACCCAGTCCATGGCTGTCCCGACTCTGCCTGTGCCCGTGAGTGATGCAACCCCAATTCCCGGCGCTGTTGTCGCGCTCGATCTCGGCACCACCACCGGTTGGGCGCTGCGTATCGGCTGCTCGACGATCACCAGCGGCACACTTGACCTCAACCCGAACCGCTACGACGGCGGTGGCATGCGCTACCTGCGCCTGCGCAACTGGCTCGAACAGCTCCGTCTCGACAGCGGCGGTATCGAAGCGATCCACTACGAGGAAGTTCGGCGGCATGCCGGCACGTCGGCCGCTCACGTCTATGGCGGCCTGCTGGCGACGCTGACTGGCTGGTGCGAGGAACGTGCCGTTGCCTACCAGGGCGTGCCGGTCGGCACGATCAAGCGCTTCATCGCCGGCAAGGGCAACGCGGACAAGACGGCGGTCATCACGGCCGTGCGCGACCGCGGCTATTCGCCGAAGGACGACAACGAGGCGGACGCGATCGCCATCCTGCTGTGGGCGCTTGAGACCACGGGAGGTGTGCGATGACTGCGGAGTCGCTGCTCAGCAAAACTGCAAGCGTGCTCACCGAACGCCGCGCTGCGTATGGTCCGGCTGATATCGCCATGGAGGCCATCGCCGCACGGTGGTCGGTGACGCTTGGTCGGCCGGTCAGCCCGGCGCAGGTCGTGCTGTGTCTGATTGATCTGAAACTCGCCCGTCTCGCCCGCAACCCCGCCCATGAGGACAGCCTTATCGATGTTGCGGGCTATGCGGCCCTGCTGGCGGAGGTGTCGCGATGAAATGGCACCCACGCGGTTTCGGCGGCAACCGCCGTTCCCCAGAAGACGTCAAACGCGACGGCTGGCTCGAACAGGGCCTGCTGGCCGTCGCACTCGACGACACGCGGCTCACCTGGCCCGAGCGCGAAATGCTCAAGCAACTCGGGGAAAAACTTTATGGCAAACGCCGGCCGACGCCGGACAGAGGGGCATGATGCGCGGACGCAAACGCAAACCCGGCCGGCGCACGGCCTGTGGCCGGTTGGCCAACGAGGAGACCGAACGCGAAGCGATGGCGACGGTGCTGAAAGCCCGCGCTCGGCACTTCGCCGTGTCTATTCGTGAAGCGCGGGATCCACGTCTCGGCACAGCGCTGGGCCGGCTCAACTACCAGGGCCGCATCAGCGATGAGCAGTATCAAGCCGGGCTGACGTTTGGCGAACTCTACCAGAGCCATCATCGGACGATGGGTTTGCCGACGCCTAGCCCACGGTCGGTCGCCGGGCTGCTGATCAACGAAGGCATCTTCGGTGGCTCAGGTGCGTCCCACAGCGATGACGACCTTCGTCGCCTGCGAGAACGGTTCGATGAGGCGGCTGACGCGCTCGATGCGTGTGACCGCGATCATCGCTTGTGTGAAGGCCGTCGACCGGCGCTGCTCGTCTACCAGATCGTGTGTGTCGATGAGGATGCCCGCGACTGGCCAGACGAAGACATCGGCAATTTGCGTGTCGCGTTGAATGCGCTGGGCCGCGTTCTGGGTCTGATCCGCTGAGTGACCGTGAGTGACTGCGAGTGTGCAAACTCTGTTGCGTTTGTCCGCCGAAAGTGGATTGACCGCAGACTCCGCGTCGCGTAAAAATTGCGTTATTGAAATCTCAGAATTGCGCCCGCAGGCCAACCCTTCGGGCGCTTTTTCTTTTTCGGAGTCAGCGATGCGCCTCGTTCTTGCGGAAGCCGATACGGTGCGTGCGCAGTTCGAAGCCGCATGTCGTCGTCTCGGTGACGGCGAAGCGCGTCGTGCGTTTACGATGGCGCTGAACAAGGAAGGCCGCAAGGCACTGACTGCGCACCGACGGGCGCTCGTCAAGCAGTCGACGATTCCACGCAGCGACGTGCATGCGGCTGTCAGGTTCACGCAGGCGACGCGCTCGTCTCTCGAAACACGAACCACGGGTTCGGGGCGTCACCTGCCGCTGTCGCGGTTTGGCGCCAAGGAGTTCTCGTACGGCGTGCGCGCGAAGGTGTGGGGCAAAGCACAAACGTATCCATCGGCGTTCGTCGTGCGCCGCTACGGCAACAACGTCTACAAGCGCACAAGCGCCAAGCGTCTGCCGATCGAACAGCTGTGGGGACCATCCATTCCTGTTGAGATGTTGCGTGATGAAGCGTTCGAGGCGTGGTCCGCGCAGCCACCGAAGATCGCTCAGGAAGCACAACGCTTGGTTGCGTTGATGTTGTCAGGCGTCGCCATTGGACGACGGGGGACCCCATAGGAGCCCCATTTTGCAACCTGAAGGTGCGCGCGCGCCGCCGCCCAATATTTGCGTGTTTTTTTGAGTTTCGTTTTTCCGTTTTGTTTTGATTTGGCGCGACCTAAGTCGCTGATTTGTTTGAGGTCGGGGTGTTGGGAAGGCCGAACTACGCCCGACGCATCGGAGGCGGCGCCGCATCGACCATTATCCGTTAGAGCGCTTCCCCATTCCGGATTTTCGCCTGGGCTTCCTTGATGAGGTTTGCGGTAACCTGACTATGCTCTTCTCCCGCCAAAGCGCGCGCTTCTCGAAGCGGACCAAT
>NCCZ01000051.1 GCA_002279935.1 Hyphomicrobium sp. 12-62-95 | reverse complement strand
CACGCTTGAACCCGCCGCCCCGCCAATCCCGTCCGCACAGCGCGTCGAGCCTGTTCCGGCACCTGCGCCCGCCCCGAAGGTCAACGGCCCTGTGGCGCTGGTTGTGCTGGCCGTGCTGGGCGCTGTCGCTGCGGCGGCGACCGGGGCTTGGAATTGGCTGCTTGGATTGTTCAACTAGGAGACACACATGGACTATGCACCAATCGCCCGGATCGTCCTGCGCTACATTCTCGGCGCGGCATTCATGGGCAGCGATGAAATCGGGCTGCAACTCTCAGCGGACCCCGACGTTGTGATGACGGCGACCGTCGTAATCGGCGCGGCGGTCGAGGTGATCTACGCCTTCGCCAAGAAAAAGGGGTGGGCAACGTGACCATCCTTCTCACCATCTGGCGGCTGCTCACTGGCAACCCCATCGCACGGGCCATAGGCGGGGCGCTGGTGGCCGTTGCGGGGATCCTGACATTCGGGGCCATCAAGAAACGCGAGGGCGCGCAGGCGGCCCGTTCCAAGGCTGCGGCGGAAGCTGCGAAAGCAAAGGAGAAGACCATTGAAGACGTTTTGCGCGAAACTGCCAGCGATGATCCTGCTGACGACATTCGTCGCCGCCTGTCAGACCGCGCCCGGAAGCCTTGAAGGCTACTGCGTTGCATCGGAACCGGCGGTCAAGGCACTCGCGGCTGCGCTGTCGGTCACACCGGACGAGGCGGCGCTTCGGACGGGTGATCTAGTGATCCGGCAGAGGGATGCGGCATGTCCATGATGGCCCGCGCAATGGCTTCCCTGACCGATGCCTCGGCCTGAGCGGGCACCGTGCCGACCTGCCAGATTAGACCCGAAGACGAAAACCGCGCCTGTCATCATCCCTCACCCCTCCATCTCATCCCGCGCCACTGGCAACAGCGCGGCGCGGCGCAACTCATCGCGGAAATCGGCGCAGGCGAAAGCCTCCAGAAACGTCCGCACCATCGCGGGGAAGTCGCCCCGGTCCTTTTGCATTTCTTTGTAAAGCGCCTGCCATGGCGTCGTGCGGTCCGGGTCCGTGATGAATCGCAAGACGCGATCTGCCGCGCCTTCCAGCGTTGAGAGCCGCGCCACCTCAGCCTGCGCTTCGACAAGGGCGGCTGCGGCTTCGGCGCGGTCCTCAAGAGCGCGCGCCAAGACAGTCTTCCCGTCACGCCCGATGTAAGAGTAGTGCTGTGACGCCTGCCATTCGGCAAGCTTGGCTTCGGCTGCCGCGCCACGGTCCAGCGCGTCGTGCAGCGGGCCATGCGTCAGGCCTGCGTCGGTGAGTTGCCGCTTGAGGGCGGGAATGTCGGTGGTCATGGATTTATCTCCGCATATCGCGCAAGGAACAGGTCGCGCGCGTAAAATGGCGCATACCCAACAATCTCCACCCCAAGAGGCGGGTGTGGCAAACTCCAGGGAACTGGATGCGGCCCCATGATTTGCCCCGCCTCATCTGCCAGAATTGCACTGTCAGCTATTGAAACCTCATCGGGTTGTTTTTGGGGAAGCCCGAAGCGCGTTGTTACCGCCGTCATGATCGCGGCTTCTACTGGTTTGTATCCAGCAATAAACCGTTTTGCCGGGCGGACTATATCGGCGATATAGGCTTCTGACGCATCATGTAGCAAACCCCAAAGCGCATATTGCGGCGGAACGGCACGGCTAACCAAAACACTATGCTCGGCGACAGAATAAAAGCGGTCGCAATGCCCGTTATATCGGCACATCATTGAGAGGGCGTGAGCGATATCTTCAATGTGAACTTCCTCCGGTCGGGGGTCTATCGGCCAGAACTGACGGCCAGTGTAGGTTTGCATCCAGTCTCCGTGGCGCATTGTGGCGTCGATCATGGTTTCTTCTCCTGCATGGCGGCGATGAGGGCGTCGGCGATGGATAGCGACTTGCCCGCAAAGTATTCCTCAGCGACCGTCCCGGCGGGCTGCATGGGCAGGTCGCCAGCACATTGACGGATCACAGCCGGAAGCGCCGCCAGTGCGGCCTCCCACCGCCGCCTCCCGCTCCTCCGCGACCAGCTTGGCGACCTCGGGTGAGGCGGCGAGAGCTTCGGGGCCATAGATGTGAACAATCTGATCCACTGAAGGCTTGGCGAGAGTGCCGCGCAGCATGTTCATGTGGACTGCGTTGGGGTCGATAAGAAGATCGCTGCGAATGTAGGTAACATCGCGGGGGTGCCGCACTTGTTCAGTAACAATGGCGGTTCCTTGGGAGTTCGTCACAATCAGTTCCGGCGCGTCCATTCATTCCTCCTCGGCCCGGATCGGGCGCACGATTTCGTTGAAAAGTCCCTGCGACAGCCCGGCGATGATGGCGAAGAAGGCGAGGGTCATGGGCATTCCACGACCAACTCTTCCTGATGGTGGGCGTAGCGCAACTTGCGTTCCCACGCCTGGTCCTGATCGTGCAGAGACCCTTCTGGCACGTTGTCCCGACACAAAGCTGCGGCGACAGCCAGAAGATCAGTCAATTCCCTACCAAGCAGTTGACGGTTGGTCGTTGATGGATCGTTGGGGTGGTAGCTGTCATATCCATGACGCAGGATTTTCCCGATCATCTGAATGACCTCGCCGCACTCTTCGGCCAGCATGGCAAGGCGCTCAGCTTCGGCTGGCGTCAGTTTGTTGAAATGGCCGTCCATCGCATCATCCTTCCATGTTCATCCCCGGCCCATAGACGAGCCGGGGTGTGGGGTTAGGGGGCGACCGGGGTAGCGCCCGCCATGCGCGCCATGTCTGCAAGCGCCGTCGCGTTGTCGCAGTAGAAATCCGGCAGACGTTCGGCGTCCCACCGATCCGGGTCGCTCGCCATGTAGATCGCCATGGCGGCGGCGGGCGTTCCGATCCTGGCCTCAAGGTCCGTGCCCTCTTTGCCCGCAAGCGTGACCACCCATCCGGCGCGACAGTGCGACGTGCCGCAATGCCATTTACCCATGTTCAGCGCGCCGGGTTGCGATGCGGCAGCATAGACCTTAGCGTGGATGTCTTCGATGACAGGTGCCCCGCTCAGGTAGGCCCCGCGCAGGTAGGCCCCGCGCAGGTCGGCCCCGCTCAGGTCGGCCCCGCTCAGGTAGGCCTCGCGCAGGTCGGCCCCGCGCAGGTAGGCCCCGCTCAGGTTGGCCTCGCGCAGGTAGGCCCCGCTCAGGTTGGCCCCGCTCAGGTTGGCCTCGCGCAGGTCGGCCCCGCTCAGGTCGGCCCCGCGCAGGTCGGCCCCGCTCAGGTAGGCCCCGCTCAGGTTGGCCCCGCTCAGGTCGGCCCCGCGCAGGTAGGCCCCGCTCAGGTTGGCCTCGCGCAGGTCGGCCCCGCTCAGGTCGGCCCCGCTCAGGTAGGCCTCGCGCAGGTCGGCCCCGCGCAGGTAGGCCCCGCTCAGGTTGGCCCCGCGCAGGTCGGCCCCGCTCAGGTAGGCCCCGCTCAGGTTGGCCCCGCTCAGGTTGGCCTCGCGCAGGTCGGCCCCGCTCAGGTTGGCCCCGCTCAGGTTGGCCTCGCGCAGGTCGGCCCCGCTCAGGTTGGCCTCGCGCAGGTCGGCCCCGCTCAGGTAGGCCCCGCGCAGGTCGGCCACGCGCAGGTCGGCCCCGCGCAGGTAGGCCCTCGCCTTCACCGCAACGCGGACAGCCAAGCCAAGCTTGATGCTGGTGGACGTTTCATCGGCGGCATCAATTTCTGCCGTGAAGATAATGGAACCGGTCCAGCGGTTCTTGATTGCGAAACTGATCATTTCAACGCCTTCACTTTCATGGTCATGTTCATCCCCGGCCCATAGACGAGCCGGGGTGTGGGGTTATTCAGGGACAGCGCCCAGATGGAAGGCTTTGGGCGCAAACGGCCTGTCTTTTGTCTGGCCGCCAATGTGCGAATATCCTTGGCCAAGCGCCAAAGCTGTTGCAGCGAACCAAGCCACCTGATGCGCCATGTCGCGGGGCACGGTGATCGACAGCCGATTGTCCAAGACAAGCGACACGTCTTCGCCTTCTTCGTAGAGTGTCAGACCTGGGATTGCCCGGCCTTCAATGATTGCCTGATACCCAACGGAGCGCGGTCCAATCATGCTGGCGACAAGGTCTGGCGGCTGCGGGAGACTGGTGACGTCGCCCATCACCGGCACCTCACAGACCAAACCACAGACCCATCCGCCTGCTTTTCGCGGGAGGCATGGGCTGGCGCAGCGAGGGGGAAAATGAAGCGGTTCATGGGGTTTCCTTGGGTTGGGTGGGGGTCAGGCCGATTTCGGTTCAAGTCCGAGCACCTTGTTGACTTCGGCAAAGCGAATTGCGGGAAGAGACGGCGCTCTGGTGTCCAGAAAGCGCGAATAGAAGGGTTCCCCTTCTGGCCAAACCTCTTTCAGCTTGTTGACCGTTGATATGCTGAGAAGCAGCATTTCCAAGTCTTTCTCGGCCCGCTTGTATTGGTCGCGCAGCGCTTCTTTCGCTTTGGCGTGTGCCTGAATCCGGTCGCACAGGTCGCCCGGCATGACGGTGCCGATCTCTTCGTGGCATCCATAACCGCGTCCTCCAGCGGACTGATACGGAACAGGCAGGCCATAGTCGCTGGTGTTGAGCCGAATACGCAGCCCACCCACGTTGAAGTTCAGGCAGCGGTCTTTGCGGAACCAGTTCGCCGGGACCTTCGCTACAAGGGCGAGCACGTCTTCCGAAAAGGTCGCCTCGTATGCCTCCACGGCAAGAGCCGCCTCTGCTGCCTTCATTGCCGCTTCGCGCTCAGCAAAGGCAGCCGTCACCGCTGCCTTGTGGATTGCGCCGCGAATGTCATTCGTCAGCCGAGTCATCTCAGCACCCCCCCATCGGTCGGCGGCTCTTCATCCGGCCCGCATGGCGGGCAGGCAAGGGCGGGACCAGCCAGAGCGGGTGCATCAGCAGGGCGGTGCCTGTGGCTATGGCGGTGAGGGTGAAGCGGATCATGGTGGGTTCCTTTCGGGTTGGGGTTCAGTCAAAGTTTCCGGTGTCTTTGCGGTCATCACGCTCAAGCGGCGCTTCGACCCATTTCCACAGCGCCAGCATCAGGACGATGCCGAAGGCGGTTCCAGCGGTGAAGGCTACCGTCCCAATCATTCCAGCCTCCCGAACTCGCCATACAGTTCTGCGCTGACGGAGGCGTAAGCGGCAGCAGCGGCGGCGATGTCAT
>NCCZ01000050.1 GCA_002279935.1 Hyphomicrobium sp. 12-62-95 | reverse complement strand
GCGACGTGCGAAGCTTGCGCGATTTTCGTTGCTGGTGCCCGGGACCTCGCCGTAGATGCCAAAGCCTCAGCATCGGACCGAAGTCACCGATTCAGGATACAGCCCTCCATCTTCGACTTTATGCGGCCCGGCTATGCGCCGTTTCCCGGCTATGCAACGCGCGACACGACGGCTTCGATTTCGTACAGCTACCGGGAAAAGGATTGGTCTCTCGCCTTTGCGGTCGAGGATGGTGGACGCCGTGATATGTTCGATGGCCTACTGGCAAGCTACGATAGTGATGTCAGAGCCGACTTCGTGACCCAGCTCCGGGCGCGCCAGAAGGGAATTGTGTATCACGCTTCTGTCGCCGTGCATAACATTGATGACAACGCCCTGGATCCGATTGGTCTCAAGACCGAGGATGCTTATGGCTTGGCCGGCCGCATAGGCGTCGAGTTCAAATGGGCATGGATGGGCGATCGCAAGGATCCGACGGACGACACGCAGATGCGCCTTATGTTCTCGGTCGCGGCCGCCGAGGGCGCACTTGGATATCTGGGTGTTCCGCTGTTCGCGACCGACTATGTCGCGGAAACGGACGGGGACCTGAGTTTGTCTAAGGGCATGTCCGCCATCACGTCAGTCGAGTACGCTTGGGCAACAGGATGGAGCGTGTCGGCCACGCTTTCAGGGTTTGCGCTGCATATGGACGGCAGTGGCTTCATTGGGCCGCACGCGATGCCGTTCGATATGGCGATGGACGTCGACGTCTACGGAGCCAAACTTCAGGTTGGTGCCCAGAAAATGTTGGACGCCCAGACTAAGGTGGGCGCCGAATTGGCCTATACGTGGACCCGTGCGGAGAGCTCGATCAACGGCTTTGATCTAAACACTGAGGTCGTGAGTTACCCAGAACTGAGAGCTTTTCTGGCTCGCCGTTTCTAAAATCGCTGAGCGTGAATGGGGATTCCGCTGGGTCTGGCGCAGGATTTCAGATAGCCGCCCACTTTATTAGCCGTATTCGCGACTACGCGATGACCACGAATAAAAGATGTCAATTGCTTAATCTCATTTGAGTACGCTGCCGTTGTCAGGTTGTGCCAATCCACCGCCGACAGGAAGGCCCGGCTTATAGACCGCGCGCCGGGCCTTCCCAATCCTGCGGCCCCAACTTTCCTCCCCACAGACACCTCGACGCCATCACGCGAGATGCGAGGATGCAGCCGCGCAAATTGCCCCTCTCTTTCCGGGCATCGCGGGATATGCCGATTGCGGTCACCAGCGAAACTCTACGTACGCATTACTGTCCGGACGATGCGAGAGCATCGGTTAACCCGAACCCTCTCTTACTGTCCCTGAAACGACGTCAATCATCACGACAGTCTGGGAGAGAGGGACAGTGCGCGCTATTTTTATGCTGCTGGGCATGTCGATGTTCTCCGTGACCGCCGTCGCAAACCCCAGCGACGCGCGTCTTGGCACCATTGCTGTTGCAATGATGACCCATGGAGCCGCCCGCCCGCCACACGGGTTCGTTGCCTTCTGTCATGAGCATGAGGCGGACTGCCGGGCCGAAGGCCCGACGGAACGCGTGCTGCTCACTGCGGAGCGTCTCTTCGAGCTGGAAGCGGTCAACCAGGACGTCAACGAGTCAATCCGCCCGATGACCGACAGGGATCTCTACGGCACAGACGAGCACTGGGCCCTGCCGGTCGACAGCGGCGACTGCGAGGATTATGCGCTTTTGAAGCGGCGAATTCTGATCGGAATGGGTTGGCCCACTTCGGCCCTCCTCCTGACAGTCGTCCGAGACGAACGGGGTGAAGGTCATGCCGTTCTAACGGCACGCACGTCGCTCGGTGATCTCATTCTCGATAACAAGCAGCCACACGTGACCTTCTGGCATGAAGCAGCCTATCAGTTCGTCTCGCGGCAATCACATTTTGACCCGCGGTCGTGGGTCTTGCTCGGCGAACCCGGCACCCCATCCGCGCCGGCTTGGGTCGCCAAAGTGAATGCCGTCCTCGCTGAACGCCTGATTGAAATGCTTCCGCAATAGCAGAGCAATAGAATCAAACACTGGCCATAAACAAAGTGACTCATTGGCGGAACACATGTACCGGACTGTGAAGTGGTGTTTGGTCGTTCTGTTGGCCTATTCGGCGGCGACAGCCTCACCGGACCAACAGATGGCGATCCTTAACGGCATTGCTGCGCTGAAGGAGTCCGTGCTCGATGCCTGCCGGCGCGAGAAAAGCCCCTGCACCGACGCGGTGCAATTCGCCAGAAGTGCTCTGTCTTCGAGCGAGTTCACCGACCGGCGGCATGGGACGTGGCTCGAACAGGAAGAGTGAGTCCGGACTACCGGAAAAATCCCGCTGGCGCCAAAGCGGGCGTGTCGAACCAATGGCCCCGACATGCCCCTCCTTGAAACGTTCGCTGCGCGCCTGCTTTTCAAGAGTTTATACTTACGTGTAGACCCATTGAGAATCGCCTGACTTTTTAGGCATATTCGAACGGCATCCTTATCCCAATCTGCGATGCGAAATGGAGGCGAAGGCTCGCAAGAGCATCGTCTCCATTTTTTTTCGCATCGATATAAGCGCGCTCTGAAGACGGAATAAAAATACCAAGAAATTCTTACGAATAAATACTTGAGCCAATTGTGACACGTTTCGAATCCGGAAATCGCGAATTGGGTATTTCAATATCGCGAATCGGATCCGGCTAGAGTTACGGTCCGGCCAGATAAGCAAAGCGTTTGTTCCTCGTCGCTCTGTCTATCGAACGTCCAAGACCCGCCCGTCGTTGTGGGATCGGGGTGAAACGAGGGAGACAACTCAAATGCAAAATAAGTTAGCCGCGCTCATCGGCGCGGGCCTTCTCTCTGCGGGCCTCGTCACGAGTGCCAACGCAGCTGATCTCGGCGGCAACTGCTGCGCGGATCTCGAAGAACGCATCGCTGAACTCGAAGCCACCACCGCCCGCAAGGGCAACCGCAAGGTCTCGTTGACGGTCTCGGGTTGGGTCGGCCAGCAGGTCACCTTCTGGGACGACGGCGTCGAGAGCAACTCGTACGTCCATGACCTCGGCTCGACGCTGGGCAGCCACGTGAAGTTCACGGGCTCGGCTCAGATTTCGTCCGGCTGGTCGGCTGGTTATGTGCTTCAGATCGAGGCCATCGGTTCGGACTCGCTCACCACGTCGCAGGACGTCCCTGTTGGTCCGGCGGCTCTCGTTG
>NCCZ01000031.1:21267-22126 GCA_002279935.1 Hyphomicrobium sp. 12-62-95 | reverse complement strand
TAGCCAGAGCGGTCTCGTATCCTATGAAGGTCTCGACGCCCTGCTGCGCGAGGCCGAAGCCGACCCGGAGATTCGCGCGGTTGTGCTCGATATCGACAGTCCCGGCGGTGAAGCCACGGGCATGTTCACAGTCGCCGAGCAGGTGCGCCGCTTGAGCGCGCAGAAGCCGGTGACGGCGTTTATCAACGATATGGCCGCCTCGGCCGCCTACGGCATTGCCAGTGCGGCCCGTGAGATTGTCGTCTCGCCGACGTCGATCGTCGGCAGCATCGGCGTGGTTCTGACCCACATGGATCGCTCGGCCGAGATGGCCAAGAAGGGCGTCAAGGCGACGCTGATCTATGCCGGCGCGCACAAGGTCGACGGGCATCCCTTCGGGCCACTGTCCGAGAGTGTCCAAGCCGACCTGCAGGCCGAGGTGATAGCGTTCTACGACCAGTTCGTGGGGCTTGTCGCGCGCGGCCGCACCGGGCTGACGGAGGCCGCCATTCGCGGCACCGAAGCGCGCACATTTATCGGCCAAGACGCCATCGCCCGCGGTCTCGCCGATCGCATCGCGTCTATCGATGACGTTCTCCACTCTCTCTCCAGCCAGGCCCAAGCGGCCGCAACTCAAAGGACAGGCTTTGCGATGAGCAAAACAACCGAGGCCGTACCGCGGGCCGAAAACGCGGAGATTACGCCCGAGGCGCACACCACGGCTTTGAACGCCGCGCGTGCCGAAGGGGCCGCGACCGAACGGGCTCGCATCGCTGCGATACTCCGCAGTGAAGAAGCCGACGGACGTGAAGCGCAGGCGATTGCCTTTGCGCTTGATACCGACATTGCCGCCGACGCGGCGATTAAGGTTCTCGCGTCC
>NCCZ01000031.1:17460-21246 GCA_002279935.1 Hyphomicrobium sp. 12-62-95 | reverse complement strand
CGGGAGTTCGGCGGTGGAACCGACACATCGCAGGTCTACACGAGCACGCAGCTCTGGTCCAAGGCCGTCCTATCCGCCAACCGCGCCATCGGCGCGAGCAAGTAATTAGGGAGACGTAATCATGTCGACAGTCTTTACCGAGGGCCTGCGCCCCGGCGAGGTTCTGCTTACCGAAGCCAATGGCCAGATCTCGCGCGAGGTCGGCGTCATTGCCTCCGGGTCCGGCATCCTCGCCCCGGGCACCGTGCTCGGCAAAAACAGCACCTCGGGCAAGTACGCGCCCTCCCCTGCCACCGGAACGGACGGCACCCAGACAGCGGTTGCCGTCGCGCTCTACGGCTGTGACGCCACGAGCGCCGACCAGAAGGTCACCATCATCGCTCGCGATGCAGAAGTGAAGGCGGATTATCTCGTCCATCACACAACCGTCAACGATGCGCCCAAGCGCGCCGCCAAGGCTACCCAGTTGGCCGCCGTCGGCATCATCGTCCGCGCCTAAGCGCCGGACCCTCCAGAAAGGACTCCCGAGCCATGTCCATGCTCGATATTTTCAATGCCGATCCGTTCACTGTCACGCGCATGACGGAAGCGATGCGCGAAATCTCCTGCGCCCCCTCTCGCGTCAGCCAGATGGGGCTGTTCCAGGTCGAGAGCATCGATACCCTCGATGTCGCGATCGAAAAAGCCGACGCGGAAGCCCTGATCCTGGTCCCCTCCTCGCCCCGCGGCGCCCCTGGTGATACCCGCGGCATGGCCAAACGCTCATTGCGTAAGCTGGGCGTCCCCCACTTCCAGCGCAATGACGCCATCTATGCCGATGAGGTGATGCAGGCCCGTGTGTTTGGTTCTGAAGTGGCGGTGGAAACGCTGGTCAACAAGATTGCAACCAAGGCGGCGGTCCATTCGCAGGACTTTGCCCAGACGGAAGAGTACCACCGGCTGAATGTCATCAAGTCCGGGCAGCTGCTCGATGCCGATGGGTCGGTCCTCTACGACTATGCGACCGAGTTCGGTGAAACCTTGCCGGCGGAGATCGACTTCGATCTTGATAATGCCTCGCCGGCCGAAGGAGCCCTGCGCAAGAAGTGTGCATCGATCATTCGGTCGATGGCAACCACCCTCGGCGGCCTGCCCTATCGCACCATCCATGCCTTCTGCGGCGACAACTTCTTCGACGACCTGATCGCCCACAAGGAGGTCCGCGAAACCTACAAGGGCTATGCCGAGGCGGCGACGTTGCGGACGGCCTATGTCTCGGACGGCAGCGCGGGCGCGTACGGCGTCTTTACGTTCGGCGGCATCACGTTTGAGAACTACCGTGGCGGCGGCTCGATCTCGGTCGACACCGACAAGTGCCACATCTTTCCGACGGGCGTACCGCAGTTCTTCAAGACGATCTACGCGCCCGCCGATTACATCGAGACCGTCAACCGCCCTGGCCAGCGGCTCTATGCCAAACAGTGGCGCATGCCGAACGACAAGGGCGTCAACATCGAGGTGCAGATGAACGCCCTGCACTACTGTACGCGTCCACGGGCGCTTCTGCGCGGCAAGCGGACGTAATGAAATTCTAAAAGTGAGACTCCGGGGTTTTACGTCTCCCGGCAGGACGGTCGAGCTCTGATCGTTTGGAGAGGAGCATGCCCGACTGCTGGAATTAGGGGCGCCTTAATCCAGCTCTGGCGCCGGTCAGCCCATGCCTAAGCCAACCGGACCTAAAGAACTAAATCAAAGGCGGTGTGCCGTCGACAGGTGTTCGCGTTTTGCACTGCAGCAGCAGGTCGCCTCATGTCATTCTTTGCGCCAATAGATGACTCCGCTTCGGAAGCGGCGGTCCTCGCCTTTGGCGAAACAGCGTTGCTGCGCCCGCGGTCTCAAGTGCAATACGCTGAGAGTCTCGCGGACATGAACCGCAACGTCGTCTCTGTGCGCGGTGTGTTTTCGGCGCGGCCAGCGCGTAGTGATCTCAAAGGTCAATCACGCGGGTCCGATCTAACTGGCACGTCTCGTGTCGCCTCGACTGCCTCGGAGTTCTGGATTGCGGCGGCCGACGCGGCGGGCTTGGGGTTTTCGCCTGCCAAAGGCGATCTCCTAACGCTCGCCGGGCGGCCCGGGTGCCCAACGTATGCGGTCACTTCGGTCCAGACGACCGATCTGCAGGACCTGAACCTACTGCTCGTGCGCGAGGATGTTCCCGAATGAGTCTCGCCCGTCTCGCCATGCGGATTGCCGCGGCCCGTGCGCTGACCGGCGCCACGCTCGCCGAAACCCGCGTGTTCGACAGTGCCATCGATCCGATCGACCAGACGATTGCGGAAACGCGTGCGCCGGTTCTGATCGTCACCACCGACGACTACGAACTCGACGTGACCGGCCGTGATCTGCGGCATGGGCCAACGCGCTGTGATCTGGTCATCGAGGCGGCGATTGCGTCCCGGGTCGAAGTCGGCGGCGCCACACAGGTCTCGATCCCGCACACCGATGAAGGCATGGAACTCGTGCTCGATCTCATCGAGCATCAGGTGATTGTTGCCCTGACCCAGGAGCGCACGCCCTGGTCACGCCTCTGGATGCATCTCGTGCCGCGCATCAGCAAACGTGTCTCCCGTCGCGGCGCCTCGGTGGAGCACGGGGTGCGCTTTGCCGCCCGACAAATTATTCTGACCTGCGATCTGATTGAAGCGCCAACCGAAGGCGCCGCTGTTGAGCCGGGATCAACCTGGGCCGAAGTGCTGGCTGCGTTCGGAGAGGACGAGGCCCTGGCTCCGATCGGAGACCTTCTGCGCACCACGATTGAAGGAGACCCCCTCGCCGACTGGCGCCGGGCGGCTCATACGCTCGGCATTCCGCTCGCGGTGGCCGATGCGATTGGGCTCGGTCCGGTCGGTGATCTGAGTGAGGATCCAGTCGACCTTGCCGGCGTCACGTTGACCGGCTCTTTCGTCAGTGTCGACGGAAACGAAGCCACCATCGACGAACAGGTTCCGCATGGCCATCCGTGAGCTCGTCGAGCTGGCCTCCCGCGTGGCGGAACTGGAGCGGCGCTTTTCCGGCGTGATGCGCTCCGGCACAGTGGAAGAGGTCGATCCGAAAAAGCAGGTCGTTCGCCTGAACTTCGGTCCAAGTGAAGACGGGCAGCCGTTTCTGTCACCCTGGATCCCGTATGCGCAGGTTGCGGGCGCCTTGAAGATCCACACGCCGCCCTCGAAAGGACAGCAGTTCACGATGCTGGCGCCGAGCGGCGACTGGCAACAGGCCGTCGCGCTGCCCTTGACTTGGTCCGATAACAACAAGTCGCCCTCCGACAAGGGTGATGAGCACGTCATCACCTATGGCGACTGGACCATTACGCTCAAGGGCAAGACCCTCGATCTGAAATGCGGCGGGACCTCGTGGAACTTATCCGAGAAAGGCCTGAAGCAGAACGGTGGCGGCATTGAGCACGATGGCCAGCTCATCGACAAAACCCACAAGCACATCGACAGCATGCCGGGGCCGGCCAAGACCGGCGTTCCCGAAACCGGCAGCATCTAACCGAGAGGGCGCACCATGCCGCGCTATGTCATCACCGAAAAAGCGGGCCGGTTCGTCGCGGGCCACACCAATACGGGCACAGGCACCATTCTCTCTCTGACCAAGAGGGCAGCAGAACATGAGCTGCGGCTCGGGACTTTGCTGCCGGTGGACGAGCCTCCGTCGCCGCTATCGCGTGAGCCCATTGTGGTCGAACCGGTGGCGGCCTCCTCAAGCCTGCGGACCGTATCCGCCGAAGTCGTGGTCGCAGAG
>NCCZ01000031.1:0-17451 GCA_002279935.1 Hyphomicrobium sp. 12-62-95 | reverse complement strand
TACGGTGGTGAAGGTCACGCGCGACGGCCAACTGCACGTTTATCTGGACGGCGAGTATCGCCCCCGGGCGGTCTATGGGGATTTTACACCGGCCGGCGCTCGGCGCCTGGACGTCTACGCCAATCCGGATGGATTGCTGCTGGCGGAGAGGCTGGACTCATGAGCCGCTTCACGGCGATCAACCTGTCGGGCCTAGCGCCACCAGATATCATCGAGACCCTCGACTATGAGGCGATCGTCACGGCGATGCGCGACGACCTCGTCGCCCGCTTTCCGCTGATCGTCGGCGTCATTGATCTGGAGAGTGAACCCGCGCGCAAGCTGATCGAAGCGTTTGCCTATCGCGAACTCGGTCTGCGCGCCCGCATCAACGACGCGGCACGGGCGGTTCTCCTCGCCACCTCGTACGGTACCAACCTCGATCATCTGGGCGCGCTGTTTGCGACCGCGTATCAGTATCATACGCTCACGGTTGCCCACTGGGCCCGCGACGTGTCGGCCACTACCCCGCGGCCGGGTGTCGTTCGCGTCTCGGTCCTCAAGGCCGGACCCGATCCAATCCCGACGCTCGCTGAGCGCGAACTCATTCGGCTGCACTTGAAGAACGAAGCGATCCGGCCCCTCACTGACGTGGTTCAGGTCGTGGCGCCGATTGTCCGCCGCACAGCGATCGAGGCGCGGTTGACGCTCTATCCCGGTCCCGACGGTAATGTCGTACGCACGCGCGCGTTGCAGGCGCTGACGGAATGGGTCGAAACCAACCGCATGCTCGGCATGAACCTGCGTCGCTCAGCGCTGATCTCGAAGTTGCACCAAGAAGGCGTCCATTCGGTCGAATTGATCGCGCCTGCCCAGGACCTCGTCCTCGACGTGACGGAGGTCTACGCCATCGACGAAATCACGATGACGCTCGCTTCCACACGGGACGAATAACCGCCCATGACCCGCCAGACCCTTCTGCCGCCCAATCGCACGCGGTTCGAGGAGGCCTTTGACGAGACGGGCGCGCGCGTTGACGGGCTGCCGGTCGAACTCCGCAAACTCGTCCAACCCTACCAAATCCCAAGCAGCCATCTGCCGTGGCTGTCGTGGGGCTTGTCGGTCGATCTGTGGGACGCGGAATGGACGGACGACAAACACCGGGTCCTGACCGCCCGGTCGTTGCCCATGCACGCCCGCAAGGGCACGCAGGCTTCGATCGCCGAGCACATTCGCATCATGGGGGCAGACCCGCGGCGGTTCATTGTGCCGCCGGCCAAGACCTTCATGACGCCGGCACTGACCGACGACGAGCGCGCGGCGTATCTGGAGCGTTTTGCGCAGCTGCGGATTTATCCGTTTGTCGCGCGCGGGACCTACCCGTATGCCCATTTCACATCAGCGGCATTCCGCCGTCCGAAGGCTTTTCTCGGGGCATGCCACGTCAAAGATGTCGGGGCCTGGTCACGATATCTGCGCACCGCCAAGTTCTGGGACCGTGGCGATGAAACCACTCTGACCGTTCGCGCCGTCACCATGGAGGGCTTAGGCAGGGTCACTGCGGTCGACTACGACGAAGTGGTGCTGGCACCGAAGCCCACTGCGGCCATTCATCTGAACGCCCCGCCGAAGGCGCGCTCCTACCTCATCGACGACTTCGGTGTCCGGCAGCGTCTCGTGCGCGTCCCGCGGGACGCCAGTTACACCTATCGGCTCGGCCGCGAGACCTACACGACGGTTTACCCCGACGCGGACCTGATCGACGTACGGCCCCAATCGGTCGCTGAAATCCACCCCGGGCAGCCGACCGCGCTGTACGCGACCAAGCGCCAGTTCATTGCTGGCCGCTGCCTGCCGCCCACCATCGCCTGGCGCTACCTCTACGAGCGCTGGCATCTCCACGATCCGGATCGCGTGCCGGATGAACGCAAGCGCTCTACCCATGTGGGGTTCACGCGCCTCGGCATGCCGCCGTATCACGCCGAAGTTCGTACCCGCATTATCGGGCGGCAGCTGCCACGCACCGCGTCGCTTTTCGTCAACGGCTTTCTTCTGACAGGCCACCGAAAGCCCATCGCCGACGTGCGTGAAGCCATTCGTGTGTCCAAGTCCCTGCGCCTCGCTCGATCATGTCGTCAAGGATACGATTGATGGCGGCAAGTGCTATGTGGGTTTTACAGCCTCCAAGACAGCCGCCGCTGAGGTCACCCTCACTGCTGGGCGGCTTTATGCTGGGGGCCAAGTGTTCGCCCGCGATGAGGACGTTGTCCTCGACTTGTTCAACGCCCTGCCGCTCGTGACCAAAAAGCGCGTTGCGATTGTCGCCTTTGGCCAGACCGTTGATACGGACGTGCAGCCGCGCGATTTTCTCATCGATGCCCAGCTGGGCACGACCGAGCCGCAGAGCGTCGCCATGGAGAACCATCGCCGGGCGGAACTGTCCGTCGTCGCGGGAACCGAGAGCCCAGACCCGTCCTATCCGCCGACCGACGCCAATGTCACGGTCATCGCCTACGTCAACCTGGATACGGCCGGCATTCTGTCCATCGAGCCCTGGGTGCCGACCCAGTGCCCCAACCTGCGGCTTGTTGCCAATCGCGTCACGGCCTTGGAAGTCTGGCGCGGGCAAATCAGCGGCCAGGTCGACACGCTGCGCACCGATCTGTCGGCGCTCGCCGACCGGATGCAAGCCTATGCGACCAAGATCGAGGTCGTGGACCTGACTGAGCAGCTCGAAGAACTCCGCCGCAAGGTCTATGAACCCGGCGCCTACATCTACTACGGCACAGACCATTTTCTCGATGAGACGGGCACCGATGCGGCCAAACCGGGGTATGACGCGTTTCTCAACGAGGGCGTGCGCTTTCCGACCGCGGGATCGGCGACCTCGACCCTGGCGCTGCTGAACCCGAACAACACGTTCGTCACGGTCAACAATGGCTTTGTGCTGCCGAAATATGGGCACGGCCTGCGCATGAACCTCGCCGGGTATTCGGGCGAGGTGCGCATGGCGCAATACTCGTTTGAGACCACCGAAATCCGCCAGCTGTTCCGAACTCGCGAGCGCCGCCGGTATGGGGCCACGCGAGAGGTTTGTTCGAATGCCACTTGGTGGCGGCAGGGGACGTACGATCTGGCGGCCAATATCTTCACCCGCAACGGCGAGACCTGGGAAGTCACCAACGGCATCCCGGACGTCATGCCAAACGGTCAGCGCATCCCGAATGGCAACGTCCACTGGATCCGTTTGCGCCAGTTCTGGATCGACACCTACCAGGAGCCCTACTGGGACCGCGTCACCACGACGACGACGCTCAACGGCCAGCAAGTGGCCCAGACCTTCCTCAACTCGCAGGACGGCTGGCTGTCCCAGGTCGGGCTGTATTTCTCCCGCAAGGCGGCCTCTGGCGATGTGCATGTCCTGCTCTGCGAGACCTCGTTTGGGATGCCCGATCTGCAGCGGGTGGTTTCTCGGACCACGGTTCCCGTGGCCAACATTCTCACCGGCTCGGTCTCGGGCGGGGCGGGTCTGCCCTCGCTGGTCGAAACGCAGGTGCCGATCACGCCGACGTATCTGGTCGCGGGGCGGCGCTATGCACTGGTTCTGGTTACAACGGGCGACCATTACGTGGCGATGACCAACACCGACAACGGCGTGGTCCAGGGCACATTCTTCGTCTCCACCGACGGCGCGTTCTTCGCCGGTAATCTGGTCGATGACCTGAAACTGCGGCTCTACTTCGCCCAATTCGAGCGCTCGCGGCTGTCGATTGAACTCACCCCACTTCAGCTGGCGGGCGGTATCCTCGACATTGATATTCTGAACGAAGGCATCACGCCGCCGGCGTGCCGCACCGACTTCGAGGTGCAGGTCAACGGCGCCTGGGTACCGCTCGATGGCGCCCCGAACGGACCGAACCTGACCGGCCTCCCGGCCCTTCTGCCGCTGCGCGTGACCCTGACCGGCACAACCGATCTCATGCCGGGCTTCGGGCTCAGCAACTCTCAGGTCATCGTGAGCCGGCCCAAGACGACGTTCACCTGGATTGGTGAGACGAAGACCCTCGGCTCACCAACGACGAGCATCAAGATCATCACCGACCTGCAGGCCTACGAAGAAGCCAAGCACGATTGCACGGTGACGTTGCGAACGGGGGCAACGCTTGCCACCACGGAAACCGCCGATGTGGTGCAAGACGAGACCCTGCCCAACGGGACGATCCGGCGCACGTCCGTGTTCAACATGACGGCGACCAGCAAGTACGAGGTCCGGATCGTCGGCTCGACGACAACCGCGGCCGATTTGTTCCTGGTCTCTGAGTTGATCGAGTTCGCGCAGTCGTAAACGGCAGAACCCACGGGAGAATCTCTGATGG
This sequence comes from Hyphomicrobium sp. 12-62-95, assembly GCA_002279935.1. GTDB lineage: Bacteria > Pseudomonadota > Alphaproteobacteria > Rhizobiales > Hyphomicrobiaceae > JAGVSR01. The sequence continues at coordinate 13,096 of NCCZ01000031.1, read as the reverse complement.
CGAAGAAGCCGACCCATTACAAGCTGACGGTCAATCGGCCCATCGAGGTGGCGGGCCTCATGATGAAGCCTGGGGCCCGCTATACGGTCAAAGCCACTGTCCATACGACCATCAAGCAGGATCACCCGGACGCGGTCGTCAAAGCCGATCCGGTGATTGTGGAATAACCCCATGCTGCGGTTCGAAGACCTGCGTGTCCGGGATCAGCAGACGCTCGATAGGGACTTCTTCAACCGGCGGTTTCGGCTGATTGCGGAGACCATCACCAAGCTCGGAGCCGGGCTCGATAGTGTCAATGACGCGACCGACAATCTGGTCGCCTTGGGGCTCGTTCGGGTCAACGAAGTGCTCGGGCCGCTCCTCGCCAAAGTTCAGGCGGCGTCTGAGAACGGGTTTCTGGTGGCGCGGTCATCAACGCCGCTGACGTTAGCGGTCGGTTTGGAAACGACGCTGACGATTGCGGATACCGCCGAGCGGGACCTGTTCACGCCAACGCCGTACGTGCTCATCTCGCGGGATGCCGATGAGGCGGCCAACGACTGGGCTATCCTGCGGGTGCAGGGGTACAACCGAGAGAATGGCGGCCTGGCCTTTGAGGTCGTGGCTCTCAACGGCAACATCGGCGCCACCGTCCACAACGACTGGGTCGTCTCCGCGACGACGGGGGTGGCCCCTGCCATTATGGAAGCGGCCGCTCAGGTCACCCAGTTGGTCGAGACGGCGGAAAGTGCGTCGACCCTGGCTCAGCAGGCGGCGGCCTCGGCGGCACAAGTGCTGGCCACCGGCCCCGTGACCTCCGTCAACGGCAAGAGCGGTGTCGTCACGATTGCCATGAGCGATATCGCCGGTCTGGTGGCCGCGATTGCAGCCAAGGCCGACAGCAACCACGGTCATAGCATTGCACAGATCTCAAACCTGCAGACGACGCTGACGGCGTTGGAGGGGCTGGCAGCCAATCCCGATGGCGGAAGTTATTAGAGGCACACGCCATGACACAATCTGTTGTTTCGACGGTCTATCAGCGCGTCTTGCTCACAAGCATCAAGGACGTTGAGGTCACAGACATTGTTGATGATGGCGCCGGCGGCTTTATCCGAAGCCTCCGCTTCTTTGGCCAGGGCGCTGTCGATGCGCAAACGCCGCTCGTCTTCGAGGTCCTCATCCAGTCGGAGAACCGAACCGACCTGAAGATCACCACCCCAGAAATCGACTTCTAATCCGCCCCATCCCTGAAGTTCAGCCCCGCCGGTTTGCCGCGCGGGTTTTTTCGTTTTGAGGAGCCGCTATGTCCGACCCGACGTTTGGCATATCAATTACACGCATCGACAACGAGCCACGTCCCGCCGTCTGGAGCGATATGGCCGTGGTCGGGATCGTCGGTACAGCCCCCGATGCCGATGCGAGCGTGTTCCCACTGAACACGCCGGTGTTCATGTATTCCGACGACCGGACCAAGTATCTGGGTCTTGGCACCGACGGCACGATTGCCGATGCGCTGAACCTGATCAATGCGCAGTTGGGCGAGTTCCAGGTTGCCGCCAAGTGCGTCATCGTTCGCATCGCAGAAGGCGCCGACGTCAATGCGACCATCACCAACATTGTTGGCGATAGCGTGGCCAAGACGGGCATCCATGCCTTCGTCGAGGCTGGGCCGCTGCTCGGCGTGATCCCGCGCTTGATCTGTGCACCGGGCTTTACCAGCCAGCGCGACACGGGTGTGTCGGCAATCACCGTCGCCAACTCGGGCAGCGGTTACACATCGGCCCCCACTGTCACAGTCACGGGCGGCGGCGGGATTGGCGCGACAGCTACAGCTACGATCGCCGACGGTGAGATCACCGGATTCACGATCACGAACCCTGGCTCTGGCTACGAAACATCCCCGACCGTCACGCTCTCTGGCGGCGGCGGGTCGAACGGTGCCGGCGCGGCGGTCATCGCGGATCTGGCCAACCCGGTCTGTGCGGCGTTGCCGGCCGTCTGCGCCAAGCTGCTCGCCCATGCTGTGGTCGACGGCCCGGCGACGACCGAGCAGGATGCCATTAACTGGCGCGAGACGCTCAACTCCGATCGCCTCATTCCCGTCGATCCCGCGGTCAAGGTCTTCGAGAATGGCCAGACGATCGTGCAGCCGTTGTCTCCCGCCGTCATCGGTATTGGTGTCCGCCGCGATCACGAAAAGCAGGGCCGTCCCTTCCACTCCTGGGCCAACCAGCCCGTACAGGGCATCATCGGTCCCTCGCGCCCGATCAACTTTTCGCTGACCGACGGCGCCACCGAAGGCCAGCGCATGCTGGCCGCCAACATCGGCGTGCTGTTGCGTGGTGAACTCGGCGTCGAGACGGCGATCGCGTCTGGCGGATTTGTGTTTGTCGGTACCGACAACGCCGGCGAGGATGACTTGTGGCGGTTCTACAATGTCTCCCGCGGGCGCGATTACATTCACCTCATGTTCCTGCGCACCCTGCGGTTCTACCTCGGCCGGTTCAACATCACCGGCCAGACCATCCAAGCGGTGCTCAACACCATGAGCTTCGCGCTTCGTGACCTCAAGGCCGACGGCGACATCCTCGGCTACGAGATCAAGTTCACCCGCGATCAGAACAGTCCCGAGCAGCTGCGTCTTGGCAAGTTCACCATCAACTTCGCCGCCGAAGAAGCCCCGGTGCTCCGCTACCTCGGCATCCAGTCGGCGCGCTACCGTCCGGCGCTCGATGCACTGCTCGATGATCTCTTGGCCCAGGTCGACGCCGTCACTGGCTAATACCCAGACCCGAAAGGACACCCATGAGCACGATTTACATCATGGAGGCCGCGAACCTGTTCTGCGGCGACCACGATCCCACGGCCTCAAAACACCTGACGCTGGCCGAACTCAAACTCCCGCCGCTGCAGGAGATGTACCAAGACCACCATGCCGGCGGTTCACGGGTACAGATCGAGGTGGCGCTCGGGATCCAGAAACTGGAGCCGACGTTCAAGCTGAACGGCTGGGACCCGGATCTGCTGACGCAGTTCGGTCTGGGCAGCTCCCGATCCAAAGTCTTCACCGCCTACGGTGTTGTTCGCGACAAGCGGACCGGAGCGGCCCTCGAAGCCAAGGCGATCCTCGAAGGGCGGCTTGGGAAGATTGAGCCCGATGCCTTCCAGCGCGGCGAACTGCAGGGGCACGAGTACGCGATCAACGAGGTGATGCACTACGAGCTGTGGTTTGCGGACAAGGAGAAGCTGTACTGGGACTTCTTCGCCACCGACTGGCGGATTGACGGCGTTTCGCAGAACGATGATGAGCGGCGGATTCTCAGGGTGCCAACCGGAACATCGACATAAAAACGACCGCACCGATTTCTCGATGCGGTCGCCAATCCGAGGAATTGCCCGAGGACCTGGAGCCTCATGACCCGGCGAAAGTGCCTTTGTTCGCTCAAGAGGTCAACATGAGAGTTCAGGTAGCGTGCCTGATGCTTAATCAAAGGTTGCCGGACATCCCAGGCGCCGCACCCAAGCACGCGCCACAAACAAAAACGGCGACCGCATCTGCGATCGCCGCTTTGAAACCGCTATGTTCGACGGTCTTAGATGACGTCGATTTCGGCCGGCAGGTACGAGGTCACTTCGAGGCCGACTTCCTGTTCGCGAACGGCGGGCTTGGTCCAGATCTTCATGGTGTGTCTCCGGTTGGATGAAGTGGCGTGTTCGATGACGGGATCACTACGCGGCGTCGGCATTGCCATCCAATCGTATTTTCCTTGCGCGCAGATCAGCCCACCTGATGTGTAACAGTGTTTCATTCAGGAATGCTGATCGCGACTCCTTGCATCGAGGCCTTCAAAACATGAACAAAACCAACGTCAAACTCGGCGAACCCATCATGGTCGGCGGTCAGAAAATCACCGAGGTCACTCTGCGCCGGCCCAAGGTCAAAGACCTCCGGGCGCTCGATCACCTTGATGTGAACGCCAACGATCTCTCACGAGGCATCGAGATGGCGGCGATCCTGACCGGGCTGCCACCCGCGGCGATCGATGAACTGGATGCGGCAGACTTTGCGGCGATCTCCGACGTGATCGCTGGTTTTTTGCCGAAGCCGCCGGAACCGGGCGGTGGCGCTCGGTCGTAGCCGACGTCGCGCACGTTCTCGCAACGCCCCTGACGGCGTTCGACGACATGGACTGGGCCGAGGTTCTGCTGTGGCACGCGGAAGCGCGGCGGCTCACGCTACCCGATAAATAGCAGGTTCGATCATGGCGCAGCTCACCTCCCAGCTGATCGTCAGCCTGATTGATCGCGTCAGCGGACCGGCCAAGTCGGTCTCCCAGTCGCTCCGCGGTATCGGCGCGGCCGTCAACAGCACCAACGCGACCGCTCGGCTGCGCACCTCCCTCGACCAGACCAATCGCAGCCTCGACGCGATGCGCGCTCGGATGGCCGAGAGCCTGGCGGTCGGCTACGCCTTAAAGATGGCGCTCCAGGCGCCCATCGAGGCCGCAACTAAGTTCGAGACGGCGCTGCTCGATATCGCCCAGAAGGCAGAACTCGGTGACGCGGCCATGAACGCGCTGGGCCAGCGAATGCGCGGCCTCGCTCCAGCCGTCAACCAATCCGCCATGGATATCGCCCGTGCCATGGACACGCTGCTCGGGATGGGCCTCGATGGTGCGACGTCAGAAACGATCCTGCCGACGCTTGGCAAGACAGCGACAGCCTACAACGCCGACATTGCCGACCTTGCCAAGACCGCCATGGCGGCGATCGACAACCTCAAACTGAAGGCGGCCGAACTCCCGCGCGCCATGGATATGATTGCGCGCGCCGGCAAGGAAGGCGCCTTCGAGTTGAAGGATATGGCCCAGTATCTTCCGGCACTCGCCGCCATGGCCGAAGTGAACGGCATGCGCGGGATCGATGCGATCGGGGAAATGGGCGCGGCCCTGCAGATTACGCGCAAGGGCGCCGGTGATAGTGCCGAGGCCGCCACCAACCTGCGCAACGTGCTGCAGAAGCTCACCTCGGAACAGGTTGTCGGCAAGTTCAAGAAGCTGGGAGGCATCAACCTCAAGGAGCAGCTGGACGCCCAGGTGAAAGCGGGCGTTTCGCCGCTCGAAGCCATCATCAACATCACCCGCGACGTCATCGACAAGTCGAAGGGCAAGATCAAGATCAGCGACCTGTTCACCGACATGCAAATGCAGCTCGGCATGGCGGCTCTCGTCCAACACTACGAGGAGTTCCTGCGCATCCGTCAGGAGATGCAGACAAACTCCGGCGGCATGGTCGATCGGGACTTCGAGCGTCGCCTACAGACGATGGGCGCCCGCATGGCCGCTCTGACCCAGGCCTGGGAGACGTTCAAGATCACGGCCGGTGGGGCTCTTGCCCCATCACTGCTGCCGCTGCTCACGCAGATGACCAGTCTTGCCACCCGCGTGGCGGAACTCGCGGAGACGTATCCCAATCTGGCCCGCGCGGTTGTGACGGTCACGACGGTTTTGATTGCCGGACGCGTTGCGGCGATCGGAGCGGCCTGGGCGTTCCTGTCGATGAAGGCGGCCGTGCTGTCCGCTGCGCTCGGCATCGTGACGCTCGGCACCGCGCTTCGTGCGGCTGCGCTGGCACCGTTTATTGCACTCGCTGGGCGGACTGTTGCAGGGGTGACGGCCCTGCGGCAGGCACTGGCCGGTCTCATGATGATCCAGGCGGTCGGCGGCATCGGCGCGGTGTTCTCGACGCTTGGCGGTGCGCTGCTCGGCCTCCTGAACCCGCTACGGCTCGTCTCCAGCGCAATGCTTGTTCTCCGTGGCGCGCTCATGCTCACCGGTATCGGTGCGGCTTTGACCGCGATCGCAGCGGCAGGCACATACATCAGCAATAACTGGAGCGGCATCGGTTCGGCGTTCACGGCCTTCGGCTCTGCTTTCATGGCGGCGCTGGGACCGGCGAGGCCGATGGTCGAGGTTCTCGTCTCCGGTCTGCAATCGGTCTGGACTTGGCTCAATCAAATGACGGGGCCGCTCGACGCGTCCTCATGGATCGCGTGGGGCACCGCCGCTGGAACGGCGGTCGGCCAAGCCGTGGCTTACCTTGCTGGCCTGCCCGGCCAGATCATGGCGCTTGGCGTGGACATCACGCGGTTCGGAACCCAGCTCGGGATGCAAATTCTGGAAGGCCTGAAGTCTGCGGCCGGAGCCATCATTGACTACGTGAAAGGTCTTGCGTCTCGCATCGGCTCTGCCATCAGCGGCGCAGTCAGCGGGATCGGCAGCCGGGTCCGAGGCGCGGTCTCTGGCTCTTCCACACCCGCGCCCGTGACGCCCGAAGCGCGCGCCCGTGGTGGCCCTGTTAGTGCTGGGCGCCCCTATATCGTTGGCGAGCAAGGCCCGGAACTGATCACGCCGAGGCGGTCCGGTTTCGTGCATCCGAATGGCTCATTTGGCGGGCAGGCTGGCGGCATCACGGTCTCGCCGGTGTTCAACATGACCTTCACAGGCAAAACGGACAGCGAAGACGTCGTCGACCAAATCCGTCGCGTCCTGCGCGACGAAGTCCGCGAGACCTTCCGCGGCGTGTTCTCCGATACGAGCATGAGGTTTGCCTGATGTTGATGGCGCTGGGTCCGGTCCGGTTCGAAGTCTATCCCGTCAACACCAACGACTACGACCACAGCCATGAGACGACGTTCGTCGAAAAGCCGGTCGTCGGCGCCCGTCCGCCGCTGGAATGGGTCGGCGACGGGTCCGAGACCTGGACCATCAAGGCCAAGCTTTATCCGCACAAGTTCGGCGGTCTCGGGGATTTGTCCAAGCTCTACCAGGCCCGTGCCTCCGGCCGTCCACAGTACCTGATGCGCGGCGACGGCGCGCAGATGGGCTGGGTTGTCATCGAGAAGGTCACCGAGCGGTCGAGTTACTTGGACCGCCACGGCGTCGGCAAGGTCATTGACGTGGACATCGCCGTGAAGCGCACGGGCAAGCCGTCCGGCGGATCGTTCTATTCCATCATGGCGGGAATGTTCGGATGAACCAGGTCATCGAGCCCATTACGGTCGCCGGCGACTTCATCAGCGTCTCGCTGATCGTCTGGCGCCGGTTCAAGCGGCCAATGCCCGGTCTGGTGGAGCAGGTCTTCGATACCAACCCTGGCCTGGCCGACCTCGGGCACTTCCTGCCGGTGGGCACGGTGTTCAACTTACCCATCCCGACGCCGCGGGAACCGGTTATCCTCGACCCGATCAAGCTCTGGTAGTGACCGATGGCCAAACGCGCGATCTTCATGGTGACGGCCGCAGGCACCAATATCACGGCGCCACTCTTGCCGGTACTGCAGTCGCTCACCGTGACCGACAACGTCGGGACGCACTCGGACACCGCCAACCTCGACATCGACGACACAGACGGTCGGATCATCCTCCCGCAAAAGGGCGCACCGGTCATCATCGCGCTGGGCTGGGAGGGTGGCGGCGTCCGCGTTGTGTTCACGGGCACCGTCGACGAGGTCAAATCCTCCGGCAGCCGCGGGAACGGCCGCAAGCTCGCGATCACCGCCAAGGGTATGGATACGACGCAGAAGCCGAAGCAGAACCAGCAACGGCACTTCGACAACAAGACGGTCAAGGACATCCTCACCGAAGCCGGACAAACCGCCGGCGTGACGACCGTCCAGGTCGATCCGTCGCTCGCCAACATCAAGCGGGTCTACTTCGACATGCGCGACGAGAGCTTCATCCACGTCGGCGAACGCATCGCCCGCGAGGTCGGCGGCAACTTTCGCATTCAGGGCACACAGGCGTTTCTGACCAAGCGCGGCAGCGGGTACACGTCCTTCGTCACCGCGACCTGGGGCCAGAACCTGCATTCCTGGGATATCGCCCCTGATCTGGGGCGCACCCAGTTCAACGCCGTCCGCGCCCGCTGGTACGACAAGAAACAAGCGAAGTGGATGGAGACCGAGGAAGCGACCCGCAATCAAACGCAGGCCCGATACGATCATCGCCATACCAAGGCGGATGAAGACGAGGCCAAGCAGCAGACAGGCTCCGACAAAGCGACCACCGAGCGGGACGCGGCCGAAGGCACCTGCACCATCGAGGGGAATACAGCCGCCATTCCCGACGGTCTCTGCATTATCGCCGGCGCTCGCGCCAGGATCGACGGCCCGTATCGCATCGAGAGCGTGACGCACACCTATTCCCGCGGCGGCGGGTTCGTCACCAGCCTCAACCTCAAAGCAGCATAGGACACGGTCATGGACAACGAATGGACGGCCAGCCTTCCAGGCGTGGTCGTATTTATCATTGGCATCGGCGGTCTGGCCGCTGCGGTGCTCTACATCCGGCAGCTCTATCGCGAAGTCGTCCCCGACGGCGACGTTCAGATGCACGAGGACATCGGCACCATCAAACGCGACCTGCACGAAATCAGAAAGCGGGTCGGCATGCTGGAAATCGAAGTCGCAAAGATCGACCAGCCGGCCATCGTCAAGCGCTTCGACAGCATCGAGACCAAGATCGACCGTCTCTACGAGTTCCTGATCGAGCGATTTTCCGCCGATGGGTCGAGCCCGAAGCGCCGATAACACTGCAGTTTCCGGCGACAATGATCCAGACTTGGTCCTGCGCCGTTGAACGACTTACGAGCTGCAGCCCACTCCTGCGGCTCGTTCAAGAGACCGAATGGTCCTTGTCTGGGGAGGAAAGGGTCGCGCTCACGGGTGCGGCCCTTTTTGTTTTTGAACGACTTTTTCGTTTCCTCCCATCGTCTCGATGCTGAGACGCCTGTCCATCCCCCCTCCACATCTTGAGGAGATTATCTGATGCAAATCACCATGCGTCAGCTCCAGGCCACGTTGCGTGACCTGGGGCTTTTCAACATGGCCCTGGCCGAAGCCGAGCGCGATGCGGATCTGATGGCTAAGTGGCGCAAGCCCGCGACTGTCATCGATCGGTCAGACCCAGAGGTCGAGCGGCTGCGACGCCATTTTGGCGCGTCATCGGCCAATATCGACCTTCTGTTCAAGAAGGCGGCACAAAAACCCGGAGGGCCCCCCAGTGGGGCCCTTTCTGTTGGGCGCGAGACGGAACCGCCGTGGCTGACCTTGGCACGCTCGTACCTTGGAACGAAGGAAGTCCCAGGCCGCGGATCGAACGGGACGATCGACGGCTTCTTCCGTGACGCGGGCTATCCCGGGTATCGGGATGAAACCTCCTGGTGCGCGGCGTTCGTCGGTGCGGTGCTGGCCCGCTCGGGCTATCCGCGGCTTGCCGATCTAACCGCCCGGTCGGGGCGCTACTACGGACAGAAGCTCGATGGGCCCAAGATCGGCTGCGTCGTCGTCTTCTGGCGCGAAAGCCCAACCTCCTGGAAGGGCCACATCGGTTTTGTCACCGGGATCGACTGGGACAAGAAGACGTTACGCGTGCTCGGTGGCAATCAGAACGATGCCGTGACCGAGGCGACCTTCGCCATGTCGAAGGTGCTGGCCTACCGCTGGCCCGTCGCGGCCACCGTGAAGGCGCTCAAATCCGCCGGATCCACAGAAGCCCGTCTCCTGGATGCCGCCAAAAAGATCGTGCTCGGAACCGGCGTTATTGCGGTTGGCGCCGAGACGAGTGCGCAACTCCCGTCTGTCGTTCCTTCGATCTTCACGCAGTTCGAGACGCTGTCGGCCGTTCTCATGCAGATCAACACCATCATGGCGCTCATTGCAGACAACAAGTGGCTCATTCTGACGGCTGTGGCGGCCCTTCTCTACCTTCTGGTCCGCACGTGGCAGGCGAACCGTCTTGAACGGGCACAGCGCGGCTATCCGATCTTGGCGCAAGACATTGACGTGGATGGAGGGACCGATGCGGTTTGATTGGATGAACGACGGTCTGGCGCGCGTCTCGACCGTCTGGGATCGGGTGCGTGATGCCAGTCTGGCAATCAAGGGCGCTGCGCCGGTCATCGCCCGGTCAATCAGCCAGCGGCTGAGCGCACGGGCACGCAAGCTGGTCCTTTTGGCCTTGCTCGTCCTGGCATTTCTGCTCGGCGTTGATGTGGGGATAACCCACCAGAAGGCGATCTCTGCCTCCCTGGCAGCGACAGCACATGCGGGCGAGGCTCCGCCGCACGTGGCAAGACCCCCGATCCGGCGCTCAGTTCATCCAAACCGAAAGCCGCTCAAAACGACACCGCGGCGGACACGATCCGCGCAAAAAACACCACCGCCGCGCCGGGTTAGGACAAAGGGACCCAATGAGCGCACATGTGCGCCCATCATGCGATCCTCGGTCAAGACCGATCCCTACCGCGTCTACCAGCCCGGCACCCTCACCTCGAGCGGCATCAATGGCTACTGATAGAACCGGGGAGGCCATCAATGACTGTAACGGTGTCGGACGGACCTGCGATCGTCGCGGGCTACGCGTACAAGCTGCAGATCGAAACGCATGTGGCCACGTTTCCGGTGGGCTGTTCCCTCACGGCGCAGGTTCGCGCCAAGGTGAGCGACAGCACGGTCCTTGCCACGCTGACCACGGCGAACGGCGGTCTGACGCGCATTTCTGACACCATTCTTGAAATCACGATTCCGGCGCCGGCAACCGCCGCTCTGCAGGTCGGCAGCGTGGTCCTCGATGTCGTACGCACGGACCTGGAGCCCGATCGGCACCTGAACTTCCACTTGGAAATCCCCGTCATCAAGCCCGTGACCCGAGGTTTGTGATGACGGGCAAGGTCGAGGTCGTCCCGCATACGGGTCCAATCCGCATCCGTGTGTCGGCCAGTGAGCCCGTGAGGCTTCGCGTTTCTGTCGCGCCGCTCCGCGTGCGTGTTCTCGGCGTGCCGGGTCCCGATGGCAGGCAAGGTCCGGAAGGACCTCGTGGACCGTCGGGTCCTGATGGCAATATCACCTCCGGTGTGGCGCTCGATGGTGGAAATTTCTGAGTCACGGGCTTGGAAAAAATGCGCGCTTGCAGCGTTACATTGCAGCCACATCGTAGTTGTCAGACTCGACGTGACGGCGCGGAGGGTTAATTCTGATAACGAGCAGAGCGCGCGCGGGGCGCGCATGAGGGCCTGCTTACTGGCGAGAGATCCAGTTCACTGAGATCCTCGCCGAGGGGGGCGGGAGAGCGGCCGTTGAGTACGCATTACGCAATCTCAACACCGCTCTCCCACCTTGCCTGGCGACTTTGAGGGCGTATCGCCAGGCGCTTTGCTGAGACAGGCTGCGTGCGGGTGAGCCAATACCTCAGCAAACCAATCCAAAGTGTAATTCCGATCGACGTGCAAGTCGCCACCAGAGCGAGCACATAGCTGACTAAAGAGGCAGAAGGGTGATAGCGGGATGCGTAGAAATACGATCCTCCTGACCCGTCATTCCTAAAAATGCGCGCGATCGCGGCTTTTTCCCACGTCTTAACCATAAAAGGATGCACACATGGCGAATGCGCTGCGCGTGAAGCGCCGCGTCTCCGGTGCTGCGGGCGCGCCCGCATCGCTGATGACCGGCGAACTGGCCTGGAACCAGGTCGATGAAACCCTCTATGGCGGCAAGGGCGATGACGGCTCAGGCACAGCGACAAGTATCGTCGCGCTCGCGGGTCCTGGCGCTTTTGTCGACATATCGACGACGCAGACAATTGGCGGCGCGAAGACGTTTTCCGTCGTCCCGAAATCCGCCCAGGATGCGTCGGCAAGCACCGACCTTGTGCGCAAGTCGCAAGTCGATAGCGCTCTGGCTGGCAAGGCGAACACGTCCCACACACATGCCGTGTCCGATGTGACGGGCCTGCAGACCGCGCTGGATGGAAAGGCTGCCGCATCGCATACGCATACCGCGTCTCAGATCAGCGATAGCACCTTGGCCGGCCGCGCGCTGCTGACGGGTGCCGACGCCGCCGCCCAGCGGACGGCGCTCGGGCTCGGCTCTGCGGCCACGCAGGCCTCGTCCGCGTTTGCCGCAGCCACACATGGGCACACGGTCGCTGACGTGACCGGGCTGCAGACGGCCCTTGATGGCAAGGCGGCTTTGGCCTCGCCGACGTTCACCGGCACACCGGCGGCGCCGACGGCGGCCTCCGGCACCAACACCACACAAATCGCCACCACCGCGTTTGTGCAGGCCGCCATCGGCAGCTTCGGCGCCGGCGATATGGCTAAAGCCACCTATGACACGGACAACGACGGCAAGGTCGACGCGGCGGAAGTGGCCGATGCGGTGGCTTGGACCGGCATCACCGGCAAACCGGCAACGTTTGCGCCGTCCACGCACGCGCATGCCATCTCCGAGGTCACGGGGTTGCAAGGTGCGCTCGATGCCAAAGCGCCCCTCGCGTCTCCAGCCCTGACCGGCACACCGACCGCGCCAACGGCGACCGCAGGGACCAACACCACGCAGGTGGCGACGACCGCCTTCGTGGCCGCGGCCATCGCAGCCCTCATCGATGCCGCCCCCGGCGCACTCGATACGCTCAATGAACTGGCCGCCGCCCTCGGAATTACGGGCGGCAGCATCGACGGGGTCACGCTCGACGGTGGCACCTTCTGACGGAGGAGAGCCCATGCCCATCAAACTGAAACGCTCGTCCGTTGCCGCCAAGGTTCCGACGAGCGCGCAGGTCGAACTTGGTGAACTCGCCCTCAACACCTTCGACGGCAAGCTTTATACGAAGAAGAACAATGGCACCGAAACGATCGTCGAAATCGGCGGTGTCAGTTCAGTTGCCGGCAAATCCGGCGCGGTCACGCTCGTCAAAGGCGATGTCGGCCTCGGCAACGTGGACAATACGTCGGACGCGAACAAGCCCGTGTCGACGGCGACCCAGACGGCACTGAACGCCAAAGCCAACCTCGCCTCGCCAACCTTCACCGGGACACCCGCAGCTCCAACAGCCTCAGCCGGGACAAATACCACGCAGCTCGCGACAACGGCTTTTGTGCTGACAGCCCTGTCCGGTGCAGACAGTGTTCCTTCAGGATCTGTGATGCCGTACGCCGGGACGATCGAGCCAAGCGGTTGGTTGTTTGCGCTCGGCCAAGCGGTATCTCGCACGACCTATGCCGCTCTCTTTGCTGCCATCGGAACAACTTATGGCGCTGGTGACGGCTCCACAACC
>NCCZ01000030.1 GCA_002279935.1 Hyphomicrobium sp. 12-62-95 | reverse complement strand
ACGGTGGCGATGGCAACGACACGCTCATCGGTGGCGCCGGGAACGATCGGCTCGCCGGCGATGCGGGCGCGGACACCATGACCGGCGGGGCTGGAAACGATATCTACGACGTCGATAACGCCGGCGACATCGTCAACGAAGCCGTTGGCGACGGTGGCATCGACACGGTCAACACCTCGATCTCGTTCTCGCTGACCGGTACGGCTGCCGGTGTGGAGAAAGCGACCCTCCTCGGCTCGGCCCATCTCAATCTCACGGGCAACGGGCTTGCCAACACGCTGACCGGCAACGTGGGCAACAACATCCTCGACGGCGGGAATGGGAATGATCGCCTCATTGGTGGCGATGGCAATGATACGCTTGTTGGCGGCGACGGCCTCGACACACTCGAGGGCGGTGGCGGTGCCGATACGATTTCCGGCGGTGCCGGCAACGACCGGATCTTCGCTGGTGCCGGAAACGACATCCTCAACGGGGGTGCCGGCAACGACTCGCTCTTTGGCGAGACCGGCGCGGACATCTTCATCTTCGAGGCAGCATTCGGGCGCGATACCATCTCGGGCTTCAATGCCGCCGAAGACAAGCTCGACCTGACGGACTTCGGCGTCGATTCCGCTGCAGATCTGATGCCCTATGCCACCAACTCGGGCGCACACATGCTCATCACCATGAGCACCGGAAACGTCATCACCATCCAGAACTTCTCCGTCGCCCAGGTGCACAACGGAATGTTCGTCGTGTGAACGGCGCACTTTCCGAGCGTCTCAGTTTTCGCGGAATGTGTGCGCGATACGATCGGTCAGGGGCTTCACGAGATACGCAAGGACCGTGCGGTCCGTACCGCGTATCATCAGTTCGACGGGCATTCCGGGAACCAGCTTGCCTGGAACGTCGGCGAGGGAAATATCGTCTAGCTTCACGCTGACGGCATAGTACGGCGGCAGCGATGGATCATCGCGGCGGACATCGGGAGCAATCGATGTGATTTCCCCGTCGACCTCGGGCGTTTTGACCTGATCTAGCGCCAATAGTCGGACGCCAACGGACTGTCCGACGTAGACTTTGTCAACATAAGCGGGATCGAGGCGGCCTTCGAGGATCAGCGCTTCGCTTTGCGGAACGATTTCTAGAATGGTTTGACCGGGCGCAATTACGCCACCAACCGTGTGCGCGCTTAATTTATGCACAACACCAGATATCGGTGCAACGACCGTCTGGCGCTGCAATCGGGACGACAGCGCTGTCTTTTTTTCGTGCGCTTCAGCAAGTTTGGCTTCCGTGTTCCGCAACTCCGTGACCAGGTCGGTTTGGTACTGTTGGCGAAATTCGGAGAGCTGAAGTTTTGTTTCCGTGATTTGAACTTTTGTTTTTGCGATCTCCGACACGTACTGCCCGCGCTGGCCGTCCAGTCGCGCTGCTTCGCGCCGTAGCGCCGCGATCTTGGTTTTCGGAACCAGTTGCTGGGCTTCCAGTTTTTCGAGGCCCGTCAATTCATCGCGAATGAGGTTCAACTGCTGCTCGAGTGCGACCTGTTGCGACTCGAGACCTGCAACGACCTGATCAAGTTGCCCAATTCTATCTCTGAACTGCGCCTCCTTGCCGGTGTACACTTCGCGGCGCGAGGACAGTAGCCGGCTCTGGTCAAGCCACACCGGCGACGGCTGGGCGTCGGACCGGGAACTCGCGGGCTTCATCAGATTGGCGGCAAGCTTACTCAGAGACGACCATCCAACGGATGAGGGGGCCTCACCGCTGGCCGGCGGAGCCTCCGGTGGCATTGTGTCGGCGCCCGTCAACTCGGCTTTCAATCGGGCACGCAGGGCAGTCAATTCCTCGACTTGGCCTGTCACGATCTGCTCACTGGCCCGCGCCTCGGTGTCGTCAAGCCGCAAGAGCGGATCGCCGGCCTTCACCACCGCGGAATTCTTGACCAATAACTCGGCGACAATGCCGCCTTCGAGGTGCTGGACCTGCTTTGCTTGACCAGAGACCGCGACGACACCTGGAGCAATGACGGCGGAGGAGATCGCGGCGATGCTCGACCAGCCGAACAAGCCAATCGTCATGAGAAAGACAACGGTCGCGCCGAAGAGTTCGTACCGTCGCAGCGATTGACGAAGCTTCCGGGTGGAGACGTCTTGGGTCATGGCTGTTCGCTCACTACGGACAAATGAGCTGCCGCGGCTCGATCGGGCGTCTTGGGGGTAATCTTGGCTAGAACTTCGGCTTTAGGGCCGAACAGAGCCTGTTTGCCTTCTTTCATGTAGAGCAGCGAATCGACGGTGCGCAATGCACTTGGGCGGTGAGCGACAACGATTAGCGTGGTGCCCAATTGGCGAATTTCCGATAGCGACTTGAAGAGCGCAGCTTCGCCTTCTGCATCCAGATTAGCGTTGGGTTCGTCCAAAATCAAAAGGACAGGATCGCCATACAGCGCCCGGGCTAGCCCGACACGCTGCTTTTGCCCGCCGGACATTTGATATCCATCCGGGCCAACGCGCGTATTGTAACCCTGCGGCAGCGATAAAACGAGTTCGTGGACATTGGCACGTTGGGCCGCCCGCACAACCGCCTCGGGGTTGGGCGGGGATTGGAAACGCGCGATGTTCTCTTCGACTGTGCCTGAGAAGAGGAAGACTTCTTGCGGCAGATATCCAATGTGCTGGCCAAGCTGGTCCTCCGGCCATTGGTCAAGAGCCGCGCCGGCGAGCCGGATCTTTCCTGCTGCCGGGGGCATCACACCGACCAGTGCGCGGACGAGGGTGGACTTGCCGGAACCTGTCGGACCGATGATCCCTAGTCCGTCACCAGATTTTAGTTGGAAGTTGATGCCGCGAAGGATGGGCTTTCCTCCACCCGGCGGCAAAACGGTCAACTCCTCAACGCTTAGCTTTCCATCCGGCTTAGGTAACGGCATGCGTTCCAAATCGGCTGCAAGGGGTGCCAAGATTTGTTTCAGACGATCGGTCGATTGCCTGAATGCCAGAAAAGCCCGCCAACTGCCAATGGCCTGATCCACGGGCGCAAGAGCTCTCGCCGCGATGATCGACGCGGCAATCATGGCGCCGCCGGTCAAATCGCCTTGAATGACCAGATATCCGCCGAGTGCGAGGACTGCGGATTGCAAGACGAGCCGGATCACTTTTGAAATTGACGAAAAAACGCTGGCACGATCCGCTTCGAGACGCTGGTGTTCGACTGAATTCTGGTAGCTCGTGTTCCAGACCTGTTGATACGCCCGCCGCATGCCGAGTGCCTGGAGAGTCTCCCCTCCACCGATCACCTGATCCAGCATCTGGTTGGCATGCATTTGCGCTTTCATGGCGTCATTGCTGCCGGATTTGACGCGGCGTTCGCTCACAAGCGCGATGGCCATCAGGATGACGCAGCCTGCGAGCGCCAGCAGCGCAAGCAACGGATGGATCAGATAGGTGACGGCCAGATAGACCGGGATCCACGGCACATCGAACAGGGCGAATGGCGCTTGGCTCGCCGCGAAGCTGCGGAGCTGGTCGAGGTCGCGGATTGGCTGCGAGCCCAGGCTTGAGGAGTGGCGAATGGCCAGATCTACGACGCGGCCAAAGACATTGCTGCGGACTTCGGCGTCGACGAGGCCGCCGATGCGGATCATCACACGCGTGCGCGTAAACTCGAGAAGGCCCAGGATCGCGTAGAGGCCGCAGACCAATGCGCAGAGAGCGACGAGTGTTGGGATGCTTTTGCTGGTCAAAACGCGATCATAGATCTGCATCATGAACAGCGGGCCGGTCAGCATGAGAATGTTGATCACGCAGCTGAAAACGGCCGCGTAGATAAACCCATCCCGGCAGGAGTCAATGGCGGCCGTCAGAGGATTTGGCGGCGGCAGGGCGCCGGCCTTGGGCTTATTGGGTTTTAGCATCGGGACCGTATGGAAAAGTATGCAGTATCATCAGTGCAAACGGTATACCGGAAACAGTGTCTACCATAAAGCTCGATGGTGCCCAAATGGCTGGGAGCGAGTTGGTTCTAGAGCCCACAGGTGGTTGACGAAGGCGTAAAAGTCCGCGCGGACATGACCCAAAGGCGGCGGAAATGGGTCCATTCGATCGCTGCAGGTTATTCGTTTCCAGCGCGACAAATGAAAACGGCCACCGGAACCCATTCGGGACGGTGGCCGTCTTTGCATCGACCGGCCGATTCAAAGCGGCCATTGGCGTCTAGTTTAGGACGGGGCGCCGAACAGATCGACTTCCGTGACGCCGAGGACGCGAATAACGGTGCCGTTGGTGAGTTCGATCTCAGTCCAGCGGGCGGTTTCGCTAATTTCGTACACATTTTCCATGCTGCCGAAGTCGAGCACGTCCATCCCGAGTTCGAAGCCGTTGATGGTGTCGAGACCTTCAAATGAGTTGGGATTCCAAACGAACGTATCGACTTCACCGTCGGTTGTCGTGACCATCACGTCGTCGCCCGCGCCGCCGACGAAGAGATCTGACCCGGCTTCGCCGAAGAGACTGTCATTTCCCTCGCCACCGAAAAGATCGTCGTTGCCGGTTCCGCCGACCAACAGGTCGGCGCCTGCATCTCCGTTTAGGATATCCCGGTCTTCGTTGCCGTAAAGCCTGTCGTTTTCGGTCCCACCGGAAAGCGTGTCGTCGCCGGCGCCGCCGTAAATTGTGTCATTATCTGCGTCGCCGTTCAGCGTGTCGTTGCCGAGTTCACCTCGGATCGTATCTACCCCACCGCCGCCGTTGATGGTGTCATTTCCAACTTGGCCATTGAGGTTGTCAGCACCACCGCCGCCATTGATCGTGTCATTTCCGAGTCCGCCTAAGACCCGGTCTGCGGCTGCACCACCATTGAAGGTGTCGTCACCTTCGACCAAATTTACGCTGCCGATAATACCGTCATCGCTCATCGTGAAGACGTCGTTTGAAGCAGTGAGACGGAAATTTTCGATAGAGCTGAAGGTGTCGCCGGCAGCATCGCCAAGATGAACTCCGGACACCAAATTGATCGTGACACCACTAACAGACGAAATATAGGAAGCGGTATCCGATCCATTGCCGCCATTGATTACATCGGCGCCGGCACCGCCTACCAAAAGGTCGTTGCCCTCTCCACCATTCAACGTGTCGCTTCCGGCGAGGCCAAAAAGTGTATCAGCGCCACCCTCACCGCTCAGGATGTCACTGACGGTGCTGCCAACCATTGTGTTGTTACCGCTGCCACCAAACACCTCGACACCGGGAGCAGATGTCGGCGTGTGGGTTTGCCCAGGATTTCGCTTTCCGCCAGCAATAGTCGCCACATTTGCTGACCAGTTCCAGCCATCCGGGCCAGCCGCGGTGCCGGTCAGGCCGAGCCCTCTCGTCGGGTTGGTGTCTTGAACGGTTACAAATGTGCTCGTCAAACCATTGGCGGGGCCTGCAACGGCCGAAATTTGTCCCACAGTGCCAAAACTCAGAAACTGCCGGACGAACCCATCCGCCCGGACGAGTGCGACTCCCAGACCATCATCGGGAAGTTCCAAGCCTTCAAATTTGACGAACTGTAACCCGTTGCCGCTGGTTGATGCCGCACTGCTGATCGTGTTGATGACGGTCCCGGCGCTGTTGTAAAGCACGATCGAGAACGCTTCCCGAGCGCTCCCTTCAACCGGAACACCAACTTCTATAAAGTCGGAGTTTAGCGCCGACGAAAAATAATTGATTTCGTTCAACCACATAGTTGTTCCTGCCATGATAAAAACTCCCTACGCAACACAAAAAAAGAAATGAGCGTCGACTGCCGCTCTAAACCACTTATTAAGCACATGAGATATTATGCGAGCAAGATACGCTCGCCCATCACGCACTTGAAAATCTGCGGTCCCGAGTCCCAACCAGCTGAATCTACAATGATTTTTTCGCCACACTGGGCTAGAATATTTGGTTGGTCGGAATTTTTATCGCTTGATACCGTTTGTGACGATTTGAACTACTCATCCAGCTTCGAGCGCTGCGTGAGACGCCCAAAGTCATTGGGCTGCGAGCGAAATTCCCAACGCCGACAACTCGGTTGGGGTTCGCGTCGTAAACAGCCAGTCGCGCTCGGCAACAGTCGGGACGATTGAACCGCTCAACCTGAGCCCTGAGCTTGTACAGTGAAAAATCCTGTAGCCATATTCACTGAGCAGGGCTTGAATCTCGGGAATTTTCGTCGCTCTCCGCAAAACTTCACAAATGATGTCTGGCCGATTTCGGGCAATGAAGTTTTGGCCGCCGCTCAAAACCTGCCATTCAAACGTTTCAACATCGATTTTGAATACCGCCCGCCCGGAAAAAGAAGCGTGCTGGTCATCCAATCTTTCAACTGGGATTTTGACCCCCGTGTTTTCACCGGCGTCCAGCGCAACTGACGATGCCAGTGTGCCGGCGCCGAAAGAATCTGGGATCCGGATCTCGGTCTTCTCGTCCCCTAGTCCGATTAGCTGAGGTGCCACCCGGGCAACCAAGTCGTTGGCGATGACGTTGCGCCACAACAGGAGAAAGTTATCAGGAACGATTTCGTATGCATACGAGAGGAGCTTTGGATTTGACTGCGCTACGGCAATCGCGAATAAGCCCGTGTAGCTTCCGATGTCTAGAAAGAGGTCCGCGTGTGCGGACAATGCGATCGCAGTCTCCAATGCCAATCGGTCGGCGGCGCTGTGGAGCTTTCCTCGCCCCCAGAAGAGCTCTTTAGCAATGTGGCATCGATCGGGCTCGAGCAACTTTATCGTCGACCCATCAGAAAGGGTTAGTATTGCTGTGCGGCCGACAACTGGAATTTTTGCGACAGTATCCGACGGCGGAAGATATTCCAGAATTGGAATAAGTGCCTTGTTTATTCGCCTATTCGTGATGATGCGCCAAGCCACACGGCGTAACAGCGGTCTGCGCGTCAGGTCGACGTAACTGGTCATCGGTCTTTCTCGGTTGGCGTAGGGGTCATCGGTAACTTTTGATGCCTTTAGAGGCTTGCAGATTGAGTGATCGGGCAGCGCAGATTGGTTTGGTCTATTTTTTCAGGCCGAGCGCGCTGGCATCGACGTCATTCGACCGCCACACTTCCCACCAAATGCCACCGTTCCACAATGTGAGTGAGACGAGATGACCGGTCGCGGCTCCCGCGGCACCGAATGCTGGGATCAGCAGAAGACAAATGATAATGTTTGCAGTCAAGCCAACGCCTGCCCAAAGCATGGCCTTGTTTTCGTGACCCGACATCATCAGCAAACTGCGACCCATTCCTGACGCTGCGTTGACGAGTTGGGCAGCCGACAAGATTATCATCGGTGTGAGAGAGGGTGCGAAGTCTGCTCCAAAGGCCACAGGAATGATTTGCTCGCCCACCGCCAACAAAAGGAGAAGTGTCGCAAGTGCCGGGACGAGAGCCAGCCGCGCCAAATGGGTCGCAGTTTGCTGAAGTTCCTTGCGATCGCCAGAGGCGCTGGCCGTTGCAAACCGTTGCACGGCGATCATATTGAGCGAGGTGTAGGCTAGCGCGCCAGCCAGGGCCACTTGCAATGCTACTTTGTAATAGCCGACATCGGTGGTCCCACGCAGAAGTCCGAGGAGAAGCAGATCTGCATTGGCGTTGAGCACGGAGACCGCCGCGCTGCTTGCAAAGAGTGCGGATGTCTTCAGCCACTGGCTGTCATCAAATTGTGGTGCTGCGTTGGCAAGTGCCGCCGGCTTCAGCCGTTGCAAGATTATCGCTCCCACAGCGAAGCTTACGATCGCAGCGACTGCAAGAACTCCCAAGGCTAGTTGGACATCCAAGGCCGCAAACCACGTCGCTACTGCAATGGTCAGCAACGCCAGTTGAACCGCAGGCTTGATCACCATCTCAGGAACCTGAGCATTCACGGCGAAACCTAGGCCGCGTAAAATAGATGTCCTCAATGCCGACAGTTGTTCGAAGAGCAACGTGATACTGAGCACTGCCATGAGCGAGACGGTCGCGAGCCCGGCACTGGGCATATCCGTTGTCCAGAGAACCCCCATTCCGGCGAAGAACCCTAGGCCAGTGAACGCGACCGCCAACTGAGTGCCGCGAACGGCCATCCCCTTCACGCTCGCCCAGTGGCCCGTATGGAGGGCCCGGGCGGCTTCCCGCAGCAGGAGCGGCGCCCAACCGTATGACACCGGAATGCCAAGGAGCAGCAGAAGGGTTGTCGCGAAGGCGTACGCACCCAGTCCCTCCGGACCCAGGACTCGCGTCAGGATCAAAATAACAGCGAAGCCGAGGACAACATTTGCCCCGCGCAACACCGTGACAGACAATCCGCTTTTCAACAAATCGCGCGGCATTGCCAACGTGTCCGCCGTGTTTTTTGCAACCTGCTCCTCATGGAGAGGCCACCTGCTTAGGGCGATCAGACTTTGCCCTGCGCCAACCTTGATACATCAGCACCGCCCAAAGAAATGCTTCGTAGTCGCGGCGGCCGGAAAGGTGCTCGCTCCAGCGGTGGCGCACTTCTTTCACATCGAAGATCCCGGCGTCGGTCAAAGCGGAGATGGACAGGCCTTCTTCCGCCCAGTCCCGCAGCCCCGTGCGCAACCAGCGGCCAACGGGAATTGCAAAGCCGCTTTTTGGACGATCGACGATGTCGCGTGGAACCATCGTGTAGAGGAGTTCGCGAAGGATGCGCTTTCCTTGGCCGGCACCCACTTTGAATTCCATCGGAAGCGACCAAGCCAAGGCGTAAAGCTCGCGCGACAGGAACGGCGTGCGCATTTCCAACGCAACCGCCATGGAGGCGCGATCCACTTTCACCAGAACATCGTCGGGCATGTAGTTGACGGCATCGAGTAGCATGGCCTGTTCAGCAAAACCGACGCCGTCGCCGCTGCAGCCGCGCGATGCCAGCGTTTGAGCATTGGCAGAGATCGATAATGTGCCGCGCACATCGCCGGTGATAGCCAGTAGGTTGTCGTGGAATATTGTCGCATCGGCCGCGGCGATCACACGGGCCAACTTTTGCAGCTTCTCACCGGCCCTGCCTGAGGAGAGTTCGCGCGGCGCCAACGGGCCTGCGAGCGACACCATGCGATCGACCGCAACCGGCGGAACGGAGGCTGCAAGCGCCCCGATTTTCCGGCGTACACTTGCAGGCAACTTATTCATCCGCGACCAGACAGCGGGCGCGTGGAAATAGCGATTGTAGCCGCCAAAAACTTCGTCGCCGCCGTCACCCGATAGCGCCACTGTGACCCGCTCGCGCGCCATTCTGGCTACGAGATAGGTCGGGACCTGACTGGAATCTGCGAAAGGCTCGTCATAGATCGCAGCCACAGCCGGAATGGCGGACTGAACGTCTCTCGGCGACAAGATCAATTCGTGATGATCGGTACCGAGGTGAGTAGCGACGGCCCGCGCATGCTCGGCCTCATTGAAGCCGGGTTCGTCCATGCCGATAGAAAAGGTCTTCACCGGTTGTCCTGCTGCGGACTGCATCAGCGCCGTGACGAGTGAGGAATCGATGCCGCCAGAGAGCAGCGCGCCCAAGGGAACATCTGACATGAGCCGCCGCTTTGTGGCTGACGTGAGCGTTTCTCGGACCTCTTCGAGGGCTTGCTGATAGGTGCCCGAGAAAGGACATTTGCGGGCACTCAGCGCGGCCGGGCCGATTTCCCACCACGGTGACGGCTCGGGAAGACGACCTTGCGCGACGTCATCTTGCGTGATGGTCAGTACATGCGCCGGAGGGAGTTTGTAGATGCCTTCGTAGATCGAGGCCGGCGCAGGAACATATGCGTACTTGAAATAGTCGGCTAAAGCCTGCGTGTTCGTTTCCGGCGCAAAGCCTGGAAATGCCGACAAAGCCTTCAGTTCGGAGCCGAACAGCAGCGATGCACCGCTGTAGCCATAGTAGATTGGCTTTTCGCCGAAGGCATCGCGAGCGAGCGTGAGCGAACGGTTGCCGAGATCGTAGACCGCCAGGGCAAACATGCCGTCGACCCGCTCAAGGGCTTTGCCGACCCCCAAATCGGCAATCAGTTCAAGCAAGACCTCTGTGTCGGAATGACTGCGCCAGGCAACCGGCCCGCGGCGCGCTTCGACGTCGCGGCGCAGGTCAGCAAAGTTGTAAATTTCGCCGTTGAACGCGATGACGTGGCTGCCGGCTTGAGACACCATCGGTTGTGCGCCGGCAGGGGAGAGATCGATGATCGACAGTCGACGGTGGGCTAATCCGCATAAATCATCGCTGCTGACCCACTGGCCTTCACCGTCGGGCCCGCGATGGCGAATGGCATCGCTCATCGCCCTCAAGATAGCCCGTGCGTCGCCGGCGAATGCGCGATCCAAGCCACCAAAGTATCCGGCCAGCCCGCACATGCTTCAATTTCCTCCTGCGGCGCGGGATCGGTGAGGCGGACTGGCGGTGGCCATCACGCCTTGTAACCCAACGCGACCCAAAAGGGAGGCTGGTCGGAGAAGTGGACTCGAGTCAAACCACAGCGCGTCATCATCGCTTCGATCTCGACCCTGGTGAAGCGCTGTTCAAGCGGCGTTCCGAACCGGTCGCGGCTATCAGTGCGCATGGTCAAAAAGCTCTTGTCACGGTAGTAGGACAAGGGCAACTCGTCGACCCTTGCTCCCAGTTTTTCAGCAACTGCGGCACCTCTGGAGAGGGGCCAGTAAACTAGAGCTGCGACGGCGTCCGTTGCGATGTTCTTGGCGACCGGGGGGAGCTTATTCAAGCTCATTCGGCCAAATTCGCTGGCGGTCCAAATGGCGCGGAACCAGGGCGGACGATTGTCGAAGCGATAATAGAGATACAGGAGGAAGGGCGCCCCTGGCTTGAGCAAGCGGGTGCAATCGGCGAGAGCACTTTCGGTATCAGGAATATGGTGCAGTACGCCGAGTGAATAGCCAAAATCCTGGCTGGCGGCGGTGAGGGGGGACGCCTCGGAGGTGGCGTTGTGGAAAACAACATTGCCGCTTGCTGCAAGATTGCGCCGGGCAACGTCGAGGGCTTCGACGGCGGGATCGATGCAGTTCAGTTTACCGACGCGCGGGGCCACGATGCTGGCCCACCGGCCGGAGCCACATCCCATGTCGAACCCTTCAGCGTCCGGAGGTAAGTTGCTCCATGGGAAGAGGCTGAAATAGTCTTCGAAGATCTCTTGTTTTTCGGCATCCGATAGGCCGGACTGATCATGGCTTGTCCACTCGTGGCCAAAGGAAGCCACGGTCTTGGGATCGACATTGGAGGGGTACCTATCCACCATGCCCCTCCGGTTTGCCCACAAGCTCGTTCTTTCTACCGTCCAACGCTGGCACATTGGCTCGGCTTGTCGCCGCTGCCAGCAGCAACCCTTCCCACTGCCCCACAATGGCGTCGATGGAGTAGTGCTGTATTGTCGGCGGGGCTCTCATGCCCATTGCAATGCAGAGCCCTCGATCGGCCATCAAGGTCCGCAATGACTCCGCGAGCGACCGAGCGCGATCCACTCCAGCCTCTGCCAATAGACCATTTACACCGTGCTGAATGAGTGTTGCCGCGCCGGCGCAGTCCGCAAACCCGACTACCGGCCGGCCGCTTGCCATGGCCTCTATTGCCACCAATCCAAGAGATTCGTACCGCGATGGCATGGCGACAATCGAAGCCTTCGCGTACTCTCCAGCAACATCACGGATGACGCCCGGCAGTTCAATGCGAGACCGGTACTGCGACTGTGCAATCCGTGCTTCGATGGCCGGGCGTTCAGTTCCGTCTCCAACAAGACGCAACCGCCATTCAGGAAACTCGGACGCCACACGATCGAACGCCGAAATAAGTGTCAACTGATCCTTCTCGGGCCGCAATCCCCCCAGACAGAGAATCAAACCATCGGATGGAAAATTTCGCTGCGCGGCAGCATACTCCGTGAGGTCGACAGGGTTTGCCAGAACATGCAAATTTTTGCGCCATGATTTCGGGTGTTCTTCGTAAACTTGAGTGGATACGACGGTTTTCGCGTAGGCCATCTGCTGCGCAACTCGTGCTAATCGGCGTTGCAGCGGGCGTCCGGAATAGTGCGCCGCCGACGTATGCTCGCTTACCACCAGCGGTACGCCCGTTCCAGCAAACGCGAAAGCGACGGGAACGTAGGTTGAGTGCATAAAGGCCACGGCGGCGTCAGGCTTATACCGTTGCGCAATCTTCCTAGTGCTCTTCATAATGCGGGGCAAATTTCGTCTAGGGGTCGATCGGCCTGGCGTGCTCGCGCTCAATCGTTCAATCTCAATTGAAGAATGCAACTGATAAAAGAACTCTTCTTGTCCATCGTCGAACGTCACGACAACGCAATCATGGCCGCGATCGGACAATCCATTGACAACGCCACAGAAGACGCGCTCAGCCCCACCGCCTGGGAAAACTAGGCTTTTTATGAAGAAGGCGAATTTCATTCTATCAGTCAACAACTGAAGCGACATGCCGGGTTTTTACTTGACGCCGAGTTCGTGCAACTATGCCTATCGTAAACCCCAGCGACCGCGGGAGAAGTTTGAACGGTATTGGTTCAACCTCAACGACATCAAAGAACTCACGCAGTTGATTGATTAGAACATCGTAGTCGAAACCTTTATGATCGTCCCTCGGCACTTTTGCAAGCCGCCCTAACGTAGCATTTAAAACCTCTGTTGGAGTATACTTTTGATTTGATCCCAAGAATGCTTTCACCATATATTTGGTCAGAAATACGAAACCTTTTTCGTTCGGCACAGTAACAAAAAAATGTCCGTCAATCACCCTGCTCATTTCATTCAGATAGTCGCCGAGCAATTCTGGAGGAACATGCTCAAGTGTTTCCATTGCAGCGCCAACGTTAAATGATGCATTCGCAATATGCGAAATGTCCTTTGGCTCCAATGCTCGACGCACGATTCGATCAGGCCGCCCGTTGAATTTTTTCATCGCAATCTCAAGACCACCCTCCCATCCTGCATCATATCCTTCGTAATGCACCGGACTGACAGGGCAAAAATCAATGAGCCGTCCATCGAAACAACCTAATTCAATCATTCGCATGTCACCAACATGATACTGCTGACATTTTGCCTTGAACCACCGGAATCTGCCGTTGTGAAGATATCTGCGAATTGCGTTGTCCTCAAAAAGCCGCTGGTTGTAGGAGCGATTAAAGTCCATGCGGTCCTCTGTCTGTGTGGTGCGTTGCAGACCCACGAATCTGCTACCGTGATCGAGGTCATAGCTGACAGTGGAAGTCTAGGCCTTGCGGCGAAATCCTGCTAACAGGACGATTGAAATCGTCAGCCATGTACAGGGCAGAACGGCAGATGTGGCCATATATAGCGACGGCCAGCCTCATCGGTTGCGCAGCACTTTTCAGTGGCAGCCGCAGACCGAACACCGTCGCATGGCTATTGACCTTTATATTGCTCGTCGCGTTTGTGGGTCTTCGCCATAAAGTTGGTATGGATTGGAATAACTATCTTCGTATGATTGCGAAGGCAGCAAACGCACCGACTTTCGTCGATTTATTCCAGGTCTGCGAGCCGCTGTACGCGGCAATGCTTTCGGCTGGACATGCTTCTGGCTTCGGCATGTATGCGGTCAACTTGTTGGGCGCTGCCATTTTTTTATTCGGGGCGTTCCAGTTTGCAAGGCGAACGCCCGAACCGTGGTTGGCACTTTTGGCTGCTTTTCCCTACTGCATCGTAGTGATTGGGATGAGTGCCAATAGACAAGCCGTGGCAGCGGGCGTGATTATGTGGATCGTAAGTCGCGCTGACACCATGTCTTTTGCGAAGAAGACGTTTTGGATCATAATTGCTTCCGGCTTTCACGTCAGCGCTCTGCTATGTCTTGTTTTCGTGGGCCTTGAAATGCGCGTTCGCGCCCCAGTGAAGTTAGCAGCAGTTGCCGCTATGACTGCTCTGGCGATCTACTTGTTGCAGTCCACTGGTCAATCGGTGAACTATGACTCATCCTACGGTAGCGGCCAAACAGAACTTACTCAGTCAAGTGGCGCGGCATATCAGGTCGCTCTCACAGCAATTCCAGCCGGTCTGCTTTTGATTTTAAATAGGTACCAACCAGGTTTTTTTCCCTTCTCGTTAGTTTATTACATGTCGATTGCCGCAGTCGCGACCAGCGCGCTCGTGCCGTTTTCTTCAACCGCAGCTTCGCGAATATCGGTTTATTGGTTTCCCGTCTCAATGTTGTTCTGGGCTTCGCTACCAGCGCTGTTCAAGACGAGCTCCAGGCCGCTGGTTCGAGCAGCAATTATCGCTACTTCACTGCTCATTCTGGCTGGGTGGCTGTCTTATGCGAATACATCGTTCGCTTATATCCCTTACGCCAATGCCGTGTTTCGTCAAACGTGGGAATTGCACATTGATTTATAATTTTCTAGGGCCGCACCAAGTGAGTGACTTGTTTGCAAACTATGCCAATTCTCCTGAAGCAGGCTAACTGATTTCTCTTTGGTTGCGAGCGCCAACATGCACTCCACACCGTCGGCTCGGAACGGGTAGGCTGCGTATATCAGGTCGCTTTGCAATGGAGCGGTGACGACGAGGATGGGACACTTGCCCAGGTGAAGAGCATCGAGAAGCACGGTCGATGGGGTCGTGATGATTGCTGCAAATGACTGCATGGTCTCAAGTGGCTGACCCTGCGGCCAGCGCGCGAACCCATGGCGCGTGACGCATGCTTCTAGTGCATCGCGATCCTCACGCTTCACCTTCTCGATGGCCGGGTGCGGGCGCCACATGACATCGCCGGGCGGTACGGACGCAAGTCGCGCTGCTTCAGCCACGAGGTCAAGGGCCTTAATGTCGGGCTCGATACCATAGATCGCATACGGCCGGCCCATGGGGTGGGTGTAGGACGTCAGGACCAACCAGCCTTGGCCATCCGGTTTGAATTCAGGGCAATTGGATGGGATGCATGCCGTTTCGCCGTAAGCGCCGATTGCCTCACCCAATTCAGCATCATGTTTGGACTTAAAGAGGCCGAGGCTTGATACGCCGGCGAACGGCCAACCGTGATTGATGCCGTGGACCATGTGGATGGTTTTCGTGCCGCCGGTCTGCATCTCCAATTCAAGTTGGCTCGTGTCTGCTGTCCCTGTGTGCCCGAAGAGGACGGTTTGGGGTGTCCATCGACGCCGTTGCCACCATTGGCGGTGCGCGGCACCCTGCATCATGCGGTAGGTCGTAAGCGCCTCATGATGTCCTTCTGACGCTGGCGCTTGAACTTTGGCAGACTGCGCCGTTGCAGCCATGAGCAACGGAGCGGAGCATGGGCAGTGGT
>NCCZ01000015.1:143306-162041 GCA_002279935.1 Hyphomicrobium sp. 12-62-95 | reverse complement strand
CGCCCATTCTACAGGCTCTTTCGCAAGCTCCGCACACATTCGAGGCCCAGTCGCCTGACATCCAGTTGAATCTCTTCGAGAATTAACCGGACGCTAGTGGTCACGGGGCTATATTTCTACGATAACGATGTTGTGCGGATTGCACGTGAGATAAAACCTTCGGAGCGGGGAGAGCTCGAGATCTCGACAGTTAATCAGCGCTACCTTGATGCTGGAAAACTCAATGTGGTGCGCATGGGACGAGGCTTTGCCTGGCTTGATACCGGCACATTTGATTCCCTGCTGGCTGCTGGAGAGTTCGTGGCAACCCTCGAGCGCCGTCAGTGCCTGAAAGTGGCCTGCCCGGAGGAGGTGGCAATGCGAATGGGCTACACGACTCTCGCAGAGATGGAGCCCTGGTTGGCCCGTCTGGGTAAATCCGAATATGCGACGTATGTACGTCGGCACGGTGTTCGTGGCCCGACATGATGAGATGAACCTCAATTGCATCATCCGCCCGATTAAACGTTGTTGCTACAACCCAGAAAACGCTGTGATACTTAGAATTTGCAAGGTGACCGAACGATCTGTTTATCTGGAAAGCCGCGATACACAACTGACACCTCGGTCCCTGCGGGTGGCGGTGTATCAAGCGTCAGTTGGAAACCCGCTGTTGGTGGAATCCCGGCGGCTTTCAAATCCGGCCTATATATCTGAACGAGAGTGCTGGGCTGGATGACCCCATCAATCATGACATCGACCGGAATTGGCAAGTCCTCCGCCATGGACCAACCCGAGATTGTCGACCCTTGACAGCTATCAAGATGACTCCGAAAGCTCTTGAATGCAGACTTGTTCTCGAACTCTAATCTCTTCAACCCTAAAGCGACCCGCCAAGGTCGCGGTGCGCCTTCTTCGATTTGTTCAAATGTGAGAATGAGCGGTCGATCGCTATCTCGGACCGTTCCAGGGATTGCGAAGCGATGGGTAGGAAAACTCTGATCGCCCCAAATTGTCCAAACACCAAGTTGAATTTGCCCAATTCTAGCGCGGAGGCTAGCAACGGGCACAGTTGCATCCGGTTCGCTACCCTTTAACTTCAACAGACCACCGAGCCGCAGAAAATCCCCATCCGGCGACACCGACTCAATGGGAATTTCTAGAGAAGCGGACGACCCCGTCATCCAGAAACCTGAAAAATCGCCCCGTTGCCAACCACCTAATCGCAATCTATCTTCCGTTCCAACATCTGAGAGATCAAATTTGGTTTGACGTTCTACTTGAGCATAGACCTCCTCGTATGGCGATTGGCTTCTAGGCCCAAAGCGCTGGACGAAATAGGAGCCTAGAAGCAGCCCAGAAACAATCGCGATGAGGAATGCTATTTTATGAATCATGGCGAAAGCGTTCAGTGTTTACAATGTTTCCATACTTACAGTGGGTTGGTGAATCTTTGGCTGCTCTCGATTTGATACAACCCTTAGCAGTCCAGCAGCAAGCCCAAATGCGCTCAAATGCCAGTGTTGCCACAGCCCGAAGCCTGTCGCACTGATCGCGCCGCAGATAGCAAACAACCCGTAAAAATGAGCTGTGACATCCTGCGGAAGAAGACGGATCCGGCCCATAAGCCATAGACCGAAAACCGAGAACAACACCACGCCAAACCCGCCCAGCTCATGCCAGATTTGGAGAAAACCGTTGTGGGGATGATGAGCCGAAACGCGCGTCGTATCTGCCTCGTGGGTTTTATCCAAGACTGACGTATATGCCTCAGCTCCCACACCATGTCCAAAGTACGGTCTGTCACGCACATCCTGCGCTACTCCCGACCATATCTCTACCCGCTCCGCAGCTGAAGGCGGAAGCCAGGGTGCTTGATCAAATCGTGCCTCTGCCATGAGCAGCACGCTGGGCACCACCAAAATCCAGATTGCAATCCACGCACTCGAGAGCCCGAGGAGGTTGATCCGTGGCGTGTAGATTGCCGCCAGGAAAACGAGTGCGCCTGCGCCAACGGCCATCTGCGCGGTCAGACTGCGGGTCGACATTAAGAGCGCGCCGTAACCCAAGAGGCCCGGGATGGCGATAAGTGACATTTGGGCTCTGGTTCGGAGCTTCGAAATGCCATGAATAAAAGCCGGAAGCAAACACACCAACACGATAGCTCTGCGATTGGGGGTAGCCTCACTCACAAAGACCGCCGTCCCATTTTCAAAAGCCACGTGCCGGGTCTGGGCCTCTGGGAGGTTGGGCCAAGTTGAAAAGACCCAGCGGCTAAGACCCTGTTCAGACATGACATCGATCGCTGCTGCCACTACTGCCAACGCTACGCCCGCCATGAAGCCATTGTGGCAGGCCCTAACTACCTGTGTTGGCAACACGTTGCTGCTGCTGGCAACCACGCCGTATGCGATCATCGGAAACGCGAGACAAATCGCAGCGGTATAGGCAGCTTCAGGGTCGTCACTCCAAAAACTAGAGACGGCGATCCAAGCGGGGAGCACCATCAGAGCCAACCAACGGGCGATAGGGACAGTGAAGTCCATGGTTCGGCCAGGGACGTGCAGCAAACGCACGAACAGCGAGCCTGCGACGAGAATACCGAGTGAAACCGTGGTTGCTTTCGGGATCGCGACAGCCAGGATCACGCAGAAAAAAAACTGAATGAATGCTGCGACGGCCAAGGTGCGCTCAATTCGATTATCCAACTTGCCCACCATGGCCTCCACGCGGACTGCGATCGCAGCGCACGACACGATCTAATTCGGATTGGCATGAGGGGCTAACCCCTTCAAGAAGACGACTTGCCCGGCATGGGGTTGGGTTTCAATGAGGGAGTTCAGTAGATTTATGATGACAGTGTCGTTGCCGTTTTCAGTCGCCTGTTTCAGCTTTTCAATGTGGTGTTGGATGTGACTTGGCTGGACGAGTTCGGATTTGATCATCTTAATCCTGGGATGGGCTGTGCCGACGGCAGACTGATCGCTATCCGCCAGTGTTTCAAACAGTCTCTCGCCCGGGCGGATCCCAGTGAACTTGATTTCGATGCCATCAGGCGCCTCATCGGACCGCACAGCATGCCCCGCTAGATTAATCATGGTCTTTGCAAGTGCCAGGATTGAGTATGGTTGCCCCATGTCCAAATTGAATATCTCGCCACCACGCGCCAAGGCGGCAGCCTCCATGACCAAACAAGAGGCTTCTTCCACAGTCATGAAATAGCGGGTCATCTCAGGATCGGTCACGGTGACAGGACCGCCTGCCGCAATCTGGTCTAGGAAGCGCTCAACTACCGACCCAGAGCTTCCCAAAACGTTGCCAAAACGGACGGACGAACAAATAATGCCGTTGTGGGAGCGTTGGCCTGCCTCCGCCACAATAAGCTCGGCTGCCCGTTTGGTCGCGCCCATGACACTCACGGGATTCACGGCCTTGTCGGTGGACACGAGAACCAACCGCCGGACGCCATGCCGGATAGCGGCTTCAGCGATGATGTGTGTTCCCAAAACATTTGTGACCACGGCCGCACGTGGCTCGCGCTCCAGAAGCGGTACGTGCTTTAAGGCTGCCGCATGAAACACGGTGTCGATTCGCCAGGTCGACAAAACCATGTCGAGGCGGCGTTGATCCAAAATGGAGGCCAACACCGGCTCAATGGCGGTCGCGGATCCGCTGCGATCAACCCAATCCTGGCTTTTTAGGAAGATGCGATGTATGGCCACCTCAGAGTTGTCGAGAAGCACGATAAGGTGCGGCTCACAGCTCAAGAGCTGCATGACTAACTCAGACCCAATGGAGCCCCCCGCTCCTGTGACTAGAATGCGGCTTCCATGAAATGAGTCTCGAAGGCGTTCAATGTTCGGCGGGATAAGCCTTCTCTGCAGCACGTCAAAAATATCATAATGGCGCAAAATGAGCGCGTTACTGCGCTCAATCGGGTTGAACGTAACCTCGTTATAAGTACGGACCGAAATGCCGATGGCACGTAAAGACTTGATCGCATCCAAAGTCTGTTCGTCTGAAGGATTGCCAGACGCAATGATGACTTCATGAATGTTCTCAAGTTCAAGGATACGCGGCAGGTGACTAAAAGAGCGAACAGGAATTCCGTGCACCGATCGGCCAACCTGAGCGGGCGCATCGTCGATTAAAGCTACCACAGAGTATGATGCGTTTAGTTGGCTCCCCAGAAAACGGAGGGCGTTTTCTCCACAACCGACAACAACGATCTTCTTCGGCTTTAGACCGACCATCGCAGAGGCGCGACGATCAGTGTCGACCACGGACAAAAACCGCGCAGCAATTTGACGGAGGACGACCAACAGGATCGGGGCAATGAAGACGAAAGTGAAGACGAAAGCCGCTGCTGCGCTGCGAGGAATGCCATGTTGACCTGCCACGAATACAGTCGCCGACCAAGCCAGGCCGGCGAAGAAGACAGTCGAGGCGAGCATCACGTGGAACTGCGGGGTGAGAAAGCGTGTGATTTCGTGATACAGCCTCCGGTATGCGATCGCCGCCACGCCGAAAGTTGGAGCCAAAGCGAAAAGCGCGACCGCGGCCGGCTCAGAGGGGACATAGAGCTCACGGTAGCGGAAGGAGATCACACCCCACAAAAGAAGCGCGAGCGCCACAAAGTCGCTCGAAACGAGCACCAACTTTTTGGTGCCCCTGCGGAGCGAGACAAGCAGTCGGGCCAAGGTTTTAATTACAGCCAATGGGTTTTGCTCTCTGACTCTGCCGCTGCGGCCGGTGACTGATTTTGAAATTCACGAACCTGGGGGCTCCGGAGATGGAGCTCGGAGGATTTGGATCTCGACGTCATGCGCCAGCGCGTTTAGCTTCTAATCTCAAATTTGGTACGATCCTTGGTGGCGCGATGCAATAGGATAAAGGGCGGCACTCACAGCGCACACAGACCAAATCTCCAACGGAGGGTACAAACGGAGGGTATCCTTTTCACTGACCTGACCCTGCGGAATCGCCCGGAACCGCCCGGTTTTGCAGGCTCTCCGATGATGGTGCGGTAGGGAGCCGCGTCGACGGCGACGGCATGCTCGGCCACCCACTTCCGATCGCGATGTGGCGAAAGATGCTAAAATGAAACACAATCCGTTCCCTGTGTCGGGGGATAGGTCTCGCTCATGCGAAGCAACCTCCCTTGTGCTTGTCGCGCCTGAACTGACCCATGGGGGCGGGTCACCGATCAGGTCACCGATCAGGCGACCACTGTCCCGAGCAGACATGATGGTCTAAATATGGCCACTGCGCACATGCAACATAAAAGGTTCTAAATGTATGCCTCTCCCGGCAGGTCCGGCTCCAGGTGTGAAACCCCAATCGTAGCAGCAAGTTGGCGGGCGACGCTCCGATCAACCGTCGGCCAACTCATCTGTCTGATCTCGCGA
The DNA here is from genome assembly GCA_002279935.1 of Hyphomicrobium sp. 12-62-95. Classification (GTDB taxonomy): domain Bacteria; phylum Pseudomonadota; class Alphaproteobacteria; order Rhizobiales; family Hyphomicrobiaceae; genus JAGVSR01. The sequence continues at coordinate 156,654 of NCCZ01000015.1, read as the reverse complement.
GGATTTTGGTTCAGGTGCCGGACGTCTGGGGGCAGGCATCTTCCAAATGTCTAAACGGTTCTTTGACCTGATTTTGGCCTTGATTGGATTTGTCGCGATCGCGCCGATCGTCTTTGTCTGCATATTGGCTATCCGACTTACGACGTCAGGTCCCAGTCTTTTCCGGCAGGAACGACTGGGACACCAGCAAGTACCGTTCATCCTGTACAAGCTGCGAACCATGGAGACCAGTGCACCGGCACGGCCCACACATCTATCAGACCCTGCCATCATAACCCCGATCGGTCGTATCCTGAGGCGATGGAAGCTTGATGAACTGCCGCAGCTTTGGAATGTGATCCGGGGCGATATGAGCTTGGTCGGACCCAGGCCTTGCCTGCCGACACAGCACACGCTCATTCAGGCGCGAGCCAAAGCTGGAGCCTTTGATGTCCGTCCCGGAATCACGGGGTTGGCTCAGGTTCAGGGCATCGACATGTCGCACCCTGAACACCTGGCTGAGATCGATGGCCTCTACGCACGCAGCAGAACATTCCAAGGAGACGTAAAGATCCTGTTTTTAACCCTAATGGGCCGCGGCCTCCGGTCCAACCCTGCGATCCGAAATCCGGAATGAAACAGCCCATTCTGATCACCGGTGCGACAGGATACGTCGGACAGCGATGCGCTCACTATCTACGAGAACTTGGCTATGAAGTACTACTGGGTTCCCGGATGGCTCCGTCATCCCTCACGACAGAACGATGGATCTCTTATGGTGATGATCTCGACTCACAGATCCTGAGATCAGCCCTCAAAGAATGCGGGGTCGTTATCCATTGCGCAGGACAGAACCAAGTTGGCCGAGGTTTACACACTCGTTCGGCTGCACGGAAGGCCAACGTCGATTTTACGCGCGCGCTGGCTCAACACGCCATAGAGGCTGGTGTGCTCCACGTTGTCTTTATCAGTTCTGCGCTGGTCGTTGCAGGATCGAGGACTGTCATCGGACATGTCGATGACAGTGCATCTCCTGCACCCCTGACAGATTACGCGGTAAGCAAACTTGAGGCTGAGCGGGTGCTTGCTGAAATCTGCTCGGGTACGAACCTCAAATTCACAATTCTCCGCCCGCCCATGGTTTATGGACCTGCCGCTCGTGGTAACTTTGGTCGGCTCGTGCGGCTGGTCCAAAGCGGTATTCCAATGCCCCTCGCAGGAGCGACGGCTCCGAAAAGCTTCATCTTCATTGAAAATCTGGCATCCGCTGTGGCAGCAGCAGTCGCAAAAGCGCCCCCGGAAACCAATAACACTTTCCTGATCAGCGATGCACAACCGACAACGACCGCCGACATGGTCCAAGAAATTGCGCTGCAGGCGGGACGGACAGCGAGGCTTTTCCCGATGCCGAAGTTCGCACTGCAGCCAGCCTTCGCCCTGCTCGGGATGCGCGACGAATGGGACAAATTGTTTGAACCATTCACCATTGATGCGGCTGCGTTTTCCAGTTGGGCGGACTGGACGGCGCCGGTCTCGTCCCACGATGCTGTCCGACTGTCAATGGCGGAGACATTCCAGGCCAGCGTGGCGGAGTAAAAGTAGGCCACCGACTGCGCGTTTTCTTTTCCTTGTCGCGTCTGTTGAGCCGCTATTGGCCAATCTCGCCGGTAACCGAGTGCGTCAATAATCAGCAGCTTCAGACCGGCCAAGTGGGCTTGCAGTTTCAGGAGGCGTTTCTCATCGCGCGCTTCCATCAACTGATGCACAAGGCCAGCCGCCGTCACGAAGCCGGTGGTGAAGCCGCGCTGGCAAGCCGCCAACCCAAGCGCCAATGCCAGATGGCTCTGGCCGGTGCCGCTCGAGGCAGCGTCACAATGCCGGGTGTCCGGCGTTCGAGGTGGCGATCCGGTATCCGTTCCATCCGCGGGCGGGGCAGATGGTGCAGGTGGTGCACCGCAAGCGGTTCGCCGGCGAGGATCACCTCGTCGTCGTGCAGCCCGATGACACGCTCGCGCTGATCCCAGCGTGGATGAGCGAGGAACAGGCCGGCGCTGCGACGCTCACGCAACATGCCCGATTGTCGGTTGCGAGGCTCGTCGAGCTTCGTGCCCGAATCGACGTGCTTCTCGCCTCTCGTGGCGGGGCCTCGGCCCCAAGTCAAGGAGGCGAGCATGCAGCCAACACCGCGACGGCAACGGAACCTGTTCGAGGAGGAGCGCGAAACGCCGCCGGTCCCGGCGTCACTGAGAAGCGCTCTCGTGCAGCAGATCGAGCGTCTACTGATCGAGGCGCTCGCAGGCAACCGAAGCAAGGCCGACGCAGCAACTCCGGCGACGAGGGAGGCCGCACATGAGCAGGATCACGCCTGAGCACCTTGCCCGTCAGGCAGTCGTCTACATCCGTCAGTCGACAGCTGATCAAGTCGCCAACAATCTGGAGAGCAAACGCCGCCAGTACAGTCTTCCTGATCGCGCACGTCAGCTCGGGTGGGGCGACGTCGTCGTCATCGACGACGATCTAGGCCGCTCCGGCGGCGGCATCGCGAGGCCGGGCTTTGAGAGGCTGCTGGCTGCGATCTGCGAGGGGCGCGTCGGTGCCGTGGTGTCCATCGAGGCCTCGCGTCTCGCCCGCAACGGCCGCGACTGGCACACCCTCTTAGAGTTCTGCGGTCTCGTCGGCACGCTGATCGTCGATGAGGAGGGCGTCTATGATCCGCGTCATCCCAACGACCGCCTGCTGCTTGGCATGAAGGGCACGATGAGCGAGATGGAGCTGTCGGTGCTGCGCCAGCGCTCGCTCGAAGCCTTGAAGCAGAAGGCGCGCCGCGGCGAGCTGTTCATGACGGTAGCGATCGGTTACGTGCGCGTCGCCCACAACCGCATCGAGAAGGACCCTGATCGGCGCATCGCTGAGGCGATCTCCCTCGTCTTCGCCAAGTTCGCCGAGATCCAATCGGTGCGGCAGGTGCATCTGTGGTTCCGTCACGAGCGCGTGCCCTTGCCCGCCGTGACGCATGGGGCAGAAGGCCGAGCGATCGGGTGGAAGTTGCCGGTCTACAACACGATCCTGCACATCCTGACCAACCCGATCTATGCCGGCGCCTATGCTTTCGGCCGCACGGGCAGCCGCGTCAGCATCGAAGGCGGTCGCAAGAAGGTCACGCGCGGCTTCAAGAAAGAACGTAAGGACTGGGAGGTATTGATCCCGAATCACCATGAAGGTTATCTGAGCTGGGCGGATTACGAGAGGAACCTGGCCCTGATCGCCGATAACGCCAACGGCATGATGCAGATGAGCCGCGGCGCGCTGCGGCGAGGTGAGGCATTGCTCGCGGGGCTGCTGCGCTGCGGGCGCAAGCTGCACGTCGCCTACTCCGGCACGGACGGCAATACCGGCCGCTATCATTGCCGCGGTGGTCACTTCAATCACGGCGGTGACAAATGCATCTTGTTCGGCGGCATGCGGATCGACCGTGCCGTTGCTGCTGAGGTGATCGAGCGCCTATCCCCGCTCGGCATCGAGGCCGCGCTGGCGGCCGAGGCGGCGCACAGTCGTGCGAGAGAGGATAAGCGGCGTCAGGTCGAGTTGGCGGTGGAGCAGGCGCGCTACGAGGCGGCACGCGCACGCCGTCAGTACGATGCCGTCGATCCCGATAATCGTCTCGTCGCGAGCGAGCTAGAGAAGCGGTGGAACGAGCGGCTGGCCATTGTGCGCGGTCTGGAGACCGAGATGGAAAGAGCAACGACCTCGCCGGCGACCGATCTTACGCCGGCGGATCGCGAGCGTCTTATGACGCTCGGCGCCGATGTCGATCGAGCATGGAACAGTGCCAGCGTCACATGGGAGACGCGCAAGCGTATCGTGCGAACGCTGATCGACGAGATCGTCGTGCGCGTCGAGGAGAATGCGCTCGACCTCGTCATCCGCTGGCATGGTAGCGACCACTCGTCCCTCGTGGTGCGCAAGAACCGCTCGGGCCAGCACCGCTGGAGCACTGGTGCCGAGACTGTCGATCTCGTTCGCGTGCTGGCGCGGCAGATGCCCGACAAGGCGATTGCCTCGGTACTCAACCGCGCCGGCAAGACGACCGGACGTGGCAACGGCTGGACGGGGTCGCGCGTTTGCAGCCTGCGCAGCAGCCACGGCATCGCGACCTACGTGCACGGCGAGCGAGCCGATCGCGGCGAGGTCACGCTCGACGAGGCGGCAGCTACTCTCTCGGTGAGCCCATCTACGGTGCGGCGCCTGATCAAGGACGGCCAGGTCGCAGCCGATCAACTCTGCAAAGGCGCACCGTGGATCATCAAGGCTGCCGACCTGAAGCGGCCAAGCGTGAAGCGTGCTGCTGCCGCGCGGCGCCTGCGGCGTCCGCCGTCCGGCGATCCGCTGCAAAAAAAGCTTGAACTATAACGACATGGCGAGGTGAGCATTATGAAGCGGGCTCGCTCGGCCCCGAGCGCGATAACATTTTCGCGCCGTTCGATGTATTCGCCACGCGCCAGCTCCAGAACCAGCATCTTGTTGGATTTTATGACCAAGTCGCATTATGACCCTCCAAGATCTGAACGCGTCCTTCCGCGCCAAGAATTGGGCCAACCGGAATGTCAACGGCATCCTTCGTCGAGAAGAGGGGCCATCAAGAAGCAAAGCGCCTTTGACAAGCCCGCCTTCATTCATTCAGTGGAGCTTGCCTGCAAAGCATGGCGTGCGCAGCAGGATGCGCCGTGCCCGGGTGCACTCGGTCACAGCGGTGTGGATCTCACGTTCCAGCACGGAGGTCATCTGCTGAACATGTCTGGCGGTTGCGATTAGATCATCCTGTCCGCCGCGAATCTCGTGATCGCTGACGAGCGCCTGAATGCCGGCCAGCGTCATACGGGCTTCCGCTAGGCGTTCGACGGCGCGCGCCGCGCCTTTCGGAAGCGCTAAGTCGTCTGCACCGTTGAACAGCCCTTCGATGAAACCGTCGAGTTCCTGTTGGCGCGTCAAAGCATTTTTCCGCAGACTGGAAACCGTTGCTTCAATTGGCAGGGAGATCAGCCGAAACGGTTCCGAGTGGTTCTCATGCCTCGTCAAGGAATTCCATAGTCCATTGATCAAGGCGCCGACGAGTTCATTGATGGCCTCAACACTTTCCAATACGGGCCATCGATCATCCCAGAGACCCTGGGCTGTCGAAAGCGGAGAGGCTGACAAGTTTGGCGAGGCGATGCTGCCCAAAAAGCGCGTACGGACCGCGTGATAAGGAACGGGACAGTTGTACCGCGTTAAAAGCGCACGAACCTGATCATCATTGGCGGTGGGGATTGGGCGGGCGTACACGATACATGATCCAGGGTCTTAATCTTAAAAATGAGATCATACGATCCTGGGCGCTTAATGGCAAGTTGCTCGCTTTTTTAACCAATCCAGCGGGGTTTGCTGATCATGTGTGTGGTCAGCAATGAATGTCGGTCTAGTCAGCTCATGGCAGGCCTAATCGCCTGCGGCGGCCGCGAACCACCGTGTTGGCTTGTTGGGAAAGCTAGAGCGAAATCCGGTTACGAAGCGTGAGGTCTCGATCGGAAATGCCCGCTATGAAGCGTGCCAATTGGTGTTCCTAATCTCGACCGGCAGTGCTTCTTTGCCGGTCAGAGTTCGGACGTACTGTTGGTGGGTCTTACCCTGGTCAGGTTCTTGACCCGGTTGATTGAGCGGCATATGTTTGTGATATGACAAAGTCAGATCACCAAGCACCCAGTGGACGCCGCGTACGATTGTTCCGTAATGGACGCAGTCAAGCGGTCCGCATACCAAAGGAGATGGAGTTTCCTGGCGGCGAGGTCGTCGTGCGCAAGGAGGGCACGCGACTCGTGATTGACCCTGCCCCGACGCGGTCGGGACTGTCGAGCGCTCTTGCATCCATGAAGGCGACTGATGAGCAGTTGCCTGATGTCGACCGTGGTCTTGGGCGTCTTGACGACGTCAGGCTATGAGCGACGAGGTGCGATATCTTCTCGACACCAAAATCGTTTCTGACCTCGCTCGGAATCCTCAAGGGGCTTGCGCCACTCGCATTGGGGTCCTTGGGGAAGAGCACATTGCGACCAGTATCGTTGTTGCGGCCGAATTGCGTTTCGGCTTGGCTAAGCTGGAAGCGCGGGGCGCGGATGGTCGTTTGGGCAGTAATTTGCGGGTTATCTTGAGCGAAATCCAGATCCTGCCGTTCGAGGCGCCCGCTGACAAGCACTACGGCGATATACGACAGCATCTCGAAGCTGCCGGAACGCCGATCGGGCCGAACGACCTTCTGATTGCGGCTCATGCCCGGGCGCTTGGACTGACGGTGGTGACAGACAACATGAAAGAGTTCGAGCGCGTGCCTGAACTCAAGGTGGAGAATTGGCTGAGGCCAAAGTGTGACTGAGCGGATGCTGGCGTGTAGGCCTGTCTTTTCTGCACCGAATTGGTTTCTCGATTGTATGACAGGGTCGCCGTCGCGGCGTCGGATTTGCGGATGGCGTTTAGGCGGCCCCACTCGTCAGCCACGGCGGAGTCGACCGGTAGGGCGCGATCGCCGAAAGCGGTCGTCACATTGGTCAAGCGGGCTGTTGCGCTCCGCCGCTCGCCGTTCAACCGAGACGAGGCGGCGATGACGGATTTGAAGGCTTGCAAAGGGGCTGACGGCCGTTGATCCGCCATTTTGGGGCTTATTGAGCTTGAACATTTGTAGCTTGAGGGCTACAAAACCACATGTTCGTCGTCAGGCAAACAGACATCTTCTCGACATGGTTGCGCAAGTTGCGTGATCGGCGTGCGAAGCAAAAGATCGCGGGAAGGTTACAGCGTCTGAAGTTTGGGCATTTTGGTGGGGGATGTCGAGCCAGTAGGGCATGGCGTCAGCGAGCTCCGGATTCACGAGGGAAAAGGCTACCGCGTCTATTTTCGTCAGCAGGGGGATGAGATCATTCTCTTGCTTTGCGGAGGAGATAAGAGGAGCCAGCAGAAAGACATCGCGCTGGCGCATCGCATCTGGAAGGACCTAAGCAATGAAACGTGACATCACAGATTTCGATCCAGCTGAGTACCTCGAGAACGATGATATGATTGCGGCTTACCTGTCGGATGCTCTCGAAACCCAAGATCCAGCGTTTATTGCAGATGCGATCGGCGTTGTCGCGCGCGCCAAAGGCATGAAGCGTGTGGCCGAGGACGCAGGTGTGAGCCGCGAGAGCCTTTATCGGGCTTTGAGCGCAAACGGCAACCCTGAGTTCGGCACCGTCCTCAAAGTCTTGGCTTCGCTCAACATCAAACTGATTGCGCAGCCTGATGCCGTGAAGCCGCAGCAATCGGCGGTGTCAAAAAAGCGACGATGCCGGACGCCTTATTTTGCAGCGGTCACGCGCTGAAACTGAGGAACGGACAATCAACGACGCGTGGGTTCCCAGCCAGCGGCACTTTGCCGAGGCCATGGTGTCGGTCTCGTCAACGGCGCCTTGCGCACTCAGGGCTGCGATCCCATCACGAGGAAAAACATCCCGGCCATCAACGCCGCCGTCAGTTGCCGCGGGCTTATGGGCCCAGGGTCATCATGTTTCCCCCGCGATCTGGGGGGTCGCGTCCGAGCCGTCGCGGTCGGTGCCGCGGGCTTCGGCGTCAACCGCTTCCTCCATGCTGACGGTGTTCACCACGAGTTCGAAGTGGCCCAAGATCTCCGGATAATGCCGGTGAAGATAAACCTGCACGGCTTCGGTGGCGAGAAGCTTGGACAGATAGCCTTTGGCCACCACCAGATTGAGCAATTCCGATCCATAGCTCTTCTCGGCGTCCTTGTACTTCGTCTGGACTTGGCTCATTTCTTTTTCGAGCTTGACGATCTGCGCGATGGGATCGCCTTTGGGAGCTTCGGGCTCGGGTGGCTTGGTGTCGGTCCGCTGCTCGGGGGGACTGGCTTTCAACAGGGCGTCGGCGTGGGCTCCGTTGAGGGTGTGACCGGCAATCATCAACTCAACGGCTTCGATCTGGCGCGCCGCCTTCATCTTGCGCAGGCTGCGGGTCACCTCGGGCGAGAATTGATGATCGTCGAGCAACTGGATCGCGCGCGGGCAGATGCCCTGGAGGAGGTTCACACGATTGTTGATCGCCGCCAGGTTGACGCCAAACGCGCGCGCCAGCCGCTCTTTGCTGACGCCGCGGTCGATGGCGCGGCGGAGCATGTAGTGCTCTTGCACGGAGGAGAGCCGGTTGAGGCGATGGTTATACGTGTAGGTCTCGAAATCCTTGGCAATGAGGCAGGGCGCGCTCGCCTGCCCAAGCTCTTTCAAGGCCAACAGGCGCAGGTTGCCGTCGAGCACCACGAACTCCGCCGTCTGCGCCCCCGCCGGGATGACCGACAGCGGTTCGATCAGCCCGACCTCTCGGATCGAGGACACGATCTGCTTGAACTTGCGCGTGTGGGTGATGCCCTCCGGCAGGCTCTTGCTTGGTCGAAGGTGCTCGAGGGGAATCTGGTAAGTTTCCAGATCAAAGCCCAGAAGCGTATTGAGGGGCGCTATGGGAAACGCGTTGTCCCCGGAGCTTTCGGCCGTGGCTTGAGGATACATCCCTGGATAGAGGGACGTGACGGCGCTCTGGTCTTGGGTCATCGTTAGATCCTTTCAGAAACTGTGGGAATGCGATCGGCGAGATACTTGGGCAGGCTGTCGAGACCTTCGGCCCTGAGCAGGGTCACGAAGTTCTCATCGGCGAAGAGGGTTCTGAGCCCTTCGACGACCAAGAGCAGCCGCTGGTGGGCATGTTCGGCCTTGAGCACCATCTTGTGCTGGCGGGCGACCTCGGCCTGGTAGGTTTTGACGAGCGAGACGGTCGAGGCGGGCAGCTTGCTGCGTGGGCTGCGGGATTTGGGGCCATCGGATTTGCGCCGCTCAATGAGCCGCTTGGCCTCGGCGATCTGGTGCCCCTTCAGTTGGCCGGTCTCATAGGCCTCTTGCAGCATCTCGCCCAGATGGTCATCGCCGACTTTGGCGCGGGCGATTTCGAGGGCGGTCGTCAATGGAATGCTGCCCCGCTGCACCGCCTCGATCAGCCGCTCTTCGCCCTTGCGCAAGAGAAACACGATGTCGCGCACGTATTTGGCTGACAGCCCCGTTCTATGGACAATGTCCTCGTCCGAGCAGCCGCGGGCGAGCAGCAATTCGATGTCGGCCAAGATCTCCAGCGGCCGATGACCGCGGCGGGCGATGTTCTCCGCCAGGCTCATGATGAGGGCGTCCTCATCGGTGACGTCGACGACGAGGGCGGGGATGTGGGTTTCGCCGAGGAGCTGGAAGGCGTTGAGACGGCCTTCGCCGCACACGAGGATATAGGCGGGTTGTCCGTCTGCGCCCGGCCGCTCGGCGACCGTGATGGGTTTTTTCAGTCCAATGGCCTTGATGTTATCGACAATCTCCTCAAACACGCGGCTGTTGCGTTCGCGGGAGTTCAGAACCTCGATCCGGCTCATCGGAACGAGGGTGACGGTTTCAGGCGAGCCAATCATCATGCGCGTGTCCTTTCACGATTGAGGCGTTGCAGCGGAATCATCGGGTGCTGTCCTTTCTGGGATGCGGGGCGCGTTTGCGGAGGACGGGCGTGCGTTCCGCCAGCGCGTAGAAAAAACTCAAGTCCTCGAAGCGGAAGCACTCGAAGACGGGGCTGTTGCGGTGGCACATCCGGATCTCTGTGCGGGGGAGGTCGATCCGGGGGAGCAGGTAGTAGTCGAGCTCGGATCGATTGGCGTGGTCGAGCCGCACCGCCAAGGTCAGGTCGGAGCCATAGCTGTCGGGATCGAACCGGATGCGCCAGCGCAGCCGGCCGTCGGGCAGTGTTTGCGATCGGGCCAGGATCAGGCTGATGACGAGTTCGTCATTCAAGTGGAGGAGGTCGGTCTTTGGATCCCGGCGCACGGCGCCGCCGGCTGCGATCATGGCGGTCTCGGTGCGCCCGACGATCTCGGGATACAAGCTGCGCAGCGACTTGTTGATGGCCATGCCCTCGTGATCGCGATCACAGCGATAGCCAATCAGCTCGTAGGCCCGTGTCAGGGAGCCAAACCGCTGGCGGTAGGTGGCCGCCGACGGCATGTCGGGGCTTTGGTTGATCAAAAACCCCGAGAGCTGCCCGGCCTCGCTGTAAAGCCGCTTCAAGTGGTCAAGGAGCTCTTCATCCGACAGCTTGGCGGTGCGCGCGGTCAGAATTTCCTGGGCGGTCAGGAAGACCTCGAGCGGCACGATGCCGACAAACGCGCTTTCCCGGCGCACCCACATGTCGGGAGGATTGTCGATGTGGAGTTTTTTGAGCTTGAAGGACCGCCGGTTGTAGACGTTGTTGCCGATATACTTCTCATTGGTCAGCACCGTTCGCACCGTGGCCGAGGTCCACGGGCGCGCCCGGTCCGTCAGGACGCCGGCGGTGTTGAGACGGCCAGCGATCTCGGCGAAGGATAGATCCTCGTCAATGAGCCAGCGAAACATCAGATTGACCTGCGCCACTTCGGCGTCGGGCCCCGGCTGCAGAATGACGCGATCGGTCTGCAGGCTTTTGTGTTCGCCGGGCTTTAATTCGCCCTTGATGACGCCGCGGTCGTCGATCAGCACGCGGCGCAGGCCGTAGCCGGCGGGGCCGCCCTGCCGAAATCCCATTTCGATCAGGCGGCACTGGCCGGCGAACACTTTGGCCGACAGTTCCCGGCTATACTCGCCGGCCATGGCGCGCTTGACGCCTTTGACGATCGTGGAAACCGGGGAACCATCGTTTTCGAATTGTTCGGCGCAATAGGCGACTTGCAGGCCGGCACGGCGGCAAATGTATTCGTAGTAGGCGCTTTCATCAGCGTCTTGAAACCGGCCCCAGCGGCTGACATCGTAGACCAGGATGATCGTAAAGTCGGCGGATCCGGATTCGACATCGGCAATCAGCTGCTGCAGCGCGGCCCGGCCGCCGATCGACAGACCGCTTTTGCCCTCATCGGCATAACTGCGCACGATCTCGATCCCGCGCTGCGCCGCGTACTCGCGGATTTTGTCGGCCTGGTTGTGGGTCGAGTACTGCTGATGCTCCGTCGACACGCACGTACTGGGCCGCGCGTGGTTTCGGGCTGTGTGTGGCTGCGCCCAAGTGAGGGTCCCCCGCCTGTTGGTTGGCGACGGACGTTGGCGTGACGGGCGGCAGCTATCAAGTTGAAAAGAATGGAAAAACGAGCAATTGCAAGGGGTCAGGGCGGCGCGCTGACCATGTAGGGAAACGCGCGTCTCGACCGATTTTTGTCCGCGCAACGACGGCGCGACCGTGAACACCCCAGATGCGGAGGGCCATATCGGCCATGATGATACGGGACGCCACCCCATCAGTAGCACAGCAGCGCTGGTACTTGGTCCAGCTGCGACCCAATCAAAGGACGATTGCGGAGCGCAATCTCAACCGTCAGGGCTGCCGACTATTCTGTCCACTGGAACAAAGGACGGTGCAGCGCCGAGGACACTTTGAGACGGCGCAGAGGCTGCTCTTCCCCGGTTATCTCTTTGCAAGTTTCGATGTGGCCCGTGTCCGCTGGACGGCGGTGAACAGCACATACGGAGTGGCGCGGCTGGTCAGTTTCCGTCCGCATGAGCCGGCCGAGGTGCCGCTATCGCTCGTCGCCAGCCTGATGCAGCGCTGCGACGCGTTCGGGCGTCTGCGACCGCCGGCCATTCTGAACCCGGGGGATCAGGTGAAGATCGTCGCCGGTCCATTCAGCGACTTCGTGGCCACGGTGGAAACGTTGGCGCCCGAGCGCCGCGTCTGGGTCATGCTGGAACTGATGGATCGTATGACCCGCGTTGCCGTCGCGGTGGCGGATCTGCGGATGGCGTGAAGCGGTAAACATCGCCGTCGGATCGCTCCGGCATGCACGGTACCGATCCGACAGCGCCAGATGCATCAGCAAATCGCGCATTCGCTTGGCTACCTGGGCGGTGGAGAGCGTCTGCGGGGCAGGCTTGGAGGGGATCGGAATCATGTGTTTGCACGCTCCGATGAAGGCGCTCTTCGGGATGGAATCCAAGTTCGATGGAGGGCTTGTGAATTAGACCCAAATGGATATAATGCAGCCATGTCTGATAGCTCGAAACCGTTGCAGTGGGTTGGGTCCTCAAAAAAGGATCTGCTTGCGATGCCGGGAGATGTCATTGACGTCTTCGGTTACGCGCTACACCTCGCGCAGATGGGAAAGAAGCACGATCAGGCCAAGCCGATGAAAGGATTTGGTGGAGCCGGTGTGCTGGAGGTCGTCGAGGACCACATGGGCAACACGTACCGCGCGGTTTACGCAGTCAAGATTGCCGACAAGGTCTATGTGTTGCACTGCTTCCAGAAGAAATCCACCAAAGGCATTCAAACGCCAAAGCACGAGATGGATTTGATCCGGGAACGTTTGAAGGCTGCGCAGGCGCATGCCAAAGGAGCTTGAAATGACTGAGATTGAAAAAGGATCGGCGAACGTCTACGAAGACCTCGGGTTGCGCAACGCTGCTGAGATGCAAGTTAAAGCGACTCTGGCTGCCAAGATCGGCGAGATCATCAAGCATCGCCATCTCACGCAAATCCAAGCCGCTGAGATTCTCGGCATGCCACAGCCCAAACTCTCGGCCATGCTGCGCGGTCAGTTTCGCGGGATCAGCGAGACCAAGATGCTCGAGTGCATGAACCGGCTGGGTCGGGATGTCGAGATTGTCGTGCGCAAGCCATCGCGGTCTCGCGCCACTGGTCGCACCAGCGTGGTTTTCGCCTGACAGAGAACAGTAGCAGGAAGCCTAAAGCAAAGGCGCTTGCGTGAAAGCCGATGTCCATCACTTTACTGACTGGAAGCTGTTTTGCGCGACGTTTCGCGAGGAGGAGCCGCTGGACGCCGGTGAACAGCACGCGCGGCGTGGCCCGGTTGGTCAGTTTCCGGCCGCATGAGCCGGCCGAGGTGCCGCTATCGCTCGTCGCAAGCCTGATGCAGCGCTGCGACGCGTTGGGGCGTCTGCGACCGCCGGCCATTCTGAACCCGGGGGATCAGGTCAAGATCGTCGCCGGCCCATTCAGCGACTTCGTGGCCACGGTGGAAACGTTGGCGCCCGAGCGCCGCGTCTGGGTCATGCTGGAACTGATGGATCGTATGACCCGCGTTGCTGTCGCGGCGGCGGATTTGCGGATGGTGTGAGGGGATGAGCATCGTCGTCCTTCCGGAAAAACGACTTCAGCGAGTGGTGGCTTGAGGCCGGCGGTAACTGGCTCCGCTGCTATCCAACTCCAGGGTTCCTGACATGTTATAAGCGTTGCCGACCTATTCCTGCAGTGGTGGCAGCGCGTAACGGATCACGCTAATCGTGTC
>NCCZ01000015.1:0-143186 GCA_002279935.1 Hyphomicrobium sp. 12-62-95 | reverse complement strand
CTCGCCAGGCCGGGCCGCTGACCCTCGAAAGTCGAACGAATTGCGCGTCACCAAGGTCCAGTCCAGTTCAGCGATAAAACGAACAAGCTCCCAGTCCTTCGCGCCTGTGCGCCCAAGCCAGACGACATGCGAGCTCTCGCCGTATCCTCTCGTATGAGCCAGTCTCGCCAATTCTGGGCTCAAGCATTCATCGATTAGAAATTTCATTTTCCTTATCGGCGACGTGCATGACGCACGGATAACTGGCGGGTGCCCTCTGGGAGAGCTGTTGCAAGCGGACGCGGTCGTCCACGCCGCGGATTTGCTTCAGCATACAGGATGGCAAGCTCGAGCGTCTCGGGCGTGAGCGAAGGATAGTCCTCGAGCAACTCTTTATCCGAAGCGCCGGCCGCCTTAGCAGATGCCACGTCGTAGACCGGGATGCGAGTACCCCGAACGACCGGCACGCCGCCCATAACGTCGGCAGAGGTGCAAACCAGCTCCCGAGCCGCCATTAAGCGCTCAAGCCTTCCTATCGATCTTTCAAGAAACGGGCGAAGATCAATTTTCAGGAAATCATGGCTCACGATCCAGTCAAAACTGAGAAGTTCAGCTGACATGTGGCGTTGCCAATCACGCAGACGAGGCTCCGCCCAGTAAAAGGCGATCAGTGCCGAGGCGCCGGCCGAAATCCGTCGGCCATCACCGTGCGACACAAGACTCTCCGGCAAAATGCGCTCGTCGATGACGCGATTAACGTCACGGAGGGCAACGCGTGACACCACAGCAGCTTCTGCCGTGCTCAACATTTCTGAAGCGGCGGCCATGCCGTGACTCCATAAAACTTTCCGACTTGTCGGAATATATAGTTTGTGACGTGGTCATGCAAGCCATGACAAGTGATCATGACAAGTGATTAAGGGCATAGGCATGTCGCATTTAGGATGAAGAGACCAGCTCCACGATGTACGAGAAGAGCAGTTTCGGATGACACCCGAAGCTCTTAGTCTCTGCTGGCGGGCCGGATCGGAGTTCTGCGGAAAGTGCTCTCACAGCCGTTTTCCGCAACCGCCCGCAGCCCTTCGCTTCTCCCCGCCCAGACAGTTCGCTCCCAGTTCCTTTCCCTCCGCCAGTTTATCGCTCACGCGCGAAGGGCGCTCCGCGAGGGCGCGGCTTTTGCCGAGGGTCGCCTTGCTCCCGAGCCCTCCCGGGCTGCGTTGAGGTTTTGAACTCACTCACTCCCTCTCCGCCAGTTTATCGCTCACGCGCCAAGGGCGCTCCGCGAGGGCGCGGCTCTTGCCGCGGGTCGCCTTGCTCCCGGGCTGCGTTGAGGTTTTGAATTCAGTCCGTTCCTCTCCGCCAGTTTATCGCTCACGCGCGAAGGGCGCTCCGCGAGGGCGCGGCTCTTGCCGCCGGTCGCCTTGCTCCCGAGCTGCGTTGAGGTTTTGAAATCCGTCCGTCCCCTCCGCTCCCCTCCCCAGGCCCGCCAGTCAAATCTGGCAGTGGGTTTCATTTACTGTCGCGCTGGCCGCTTGGCAGGCTGGCGGACTTTGTTCGGGTTGATCGGGCCCGGCTGATCGGGCGCCGAGCACTAGCCCATTGTGCGCAATTGATCTGCTGCGTGTGTGCGCCCCAACCGTTGGGTACAGTTGCGGCCGGACCAGATCCTTCCGCCGTCGTCAGGGCTTCGCAAACCGACGTTCAGACCAAAGTCTTAAGACCAAGGTCCGGCAAATCGACCGACTTCAGCACCTGCGTGTTGCGCGACCTTCGCCCGTGGGAGCGGGCTCTTACTTATGAAAGTGTTACGTCGCGTGCAGAGAAGCGACAGAATGTCCTAAGCCCGCCGATGATCTGACCCTTCGGGGGCCACTCATGGGCGAACAGGTGGACCGGTCGTCCCTCCCGCGCGCGATGTGAAGAGCGTGGTTGAGGTTCGTCCTGTGGCTTGCGTGATGACCATTCATCCGACCGAACGGCAGCCCTCCTCTGCACGCGCATTCTTGAAACTCACTCTTAACCGGGACTCGACTTCAGCCATCGCAACCACCGCGCCGAGCGCGCTGGTGCGGGGTGGCTCGTTGCGTTCTGAATTTTTCGCGTTTTGACGGCTATAGCCCACGGAGAAGTCACATGGTCACGATGATCCGCAGCGACTTGGATTTCATCCTCGCGCAGATCAAAATCGCCGAGGCTGATGCGCGTCACGACGCGGATCCGGTCAACAATCCCGATGTTTTCGGGACATTGCTGCCGAACTCGGAAGTGCCGTGGGGTCTGCGGCGCGTCGATGGCTCGAATAATAACCTCACGCCAGGGCAAGAGTCGTACGGCGCTGCCGGCGAACCGTTCCCGCGCGGTACGGCCGCCACGTACATCAATGAGACAGACGACGGGATGGCGTTTGGACCCCCGCGTTATATTCGCCAAGATCCCGCCGATCCTACTTCGCCTTACGTCTTTCCGTTGACGCCTGAAGAGGGCTTCGAAGGTGACCCGGCGCTCGGCGTGCCAGCCGGCTACCAAGTCGGAGTGAACTATCTCCTGAACAACAACTATGCGATCGATCAGACGCCGAACCTACCTGTCGAAACTCTCGACATCGACACCGCAAACGATCCGGCCATCACAAATCCACGCGCAATTCAGCCCGGCGACGTTGTCGACGCCGATCCGCGGACGATTTCAAACCTGATCGTCGACCAGACCGCCAATAACCCCGCTGCGGTCTTCAAGGCACTGCAAGATGCGGGATATACCAACGCGCAAGCCTTTACCGCTTTGGAAGCCTATGCTGATGCGGTCCAGGCCGTCAAAGCGGCGCGCCTCGCCAACGATCCCTCCGCTGAAGCCGGTGCCGAGTTGGCGCTGCGCGCGCTGCTGACAAATGCTGGGATTACGCTCGAGGAAGAACAGGTTTTCCTACCTGGCGACACACCGGACATTCTGAAAGCCACGCTCTATATCGGTAACGTGGCCGCCGACGAAGGTCTCTCCGCTCCGTTTAACGGCTGGATGACGATGTTCGGCCAGTTCTTCGATCACGGCCTCGATCTCGTCGCCAAGGGTGGATTCGGCACCGTTTACATTCCGCTTGCCGAAGACGACCCGCTTTACGTGCCGAATGGCTCGACCAACTTTATGGCGCTCACGCGTTCGACGCTTGGGCCGGACGGCCAGCCCGTCAACATCGTGACGCCGTTCGTCGACCTGTTCCTGCGCGAATACGTCATCAATCCTGAGACCGGCCGTCCGGAAGCAACCGGCCGGTTGCTCGATGGCAATCCTGCATCGGGCGGCGGCCTTGCCACCTGGGCGGATGTCAAGAAACAAGCGCTCGAAGTTCTCGGCATCGAACTCAACGACCAGGACATCCATCACGTCCCAGAAGTTCTGGTGGATGCCTACGGCAACTTCATTCCAGATCCAGACACAGGTTTCGCCCAGCTCGTTCGTTACGTCCGTGACGCCAACGGCGTCATCCAGACCGATTTGCAGGGCAATCCAATCGTTCAGATCGTTTCAGGAACACCTGAAAGCCCGGTCAAAACAGCCGACGGCTACGTCCCAACCGGCGTCGCGTTCCTCGACGACATCGCACACGCCGCCAATCCGGACGCAGGAGAGGTTGCCGACAGCGACAGCGCTCTTGGGCTGTCTCATACGCCGTCGGAACCGGGCGAGCGCGCCTATGACAACGAACTCCTTGATGCGCACTACATCACCGGTGATGGCCGCGGCAACGAGAACATCGGTCTCACGGCCGTGCATCACGTGTTCCACTCCGAGCACAACCGGCAGGTCGACCTCATCCAAAATCTTTTGATCGACGAGGCCAAGGACGCGCAAGCAGAACTTGACGCACTGCTGGCAACCGCTGTGCCCGTTGAACAGGCTGATATCGACGCCCGGGATGCCGCGATTGCCAATGCTACGGCTATTCGCAACGACAAGCTCGGCTTCCTCAACGAATGGCTTGATGAGCCGCTTGTTCCAGTCCAGCTGGCTGCGGCGTCAATCGTCACCGTCGATTGGAACGGCGAGCGCATCTTCCAGGCCGCGAAGCTGCCCACTGAGATGCAGTATCAGCATCTCGTGTTTGAAGAATTCGCACGCAAAGTGCAGCCCGCCGTCAACCTCTTCAATGACTATGACGGAACGCTCGATCCCGCGATCCTCGGAGAGTTCGCCCACACCGTCTACCGCTTCGGCCATTCGATGCTGACGGAAACGGTCGATCGCTACACAAGTGATTGGCAGTCGATTGGGTCAGGCGGCGTTGCAGGTGGAGATCAGATCGGTCTTATCGAAGCATTTCTCAATCCCATCGAATTCGATGCCAGTGGCGTGAATGCTTACGCGGCAGCCGGCGTCATTGCTCAAGGGATGACGCGCCAGCGTGGCAACGAAATCGACGAATTCGTTACCGAAGCGCTACGCAATAATCTCGTCGGGCTGCCGCTCGACCTCGCGGCGCTCAACATTGCGCGCGGCCGTGAGACGGGCGTGCCGAGCCTAAACGAAGCTCGCGAGCAGTTCTTTGCTGGGTCCGGCGATACGCAGGTCAAGCCCTACGAGAGCTGGTTCGAGTTCATGCAGAACTTGAAGAACCCGGCCTCTGTCATCAACTTCATCGCGGCATACGGCACGCACGATTCGATCACAGGCGCGGAAGGTCTTGATGCCAAGCGGGCCGCTGCAACCCTGCTTGTGCTGGGTGGCGATGGCGCTCCCACCGACCGGCTGGACTTCCTGCATTCCAAGAATGCGTGGGCGGGTGACGCCGATCTCGGCGGCCTCAACAACATCGACTTCTGGATTGGCGGCTTGGCCGAGAAGAAGCTGATTTTCGGCGGTATGCTGGGATCCACGTTCAACTTCGTCTTCGAAACGCAGCTTGAAGCGCTCCAGAACGGCGACCGGTTCTACTATCTGTCGCGTCTGGCGAATCTCAATCTTACAGCTCAGCTCGAGAACAACAAGTTCTCGGAAATGATCCATCGCAACACGACGGCGACCCATCTCCCGGGCGACGCGTTCGCGCGTCCGGACTTCTTCCTGGAAGCGGATCAGTCGAAGCAATTCAACGATGGGTTGGGCAACTCCGATCCGACGGGCGAAGATATCGGCCTCGATCCATTCCTCGCCTTGGCATCCAATACCGGCTCGACCGGAGCAGTGATCCGCTCGAACGTTGTTGGAACCGTTGCCGGCAAGCTGGAATACACAGGCGCCGAGCATGTCGTGCTCGGCGGTACGGCCGGCAATGACTGGTTGGTGGGCGGTCTGGGCGACGATACGCTCTGGGGTGACAAGGGTGACGACCGCCTCGAAGGCGGCGATGGCAATGACTTCATCTTCGGTGGTGACGGAAACGACATCATCACCGATCTCTTTGGTATCGACGAGATCCGCTCGGGTGCGGGTGACGACGTGGTCAGTGCCGGCCGCGGCATTAAGCTCATCATTACCGATACGGGTAATGACTGGGTCTGGGGCGGCGTGGATGACGACGAAGTTCTGGCTGGTCAGGGCAACGACTTCGTCAATGGCGGCGATGGCGCCGACTTCCTTATCGGCGGCGAAGGCAACGATTGGCTGGAATCGGGCACTGAGAACGGGCTGATGCTCGGTGACAACGGCGACCTCGTGCAAGGTCTGCCTATCAAGCGCTCGGTGGACAGCCGCATTGTCGGTCACGACGTTCTGCTCGCAACGGGGGGGAACGCCGACTTCGACGCGGAAACCGGCGACGACATCATGGTCGGCGGCCTGGGAACCGACCGGTTCTTCGGCCAGTTCGGCTTCGACTGGGCGACGTACAAGTTCGATAATTTCGGCATCGAAGCCGATATGAACAACCGCCTCTTTGCGCCTCCGTCGCTGCCGGCCTCTCCGGGTGCGATCCTGGACCGCTATGCGCAGACGGAAGGTCTGTCAGGCTCCGCTAAGAACGACATTCTTCGCGGTGACGACGTGGCCGATCTTGCCGGCGGCGGCGAAGGCGCCATCGTGGATGGTCTCGACCACGCGCTGTACGATTTCAATGTCGATCTCATCGCCGGGCTTGACGAGCTCCTCGGCTCGATCAACGAGGACGGCGCGGTTCGCTTCTCTGCCGGCAATATCTTGCTCGGCGGAGCGATGAGCGACATCATCGAAGGCCGCGGCGGCAATGATGTGATTGACGGTGATGCCTGGCTCAACGTTCGCATCATCTACATCGATCCCGCTGATCAATCGGTCGAGTCTTCCCCCACCATGGCGGCGTTCCAGCAGCGCGTTCTGGCAGGCGAGATCAAGGTCGCCGATTTGCAGATCGTGCGCGAGATCGTTGACGACGCCGATGCGATCGACATCGCCGAATACTCGGGCTTGCAGGACAATTACGTTGTCGAAATTTTCGAGGATGGCACTGTCACCGTCACTGACCTCGTGGGCAACGATGGCGTCGACAGACTGACGAACGTCGAACGTCTCCTGTTCGCCGACGGGACCATCAAAATCACTGAACACGCCAACGAAATCGCCACCGGCGCGCCGGTCATCACCGCTGATGGTCCGCTGCAGACGGGAACGAAGCTGACAGTCACCGCCGATGGCATCGACGACGCTGAAGGTGTCGGCCAGATCGTCTTCTATTGGCAGGTCGAGCTTGTGCCCGACTCCGGGGTCTTCACGAACATTCAGTCGATCGTGGCCGACGAGTTCGCGCCAATCACCGGCTCGTCCTTTGTCCTGACCGATGCCGAAGCAGGCTTGCGCGTGCGCGCTCTTGCCCGCTTCCTGGACGGGGAAGATGTCTTCGAGACGGTGGTTTCGGCTCCGACGGATCCGATCAACGGAGCCCCTGGCGGTGGTCTGGCAGGCGCACCGGTGGTCAACGAAGCCATCGCGATCCTTGGACTCGATCTTACGAACGTCCAGGTGGATGGCGCACCGTTGGCGCCTGGAACCGTCGGCATTTTGGAAGACACAACGACGCCGTTCGTCTTCAGTGTCGACGATCTGCGTCTCTTCGTGACGGATCCGAACAACGATCCGCTCACATTCACAAACATTCAACTGCGTGTTCGTGACGGCGAACTGCCGCCCGGGACACTAACGCCGCTTGGCAATGGCCAGTTCTCGTTCCTTCCTGCAGAAAATTTCAACGGCGGCGTCACTTTCACTTTCGACGTCTCCGACGGCACGAACGTCGTGCCGGGCGAGGCAACGCTGGAGGTTATCGCGGTCAATGATGCGCCTGTGGTGCCCGTTGTCGATCTCGGCGACGTGCCTGCGGGTCCGGAAATTGTACTCACGTTCACGTTGGCGGATTTGTTCGGCAATACACCCACCGATGCTAACGGCCGCGCCATCGACATCGATGGCGACCGGCTCGAAATCGATCCGCTGTCGATTTCAGCGACGATCGGTACGATTGCGGACCTTGGCAACGATACATTCACGCTGACTGTGCCTGCAGGAACGCCCATCGGTTCGTCGACGATCTCCTACCAGATCACTGATGGGCTCGTGACCATCGATGTCTCGACGACGGTCGACATCACCAATTTTGCTCCCACGGGCGCCCCAATCCTCAGTGATCTCGGGCCCACGCAGACGCAGGCGGTCACGGTTGATACCGCTGCTATCGCGGATGCCAACGGAATTACCGGCCCGTTCTCCATCCAATGGCAGCGGGCTCCCGACGCTGGCGGAGTGCCGGGCACATGGACCAACATCACTGGTGCAATAGCCGAAACGTTCACACCTGGGTCCGCCCTCGTGAACCAATTCCTCCGCGCGCAAATCAGTTACACGGACGGCTCTGGTACGGTTGAGACGCTCTTTGCTACAGCCAGCCGCGTAACCGGAGCCTTCCTGAACGGGGTGAACACCGGACCAAACGCCAACGACACGCTCTCAGGGACCGCCGGTGACGATCTTATCCGCGGCAACGGCGGCAACGACATTCTCTCCGGCAACGCTGGCGACGACGAAATTCTCGGCGGGCTGGGTAACGACGTCATCGACGGTGGGTCCGGAGACGACACGATTACGTGGGTGCCGGGTGGGGCCCGCGATGTGGTCACCGGCGGAACAGGCGGAATCGACACGTTCAAGGTCAACGGAAATAACGCCGATGAGACCTTCCGCATCTATTCCAACCGGGACGATGCCGATGGTCCAGAGGGTAGCGGTACTCAGAGCAGCGCCGCGGCAGCAGGTTTCATCTCCACTTCGGAAATCGTCATCACGCGGGCCGTAGGCAATGGCCTCAATCAAGTCATTATCGCCGAACTCAGCGAGATCGAAGAGTACGTTATTGATCCAGGAACAGGCACAAACGTAATTCAAATCATCGGCGATTTCAGCCAGACGAGCCTGTCGCCGAACACGATCACTGTCGACGGCACGAAAGGTAAGACCAAGGTTGATGCCACCAAATTCACCTCGTCGCACCACATCGCGTTCTATACCGAAGGCAACGACGATACGCTCGTCGGTGGCCGCGTGCAGGACGAGGTATTCGGGACGACGGCGGCTGGTTCGGCCCCTGCATCGCAATTCTTCTACACCGGCCGCGATGTCACCGAACTGAAGAACCTCGTCGCCGGACGCCCCTCGAACTATGCCGATGACGGCGCATCGGGCATTCGCGATCTGGAAGGAACGGGCAATAACGTTGCTAGCCCCAATTCAGGCGCCGCCGACCAAAACTTCATTCGTTTGACGGACGCGCGTTACGGCGAAGATGGAAGCATCAATCCGATCCATCAGGGTCTGGATCCGCGGGCCATTTCGAACATTCTGGGCGACCAGGAAGCGAACCTCGCCAAGAACGGCGCCGGCACCAACATTTTCTTTATGGCCTTCGGACAGTATGTCGATCACGGGCTGGACTTCCTGCCCAAGGACGACTCGCGGCCGAAGCTGACGATTGGGACCGATGCGCTCGACGATCCGGCGGACCTGACGCGCGGCAAGATTTCCGGTTATGACGAGAACGGTGATCCGGAATATCACAACCAGGCCTCGCCCTTCGTCGATCAGAATCAGGCTTATGGATCGACGGAAGTTGTTGGGCAATTGCTTCGCGAAAGTGCCGGCGGCGGCAAAGTGGGCGCGCATCTCCTGAAGGGCGCCACGGACCCGTCGAACGCCGACTTCGCCTTGCTGCCCACGCTCCGCGAGGCGCTCAAGCATCACTGGGAAGCTGACACGAAATTCACGGACCTGGCGAAAGGGATCAACGGCGTCACTTTGAAATCGTTCTATCCCGATTTGATTGATGGCCTCGGAAACTTCAATCCCGCCGTCGTCGCTCAGCTCAACGCAAACTTCCTCGGTTCTGGATACCAGCTCGTTGGCGATGCAAACTTCGCGATCAATATTCTCGACCATTACGTGGCCGGTGATTTGCGTGCGAACGAAAACTATACACTGACGTCAATCCACACCGTGTGGGCGCGCAACCACAATTACCACGTGGAGCGGCTGCTCGCGTCGGGCTTCGACGGCAGCCAAGAGGAGCTGTTCCAGGCGGCCAAGATCGTCAACGAAGCTGAATATCAGCGCGTGGTCTTCACCGAGTTCACCGACTATCTGTTGGGCGGCCTCAAAGGCGGCGGTCAGCACGGTCACGACGAATACAATCCCGCCGCGACAGCGCAGATCAGCCACGAGTTTGCCGCTGCTGCTTACCGCTTCGGCCACTCGCAGATCGGGGATACCATTACGATCCTCGACGACAACGGCAATCCCAAGAGCGTCAATCTTTTCGACGCCTTCTTGAATCCGACGGACGATCCGGAGGCATTCCTGCTGACGCCGGCCCAGTTGGCGCAATATGGCTATAGCCCGCAGCCTGGCTTTGAACAGATCGGCGTGTCCGACATCATTGGCGGGATCGTCCGGCAGCAAGCAGAAGAAGTCGACTTCAACGTCGTCGATGCGGTTCGCAATGATCTCGTGCGCATCCGCGCCGACCTCTTCGCCTTCAACGTGGCCCGCGGCTGGGATGTGGGTCTGGGCACGCTCAATCAGGTTCGCGCCGGGTTGCTCAATTCGACCGATAAGTACGTATCTGAAGCGGTCGAGCTTTCGGATGAAGACCTGGCGCCATATGCGTCATGGGAAGACTTCCAGAACCGTAATGGGCTGTCGGATGCGGTGATCAACCAGTTCAAGGCGGCGTATCCAGACCTCGTGCTGGAGCCTGGCGACATTGCGGCTTTTGAACTCGCCAATCCCGACATCGATCTCGTCGGCGGCAATACGGTGAAGGGGATCGACCGGGTCGATCTGTGGGTCGGTGGTCTGGCCGAGAAGCACATCAATGGCGGCACAGTCGGCTCTACGTTCTGGGTCATTCTGCACGAACAGTTCGATCGTCTGCAGGAAGCCGATCGCTTCTACTATCTTGACCGGGTGGGAGACGCCGACTTCTACGAGGCGCTGAAGGAGCTCGAATTCTCTGACATCGTCAAACGGAATACGGGGCTCACCGACCTTCCGAAGGACATCTTCTCGGCCACCGATAAGGCGGATGACGACGACGAAACGATCGCGACCGGTGACGACACCGAAAATCAGGAGGATGACGACACGACGACGGGTTCGGATGGCGATGACGTAGCGACCGGCGATGGTGCGGACGACGACGTGCCGGATGAAGATGGGGATCAATCGAACGACGAATCCGAGTCCGAGACGGAAGGTGACGAAGCCGAGGATGATGAAACCGAGGAAGACGAATCTGAGGATGAAGACGACGACGCGGCTGACGTTGATGAGGAGGAGGGCGACGACGGCACCACCACGGGTGGTCCAACTCCCGGGACTGGCAGCGCCACGTCATCGTTCGTCGTCTATCTCGGTGCTGCTGTTGCTTCCGAGACCGCCTTGGGCGGAACTGGAAATGACGTTCTGTCGGGCGGTGACGGCGACGATCATCTTTTCGGTTACGGCGGCGATGATGATGTCATTGGCGGCGATGGTGACGATTACCTTGATGGTGGCGACGGCGACGACATTTTGGACGGCGGCCGCGGTGGAGACGTCATCAAGGGTGGCGCTGGAGATGATGAGGTCAACGGCGGTGCTGGCCGTGACATCATCAATACAGGTGCCGGCAATGATGTCATTTTCGTCCGGAACAATGATGCGGGCGACGTGATCGACGCGGGCGATGAGCTGGGCGACAGCGATCCGCTCGATATGTCGGCCATTTCAGCGAACATCACCGTCTACTTGTCCGCACATGGGTCCGGATCGGCCGTGGCCGGCGATACGACCCATTCTTTCAAAGGCGTCGAGAATGTCGTGACCGGAGATGGTGACGACGTGCTCATGGCGAGCTCGGAGGCGAACATCCTTGAGGGTGGCGGAGGCCGTGACACATTCGTCTTCTCGACGGTTAACGCAGGCGGCGGCGAAGACGTGATCAAGGATCTTAACTTCCACGAGGGTGATACGATCGACTTGAGCCCGCTCTTCTCGTCGTTGGTGCTGGGCGACGTCACCTTCACAAATGCTGACTTCAGCGCGTCGGGCCGGGTCCGTCTGACGACGGACAATGACAGCGAAAGCACGCTGGTCGAAGTCAGCACGGACGGCGATCAGTCGGTCGAACTGGCAATCCGTATCCTTGGACGCACAGACCTCGATCATAAAGACTTCGGCATCGTTTAAATATCGGCGGGGCAATTGTTTTGCCCCGCCGCTTTCGGCATCATCATTGCTATAGTGTTGGCAGAAATCCGGACATTGCGGGTGTACGATGCGTAAGAAGACAACACGCCAAGTTTTTTCCAAGAAACGGACACCGCTCGATGAATTGACGGGCGTTCGAAACATCCTCATTTTCGTTTTTGCCGTTTCGGGTGTGGTAAACGTTCTGGCGCTGACCGGGTCGTTTTACATGCTGCAGATCTACGACCGTGCACTGACGAGTCAGAGCATTCCGACGCTGCTTGCTTTGTCGGCCTTGGCGATCGGTCTCTATCTGATCCAAGGTATTCTCGACGTCAGCCGCTCGCAGATTTTGGTGCGGCTTGGGGCGCGCTTCGATCAGAAGCTTGCGCCGCTCGCCCACAAGGTTGTTATCGATATGCCGCGGTTCGGCTTTTCGACGGCTGAGGCCAACGAGCGCGGCCGTGATGTCGATACCCTGCGCAGCTTTCTTGGCGGCCAGGGTCCGATTGCCCTGTTCGATCTTCCTTGGATGCCGCTGTATGTTGCGTTCGTTTATGCGCTTCATCCCACGCTCGGTCTCCTGACCATTGCCGGCGCCGTTGTTTTGACGCTGCTGACGCTATTGGCCGAAATCTTGACCAAGAAGCATAGTGTGGCAGCGCAGAAGGCGGCCGTTGCGCGGGCTTCGATTTCCGACAGCCATGCCCGCAATGCCGATGTCATTCGCGCCATGGGATTTTCTAACCGCGCCATCGCGCGATTTGAGAAAATAAACGCGGAACATCTCTCCCTTCAGACCAAGACGAACGATGTCGCTGGCACTCTTGGGGGCATTTCAAAAGTCCTGCGCATGATTCTACAGTCGGCCGTGCTGGGTGTCGGCGCCTACCTGACGATCAATGGAGATCTCTCGGCGGGAGCGATCATCGCGGCATCGATTGCTTCGGCGCGGGCGCTTGCGCCGGTCGATCTGGCCATCAGCCAGTGGAAGAATGTGGTTGGGGCGCGCCGCAGCTATACGCGTCTCACCGAAACGCTGACATCGCTCGAAACCGATAAGCCCGTCGTTACGCTGCCGGCCCCGGCATCGTCGCTGAAAGTCGAACGCATCACGGTCGCCGCACCGTCGACGGGCGCGGTCGTCTTGAGCGACATTTCGTTCGAGCTGAAGGCGGGGCAGGCCACCGGCATTATCGGACCGAGCGGCGGTGGGAAGTCGACGCTTGTGCGGGCATTAAGCGGAGTGTGGCCGTTGCTGCGCGGGCACGTGCGGCTGGATGAAGCCGACTACGCGCAGTGGGTTCAGGACGATCTTGGCCGGCATATCGGGTATCTGCCCCAGGAAGTGTCGCTTCTCGACGGAACGATCAGTGAGAATATCAGCCGCTTCGATCCCAAGGCCGATGGGCGCAAGATCCTGGAAGCCGCAAAGGCGGCCGGCGTGCATGAGATGATCGTGCGTCTGCCCGACGGTTACGAGACGGAGTTGGGTCCGAACGGAACATCGCTGTCGGCTGGGCAACGCCAGCGCGTGGCACTGGCACGCGCGCTCTACGATAACCCGTTTTTGGTCATTCTTGATGAGCCGAACTCGAACCTTGATGCCGATGGTGAAGCCGCGTTGACCGTTGCGGTGCAGAGTGTGCGCGACCGGGGCGGCATTGTGATCGTCGTTGCGCATCGCCCAAGTGCGCTGTCGGCCTGCGATACCATCGGTGTCATTCAGAATGGCAAACTCGCTGCGTTTGGACCGAAGAGTGAAATTCTCGGTCAGAACGGCATAGCGAAGGTTGCAAATCCACTTCCGTTGAAGAAAGCCAAAGGCGCCGCGTAAGCGGTTGGGGTGATCAATATGGCCCAAGCGTCTGACTACTATCTTCAGCTGAATGACGACGGAACTCCGCGTCGCAAGCACGATATAGAAGAGCGCGAATCGCGCCGTCCGATCTTCTTTTCCATTGCCGGCTTTGTTTTCTTCAATGCCTTTGCGCTCCTCAAGACAATCTGGTTCGGAGACAGCAGCGCGCGGGCGGATTCACACGGGCGGGGTGGGTCTGGCAATCAAGACGTTCCGCAGATAGTCGCCGATGCCACAGGCGAGACCGGAGCGGTTGCTGGCAGCGCACCGGCGGATGACGAGGCGCCCGATCCCGGCGTTCTGGACGACTTGTCGGCGGCTGATTATGTGCGCGGGTCTGGACTGAAGTTCTCGTTGACGTCACTTGATCTCAATTTCAGCGACACTGGCGCGATTGCCACGGCGCGGCTCGGTGCGCCGCTGACCACTGCGTCCAATGACAACATCTCTCTTTACGGCGCCGCGCCGGGGAGGGCGATCGTTCTGCAAGACGGTGCTGCAGCGGGGTCAAGCGGTGGCGAGGGTGCGGGCTCGTCGCAGTTCAGCCCCTCAGAGGACGATGACACCGACGCTGGCGACGGCCCGGACGATGATACATCTGAAGGCAATGGGTCCGGTTCAGGAAGCGGCGGCGGATCATCGGGCAGCGGCGGTTCGTCGTCCGATCCGCGCGGCAACCGGCTGCCCGTTGTCTCGAATGTCGTCATTCTTTCGACATTGTTGATCAACGAAGCGCGGTCGCTCGAGTTGTCTGATTTTCTGCAAAACGCATCCGATGCGGACGGCGACAGCCTTGAGGTCGCTAATGTGAAGGCATCCGCCGGTCATGTCGTGGCGAAGGCGGACGGTGGCTGGCTGTACATCCCAGAGTTCAACGACAGGTCGGTCGTGGAATTCACCTACGACATCATGGACGGGCACGGCACGGTCGCGCAGAAGGCTTACATATCTCTCGTGGCGGGTGCTCATGTTCCCTTAAGCGGCACCGATGGCGACGACGATCTCGCCTCGCAGCCGATCGATGA
This sequence comes from Hyphomicrobium sp. 12-62-95, assembly GCA_002279935.1. Classification (GTDB taxonomy): domain Bacteria; phylum Pseudomonadota; class Alphaproteobacteria; order Rhizobiales; family Hyphomicrobiaceae; genus JAGVSR01. The sequence goes on along the minus strand of NCCZ01000015.1, from coordinate 128,642 downwards.
GTTGATCGCGCATATCGTTGATGCCGGCGCGGGTGACGACCGGGTTCGAACAGGCTCGGGCGACGACGTTGTGTACGGAAGCAGCGGCGATGATGTCATCTCGACGGGTGCCGGCAATGACGTGATCTACGCCGGTGACGGCAACGATATCGTGGATGCCGGATCGGGGGATGACTACGTCGCCGGAGAAAGAGGCGATGACGACATACAAGGCGGGAGCGGCAATGATCGCCTCGAAGGCGGCGATGGTGATGACGCGTTATTTGGCGGGGACGGGGATGACGCGCTGACGGGCGGCGCTGGCCATGATGAGATCGACGGCGGCGAGGGCAACGATACGATATTCGGCGAAGCCGACGATGGGGCAGATATCATGTCCGGCGGAGCCGGCGACGACGTCTATATCGCCCACACTGCCGATGGCGACGATGAGTTTTCCGGCGGCGAGGGGAATGACGTCTATCGTTCGGCCGTCGATGACGGGAAGGATGTCGTTCATGGCGGCGAAGGCCATGACATCTATATCGCGGTCGACGTGGGTGGCGGTGATACGTTCAGTGGTGATGGTGGGTGCGATACCTACGATGCGTCCGAGGTTGAAAATTCAGTGCTCATAGATCTGTCTGCGGGCGCGGTTTATCTCATCACCGATGTCGACATGGTTCTTGAGGGTGAGGCAGTTATCACTCCCGCCGCATCGCAAGAACGGCCCGCGTCAAGTGATCAGGACGCCGTGGCGGACAGCGCGACGCTTGCCTTGAAAGCGGATAACGGCGATTCAGCGACCGAAGAGTTACTTGATGAGGTGAGCGCCGCCGCGGCCAGCGGAGAGCTTGGGGCGCCGTCGCTCTATGAACCGGCATCAACAGCAGTTCCGGATATCTTGATTGACGTCGAAAACGCCGTCGGGGGGCATGGCGACGACATCATCATTGCAGGTGATGGAGTTAACGAACTCACCGGTGGCGAGGGCGATGACACGTTCGTGTTTCAGACGGTTGTTTCTGCGGGGTCAGGCAGCGGCAGCCGGGACAAAATTCTCGATTTCGAGGTCGGCGACAGGATCAACATCGACGAGATCAGCGAGGAATTCGAAAACGATTTTAACGATGTCTTCGATGACCCGGGGATCCGGAAATTCATGCTGATTGCCCAAGGCCAGGAATTTTCCCGGCCGGGTGAGATTCGCTTCAAGTATGACGAAGAACAGGGGGCAACGGTTCTTGAGGGGAACATTGACTTCGATGCCGACACCGACTTCGAAATCGAAATTCTGGGCGCTCACCAACTTCGCTATGATAGCTACGTTTATTCCACTTGATCTGGCATGATGTGTTGTGAGCGCCGGATGAGGAGACTTCGAAGATGACGACGACGAAGCAGATGACGCCCGATAGTGCGGCCTCGTCCGACTCATTCTCGCTCAAATATCACGTGATCTTCGCCTCGATGGTGATCATCGGGCTGGTGGTGGGGATTGGTGGATGGGCTGCAACCGCGACACTGTCGGGCGCGATCATTGCACCGGGTACGTTCGTCGTTGAACGCAACGTCAAAAAGATCCAGCACAGTTACGGCGGCATCGTGTCGGCAATCAATGTCCGCAACGGCGACCGCGTCGAAGCGGGTCAGGTGTTGCTGACGCTGGATGCGACACAACTTGGTGCCGAACTCGAGATTGTCAAATCGCAACTTCTGGAATTCAAGGCGCGCAGCGCGCGACTTTCGGCCGAGCGGGATAATCTCGAAAAGATTACCTATTCTCCCGACCTTCTTGCAGGCGGTGAGGCGGCAAAGATCGTGCTCGACGGAGAGACGCGTGTATTCGACGAGAATCGCCGGACGCGCGAAAATCAAAAGAAGCAGCTGAGCGAGCGCATTGGGCAGCTGAATGAGGAAATCACGGGGCTCTCCGCGCAGAAGGAAGCTAAGGCTGCGGAGCGCGAATTGATTAAGCGGGAGCTCGCGCAGATCCGCGAATTGCATGAGAAGAAGCTGACGGCTGTGTCCCGCGTCTATGCCATGGAGCGCGAGGAACGACGTCTTGGCGGTGAATACGGCGGGCTCGTTGCGCAGATCGCCCGCGCACATGGGCAGATCAGCGAAATCAATGTTGAGATGATCGGCGTCGATGAGAATGCGCGCGCCGCTGCACAGCGCGAATTGCGCGCCATGGAAGCGCGGATCTCAGAGTTGCAGGAACGCGAGGTTGCAGCGCGAGACAAATTTCAGCGTGTTGATTTGCGCGCGCCGCAATCGGGCGTGGTTCACGAGTTGACCGCTCACACCGTCGGCGGCGTCATCACGGCTGCCGAGCAGATCATGTTGATCGTTCCGGAAGAGGATAATCTGACCATTCAGGCCAAGATCGCGCCCAGCGATGTCGATCAGGTCGCCATTGGGCGTCCGGCAACGCTGCGGCTTTCGGCGTTCAACCAGCAATCGTCGCCTGAAATTCCGGGGCACGTGACGCAAGTGGCCGCAGACGTGACGGTCGATCCTAAGACGGGCGAGACATATTACATGAGCCGCATTGAGATGGATGCGAAGGAGTTGCGCAAGTTCGGCGACCTGAAGCTCGTGCCCGGAATGCCGGTTGAAGTTTACCTGTCGACGGGCGAGCGCACGGCGCTGTCGTATCTCGCCAAGCCGTTCACAGACCAGATGAACCGTGCCTTCCGCGAATAGTTCATTTTTTGCCGATGGTCTGCGGCTAAGCTAAGGGCGTGGCCCCATTCAGTCCTTCTTGGGTAATTCCGTCAGCGCCGCCTCGACGCGGTTGCGGGCGCGCAACTTTTGAAGAACGCTTGTCATGTAGTGTTTGACGGTTTTTTCGCTGAGCGCGAGCTTGCGCGCAATTTCCTTGTTCGTCGCGCCGAGTTTCAGTTCAACCAGGATTTGCTCTTCGCGTGCTGTGAGTTGGACGGCGGGTTCTCGCGATGTGCTTTTGGACGAGGGGCTGCGGTTTTTCGAGAGCAACCGGGCGGCCAAATTTGGTGTGATGTAGGTTTCTCCGATGCTGACCGCCTTCAAGGTGGCCACCAGATCGGCTCCGGATATCCCCTTCAACACATAGCCGGCCACGCCGGTCGACATGGCGGCAATCACGTCGTCTTCGCGCTCGGAGACCGTGAGAATGATGACCTTGATCGCAGGCTGAGACGTACAGATACGATTGGCGGCGTCCAGTCCGCCGCCTGGCATGGAGAGATCGACAAGCATCATCTGCGGTTGATGGACTTGCGCAATATGAACGGCATCCTCGGCGCAGCCGCCGGTCGCGACGACGTCGAAATCGGAACAGTTGGTCAGAGTCGCGACCACGCCATCCCGCATTAAGGGGTGATCGTCAATCACAGCGATGGAGATCTTCTGGGCCATGCTTAGAGATGTAACGCTTTGGCGGGAATGACCAGCCTAATCGTTGTACCTTCGCCAGGTTTGCTGATGATTTCGAACTGTCCGCCCAACACTTCGATCCGGTGACGCAATCCGACCAGTCCCAGACGCGCTTTGCTGCAACCTTCGCGGGGATCGAATCCTGGGCCGCGATCGCAGATTTCAACGACGAGTTGGCCATCGCATCGGCTCGAGCGAACTTCGAGCCCGAGCCCGTTGGCGTGCCGCAGTCCGTTGCTCAAGCCTTCCTGTACAAAGCGGAACAGGCAGACTGTCCACGGCATCGGGAGGGTGTCGGGTAGGCCGGCGAGGTTGCACACCACGTCGGTTTGCGTTGCGGCAACGAATGAATTGACAGCGGCCCCAATTGCATCTGCGGGAGCGTGATCCTGTAATTCCGGCAGGGCCAGACCCGTCGAAATGCTGCGGATTTCCTGCAAGGCACTTGCCGTTGCCGACCGCACGGTCTCCAGCGCCTTCAGGCTGCGCATTGTGCCAGGCGAGGGTGATCCGGAACCCGCCGTCGCGGGTGCGATGTCGTCAACCCGCAGCAGAGCCAGAGCGAGGAACTGTGCTGGGCCGTCATGCAGATCGGCACTAATGCGGCGAAGGAAATCTTCGTTGATCTCGATGCCTTTTTGATGCGCATCTTGTAGCTGATTTTGCAGGAGCGTGTTTTGCGCGTTCAATCCCACTTGGGCATCATACCGGTCACGCAGATTCCTGTTCTGCTCCTTGATCATTTCGCTGGCGTGATGAATGAGGTTGAATGTCAGGCTGAATATGAGCAGCGTGAAGATGACCACGACCACCCAGGTATCCCGGCGGCCTTTCGAAAGCAGGTTGTCGAGTTCGTGCGGAGGTTCAACGTAGCCGGCGACTGCGATGACATCGTTAGTGCCCAATTGATGCATGGGCGAATAAATCTTGTAGGCGCCTTGTGCATTGGACGGGTGGCTGTCGGAGGGCGGAAAGCTTGTCCTGATCTGTTCGATTTCGACTTTGCCATCGAGCGCGGATTCAAGTTCTCGCGTGACCGGTTGAGCGGTGCCGATTTGATCCCGGTTTCGCGCATAGGCGACCACGCCATCGCGGCGCCAAATCACAATTCCACTCAGCTTTTTACTGATGGCCTTGTGTGTCAGGAGGCTGTCGATGGCTTCGACGGACTTGGGCGAGAGCTGAGGCTCTGTGGCGAGTTCCTGCACCAGCGGTTCGATGGCGCTGTCCATGAACATCGCCGCTGAATGGGCAGAATGCTGGAGGATCGCGTCTGTGCTTCGCTGCGTGACCCAGGTTCCAAACAGCGCCATGCCGATCAGCAGAACGAGCGCGGCGGAAACAACAAACGACGTGACGACGTTACCGAATTCGAATGGCTTCGGCTGAATGTCAGTACGCGACGCATCGCGCAACATGGTTGGAGCACCGCTTTGGCGACGTCCATCGATTTGGGCAGATAACGCCATACCCACTACGCCCATGCCTGCATAATTAACTGATGCTTATCAAAATTTGCAGGAAAGAGTATTGCACGCAGGCGTGATATGTTCAATGCGGTTCAGTACGATCTGAGCTTTAAATAAGGTGATGCGCGAAGTTCGCGTTACGCAGCGCGCGATGACCGCCTGAATATTTTGCAGCGGAATTTTTAGGCACGCGAGTCAGTTTATCGTGCCATGCGCAAAGCAATCCATTGAGACGTGCGGGCAGTGCCATGACGGGCCGTTGAATGACCGGACTTTGGATCGTTAGCCGCTGAGATGCTAAGTTCGACCAAGTCCGGCAGGCGTGCCGCTTGCGTCCATTCCGACTGCCATTCGGATCGGCCCGTTCGAGATTTTTGCCCGAAATACCGCAACGACAGCATCTGCGTTGGCAGCAACTGTGTGATATGAGGCGTGTACGTATCGTCTAGGCCTGCTCCATATGGGGTGAGAGAGATCACCAAATTGGACGTCGACGGATTGAGGCTGAGATCGACAGTGTAGAGTCCTCCGCCGGCTGGGCCATCAGCGAATTCGGCGACGAAGCGGAGGCGATCTGGATATCCAGTAAAGGTCAGTTCGGCCAGTCCGCTAGCGGGGGTTCTAAAGATTGGTTGTGCCGACGCGATGCGGTCGCTCAAGGCCGCGAGCGCGCGCTGTGCCGACGCGCGTTGTTCCAGTTCAGCGGCAACTGAAAGAGATGTTCGGCCCAGGTTGATCGCGAGTGGCGCCAAGGAAAATGCGACAGCGGCAATTGTGAGAACAACAAGCGCCTCTATCAGAGTGAAACCGCTGTCCGCGCCGACGCCTTCGGTATGGGTCATCGCGATCTCGACGCCATGATCGTTGTTAATGTGAGATCACGCTCGCGGCGGGCTGGCCCGTCGCGCCAAGACACGCGCACGTCGACCCGCGCTAGACCGACCGGGGAGCGATCCGTGCGGGTTCGATCGAGACCGGATACGGTCGTCGACCATGCATATCCATCGGGCGTTTGACCTGTCAGGGCGAGGTTTTCTTGCGGGCCCAACGCGACCACTTCGTCGAGTCGGCTTTGGGCGTGCGCCAGGGCCGCTGTCTCGCGTTCTGCAATCCGGGCGCCTTGGGTTCCCGTCTCTAGGGCACGGTAAAAAGTGCTTGCAGCCAGAGCAAGGATCACCAGCGCAGCGAGTGTTTCAATGAGCGTGAAACCATCATCATGGCCGGACATGGCGTCTATCTCTCGAAGGCGACGGAGGCGCGGCCGGTGAGCCAGTCGATGCCGACGCGCGCCTTTACGCGGCCGTGCTGTAAACCGAATTGTGCCGGCGTGGCGGTTCCATCGGGGCGGAATACAATCAGCTGCGGGCCGTTTTCCGCCGAGAACGTCATGCCCGGTGGGAGAGCGACGATGTCGCTATCATCGGCGCGATAGCCGCGCAAATCCGGGTCGATCGAAAAGCTCACAGGCCGACCGGATGTCATGGCACGGGTCCGGGTTTGATCGATTTTCGAAATGAGAGCTGACGTTGTGGTCTTGATGGCGCGGTCGCTTTTAGAGCCTGTCAGCGCCGGGATCGCGACGACAAGCGCGATGGCGGCAATGACGAGGCTAGCGAGCAGCTCCAAAAGCGTAAAGCCGGCATCGGGCGGCGAGCGGGACTGCTTCATTGCAGGACCAGGGTGTTGGCGGACAGGATCGCATTCATCACGGATATGACGAGGAACCCGACGAAGCCGCCGATGACGACGGTTAGAACCGGCGTCAGCAGCGTCATGAACTTTTCCAGCCGGGTCTCGCAGGAGCGTTCATAGGCTTCGGCAACTTTTACCAGCATGTTTTCGAGTTGGCCGGTCTCCTCGCCGACGCGGGTGAGGCGTGGAAAGAGATCGGGGAATTCGCCGGATCGTTGCAGTTCCGTCGAGAGCGTGCGGCCCTGCTCGATGTCGCTCACGATGTTTGAGACGATCGCGCAGAGATACCTGTTGGAGAGAACGCCGGATGAAATGCGCAGCGCTTCGGTGAGCGGGACCCCGTTGCGGATCAGTGCGGCGAGCGTGCGGGACAGCCGGGCCGTTTCAGACTGCCGGATGATCGCGCCAAAGAACGGCAGGCCGAGGATTCGCCGGTCAAAAGCCATTCGGCCGGATGGGTTGAGCCACAGGAGGACGGCGGCGATGCCGCAGATCAGGATGCCCGTTGCGATCGGCACGCCGTATGCCGCGAGTGTTTCCGTGATCCAGGAGAGTGCGCTGATCAATGGCGGAGGCGCGCTCCCCGCATCTTCAAACAGTGGCTTTAGGGCGGGCACCAGCACCGTTGCGATCACGGAAAGGGCGATGATCGCGGCGGCAATGAGAACGGCAGGGTAGAGGAGTTGAGCGGCGAGTTTTGATGCTCGTGCGTTCGCCTGTTCGTAGTAACGAGACAGGTCGGCGAGGATGCCGTCGAGACTGCCGGAGATTTCGCCGGCATGAATGAGACGAATGACGAAGGGCGGAAAAGCGCCTTGATGGGCCGACATGGCCTCGGACAATGCGGCGCCCGATGTGACCCGATCGAGAAGGTCCGTTACCAATTTGCGCAGCGATGGTTTGATGGCTGGCTGCACAGCCATAATCCGGAGTGCTTCGTCGATTGGAAGATTGGCCGCGATGAGACCTGATAACTCGCGGAGAAAATCGGTCAGCGCGCTGGATGATAGCTTGCTGCCACCGCCGAATTCGCGCTGCCACCAGGGTAAAGCGCTAGCGCTTTGCGCTTCCTCCAGTTCGATGGCGATTTGCGATTTTCGCGCGAGGGCTTGCAGCGCGTCCTGGCGGCTTTCCACCCACAACTCGCCTGCGCGCAGGGTGCCCGAACCGTCGTAGGCTCTATAGCGGTAGCGCGGCATCCGCAGCCCTCGTCACACGCAAGACCTCTTGAAGAGTCGTTTCGCCACTCATGACCTTGGCCATGCCATTCTGCAGCAGGGTTGTCATACCGCTCGAGACAGCGGCGGCCTCGATGCGGCTGTCGGGTGCGCCGGACGCCATCGTATCGCGGACGCTGGAATTGACCGTCAGTAATTCATAGACGGCTGTTCGACCGCGGTATCCTGTGCCCTGGCAGTTTTCACAGCCGTGCGCGCTGCGAAGGTTGACTGGCGCTGCTGCGTTCACGTCGCCAGCGAGGCGTCGAATCCGTTCCGTCTCGACGGCCGACGGCTGATCGTGTGTGGCACATGACGGACACACCGTGCGAACAAGTCGCTGGGCCAACACACCCTTCAAGCTGGATGCGAGGAGATAATCTTCGACGCCCATGTCGAGGAGGCGTGTGATCGTTGCGGCGGCGCTGTTGGTGTGGATGGTGGAGAGGACGAGGTGTCCGGTCAGCGACGCGCGGATGGCGATTTCGGCCGTTTCCAGGTCGCGAATTTCGCCGACCATGATGATATCGGGGTCTTGGCGCAGGATGGAGCGCAGGGTCGACGCGAAGGTGAGGCCGATTTTTGGATTGACGGCGATCTGGTTGACACCAGCGAGGCGGTATTCGATCGGGTCCTCGACCGTGAAGAGCTTCCGATCGGCGCGGTTGAGTGATTTCAGCGCCGTGTAGAGCGTCGTCGATTTGCCGCTTCCCGTTGGACCGGTCACCAGAATGATGCCGTTGGGTTCGGCCAGCAACTGTTCGAAGCCTTCCCGTTCCGCGCCGGTGAAGCCCAGTTGCTGGAACTCGAGCGGAATGCTTTCGCGATCGAGGATGCGCAGCACAATGCTCTCGCCCGTCATTGTCGGCATGGTCGAGACGCGAAGATCGATTTCGCGGCCGCGCGCAGTGAAGCGGATGCGTCCATCCTGAGGGAGGCGTCGCTCGGCAATGTTGATCCGGGCCATGATCTTGATGCGGGAGGTGAGTGCGGCGCGCAGGTTGACGGGTAGGGTCTCGGTTGTCTGCAAGGCGCCATCGATGCGGTAGCGGACGGCGACGCAGTCGTCGCGGGGCTCAACATGGATGTCGGAGGCGCGGCTCTCGACGGCACGCTGAATGATGTCGTGGACGAGACGGATGACGGGGGCTTCGCTGGCGAGGTCCTCCAGACGGCGAACATCTTCTGTTCCAGCGTCATCGGACGGTTCTGCTGCTGGTTCCGAGGATTGCTGGGGTGACGCGTTGCGGCCGTGAAGCCGCTCCAGGCATCGTTCGATCGCGCCGGGCGGTGCCATATGCAGGTTCAGGGATTTTTCGACCTGGAAAGAAAGAGCGTCGAGTGCGTCCGCTCGGAATGGATCTGCGACAGCGACATCCAGCCGGTCTTCCGCTTCGGCAAGCAGAACAATGTGGTTCGCCGCCAGAAACGTATGCGGAATGATATCCGAATACAGCGGGCGGACCGGCCATGCGTCGTCGGCGACGCAGGGAATATTAAGGATCCCAGAGATCGTCTCGCAGAGAACCGTTTCGCTGACGAGGCCCAGGCGCGACAACACGATATCGAGCCGTTCGTTCGACTGTTCGGAGGCGCGTTCGGCGCGGCGGGCGGCCAACTCGTCCAAGCGGCCAGCCGCAACGAGACGTCGGCGCAGTTCCGAGGTGAAATCCTCGCTGCGCGGGTCCGGCAACCGGTTTGCCTGCTGGTCGAAGTCGGGTGGCATCGTCTTCATGTCCGGGTTGCGAGGGCGCAACTTGGTCGGCTCAACTTGGCAACTGCGCTGGAACCTACCATAGCGTGCTTTCCTGCGTGCAGCGCGTCTTCCGTTGGATTAACTTAAAGGTGAAGATGAGCGCGCAATAGGCCCCTCCCGGGCGATAGTCGGCAGGCAGTCAGGGACATCCGGCAGAATGGCGATGCGTACTCCAAGCGCCGATATTTCAGCGTCCATCGCACGCGGCTTTGCGTGGTGGAGCGGCGAACTCAAATCGTTGCTGCCGCCGGGATTGCGATCGGGCGGCAACCAGCCGAAGACCGATCTGGTGGTCATTGCTCAAAACGGCCAATTGACCGGGACGGTGCCCGCTTCGCCCGGGCTCGCTGATACGCAGAGTATCCTCGATGACATCGAACGGCGGTCGCGGCGGAGGCCGTTGCGGGTACGGATTCGATTGCCCCTCGCGGAGTGTCTCGTACGGCCCGTTACGGTCCCGCGCGCGGCGGTGCCCGACATCGCGCGCATTGCGGCGCTCGAATTGGAGCGCATGACGCCCTTGCGCCGGCCGGACATTTATTCTGCCATTTTGGCTGGTGATGGCGGCCGTGGCCGTGGTCCCGTTACGGCTGAGTACATCGTGGTCAAGCGCTCGAAAATCGCCGCGCTGCAAGCTCGCATCACGGGCGTGGGCGCGGAGATTTCCGGGGCCGATTGCTTTCGCGCAGACCCCGCCATGGCGCTTCCGGTCGACCTCTTGAATGAACGCGAAGGGCTATTCACTGACCGCCGCGCGCCTGCTCTGTTCTCCGGCGGCCGACTGGCCATGGCGGCGGCCGTGCTGGCTTTTGCATCGCTTGCAATCACCACGCTCCGGCACGAAAGCGCACTGCTCGCCTTGCAGGAGGAGACAGCTGCGGTGCGCAGCCGTGTCCTCGCCGCGCGATCGCAGAGCGCGGATGGGGATCAGGCCGCATGGCCGGCATTCGTGCGGCTTAAATCGAGCCATCCGCCGGTCGTTGAAATTCTGGAAGATCTCACGCGCCGGTTGCCCGATACGGCCTATGTCACGCAGTTGCGCCTGGCGGATGGAACGGTGGAGTTGGGCGGCTTTGGGCGTCCAGTGCGCTCATTGGCGCCAGAACTTGAACAATCGCCGTTCGTAGAGCGCGCGACGATTACGGCGCCGATTGTCACGGATGAAAAATTGCAGAAGGAAAGGTTCGATTTTCGCTTGCGGCTCGCCCAGAAGACCCCGGCATCGCCCGGATCGCCAGCGGAGGAGGTTGCGCCATGACATTCGCTGGACCCGCCGGACGGATCCTCATCAAGGCCGCTGCCGTTGGGCTTCTTCTCGGCGGCATTTGGCTGGGCGCGGCTTTGTTCGTTATGCCCTTGGTGACGCGGCTCAGCGATGCGCGCGAACAGATCGGACAGGAGCGGGTATTGCTTGGCCGCTTGCTGGAGGAAGCGCGCAGGCTAACGTCCCAGACTTCGGCGCAATCGGAGGGCGCAGATACGTCGCTGTTCTTACCGGCCGGCAGCGACGCGGAGAAGCTGTCAGCACTGCAAGCGCGGATCGAGCAGGTAGCAGCCGAGACACAGGTGCAGCTGAAGAGCTTTCAACCGACGGGCGAGCAGACGCAAGGCTCTCTTCAGATCATGGGCATTCGCGCGGTTGCGGGTGGTTCGATCGACTCCTTGCAAGCGTTCTTGCATGCGCTGGAGGCAGGGCGTCCTGGCCTGATCATCACCACACTGGATATGGCGCCGCCTGCGCAAGAGCGCGATACGAACGGCGAATTGGATATGCGCTTTTCTGTTTCCGGCGCGGTGCCTCTGGCGGATGGAGGTCAGCCATGATCCGGTCCGCCGTACGGCTGGCGATGGGTGTTTTGGTCGTTGCAACAGGCGTTCTCGCCGTACGATCAGCCATTGACGTCATTGATGTGTCCGCTATTGGCGGCAAAGAGCAACCCGGTGCAGATGCCAACACGACCGGCGTGACGATCGCGGCGGTGGCACCCATCGAGTCGCTGAGCGATACGCGGGAGCGGCCGCTGTTTTCACCCAGCCGGAGGCCTGAGGCGTCCAGCGTGCCGGTGCAGGATCAGGAGCCAGCGCCAGGGCTCACATTGATCGGTCTCATGCGGCCGACGGGCAAGGATGCGCGGGCGCTCATCCGTATCGATGGAGACGGCAAAGCGGCGTGGGTTGGCGCCGGTGACACCGTTGGTGGCGCTACAGTTCGCGATATTCGCAACGGAGTTGTCGTTCTAGAACGCGACCGGCGGTCAATCGAATTGCGGCTCCGGCCGACGCGCACCGCATCGGAAACCCCTTAATGGGCGTGTGAGGGCGCGGTTGGCGGGGCGGCTTCGACTTTGGCGCCGCCGCTGGCGGATGCTGCGCTTACTCCCTGCGATGACAGATAAGCGAAGAGGTCGTCCACATCGGAATTGGAGAGATTGAGATTGGGCATCTTGGCGCCGGGGTATTTCTCATCGAGTTCGACCGTCAGTGGGTCCTTTTCAGCCCGCATGCGATCAGGTTCGCGGAGAAAGCGGCGCAGCCACTGATGGTCGCGCCGCTCTAGAACGCCAGCAAGGTCCGGGCCCACAATGTCGCCGTGACCGATGCTGTGGCAGCCGCCGCATGCCTTTGCGAAAAGAAAGCTGCCGGGCTTGTCGTGCAGCGAATAGTTGGCGGGCAGAGCCGAAGTCTCGATGCGTTCGGGAATCGGCTTTATCCACGCCGGATCGAATTCTTGAATTGTTTCCGCCAACACTTCGATGTTGGAAAAGGCGCTGTCGCGGCCCCAGCGACCGATGCGGTCGTTGCCGATCATGATGTCGTTGCGGTGTTCTGCTTTCACGCTGCTGCGCTCGCCGAGTTTGGCGCGCAGGACATCCATATGCTCGGGGTCGCCCGTGATGAATGTCCAGCCGGGGCCGGCGCGGTAGGTCTCGGCGTATTTTTTCAAGGTGGCGGGGCTATCGTTAAGCGGATCGATGGAAATCGAGAGAAAGAAAATGTCGCGGCCGACGCGGTCGCCGAGCATGTCTTTCACCAAGGCGAGGCGCGACGTGACGAGCGGGCAGATATTGGAGCAGCTCGTGTAGATGAAGTTGACGACGACGATTTTGTTGCGAACGAGATCATCGTAGAAGCGCAGCGTGCGGCCATCATGCGTTTGGACGGGCACATTGGGGAAGAACGTTTCATCCCACGGAGTGCCACCTGCAACGCGGGTGGTGGGACCAGACAGCGCCGCTCGTTCGAAGAGCGTCAGTGGCGTCGTTCCCGTCGCGATCGCGCCGGCCGATAATCCCGCCAGAGCCGCAGCTAAGAACACACCGATAAACTTCAACACGCGCCCTGCTCCCGGCTAGGTACTGCTCTTCTTGGGCCAGGCTTCGGGGAGTACATCCTGCTTCATGATGTACGTGACGCCGTCCGGGCCGGGGATCGGGGTCGGAATGATGCGATACTGCGGGCTGTTGGGGTCGTCAGACAGCACCTGGTAGCGCATAAGCATCGCAAAATCCTCGTGCACTGTGTTGTGGCAGTGGTTCACATACGACCCACCAAATTCACCGAACGTCACTTGGAATTTCACCGTTCCACCGGGCCGGAGCCGCCAGACGTCTTTCCGCACGAGCCGTTCCGTCGCTGGAATGGCGTCACCGCCGCGGTTGATCGTGATGCCTTCCTCGAAGTGGAGATGGATCGGATGATCCCAGCCGCCGCCGGTCGAGACGACCCAATGCTCGGTCTCGCCGGGTTTTGGGATGAGCAAGGAGATGCGATTGGCGTTGAGCGAGTGGGTGGACTCGCCATCGACGCGGATGACCCAGGGCAGGAAATCCTTGTCCTCGCAGCTGGGAAGGCAATCCTTCGCGGCATTGAGGGAGTCGTGCTTGAACTCGATTTCGCGCACGCGGACGGGTGTGATGACAGGGATCTGCTCGGTTAGGACGGGTGGAACTTTGCTCCAATCCTTTTCCGATGCGGGGATTGTTGTGCCCGGTGCGTCGACGCTTTGGACCGAACTCGAAACAACGAACTGCATGATGGCGCCGACGGCAGGATCTTCGCTGTCGCCCCTCAAAGCTTCGCTGATGGAAAGCCGCTTGTCGGGCTTTTTGCCGTTTTTGTGCTTGAGCAAATTGACCAGTTGGATCTTTGTCCCGACCGGGAATGCGGAGAAGTCGACGACGATGTCGTAGCGCTCGCCTGTCCCTTGCTCGTCGAGCATGCTCAGAGTGATCGGGTTGACGACGAAGTTGCCGTCGTTGGCGATGAACTTGAAGGGGACGGCCTTCTTGGTGGACGTGACGAGGGCCAACTGCACAAACCGCGACATACAGGCGTTATTCAAACGGAACCGATACTTGCGCGGCAGCACTTTCATGAACGGCGCGTAGGCCATGTTCACGCACATGACGTCGCCGAGGAAGCCGTCCATGTTAAAGATGTCGAAGAAAAGCTGGCCGTTCTGACGGTAGGCCATGTCATGGACAAAGAGGTTCACATCGAAATCGATGTTGCCGTAGTCGTGGACCCAGCCGCTGGGGAGGCAGTGGTTCACGCCGTCCGTGCTAAAGCGCTCGTTGCCGCGATCGGGGCCGCTATAGACATTCACCGCGCCGAAGTGGCCTTTGTAGACGTTCTCGGCGGTGTAGAAGAAGCGGTGGTCATGGAACCACAGGGTGCCTTGTAGTTCGCGGAAGTCGCCGTCGACGGGGATCAGGCCCTTGTTGCCATCGGGACCGGATGCCTTCAGCAGGGCGGCGCCGCTGCGGTTTTCGACCTTGTATTCAGGTTTGTCGGAGCGGGCGAGGGTCAGACCCCAGCGATAATCGTAGAACGTTCCCGGGTAGTGGTAGGCGTTGCATGCGCCGTCGCTCTCCGCTCCGTTGTGAGCGTTGTGGAAATGGGTCGAGGCCTGGTTGATGCCAAAGCCGTTGTTGTCGCTCTTGCTCGTCGGCAGGTTGTTGTAGACGCGCATGGTGACCGGTTCGCCGTAGCGAACCTTCAGCAACGGCGGCAGGCCGCCGCGCGTGCCCTTGCCTGCACCGAAGCTCCAGACACTGTTGGCATCTTGGGCTTCGAAATTGGGATGGAACTTTGTTCCGGGTGCGCACTGGCTGAGTGAGAGGATGTAGCCCTTTTTGGGGAGATATTTGTCCCACTTCTGGTGCGCGAAATATTCGCCCGGGGGACGGCCTTCGATCGGACCGACGCCCGTCATAGGATTGATCAAATCCGCCGGGATCTGCAATCCTGCTTCTTTGTGCAGGGTGAAATCTGTGTGGTAGGAGAGCCGGCGCGCTGCGGGTTCGCCGAGATGAGTTGGCCACGGGACATTATTGAATTGGTCTGGTTTCAGAAGACTGTAGGGCTCGACGACCGGAAGGCGCGGCAGTTCCTGGGTGAATTTCTTAGCTCCGAACAACGGGCTGCGTGGGACTCCCGTGGGAACCTGCGCGTAGGCGCTTTTCACGAACGGGTTGAGGCCGTTCTTGGCAGCGAGAAAACCGCTTGATGTGAAAATGCCCCAGCGGATGAGTTCGCGGCGCGTGACGTCGCCGACCGATAGCGCCCTGACAATTTCGGCACGGTTATCCCGCGCCTTTTCCGCTTCCCAATGACGCCGCTTGGATTCTTTCTCGTCGATATACATCTCAGGCTTCTCCCGCCGAAGCCGGTGGAGAGGGGACGCGACGTGCCGAACGCCCGTTCGCAATCGTCGAAACGACGATCTGCGGACACGGTGCGCGACTGCGCGATACCTCTTTCCCGTGGCTAAGAGAATTAACCGGACGTTAAAGATGCACTACGGACCAAGGTCCGATATCCGTTAGGGACCTAAGGTCAAAAATCTGTGCAGGGTCAACATTGAGGGCCGGCGGTTGATCAACCGCTTGATGTGCACAACCCCTCTTCTGATGCCGACGGGCCACGCTGGTTTCTCGACTCTGGTGCCCGAATCGATGCCGAGTTGAGCGCGAAAGACCTTTGCGTACAGCTTGGTAAATATAGATGCCTTCGCGGGTTCTCAAACACGTTGTCTGTGTGCTGACGCGGCCGATTGGGGCTGCGCGATCTTTGCTGTTTGCCGGTCTTGCGGTGGTTTTGGCGAGCTGCAGTCTGCCGATGGAGCAATTGAGCTTGCCGCAGCCGATTGGCGGCGGGCAGCCCACCGGATCGATCGGGCGTCCGAACGGTACGCCGCTGGGGCCTCCTGGGACTGTGGCGGCCGGTCAGCCGCAAGTTTATCCCGGGCAGGCGAACTATGTGCGGCCGGGCGAGACGGCCGATCCTGGAATTGGTGGTGGTGCTCAACTGGCGCCGGGCACGGGCCGGGACAATGCGGCTCCGTCCGCGAATGGCAGCCGGAGCGTAGGTGTCGAAACTGGCGATGGGGTCAGTCTCGATCTTGCCGGCGCGACCATACCGGAAGCTGCGGCTACGGTTTTCAACGATCTGATGCGCGTACCCTATACCGTCAGCGATCGGGTCAAGGGGACGGTGACGCTACAAACGGTGAAGCCCGTCAGCCGCGATGCGCTGCTTGAGTTGTTCGAGACGGTGCTGACGACGAATGACGCGGCACTCATTGTCGACAATGGCGTCTACCGGATCGTGACGCGCGATGAGGCGCTGGCCGCCGGTCAGCCGGCAAAGCCACGGATCGCCGGGCAATTGCGCGGTCCAGGGGTGGGCACAGAAGTTGTTCCGTTGAAGTATGTCTCGGCCGCCGAGATGGAGCGTATTCTCAAGTCCGTGGCGCCGAAGAGCATGGTTGCGCGGGCTGATACCTCGCGCAATCTGCTCATTCTGACGGGGACGCGCTCGGAGTTGGAATCCATGACGGAGACAGTGCGCGTCTTCGATGTGGATTGGATGCGCGGCATGTCGTTCGGTATATTTCCGATCGAGACATCCGATGTCGAGGCAATCGCGAAAGAACTCGACACGATCTTCGCCAATGACAGCGACAGCCCATCGAAGGGCATGGCGCGCTTTGTGCCCAACAAGCGTCTGAAAGCCATTCTGGTGATCACGTCGCGGCCGGAATATTTGAAGAAGGCCGAGATCTGGTTGCAGCGGATCGATCTGGCTGCTGAGGCGACGCAGCGCCGGGCGTACGTTTATCAGGTGCAGTATCGCCCGGTGCAGGAACTCGTCACGATCTTGCAGCGCCTCTATCCGGCGCCGGGGCCGCGCCGTGAGAGCGCGCCTGCTGCCGGTGTCGCTTCGGCGGTCGCGAGCCCGGTCAACGGGGCCAATCCGTCGACGCCGACGGGATCGATTACGTTGCCTGTGCGGTCGGGTGGCGGCGTGGCACCGCCGCTCGATGCGCCGGCCGAAGTGGTCACGCTGGGGACGCCGCCTGCGTCCGCTCCTGTTGCCAACGAACCGGCGCTGGCGGCAACCGCCGATGCGGCCGCCGATCCGCTCGCGGCAGGGGCGGCGAATGGCGTGACAACCGGCAGCGTTTCGCAAAGCGTTCCCGACGATCGCGACAGCGGAATTTCTTTCGTGGCCGATGACGGCAACAATGCCATTGTCGTCTCGGCGACGCCGGGGGAATGGCGGCGAATCCGGCAGGTTCTGTCGGAAGTCGATCTCATGCCGCCGCAGGTGCTGATTGAGGCGACAATTGCCGAGGTCACGCTGACGGATGATTTGAAATTCGGGCTGCGCTGGTTCTTCGAGAAGGGTGGCAGCGAGTTCCGGTTGACGGATACTCTGGCGGGCGCGGCACTGGGGTCGATTGCGCCGCAGTTCCCCGGTTTTGCCTACTTCCTCAACACCACGAATGCCAAGGTTGCCTTGAATGCGTTGGCTGACATCACGAACGTGAACGTGGTGTCGTCGCCTTCGCTGATGGTGCTGAACAACAAGAAAGCCGTTTTGCAGATTGGCGATCAGGTCCCGATCGCGACGCAGCAGGCTGTTGCGTCGGATGAGGTGCTGGCGCCGATCGTGAATGCCATCTCGTTCCGCGAGACGGGTGTTCTTCTCACGATCATTCCGCGGGTCGCCGATGATGGGCGCATCCTGCTCGATATCGAGCAGGAGGTCAGCGACGCCAAGGCGACCACCACGTCAGATATCGACAGCCCGACGATTGCGCAGCGCCGCATCAAGACGACTGTCACCGTTTCGAACGGTGGAAGCGTTGTTCTCGCCGGCCTGATGCAGGACCGGGCCACGCGCCAGCGTCAGCAAGTGCCGCTCGCCGGTGACATTCCGCTGATCGGTAACCTTTTCAAGAACAAGGATGACGAGATCGCCCGGACTGAGCTGATGATTGCCATCACGCCGCATATCGTTAACGATGAGCGGCAGACGGGTGCGATCGCGGCGGAATTCCGCGACCGGCTCAACTTCAACACGCGCCCGCAGCGGGAGACGCTTCCCGAGCATCGGGAGCAATTCGACAGGCTGGCACGATAGGCCGCAGGTTCTTGGGTTGACGGTCATGCGTTTCAATTCGTCGAACCTGAAAGGCGCCGATGCAGGTTTCATCCTGATCTTTGCGATCGCCGTGTGTCTTCTGCTCGCAGTGATTGGGTTGATTGCCGGTCGTTCGGTGCAGTCGGCGTTGCGCGAAACACGTACGGCCGTTGATATCGCTCAAGCCCGTGCACTGGCGGATGGCGGCGTCGCGCTGGGTGTGGCGCGTGTGCAGTCGGATGGTGATCTGGAGCCGGTGGTTTGTGCGCTCCCGGGGGCGGGTGCGGTTGCGGTTTCGATCACCGACGAGGCCGGTAAGGTGCCGCTGAACACCGACAATCGCGCGCTTCTATTGGCTTTTTTTTCCGGCCTTGGCGCTTCGCGCGATGAGGCGCAGACCGCGGTGGCGCGGATTTTTGACTATCGTGATGCCGACGATGTGGCGCAATCCGGGGGCGCCGAGCGCGAGGCTTATGCGGCGGCGGGGCTCTCGTTTCGCCCCAAGAACGGAGACTTTGAGAGTGTTGCGGAGTTGGATCGCGTGTTGGGTCTTGCTGCAGCCATTCGAGACCGCGCGAAGCCGCATTTGACGACGGCCGTTACAGCGGGTGGCGTGGATGGCGCGGTGGCGGCGGATGCGCTGTTGCAGTTGATAGCGAACGGCGCGGGCGCGGGCGGATTTTCGTCTGCATTTGGCGACCGTCCAGATCTGCCGGCAGCTTTCTCGGCGCGATCAACGCGCACGTTTTACCGGGTCCGCAGCATCGGCATGGTGGAGGGCGCGCGATATGTGCGCGAGACCGTTATTGCGCGTCCGCAGCGGCCTGGCGAGACGTTACGCCATATCAGCTGGATGCAGGGCGAATTGAATGCGAACGACGAGGCGCTTCTGGCACGCGGCGCCTCGGCGCCCCCGTGCTGAGGCAGCTTACTTCATCACCGGGATATCGCCGTAGTCTTCGATGATCGGCGCCTGCGAGTGGGCATCGCGCTCGCGGCGCTGGCAGTAGCGCTTGCCGTTGACTTCCCAATAGCAGTAAGCGCCACAATAGCGGCGGCCGCGATGGTAGTAGCAGCCTCGGGCTTCCGGTGGCGGCAGTTCGACGGCGTACGGCGGCGGCCTGCGATACTGGACTTCGGCGACTTGGGCGGACGCCGCCGGGGCTAACGCCACGGCAGCGGCGGTCGCGGCGAGCGCGAGGATCGCTGCCCGGTCGGGCCTTCTCATGTGACGGATGTTCACCGGCATGGCAGATTGTCCTGGGCCTTGAGCACGCGTTGCTGCAGAAGCCTTAGCGTGATTCGTGTTGGTTCCGGTGCCGCGCCAGGAGCGCGGTTATTGAGTTGGATGGTGTTTTCACCATGTCCGTTCAGGACACATCGCTGAATTTGGCTGTGCCGGCGGGTGTCACCGCGGCGGTCTTAGCGGTCGCGTATGCGGGCGTGGCCGTGCCTGCTTTGGCATGGGGTGTGGCGCGGCCTTTCACGGAGATCATGGCCGGTGCGGTTTTGGCGGCCGGGCTCATTGCCGGCAGCGTGATCGATCTGCGGACGTTGCGGTTGCCCGATTGGGTGACGTTGCCGTTGGCTGCGGCCGGGATTGTCATCGCGCACGTGCTCGCGTGGGGCGACGGGTTGGAGCGCCTTTTGGCTGCGGCGGCCGGGTTTGTCATGTTGGCCCTGGTGCGCGTGGTCTATTTCCAGTGGCGGCAGCGGCACGGCTTGGGCCTTGGCGATGCGAAACTCCTGGCGGCCGCGGGGGCCTGGACGGGTTTGGCGGCGCTTCCCGCCGTGGTGCTGTGGGCGTGCGCGTTGGCTTTGGTTGCGGTGGCCGTGCTGGCCGCCTTAGGTCAGCGCGTGACGTCGGCCACGGCTATCCCGTTCGGACCGTTTCTGGCGGCCGGGACGTGGATCATCTGGCTTTATGGGCCGCCGTTGTGAAAGCATGCCGCCGGGTTCGGCTTGTTGTGGCATGAGCAGAACGATAGGTTTGAATGATCGACGCGCGATCATGTCCTCGAGTGCCCTCAATGTTCAGATCCACTTTTTGGCCGAACCGACGTTCTCGTAATCCGCGCGCGCGCCGGGGACGGCGGGATGACGGTTTTACGCTGCTCGAATTGCTGGTGGTGCTGGGGATCATTGTCTTGATCGCGACCATCGCCGCGCCGCAGGTTCTGCGCTATCTCGGCGGCGCACGCACCGAGACGGCGCGGGTACAGATCAGTGCGCTTTATACGGCGCTTGAGCTCTACGCGCTCGACAATGGATCGTTCCCGCCGGATGACGTGGGGCTGAAGGCGCTCGTATCGGCTCCCGATGGTCAGGCGCGCTGGAAGGGTCCGTACATCAAGCGTGCGACGGGCATCGTCGATCCCTGGGGGCAGCCGTACCGCTACCGGCGCGTGGGACGGGGCGGGCAGCCGGATGTCTATTCGCTGGGTCGCGACAATGCTCCGGGCGGCTCCGGCGAAGATCAGGATGTGTTGAACTGATCCTGGCGGCGCCGATGTTCGGCGTCAACCCTCGATCTCTTGGCGCAGCACTTCCAGTTCGAGCCACTGCTCTTCGGCGGCGGTGAGTTTCGCTTCCGACTTGGCCAGTGCGGCCGTGGTGTCGGCGAAGGCTTTGGGGTCCTTGGAGTAGAGCGTGCCGTCGGCGAGTTTGGATTGCAGTGCGGCGATCTCGGTGGTGAGCGCATCGATGCGGGCGGGCAGCGTTTCCAGCGCGTGTTTCTCTTTGAAGGAGAGTTTGCGCTTCTGCTTCTGCGGCTCGGCTGGTTTCACGTCCGAGGCTGCGGGCCTGTTGAACTCGGAGGCTGCGTTGCGGCGGTCGAGGTCGGCGCCTTTGCGCTGGGCCAGCATGTCAGAATAGCCGCCGGGGTATTCGCTCCATTGGCCGTCGCCTTCAGCGGCGATGACGCTGGTGACGACGCGATCGAGGAAGTCGCGGTCGTGGCTGACGAGGATGACGGTGCCGGGGTAGTCGGCCAGCATTTCTTGCAGGAGATCGAGGGTTTCGAGATCGAGGTCGTTGGTCGGCTCGTCGAGGACAAGGACGTTCGACGGTTTGGCAAGTGCGCGGGCCAGCATGAGGCGGCCGCGTTCGCCGCCCGAGAGCACCTTCATGGGTGAGCGGACCTGTTCGGAGGTGAACAGGAAATCTTTCATATAGCTGACGACGTGGCGCACCTTGCCGTTGACGCTGACCTGATCGCCGCGGCCGTTGGTGAGGGCTTCGCCCAGCGTCCACTCGGGCTTTAGTTCATCGCGCTTCTGGTCGAGGGTGACGAGTTCGATGGATTGGCCGAGGCGGATGGTGCCGCTGTCGGGGGCAAGCTCGCCGGTGAGCATGCGGAGCAAGGTGGTCTTGCCGGCGCCGTTGGGGCCGACGAGGCCGACGCGGTCGCCGCGCAGGATGGTGGTTGAGAAATCGCGGACGATGACGGTGTCGCCGTAGCTCTTGTTGATATCGAGCGCTTCAACGATGAGGCGTGAGGATGTGCCGCCGTCGGTGGCGGCGAGGCGGACGTTGCCTTGCACGTGGCGCTGTTCGCGGACTTCCTGGCGCATGGCCTTCAATTCGCGCACGCGGCGGACGTTGCGCTTGCGGCGGCCGGTGACGCCGCCGTGCATCCATTGATTTTCGCGCACGATCTTGCGGTCGAGTTTGTGGCGTTCGGCTTCTTCTTCGTCGAGCACCTTGTCGCGCCAGGCTTCGAAGTGAGCGAAGCCTTGGGGCAATTCGCGCGTGACGCCGCGGTCGATCCAGAGCGTTTTTTTCGACAGCGTTTCGAGGAAGCGGCGGTCGTGGCTGATGAGGACGATGGCGGCGCGCAGGCCCTGGATCGTCTTTTCCAGCCATTCGATGGCGGGGAGATCGAGGTGGTTGGTCGGCTCGTCGAGGAGGAGCACGTCGGGGTTGGCGACGAGGGCGCGGGCGAGAGCGGCGCGGCGGGCTTCGCCGCCGGAGAGATGGGACGGGTCTTCGTCGCCGGTCATGGCGAAGTCGTCGAGGAGCTTGCGGGCGCGGTAGGGATCGTCCGTAGGGCCGAGGCCGCCTTCGACGTAGGCCAGGACCGTTTCCGCGTCGCCGAAGTCTGGTTCCTGCTGGAGGTAGCGGACGGAGGCGTTGGGATGCACGAAGCGTTCGCCGCTGTCGGGTTCGACGAGGCCGGCGGCGATTTTCATGAGTGTTGACTTGCCCGAGCCATTGCGGCCGACGAGGCACAGGCGGTCGCCCGGCTCGACGTTGAGGTCCGCGCCTTCAAGGAGGGGCGTGCCGCCGAAGGTCAGGTGAATGTCGCGGAGGGTGAGGAGTGCTGCTGCCATGGGCTGCTGGCTACTCGATGCAGCGGCTGGCGTCTAGGTCGATGCTGTCGCTATCGAAAGCGACCATCAAATACAGCGGCCGCCGTCGACTTCGATCGCGGTCCCGGTGATGAAAGCCGACGCCGGGTCGGCGAAAAAGAGGGCGGCGTTGGCGATGTCGGAGGGCTTGGAGAAGCGGCCTAGCGGAATGCCGGCGGTGAACTTGGCCCGGTTTTCGGGCGTGTCGGGCATCCCCATGAATTGCTCGATCATGCCGGTTTCGCCGATGACGGGGTTGATGGCGTTAACGCGAATGTTCTTCGCGGCCAGTTCGGCAGCCATGGATTTGGTGAGCGTCAGGGCGGCGCCCTTGGAGCCGTTGTACCAGGTGAGGCCGGGGCGCGGGCGGACGCCGGCGGTGGATGCGGTGATGATTATGGAGCCGCCGCCGCGCTTTTCCAGTTCGGGGACGGCTGCGAGCGTCGTCAAGTAAATCGACTTCACGTTGACGGCGTAAATGCGGTCGAAATCCTCTTCGGTGACGGTGAGGAGCGACTGGTTTTTGTGGGTGACGCCGGCGTTGTTGACCAAAATGTCGAGGCCGCCGAAGGTTTGCACGCAGGCGGCGACCATCGCGTCGACATCGGCCTTCAGCGCGACATCGCAGGTGAAGGGGACGGCGGCTTTGCCGATGCCGGCTGAGACTAACGCTGCGCCCTTGGTGTCGCGGTCGGCGATCATGACGTTGGCGCCTTCGCGCGCGAACGTCTCAGCGATGCCGCGGCCGAAGCCCGACGCGCTGCCTGTGACGATGGCGATCTTGCCGGCAAGCCTCATCGGATCTTCGTGGGGTCAGGCTGGGCGCGCGCTGCGGCCTCGGCGCGGTAGGGGCTCGCGAGATAGGTGCCGAGCAGCTTCAATTCAGTGGAGAAGAAGGAGAGTTCTTCCAGCGCCAATTGCACCTTGCGGTCCACGGGGTGGCCTTCGATGTCAGCGAAGAACATGGTGGCGTTGAAGGTGCCTTCGGTTTGGTAACTCTCGAGCTTCGTCATGTTGACGCCGTTGGTCGCGAAGCCGCCGAGTGCTTTGTAGAGGGCGGCGGGGACGTTGCGGACGCGGAAGAAGAACGTCGTCATCACGGGGCCGTCTTCGGGTTCGGCGTCGTCGGGTTCGCAGGCAAGGATGACGAAGCGGGTGGTGTTGTGGGCTTCGTCTTCCACGTCGGACATGAGGATATTAAGGCCGTAGATGCCGGCGGCGAGGCGGGAGGCGAGTGCGCCGACGCTTAGATCATTCGATTCTGAGACCATGCGGGCCGAGCCGGCGGTATCGGCTTCGGGGATGGCTTTGATGCCCAGTTTGCGCAGCGTGTTGCGGCACTGGCCAAGCGCTTGAGTGTGGCTCATGACGCGCTTGATCGAGTCGAGCGTCGCGCCCGGTTTGGCCATTAATTGGTGATGGACGCGCAGGAAGTGTTCGCCGGTGATGTAGAGCCCGGCGTTGGGCAACAGGTGGTGGATGTCGGCGACGCGGCCGGCGACGGAGTTTTCGATCGGGATCATGGCGCAGCCGACATCGCCGGATTTGACGGCGGCGAGCGCGTCTTCGAACGTGGGGTAGGGGACGGGTTCGAAGTCGGGGAAGGCTTCGGTGCAGGCCAGATGCGAGTTGGCGCCGGGTTCGCCCTGGTAGGCGATGCGCTTCAGCGCGGGGGCGTTTTTCGATGTCGGCATCGCGATCGGGCTCGGCTTCTGGTTTTTTGGGTTCAGGATTTCGGCTTGATGAGCTGCCGGGCCCGGTCGAGGTCGGCGGGAGTATCGACACCGAGGGGAACAGTGTCAACGATCGACACGTCGATGCGCATGCCGTCTTCAAGCGCGCGCAACTGCTCGAGTTTTTCGCGCAGTTCAAGCGGAGATGGCTTCAATGCGACGAAGCGTTCGAGGGCGGCGCGGCGGTAGGCGTAGATGCCGATGTGGTGGTAGAGCGGGCCGTCGCCGTGGGGGGCTGTGGCGCGGGTAAAATATAGTGCGCGCAGGCGTCTGGGGGTGGGAAGCGCGGAGCCGACGACTTTCACGACGTTCGGGTTATGGCGCTCTTCCTCGTTGGTGATTTCGGCGGTGAGCGTCGCAATGTCGGGGCCGCGTTCTTTTAAGGGGGCGATGCATGCGCGGACGAGGGCGGGGTCGAGGGTCGGCAGGTCACCCTGCAGGTTGACCACGATTTCGGCTTCGCCTTCGGGGTCGATGCGGTTGAGGGCCTCGTAAATGCGGTCGGAGCCCGAGACGTGATCGGGCCGTGTCATCACGGCTTCGCCGCCGGCTGATCTGATAGCCGTCAATATGGGTTCGCTATCGGTGGCAACAACAACCCGGCCGCTTTCGGCGGCCATGGCGCGGCGCCAGACGTGGACGATCATGGCCTCACCGTGGATGTCGGCCAACGGCTTGTCGGGCAGGCGGGTCGCCTTGAGGCGGGCGGGGATCAGGATGATGCTTCGGGTCATCAGGTGGCATCCGTAGGGACGGGCGGGCGGCGGACAGGCTGTCGTGTACGGGGTCCGGGACAATAGGTCTCGCGGTGGGGGTCTAGAACACGGTGGGTGCCACGTTGCAAGCGGGCCGAGGGTCCCTATACATGCAGCAGACGAATTTTAGCGAAGCGAAACACGCAACGCCGGGCATGCGGCCGCAAACGCGGGGCGCAGCCTCCAGCCTTGAGGGTTAGACATGGATTCCTTTGAAATGAGCAAGATGGCGGGTGCCGTTCTGGCTGCGTTGCTCTTGATCGTTGCCACGAACGTGATTGTCACCGCGAAGACTGCCAGCAGCCCGACCCAGCCGGTGGCCGGGTATAAGTTGCCGACCGATACGGCGACCGCCGAGGCCCCGGCGGGTGAGGCTGCGGCGAAGGAAGTGGCTGAAGCGCCGGCTGCTGCCGGTAAGGATGGCGCTGCGGCACCGGCCAAGGATGCTGCCGCACCGGCTCCGGCCGCCGGTGGTTTCGACGCCAAGGCGGTTGTTGCGATGCTGGCGTCCGCCAAGGCCGAAGACGGGGCGGCAAAGTTCAAGGCGTGCGCGGCGTGCCATCAGGTGAAGAAAGATGCGCCGAGTGCGGTGGCCCCGAACCTGTGGGGCATCGTGAACCGGCCGAAGGCGGCGCAGGCGGATTTCGCGACCAAGTACTCGGAGGCGATGAAGGCGAAGGGTGGCGAGTGGACCTACGAGAACCTCGCGCTGTTCCTGCATAAGCCGAAGGATTATGTGCCCGGCACCAAGATGGTCTACAATGGTATCAAGGACCCGGCTGAAATCGCGAGCGTCGTCGCCTACCTGCGGACGCTGGCCGATGCACCGGCACCGCTGCCGAACTGAGCTTCGTAGAAGTACTGAATTCGATAGCCCCGCCAATCACTTGGCGGGGCTTTTCATTGGGCCGCGACATTAAGAAAGTTTAAGCGCCGCGGCTGCCTTTCCAAGGCTACACGCGTGATATGCAATGGATTGATCGTCCGTATTGCGGCGAGATTGCCGTATGCGCTCATTGATGAGGACTTTGCCCTGATGAACCGCCTAACGCTTGCCGCCGGTCTCGTTGCTGGACTTGTTCTCGCCGCCATCGTGCCGGCGATCGCTGGCGGGGCCGCGCCGCAGAAGCGGCATGCGGTGTCGCTTCTGGGCGAGCCGAAGCTGCCGGCGGACTTCAAGCACTTCGAGTGGGTGAACCCGGATGCGCCGAAGGGTGGGGTGTTGAAGCTTTCGGCGGTCGGCGGGTTCGATAGTCTCAATCCTTTTACCGTGAAGGGTCAGGCGGCAGCCGGAATCGGAAACGTATTCGATACGCTGCTGTTCAGTTCTCCTGATGAGCCATCAGCCGAATATGGCCTGATCGCGGAGTGGATTTCATATCCGGATGACTATTCGTCGGTGACGTTCGGGCTGAGGCCCGAGGCGAAGTTTCATGACGGTAAGCCGGTCACGCCGGAGGATGTCGTCTTCAGTTTGACCGAGTTGAAGAAGAGCGATCCGCGGGTCGGGTTCTACTATCAGAACGTGGTGAAGGCTGAAAAGACCGGCGAGCGTGAGGTGACCTTTACGTTCGATAAGCCGGGCAACCGCGAATTGCCGCTGATCGTGGGGCAGCTCAACATTGTGCCGAAGCACTTCTACGAGGGCACCAACGAGAAGGGCGAAAAACGCGATCTGTCGAAGTCGAGCCTAGAGCCGCCGTTGGGGTCGGGCCCTTACAAGGTGCGGTCCGTCGATGCGGGCCGGCGCATCGTGTTCGAACGCGTGAAGGATTATTGGGCCAAGGATCTGCCGGTCGCGAAGGGTCAGTATAACTTCGACGAGATTTCCTACATCTATTTCAAGGATCGCACGCCGGCGTTTGAAGCGTTCAAGTCCGGCGATGTTGATTATTGGACCGAGACGTCGGCAGGGGCGTGGGCGACGCAGTACAATTTCGACGCTGTGGGTAAGGGTCTCGTGAAGAAGGAGGCGCTGCCGCATCAGCGTGTGGCCTCCATGCAGGCGTTTTCCTTCAATGCGCGCCGCAAGCCTTATGACGACGTGCGCGTGCGCCGCGCAGTGGCAATGGCGTTCAATTTCGAGGCGCTGAACAAGTCGATTTTCTACGGGCAATACGTGCGGTCGCAGAGTTTCTTCGGAAACTCGGAGTTGCAAGCGACCGGGCTGCCGGAAGGGCGCGAGTTGGAACTGCTCAACGCCGTGAAAGCCGATATTCCGGCGGATGTCTTCACGACGCCGTGGAAGAGCCCGGCGAACGAGAAGGACACCGATTTCCGCACGAACATGCTGGCGGCGACAAAGCTGCTGGACGAAGCGGGTTGGAAAGTTTCGGGGGGACAGCGCAAGAACGCGGCGGGCGAGGTCTTGAAGGCCGAAATCCTGCTCGTGCAGCCGGATTTCGAGCGCATCGTTTTGCCGTTTATCGAGAACTTGAAGAAGCTCGGGATCGCGGCGAGCGTCCGAATCGTTGACAGCTCGCAGTATGAGCAACGGGAGAAGACGCGCGACTTCGATATCATCGTCGACAGCTTCGGGCAGTCGCATTCTCCGGGCAACGAGCAGCGGGACTATTGGGGTTCGGAGTCGGCCGATCGTGAGGGCAGTCGGAATACCATAGGCGTGAAGAGCGCGGCGATCGACAAGCTGGTCGACAATATCGTGTTTGCGAAGGATCGGGCCGATCTTGTTGCGGCGACCAAGGCGCTTGACCGGGTTCTGTTGTGGAGCTTCTATGTGGTGCCGCAGTGGTACTACCCCTTCGACCGGATCGCGACATGGGACATCTATGGACGCGCCGAAGTGCTGCCGTCGCAGAGCCCGGTTTATGTCAATGCGTGGTGGATCGATCCGGCGAAGGCAGACGCGGTGAAGGCCGCGCGCGGCAAGTGAGGGGCGCATTCTTGATCCGCAAAGGGCTGGTTGCGGCGGCGATGATTCTTGCGGCTGTACCGGCGGCTTTGGCGGAAGAGAAGCATGGCTTGTCGATATTCGGCGATCTCAAGTATGGGCCGGATTTCACCCATTTCGACTATGTGAATCCGGATGCGCCGAAGGGCGGCAAGGTTTCGCAAGTTGGCCCTGGGGGACGGCTGACCTTCGACAGTTTCAACGAGTTCATCTTGAAGGGCGACCGGGCGCAGGGACTCGAACTGCTCTACGACACACTCATGATGCGGGCTCTTGACGAGCCGGATGCGGTTTATGGGCTGGTTGCGAAGTCTGCGGATGTGGCAGCGGATGGGATGTCGGTGACATTCAAGCTCAGGCCCGAGGCGAAGTTCTCGGATGGTTCGGCTGTGACGGCAGACGATGTCGTCTTTTCGTTCGAGGCGCTGAAGACCAAGGGGCATCCCAGCTATCGCATCGTGTTGCGCGATGTAGAAAAGGCCGAAGCGCTCGACGCGCACACGGTCAAATATTCGTTCAAGGGCGAATTGATTAAGCAGTTGCCGATCGAGGTGGCGAAGTTGCCGGTTTTGCCGAAGGCCTATTACGATAAGCGGCCGTTCGAGGAAACGTCGTTGGAAAAGCCGATCGGATCGGGCCCGTACAAGATCGGTCAGTTCAGCCAAGGGCGGTACGTCTCGTATGAGCGGCGCGACGATTACTGGGCGAAGGACTTGCCCGTGAACCGGGGCAAGTTCAATTTCGACGAGGTGCGGTACGACTATTTCCGCGACCGGACTCTCGAGTTGGAAGCGCTGTTCGCCAAGACGATCGATTTCCGCGAGGAGTTCACGTCGAAAGACTGGGCGACGGGCTATGACAAGCCGATGGTGAAAGACGGGCGCGTGCAAAAATTGTCCTTGGCGGACGAGACGCCGTCGGGGGCACAGGGGTTCTTTCTCAATACGCGGCGGCCGCTGTTCCAAGATATCCGCGTCCGTCAGGCGCTCGATCTGGCGTTTGATTTCGAATGGTCGAACCGGAATTTGTTCTACGGGCTCTATCAGCGCACGGCGAGTTTCTTTGAGAACTCGGACATGAAGGCGACGGGAAAGCCCTCGCCAGAGGAACTGGCGCTGCTGGAACCGTTCAAGGATCAATTGCCGCCGGCGGTGTTCGGCGAGGTTTATGTGCCTCCTGTTACGGATGGCTCGGGGGTGCCGCGCGAGAATTTGCGCAAGGCGCAGGGGCTCTTGAAAGAGGCGGGCTGGGCCGTCGATGCGGCGGATCGCACGCTCAAGAATGCCAAGGGCGAGCCGTTCGTGTTCGAGATTCTGTTGGATGCGGCGGCGTTCGAGCGAATTGCGGGGCCGTATGTGAAGAACCTCAAGGCGATCGGGATTTCGGCCAATATGCGCCGTGTCGATCCGGCGCAGTTCGAATTGCGGATGAAGTCGTTCGATTTCGACATGACCATCGAGCGCTATTCGCTGCAGCTGACGCCCGGAATCGAGGTGCAGAATTACTGGGGTTCGGAGGCGGCCAAGACCGACGGCAGTTTCAATCTGGCCGGTATTGCGAACCCCGCCGTGGATGCCCTGGCGAATGCGATGGTGAAGGCTCAGACGCGGGCGGAGCTTGTTGTGGCGGCGCGGGCCATGGACCGCGTGTTGCGGTCGGGGCACTATTGGGTGCCGCACTGGTATAAAGCGGCGCATCATCTGGCGTTCTGGAATAAGTATTCCTGGCCGGACGTGAAGCCGAAGTACGATCGCGGGGCGCTTGCGACGTGGTGGTACGATCCGGCGAAAGCTGCGAAGTTGACGGCACAGTGACAGGGACGCGCGAAACGCCATGGGTGCCTATCTTCTGAAGCGAACGCTTCTCATCTTTCCGACGCTCATCGGCATCATGCTGATCAGCTTCGTTATCATTCAGTTCGCGCCGGCGCGACGGAGCGGTTTGGCGGCGGTGGTGGCGGGGAGCTGTCGGGCGGCGGGGCGTCGTCGCAGATGGGGCAGGGCGGGGC
The DNA here is from genome assembly GCA_002279935.1 of Hyphomicrobium sp. 12-62-95. GTDB lineage: Bacteria > Pseudomonadota > Alphaproteobacteria > Rhizobiales > Hyphomicrobiaceae > JAGVSR01. The sequence goes on along the minus strand of NCCZ01000015.1, from coordinate 98,923 downwards.
GGACGCGGCCAACTCCAAGTATCGCGGCGCGCAGGGGCTCGATCCGGAATTTATCAAGAGCCTGGAGAAGCAGTTCGGCTTCGACAAGCCGGCGCATGAGCGCTTTCTCTTGATGATGAAGAACTACTTCACGTTCAATTTCGGCGAGAGCTACTTCCGCGATATCGCGGTGATCGATCTCATCAAAGAGAAGCTACCGGTTTCGATTTCGCTCGGGCTGTGGATGACGCTGGTGACGTATCTTGTGTCGATCCCGCTGGGCATCCGCAAGGCGGTGCGGGACGGGGAGCGGTTCGATACGTGGACGAGCACGGTGCTGGTGATCGGCTATGCGGTGCCGGGGTTTCTGGTTGCGGTTCTGCTGCTGGTGGTCTTTGCGGGATCGTCATTCTTCCAGTGGTTTCCTTCGCGTGGGTTGGTGTCGGACAATTTTGAAGAGCTGTCTTTGTTCGGGAAGATCGTCGACTACTTCTGGCATCTGACCTTGCCGCTGATCGCATTGGCGCTCGGCACCTTCACGACGATGACCTTTCTGACCAAGAACTCGTTCCTGGACGAAATCCGCAAGCAGTATGTGGTGACGGCGCGGGCGAAGGGGCTGACCGAGCGCGAGGTGCTTTATGGGCACGTGTTCCGGAACGCGATGCTGCTCATTATCGCCGGGTTTCCATCGGCGTTCATCGGGGCGTTTTTTTCGGGATCGCTGCTGATCGAGACGATCTTTTCGCTCGATGGGCTGGGGCTGTTGGGCTTTGAATCCGTGATCAACCGCGACTATGCGGTGGTGTTTGCGACGCTCTACATCTTCTCGCTGGTGGGGCTTGTTGCCAACCTCCTGTCGGACTTCATCTATACGTTGGTCGATCCGCGGATCGACTTTGAAAGCCGGGAGGTCTGACGCATGACGTCCGTCACGACGCCCGTCGCCGCCAAAACTGCTGAGCCTTCGTTGCTGCGCCGGATGCAATTCTGGCGCGGGGTAGAGCTGTCGCCTTTGAATCGCCGGCGCTGGGAGAATTTCAAAGCGAACCGGCGCGGGTATTGGAGCCTGTGGATCTTCGGCGTTTTGTTCATCCTGTCGCTGTTTGCGGAGTTCATCGCCAACGACCGGCCGATCGTGATGAGCTACAAGGGCGAGATCATGGCGCCTGTCTTCGTCGATTATCCGGAAGAGAAGTTCGGCGGGTTCCTGGCCGTCACGGATTATCGCGACCCGGTGATCTTGAAGGAGATCGAGGAGAACGGCTGGGCGATCTGGCCGCCGATCGCCTACTCGTACGACACGATCAACAAGGATTATCCGACGCGCGCCAGGGCCAACGGCTCGTGCACGGAGACGAAAGACGGCATCGAGATGCCGAGCGGGATCGGGTTTCCAGCGCCGCCGCAGTGGGCGTCGAGCGTGAAGCTCTGCGATGCTGATCCGGAGCAGTTGGCGCGCTATCAGGCGCTTGGCAACACGAACTGGCTCGGGCTCGACGATCAGGGCCGCGATGTGATGGCGCGGATCATTTACGGTTTCCGCGTGTCGGTGATCTTCGGGCTGTTGCTGACGATCCTCTCGTCGATCATCGGTGTGGCGGCGGGCGCCGTGCAGGGATATTTCGGCGGGCGGGTCGATCTGGTGTTTCAGAGATTTCTGGAGATCTGGTCGTCGATTCCAGAGCTCTATGTGCTGCTGATTATTTCATCGGTGCTTATCCCGGGGTTCTGGACGCTTTTGATTGTGCTGCTGGCGTTCCAGTGGACGGGGCTCGTCGGCATCGTGCGGGCGGAGTTTTTGCGCGGGCGAAATTTTGAATACATCCGCGCGGCGCGTGCGCTTGGGCTCTCCGACACGACGATCATGTGGAAGCATCTGCTGCCGAACGCGATGGTGGCGACGTTGACGTTCCTGCCGTTCAAGCTTTCGGGCTCGGTGGCGCTGTTGACGGCGCTGGACTTCCTCGGGCTTGGATTGCCGCCGGGGTCGCCGTCGCTGGGTGAACTGCTTTTGCAGGGCAAGAAATATCTTGATGCGCCGTGGCTGGGGCTTTCGGGCTTCATTCTGATTGCGACACTGCTGTCGCTGTTGATCTTTGTCGGCGAGGCCGTGCGCGACGCCCTCGACCCGAAGAAGACGTTCCGCTGAGGAGATGGTGATGACCAAAGCGGACACAACAACCCTGGCAAAGGCGCCCGCGCCCAATGGTGCGCGGCAGACCCTCATCGACGTGCGCGGGTTGAAGGTGGCGTTCCGGTCGGGGACGACGGATTCGCTGGCGGTGAAGGGGGCGAGCTTTCACATCGGCCAGGGCGAGACGGTGGCGCTCGTTGGCGAATCCGGTTCGGGCAAAAGCGTGTCGGCGCTGTCGATCATGCGGCTGTTGCCTTATCCGGCGGCCTCGCATCCTGGCGGAGAAATCCTGTTTGAGGGACGGGATTTGCTCAAGGCGGACGAGCGGGAGATGCAAAAGGTGCGCGGCAATCGCATCTCCATCATTTTCCAGGAGCCGATGACGTCGCTTAATCCGCTACACTCCATCGAAAAGCAGGTCGGCGAAGTCCTGCGGGTGCACCGCGGGCTGGACGACGGGGCGGTGCGGACGCGGGTTGTCGAACTGTTGCGCAAAGTGGGCATTCGCGACCCGGAGTCGCGGCTCGCCGATTATCCGCATCAATTGTCGGGCGGGCAGCGGCAGCGCGTGATGATTGCGATGGCACTGGCGAATGAGCCGGATTTGCTCATTGCGGACGAACCGACGACGGCGCTGGACGTGACCATTCAGGCGCAAATTCTCGAACTTCTGGCCGATCTCAAAAGCGAGTTCGGGTTATCGATGCTGCTGATCACGCACGATCTGGGGATCGTGCGGCGAATGTCGGATCGCGTTTATGTCATGCGGCATGGCGAAATCGTGGAGGAAGGTGCGACGGAGGCGGTGTTCGTTGAGCCGAAGCACCCCTACACGAAGCATCTGATCGAAAGCGAGCCGAAGGGCCGCGCATCGCCGGCGCCAGAGAATTCGCCGGTGCTCGTCGAGACAGACAATCTCAAGGTTTGGTTTCCGATCAAGCGCGGGCTGCTGCGCAAGACGGTCGATCACATCAAGGCGGTGGACGGCGTGTCGCTGAAACTGCGTGAGGGCGATACGCTGGGCGTGGTTGGCGAATCCGGTTCTGGTAAGACGACGCTGGGGCTGGCGCTGCTGCGGTTGATTTCTTCGGAAGGGCCGATCGTTTATTGCGGGCGGCGGATTGACGGTCTCGGCTCGAAGGAGATGCGGCCGCTGCGCAAAGAGATGCAGATCGTGTTTCAGGATCCGTATGGGTCGCTGTCGCCGCGGTTGTCCATTTCACAGATCATCGAGGAAGGGCTCCAAATCCTTAGCCCCGAATTGACATTCGAGCAGCGCCGGGAGCGCGTGCGGCAGTCGCTGAAAGAAGTCGGGCTCGATCCGGAGTCGCTCGACCGGTATCCGCACGAGTTTTCCGGCGGGCAGCGGCAGCGGATCGCGATTGCGCGCGCGACGGTGCTGGAGCCGAAGTTCATCATGCTCGATGAGCCCACGAGCGCGCTCGATCAGAGTGTGCAGGCGCAGATTGTCGATCTGTTGCGCGAGCTGCAGAAGAAGCGGGGGCTCGGTTACCTCTTCATCAGTCACGATCTGAAGGTCGTGCGCGCGCTGTGCAACGAAGTGATCGTGATGCGCAACGGGAAGGTGGTCGAGACCGGGACGGCGGAGGAGATCTTTGCCGCGCCCAAGGAGGATTACACGAAGGCGCTGCTGGCGGCGGCCTTTGACCTCAAGGTCGTCAACCGGGGCGCGACGGCCGTTTAACGCGCGGCTTTTGCGAATGCACCGAAGCCGCGCTGTCGTCAATATTGGGACCAGCGATTCACGCTTTGGACTGATAGGGTCCAAAGCGATCGCGGTCCTGGTGTGAGCTGCAACCGGCGCAACATTTCTAACCGGTTAAGGCGGCTTTGCTTGACCTTAAGGTCCGACGCGGCAATGTGCGGGGCGCGGCGCGCTGTGCGCCGCGAGCCCATTCCTTTCAAGCGGTCCCTTCCCCCTATGGCTGGAGCCATTCTCAACACGCTGCGACTAGCCAAGGCCGGCGTGGTGCTGGCCAGCCATAGCGTGCGGTTCGTGCCGAAGGATGGGCCGGAGCCGCTGCCGTTCAAGCTGGCGCGGATCGCGACGCTGCCGGTGCGCGCGCTCGCGGCTCCGTTCCAATGGGGTAAGCCGCGCGACAAGCGGATTTCGGCGGCCCTCGCCGCGCTCGGGCCGTCGTACATCAAGCTCGGGCAGTTCCTCGCGACCCGCGGCGATATCATCGGGCCGGAGCTGCAGGGCGATCTGGCGCAACTGCAAGACCGGATGCCGCCGTTCGGGATGGACGAAGCGCGGCGGGCGATCGAGTCTTCGCTCGGCGGCAAACTCGAAGATCATTTCGTGGAGTTTGGGCCGCCTGTGGCGGCGGCGTCGATCGCGCAGGTGCATAAGGCGGTCGTGATCGACAACGGCGAGCGCCGGACTGTGGCCGTGAAGATCCTGCGACCGGGGATCGAGAAGCGTTTCAAACGCGATCTGGACAGTTATTTCTTCGCGGCGCGGCTTGTCGAGCGGTGGCACGAGCCATCGCGGCGGCTGCGGCCGTTGGCGATCGTTGAGAACCTTGCTCGCACGACCGAACTCGAGATGGACTTGCGGCTGGAAGCGGCTGCCATGTCGGAGATGGCGGAGAACCTTTCACCGGAGGACGGTTTCCGGGTGCCGCGCGTCGACTGGCGGCGGACATCGAAGCGCGTGCTCGTCACCGAGTGGATCGACGGCATTCCGATTGGCGACAAGGCGGCGCTGAAGGCGGCTGGTTACGACGTCGATCAGCTGGGGATGACGGTGATCCGCTCGTTCCTGACGCATGCGATGCGCGATGGGTTCTTCCATGCCGATATGCATCAGGGGAACCTGTTCGTCGACAAGGCGGGAGTCGTCGTCGCGGTCGATTTCGGAATCATGGGCCGGCTCGGCATGCGCGAGCGGCGTTTCTTGGCCGAAATTCTGCATGGGTTGATCACGCGCGATTACACGCGGGCCGCTGAGGTGCATTTCTGGGCGGGCTATGTGCCGCCGCATCATCCCGTCGAGGTGTTCGCGCAGGCGCTGCGGGCCATTGGTGAGCCGATCCACGGCAAGACGGCGTCGGAAATCTCGATGGCGGACCTGCTCGGGCAGCTGTTCGCCTATACCGATGTGTTCGATATGGAGACGCGGCCGGAACTTATCCTTTTGCAAAAGAGCATGGTGATCGTGGAAGGTGTGGCGCGGGGGCTCAATCCGTCGCTCAATATGTGGGTGGCGGCGGAGCCGATTGCGAAAGAGTGGATCGAGAAAAATTTGAGCGTGATGGGGCGTCTGCGCGATGCGGGCGATGGCGCGACCATGTTGGCGAAGCTCGCGGGCGATCTGCCGGTGGTTCTGGCGAGCGCGGAGCGGGCGTTTGGCGCGCTGGGAGCTATGGCCGAACGCGGCGTGCGCCTCGACGATGCGACGATCGAGCGGCTGGCTGCGAAGCAGAGCCGTCACGGGCGCTGGCGCACGGCGGCGCTCTGGGTGGCGGCGATTGCGCTCGCCGTGCTGGCGTTGGGGCAAGCGGGAGTTATCACGCCTTGAATTTGCCGAGGCGGTGCCTGGCACCTTCTTAAATCCGATCAATCGCGGCAGGGGAAGTTCACCGTCGCGTAGGGGACTTTGAGGCGGCAGTTGCCGTTGCCGGACCGCTTCAGGCCGTAGCCAGTTTCGCGTTCGAGTTCGGCGAGACGCTTGGCGATGTTGCCCATGTCGATGCCGGGTTCGTCTGCTTCTTCTTCATCAGCGGCGACGACGACGGGCGCGTCTTTCTCATCTTCAACGCCTGGGAGCGCATGAACCTGCGGGGCCTCTTCGGTTGCGGGTGCGGTCTCAGACGCCGGCTCTGATTTCGCGGCGGGAGCAGGCGCTGGTTCTGCGCGCGCAACTTCGACGGGGGTTTCAGGCGCCGTATGCGCAGGTTTCTTGGCCGGACGCTCGGCGGGCTTGGGGGCTGGCGGGACGATCTTGGTTTCGGGCTTTACAACGGCCACGTCTTTCTTGGCAGCGGTCTTCGCCTCGGACTTGGCCACAGACTCCGGCTTTGCCTTCGGTTCAGCTTTGGCCGTGTCTGGTTTGATCTTGGGGTCAACCTTCGCGACGGTCTGTTCCGAACCGCAGCGGACCAGATTGGCCGGCGCGCGCTTCCAGATCATCGTTTTGGAGAAGATCTTGGAACCGGCATAGCCGGTGACCTGAAGCGTGCCGTTGGAAAGCGGCTTCAATTCCACGTCGTACTTTTTCTTCTTGTCGGGATTATAGATCCAGCCATTGTCCCAGACATTCGCGCCGACCTTGGCGGCGTTGCCAATGATCTGGCGGCCACAGCCCTTGGTGTCGGTCGTATCCTTGACCCACACAACGTGGCCGCAGAGACCGCCGCCGCAGTTCTTGATTTCGATGGCGCCGCGGCCGGTGTCGTTCATCCAAACGCCAGTTGGATCGGCGGCCTGTGCAGCGGTGGCGGACAAGAGCACGATGCCGGTGATGGCGGACAAGGTGAGAATGGGACGATGCGCAGGCATGGCAAACCTCACGTTTCGAGAAAACGCCGCCTGCACAGTGCCGGGCGCGCGCATTTCACGTCGGCCCCCATCCGCTCGTGAATTATTCCATAACTAGACGTGGTGGGAAACCCGCGCTGTTCCCATAGTTACAGCCGTTGAATGGTTAACAAACCTTTATGAGCATATCGGACGGCCGATAAGTTCATTGAAAACGGTGAATGGGGCACAAAAAAGAGAAGACCGGAGCGCGCCCCCCGGCGCGTCCGGTCTTCTCCCCCCTCTGCCGGCGCTAGGCTCCGGCAATTCAAATGTCGTGTGATCAGCCGTCGACGGTTTCCTTGCCGGCTGCCGGCATGGTGGCGATGGCCGGGATCATCGGCTCGGAGACGTCGCGTTCGCGACGGCGGGCCTGCGGTGGCTGGAAGGCGCGGCGGGCGTGGAACTCGCAATAGGGCAGACCGGCTGCCTTCTGCTTGCCGCAGAAGTGGAAGTCGGCCATCTGCGGATCGCCGATCGGCCAACGGCAGTGGCACTCCTGCAGGGTCTGGATGGTCTTGCGCTCGGCCATCGGGATATCGAGTTCTTCGGCCGAGGGCATGAAAGGTTCGGCCTGATAGATCATCTGCAGCGGCGAGTTGGGCGCTGCGGGGAAGCGATTGCCCTTCGGCATCATGCGCTTGTTGCCGGGCAGGTTGGCGGCCGGACGCGGGCGCGGACGGTGCGATTTCATGCGCGAGGTGGTGGCGCGGCCCGACAGTCCGAGGCGATGCACCTTGCCAATCACCGCGTTGCGGGTGACGCCGCCGAGACGGCTGGCAATCTGGCTGGCGCTCAGCCCTTCAGACCATAGCTTCTTCAGCTGTTCGACGCGATCATCGTTCCAGCTCATAGCTTGAAGCTCCATAGTATATTACTCCCTGGCCGCGCCGCGGCCCTTAAGGGCGCGCGCCGGCGATGACGGGTCTGACCTGAACGGGAGCCGCAACCGGGACGCACGAATGTGCGCAACGGGGGACGCCAACGACAGGCGATGACCGCGAAAGAACGCTTGACGGAAAGACGCTTGAACTGGTGACGCGAACAAAAAGGAGGCGTTTACAACTCTGCCTCGTTTACGCGTGACGGGCACGAAACTTACAAAAGGCGTCGCATTACGCGCGACATGTCGTGGCCGGACAGGAGGAAGGTACTACGAGTAGATTCCCGTCTACAAGGTGAGGCCGTTCGCAAGACGGGCGTTGACTTGGACAAGTGGCGTGGCGGCAACACACCGATTCGTGGAACGGCCGAATCCCGGGCTTTGAATGTTGCCATCCCCGGAAAACACAGATGAAAAAGTCGAATCACTCCCGGGTGTGGCGCGTTGACAGCCGGGGCCCGCCCGCGTACGAATTTTGTCACTCGGCCGCCGGTACTGGCGGCCTTTTTGATTTTTTGGGTGAAGGGGAACCGCGATGGCCGAGCCGCGCGTGGCTCCAATGCCGGTCCGGACGGAAACGGGCGGAGGGGGTCCCTCCGCGGCCGTGATGGGGACGTATGCCCGGCAGAACCTCGTCTTTGCGCGCGGTGAAGGGTCCTGGCTCTATACGGAGGGCGGGGAGGCTTATCTCGACTTCGCATCGGGCGTGGCGGTCAATGCGCTCGGACATGCGCACCCTAAGCTTGTGGCGGCGCTGACCGAGCAGGCCGGCCGGCTCTGGCATACGTCGAACCTGTACCGCGTCGCGGGGCAGGAAAGGCTCGCCGAACGCCTCGTTGAGGTAACATTCGCGGACAAGGTGTTCTTTTGCAATTCGGGCGCGGAAGCGTGCGAAGGCGCGATCAAGACCGCGCGGCGGTATCATTTCGTCAATGGCCAGCCCGAGCGGTGGCGCATCATCACGTTCGAGGGCGCGTTCCACGGGCGGACGCTGGCGACGATCGCGGCGGGCGGCAATCCGAAATACCTGGAAGGGTTCGGCGAGCCGGCGGGCGGATTCGATCAGGTGCCGTTCGGCGATCTCGATGCCGTGCAGGACATGATCTCGGACGATACGGCGGCGATCATGGTCGAGCCGGTGCAGGGCGAAGGCGGTGTCAGGACAGCGCCTGATGGCTTCCTGCAGGCGTTGCGGGCGCTGTGCGACGAGCACGGGCTCTTGCTCATCATGGACGAAGTGCAGAGCGGCGTTGGGCGCACGGGCAAGCTATTCGCGCATGAGTGGTCCGGGATCACGCCCGATATCATGGCGATCGCAAAGGGGATTGGCGGCGGGTTTCCGGTCGGCGCATTTCTGGCGACGGCGGAGGCGGCTAAGGGCATGACTCCCGGCACGCACGGGTCGACGTTCGGCGGTAATCCGCTGGCGACGGCGGTGGGTGCCGCGGTGCTTGACGCCGTGCTGGAGCCTGGATTTCTCGATACGGTGATCGCGCGGGCCAACCGGCTGGCACAAGGGCTGGCGCAGTTGAAGGATGAGTTTCCCGGCATCGTCCTCGAGGTGCGCGGCAAGGGGCTCTTGGCGGGCGTGAAGCTCGCGCCGCCTGTCGCTGATGTCGTCAAAGCCGTCATCGGCGAGAAACTGCTGGCTGTCGGTGCGGGCGAAAACGTCTTGCGCATTTTGCCGCCGCTGAACGTATCGGACGCCGACATCGCCGAGGGGCTTGCCCGTCTGCGCCGCGCGTTCGCGCATCTTTCCGCCAAATCCTAACATCCTTTCCAACCCATAAGGCCCATCGACAATGGCCAAGGCCAACGCCGTTAGACATTTTCTCGATATTGACCGGCTCGATTCCAAGACGCTGCGGCGGATGATCGACAATGCGCACGACATGAAGAAAGCCGGGCGCAAGGTGCCGCCGAAGATGCGGCCGAAGGGGATCGACGAGAAAGTCCTGATCCTCATTTTCGAGAAGCCGTCGACGCGCACACGCGTGTCGTTCGATATCGCCATGCGGCAGCTCGGTGGGACGACGTTGGCGCTTAATCATACGGATCTGCAGCTGGGACGCGGGGAGAGCATCGCGGACACGGCACGCGTTCTGTCGCGCTACGGCGATGCCATCATGATCCGCGCCAACAGCCATGACACAGTTCTCGAACTCGCCGAGCACGCGACGATCCCGGTGATCAACGGGCTCACCGATCGCACGCATCCCTGCCAGATCATGGCCGACATCATGACGTTCGAAGAGCACCTGGGGCCAATCAAGGGGCGGACGGTGGCGTGGGTCGGCGACGGCAACAACGTCGCGGTGTCGTGGATGCATGCGGCGGCACGCTTTGGGTTCAATCTCCGGCTCGCTTGCCCCGAGGAATTGATGCCGTCGAAGCCGTATCTCGATTGGGCGAAGAAAGAGAAGGCGGACATCTCGGTTGGCATCGATCCGGTTAAGGCGGTGAAGGGGGCCGATTGCGTCGTCACCGACACGTGGGTGTCGATGGGTGACAAGGATGCGACGCGGCGCAAGCAGATCCTGCGGCCTTATGCTGTCACCGACGCCTTGATGGCGAAGGCTGCGAAGGATGCGATCTTCATGCACTGCCTTCCGGCCTATCGCGGACATGAGGTGAGCGAGAGCGTTCTGGAAGGTCCGCAGTCGGTGATCTTTGACGAGGCCGAGAACCGGCTGCACGCGCAAAAGGGCGTGCTCGCTTGGTGTTTCGGCGTGGATTGAGTTTCGAGCGATATGGCAGGTTCCGAGACGCGCAGCGGCAAGAGCCCCGGACTTCAGGTCCAGGGCGCGGACGATCTCGTGCTGCCGTTCTCGACCGACAAGTCGGGCATTCGCGGGCGCGTCGTGCGCATGGGCGGCGTGGTCGATACGATCCTGTCGCGGCACGACTATCCGGAAGCCGTCAGCGAGGCGCTGGGTCAGGCTTTGGCGCTGACGGCGATGCTCGGGCAGCCGCTGAAGCCCGGCGGGCGGCTTGGCTTTCAAACGCGCACCGATGGGCCGATCCGGTTTCTGCTGGCCGACTATGAGGCGCCCGGGCGGTTGCGCGGCTACGCCAGTTTCGACGCGGAGGCCATTGCGGCGAAGGGCCCGCGTCCGAAGCAGGGCGATCTGATCGGCAGCGGGCACATGGCGATGACGCTGGAACGCGTCGGCGAGGATGATCGCTACCAAGGCATCGTCGCGCTCGACGGGCAGAGCCTTCAGGCGGCGGCGCTCACCTACTTCCGGCAGTCGGAGCAGTTGCCGAGTTACGTACGCCTTGCGGTGGCGCGGCATCGCGTGCAGGGCGGCGACGGCTGGCACTGGCGCGCGGGCGGGCTTTTGATTCAGCATCCGACGGCGCAAGTTGAGGACAACGACAGTCCCTCCGCGCCGCCGGAGCAGGAGAACTGGCAGCGGGCGCGCATCTTAGCTGCGAGCGTGGAGGATCACGAGTTGATCGATCCGACGTTGTCGGCGGAGCGGCTGCTGTTCCGGTTGTTCAACGAAGAAGACGTGCGCGTGTTCAAAGGTCAGCCGCTGGATGCCACCTGCCGCTGCTCGCGCGAGCGGGTACAGATGTTTCTGACGCGGTTTCCGGACGAGGATCTGGACGGCTTGCGCGAACCCGACGGCAGCATCTCGGTGACGTGCGAGTTCTGCAATTCGAAGTATGTCTTTTAGTGGCGCTGTTCGACGCGCCGGGTGAGGGGAGCCGCTTGCGCCGGTTCTTACCAGACTGAACCCCCACCCCTGCCCCTCCCCGCAAGGGGGAGGGGTTGAGGATCGGTGCATCCTATTGCGCGGGGTCCCACCCACGAGAGCAGCAGCGGTGCGCAATAGTCATGCTTCGCTGCCGCGCCACCTAGTCCTCGCGTTCGCGGGCGTAGGAGATAATGGAGAGGAAGCGGATGGGCAGCTTGATGAGTTCTTCGGGGCCGTGGGGTGCGTCGGCGTCGAAGAACAGGCTGTCGCCGGGGAGCATGGTGTAGAGCTTGTCGCCGTGGCGGTACACGACCTCGCCTTCGAGCATGTAGAGGAATTCCAGTCCTGAGTGCTGGAAGAGCGGGAAGACGTCGGACTTCTCGGTGAGCGTGATCATGTAGGGCTCGACGACGAGGCCGGAGGCGTTGCCGCCGGAGAAACCCAAGAGCTGATACTGATGTCCGGCGCGGGTGCCGCGGCGCTCGATGACGAGGCCCTGGCCGGCGCGAACGAAAACGGCGTCGCGCTTTTCCTCAAAGCGGCGGAAGAGGGCGGTGACGGGGACGCCGAGCGCGCGCGAGAGACGTTGGAGCGTCGTCAGCGAGGCAGAGGTGACGCCGTTCTCGATCTTGGAGAGCATGCCGAGGGAGAGGCCCGTGGCGCGGGCGAGATCGGACACGGTGATGCCGAGCTTCTTGCGGAAGGCGCGGACTTCGCGGCCGATGGCGACTTCAAGGACGTTGTCGCGGGCGCCGGAGAGTGCGTGCGGGTCCTGGCTGTCGAGGGCGACGGGTATGTCGGCTTCGTCGTCGCCGGCATCTTGAAGGTCTTCAATTGTTTCGAGGTCGGCTTCGACCTTGAGAGGGGTACGGTCTTTGCGCGGAGAGGGTATGGGAAGTGCGTCGTCCCGGCTGATTTTACGAACCGTCTCCGTAACTTTTTTCATCCGCTTTCCAGATCTCTCAAAATCGACCGGCATGCGAGGGCGTTGCCAAATTCTTGGGCAGCATCAATTAAGCAATCAAAGAAATACAGGGCCGACGCGCTATCGGCAAGAATATGGAACGCGGGCGTGCTGCCGATGTCCGCTCGGGTCACTATGGCCGAGATCTTGGCGACCGAGGTTTGGGCGATCGAGAGGTCGGGAAACTTGTTAAGGCGAAAGTCGATGCCGCATATTTTTGCGAACATTTCCGGTGCCTTAGCTCCTGTCACGACGAACCAAGCCTGGCTGTCGCGGCGCAGCATCGGGTAGGTCCGCTCGGCATCGTCGAGGCGCCAATCGTCGTGGAGCTTCTGCAGCTTTCCGTCATCGCCGGAGAGCGGAGATAGGAGAATCACCTCGCTGGCGGCCAGGACGAGGCAAAGGCCGCCGTCGGGCTGGCGGAAGGCGCGGTTGGCGGTTCCCTCCAGAACGATGCCGCGCTTTTGCATGGCGGGGATGGTCTGGCGGCCCTTGAAACCGATGCGGGGCATGGTCGAGAGGTCGGTGATCGCGAGATGGCGGGCCGCATTGATGCTGCCGAGGCCGTCGGAGATGGCAGCGTCGCCTGCGGGGGTCGCGGTCCATTTTGCTCCGGCCTTGGTCAGGGCGGAGCGGAGCGGCGTGCGGCGCAGGTGTTGTTCGGGCGTGGTCATCTTCAGATTTCCTGGCGCGCGTTGTCGGGATCGTAGAAGGGCGTGGGAACGACTTCGGCGGAGACCATCGTGCCGCCATCGACGCGGATCTCGAAGCGGTGGCCGGTGTCGGTCATGTCGAGCGGCAGGTAGGCGAGCCCGACGACCTTGCCGAGGGTGGGAGATTTCACGACCGACGTGATGCGGCCGACGATAGCGCCGTTGCGGATGATGAGGTGGCAATCTTTCGGCGTCGGCGCGGAGCTTTCTGTGACCGCGAAGCCGACGAGCTTGCGTGTGATGCCTTTGGCGGCCTGCATGTCGATGGAGCGCTTGCCGACGTAGAACGGTTTCTTCTTGGCGAGCGCCCACTCCATCCCGGCTTCGATGGGGTTGGTGAGGCCGTCGGTGTCCTGGCCGACGATGATGTGGCCCTTCTCCAGACGCAGAATGCGCTGGGCTTCGACGCCAAACGGCTTCAGGCCATGCGGTTTGCCGGCGCTCATCAGGATGTCCCACAGCGCTTCGCCGAAGCTCGCGGGGCAATGGATTTCATAGCCCGCTTCACCGACGAAGCCGACGCGCAGCACGCGAACGGGGATGCCCGCCAACGTGCCCGTGCGCACGCCCATGTAGGGGAAGGCGTCCTTGGAGAAATCGATATCGCTTGCGAGCGATTGCACAATGTTGCGCGCTTTGGGACCGGCGAGGTTGACGGCAGAATAGGCGGCCGTGACGTTGGCGACGTCGACGTCCATCTTCCATTGCACGTTGAACCACGTCATCGCGCGATAGACCTGATCGACGGCGCTTGTTGTCGCGGTCACATAGTAATGGTTAGGGGCGAGGCGGCAGGCGACGCCATCGTCAATGACGACGCCGGCGATGTCGGTCATGAGCGTGTAGCGGGCGCGGCCGACGGGCTGCTTTTCATAGGCCCAAGTGTACATGCGGTCGATGAAGGCGGCGGCATCCGGGCCGCGAATGTCGAGGCCACCGAGCGTAGATACGTCGATGAGACCAGCATTGTTGCGGACGGCGCGGACCTCATCTTCGATGGCGCGGGCGGCGTTGTCCTTCGGGCCGTAGTAGGCCGGACGCATCCAGAGGCCGGCGGTCATAAACTGCGCGCCCAGCTCTTCGTGGCGGCGGTGCATGGAGGTGAGGCGTGTCGGCTCAAAGGCGCGGCCGGCCATGTGCGCGAACTTTTCCGGCACGAGCGGCGGGCGGAACGTCGTGGTGCCGATCACTTCCGGCGGTTTGCCGGTGACGGCGCTGACGACGCGAATGGTGTTGAGGTTGGCGTGGCGGCCTTGGCTCGGGCCGAGGCCTGCGGTCGAGTAGCGTTTGACGAGTTGGATGTCGTCGTAGCCGTCCTTGACCGAGTTGATGATGTCCTTGACCGAGAGGTCTTCATCGAAATCGATGAATTCCTTGCCCTTGGCGCTCTTGAAGATCGGATAAGGGTGCGTGATCGAGGCGGCGCCGGGATCGGTGGCGTCCGGTTGAGCGCCAGCGGGGCTGCCGGAGGCGAGGCGGGCGGCGATGGCGCCGGTTTCTTTGGCGTGCGTTGAAACGCGATCCGGCGACCAGAGTCCGGCGGCGCTGCCTGCGAGTGAGACGCCTTCGGGTGCGTTCACCGCACGGTGCATTTGAATGACGGGATCGAAGACGACTTTCGCGCCGGCGTGGCTGGCGAGATTGAGGGCGGGCGAGCAGCCGACCGAGATCAGCACGCAGTCGCAGGTGATCCAGTCGGTGACGGACGAGGTTTTGCCCTGGCCGGTGATGGAGGCGATGCCGACGCTTTCAACGCGCAGGTATCCCTTGGCATCGACGGGTGTGGCGTTGGTGACGATGCGGATGCCGTGGGCGCGGGCGGCTTCGACGGCGGGGCCTGTGGTGGTGCCGAGATCGACGATGGCGGCGACTTCGCCGCCGGCATCGAGCAGATCGAGGGCGGTTTCGTAGCCGAACGAATTCGACGTCGCGATGACGGCGCGGTTGCCGGGGCGGACGCCGTAGAGGCGCATGAGACGTTGGGCGGCGGTGGCGAACAAGATGCCGGGGCGATCATTGTTGCGGAAGACGATGGGCTGATCGAAGCTGCCGGCGGCGACGATGGTCTGGCGCGTGCGGATCTTGAGCAATCGGTTGCCGGAGATCGCTGCCGCGGTGCTCGTCAGGATCGTGAGATTTTTCAGACTGCGCGCGCGAGCGATGAGGTCGCGGCGGAGCGTGTCGGCGGCCTCGCGGCTGTCGCCCACGCGGCCGTAAAGGAGTGAGCCGCCCAGTTCCGAATTCTCTTCGATGAGCAGCGTTTCTGCGCCGCCTTCGGCTGCCGCGATGGCGGCTTCGAGGCCGGCTTGTCCGCCGCCGACAACGAGCACATCGGTGAACAGATAGGCCTTGTCGTAGTATTTGTGTTCGGCGCGCGGATCGAGGGTGCCGAGGCCAGCCATGATGCGGATGGGCCGCTCGAAGTATTTCCAGACGCCGGCGGGGCGGAAGAACGTCTTGTAGTAGAAGCCGACGGGCAGGAAGCGGCCGAAATAGTCCATGATCGAGAGGGCGTCGCGTTCGAGCGAGCCGAGGCGATTGATCGAGACGACGGCGAGGCCGGGTGAGATCGCGTGGAGGTCGGCGCGTACGTTGGGTTCGTCTGCGACCTGCACGAGGGTGTTGGCATCGAGGCCGTTCATGGTCAGCGCGCCGCGCGGGCGGTGATATTTGAACGAGCGGGAGAGCAGCACTTGGCCAGCGCCATAAAGTGCGGAGGCGATGGTGTCGCCGTGGTAGCCGTTGAACAGGCGGCCGTCGAAGGTGAACGACAACGATTTGGTGCGGTCGATCAGGAGGCCGAAGCCCGGTTTGTCGATGCGGGCAGGGGAGGACGTGCTCATGCCGACGTTGCTCCCGTCTCCGTGCCGCCGGTGGTGGGCTTGGCGGCCGGTTCGGCTTCGCCGGACGCGTTGGCTTTCTGACGGGCGAGATAGGCGTCGTACGTCATGGTTTCGATGATCTCATCGGTGAGCGTGTTGCGGCGGGCGATGAACCAATAATTGGTGGGGGCATGCAGCCACCACTCGGTGATCTCGCCGGCTGTGTTGTCTTCCAGGAAGAGAAAGTCGGTCCATTGCGCGTCGGTGGCCGTGGCCGGATCGGGCATGGGCTTCATCTCGCCGCCCCAGACGAATTCGGAGATATTGCGCGGACCGTTGAGCGGACAGTTCAGGATTTTCATTTTGCCGCTCCCTAGTGGCCGACCGACGCTGCGCCTTTTTCACCGACGAGGTCGAAGGTGTCGAAGCGCGAGAGGGCGAAGGGTTTGAGAAGATCGGGCTGGCGGCCGGTGGCGACGCATTCGGCCATGCGCTTGCCGCAGACGGGTGTGGCTTTGAAGCCCCAAGTTCCCCAGCCGGCGTCGATGTAATAGTTTTCGACGGGCGTGAGGCCCATGACAGGCGAGAAGTCCGGTGTCATGTCGGCCATGCCGGCCCATTGGCGCAGGATGCGGAGTTCACCCATGAACGGGAACAGCTCCAGCATATGGCCCATCAGGCTTTCCTTGAAGTCGAGGGTGGAACGCGAGGAGTAGAGACCGTAGGCATCGGTGGCGCCACCCATGACCATTTCGCCGCGTGCGGACTGCGAAATGTAAACGTGAAGCGAGCCCGAGACGACGATCTGATCGAGGATGGGCTTGACGGGTTCCGACACACAGGCTTGCAGCGGGATGGTCTTGATCGGCAGCTTGAGGCCGGCCATGCGCGCGACATGCGAGGAGGAGCCCGCGACGGCCTGCATGATTTTGGCGCCGTGGATGACGCCGCGGTTGGTCTCGACGCCGATGGCGCGGCCGTTTTCGATCAGGATCTTTTTGACTTCCGTTTGCGTGTGGACTTCGACGCCGCGCTTCATCGCTTCCTTGGCATAGCCCCAGGCAACGGCGTCGTGGCGGGCGATGGCGCCGGGCGGGTGGTAGAGCGCGCCGAGGACGGGATAGCGGGCGTCGTCCGTCACGTTCATCGTCGGGCAGATGCGCTTGACCTCGGCGGCGTCGATGACCTCGGAGTTGACGCCCATGTGCTTATTGACTTCCGCGCGCCAGCGGGCGGTGCGCATGGCGGCATCGGTGTGGGCGAGCGTGAAGTGGCCGCGCTCTGAGTACATCACGTTGATGTCGAGTTCGTTCGACAAGGTGCGAAAGAGTTCGACGGACTCTTTATAGAACGCGACGCCTTCGGGGGTGAGATAGTTGGCGCGCACGATCGTCGTGTTGCGGGCGGTGTTGCCGCCGGCGAGCCAGCCCTTTTCGAGGACGGCGATGTTGGTGATGCCGTGATCCTTGGCGAGGTGATAGGCGGCGGCCAGACCGTGTCCGCCGGCACCGATGATGATCACGTCATAGGTTTTCTTGAGGTCCGGCTTCCAACGGAAGTGCGGGTCGTCGGGGTGCTCCCGCGACAAGGCATATTTCAAGAGTGCGAACGGCATTCCAATGCTCCGGCCATGGCCTCCGGCTTTATAAGCCGGATTCAGGGGCAGCTTTCATCCTGTCACCATGCCCCCAATTGTTCCCAAAGTGCAAGAAATTTTCCGGGTGTTCAAGTCTTGGGTCATCTTGATTTCGGTGATTTGCCTGTATTTGTTGCGGTGCACTGCATATTTTTCGTGTTTTCTGTTGCAAATGCAGGCAGTTCGTCTTGACATCTCGCGGCACCATGACGCAGACTTTCCGCCCAATAAAAATAGATTGCCTGACAGGCAACATTTTTGCGCCGGACTTAACCGGTCAATCTGGGGGAGGTCGTTTTGCAACAACAAGCTATGGATCCGCGCGTCGACAAGATGTTCGGACAGGACCGGATGTGGGCGATCCTCGCCCTCGTCGTGGTCTGGGCACTCTACTCGTTCGTCTTTTACATGCTGCTGCCGCATCTCAACGATGACGGCGTGCTGGGCGCGCTGTTGATCAGCGGCGGGCTCGTGATGCTTTTCAACGCCGCGGCGATCTGGGCGATGATCAAGCATTACAGCGAGGATAAGGCCCACATCTACGGCCTTGATCTTCACTACCTCGATCTCATGAACCAGCGCAAAGATTGAGGAGCACACCATGAGCAACGGTGATTACATCCCGCCGCGCCAATCCGCGCTCGGGCAATTCTTCGACAGCATGTTCCTCTTGGCTCTGGTGTTCGCCGCACTCTTTGCGCCGATCTACCTCGGCCTGGCCGGCGGCGGCAAAACGGAACTCGCCATCGCCGACAAGACAACCTGGACCGGCCTTGGGCAGAACCCCGTTATGCAAGCGGGCTGGGAAAAGCTTGGCTACACCCCGGAGACGGCGGCGCCTCTGATCGCCTCACGCTTCGACTACTCGTTCGACCTCATCGCGCTCGGCGTCACCGCGCTTGTCGTGATCGGATATTTTCTTCTCGTGGTCGCGTTCTCCAAGAGCGAATACCGCGAAGTCATCGCCGAACGCTTCGGCCGCAAGACGGATTGAGGGGGACGCCATGCCTGATATCAGCACGCTCAATAATTTTCAGCTTCTCGAATACGGCGCCTGGGCCTTGTGTGTTTTGTTCGGCCTCTGGATGCTGTTCGATACGATCAAGACGGACATGGCCTACTCCGACGATGTCCTGATTTCATCTCGCGAAGGTGAAATCGACGATGCGCTCGTCATCGATCCGACGCACCAGGGAGGCCACCGGTGAGCCAGACAACAGCTATCCATGGCGAGAAAATCTCGCTGTTGCGCGTTCTCGGTCCTGGCCACGTGTGGGCGCTCGGCGTCGGCATCGTGCTCGTGGGGGAGTACATGGGCTGGAACTTCTCGGTGGGCAAGGGCGGCGCAATCGCGGCTCTCATTGCCTGCTGGGTGGCGGGGCTCCTCTATACCTGCGTGGCCATGATCGACTCGGAGGTGACCTCGACGGTCGCGGCCGCGGGTGGTCAGTATGCGCAGGCCAAGCATATCGTCGGGCCGCTGATGGCCTTTAACGTCGGTCTGTTCCTCGTGTTCGCCTACACCATGCTGGAGGCGGCGAATGCGATTACGCTGGGCTACCTCGTCCAAACCGTGGGAGGGATGGCCGGGGCGACCGATGCGGCGGGCGAGGCGCTGGTGCTGCACGACAAGCCTTTCATCGTGCTCACGATCATGTTCCTCGCCTGGCTCAACTATCGCGGGGTTTATGCGACGCTGACGTTCAACCTCGTCATCACGGCCATCGCCTTCATCGCCATCATCATCCTGTTCTTTGCGGTGAAGCCTTGGACGGGCGAGGTGTTGAAGCACAACGAACTGCTGACGGGCCTGCCCTACGACTGGATCGGCGTCATCGCGGCGCTGCACTTCGGTCTCTGGTACTACCTCGGCATCGAGGGCACGTGTCAGGCGGCGGAAGAGGTGCGGTCGCCGGCGCGGTCGCTGCCGCTCGGCACGATGACCGGCATCATGACGCTGCTGATCGCGGCGACCATGACCTGGTACATCTGCGCCGGTCTGATGCCGTGGGAGTATCTGGGGCAGGCGGTGACGCCGCTGTTCGACGCAGCGCGGTTCATGGATTCGATGCCGCTGATGGTGCTTCTCTTCATCGGCACGATCTTCTCGACGCTGGCGTCGGCCAACGGCTGCATCAACGACGCGTCGCGGGCGTGGTTCTCCATGGCGCGTGACCGGTATCTGCCGCAGTGGTTCGGGGCGGTGCATCCCAAGTACCGTACGCCGTACCGGGCGATCGTGTTCCTGGTGCCGGTGGCGGTTCTCTTCGCCTACTACGCGCCGCTCGATCAGGTGATCACGTTCTCGATCCTGTCGGGGCTGCTCGGATACACGTTCATGACGTTCAACGTGATCATGTTCCGGCGCAAGTGGCCGCTCGGCACGATCCAGCGGGGGTACGTGCATCCCATGCATCCGCTGCCGGCGCTCGTGCTGTTGGTGCTGTGTGGTGCGACGTATTTCGCGGTGTTCCTGGGGTATGGCACGCAGCTGATGGCGATGATGCTGTTCTTCATCATCGCGTCGCTGTGGTTCCACTTCCATCGCTATCGCTACGTGCGCCGTGGTGATCAGTTCTCGATGCCCTGGCCGCGTCCGCAAGGCGACTACTGATCCCTGTCACGACATAGGCCGCGGCGACGCAAGACGCGCCGCGGCCAACATTTCAATCATGCGTAGAAAAGACCCATGACGGCGGCATTTCTCTTCGGGCTCATCGCCTTTCTTGCGGTGGTAGCCAACATCGCGATCCGCGATCACCGCCGGGCGGTGGCCGCGCGGCGGGCGCTGCTCGACGATTGCCGCGGGGTGCTCGACGATGAGCGCTGGACGGCAGGAGCGGACGGGTTTCCGGCGCTCGAAGGCCGCGCGTTCGGGCATATGGTAAAGGTGGCCCTTATCCCGGACACGATGGTTGTCCGCCGTCTGCCGCAGCTCTGGCTGTCGGTCACAGTGCTTGATGCAATGCCGGGGGCGCCGTCGCTCTCGTTGCTGGCGCGGCCGTCGGGAAATGAATTCTATTCTGGGACGCATCAGTTGCCCGAGCGGGTGGAGCCGCCAGCCGGGCTGCCGCTGGATGTTATGATCCGGGGCGACGGGGTGCGTGCCTTTGCGCTCTGCCAACGGTTCGGTGGAGTTTTCGCATCGCTTCTCGCTGATCCCGGCGTCAAGGAGATCACGCTCACGGCGCGTGGCGTTCGGATCGTGCGGCAGGTGGCTGAGGGCCGGCGGGGCGAACATCTTCTGCTGCGGCAGGCCGTGTTCGATCTGGCCCAGGTCGAGCGGCCGGTGTTCGTGCAGACGTTGCGGGATGCGGCGGCGCTGGCGGCACAGCGGACAGCTGCCATCGAGGAGCGCGCCGCGTGAAGGGTTCCCCGCCTCCGCATCCCTATCTTGTGCTGCTGCTTGCCATTTTGATGCCGGGCGGGGGGCACGTGCTTGCCGGCCAACCGCAGCGTGGGTTCGGCTTTGCTCTGTTCACGCTCATCCTCGCGGCGATCAGTTGGCACACCACGACGCCCGAGCACTCCTTTATTGGCCGGGCGGCGCTCGGCTTGTTCGTCTGGGCGATTTCCATTCCGGACGCCTACCGGCTGGCGCGCACCCAGTATGAATTCTGGCAGCGCGGACGGGCTTAAAGCCAATCGGATCTCTACTCCCAGGAAAAAAGTATTCTTGGTAGTTGAGGTTTGAAGGGGAAGTTGCTAGCTTTCGATCATAGACGCTGACAGGGAGGCGCGCCCGATGTGTGGGATCGTAGGATTATTCATCAAGGACAAAGCGCTGGAGCCGCGGCTCGGTGAGTTGACGGCACAAATGCTGGCAACGATGTGCGAGCGCGGGCCGGACTCGGCTGGGTTCGCGGTTTACGGGGCGCCTGAAGATGGCAAGGCGAAGCTGACCGTTCAGTCAGCTAACGCGGACCAAGATTTTGCTGGTCTTGATGCGGCGCTGTCAAAGACGCTCGGCGTGCCGGTGGAGTTCGAGCGCAAGTCGACGCACGCGGTGTTGACGGTGCCGGCGGACAAGGCCGAGGCAGCGCGCGCGGCGATTAAAGCCGGGCACCCCGGCGTGCGCATCATGAGTGCGGGTGAGACGATCGAAATCTACAAGGAAGTGGGCTGGCCGACGGACGTGTCGGAGCAGTTCCATCTAAAGGAGATGTCGGGCTCGCATGCTATCGGACATACGCGCATGGCCACCGAGAGCGCCGTGACGACGATGGGCGCGCATCCGTTTTCGACGGGCTCCGATCAGTGCCTCGTGCACAACGGGTCGCTGTCGAACCACAACAGCCTGAAGCGCAAGTTGAAGCACGACGGGATGACGTTCGAGACGGAGAACGACAGCGAAGTCGCGGCTGCCTATCTCACGTGGCGCATGAACCAGGGCATGAACCTCGGCCAGGCGCTGGAGAAGAGTCTGGATGATCTCGATGGGTTCTTCACGTTTGTCGTCGGCACCAAGAACGGCTTCGGCGTGATCCGCGATCCGATCGCTTGCAAGCCGGCGGTGATGGCGGAGACGGATCAGTATGTGGCGTTCGGTTCGGAATACCGGGCGCTTGCCGGTCTGCCCGGCATCGATAAAGCGAAGATCTGGGAGCCCGAGCCGGCGACCGTCTATTTCTGGGAGCGGTGAAGCATGCGCACGATCGATTTGGCTGTCACACCGTTGCGAGAGCTCAATTCCGAGCTTCATCGGCAGTCGGATGGGACCAACGAGGCCGAGTGGGAAATCCTCAATCCGCGCGGGCAGCATGCGGTAGCGGTGGGCGTGGATGCGCCGATCAAGGTCGCCGTGCGCGGACCCGTCGGATACTACGGCGGCGGCATGAACAAGAAGGCTACGATCACGATCCATGGATCGGCGGGGCCGGGCGTCGCGGAAAACATGATGTCGGGCAGTGTCGTCGTGAAGGGGGACGCCAGCCAATATGCGGGCGCGACCGGGCGCGGCGGACTGCTCGTTATCGAGGGGAATGCGGCGTCACGCTGCGGGATCTCGATGAAGGGGATCGACATCGTGGTGCGCGGGAATATCGGGCACATGTCGGCCTTCATGGCGCAGAGCGGGCATCTCGTGGTGCTCGGCGACGCGGGCGATGCGCTGGGCGATTCCATTTACGAAGCCAAGCTGTTCGTGCGCGGGAGCGTGAAGAGCCTCGGTGCGGATTGCATCGAGAAGGAAATGCGGCCTGAGCATCACGCTCAGCTGGCCACGTTGCTCGACAAGGCCGGCATCAAGGACGTGAAGACAAGCGAGTTCAAGCGCTACGGTTCGGCGCGCAAACTCTATAATTTCAACATCGATAACGCGGATGCATACTGATGTCGTATCACAACCCGCCGACCACGCCGCGTAAGTCAGCCACGCTCGACGACTACACGATGTCGGAAATCCGCCGCGCCGCTGCGACGGGGATTTACGATATTCGCGGTGGCGGGGCGAAGCGAAAGGTACCCCATTTCGACGACCTCTTGTTTCTTGGCGCATCGATGTCGCGTTATCCGCTGGAAGGCTATCGCGAGAAGTGCGGGACCAGTGTTGTGCTCGGCACGCGGTTTGCCAAGAAGCCGATCGAACTGAAGACGCCGATCACGATCGCCGGCATGAGCTTCGGGTCGCTTTCGGCGCAGGCCAAGGAAGCGCTGGGGCGCGGTGCGACGATTGCCGGCACGTCGACGACGACGGGCGACGGCGGCATGACGCCGGAAGAGCGCGGGCAGTCGAAGACACTGGTTTATCAATATCTGCCGTCGCGTTACGGCATGAATCCGGATGATCTGCGCAAGGCGGACTGCATCGAAGTGGTCGTCGGCCAGGGTGCGAAACCCGGCGGCGGCGGCATGCTACTTGGCCAGAAGATTTCTGATCGCGTGGCTGAGATGCGCACACTGCCGAAGGGCATCGACCAGCGCTCGGCATGCCGGCATCCGGACTGGACGGGTCCCGACGACCTGGAAATCAAGATCCTCGAGTTGCGCGAGATCACAAACTGGGAGAAGCCGATCTACATCAAGATTGGCGGCGCGCGGCCTTATTACGACGTGGCTTTGTCGGTGAAGGCCGGCGCGGACGTGATCGTGCTTGACGGCATGCAGGGCGGCACGGCTGCGACGCAGGAAGTGTTTATCGAGCATGTTGGCCAGCCGATTCTGGCGTGTATTCGTACGGCGGTGCAGGCGCTGCAGGATCTGGGGATGCATCGCAAGGTGCAACTGATCGTGTCGGGCGGTATTCGCAACGGCGCTGATGTCGCGAAGGCGTTGGCGCTCGGTGCTGATGCGGTGGCTATCGGCTCGGCGGCTCTGGTGGCGCTGGGCGACAACGACCCGGCGCTGGAAGAGGAATACAATAAGCTCGGCACGACGGCTGGCGCCTACGACGATTGGCATGAAGGGCGCGATCCGGCCGGCATCACGACGCAAGATCCGGAATTGGCGATGCGTTTGGATCCCGTGCGCGCCGGGCGGCGTCTGGCGAACTATCTGAAGGTCATGACGCTCGAAGTGCAGACCATCGCGCGGGCCTGCGGTCATAACCACGTGCACAACCTCGAGCCTGAGGATCTGTGCGCGCTGACCATCGAAGCGGCTGCCATGGCGCGCGTGCCGCTGGCTGGAACGAACTGGATTCCTGGATTTGGAGGGGGCGGTTTCTAACCGCCCTTTCTTTTTGCCTCAACCAATCAAAAAAATAAGCAATCCTATCCGTCGACCGCAGAAGTGAAGGAAACGTACATGACACAAGACCTCTCATCCTTGGCGAAAGACAAGGGCATTCGCTACTTCATGATTTCCTTCACCGACCTGTTCGGTATGCAACGCGCCAAACTAGTTCCGGCGCAAGCGATTGCCGAGATGGAGCGGGATGGGGCGGGCTTTGCCGGATTTGCGACATGGCTCGATATGACGCCGGCGCATCCGGATATGTTTGCCATGCCGGATGCGTCAGCTGTGATCCAGCTGCCGTGGAAGAAGGAAGTGGCGTGGGTGGCGGCTGACTGCGTGATGGACGATCAGCACGTGGCGCAAGCGCCGCGCGTCGTCTTGAAGAAGCTGCAGAAGCGGGCCGCCGACAAGGGCCTCTACATGAGGACCGGCGTGGAGTGCGAATACTTCCTCATCAACGCCGATGGGACGGGTATTTCGGACGGACGGGATGTCGCGTCGAAGCCCTGCTACGATCAGCAAGCGCTGATGCGCCGCTATGACGTTATTTCCGAGATCTGCGACTACATGCTGGAACTCGGCTGGGGCGCTTACCAGAACGACCACGAGGACGCGAACGGCCAGTTCGAGATGAACTGGAATTTCGATGACGCGCTCATCACGGCGGACCGGCATTCGTTCTTCAAGTTCATGACCAAGTCGATTGCGGAGAAGCATGGGCTGCGCGCGACGTTCATGCCGAAGCCGTTCATGAATTTGACGGGTAACGGCTGCCACGTGCATTTGTCGGTCTGGGACAAGAACGGCACGACGAACATGTTCCTCGACAAGACGGACGAGATGGGGCTGTCGTCGCAGGGCTACAACTTCCTCGGCGGGATCATGAAGCATGCCGAGGGCATGGCCGCGATCACCAACCCGACGGTGAACTCGTACAAGCGCATCAACGCGCCGCGCACGATCTCAGGCGCGACGTGGTCGCCGAACACGGTCACGTGGACGGGCAACAACCGTACGCACATGGTGCGCGTGCCCGGCAAGGGGCGGTTCGAATTGCGGCTGCCGGATGGCGCGGTGAACCCGTATCTGTTGCAGGCGGTGGTTCTTGCGGCTGGTCTCGACGGCATCGACACGAATGCGCATCCCGGTCCACGCTACGACATCGACATGTATCAGCTCGGCCATACCGTGAAGGATGCGCCGCGGCTGCCGCTCAACATGCTCGATGCGATCCGCGGCTTCGACAAGGACACGGGCCTCAAGGCGGCGCTCGGCGAGGAATTCTCGGCGGCGTACATCAAGATGAAGCAGCAGGAGTGGAACCACTACGCAGCGCACCTGACGGACTGGGAGCGCGAGCAGACGCTCGACGTGTGACGGTGGTTAAAAGTTGAATTGTGGAGCAGCGCGGCAGCGATGCCGGGCTGCTTGCGTTTGGCTAGGCGCAGGTTGGCGGTGTGTTTCACGACAAACTGGAAAATCGGTGGGTCTTTTATAGTATAGTGGGAGTGATATGGCGGTCCGCCAAGTCAACCAATCGAAGCCTTCGCTTGAGTGTTTGGCCTGATCGGCCTGGTCGTTTCCCTCATCCGTGGAGTGCGGACGCTATGTTTCCCCTATCGGCTATTCTAACCCGCATGATCCGCACCGGTGAGCTGATTGTCACGGATGCGGCGGGCGGAGCGCACCGTTTTGGAGGCAAGATCCCAGGTCCAGCGGTCACGATGAAGCTGTCCGATCCTCGGCTCTATCGATCCCTCGTGTTCAATCCTGAACTTGCAGCCGGCGAAGCCTACATGGCCGGCACGCTTACATTTCCCGGCTCCAGTTTGCGCGCGTTTCTCGAGCTCATGTCGATCAACCGGAACGATCGCCCGCCGACGCCGGTGCAACGCGCCGTCGGCACCACCGCCAAAATGTTCAAGCGCTTTCAACAGTCCAACCCGATCGGCCGGGCGCAGCAGAATATCGCGCACCATTACGATATCGGCAACGCTCTCTACCGGCTGTTCCTCGATGAGGAGCTCTTTTACTCATGCGCGTATTTCGAGAGCGACGATGACACCCTGGAGGCGGCTCAGCGGGCGAAGTGCCGCCTGATCGCGGCCAAGCTCGGCCTTAAGCCCGGCCAGAAAATTCTCGACATCGGCAGCGGATGGGGTGGCTTGGCGATTTATCTGGCGCAAATGGAGGACGTCGATGTCCTCGGGGTGACGCTCTCGAAAGAGCAGCACGCACTGGCGCAAGAGCGTGCGCAGAAGGCCGGCGTTGCAGACCGTGTGAGGTTCGAGCTGCGGGACTACCGCGAGCTTGATCAAAAATTCGACCGGCTCGTGTCTGTCGGCATGTTCGAACATGTCGGGGTGCCGCGCTATGACGAGTTCTTTGCGCATGTGAACACACTGATGCCCGACGACGGCGTGATGCTTCTGCATTCGATCGGCCACATGAGCCCGCCCTCCACGGCTAGCCCCTGGCTGCGCAAGTACATCTTCCCTGGCGCGTACTCACCCGCTCTTTCGGAAGTTTTTCCAGCCGTCGAACGCAATCGCCTTTGGGTGACGGACTGCGAGTTTCTTCGGCTGCACTACGCCATGACGCTGAAACACTGGTACACGCGCTTTGAAAAGCATCGTGCCGAAGTCCAGGCCATGTACGACGAACGCTTCTGCCGCATGTGGGAATTTTATTTGATCAGCGCCGAAATGATGTTTCGTACCGGCGCCCAGGAAGTGTTCCATCTGCAGCTTTCGCGCACACGCGACGCCTCTCCCATCCGCCGCGATTACATGATCGACATTCAACGGGATCTCAAGCGCCTCGAAGCCGAGCGCCTTCCTCAATTGGCGGGGACGTAGGCGCTCATTGCGCTGCCACGACTGCCGCCGGTGTTGCGGCGGGGATGGGCTGGGCCGGGCGAGGGCGGGCGTTGGAGGAGAGGCGGCGGTCGGCGAGCATGTGCGCGAGCGCGCGCTCTGACAGAGCGGTGATTGTGAAGAGCGGGTTGACGCCGAGGGAGCGGGGGATGATCGAGCCGTCGATGACGTAGAGGCCGTCGTGAACAGCGGTGGAGCCGCGTCCCGCGCTCGTGTCGAAGACTTCCGACTTGTGATTGACGACGCCGTCGGTGGCTTCGCGGCCCATGGCGCAGCCGCCGAGCGGGTGAGCGGTGGCCGGCTGGTGGCCCATGACGGTGCCGGCGAGCGGATTTTTCACGTAGTCGCCGCCGGCACTTTCGACGACGGCGCGGAGGGCTGCATCGAGGCGTTCGTAGCAGGGCTCCTTGGCGGCGTCTTTCCAAGCGAGGGCGAGCTTGTCGCCATCGAGGCGGAAAACGCCGGACGCGCTGTCGTGCGAAACCGCGAAGTAGGTTTGCAGGCTGGCGAACGGGCCTTTGTAGACGCCGCTGACGAGGCTTTGCAGCGCGCCGAGCAGGCGGCCGTTGGGCAGGAACATGACGGGCAGCGACGGCGCGACGGCGGAGGGGACGGCGCCTTCCTGGACGGTCAATTCATTGTCGAGATTATCGGCGTCGCGGAATTCGAGCTGGCCGGTGACGGAGGCGCCGATTTCCATGCCTTCGATGCGGGGCGGATAGCCGACGCCGACCGAGTTGACGGGTGTTTTCGCGCCGTAGCCGAAAGCAATGATATCTCCATTGGCGGAGAAGCGTTGGCCGAGGCGTTCGGAGACGGCGAGGCCCTGCTCGCGCGAGCGCAGCAGGATTTCGGTGGAGCCCAGCGTGCCGGCGGCGAGGACGACGATGGCGGCTTCGAGCACGATGTCCGCGCCTTTGCCGCCCGTCGGCGCGGCGTGAACGCGCCAGCTGCCATCTGGTGCTTTGGCGATGTGGCGGACGGTGATTTCGGTGAACATTTCCGCGCCGTGGCGGGCGGCGTCGGGCAGGTAGGTGAGGGCGACGGTATTCTTGGCGCCGACGTTGCAGCCGGCGCAGCAGTCGCCGCAGCGGGTGCAGGCGGGTTGCACGATGCCGGCGGGGTTGACGTTGTCTTCGAAGCTGACGGCGACGCGCGGCGTGACGAGGTGGGGCTTGCCCAGTTTGCGGCCGGCGTCGGCGAGCACGCTGTATTTGGTCATCTCGGCGGCGCGCGGGTCGCTCGCGGGGCGCAGCCATTCCTCGGCGCGGGCGTAGCCTCGGTCGAGGCCACCGTCCTGGCGGATCTGGCCGGGCCAGATTTCGTCCTCGAAGACGCGGCGGTCAGGGCGCAGCGTGACACCGGCGTTGACAAGCGAGCCGCCGCCGAGGCCGCGGCCGACGAGAACGTGCATGTCGTCGCCAAGACGAATGTCGAACAGCGCTGTGTCGGAGCCGGTTTTGAAGGATTTGCCCTGGACCTGGAAATCGTTTTTGAGGTCGGGGAATTTGGCAGGGAAGCCGCCGGTTAGGACTTCGCGGCCGCGCTCAAGCACGGCGACCGATTTGCCGGCGCGCGCGAGGTGGGAGGCTGCGACGCCGCCGCCGTAGCCGGAACCAATCACGACGACGTCGTATTTCTCTTTCAGCGCGTCGAGCGGACGCGACAGCCGGGCCATGGTTAATGTCTCCCCCCTGACGTTCGCATTAGGAGTAGCCGCTTCGGATGGGATTGGCACCTATTCCTGTCGGCTTCCTTTGGGCAGCGTTACCGGCCCGCAACGGAGGCATCGCAGTTCTGCGGTTTCGACATGTTGATTTTCGAAGCGTACTCTCCATTTGACAGCGTCCGGCCGATCCTTGAACAAGACGGCTCTACAAAACTGAGGAGGAACCCCCATGCATGTGACGATCGACGACGCGCAGAACATCATTCTGGCTGCGCGCAAGGCTGCGGAAAAGACCAAGACAAAAATGTGCATCGCCGTCGTCGACTCGGGCGCCAACCTGAAGGCGTTCCATCGCATGGACGACGCGTGGGTCGGGTCCATTGACATCGCGATCAAGAAGGCGAAGACGGCAGTGTTCTTCGGCATGCCGACGGGCCAGATTGGCCAGTTGTCGCAGCCGGGCGGGCCGCTGTTTGGCATCGAACATTCGAATGATGGTCTGATCACGTTTCCGGGCGGATTGCCGATCGTCGACAAAGAAGGCGTGCTGATCGGTGCGATCGGGGTGTCCGGATCGTCGGTCGAGAACGATCACATCGTGGCGGAAGCCGGCGTGAAGGTGTGCGGCGTGTGCGATCTGCCGGCGCATCCCTGGCGGACTTAACGAGCATCCGTTTTGCGTGAAGTTCAAGGCCCTGTCTCACGCGCGTGGGACGGGGCCTTTTTCTTGTGTCAGTCGAAGCGGGGGAGGTCGCGCATGTCGAGGGTGGGCGCGCCGGGGCCGGTGTAGTCGTTCGGCGGTGCGCCGTCGATGACGGGCGGTGCCGGCGGGAGGGCGAAGCGGCCGTCGGACGACATCGGTGTGCCGGGTGTGGGTGCAAGCGGGCGTTCGATGGCGGCGGGGTCTTTCGCAGGCGGCGTCTTTTTGACGAGCGCGTGCATCGCGATCCACGGCATGGCCATGACGATGGCGACCATGAGCAGCTGGATGCCAACGTAGGGCACGGCGCCCCAGTAAATCTGCGACGTGAGCACGGGTTCGGTGGTCTTGCCGGTGACCTTGTCGGTGTAGGGCTCCTTCGGCGCGACGGAGCGCAAGTAGAAGAGCGCGAAGCCGAAGGGCGGGTGCATGAAACTCGTCTGCATGTTGACGGCGAGAAGGATGCCGAACCAGACCATGAAGGGCGAGACGTCGGCCACTGTTTCGACGATGGCGCCATCTGCACCCGTTGTCGCGATCACGGTGAAGCCCATGGCCTTGGCGATGGCGACGGCTTCCGGCGCGGTGCGGAAGATCGATTCCGCGGCGGGCTTCAGGAGCGGCACCAGGATGAAGGCCAACTCGAAGAAGTCGAGGAAGAAGGCGAGCAAGAAGACGAGGATCATAACGGCGATGAGGAAGCCGTACATGCCGCCGGGAAGGGACGTGAGCAGGTGCTCGACCCAGATGTGGCCGTTCACGCCGTAGAAGGTGAGCGAGAAGATACGGGCGCCGATGAGGATGAACATCACGAAGGCAGAGAGCTTGGCGGTGGCTTCGGTGGCTTGGCGGACAATGGGCCAGTTGAGGCGCTGGGGTTCGCTGTTGAGATAGCGGTTGATGCCGGCCAAGAGGAGTGCGCCGACCGCACCCATGGCGCCGCCTTCGGTGGGGGTGGCGAGGCCGATGAGAATGGTGCCGAGAACAAGGAAGATCAGCATCAGCGGCGGCACCATGACGAAGGTGACGCGTTCGGCCAGCGGCGAGAGGAAGCCGCGCCCGGTGGAGCGGATCGCGACCTTGTTGACGAGGGCGACGGTGAGGGCGATGAGGATAGAGACGGCGAGCGCGAGGATGAAGAATTCCATCGCCGCGTAGCCGGAGTTCCAGAGCGCGGCGGTGCCGATGGAGCCGGAGAACAGCGTGAGGATGCCGAGCGAGGGGAGGCCGCGCGTGCCATCGGGCTTGCGGTGGCCAATTTCTTCCGGCGGCAGGCCGGGGCCGGCTGCAGGATTGATGCGGCAGACGATGAACACGTAGAGCGCGTAGAGGCCGGCGAGCATGACGCCGGGAAGCAGCGCGCCTTTGTACATCTGGTCGACGGAGCGGCCGAGCTGGTCGGCGAGTACGATCAAGACGAGCGAGGGCGGGATGATCTGGGCGAGTGTTCCCGATGCGGCGATGGTGCCGGCGGCGAGGCGGCGGTCGTAGCCGTAGCGGAGCATAATGGGCAGGGAGATCAGGCCCATGGAGATAACGGAGGCGGCGACGACGCCGGTGGTGGCGGCGAGCATGGCGCCGACGAAAATCACCGCATAGGCAAGGCCGCCGCGAATGGTGCCGAATAATTGTCCTATGGTTTCCAAAAGGTCTTCGGCCATGCCGGAGCGTTCGAGGATCAGCCCCATGAAGGTGAAGAACGGGATCGCGAGCAGCGTGTCGTTGCGCATCACCTCATAGATGCGGCCGGGCATGGAATTGAGGAGCGGCCAGGAGAGGGTGATGACGCCATCGGAATACGGGGCAAGTTCGACGCCGATGACGAAGAAGATGAGGCCGACGGCGCCGAGCGAGAAGGCGACGGGGTAGCCCAGCAGCAGGAATGCCACGAGGGCTGCGAACATGATGGGGGCGATGTTTTGCGCGATGAAGGCGGCCATGGATGTTGGTCTCCGCTCGCGCTATGGCTTTAAAGGTTCGGCGGCGCTGGTGACCGCTTCGTGGTAGCCGCCTTTGGGTTTCGGCTCCTCCATATCCCCGCGCATGATGGCGATGCGCTTGATCAGTTCGGAGAGGCCTTGCGCGAAGAGGAGCGCGAAGGCGAGCGGGATCAGCCATTTGATCGGCCATTGCGGCAGGCCGCCGGCGTCCTTGGATTGCTCGTTCTGCATCCAGGAGATCGCCGCGTAGTTCCAGGAGGTGTAGATGATGAGTGCGGCGGCCGGCAGCAGAAAGAATACGTGGCCGATGAGTTCGATGATGTTGCGGGTGCGCTGCGAGAGGCGGGCGCTCACGATGTCGATGCGGATGTGTTCGTTGTCTTTGAGGGTCCACGGTGCGGCGAGGAGGAAGGCGATCGCGAACATCCACCACTGCAACTCAAGCCAGGCATTTGACGAGGTATCGAACAGTTTGCGGATGATGGCATTGCCGGCGCTGATCACGGCCGCGAGCACGATTAGCCAGGCAACCGTACGGCCGATCCACGTATTCAGCGCATCAATTGCGCGGCTCAGCGAGAGTAGCGCCTGCATTCCCAATTCGTCCCCACCCCGTTCCGGCTTGCTCTGGTGCCAGATGCCCTCGATCAGGGCTCTACCCGTGACTTCGTATACCTGTGGGGCCGGGTGACTTCCAGCGCGGCCTCTCCTAGTATCCGGCCTCTTCTTTGAAGGGGGCCGCTGGCGCACGCCGTCTGACTGTGCGCGGCCCTCGATCCACGGCACTCCCAGGAGCATGATATGACAGTCGATAAAGCGAAGGTCCTCGACGCGCTACGCCGCGTTAAGGGGCCCGATCTGACGAGCAATCTCGTCGACCTGGGGCTTGTGTCGGAAGTTCTGGTCAAAGACGACAAAGTCTATTTTTCGATCACGGTTCCGGCGCACCGGGCGCAGGAATTGGAGGCGTTGCGGCAGGCAGCGGAAAAGATGGTGTCGGGCATCGAGGGCGTGGCCGGGGCGACGGTCGTGCTGACGGCAGAGCGGGGGGGTGAACCGCAGCGGGCGCCAGCGCCGCCGCCGATGCGGCCGGCGCCGCCACTTGTAAAAGAGCATGACCGGGTCCGTGATGCGCGGGCTAAGGGTGCGGCGGGCGATGGCGGAGCTGCGCGGGCTGCTCCGAGCGGTCCAGCGCCGTCGTTGTCGCCCAGCGGGGCGAAGCAGCCGCTTGGGATTCCCGGCATCAAGCATTTGATCGCGGTGGCGTCGGGCAAGGGCGGAGTTGGCAAGTCGACGACCGCTGTGAACCTCGCGCTCGGTTTGCAGGCCATCGGGCTCAAGGCCGGCATCATGGATGCGGACATCTACGGGCCGTCGCAGCCGCGCCTCTTAGGCTTGTCCGGGCAGCCGGAGGTTTTGGACGGCAAGAAATTGAAGCCGTTGGAAGCCTATGGTCTCAAAGCCATGTCGATGGGCTTCATGGTGGACGAGGGCACGCCTGTCGTGTGGCGCGGACCGATGGTGGTGCAGGCGCTCAATCAGATGCTGCGCGAAGTGGCGTGGGGCGAGCTTGATGCGCTGATCATCGACATGCCGCCAGGGACGGGCGACGTGCAGTTGACGATGGCGCAGCAGGTGCCGCTGTCGGGGGCGGTGATCGTGTCTACGCCGCAGGATCTGGCGCTGATCGACGCGCGCAAGGGGCTCGCCATGTTCCAGAAGGTGAACGTGCCGGTACTCGGGCTCATCGAGAATATGAGCTACTTCCTGTGTCCGAGTTGCGGGACGCGCAGCGATATCTTCGGGCACGGCGGGGCGGAACAGGAAGCGCGCAAGCTCAATCTGCCGTTCCTTGGCGGCGTGCCGCTGCACATGGAAATCCGCGAACGGTCGGACAGCGGCAAGCCGATTGTGGCCACGATGCCTGAGGGGCCTCAGGCGCAGATCTATCGCGAGATCGCGGCGGCGGTTTGGGGCGAAGTGCAGAAGTCGGCCGGCGTGACTCCGCCGGAGTTGAACGTGACGCCGGGCGGTGACGTGCTGCGGATTGCGTTTGCGGACGGTGACCGCTTCGATCTCACGGCGGAAATGTTGCGCGTGATGAGCCCATCGGCGGAAGTGCAGGGCCATTCGCCCGATCAGCGCGTGACGGTGGGGAACAAGAAAAACGTTCGTATCGCGGAGTTGAAGCCCATTGGCACCTACGCGGTGCGCATCGTGTTCGACGACCGGCATGATACGGGGCTGTTCACGTGGGATTACCTGCGCGCGCTCGGGCGCGAGAAAGAAAGCCGCTGGGCGGGGTATCTGGCAGAGTTGAAGGCTAAGGGGTTGGGACGGGGGTGAGGGTGCAACCCCACTGCTGTCATCCCGGGGCTTGGCCCCGGGCCCATTATTCAACGCGCTCGAACCGGGGTTGTGCGAGCGATCCAGACAACGAACGTCCGAATTTGCTTCCCGATGGGTCCCGGGCATAAAGCCCGGGATGACACCTGTGGGGTGGCGATGTTGTCGCTTCCTCTCCGCTGTCATCCCGGGGCTTGGCCCCGGGACCCATTTTTCAACTCGCTCGAGCCGGGGTTGTGCGAGCGATCCAGACAACGAACGTCCGAATTTGCTTCCCGATAGGTCCCGGGCATAAAGCCCGGGATGACACCTGTGGGGCGGCGATGGCGGAGCGCATGCCGGCTCGATCATGCTCGGCGTGCGCTTCCCCGCCATTGTCATCCCGGCATCATGGCGGAGCCATGCTTCGCATGGACGGCCGGGACCTAGTCAACGGGCGGCGGTTTGAACAGCGCGATTGTATCCCGCTCGGTGGCCAATGCTGTGAAACCCTTCGTGTTGAAGCTTGTCAGGGTCCCTGCCGGCTTCGCTGCGCTCGCGCGCCGGGATGACGTGGAAAGAGCGAAATGTTGATCGTGCGCGGTGTAGTGCGTCGCGTGCGCTTCCCCACGGTCGTCATCCCGACGAAGGCCGGGATCCGCGCAAGCTTCTGGTGATGCGATTTGTCAGAGGCTTGGATGGGCCCCCGCCTTGATTGCCTAGCGATGCTCCGCATCGACGCGGGGGTGACGGTGTGGTGATAGCGGTGAGCTGTAACTCTCACCAACCTTGTGGTGCGATGGGTCCTCGGGACCCCGGCCTTCGCCGGGGCAGGCGAGCCCGAAGACGACAGCGGTGGGGCGGCGCGGGCGAGGACCCACTGCTGACAAAACAAAGGCCGCATCACTTTCGTGATGCGGCCTCGTCTGGTCTGAAGTGCCGGTCGGTCGGGACCCTTTGCTCGGCCCACACTCCGCAAGCGGGTGTGGGGCGAGCGTCAGGCGGCCTTGCGGGCGGCTGATGCGCGGACGGTCGCGAGCGGCTTCTTGAAGCGGGCGCCATCGGAGGGAAGGCGCATCTTCTTCAGCACAGCTTCGCGCGCGGCGAAGCTGTCGGCGAATGCTGTCATCGCCATCTCGGGGCGGAGTACGCCCTGGATGTCGAGCGAGACGTAGCCCGTTGCGGGCCAAGCCTCGATGGCGATGCGGCCGCCGGTGAAGGACACGGTGCCGGTGACGGCGCCGGTCTTCGGCTGACGCTTCAGATCCGAGCCCGTGACAGAGAGGCGCGAGAACGCAAGCGCGCGTCCCACGGCCCGCTGCACAGCGCGGACAGTGCCGATCTCACCGGCGCCAGTCAGATCGATGGCGACGGTCTTCAGCGATACAGTTTCGGAAACATCGTTCCCGCAATCCACGCGCTCATCGCGCGCTACCACAGCAGATTCTTCCTCTTGGGCGGGGCTTGAACGAGTCAAGTCCATCCCCAATTGGAAGAGGGCGTCATTAAAGGCCATGTGACCCTCCCCAACCAGCAGACAGATTCAACCCGTCCGCTCCTTACCTTAGGGGTGTGGGGATTGCTCCTTGACCTTAGGGGCAGGTGGACGAACGGAGAGGGGGGCTTATGAGGCCAGTGCCCCCCCTACGCAAGAAAAAAATGACCCCTGGGGCAAAAAATATTGCAGCTGCGTTTCACGTGCCCTTAACGCGGTTCTGCAAGGGGTTAGCTGTGTATTGCAGTGCAGACTTCGGTGTCTGCGGTGTAGAATTTTTTCGCGGCAGAAGCGCGTATACGGAAATGGCGAAGTGGGGCCGGCAAATGGGGGAAGACCCCTTCCAGGGGTCTGACCCCTAGGCCAAGTTTCACTCCTACTGTCCGCCACTACTGTCCGCCACCGCCGCCGAAGAGGCCGCGCAGGACTTCCTTGGCGTCCTTGCCCTTGAACTGCTTGCCGATCTCCTTGATAGCTTCGACCGCCTTATCCGGGTCTTTCAGGACGCCGCCGAGGTCGGGCGCGAACTTCGGCTTCTCCCATGGGCCTTGCACCTTGAGCGGGACTTCGAGGCCGCCGATGTCGATGGGGCCGCCTTGGCCGCGCGCGTCGGCGACGATCTTGGGCTTCAGCGTGTAGTCGATGGTGCGTTCGCCAAGTTTCACCGCGCCGGCGCCCGTGACGCGAATGAGCGGGCCGACAAGTTTCAGGTCGGAATTGCGCGCGACGCCGTTGTTGATCGCCCAGCTGGACGACATTTCGCTGAAGTCGGTCTTCTCCGTCGGTGAACTGGACAGGCCGCCGAGTTTGCCTTGGCCGACGTTGCGCAGGAGGCCCGGGATATTGATGCCGACGATGGCCCCGTCGGCGATTGCGATATCCGCGCTGCCGCCAAGCGAGTTCATAATGGCCGCTTGGTTCCGGCCCTGACCGGTGACGCCGGCGGTGATCTTGGCTTTGCCTGCAAGCCAGTCGAGGTCGGCGGCATCTTTCAGGAGTGGCAGGCCTTGAACGCCGTCGAGGGCGATGTTGGTGGTGATGCGCGGGTTGGCGAGATCGGACGCATCGATGGCGACGAGGCCTTTGCCGCGCCCGCCATAGAGCTGCACGTCGGTGAATTCGGCCTTCAATACGCCAGCCTTGAGGCCGACCGCGACAATTGATTGGCCGATTTTGATTTCTTTGTAGAGCAAGCGGCCGACGCTGACGCGGGCATCGGCATCGACGAGGTTAAGGGTCGTGAAATTGTAAGGCTCCCGGCTCCAGCCCGAGCTTTGGGCAAAGCCACGCACCTGGGTGCCGGGTGCGGGCGGGTTTTCTTTGAGAAGGTCTTCGATCGATTGCGGTGTTGCTGGTGCGGCCGGCTTTGCAGCGGGTGCGGGAGCGGGCGCTGGGACGGATTGACCGGTGGGAGTCAGGCCGAGGATGGCATTGAGGTCGAGTTCGGCGAACTTGAGGTTGGCGCGCACGATGGGGCGCGCGGCCCCGGTCGTCACCGCGATGTCGCCGGTGCCTTTGGTGCGGTCGAGGGCGCCGGTCGCGCCGCTGAGCGTCCAGGTATTGTTGGCGGCCGACAGCTTGCCGGTGATGGCGAGCGGCCGGTCCGGCGACGCGGCGGGTTTCTGGTTCTGCGCGAAGGCCTTCAGACGGTGGAGCGATGGGGAGGAAAGCGCCAAGTTGCCGTCAAGATCGAGGGCGGCGCCGAAGCGTGCGGTACCGTCGTAGCGCACGTCGAGCGGGCTACCCTTCAGGTGGGCGACGAGACGGCCGGACTGGTCGCGCATGAATTGGGCTGGCGACGTGATCTCGCTTGTCAGTTGGAGGGGTTCGTTGCGGTAGTTGAAGGTGCCATTTGCGGTGGCGGTGCTGTCGAGGGTGGGCGCGGCAATGGTGAGATCGATGGCCGAGACCGTCTCCATCGTGGCGGTGCGGGGATCGGTGTAGTGGACCGTGCCGCGGATGATGCGGATGTCGCCGATCGTGAGCTTTTCGATGTTTGGCGGCAGCGCGCCAGCCGGTGGGGCGCGCGCGGGCGTTGCATCGCTCGCGACGCCGGGATCGGCGGCTTGGGCGTAGCGGACCGGTTGAGCAGGAGCAATGGCAGCGGCGAAGTCCCAGTTCTTGCGTCCGTTGGCGTCGACCTGGAGGTTCAGAACAGGTTCTTCGAGTCGGACTTCTTGAACTTCGACTTCGCGCTGCAGGAGCGGCATGAGTGCGACGCTGGCGGTGAGATTTTTGATCGTCACCAGCGGCGGCGCTTTCATGTCCGGCGGGGCGGAGAGCGACGCGTCGCTCATGCTGACACCGAGCGAGGGATAGAAGGTGAAGGACGTGTCGCCCTTGATGACGAGGTCGCGGCCGGTTTCCTGTTTGACGCGGGCCACGATCTGATCGCGCACGAGGTCGGCGGGGCCGGCGAGGTAGAGGGCTGTTATCCCCGCGACCGCGAGCACGACTATCGTGAGGAGCGCGAGGCCGATGAATTTCAGGATCCCGCCTCCGCCGCCGTCATCGTCGGGCGGGCCTGAGCGATAGCGTGAGGCTGGCGGGGGGGGCGGCATACGGCGGCCTTGGGGCGGGTAGCCGGGCGGAGGCATCGGCCGGCCGGGGGGCGGTTGAGACGACATGGGTGGCGGACCAGGGCGAGCGGCTGCGCGCGGATCGGTGTCGTTGCTCGGGCGATAGGCGCCGAGGCTCGGCGGCTCGGACGGTTGGCGCGGAGGTTTATTCGACGTCATCAGGGCCTCGGCGGAGGCGCCGCGAAATCGCGGCGCGGGGAGAAAAAATCATCACTGGCTTAGAGTTGGATCGCCCGGCTCAGCAGAGCAAGAGACCTCAAGGGTCGCTGGGCACGTTTTCAACCTTTTGCTCGGACCCGACCCTTACCGCTGTCCGGGGGCACTTATGTGTCCGTGGGCGGTGTTTTTGTGCTGGGATGATCACGGGCTTGGGATTCATCTGCAACCCAAAGGGGAAATGGTGGCGTTGACGGCTGACTGAGATTCGTATTGTCGAATCATGGGTGTGCTGAGGATATTGTCCACAATTGCGCCGCCCGGAGGCCCTGAAATCGACGGACGAATCTCCTAAATTCAACCTATGAGTGAATATGAGGTTCGTCCTAACTTCCGCCGGTCGGTGGCGTTTGCGCTGGCCGGCGTTCTCTTGTCCACCGTCACCAGCGGCCAGGCTCATGAGCTTGGCTGGCTTTGGAGTTCCGATATCTCCGGGACGGCCACCGTCGTCGACGGCGACACGCTGGAGATCAGGGGAGAAAAAATCCGGCTCGAGGGCATCGATGCGCCGGAAAGCGCGCAAACCTGTGGCCGGGCGAAGGGCGGGACGTGGGCGTGCGGCCGGGAGGCGGCGGATGAGCTGGCGAAACTCGTCGCGCGGCGGCGGGTGACGTGCCGGAACAAGGGCTTCGACAAATACGAACGGATGCTTGGCGTGTGCTCCGTCGAGGGCACGGAGATTAATGCCGAGATGATCCGGCGAGGGCTGGCGTGGGCGTTCGTCAAGTACTCGACGACATATGTGGACGTGGAGAAAGAGGCGCGCGGCGCGGGTGCCGGTATCTGGCAGGGAGAGGCGGAAGCTCCCTGGATTTACAGGGAAAACCGCTGGAAAGTGGCCGAGCAGCAGGCGCCGGACGGGTGTGCCATCAAGGGCAACATTACCGAGAACGGGCAGATTTATCATATGCCGTGGAGCCCCTGGTATGAGCGGGTGAAGGTCGATCCCGCTCAGGGCGAGCGCTGGTTTTGCAGTGAAGCTGAGGCGAAGAGCGCGGGCTGGCGGTCGGCGGGTTTGCGTTGATTTGCCGGATATGCTGCGGTTGCTGCGTTGACAGAAGGCAGCGGGCGAGGGATTCTTTCCTGTAACAGACTCCCTTCCGCAAACTTCGATGAGGGTAACATGCGCATGCGCGCAAGGTTCGGCAGCGCCACGGCCATTCTTGGCTTTCTGGCAGCGGTGACGGTGGGAGCGCCAAGCGCAATCGCCGGGCCGACATGGGATGGCATCAAGGCGGAAGTCTTCGGTTCGCGCGCCATTCTGGATGGGGCGTCGGTCATTAAGCTCGGTGCGCCCTACAGGCCCGACGACGTGATGGCGGTGCCGCTGTCGGCGGACGTGCAGCTGCCAAAAGGTCAGACGATCAACACCGTCTCGTTTATCGTGGATGAAAATCCCTCGCCGGTTGCAGCCAAGTTCGATCTTGGCGGCGCACGCGATCATGCGGCTCTGACGACGTATATTCGTTTGAACCAGCAGTCGGATGTGCGGGTGGTCGTGGAGACGACGGGCGGCGAACTTTATATGTCGGAGCAGCTCGTCAAGTTTGCCGGCGGGCAAGCGTCGTGCTCGGCGCCGCCGATGGGATCACCGGAAGAGATTGCCGCCAACATGGGCCGGATGACGTTGGCTCTGCAGGGGCCGCGCGCGGTGGCGTCGAATACGGTGCAGCGGGCGGAATTCGAGCTCAATCATCCTAATCACACCGGCATGGTGCTCGATCAAATCACGCTGTTCTACATTCCGTTGCTGATGGTGGAGCACATCGAGTTGAAGCAGGGCGACGATGTCGTGCTCACGATGGCCGGCAGCATCACGCTGAAGCAGAACCCGAAGTTCGCCTTCGACTATAAGACGAACGGCGCTTCGGAGATGACGGTGACAGCGCGCGATACCAAAGGGGCTGTCTTCAAGCGCACGTTCCCGATCGGACCGGGCAGCTGATCAAGCGGTACGGCGCTCACGTTTAAGAAAAAAAGAACCGGCGAAGGCCTCATGTGCCGTTCGCCGGTTTCTTCATTTTCGGATACTGGATTTCGTATACTGGCCGGACGGTTCACCGTCCTGGCGCCGCTGTTTAGGCGGCTTCGCTCAAGACGGTGAGCTTGCCGCTCACTTCTTCGATCTCGGCGACGTACTCGATCCACTCTTGCTTGTCTTCGGCCGTCTGGGTCGCGTCTTCGATCGACTCCTTGAGATCGGCCTTCGCCACGCCAAGGGCGTAGATCAGCGTTTCGACCTCGGATTCGCTCAATTCGATCATGGGCATCGAAGGATCTCCACGTCAGTTGGGAGCATGCGCGCAGCGCCGGCCGGATGGCCCGGCCGCTGCTCATGCCCGCACAGTCATACGTGACTCGCGGCGGGCGTCGAATGGGGATTAGATGTAATTTTTGCATATGGGCCGTGGCCCATTGCCATAAAACTGGCGCACCCGGCAGGATTCGAACCTGCGACCTTTGGATTCGGAATCCAACACTCTATCCAGCTGAGCTACGGGTGCAGCCGCCCCGGCTACCGGCGCGGGCCTTGCTAGATAGCTCATTCATCCGTCGGCCGCAAATGGCGGTTCTCAGGCGCGACGCCCGGCCGCCGCTTTAGGGACATTGGGCTTCCGGCTCCACACGGTCGGCCCGTTCCTGGGCTCAGTCGGGCTGTTCCTTGGGGTCTTTTTAGATTGGCTGCCGTGTTCGCGGGTTTTTTTGCCGTGAGTTTGGATTTTCAGGGAACCGCTGGGTTGGCATGACGTTGACCAAGTTGAAGCTCGTTCTGACGATCTGGCGACACCCCGTTGGGCTCTTAAGCACCATCGTGGCTTTAAAGCCGCATCTTGAAAGGCCCCGTGGGCGATACGATTTCCAGAACAGACAGGACGATGTCCCGCTCCGACAACTCATCAGAGGAAGGAAGGGTTCAATGAACGCTCCCGTCAATCTTGTTTCGACCAGCACAACTCACCTCCTGCACCGCGCGGGTCAACTCGCGGAAGATCTTTTCGCCCGCTCGATTGGCGATATCGGTTTGACAGCGCGGCAGTTCGTTGTGCTCTCCGTTGTCGAAACGCTCGACGACCCGAGCCAAACCGCGCTGTGCGAAATTTCCGGCATCGACCGTTCGACTTTGGCGGACATCGTTCGCCGGCTCGTGGCTCGAGGGCTGCTCTCCCGGCGGCGGACACGGCAGGATGCGCGGATGTATGCCGTGCGGATCACGCCCGAAGGCGAGGAGATGTTGCGGCGGGCCCTCCCGATCGCCAATAAGGTCGACGACGCGCTCGTCGAATCGTTGAGCCCCGAGCAGCGCGAGCAGTTCGGCGCCTTCCTGCAAAAGGTTGTAGCCCGGCAAGGGCCCCGGCCGCAGGCCCAAGATGCAAAGGTGCAGGGAGAACTGCGGTCTTAAACCTTAAGCGATCGTACTGCCGCCGGGCGCGTGGGATCGCGCGGCCGGTGACGGGCGAGGGCTGGCATTGGGCTGCGATATCCCTATAGTCCGGCCGCTATGACCGCTGAAAAAACGCCCATTCTCTCTGCCGCGCCTCTGCCTTCGGGCAGTGACACCGACGCCGTGCCGATCATCAAGGGTAGCCATGTCTACCTGATCGACGGTTCGGGCTATATTTTTCGCGCGTTCCATGCGTTGCCGCCTCTCACCCGGCCATCCGATGGCCTGCCGGTCGGTGCGGTGCATGGGTTCTGCACCATGCTGTGGAAGCTCTTGCAGGAGAGCAAGCTGTCGGAGGCGCCGACGCATGTGGCGGTGATCTTCGATGCGGGGCGTGAGACGTTTCGCAACAAGATCTACGACAAATACAAGGCCAACCGGCCGCCGCCGCCGGAGGAACTTGTTCCGCAGTTCGCACTGATCCGGCAAGCGGTGCGGGCGTTCAACGTGCCCAGCATCGAGCAGGATGGCTACGAGGCCGACGATCTCATTGCGACTTACACGCGCGAGGTGACGGAGCGGGGCGGCGATGTGACGATCGTCTCATCCGACAAGGATTTGATGCAGCTCGTGCGCCCGGGCGTCGTGATGCTCGATGGCATGAAGGCGAAAAAGATCGGCCGCGACGAGGTGATCGAGAAGTTCGGTGTGCCGCCGGACAAGGTCGTCGATGTGCAATCGCTGGCCGGGGATTCAACAGATAATGTGCCGGGGGTTCCGGGGATCGGCATCAAGACGGCGGCGGATCTCATCAATGAGTACGGTGATCTGGACCAGCTGCTGGCGCGGGCTTCGGAGATCAAGCAGCCCAAGCGGCGCGAGAAGCTGATCGAGTTCGCTGATCAGGCGCGCATTTCCCGGGAGCTCGTGCGGTTGATGGACAATGTGCCGGATGCGGTGCCGGTGGATGCGTTCGGGGTCAAGGAGCCTGATCCGGCAACGTTGATCGCGTTTCTTCGC
This sequence comes from Hyphomicrobium sp. 12-62-95, assembly GCA_002279935.1. Taxonomy (GTDB): domain Bacteria; phylum Pseudomonadota; class Alphaproteobacteria; order Rhizobiales; family Hyphomicrobiaceae; genus JAGVSR01. Next base: position 56,666 of record NCCZ01000015.1, on the reverse strand, counting down.
GAGATGGAATTCAATACGCTGACGCGCCGGATCGCGGAGAAGCTTGGGGTCGAGGCGCCAGCGCCGCTGGAGGCGTCGGTCGGGTCGTCGATTGCAAAGACGCCGGCCGCGGATCAAGGTGCGTCCGTGCATGCTGGTGGTGCGCCGGTTTCCGCTACAGATGGAAATACGCCGGCGCATGGCGTGGAGGCGGCCAGAATTGCCGCGCGCAGCGTGCCGTTCAACAGGTTGGCCTATCAAACGGTGACGACGCTTGATGCGCTCGATGCGTGGATCGCCAAGGCGCGCGCGGTAGGACGGGTGGCGTTCGACACCGAGACGACAAGCCTCGATGCCATGCAGGCGGACCTTGTCGGGTTTTCACTGGCGGTTGCGCATGGCGAAGCGTGTTATGTGCCCATCGGGCATGGCCAGTCGGGGGCGGATCTCTTTGGTAGCGGGGCGCTGCTGCCTGGACAGATCGGGATCGCCGATGCGCTTCAGCGTTTGAAGGTGCTGCTTGAAGATCCCGCGACGCTGAAGATTGGGCAGAACCTCAAATACGATGCGCTTGTGCTTGCTAATCACGGGATCGCCATTCGGTCCTTCGACGATACGATGCTGATGTCGTATGCGCTCGATGCAGGGCGCGGTGGGCATGGCATGGATGACTTGGCCGAGCGGCATCTCGGTCATTTGTGCATTTCGTTCGACGATGTGATCGCGCATGCGGCGGGGGCGAAGAGGTCGGAGAAGACGTTTGCCGGGGTGCCGATCGACAAGGCCACCGAATATGCGGCGGAAGACGCGGATGTAACGCTGCGGCTCTGGATGTTGTTGAAGCCGCGGCTGGCTGCGGAGCGCGTAACCACAGTCTATGAAACGCTTGAGCGGCCGTTGCTGCCTGTCATCGCCGCGATGGAGCGCGACGGGATCAAGGTCGACCGCGATATTCTCGCGCGGCTTTCGGGAGCGTTTGCGCAGCGCGCGGCGGAACATGAGGCGCTGATCTACGAGCTTGCCGGGCATAAATTCAATCTGGGTTCGCCCAAGCAGCTCGGTGAATTTCTGTTCGATACGTTGAAGCTGCCGGGCGGCAAGAAGACGAAGACTGGGCAGTGGGAAACGCGGGCAGGATTGCTCGACGATCTGGCGGCCAACGAAGAGTTGCCGCCGGATGCGCGGCGGCTGATCGACACCATGTTGCTTTGGCGGCAGCTGACCAAGCTGCGCTCAACCTACACCGATGCCTTGCCTGGGTTCGTCAATCCGAGAACGGGTCGCATTCACACGTCGTATGCGCTGGCGGCGACGACAACGGGGCGGCTATCGTCGTCAGATCCCAATCTGCAGAACATTCCGATCCGCACGAAGGAAGGCCGCGAAATTCGCACCGCTTTCATCGCGGACAAGGGTTGCACGCTTGTGTCGGCGGACTACTCGCAGATCGAATTGCGCGTGTTGGCTCATATCGCTGATATTCCGCAGTTGAAGGCGGCGTTTGCGAACGGCCTCGACATTCATGCGATGACGGCGAGCGAAATGTTCGGCGTGCCGTTGAGCGAGATGACGAGCGAGGTGCGGCGGCGCGCGAAGGCGATCAACTTCGGTATCATCTACGGGATCTCGGCATTTGGGCTGGCCAACCAGCTCGGCATCAGCCGCGAGGAAGCCGGCGCCTACATCAAGACGTACTTCGAGCGCTTTCCCGGTATTCGCGACTACATGGAAGAGACGAAGAAGGCAGCGCATCAGAACGGCTATGTGGAAACGATTTTCGGGCGGCGGATCCACTATCCCGAAATCAACACGAAGAACCCATCCATGCGCGGTTTTCTGGAACGTGCCGCGATCAATGCGCCGATCCAGGGATCGGCTGCGGACATCATTCGGCGGGCGATGATCCGCATGGGAGCGGCGCTTGACGCGGCGCGCCTGGGGCATGCGCGCATGCTGCTGCAAGTTCACGACGAACTCGTCTTCGAGGTGCCAGCGGGAGATGCGGAGGCGTTGATTGCGACGGCGCGGGAGGTCATGGAGGGGGCCGCGGAACCGGCGGTCCGGCTGAGTGTGCCGATCCACGTCGATGCCAAAGCGGCGGACAATTGGGAGGCCGCGCACTAGGTGCGGGCGGTGCGATCAGGGGAACTTTTCCCCTTGGTCAGGAAATCTGATTGAATTCTCACGAACTTGCGATTTGAACGTGTGCAGCGCGACCGTTAGACAGAACCCATGCGAAGCCGGGTGGAGATCCCGGCGACGTCAACCAAATTGGAGGAATGATCATGAAGACCTGGACCAAGCCCGCCGTTCGCGAGCAGGAAGTCGGCCTCGAAGTGACGTCATACCTGCCGGCCGAAATCGACGTCATCTAAACGTCGGTCCATCGATCGAAATTCGAAACGCGGTGGCTGCCTATGCAGTCACCGCGTTTTTCGTTTTTTGGCCCCCTTGGACGATCAGGCGCGGTCGCAGATTACATCAGCGTAATTTATGGGCTGATCACGAACTTGCGATTTGTAGTTATGGCTGTTCGTGGGTATCTTTCCCACATCGGGCCGGGGAGACGGCCCTTTTGGAGGAGATCATCATGAAGACCTGGACCAAGCCCGCCGTTCGCGAACAGGAAGTCGGCCTCGAAGTGACGTCGTACCTGCCGGCTGAAATCGACGTTATCTAAACGTCGGACTCGCCTAGAGAATTCTGAAGCGCGGTGGTTGCCCAAGGCAGCCGCCGCGTTTTCTTTTTGGCGGGGGGCGGTGCTGAAATCTGGAATGTTCTGGAGGCCGCAAACTGCTCGCCAGCTTATCAGCCGGTGACCAGCCGACGATAAGACACTCTGATTGAATTCTCACGCGTTTGCGATTTGAAGTTATGGCAGGTCTTGCCTATATACACATCACCTCGCCGAGGGAGTTTCGGTGAGGCAATTGGAGGAAAACACCATGAAGACCTGGACCAAGCCCGCCGTTCGCGAGCAGGAAGTCGGCCTCGAAGTGACGTCGTACCTGCCGGCTGAAATCGACGTCATCTAACGTCGTTTCCGCTCAAGCGGTTTTCTCTGTGCGGCGGTCCTCGCGGGCCGCCGTACTTGTTTTTGGCGACCCCTCTTTTTGGCGGCCCCTCGATCGCCGCGTCTCGCCCCTGACGTTGGCGTTTGTTAAGATTTGCCGAATCAGGCCGGGTCGGTTGGGCAGACGGGTTAGGCGCATGACAAGTCTCGAAAATCTGGGAACTACCATGGCGCTCGACGAGGTCGTGCGGGCGTTTTGCGAGCGTATTGCGGCCGCCGATCTGGAGGGGTGCGGCCCGTTCCGGGATTGGATCGAGCAAATCCTGGTCGATCATCCCGAGAAGACCGCGCTGGTTCTGCCTTCTGGCACCCTGATCGAAGACGATCTCATTCTGGAAAGCGACGCCGAGCCGTTCACGAACGGTTTTAGCTGCATCGTTGTGGCGGGCGACCTGACCGTGACGGGGCGGATCTACAATTCCGACGTCGAAGGCGGACCGTCACTTCTCATCGCCGGGAACCTGAAAGCCGGCGATTTGATCAAGGCCGCGTCCGGCATCGTTGTTCTAGGATCGGTGGACGTCGAAGGCTTGACGGTCTGCGACGGCGACAATGGCGCTTTTCTGGTTGGCGGAAGCCTCAGCACAGCGGGGCTTATCGATTGCGACCACGAGATCTTGATCGTTGGCGACGTGAAAGGAACCGTGGCCAGCGACGACCTGGGTAACATGCGGGCTTTGCTGGTCGACGATGTGTTCGAAGAGCCCGAAGATACCTCCAACGAATGGCCCGAGGGTGATCTCATCCGGGACCGCATGCTGGCTGGTCTGCCGGTGTTCAAGGCCGCTTCAGCCTGACCCGTTGAGCCGAATCACCTCGGGCCTTTGAGGTCCGGGGCGGCGGATGGCATCCGCACAGCCGGTTGGCCACCGGCGAAGACCCCTTGAAACTGGGGCTTTTTGCAAAATCGAACACAATTTAACTCGCCGTTTACTGGCGGCTGAGACCTTCGACGCGAGGGGCTGTTCTCCCGTGCCGCGTGAACGCCATCCATGCCATTTCCCCGCGCGGCGCGATCATCCGGATCTTCCCATTTCCGAACGATTTCGACCGTCCCGGGCTTAGCAGTCGCCGCGCGCGACCCGAAGGACACGCGATATGTCGAGAACGGAACCAGGGTATCAGGATTTCGAAGGCGGCGCGGAGACGCGCGAAGCGGGGGTGCCTTCGGAACTCTGGTCTCTGCTCAGGACCATATCCACGCAGATTGACGAGGCTGATCAGCGCCACACCGGTCTATTGCAGGAGCTCCGTGACCGCTTGTCCGTTCTTAGCCGTGAGGCCGAGGACGTGCGCGCCACCGTGCCAGCAAGTGCAGCGCCGGCGTATGAGCGGATCGAAAGTGGCCTTGCCGATTTGGCGCAGCGGATCGATGCATTAGATGAAATGGGTTCGCCGACCATTCAGGACGGGCCGGCTGCGCTGCGGTCAGCTGCAAGTTCGGATGGACTTTCCAACCGGACGCATAGCTTGGGCAACATCGATCCCTTCGACGTCGTCGGCGACGATGATGGCGATGGCGCGGGTTGGGACCGCAACGACGCTGAAGCTCTGACGCGGATCTACGAAGAGAGCGACGCGGCGCTCGTGCGCACGTCGCCCCGGTCGCCGCAGCCCGAGCCGGTGCCGCCCCAGGCTGAATTGCCGGACATGCCGGTGATGCCGGCCGCCGCCGATCCGCTTCACGTTTTCTCTGCCGCGCCGCAACCCGGTGACGCTTCGAAGGGCGGCATCGACCGCGATTGGCTCGACCGGCGTCTTTCGGACATCGCGCTGCGTTTGGAGCAGTCGCTGGCCGAGTTCAGGGGTGATTTCAGCGCTGACAGCTTGGGCCACCGCTTCGATGCTTTCGAAGAGCGCATGGGGTCGGTGCTGGGCGATGTGGCCACACGGACGGATTTAGACAGTCTGCGGATTTTGGAAGGTCAAATTCAGGATCTTGCAGCTCATTTGGAACATACGGAGCAGCAGCTGGGACGCCTCGACGGCATCGAACAGCAATTGCAGGCCGTGATCGACCACTTGTCGTCCGACTTCGCGCCGGCGACCGGCGCAGTTGCATCCGAAGCGATGCTGCCCGATTTGAAGACCTTGGCCCATTCGACGGCGGAGGAAGTCGCACAGCGCTTTGCCGCGGGTATGAATACGGCCGGTGATCCGCGCATCGACGAACTGGGATCTTTGCTGCGCAGCATGATCCATGACCGCCGGCACTCCGACGAGCAGACATTTACGATGCTCGATACGGTGCAGCAGGCGATGATCCGCGTTCTTGACCGGATCGACGCTCTTGAAGCCGGAAACGTGCCGATGGCACCGGAGATGATGTCGGGCGCTTCCATTCAAGACTTTGGTGCGCCGGAGCCGACGGAACCGGTTTCGCACATGTCCCCGTACGGGACACACCACTCTTCTGGTGATGTTGCTCCGGCTCTTCCGCCCATCGCTGCAAATCCGCCCATGCCGCCGACCGTCGCAGCGGTTGCCGAGGCCGCCGCCCCGCCCGCTGCAGCGTCGACTGTCGACAAGCTGCGTCAGGATTTTATCGCCGATGCGCAGAGAGGCAAGCTGAAGGCGCAAGCCGCTGCCGCCGAAAGTGCAACTGCGGTCGCTTCTGCCGCTCCCACTGCCGGCCGCTCTGCCGGAAGCATGCCGCGACCGGTCGCCGCCAAGGCCAAGTTGCCGGACGTTTCAATGGCAGGTTCGTCGCGCCGCCAGCGACTGACGGCGCTCGCGCTGTGCCTCGTGATCGCGGTTAGTGGGGCTGCGTTGTTTGCCAAGCGTCAAAGCGCGTCCGTTCCTGCCGATCGTGGTGGTGTGACGGAGATCGCGCCGTCGAAGGCTATGCCTGCTGCGCCCGCGGTGGCGGTTGACAGTGCGCCGGCCCAAGACGCCGAGATCGATATTCCGGCTGCGTCCGGCTCGGACAGCGTTTCGCCCTCGAATGACGCCGCTGCGGGCTTCGAAGTGCCCGCGGATGAGGCGGCAAGCGTTCCTGTGCCGGCCCAGGCGCCCGATGCGCCGCCTGCTGGCGCGGCTGTTTCCGGTCCGCAAATGAATGAAGATGCGCTGGGCGGGGCTGGCGACGAAGTTATGGATAGCGGCGAGGTTCTTGAGAACCGGCGGGAGGCTCCGCGTGGTCCGCAGGTGGAAGGCCGGGCGCCGAGCGGTATCATCTTGCAGGACAGTGGCCGCCAGCCGAGCGCGCAGGAAGTGGTTCAGCTGCAGTCGCAGCAGAACTTCGCGGCGCTCTCGTCGCGCCTGGGTACGACCGCCTCGCAGTTGAAGCCCGCTGACCTGATGCCGGAAGAAGTTGCCAAGCACGCCGTTTCGCATGTTGCTGCAACGGCGGACGATATGACCGCGGTTGCTGCGATGCCGGCATCGCTGTCCGTTGCCGCCTTGCCTGGCGAAAACATCGACGTGCCGATGATGGCTTCAGGCAAGACGTACTCTCAGTTGTCGCTGCCGCCGGCGACGGTTGGCCCGCTGTCGCTGCGTTTGGCCGCCGCGAACGGCGATCCATCGGCAGCGTTCGAAGTCGGAGCGCGTCTGGCGGAAGGCAAGGGTACGCCGCAGAATTTTCATGAGGCGATCATCTGGTATCAGAAATCAGCCTCGCAGGGGTTTGCACAGGCGCAGTACCGGCTTGGTACGCTCTATGAGCGCGGACTTGGCGTGAAGGCGGACTTGGCGCGGGCGCAGATGTGGTACCAGCGCGCGGCGGAACAGGGTCATGTGAAGGCCATGCACAACCTTGCGGTGCTGAATGCCGGCCGGACCGCGGGAACGCCCGATTATGTCTCGGCGGCCCGGTGGTTCGAAGGTGCGGCCGAATACGGTCTGGCTGACAGCCAATACAATCTGGCTGTGCTGTATGAAAACGGACTTGGCGTGGCAAAAGATATGAAGAAGGCCTTCAAGTGGTACGCTCTGGCCGGGCGCGGTGGCGATAAGGAGGCCTTGCGCCGCCGGGATGCCCTGAAATCACAATTCAGCGCCGATGAACGGCTGGGCCTGGAATCGGACATTGCGCTGTTTCAGCCCAAGCGCAGCGAAGCGCTCGTCAACGATGCGCGGGTGGCTGGCGAGGACTGGAAAAAGCGGCAGGACGGTTGAGCCGGGTGGCGGCGCGGCATTATCGCCACGCTTCGGTCTTAGCGGGTTAGGATGATGACAGGAGCCGGTGGCATGTGCCTTCCGGCTCCTTTACGTTCAGGGGCCGCCCCGCTTGGTCCGGCTGACCCCCCTTTTGCGCATGAGCCTTCACGACCCATGAACATCTATCTTCCCATCGCTGAGATGTCCGAGAGCGTGCTGGTGCTGCTCGGCATGGGTGCGGCGGTGGGATTTTTGTCGGGACTGTTCGGCGTGGGCGGCGGCTTTCTGATCACGCCGCTTTTGATGTTTACTGGTGTGCCCGCGCCGGTTGCCGTCGGCACATCGACGGCGCAGCTCGTCGCCTCCTCCGTTTCAGGGGCGCTGGCGCAGTACAACCGCAACAATGTCGACATCAAGCTTGGATCGGTGCTTCTGGCGGGTGGTGTCGTTGGGACACTGATCGGCGTCGAGATCGTGCGCATTCTCCGGCAAGCGGGGCAGTTCGAGCTGTTCCTGGCGCTTTGCTATGTTCTGTTTCTTGGCGTTATCGGCACGCTGATGCTTATCGAGAGCGTGCAGACGGTCTGGAAGACGCGGTCCGGCGTACCGGCCTCCTCGAGGGGGCGGGGCGAGCACAGTTGGGTGCATGGGCTGCCGCTGAAGATGCGGTTCCACCGTTCCAAGCTCTACATCAGTGCCATTCCACCTCTCCTGATTGGTGCGTTTGTCGGGTTCTTGGCGGCGATCATGGGCGTCGGCGGCGGCTTCGTGATGGTGCCGGCGCTGATTTATCTGTTGCGCGTGCCAACGAACGTCGTCGTCGGGACGTCCCTGTTTCAAACGGTGTTCGTGGCGGCGGCGGCGACGATCCTCCATGCTGGAACCATCTCATCGGTCGATCTGGTGCTGGCTGCCATTCTCATGGTCGGCGGGGTGATTGGTGCGCAATTGGGGGCGTCTGCCGGGAGCCAATTGAAGGGTGAGCAGTTGCGGCTTTTGCTGGCCGGAATCGTGCTCCTTGTCTGCGTGCGATTGGGCTGGGATCTGGTGGTGGCACCGGCGGAACTTTATTCTCTCGCGCAGCCGGCAGGTGCACGATGATGCGCGCGGTGGCCCTTTGCGTGATGTCATTGGTGGTGGCGGCCGTCGCAGCCGCGCCCGTGCTGGCAGCGGATGGCACCTTGGTCGCGCAGGCTGCGAAGAAGGCGAAGCCGCGGCCGGTGGCGGCGCCGCAGCAGCCGATGCCGACTTCGGCGCCAGAGCGCGTGGAAGCGGATGTTTCGACGCGGACGATTGCGATCACCTCGGGCTATTCGGGGGCTGAAATCCTCGTCTTTGGTGCTATCGAAAACAGCCGGCAGCCGAGCGCGGAGTCGGGCTTTTACGATGTGGCCGTGGTGATCGAGGGTGCGCCCGAGCCTCTAATGGTGCGCAAGAAGGGGCGTGTTGCCGGCCTCTGGGTCAATACGGCGACTTTCAACTTCAATGCAGTGCCGAGCTACTACGCGGTGGCGTCGACGCGACCGTTGGAAGAATTCGCGGACGCGGCGCTGCTTGACGACAATGGACTGGGGCTGGAGGCCGTTCGCATGTCGGCGGCGGCAGATTCGGCGGTGCGGGTTTCGAGCGAGGATCTCATTGCCTTCAAGGATGCCGTGCGGCGGCTGAAGCAGTCGGCCGACCTGTTCAAGCGGGCGGACTATGGCGTCATTTTCACCGGGCGCAGTTTGTTCCGAGCGACGATTGCGCTGCCGGCGACGGTGCCGGTTGGGCCGCTGACAGCGCGCGTGTTCCTCTTTCACGAGGGGAAGTTGCTTAGCAAGTATCAGGCGCGGGTGGTTCTGGAGCGCGAAGGGATCGAGCGTTGGCTCTATGCGTTCGCGTTTGAGCGGCCGTTTTTGTATGGCATTGCCGCGGTTTTGCTGGCGCTGGCGACGGGCTTGATTGCGTCGGCTGCGTTCCGGCGGCGGGGCACGTAGTTTCGGAAGCGTTAGTCGGGGCGCAGTAGGCGCGGGGCTACCGGATAAAGCCCTTCCTGGCCCAGCATCCAGACCGACATTCCGTCGGAGCCGAAGAGCGGGTCGAACGCGTCATCTAGAATATTGAGTCCGCCGGCGTAGGTGCCGAATGCAGGCATGACGAGGCGCAGGCCATTTGAGACAAAGCAGGGACGGCGGAAGCTGTAGCCGTGGAGCGAGAGTTTGGCTGCCGGGTGAAGGTGGGCTGCGATCTCGTGGGTGACGCGGCCGTTGGATGGTTCATGCCGGAAGGTCAGGCCTTCGACGGTCAGGTCGTCGAGGACGTGGCCGCCCAGTTCGCGGGCGATCTTGGGGTCGTGGTTGCCGGTGATCCAGATCCACTCGCGGTCGTCTTGGAGGATCTTGAGGCTTTCGCGGTCTTCAGGTGTCAGGCGGGAGGCGCCGGCGGTATCATGCAGGCTGTCGCCGAGTGCGATGATGGTCTGCGGGTTGAAGCGGTCCATGGCTTCGGCGAGGCGGGTCAGCGTTTCGCGCGTGTCGTAGGGCGGCAGCATGATGCCCTTGGCGGCGAAGGACGAGCCCTTCTCCAAATGCAGGTCGGCGACGATGAGGGCGTCTTCGGCCGGCCAATAGAGCGCGCCGGAATAATCGGCACGGAAGGACTTGCCGCAGATGGAGACTGGCTGATCATTGAATTCGCCGGCGTCGAGGCGCTCGGGCTTTAGGGCGAGGATCGCCATGTGTTTTCTTTTCCCCCGTCGTCGTCTTTGGCAGCGGTTGCGGCTGATCGTTTGTGGTTGCGGCGCGGATCAGGTCTTCGGCGGCTTCGCGAAGCAGATCCTCGCGGGCGAAGCGGGCGACCGGTTCCTTGCCGATTTCGAGAAGGATCGGCACGGAGAGCGGCGACACGCGGTCTAGTGGTTGATGCCTGATTCGGTCTTTGATGCGGCCGAGGAACTGTCCGAGCCGGCGAAGATCGAGGAGACCCGACGCGGCATCGTTCCAGGCAGCTTCGAGCAGGATGTGCCCGGGCTCGTGTTTTCTCAAGACGTCGTAGATGAGATCTGTGGACATCGTGACCTGGCGGCCGGATTTCTCGCGGCCGGGATGGCGGCGTTCGATCAAGCCGGCGATGACGGCGCAATAGCGAAACGTGCGCTTCATCAGCAGGCTTTCGGCGAGCCAAGCGTCGAGATCGTCGCCGAGGAGGTCTTCTTCAAGGAGCTTGCCGAGTTCAATGCGGCCGGAGGCGATCATGTCGGAGAGGTCGCTGGCTGCCCAGACGGAGAGGCCGTAGTCGTTGGCGACGAAGCCCAAGGGCTTGGCACCCCAGCGGTCGAGGCGGCGGGTGATCAGCATGCCGAGCGTCTGGTGGGCGAGGCGGCCCTCGAAGGGGTAGAGCACCATGTGGTGGCGGGTGCCCTGTCGGAAGGTTTCGATGAGCACTTCATCGCGGCCGGGGATGGCGGATTTTTCTTGCTGGAGCGTCAGCCATTCGGCGACGGGCAGCGGCAGGCTCGCCCAGGATTTCGGGTTGGCGATCATGGCGCGGACGCGCTGCGCGAGATGGGTAGAGAGCGGGAATTTGCCGCCGTTGTAGCTCGGGATCATGGGATCGGTGGCGTTGGAGCGGGAACAGAAGGCCTCTGTTTCCTGCATGCCTTCGAAACGGAGGATTTCGCCCGCGAAGACGAAGGTGTCGCCGGGGGCTAGCTGTTCGACGAAGTATTCTTCCACCTCGCCCAGCACACGGCCGCCAGCGAAACCCGATGGTTGATTGCGATTTTTTGGGCGGGCGCGGGTGAGGCGCAGCTTGATCATCGGGCTTTCGACGATGGTGCCGACATTCAAACGGTACTGGTTGGCGAGGCTCGGGTGCGCGAGACGGAGTTTGCCGTCGTCGGTGGGGCGCAGACGGGCGAAGCGGTCGTAGGCGCGCAGGGCGTAGCCGCCGGTGGCGACGAAATCGAGGATGCGGTCGAAGGTGGCGCGGTCGAGGCCGGCGTAGGGCAGCGCGGAGCGGACCTCGGCGAAGAGATCGCCGGTGGAGAATGGCGCGGAGCAGGCCATGCTCATGACGTGCTGGGCGAGGACATCAAGCGCGCCGGTGCGGTCGACGATGGCGTCCTGTTCGCCGGCGGCGGCGGCTTCGAGCGCTGCGCGGCATTCGAGGACTTCGAAGCGGTTGGCGGGGACGAGGAGGGCTTTGGAGGGTTCGTCGAGGCGGTGGTTGGCGCGGCCGACGCGTTGGATGAGGCGGCTGGCTCCTTTGGGCGCGCCGATATTGACCACCAGATCGACGTCGCCCCAGTCGATGCCGAGATCGAGGGTCGAGGTGGCGACGACGGCCTTGATGGCGCCCGAGGCCATGGCGGCTTCGACTTTGCGGCGCTGCTCGGCGGATAGCGAGCCGTGATGGAGTGCGATGGGCAGTGCGTCATCGTTGATGCGCCAGAGTTCCTGGAAGACGAGTTCGGCCTGCATGCGCGTGTTGACGAATACCAGCGAAAGGCGGTGGGCCTTGATCGCGCCATAGACGGTCTGGAGCGCATAGCGGGCGGAGTGGCCGCCCCAGGGAACGGGGTCATCTTGTTCGAGGATCGTGATGTCAGGTGCGGCGCCGGGCGGTGTGACGACGGCGTCGGCGAGGCTGATCAACTCAGATGGCGATGTTTGTTCATTGAGAAAGGCGCGCAGTTCGGCAGGGCGGGCAACCGTGGCGGAGAGGCCGATGCTGATGAGGTTGGGTGCAAGGCGGCGGAGACGGGCGAGGTCGAGGGCGAGGAGGTCGCCGCGCTTGGAGGCGGCGAGCGTGTGCAGTTCGTCGAGGATCACGGTGTCGAGGGCGCCGAATAAGTGCGGGGCGTCTTCGTGGCTGAGGAGGAGCGCCAGCTGTTCCGGCGTCGTCATCAGGATGTCGGGCGGGGATTGGCGCTGGCGTTGCCGTTTGGCGGCCGACGTGTCGCCGGAGCGCGTTTCGCATTTGATGGGCAGGCCCATTTCGGCGATGGGCGCCATGAGGTTGCGGGCGACGTCGACGGCGAGTGCTTTGAGGGGCGAGATGTAGAGTGTGTGCAGGCGGCGGCCGGGGGCGTTGGCGCGCGTGCGGCGGGCGGTGAGCGAGATCAGGCTCGGCAGGAATCCGGACAAGGTTTTTCCGGCACCCGTCGGGGCGATAAGGAGCGTGGAGCGGCGGGCGGCGGCTTTGTCGATGAGGGCCAACTGGTGGGCGCGCGGTTGCCAGCCCTTGGCGGCGAACCAGCCGGCGAAGGGTTCGGGCAAGCGCGGCGCGGGCGGCAACGCGGGTGCCGACCGGGCGACAGTGCCTGCGGGCTGGGATAGGCGGGGCGATTTTCGGCGCGATTGGGATTTCAGAACCATGGAACCCGGATACGCAGCGGCGCCCGGGACGGGTCGCTCTTGCAATGTCCCTATGCTATCAGGCGGCTCTCGATTGCACAGGAGCGACGTTGCGATGGACGGCAAAACGGTTTTTGGGGGCAGCCCGCTGGCGGTGGTGATCCGGCTGGCGTTGATCTCGATCGTGGTCGGCGTGGTTCTCAGTGCGCTGGGCATCAACCTGCGCAACTTCTTCGACCGGATCAACGAGCTTCTTGGTGCGATCTATGATCTGGGCTTTGGAGCCTTTGAGTGGATCATTCAATATCTGCTGCTTGGGGCGATCATCGTGGTGCCGATCTGGGCGATTGCCCGGGCCGCGGCCATCATGAAGAAGCCGGATTGAGGCGCGGGGCCTACATCTCGAAGGGCTTTGCGGCCCATTCGGCGGCGCGGGTTCCGCGCAGTTCGGATAAATTTCTGGCGCTCGCACGCCGGACGGCCAACGCGAGGCCGCGCTTCATGTCGCCGATGAGGCCGGGGCCTTGGTAGATCAGGCCCGTGTAGAGCTGGAGGAGTGACGCGCCGGCTTCGATCTTGGCGAGCGCGGTTTCAGGACTATCAATGCCGCCGATGCCGACGAGGGGGATCTTGCCGCCGGTAGCCTGATGGACTTTGGCAAGCATGACGGTTGAACGGTGAAAAGCGGGCCGGCCGGATGAACCGCCGGCTTCGGTCTTTTTGGGATCGCGCAACCCGTGGCGCGACAGCGTCGTGTTCGAAACGGCGATGCCATCGACGGCGTGGGCGAGGAGGCGTTCGGTGATCGGTCCGATATCGTCTTCGGCGATGTCGGGGGCGATCTTGACGATGATCGGGCGCTTGGGTTTTCCGGCGGCCATCAATGCGGCGCGGGCGGCCATGACGCGGCCGATCAACTCGTCGAGCGCCGCGGGGGCCTGCAGGTCGCGCAGGCCCGGTGTGTTGGGCGAGGAAATGTTGACGGTGAACAGTGTGGCGACATCGTAGAACGTTTCGATGCCGCGCACGTAGTCTTGAGCCCGGTCGGCGCTGTCTTTGTTGGCCCCGACGTTCACGCAGAGAATGCCATCGGGGCGGCGGGCCTGGAGGCGTTCGAGAGCGGCCGCGTGGCCGCCGTTGTTGAAGCCGAGGCGGTTGATCAATCCGTTGTCGGAGATCAGACGAAAAACACGCGGGCGCGGGTTTCCTGGTTGCGGCAGCGGCGTCAGCGTGCCGACTTCTGCGAAGCCGCAGCCGAGGCCGAGGACAGCGTCAGGGACGCGTGCATCCTTGTCGTAGCCGGCGGCGATGCCGATTGGATTGGGGAAGCTGAGGCCGAATACATTGGTGGCGAGTTCAAATGGGTTGCCGGTTGTGTCGCGCGGATAAAGTCCGCGCTCAAGCATGCGCAAGGTGAATTCGTGCGCATCTTCCGGTTCCATCGTGAAGAGTGCGCCGCGCGCGAGACCGTAAAGACTTCCGAGCATCAGCCGATGTCTCCTGTGGCGCGGGGGACGCCGTCAGCGCCGAGGATCATCGGTTTTTCCCAGAGTGCGGCGGCGGTTGGCAAATCGGCGTAGAGATGCGGGAACAGCGCGCCGCCGCGCGAAGCTTCATGCTTCAAATCCGATCCGAGGGCAGCGGCTGGAAATGCGATGAGCAGCAGGTCCGCGCGGTTATGGAAATGACGGGCGGCGGTGCCTTCGATCTGATCGGCAAACGACAAATGGATAAATCCGTCGCGCACATCGTCCGGCGACCCACGATAGGCGCCCAGACGCTGCGCGTCGCGCCACGCGGCCTCATCGACAATCTTGTAAACGATGTTCGACATGGAATTCCTGACGGCTCTGAACCAGTTGCGAGGAGTAAGCGAGATGGCAAAGGCGAGCAAGTATTGCCGCCGCCGATGCCGCGCTTTTGCATGCCGATGGTGAGGCGCATCGCCGATGAAATTTGAGGAACAGATTCTCGATTGGCGCACTTGCAGATGACGGACCGGTGAGGAATACTCATCTCCATCAATAGACACTCAGCTTGTGACCCGTCCCTGCGGCTCATTGCAGGGGCTGTGGGCGAGTGTCTAGAATGACAAAAAGCAGATTGTATCAGGGGACGTCCTTTGGCTCAGCGACCTAAACAAGAAGCCCCACGGGGCTTCTGGGCGCGTGCATCATTTGCCAACCGCTTGCAGCCTCCCCTGGATGAGCAACAGTCCGGAAGCGAGACCGATTCGCCCGGGTTTGTGGAACAGAGCGTGAGCCCGGCGCCGGCGGGTGGTGAAGCCTCCGAGCCGATCGTTGCGGAAGTTCTGACCGTCGGCGCGCTTCTCGATGGGCGCTATCGCTACCGGCTTGCGTGCTTTCAACGCGCGTATGCCTGGAAGCCGGAAAATGCCGTGCGGCTGGTCTGCGATCTCCGCTCGGCCATGCATCGGGAGGCGAGCCGGCGCTTCTTTCCTCTCGGGCGGTTGATGCTGGCGAAGGCGCCGGGCTCGCCGGACGTGGAAATCGTCGACGGTCACCAGAGGCTTGTGACGCTGACGATCTTGTTCGCGGTTCTGCGCGATCTCGAAGCCGATCCCGGCCGCGCCGAACGGTTGCACCGTCTGGTCGCCGTGGACCAGTGGCCATCTCGCGGGGAGGCCCAAGACCTGCTCACGATCCAGGAATTGCCGGGACGGCTTTTTGCCAGCATCGTCCAGCGCCGTGGATCGACGGAATTCGATCCGGATGTGCCGCGCGAGGCCTTGTCGGAGAGCGAGCGCAATATCGTCGACAACCGCGATGGCATCCGCTCGGAATTGTTGGCGCCTGGGATGACGGACGAAATCCGCCGCGCGCTTGCAGACTATATTTTGAGCAGCTGCCGGCTGGTCACGATCACCGTCGATAATGCCGACCTGGCCTGGGACATGCTGAATACGGAGCAGAATACCCGCCTCGCATTCAGCCATGCGGACGAGGCCAAGTCGCTCATTCTGTCCGCCATGCCGGCCGAAGCGCACATCACGGCGGCGGGACTTTGGGAGAGCTGCGAAAGCATGCTGACGCCCGAAGACATGTTTCGTTTGCTGTCGCACATCCGCGCGATGTCGTGGCGGGGCGAATCGCAATCGGCGCGGCCGGTGGAAATGGAGATTGTCGAACGGTTCGGAGTGGCCAATCGCGGTCTGGCATTCATGGCGGAACATCTCGTTCCGCATGCCAACCGGCTGAAGGATGTGCGCCGAGGCCATGTCGGGCGTGACGACGGCGAGCGGATGTCGATCGCACGCTCGGTGGATTTCATGACGTGGATCGAGACGCATTCCTGGGTGCCGGCTTTACTGCTGTGGCTCAAGGTGCATGGTCCGAACGCTGCGCACACGGTGGATTTTACGCGCAGACTCGAGTGTCTCGTCTGGTTGTCGAAAATTGCAGGGGTCGATCCGGGCGTTCAGGAAACGCGGCTCTTGCGTCTGTTGGACGAAATCGAGGCCGGTACGCTGCCGAAAGCGATGTCGAAGCTGCAGATCGATGCCACTTTGCGGGCGCATGCGATCACCAATCTGCGCAGCGCGAACTTCGCAGGTAAGCATTATGCAGGCTGTCTGTTGCGCCGGATCAGCGCCACGATGGGATCGGACCCGGGTCCTATTCTGCGTGACGAGGTGACGATCGAACATATTTTGCCGCGCAATCCGCACGGGTGTAAAGCGTGGCTCACGCTTTTCCGGACGCCGGATGGCTGTAAGGCGCATCACCAAAAGCTCGGCAATGTGGTGCTGCTGTCGGGCCGCGATAATCAGCGGGCGGGTACGCTGTCGTGGGAGGAGAAGCGCGAGATCCTGCGGGCTTCTCCGTTCTTGTTGGCGCAGGATGCGGCCAAGGAAGCGGATTGGACCGCGCAGACCATCGCGCGGCGGACCGAGTCGCTGATCAACCTGTTGTTGGTCAGTTTCGATCTGCCGCCTTTGGCAAAGGGCGAGTAACGGCCCCGCCCGCCTACGCGGCTTGGCCTGCTTTGCCAGCCAGCGCCTTGGCAATAAGGGCCCGCGTTTCCTCGACGCCATAGAGCGCGATGAAAGACCCGAAGCGCGGTCCTTTGCTTTCGCCCAAGAGCACTTCGTAGATGGCGGCGAACCAGGCGTTCGAGACGCCGGGGCGCTCGGGTGTCGCGCCCTTGGCATTCAGATCCTGATAGCGGGGGATCGAGCGGCCAATGTCGTAAACGATGCCTTGCAGCTGCTCCGCCGTAGCGCCGGGCGGGGCCTTGGCCAAGGTATCGGACAGCGCCTGGAGGGCGTCCCGTTCCACGCCGTCGGGGGCGCGGTAGGACTTCTTGGCGAGTTCGAAGTCGCGATAGTAGCGCACGGCGTAGCCGGCAAGCGTATCGAGGAGCGGATATTTTTCCGGGGTCGCGTCGTCCATGTGGCGGCGGATAAAGCCCCATAGGACGTCTTTGCTTTCGGCGTTCGAGGCGGCGACCAGATTGCGCAGGAGTGCGAACGAGACCGGGCTCGACTGGGCGGGCGGTGTGCCGGCGTGGATGTGCCAAACCGGATTTTCGAGCTGGGCCTTAGGATCCTGGTTGGGATAGGCGCCGAGGAACTGCAGGTAGTCGTCGACGGCGCGCGGGATGACGTCGAAGTGCATCTTCTTGGCCGACTTCGGCTTCTGGAACATGAAGAGGGCCAGACTTTCGGGTGTGGCGTAGGTGAGCCACTCGTCGATCGTCAGGCCGTTGCCCTTGGATTTGGAAATCTTCTCGCCCTTTTCGTCGAGGAAGAGTTCATAGACAAAATGTTCGGGCGGTGTGCCGCCGAGAACTTTGCAAATGCCGTCGTAGATCGGCGTATTGGACATGTGGTCCTTGCCGTACATCTCGAAGTCGACGCCAAGGGCCGCCCAACGGGCGCCGAAGTCGGGCTTCCATTGCAATTTCACGCGGCCTCCGGTGACGGGGATTGTGATGTCCTCGCCGTCTTCGTCGGTGAAGGTGATGGTGCCGGCCTTGGCGTTCACCTCCTTCATCGGCACGTAAAGGACGCGGCCGGTTTTGGGCGAGATCGGCAAGAAGCAGCTGTACGTGGCCTGACGCTCTTCGCCGAGCGTGGGCAGCATGATGTCCATGATTTTCTGGTAGCGCTCGGCGGCGCGCAGCAGGATCTCGTCGAATTTGCCGGAGGTATAATAGTCGGTGGCGCTGGCGAACTCGTATTCGAAACCGAACGTATCGAGGAAGCGGCGCAGCATCGCGTTGTTGTGGTGGCCAAAGCTTTCGTATTGGCCAAACGGGTCGGGCACGCGGGTCAGCGGCTTGTGCAGGTTCTCGCGCAGCATGTCCTGGTTGGGGACGTTGTCGGGCACCTTGCGCATGCCGTCCATGTCGTCGGAGAAGCAGAGGAGACGCGTTTTGACCTTGCCTTCGGTGAGCGTTTCGAAGGCGCGGCGGACCATGCTGGTGCGGGCCACTTCGCCGAAGGTGCCGATGTGGGGCAGGCCGGAGGGGCCGTAGCCGGTTTCGAACAGTACTGTTTTGTCCATACCGCCCTTCGATTTTTTCAGGCGGTCGACGATGCGGCGGGCCTCTTCAAACGGCCATGCGCGGACGTCGGCTGAAACTTCAAGCTGGGCAGGGGTGGCGTGGAAGGACATGTGAGGGTTGTGCCCGGTGCTTGGCCGGGTCTCCGGTCTTTGGCTTAGGTTGGAGTGCTGACCGGTAACGGCCGCGACAGGCCGCGCAACGTAGGGGCGCGGCGCCGGGAGGTCAATTCGCGCGGGTGGCGTTTATCCATTCTCTCATCGGACATCCAACCCGAGATCAGCGGAGACTATATTGCGGGCGGATTGCCCTTGCGCCGGGCATTCGCGGCGGGAGGCCGCAGGTGGTGATCGGATGGCGATTAAATCACGGTAACGTCACATGAATTTAGGAACCAAGTGGCGGGTTTTACGCTAGCCGTACCGGTGCGGACCGTGCGGTGCCGGTTGCGCCCTTTGCGGCCGGCGGGGGGTGGTCTGCCCGGATAAGACGATCGAGGGAGGCTCACAGCTTGTGGATCGTTCGCTATGCCCTGGCGCATCGGCACAGCATTGGCGTGCTCGCCATCCTGCTGCTGCTGACGGGCACCCTGTCGGCGCAGCGGATGTCGACGGATATCCTGCCGGCGGTAAAGATCCCTGCGATCAATCTCATCTGGACCTATCCCGGCCTCAATGCGCCGGAGATGGCGTCCAAGATTTCGACGTTTGGCGAAATCGCCATCCTCAACAACGTCGATAACATCCGCGACGTCCGGTCGGAGACGCTAACGGGCGTTGCCATCATCCGGGTGACGTTTCAGCCGGGAACGGATGTGACGGCGGCGTTCGCGCAAATCACATCGGTCAGTCAGACCATTCTGCGGCGCATGCCGCCGGGAACATCGCCGCCTCTGATCGTGCCCTTCGTGCCTTCGAGCGTGCCGGTGCTGCAACTCGTGCTGGCGTCGGACACGCTGAACTCGAGCGCTCTGTTCGACTATGGGCGGCTGCAACTTCGATCGCAAATTCAGTCGATTCCAGGGTTGCGGCTGACGCTGCCTTATGGTGGCGCGTCGCGGCAGGTGATGATCGATCTGAAGCCGGAGGCGCTGGAGGCGTACGGCGTGTCGGCCAACGAAGTGGCTCGCGCCATCAACACGCAAAATTTCACGTTACCCACCGGCGTGCTGCGCGTGGAGAGCCGTGAGATCGTGGTGACAACGAATGCGAGCCCCGAGCAGGTTTCGCAGTTTGCCGATCTGCCGTTGCGGTCGGTCGAAGGGCGGGTTGTGCGGGTCGGCGATGTGGCGTCGATCCGCGATGGAGCGGCGATCCAGACGAACATTGCGCGGCTTGACGGGCAGAACGCCGTTATCGTGGCGATCCTGAAGTTGGGGGACGCCTCGACTGTCGATATCGTGCGGCAGGTTAAAGACAAGCTGCCAGAGTTGCGCGCGTCGGCGCCGCCGGGGATCACCATTGAGCCGGTGTTCGATCAGTCGGTGTTTGTTCAGAACGCCGTCGACAACGTGCTCAAGGAAGCGGTCGTCGTCGGATGCCTCGTGGCGTTCGTTGTGTTGGTGTTTCTCGGTAGTTGGCGATCGTCGCTGATCGTTTTGACGTCGATACCCTTGGCGCTGTTGGCGTCGGTGGCGGGTCTCGGGCTGACCGGACAGACGTTCAATCTCATGACGCTTGGCGGGCTGATGCTCGCGATCGGTATTCTGGTCGATAATGCGCTGGTCGAGATCGAGAACATCAATCGCAATCTGGAAAATGGGATGCCGCTGCAGCCGGCCATCCTGAAAAGTGCGGAGGAGGTCGCGTTTCCGGAGTTCGTATCGACGCTAGCGATCTGCATCGTTTTCTCGCCGCTCTTCCTGTTGACCGGGACGGCGGCCTTCATTTTCATTCCGCTCGGCCTTGCGGTCGTGTTCGCGATGGCTGCCTCTTACATCCTGTCGCGAACGCTGGTGCCGTCGCTCGCCTCTCTGCTCTTGAGCGAACACGATCCGCACCATGCGCCTCGCGGGGTGATTGCTGCGATTTCGGGTGCCGTGGGACGAGGGCTGGGGGCGATCGAACGATTCCTCGTGGCCATCTTGCGCCTTTTCATCCGCTTCAAGATTCTGCCGGTTGCCGGGTTGGCCGCCGCGTTGTTCGTTGGAGGCTTTGCGGCCTTGAATGTCGGGCGGGAGTTCTTTCCGCAGGCCGACGCGGGCATGATCCGCGTTTATTTGCGTGCAGAGCCGGGGTCGCGGTTGGAGCAAACCGCAACCGTATTTGCCGATGTGCAGCGCGCGATGCGAGAGATCATTCCCGAGGATGACATCGCGTTCATCACGGAGAACATCGGCGCGCCTGAGGCAATCAATCTGGCTTGGGTGCAGAGCGGGGTCATCGGCTCATTCGATGGCGAGATTCTGGTTCAGCTGAGGGGCGGGCTGGGTCGGACTGCGAAGCACACAGACGCCATCCGGCGGATGCTGCGCGAGCAATTCCCGAAGCTCAATTTTTATTTCGTGCCAGCAGATGCGACGGCGCAGACGTTGGCTGGAAGCGCGCAGGCGGATTTCGAGGTCCGCGTGATCGGGCGGGATGCAGGCGGCAACGCGGAAATCGCGCGCGATCTGGCGGAGGCGATAAAGAAGATCCCGGGTGCTGCGGATGTCGTCACGCGGCAGGTTCGCAATCTTCCGGCCTATACTCTCGACATCGACCGTGTGCGGGCCTTGCAGTTCGGTGTGACGCCACAGGACGCAGCAAGCGCTGTGCTCTCGGCGCTTGGCGCGTCGGGGACAGTTTCGCCCAGCTTTTGGGCCGATCCGGCGATCGGTGCGTCCTATAGCGTGCAAATCGTGGCCCCGCCGGTACGGCTGACAACTGCGGAGCAATTGCTCAACACGCCGGTGCAGCCGGCGGCTGGCGGGCCGACGTTGTCGCTGAGGTCGATTGCGTCGCTACAGATCAAGCAGCTTCCGGCGAACATCGACCGGTTCATGCTGCAGCCGACGACGACCATTTTGGCGAATGCGGCAGGGCGGGACATCGGCGGGGTTTACGGCGATCTCGACAAAGCGATCGCGGCGGTCAAGCCACGGCTCAAGCCGGGCAACCGGATCGAAGTGGGTGGGCAAGCGCAATCGATGGTGCAAGCGTATGGGGAGATGTTTGGCGGCATCGCTCTGGCGGCGGTGCTCGTCTATCTCATCATGGTGGTGAACTTCCAATCGTGGGTGATGCCGCTGATTGCGATGGGGACGCAGCCGGTTGCCATCGCCGGGGCCTTCTTTGCGCTCTGGATCACGGGAACGCCGCTCTCAGTCCCCGCACTCACGGGTCTCATCATGGTCATCGGCGTGGCATCGGCCAATAGCGTGCTGGTGACGAGCTTTGCGCGGGATCGCTTTCTGGCGGGCGCCGATCCGGTGACCGCTGCGATTGAAGCGGCGGAGACGCGTCTGCGCCCGGTCATGATGACGGCGATTGCCATGATTGTTGGGATTGTCCCGCTTGCGCTCGGACTGGGCGATGGTGGCGAGCAAAATGCCCCGCTGGGGCGGGCCGTTGTCGGTGGGCTTGTTTTTGGCACTGTGGCAACGTTGACCTTTGTGCCGGTGTTGTTTGCGCTGCTGGTCAAGCGGCGCGGGGCGACGGCTGGCGGCGGCGGGGCGCCGACGGTTGCTCCAGGTTCGGTACGCGAGATTGCAGGAACACCATGACCATGGCGACAACGCTTATGAAGGTATTGGGTTTGCTTGGTGTTGCGGCCGGTGCGATTGCCGTTGACCGTCATTTCAACCTTGTCTCGTCAGCGGCCGGTATGTTGGCGCCAGGACCTGCGGCTATGGCAAACAATGCCAAGCCGGCGGCGGCTGCGATCCGGACTGTGCGGGTGGTGGCTCCGAAGGCGGCAGCGGGCCGGTTCGGGCTCACGTTATCCGGGCGCACGGCGCCGATTGAACAGGCGCGTCTTTCGGGTCGCGCGACCGGGGTTGTGTCCGAACGGCGCGGGGAAATCGGCGACCGGGTGAAGGCCGGTGATGTGCTGGTCGTCATCGATGCGCCGGAGATTCGCCAGCAGCTGGACCGGGCGCGGGCAGCGGTGCAGCAGGTGAAGGCGCGGCTGCAGTTGGCCGAGCAGACGCTCGACCGGGCGCAGGAATTGGTGCCGAAAAAGTTTCTGCCCGAACAAGCGCGCGACGACCGCGAGGCCAGCGTGGCGATTGCGAAGGCGGATCTGGCTGCGGCGCAGGCCGAGGTGCGGCGGCTGGAGGAGGTGCAGGGTTTTCAAACGATTCGGGCGCCCTTCGATGGCGTGATTATCGAACGGCAGGTTGAGCGTGGAGACCGGGTCACGGGCGATTTTGGAGCTACGGGGACGTTTTTCTACAACGTTGCGCGGCTGGAACAGCTGCGGATCGAGATCGATGTGCCGCAGTCTTTTGCGTTGAAAGTGACGCCGGGGACGCCGGCAAAGTTCACATTTGCCGAGATCCTGGATCGGCAGTTCGACGCTCAAGTGGTGCGGACGTCCCGATCCATCGATCAAACGTCGGGGACGATGCGTGCCGAGCTCGTGATGGCGAACAGCGACTTTTCCCTCCCGGCCGGGCTTTCCGGTCAGGTCATTCTGGATGTGGAGCGGGATACGCCCTGCGTGCTGGTGCCAGGGAACGCGCTGGTGGTGCGGCAAGGGGAACAGTTTGCGGCGGTGGTTGGGGCGGACCAGAAGATCGCGTTTCGTAAGGTCCGCGTTGGTCGCGATTTGGGGGCGGAAGCCGAAGTGTGCGCGGGGCTGACACTGGAAGATCGCGTCGTGCTTTCCCCCAATGCGCTTTTGAAACCCGGTGATCAGGTCGAGGTTGCCAAGCCCGTCAGCGCGCTGCCGTAGAGCCACAAGGCCGGCCGCATCGTTCCCTTTCAGGTTGTGTTCGTTGATGCTGCAAGCCGTTTCCACAAGATGTATTAATCCTGTGTACAACTTAAACGCGAGGCCGGGATAGGGCTGACTATCTGCTGACAGACCTTTGTTGCTTATGCAGTGATTCGGGTTCGTCGATATTGAAAATCAAACATCTATTTCAACGACGTTTTGTTGCCTCCGGGTTCACGGGTGGATAGGGGCACGCCGGTTGTGACATTCACGGATGTCGATTTGCGCAACCGGTGGGAAGTCGCCAAGAGTAGCAAGGCGGTTGCGCAGGCGAAATACTTCAAGGCCGTGCAGACAGCGACGGCGACACAAAAGAATATGGAAGATGTGGCGATCGCAAAGGCCGAATTGGACGTCGCGTCGAGTGAATTGGCCTATGCGCAGGAAATGCTGGGACGCACCGTGGTCAAGGCGCCGAGTGCGGGACTTCTGATTTACTCGACGAAGTCCGACTGGATTGGACGGCCGGTGAGAACCGGTGAACGGATTATGGAGATCGGTGATCCTACAGCGACAGAGCTGAAGATCGAGGTCCCGGTCTCCGATGCGTTGACGGTGGCCGAGGGCGGCGACGTCTCGCTGTTTCTGGATGGCGATCCTTTAACGGCGGTGAAGGCCAACGTGACGCGTAGCAGCTACCGACCAGCGCTGAACGGCGAGCACCAGATGGTCTATCGGGTGCATGCGGGCTTTTCGGACGGAGAAGCACGCAGGATCGGCTTGCGCGGTGTTGCCCGTATCAGTTCGCGGTCTGTGCCTCTGGCGTTCTATCTGTTCCGTAAGCCCATCGCATCGCTGCGGCAGAGGTTTGGCCTGTGATCCCCGCCAGTCCATCCGATAGCGTCAAGCCCATGCCATTGCCGCGTTTGCGGCGTGGAGTGGATCTGGAGATTGTTGCCGCTCCGGATGGCGGGTTTCCCTCGGTGATTATTACCGACCCGGTGCGCGGCAGCTACAGCAAGGTCATGTGGCCGTCGAGCGGGCTAGTTCTCTTGTGGCGGAATTGCCAGACTTCCGACGACATACAATCCGAGTTTTTGCAACAGTACGGTGTCGAGCCAGCGCTGGATGACGTCCAGGCTGTTGCAAAGTTCTTGGTCGAAAACGAGCTCAGTGAGACCGATGCCGAGGGTGGCTGGTCGCGCTATGGGCAGCGGGCAGCGTCCCGGCGTCATGGCTTGCTCAAGTCGGCATTACACAACTACTTGTTCTTTCGCGTGCCGTTGTTTCACCCCGATGCGTTCCTGAAGCGCGCATTGCCGTGGGTGACATTCGCCTATTCGCGTTCGTTCTGGTGGTTTGTCGCGGCCATTGCGATTGCCGGTTTCTATCTGACGATGCGGCAGTGGAGCGATCTGGTCGCTGCGGTTGATCGTGCGCTGCAATTTCAACAGCTCTTCATCTACGGGATCGCGCTGCTGATCCTGAAGGCGATCCACGAGATGGGCCATGCCCTGACGGCCGTGCGCTATGGATGCCGCGTGCCGAGCATGGGCATCGCATTCATGGTCGGTACCCCCGTTCTTTATACGGATACCAGCGACAGTTGGCGGTTGGCGAGCGACCGGCAGAGATTGGCGATCGTTTTCGCCGGCGTTGCTGCCGAAAGCATCGTTGCAGCATTGGCGCTGCTGGCCTGGCCGCTGCTGCCTGATGGGCCGATGCGGGATTTGAGCTTTACGTTCGCGACGGCGTCTATCGTGATGTCGCTGATGGTGAACCTCAATCCCCTCATGCGCTTTGATGGATACTTTGCACTTTCGGATGCCCTCAAGGTGCCCAACCTGCAGGATCGCTCGTTTGCGCTCGGCGTTTGGAAGATGCGCGAGGCGCTGTTCGGTTTGGGCGAGGCGCCGCCCGAGCACTTCCGGCCGTCATTGCAGCGGACGCTCATCATCTATGCCTACCTGACGTGGGTCTACCGGTTCTTCCTGTTCCTTGGGATTGCGGCCATCGTCTACGTCGTTGCGGGCAAGGCGCTCGGAATTTTTCTGGCGGCTGTCGAAATCGGCTTCTTCATCGTTCGGCCAATCTGGAACGAGCTGGCCGCATGGTGGTCGCTTCGTGGGAAGATCGCGGTCAGCCGCCGGTCGTTTGCTACGGGTTGCGCTGTGATGGCCGGGCTGGTGCTCGCCGTTGCGCCGGTTATCCGCGGCGTCGACAGTCCCGGTGTGCTGTTGTCGCTCAATGAGTAAGATCTACATCTTCCGGTGGCGGCAACGTTGACGCGGGTCGGCACCGGGGAAGGCGGATATGTCGAGCAGGGGCAGGTGTTGTTTGAGGCGCAATCGCCCGACCTCGATCAACGTCTGCGTACCGCGCGGCTGGAATTGCGCTTGCTTGAGTTGCAAATGTCGCGACTTGCCGCCAGCGCGAAGGAACTCGAACAGGCTGTTGTTCTGGGACAGGCCGAAGCGGCGGCGCGACAGAAGATCGAGGGCTTGGAGGCCGAGCGCATGGCATTGACGGTGCGGGCACCTTTCGCAGGGCGGATCGTGGATCTCGACTTAGCGCTGCGGCCTGGAACGTATGTGGGTCAGGAACAGCTGTTGGCACGCATTACGAGCGCGAAGGGCGCTCGTGTGAAGGCGCTTGTGTCGGACACCGATCTGCAGCGGATCGCGGCGGGAGCGAAGGGCGTCTTCGTATCGGATGAAGCCGATCAGGCGTCGTTACCTGTTACGCTGCAAGCGATTGCGCCGGCGAGCAATGGTGAGTTGACCGAGCCGGCACTTGCGGACCGCTTCGGGGGAGCTGTGGCTGCGGTGGAGAAGGATCAACGGCTGAATACGCGTGAGGGATGGGTTGAAGTGTCGTTTCAGCTGGACAATGGAGAAGCGCCTCCGCCGCGCCTCATGCGGGGCAGTGTCTGGGTCGAGGCGGAAGCGGTGAGCCCACTCACTCTGGCGTGGCGGCAGATTGGCCGGGTGCTTGTTCGTGAGCAGGGTTTTTAGGACATGGTCGGGTGGCGTGGTTCGCCCACTGCCAACTCTTCACATTATCATGCGCGCAGGATTGGTGGCATAGCGGACAAGATGGTCCATCGCAGCCGGTGAGACCCATTGGTCAGCGGATGCAAGCCCATCGGCTAATGCGCCGGTCAGCGCTTTTAAGTCGTCGCGTGGATCGCAACACAGAAGTGTCATTGCGCACGCCTGAAGTGCGGGACAGGCTTGATGCTGGTGCGCCGCGACAAGCGCCATGGCGATGCATTCATCGCGGCAGAAGCAGCGGCTAGCGGGTTCGAGCACTTGCAGGTCGCGGCGGGAATGTTCGCTGAGCAGGCGGACCCATTGTGAAAAGTCACGGCAGACATCGCGGGCGGCCGTCAAGCCGACGGTCTGCTCTGCGAGCGTGAATGCACGTTCCCAGTGTGCGAGTTCGCCGGTGCGGAAGCCGGTCAGCCAATAGCGAAAGCCCATGCCGACGAATATGTCAGCGGGATTATGCAAGACATGACGTTGCTGCTCTGTGCTGGGGCTGCGGGGCGACGGCGGCCTACGATGGCGGGGCGTTTTCAACGTCTGCGCTCCAATCGGTGAGGTTCAAGGCCTCAACATCGGACATTGGCGATCGTGCCAGCTCTTGAACAAGACAATCGAATGGCGGCCACTGTCAATACGACAACGGGCCGGCCGTGTGCTTTGCCCGGCGTTGGGCGGCGCTACTTTTGAATGCCTCTAGTTTTTGAAGCGGGGGCTCGCTGCTTGCGCACCTCGTCCAAGATCGCAGCCGACTTGCGTTTTGATTTTTGCCCCTTGGACTTTGCTTGCTTTCCGGAAAGGCCCGCGAGTGGACCGCCCCGCTTGCTGCGAACGACATCGGCCAGCGTGTGCTGATTGAGTACGGATACAAAGGCGTCGAGGGCCACATCGAAGATGTCATTGAAACCGCCGTGGGCCTGGCGTTCGTCCTCGATGGTCATGCGCTCCATCGCCAGCACGACATCGCCGATGCGAATGTCCGCAGGGTTCTGGGCGAGGGTCATGCCACCCTGGGGTCCGCGAACGGCTTTGATGAATCCGCCGCGTGAGAGCAGATGGACGATCTTGGACGTGTTCTGTTCAGTGAGGCCAAGTTCATGCGCAATCGCTGCGCCCTTGACGAGATTGTTTCCCGACTTGGCGGTTGCGATGAGAATTTGCAGCGCGTTATGGGTGGTTTTGCTAATGCGCATGGGACGGCCGGTTTTTGGAAGAATTCTAGATTTGGCCGGACCTGTCTAACACGGTGCACGCCGGGAGCGCAAAAGGACGTTGAGGGGGCCGGTGATCCTTCTGTGCTAATTTCCAGCCATTTTCGAATGGACTCGTGGACGTTGCCCTTGGCTGGTTGGTCCCTCGCGCCGACGAGGGACCCACCAGAACGCGTTAAGACCCGTGATCTCACTCACCACTTCGTGCCGGCCTTGATCATGAAGGTTCGACCAGGCTGAGGGTAGAAGGAATAGAAACCGAAGCCGGCATCGAGCCCGTAGTCGTAGTAGTCCTCGTCGAAAAGGTTCTGAACGGCAGCGGACCATTCAAGACGATCGAACTCACCGCCAATCTTCACGTCGACCAATGCCGTCGATGGTACAAAGTATTGCGCGTTCGCATTGATCTCATTGCCGTCGAGATATCGCTGGCTGAAATATCGCAGATTGGCATCAAGCCAGAGTTGCGGGCCAAGTATGTTCCACGTCACTCCTGCGCTACCGCTCCACGGCGAGACCAACGGAACCTGGTTTCCGGCAAATGGACCTTCTTCAAACTCTGCGTTGATATAAGTGAGATTGCCGCGCAGGCGGACGTCAGGAGTGAGTTGCAAGCTGGCGATGGTTTCGACACCCCGGCGAAGCGTTGGGTCGAGATTGGTGTTGACGAAATTGATGGGATCGAACCGCAATTCGTCTGTGATGCGCATCTCGTAGTAGGTGGATTGTAAGCCGAGTGGACCGTATTGAAGTCGGAGTCCAACTTCCCAGTCTTGCGACTTTTGCGTTTCGAGATCGAAATCGGTGACTTGAAAGAGCGGCGACGAACCAATTCTCTCGTCGATGTTGGGGACGCGGAAACTCTGTGCGGCGCGTCCAAGCAACGTCAGGCCGGGTACAAGCTGATGTTCGACGCCCACATGCCAGGCATGATTGGTTTCGTTTTGGTCGAGTGGCAGGCCTTGCGGGTTGGCAAATCCTGCGCCAGGAGCTGTCGGATCATAAACGTCGCTGGCTGTGGTCCTGTTCCATTGGATGCGGCCGCCAGCGGAGACGTCGGTTGCCGGTGTCACGCTGACTGTCTGTTGCCAATAGCCTGCGACCGTCGTTTGCCCGCCCGCATATCTGTGAATTGGATTGAGCCCCTGCAATTGACTGCGGTCGGAGTCGTAATCCGTGTCAAACACGTCAATCCCAGCCACGATCCGCGAGGGCAGGCTGAGGAATGGCGTCGTGAGGTTTGCTCGCGGGGTAAACGAAGCTGTCGTCAGGGTGGTATCGAGATAAGACTCGAAGCCCGTGAATTGCAGATACTCAGCTGTATCCTCCTTCTTGCGCACACCTCCATCAAGGATCAGCTCGACGTTTGGAGTGATTTGGTATGAGGCACCGAGCGTGATCCGGGCGCCGTCTTTTTCGGAGTTATCTCGAGGAGAGTTCGTGCCGCGCGGGTCATTGATGAGTTCAGTGAGGGTGCGAGGACCCGGGAGCCCAAGTCGTTGCTCATCAGCGGCAACGTTGAGGTAGACGCTGCCATTGGTGAACATCCAACGGAAGTCGCCGACAACTGACGTCTGTTCAAGCTTGTTGTTGTCCCGGTAGCCGTCAGATTCGATCACGTTGCCGTTGACGAAGGCTGAGAAGGGACCGGAGGAGCCGCTGGCCGAGACGTTGCCTTCCTTTGTATTGAAGGAGCCGACGCCGCCGTCAATTTTCACTTGATTGGGCGTGGCAACACCCGTGCGGGTCACAATATTTATGACACCTCCGACCGCACCATCGCCGTAGAGAACGCCGCCAGAGTTGCCGCGCGTTATTTCAATTCGTTCAATCGAATCTTTGGCGATCGTGGAGAGGTCAAAGCCCGGCAGATCCCAATCGTTCTGCCGGCGCCCGTTGATCAGGATTAGCGTATTGGAAGGCCCTGTTACCCCGAAGCCGCGAAGGTCAACGGTCGTCTTAGCGCCGTTTACTCCACCAAAGAGACCAGAGGTTTGGGCGCCGGCCTCGCGAGAGATGATATCGGCGAGAGTAGACTGAGCGGCCCGGTCGATCTGCTCTCGGGTAATAATCGACGTGGACGCTCCCGTCACGCCGCCGCTTTTTACAGGGCCACCGGTATTTCCGTCTGGTTGCGATGTAGCCGAGGATCCAGGAACGCTGCTGCTCGGCACACTGCTGGCGGCTGCGCCGCTTGTAGAGGACGTGCTCGTCGTCCCGACTTTTGATTTGTCTTCGGGAACGGTCAGCCGCGTATTTGTGCGATTGGCGGTCTTCTTGCGGGCCTTTGGTGGTTCGCTCGTGTCGACTACCACTGCGGGAAGGTCTTCGATCTCTTGTGCTCTTGCATCGGAATTGGCTAACGCCAGATACGAGATTGTCGAAAAGAGCAATGTTTTAACTGCGAGACGCAATCGATCCGCTCGGGCTTGGCCGTGAACATTAGACATTAAGTCCCCCGTCGTGTGGTGATGAGGGTGAGCAAGCGAGCCGGGATTTTTGCAGGTCGGTATTACGCACGAGCACATAGGCTGCCGTTCGCAGCTTTCATGAAGCTACGGCCGATACCTAAATGTTCGCATGCGATGAGAACTGTGTTCTACCGCAACGACCTGCATGACCCGGCAGGTTTCCCCACCGATTGACACATCAGCCGCCGCTACGGTTCTCCGCTCTTCCGCGCCCCACGCACGGGAGATGGGCAGCTTGTGATGGCAGGTCTCCTGACTCGCGGCTCGAGCGCCTTCTCCAGCCTTCCCGAAATCCCGATGGGGGACGTCAGTGGCGTACTTGGAGAAAACTTGCCGCTTACAGTTGCGGGGGCAGTCCCGGTATTGGCGCTTGCGCGCCGCACCGTGTTCCCATTTTCACCATACGCGCTGCTGCGCGCATGGAACCGTCACGCCGTCAGTTCAGCATGCGGTGCTCGATAGAGTCAATGTGGATTTGCGGCCAATCTTTTTCGCCATTGGTGCGACGGCCTCAGATAAGGCCGCGTGGTCGCTCGTGGCGGCAAATGCAGCCTGTAAAGACTGTGTTCCGTTGACAAGGCCGTGGCGATGCGATGTGTTTCAGCCAGACCGGCGTCTGGATGCGCAAGCGTTTAGACAGGGAACACGGTGCGGCGCTTTCCGGGCGCCAAAACCGAGGCTGACCCCGCAACTGTAGGCGGCAAGCTCCTCCCATCATAGCCACTGAGATGCAGCGCTAGCGGCTGCGGATTGGGAAGGCGGAGAGGGGCGCTCGAGCGGTGGCGACGAGACGATTGCTGCGTGTCGCGTGCCGGGAAGGGATTTGATTTCGATCGTTCGTTGATGACGTTGATCTGTGCGCTGTGGTGGTCAAAGTCGGTTTGGCCCCGGGGGCCCTGGGATCGGCCAAGCGAATTGGAAACCATTTCCCGACTTGCATCGTGATGCGGCGGCGCTGTCCTTGTACAGGTCCTCGACGAGGGACGTTGCCCATGGTCTTCGCGGTTCATCGCCGGCTTTTTGCGGTGATTGCATTACTGGCCTGTTGTGTGCCGGCGGCTGCCGAGCCGCCGCAGCGCATCGCGTCGCTCAATCTGTGCACCGACCAGATGTTGATGCTGCTCGTCGAGCCGTCGCGGATCGCTTCGGTGTCGTTCCTGGCGCAGCGTGCGGACTCCTCGGTGATGTACCGGGAGGCGGCGGCGCTGAAGGCGAATTACGGGCGGGCTGAAGAGGTGTTCGTTCTGCATCCCGATCTTGTGCTGGCTGGGACTTTTACCGCGCGCGCGACGGTTTCCATCCTGGAGCGGCTGGGCAAGCGCGTCGAATTGTTCGAGCCGGCGACGACGTTTGACGATATTCGCGCACAGCTGTTGCGCATGGGCGATCTTGTTGAGGAGCGTGCCAAGGCGGAAGCTTTAGTGGCCGCGTTCGATGAGCAGGTGCGGCTGTTGGAGAGGCCGCAGCACCGCCCGCTGGCAGCGTTCTATTTCGCCAACTCGTACACGTCGGGCCGTGGGACATTGCCCAGTTCGGTGCTGGAAGCGGCGGGGTTGCGCAATCTGGGTGCGGAACTCGGACTTGAGCAGACCGCGGCGTTGCCCTTGGAAGTGCTCGTGACGTCTCGACCAGACCTTGTCGTCAAGGGGCGGACGTATGACCGTCCGGCCTTGGCTCAGGAGATTTTCGTGCATCCCGCGCTCGCCTATCTCGATGCGCGCAGCGAGGAGGCGGTGCTGCCGGACACATACATGGTGTGTGGGACGCCGCATGTTTTGCGCGCCGTGCAGAGGCTGGCGGACATTCGGCGCCAACTCGGTAGCCCGGCGCCGCGCCCCGTTGCGACACGCGGCAGCGGCAGTGCGACGACCGTTCGATGACAGAGCGCGGCCGCTTTTTTCTCCTGATGGCGTTGTTGACGGGCCTCGTCGTGGTGCTCTTCGTCGCCTCGCTGCTGATCGGGCCAGCGGGTCTGGGAATCTCGGCTTCTCTTTCTGCGTTGTTCGCCGCGGACGGCGATGTCGTTGCGATCGTGATGCAGGAAATTCGGTTGCCGCGCGCCATTCTGGGTGCTGCCATCGGGGCGACGCTCGGTCTCTCGGGCGCGGCGATGCAGGGGTATTTACGCAATCCGTTGGCGGAACCTGGGCTGCTTGGCGTGAGTGCGTCGGCGTCACTTGGCGCTGTGATGGCCATCTATACGGGCTTGTCGTCGTCTTTTCCGCTAGCGCTGCCCTTGATGGCGCTGGGTGGTGCACTGGTGGCGGTTGTGTTTGTCCGTTTGCTGGCGGGAGAAAGTGCGACGCCGATTTCACTCATTCTGGCCGGCGTCGCGGTTTCCAGTTTGGCCGGCGCGCTGACGTCATTGGTTCTCAATCTGTCGCCCAATCCGTTCGCGGCGCTCGAGATCGTGTTCTGGATGCTGGGTTCGCTCAAAGACCGGTCGATGACGCACGTGTGGCTGTCGCTGCCGTTCATGGTGGTGGGCTGGATCATGCTGGCGCAGGTGGCCCGCGCGCTCGATGCGTTGACGCTCGGGGAAGTGACGGCGGCAAGCCTTGGATTTAAGTTGAGCCGGGTACAGGCCTTGGTGGTGCTCGGCACGGCGGCGAGTGTGGGGGCGGCGACGGCTGTGGCGGGCGCGATCGGCTTTATTGGATTAATCGTGCCGCATGTGCTGCGGCCACTCGTGGGTTCGCATCCGAGCCGTCTGCTGGGTGCGAGCGCACTCGGCGGGGCGGCGGTTCTGCTTGCGGCGGATATTGCTGTGCGTGTGATTGCGCCAGAGCGGGATCTGAAGCTGGGGGTGTTGACGGCGCTTGTCGGTGCACCGTTCTTCCTGTGGCTCATCTTCAAGACGCGGCGGGAGATGATATGAGCGCTGCTGCGGCTCCTGTTCTTGAGGTGTCTGATCTGTCCGTCGCATTGGGCGGCCGGGAGGTGATCGACGCGTTGTCCTGCTCGTTACAGGCGGGGACGGTCGTCGGGCTCATCGGGCCGAACGGTTCGGGAAAGTCGACGCTCCTCAAAGCGATCCTAAGTTTGCTGCCCTATCGCGGATCGATCCGCTTCGCCGGGCAGGATCTTGCCGGCATGGCCGCGAAGGCGCGGGCCAGATGTATCGCGTATCTGCCGCAAGATGGCGAAGTGATCTGGCCGATCGCGGTGGACGACGTCGTGATGTTGGGGCGCGCACCCTATCGCTCAGGGTTAGCGCCGCCGTCTGAGGCTGATTCCGCAGCGGTGGAGGCGGCTCTCATTGCCATGGATCTGGTGGCGGTGCGCAAGCGATCGGCGCGGATGCTATCGGGTGGTGAGCGATCGCGGGTTCTGATGGCGCGGGCGCTGGCGCAACAGACGCCGCTGTTGCTCGCCGATGAGCCGACGACGGGATTGGATCCGGCACATCAGATTGGATTGATGGAGACCTTCCAGGCTATGGCGCGCGAAGGCCAGACGGTTCTGGCCTCGCTGCACGATCTGGCGCTGGCGGCGCAGTGGTGCGACCGGCTCTTGCTGCTGCATGAGGGGCGGATTGCGCTGGCAGGCACGGCGCAGGAGGTGCTGACGCCTGCGGCTCTGAAGAGGGTCTATGGCGTTGAGGCGTATTTCGGGGAGAGCCGCGCGGGGCGTGTGGTGGTGCCGATCGCGCGGACGTAAAGCGCGGGGGCCGGTGTTGGTCAACGGCCCACGAGGGATGCGGGCCACTGATGTTTTCATTGTCAGAGTTCGACCCTTCTACTTTTTCTGCGGGCGGACGACGGCGTCGATCTCGATAGCGATTTCGTCTCCGACCATGTCAGCGTAGGAGGTCATGTTGAAGGCACTGCGGGAGATGGTCGTTTTGGCGACGAATTTCTTGCTGCCGGCACTGTATTTGAGGGCTGGGTCTTCGTGCGGCGTGAGGGTGACGGCGAGGGTGACAGGCTTGGTGACGCCATTGACGGTGATATCGCCCGTGATCTCGGCGGTGTTCTCAGTCATCGGCTTTACGGAGCGACTGCGGAAGGTGAGTTCCGGGGCTGCTTTCGCATTGAAGAAATTGACGCCCTTTAATTCGTCATCGACGATGGGTTGGCCTGTTTCGATGCTGGCGGTGGCAATTCTAGCGAAGACCTTGCTGTTTTCGGGCGCGCGCTCATCATATTGCAGGGAGCCTTCGACGCGGCTGAAGCGGCCGCGCTGGGTGAGAAGGCCCATCATGTAGGAGAAGCGGACTTCGGTTTTGCGGGGGTGGAAGATGTAGCTCTCGGCTTGCGCCGCAGGTGCGGCGATGATGAACGGGAGAACGGCTACAAGTGCGGCGGTCATTAGATGAGCATTTCGCATGTCGGTCCCTCGAACAGGTGGTGTTCGTGGCGCAAGGTGCGCGATGATTGCCCCATGGTTCTTGCTACGACCTTGGTTTGGCGGAAATGAAGCAGAGACGGTCAACGTATGGCCGGAATTTTCCGCCAGTTGGATGCAAGGCTGAATGCTCGCGACCAGAGTGAGGCGCGCGTGCGATGATGATCAAAGATTCGAGAGACCAATATGGCGCTGTCTCGCGTGTGCTCCATTGGAGCATGGCGCTGGCGTTGTCTTTGCTCTTTGCGTTGGGGTGGTGGATGGTGGGGCTCGATTATTATAGTCCCTACTATAAGAGCGCGCCGGATCTGCATCGCAGTGTTGGGCTGTTGGTTTTGCTGGCGTTGGGTGTGCGGATCGCGTGGCGGTTGATCAATGTGAAGCCGAACGACGATGATCTTTCGCCCGTTGAACGCACGGCATCCCGTGCTGTGCATCTCGGGTTCTATCCGCTGCTGATTGCTCTCATGGTGAGCGGGTATTTCATTTCGACGGCGGATGGGCGCGCGATCGACGTCTTCGGATGGTTTAATGTGCCGGCTGTTGTGGCGGCGCCAGGGTTAGAGGACGCTGCGGGACTGGTCCACGAGTGGAGCGCCTATGTCGTGATGGCCCTGGCGGTGGTGCATTCGGCGGCGGCGCTGAAACACCGGTATTGGAATGTGACGAACGGCCGGCACCGGATGTGGTGAGCCGTGCAGGGCAATGGTTCAAATCGAGAAAGGAAGATGCCAAATGATGGCTCGCATGTTTGGTTTTGGAATGGTCGCTGTCGTGGCGCTGGCGCAGCCGACGGTGGCGGCGGACTACGAGATCGATATCAAGGGGGCGCACGCGTCGATCAATTTCCGTATCCCGCATCTCGGGTTCAGCTGGCTGGTCGGGCGGTTTGATACGTTTTCTGGGACGTTCAGCTATGACGAGGCGAACCCGGCCGCGGCGAAGATCGCGGTCGAGATCGATACGGCGAGCATCAACTCCAATCATGCGGAGCGGGACAAACATCTTCGCGGTGCGGACTTTTTGGATGTGACGACGTTTCCCAAGGCGACGTTCGTCAGCCGGTCAGTGACGGCGGATGGGGCCGGGAAGGCGAAGATCGTCGGCGATTTCACGCTGCGTGGGGTGACGAAGCCAGTCACGATCGATGCGGTTGTGGTTGGGGGTGGAGCCGATCCGTGGGGCGGGTACCGGCAGGGATTTGCCGGTAAGGCCAAACTGGCTCTTGCCGACTTCGGCATCCTCAAGGAACTCGGTCCGGCGTCGAAGGAAGTGGAGCTTGATCTGCATGTCGAAGGCGTGCGGAAGTAGGGCGTTCTCACACTATTTCTCGATGGCGGAGTTTGCAGCTGTCAGGGCGGCGGTGATCTCGGCGTCGCCGGGGGCGAGCTTCTGGGCTTCTTCGTAGGCGCGGGCGGCCTCATTGGGCTGGCCTGTGTTGAGATACGACCACCCGAGCATTTTCCAGCCTTTCACGTCGGCAGGGTTTTGGTCGAGCCGCGCTTTGAGCTTTGCAATCATGTCATCGACGCCGGGGAGCGGTTCACTCGGGGCGGTCGCTTGGGGTGGCGTATCGATGGACGTGGCGTAGGAGCGCAAGGCGGCCAAGTCTTCGTCCGTATCGAAGGCGGTGTGTGAGGGCGGGGCTGCCGCGGTCGTGCTTTGGAGCGGTTGAGTGTCCGCGCCGGTGCGCGTGATGGCGGCGAAGGCGGAGAGGGCGACGGTGAGGATGATGGCGAGCACAAGGGTGGGTGTTGGCGATGGCGTTGCGACCCACCGTCTGGTCAGTGCTAAGACCGGTCGCTGACCATTTATCTCGACGCGCAACAGAATGAGCAGGGCTAGGAGCGAACTGGCTGCAGTGCCGACCATGATGAAGGCATGACTTTCCGACATATTTGAACCTCCGAAACGCAATGCATGTCGTGACAACGTTTATGGCGTTGGAATCTTCGTTTTCATGATTGGGGTTGAGACGCCGTTGACGTGATAGGCGTGGCAGAGCGTGCAATCCTGACGTGCGGCGCTGGCTGTGTGGCAGGTCTTGCACACCTGTTTTTTGACCGGGCCGAAATTGGACGCGAGGACTTTCGGATCGCCCTGCTCATACGACTTGAGGGTGGGTTGGCCTTTTTTCAGCTCGTGGCAGCTGACGCAGCCGCGCTCATCCATCAGGCCGAAGTGCGGTTCGTGGAAGAAGCGCGTGAATTGGCCGGTCTTGGCCTTGGCAGTGATGGGCGTGAAGTTGACGGTGCGGCCCTTGCCAGTGGTCTCGTCGATGCTATGGCACTTCGCGCACGAGCCTTGCGCGTCCTTCGCGGTCAAGGTGTCGAACACGGCCGCCTCGGGGCTGGGCGCACCCTTGGATGAGACCGGGCCGGTGAGCAGGAGCCAAGAGGCGATGAATTTGTCCTTGTGACCTGCGGGCCGGTAGAGGATGGCGTGATCCTGCCGGTACCAGCCGCCGGTATCAGCCCTGGTTTCCGGATCGATGTCGCTGGAAATGCTGTTGTCCGGCGAAGTGGCGGCGTTGGCGACCGGAGTGGCAATCGGTGTTGTGGTGGCGGTTTCGGTGGGCGGCGCGGACCCCGGTTTGTCGCTGGGTACGGCGGGGTTTTGCGCGGTGGCGGGTGCGGCAGACTTCTGCGGTGAAGCGCCTTTCTCGCGGGCCTTGATGTCGCGCAATTCGGCTTCGGTTGGGGCGAGCAACTCATCGGTTCGGTTGGCGGGGTCCGACGGCGGCTGGGCTGGCGATGTTGCCGCTTCCGTGGCGTTCGTTGGTGTTGAGGTTCCCTCTGATGGATTGGCGTCTGATGTGGGTTGAGGCTTCGCTTTGGCGGGACTTGGCGCAGGGGTTCCCGCATCCTGATCGCCAAGCTCGATGGAGCGGGGCGTGCCGCTGGGTAAGGGGCGGCGGGGCATGGAGGTTTCAGCGCTTTCGGCCTGAGCCATGCGCAACGGCTTCAGCGTCGAAATGTTTGCTTGCGACTGCATCAATGCGAGAACCGCGGATTTATGGCGGACAGCGCCCTGGTTCCATCCACTGCGCTGGCGTGCGCCCGTGTCAGGGCGGGCGGCGATTTCCTTGGCGAGGTTGGGCAGCCACTGCTGCTGCGCGCTCGCGATGACATCGCGGGGGAGGTTCGCCGTCAGATCTGATATCGCAGCGGCCGTGAGCTTAGGCCCGCCGCCGATTGTCAGATTGGCGAGGATATCGGATGCTTTGCCAGATATCATCGCGTGGAAGAGTGTTTTGATTTCCCACACGAGCGCTGTGACGGCTTTAATCTCGCCGTCGGTGGCGGCGGACAGATCCTGAAGCGATATGCTGTTCAGGCTTTTAACCAGGGCTGCGCCGCGTTCATTGCGGGCGATGATGACCTTCA
Organism: Hyphomicrobium sp. 12-62-95; assembly: GCA_002279935.1. Taxonomy (GTDB): domain Bacteria; phylum Pseudomonadota; class Alphaproteobacteria; order Rhizobiales; family Hyphomicrobiaceae; genus JAGVSR01. The sequence goes on along the minus strand of NCCZ01000015.1, from coordinate 19,332 downwards.
TGAACGGTGTGAGGGACGCTTCAGAGTCTTCCGGCCATTCGCCGATTTGTGCGCCCTTCTTGCGCAACGTTGCGAGGTCGAGGCCTGGAAAAGAGAGGAAGGCGATTCCCTTGGGTCCGCTGGCGCGCTCCTTGCCGGTGATCTGATCGAGATGGCAAGTGCTGCACGTCTTATCGAAGGGAGCTATCGACATAATGCGCCGGTTGGCGGTGCTGTCGTGGCAGGTGGAACAGGTCGCGGGGAGGGGTTTGCCGGGCTCCTTCTTGGCCAGTTCGGGATAATGCTTTCCGAAGTGTCCGGCGTGGTCGAATACGATGCGCGTGCGGCGCTTGAAGGGGTAGCCCTCGAAATCGGGATGGGCGCCGTCGAAGCTGTCGAATTTGACCGCGTGGCATGACCGGCATTGTTCGTTCGACATCGCTTTGAGATTGAAGGTGGCGCCCTGGTGTTCTTGGTGGCAGGTCGCGCATTCGAGTCCCTCGGCGACCATTGTATGTGTCGGGAACGCAGCGGCCTGTGCCTGAGCTCCGAGCGGCTGCGATGTTTCGGCGGCCATCTTCACCAGACGCGCGGTGCTTTGTTCCAATACCTCCTGTGCAGCGCCGTGGGGGGCGAAGGCGGTGTCAGACATTTTGTGGCAGGTGAGGCAGGCTTTGCTGTCGCCATGGGGATCGCCCGGCGCGAGACCCGCGAGCCAGCTCAGCTTTCCGTTGCCGCTGCGCGCGTGGCAGCTGCTGCAGGCTTCGATCGAGCTATGTGCGCTGGTGAGCGGGCCGGGCATGAGGAATTGCATGCCGGATGCGCTCACGAAAATAAGGATGAGTCCAACGGTGGCGAGTAGCGCCAGACGGCGTGCGATGCGATCGCGGGATGCGGCGGTTGGGGCTTGGCTCGATGTCTTCGTTCGCCATAGCGACGCCATATCTCGGATACGGCCCATCACCACGCTCCGGACGAATAGGCGTACACGACTATGACGTGGAGCACCGATATGACGATCAGGGCGTAGGTCACCGGCACATGGACAAACAGCCAGCCTCTGGTGAGCAGAAGATGGACGCGGGCGAAGTCGAGGCCGTCTTTTTCGATCACCAGACTCTTGATGGCCGCGAGCTTCTCTTGCCGGCTGGGATCGACAAAGCGTGAAAGCGTCTCAATTTCGTCGATGAGCCGCTGGCCGGGGTTATGGGTGCCTAGAAGATGCGCCGTGAAATGGCGGGGCGCTTGCAGGAAATCGCGCAGGTGATTGGCGTAGAGATCGAGAATCCAGACATCGTACGGCAGGTCGGGAAGGGGGATGTCTTGGGACGGCGCGGCGTCCTGTGTGACTGCGGTATAGACCTCTTTGGCGATTTCCTCCCGGCGGGTTGGGATGCGATCGAAGTTGAAACCGGTGGTGATGCTATGCCGCAATTTCAGCGACCAGGATAGGTAGGTGCCGAAGACGCCGCTAGCGGCGACGAGGAAGAAGCCAAGCCATAGGGCCCATTCCATGCCGGTATCGGGAAGAGAAAAGTTGGCGTGGGACAGGAAGGCCGCGATCAGGACATAGCCAAGGAGAATGTGGAGGGCCCGCCAGCGCGCGACCGCCTTTGGAGACAGACGAGTGGTCTTGAGAGCGACGTGGAAATAGATCTGCAGGATCATTCCCGACGCGAGCAGCCAGCCATCGAGATAGCGTGCGTCGCGCAGTCCGGCGCCGTAGAGCCAGACGGCGGCGAAGAGCGCGACCGATAATCCCGCTATCAGCGCCGCTTGTGCGAGTGGCTTGACGCCGAGGCCCGATAGCCTCACGCCGCCGATTGCCGGGCTTCCCATCGTGCGCCGCACCGCCAATCGCACACCTCTTTACTCAGTGGATCAGTTGACTGCGGCGGCCGCCCGGGCCGTGCCTTTGTAGGCGGCTGCTGCCGGTACGAGGGCATCGAGCCCGGTCAAGGTGCTGCCGTCGTAGGATGTGCTGATCTTCTCCAAAAGTGCCTGGACGCCGTCCGCGGCCGCAGTGAGAGAACGGTTGTTGTTGAGTTTCAGTCCGGCCGAATGGGCGAGTTCGACGATTTTTTCGATTTCCGGCACATCGGGTGCTGCTTTGGCCGCTGCAGCCATCTGCTTGCGCGCCCTGTCGACGCGCTGGGCCATGAGAAATGCATAGGGTTTGCGCACGGTGGCCTTGCCGACGGCGCGCAGGGCCGTTTCTAACTCGACGCCGAGGCCGATGAGATAAAGCATGCGCTTACGGGCGGGGCTTGCGGCCACGTTTTCCTTGCCCTTGGAATTCCACGTGTTGTGCCGCACTTCTCCTTGAGACCAGGAGACGAGCTCGAAGGGGCTGCCGGCCTTGTGGCCGCCGGTGTTGACGAGGTCTTCGTTTGGCACAACGTGGCAGCTGTAGCAGTTCTTCGCCAGGCGATAGAGCGATGCGGGACGAATCATGCCTTTGGATTCGGCGAGCTTCCAGCGGGCGGCTTCCTCGGCCTTGCTTTCTGTGGCCGCGGTTTTGCCGCTGTAGCCGCTGTGAACCTTGACCCAATCCTGACTGGCGCTGTGACAGGATTCGCAGGAAATACCCGCAATGGGCTCGGGCCGATTGTCTTTCGCTTGCACGGTGAAATGACATCCCAGGCACAGGCTTTCCACCTTGATGCGGCGAACGCCCATGCGATCGGCGATCACCTTGGCTTCTTCGTTGCGCGGCATGTCGCGGAAGGTCTTGTAGTGATGGCTGCCCTTCCAGGATTCGACTTCCTGCTTGTGGCATTCCGCGCAGGCGTTGGGGCCCGAAACCTTGGCGGGATCGGGAGCATCGGCCGCGACGGAAGTACTCCCGAACGCTGTGACGGCCCCAACCAGGGAGATTGAAATAGCCAGAAGCGTGGTGGGATACGGCGTCATGTGTGCTTCAGATGCCAAGGCGCTGTTGGGGATGCGTGTCAGCACTCTGCCTTGGCGCCATGTGTGGCTCATGACGCTCGCGTGGTGGCGAACGGCTTGGCCGCATTATTGGTAAGTTGAGCCAGCCTCTGGCGCGTGAGAAGATGCCATCGGGCACGATGTCGTCGGTCGCGGGCAGGAAGGGGTCGGCGTAACAGACTGCGCCCGCGCTGGCTGCGATCGCCTTTATGGCTGCCACCATCTCCTCGGCGCCGCAGGCGAAGAGGACATCGGACGGAAGCATCACAGGCAGGTAGTCCGTAGGGCGGCCGGGCATGACAGGGGGTGGAAGATTTTGTGCGCGGCTGCAGACGGGGACGATGAGCACATTAGGAAAGCGGGCCAGTTGTGCGAGCGCGGGGCCCATGTAGAGCGATTGCAGCGTGCGGCCACCAGCGATGATCATGATGCTTCGCTGCGGATTTTCGCGCAGGGCCGCCACCGCGATGGACCAGATGGGAGCAAAGCCGGTGTTGGTGGCGACGAGGATCAGGCGTCCCGCGTGGCTGGGCCGGAAATGAGCGGAGCCATAGGGGCCACTCAGCGTGACGCGATGGCCGGGCTTGATGCGATGGCCAAGAGATCCGCTGATGCGGCCATTCTCCATGCGGCGAACGTGAAAATAGATCGTGCGTCCGTTTGGCTGGCCGCTGATTGGGTGGGTGGGGCTGTAGGGCCGGGCGGGATAGCCATCGAACCGCAGCTTCAAATATTGGCCCGCGAGAAAGGGCAGAGCGCGTGTGGGTATGATGCCGGCTTCCATGACCTCGGGGGAGAGCGGGCGCAGGGAGCTCAACACGCCGTCGACTGAGCGGACGCTGGGCGTCTGCCCGGATTCTAAGACAGCGTCGCCTGCGATGCGGCATTGGCAGGCATGGAATATGCCTAGTTCAGTTCCTTCGCCGCCTTGCACGTGGCCTGCGACCAAGCGCACGCAGCAGGCGCCGCAGTGGCCGGCGCGACAATCATGGGGAAGATCGATGCCGTTTGTGAGGGCTGCGTCGAGTAGCTTTTCGCCGTGTCGTGCCGTGAAAGCGATGCCGTTCACGCTAATCTGGTATCTGCCTGCCATTTTCCATTCCTAGAGCATTTCAAGTTGCCGGGTGCGCCGCCGTCAATCAACGCGGTTATGCGCAATCAAAAGCTCTCTCGTGTGGAGATGCTGGGGCTCAAGCGCCTGTTGCGTGCTTGGATTTGTGTAGTTAATCCAGAATTGATATTTCAATTGTTATCACCTCAATTGCGCAATCATTGTTTCGTCTATCGTCACGGACGATGGCGCTTTGATGGCTTGGCGTACGCCATGCGCATGCGTTCGGTTTGAGCAAATGTGGGCGCATTTTATGATTGTGCATATGTTCGCGCTCATTCTTCTGAGCGCTATCCACGAGCGTTTCTGCGCGATTTTATTGGTGTTTGTGAGCGGTCTGCGGATTGTTCCGTGTTTGTGTATTTAGCGGCTTGCGATCCGATGTTGATCTGGTGGTGTCGAAATCTGTTTTATTCCCTCTCTCCCTTATTACTTTTCTGACTTTCAATTAGCCATATCGCTGCCGTTTTTCGCTCCTAGCCACATCCTGGTCCGGTCTGATGCGTAAGCGGAACGCCGGGCGCCATTTCGCGGGGGAAATGCGCAATCCGAACTGCCCGAACGCATGGGGGATCAGGGTATGGCGATTTCGCGAACTGCATGCACGTGGTTGATCGGCGGCGTGGCTGCTTGTTTTTTCTTCTTAGCCTTCGTGGAGCCTGGTTCGGCACAGCAGAGCACACCGGCTGCGGGTGAGCCGATTGCCAAGAGTTATGAGGAGGCGGCAGGAAGCGAACAGGCGCCGGGCGCGGCGTTGCCGCCGGGGCATGGCGGCGCGGGGGCGGACTTGTCGCTCTATCCGACGGCCGCGCAGTGCGGGGAGTGCCACAAGCAGATTTATGAGGAATGGTCGTCGTCGCAGCATGCGTACGCGTCGATCTCGCCCATGTTTCATAAGTTCGAGCAGAAATTTCAGGAACTGACCAAAGGGACGGTTGGGACATTTTGCGTGCGGTGCCATCAGCAGGTGGGCACGCAGATGGGCGAAAGCCGCGAGACGCCACTTTGGAAGCGGAGCCAGATCTCGCGGGAGGGGGTCACGTGTATCACATGCCACCGCGTGAAAGAGCAGTATGGCAAGGTGAATGGAGAGCGCCGGGTGGAGCCCGGCAAGATCTTTGAGCCGGTCTATGGCAGCGGCGAGAAGAGCGTTATCCAGGACGTGATCAAGAACAAAGAGACTTACACCGTCGCGACGAGCGAGAAAGACCGTGGCAATCAGATTCATGCGGGGATGATCACCAACGATCAGATCACCAAGTCAGAGTTCTGCGTGAGCTGCCATCAAGTGGCCGTCAATCTTGGGATCAAGCTCGAGGTTGTGTGGGATCAGTACCGCGACAGCCCGGCGCGGAAGGCGGGTGTGTCGTGCCAGGACTGCCATATGGGCAAGGTTCCGGGCAAGCCGAAGGGGTACGACACCGCGCCGACGGCGATCGTGGGTGGCAAGGAAATCAATCCGGGGCGGCGCCACGCCAACCACAGCTTCATCGGTCCGGGCTATTCGATCGCGCATCCTGGCATTTTCCCACACAGCAAGAAGGGCATGGCTATCAGCATCGAAGACTGGCTGCTGTTCGATTGGCGCGCGGGTTGGGGAACGATTGATTTCGAGGACAAGGTCGCCGCTGGCAAGATCAAGGTGAAATTTCCAAAGCGGTGGGCCGATGCGCTCGACCGGGAAGACGCGCGAACCATCATCGATGAGAATTTGAAGAAGCTTGATGAGCGCGACCGGTTGCGCCACGAGGTGCTGGAGAACGGAACGCATGTGGATGGACCGTTCATCACGGGCAAGCCCAAGGTTGGGTCCGATCTGGCTTTCAGCTACCGGGTGAAAAACACGAACTCGGGCCATAACTTGCCGTCTGGGTCGCTGGGTGCGCAGCCGCAGCTATGGGTGAACGTCGCGCTTGTCGATCCCGACGGTCAGAATGTGTGGGAGTCGGGGTATGTCGACAGCAACGGCGACATTGCTGATTTGCACAGCCTCGATGTTGCGGCCGGGCGCATCGCCACCGATCAGCAGCTCATCCACTTCCAGACGAAATTCCTGACGACCAACGTCAAGGGAACCGAGCGGGAAATGTATCTCCCGGTGAACTTCGATATCGACCCGCTGCCGCATCTGCGGCCACCGGGCGTGCCGACGACGGTTCTGAACCATCCGCCGCTGGTGCGCATGGAGGCCCGCTCGTTGACGCCGCTGGGGGAGAAGGTGGCCAAGTATCAAGTTCCGGGCCATCTGATTACGAAGCCGGGAAAATATCAGCTCGCCTTCCGAATGCGGAGCCGCGCTCAGCCGATCTACTTCATGCGGTTCGTGACCGCCACGAAGGAGATGGAGCAGAGCATGAATGAGAGGGTCATGAATTTCCACGCCTTCGCCGTCGATGTCGACGTGAAGGACTGACGGCGGCAACGCAAGTCAACCGCTGCGGACCGCGAGGGTCCACCGTTGAAGCCGCGACGTGGAGCATTCACATGATCTGCCGCATACATGCCTATCGACGCCATTTGTGGAAAACGACCGCTCCGGCGCTTTTTGCAGCGCTGTTGGGTGTGCCAGCTGTCGCGGCCGACCCGCTGGAGCAGGTGGCGACGGCGGAAGGGGCCAGCGAAGCGCGCAAGGGCGGGGCTACCACTGAGGTCCTTCGAGAAACCGCGATGGTGCAAGAGGAGGATGAGACGGAGGTGGAGGACGATCCGGCCTCTTCCGCCACCAAGGTGGTGAAAAAGCCGAAGGATGCGGCGGAGCGAAAGCGTAACTCCGCTTCCGGGAAGAACGACCTCTTTCGACCTGATCCGAGCTATCTATCGCAGTATGCTCACGAGGAACAGGTGGAGATTTACGGCGGGAAATTTGCCGTCGATCCGCCGCGTCCGCCGATCGAGATTGGGCGTCAGCAGTACACGTCCGGCATGTTTGAACCGAGTGGGACGCTGCTCGGCGAGAAGAACCCGTTGCTTCCTGGCCTCGCCGTCTATGGCGATTGGCGGACGGCTGTGGCCTACAACCGGAACAATGGCAAAGACATTGCGCAGATCGCGACCCGTTTGAACCTCGACGTCGATTTGAAGATCACCGGCACTGAACGCATCCATGCCTTCTTCACGCCGATTACGAAGGACAACCAATTCACGCGCTATGAGTTTGGCGGCCGGGACGGTGACCGGGACTTCACGGAAGAGTTCGATGCCGAACCGCAGACGCTCTTCTTCGAAGGTGATCTGGGATCGATCATGACGGGCTTCACCGGACAGGAGCAGAGTTACGATCTGCCGTTTACGGTGGGTCTGTTCCCGCTGTTTTTACAAAATGGCATCTGGGCGAACGATGCGATCCTCGGCGGCGCCTTCAGCCTGCCGGCGAAGAATTCCGCCGCTCTGGGGCTATCGAATTTCGACATCACGTTCTTTGCTGCGTTTGATGACGTCGACAATCCGGGCATTCTTGGTCTCAACGGCGCGAACAACCATCTCGGCAATCTTTACGGCGTGACCGCCTTCATTGATGCGTTCGACGGCTACATCGAAACCGGCTATGGCGTGATCGATGGGCAAGGCGCGCAGGATGGCACCACGCACTTCCTCACCGCGGCCTATACCCGGCGCTACATGAACACGCTTTCGAATTCGACTCGGGTCTTTGCCAACTTCGGCGACGATCCGGACGGAAATAGTGATGGCGTCGCGATTATCTCTGAAAACAGTCTGGTCACGAGCCTGCCGAGTACGCTGCTGCCGTACGGCAATTTCTTTGTCGGCTTCGGCAATCCGCAACCGCTTGTCGATGGATTCAATGCCGGCATCTTGAAGAATGTCGGGATCAATTTCGAGACGGATGCGTTGACCGGCTATCCGAAGCTCGACGACACCGGTTCGAATACCTTCGGCGGGGCGATTGGTCTGCAGTATCTATTCAATCTCGATCAGCAGATCGTGTTCGAATTGGCAATGGTGCAGCCGTTCGAAAACGACGGGATTGGAACGCAAGAGGCGCAGTACGCGCTTGGTATGCGCTATCAGATCCCGATTGATCATGCGTGGCTGTTCCGCGCCGATGCGACGTATCAGATCCAGCAAGGTGTGGAGGATAACTTCGGCATCCGAACCGAAGTCCGGCGCAAGTTCTGAGACCTGTTTAAGGGTCAGAGGAGACTTGTGCTGCCGTCTGGCTTTTTGACATAGACGGCGGTTGGGCCCAGAAGCCCCTTACCGATGGCGGCGATCTTCTGGATGTTCTCTAAGCTTCCGGAGACCATCAGAATGGCGACGTCTTCCTTTACGATTTTGTTGTTGGGATCCATCCAGCCGCCTTTGCCGCGGTGCAGGGTGAAGCCGCCGCAAAGTTGTAAGGATGCGTCCTCGATTGCCGCGATGGCGATGGCAATGTCGACGTCGGTGTTCGGCGAACCGTTTGCCTTCGGTCCCAAGCCGAAAACAAGGGTGTATTCGGTATTGCTCATCCCGAACTCCGATCATTCAGTGCGCAGCAGCACCGGATGCGCCTATTCCGGTTTCGGAGCGGACGTATTGGGCGTCAAACGCGGCCCGCTCGCCGTCGGCCGTACGGCTGCGATCGGTGATGGAGAAGAGCCAGATTCCGGCGAAGGCGATGGTCATGGAGAACAGCGCGGGGTTGTCGTAGGGGAAAAGTGCCGATCCCTTGGGGTAGCCGAGCGTGGTCTCCCAAACTTGCGGGCTGACGATCACCATGAGCGTGGCGCTGAGCAAGCCGAGGAAGCCTCCGATCAAAGCGCCGCGCGTCGTGGTTCCTTTCCAAAAGATGCTCATGGCGAGGACGGGGAAGTTGCAACTGGCGGCGATGGCAAAAGCGAGGCCGACCATGAAGGCAACGTTTTGCTTCTCAAAGACGTAGCCAAGAAAAATCGCCAAGAGGCCGATGGCGACGGCCGCCATCTTGGACAGCCGCACCTCATGATACTCGTTGGCGCGGCCGCGGGCGATGACGGATGCGTAAAGGTCGTGACTGACGGCGGTGGCGCCGGCCAGCGTTAAGCCGGCGACGACGGCCAGGATGGTGGCGAAGGCGACGGCGGAGATGAAGCCGAGGAACAGAGATCCGCCCAAGGCGTTCGACAAATGCACGGCCGACATATTGCCCGAACCGATCATATCGGCGGGGGAGAAGCTGCCGTTGGGTCCCGGCACCGCACCTGGTTTGAAGTAGGCCGGGTCTTGAAGAAGGAGCGTAATGGCGCCGAAGCCGATGATGAAGGTGAGGATGTAGAAATAGCCGATGAAGCCGGTGGCGTAGAACACCGACTTGCGCGCAGCCTTGGCGTCCGACACCGTGAAGAAGCGCATGAGAATGTGCGGCAGGCCGGCAGTGCCGAACATGAGCGCGAGGCCGAGCGAAATGGTGGAGATGGGATCCTTGACCAAGGCGCCGGGCTCCATGATCGAGCTGCCGTTGGGATGAATTTCTGTGGCGCGCTGGAACATGGCTTCGGGTGAGAAGTTGAATTTGGCGAGCACCATGAGGGCCATGAAGGTGGCACCGCCGAGCAGAAGACAGGCTTTGATGATCTGCACCCATGTGGTGGCGACCATGCCACCGAACGCGACATAAACAATCATCAGGAGGCCGACGAGGATGACGGCGTAGAGGTAATCGAGGCCGAATAGCGTTTCGATGAGTTTGCCGGCGCCGACCATCTGGGCGATGAGATAGAAGGCGACGACCACCAGTGTGCCGACGGCAGATAGGATGCGGATGGGCGTTGCTTGGAAGCGGAAGGCGGCCACGTCGGCGAAGGTGTATTTGCCGAGGTTGCGCAAACGTTCGGCAATCAGGAACAAGACAATCGGCCACCCAACCAGCCAGCCGACGGAGTAGATCAAGCCGTCGTAGCCGTTGGCGAACACGAGCGCCGAAATGCCAAGGAACGAGGCGGCCGACATATAGTCGCCCGCGATGGCGAGGCCGTTCTGGAAGCCCGTGATACCGCCACCGGCGGCGTAAAAATCGGAGGCCGACTTCGTTCGCCCCGCGGCCCACTTGGTGATTCCAAGTGTCGCGATGACGAAAAGCAAGAACATCGCGATGGCTTCGATGTTGAGATCGGATTTGCCAGAGACGCTGATGGCGTCGGCGTGTGCACTCACTGATGAAAGCGCAACGGCTGCGAGCGCGAGGCTCGCACGCGGGAGGGTGTCGCAGCGCATCATTTTTTCAGCCTCTCGATGATCTGCTTTGTCAGGTCGTCGAAGGCTGTGTTGGCACGGGCGACGTATATACCGGTCAAGACGAATGCCGACAAGATCACGCCGAGGCCGACGGGGATACCGACCGTGGTGACGCCGCCAGACAGCGACTGGGCGAGAAATTCCTTGTTGTAGGCGATCGTAAGGACGAACCCGAAATAGATCACGATCATGAGTGCAGTGAGCAGCCAAGCCAGGCGAGACCGGCGGCGCACGAGTTCATGAAATTGGGGATCGCTTTGAACGCGCTCCAACAGCCGGTCAGTTTCGATGGACATTATGGTGTCTTCCCCCCGGTCCGCATCCCATTCGGCGTCTGCTGCGTGCAGTTGCGTGGGAGTCGTTGGGTGGAGTTTACTTGGTTTCGCGGCGGTTAGAAGCGCCGTTTACAGCCTTTCTCCCACCCAGGTCGCGCCAAGCGTGTTTGGCAATCGTGCCAAGGATGATGCTGCCGGCCATGATCACGCCGCGGACCGTGCCCGATATTTTCGATTTTCCATGTTGGCGGGGATGATACGCGACGGCGACTTCGGCAATGGGAGCCCGCAATTGGGCGGCCCGGATCTGCATCTCGACGGTCCAACCGAAGCCCCGATCCTGCATTGCGATCTGGTCGAGCAACATGCGATTGACGAGCCGGAGGGGGCCGAGGTCGGTGTAGGTTGCGCCCCATATCCAGCGGATCAGCGTCGTGGCGAGGCGGTTGCCGAAGCGCTGAGGGACGGTGAGGTTGCGGCGCGATTGCGGGTCTGCGAGGCGGTTGCCGATGACGAGTCGTGCACCGGCTTGCGCGCATTGGACGAATTGTGGGAGGGCCTCGATGTCGTCGCAGCCATCGGCGTCACAGAACAAGATCCAATTGGTGTCAGGCGGAAGATCCTGAAGTCCGCGCCAACAGGCCATTCCATAGCCGCGAACGGGTTCGGCCAACACCTCGACGCCAGCGTGACGTGCCACCGCTATCGTGCCGTCGGTCGATCCGTTGTCGACGACGCGAATGGATTGGATGCCCTGCTTGCATAAGCGGTCGATCACGGAAGCTATCGAGCCGGCTTCATTGAGCGCCGGGATCACCACCAAGATGTCTTCTATGGAGACTGCCGTTTGATGGGCCGCGATGGGGAGGGCCTCATCCGTGTCAGATCGCGTCACGCGCGCTTATCCCATCTAACGACGGCCGATTGGCCGCGATGCAAGTTACCACGATACTTACCGGACGATTATGGGCAACGGCTTCAGTGGGGTGGAAATTCTGGGGCATATGCTCGAAGTCTACGGCTTTGGCGGTGGCGCTGGATCCTGCTACCGACTGGGCAGCGTCGCAAGTAGGCGGCTGATGAGTGCGGCGAGGCCTTTCGGTCAGCCCCACCTCAAGCGGTTAAATTTTGCGGTGGGGTGTTGCGTTCCCCGGCGTTGAACCCGTGCAGCGAATCAGACTTGGCTGGTGATCGCGCCACGCGCCGACATCCGTCTTTGTACGCGTCTCTTGGTGGTCAGCCTTTGGCGGACTTCTGGAATTCGGGTTTGTGCCCGTCAGAGGAACCACCCCGCCTTGACGATATCGTTCGCGCGACTGCGCCAAATTCCCGGCCGCATTCCTCCGTCATCAGCGGTAGACCCGGTGCGCGGCGTTGGGAGCCCTGACACAATCCAAGACCAAAGACTTTGCCGCCGGCGTTTCATGTTCATGGCTGCGGGTAGTGTGGTATTGTCCGGACTAGCCCCCCCAACGTTGCAGGCGATGCAGCCCGCCATGCCCGGTCGCACTCTGAGATCCGCTTCGGAAATGGCGCTTCTCCGCCGCGTGAAGGCGATCAGCAATGTTTTCGAAGTGGGTGGTGTGACGCCGGACTATTCCTACTTGGAAGACCTAGGCGACGGCCGTGGGCTGACCCTCACGCAATATGGTCTCGTGACCAATGAGCTGGAAGTGGGCTGGGTGATCGAAAGCCACCGGGGTCGCAGGCCTGATACACAACTCGCTCGGTTTCTCACAGTGCTGCCGCCGCTGGGCTCGGGAGCCGATCCGCAGGAGCTTGCGGGTTTTGCCGATATTTGGCGGGCGGAGATGGCCGATGGCCCTTCGCTGCGTGCGGCCTGCGACGAGGTCGCGGATCGCTTGTATTTAGAGCCGGCGCTGGCGGCAGCTGTGGATGCGGGTGTGACGTCGCCGGTCGGCGTCCTTATATTTTATGACACGATTTTGCAGCACGGCGGTGGCGATGATCCGGATTCGTTTGGAGCCATCCTGACGCGGTCGCAGGCCGGAGATGGCCTGGGCGGCGCTGCCCCTCGCGATGAAGCGGATCTGCTCGCTCGATTTCTTGCGGTTCGGCGGGCTGTTCTCTTATCCCCTCACAATCCAGAGACGGCGGAGGTCTGGCGCCGCTCCGTTACGCGCGTCGATGCCCTGGAGACATTGCTCGCGCGAAATCCGGCGCTACGGCCACCAGTGATCGTCGCCAACTCCGAAATCAGGGTACGGGTGTCGTAGGTGCTGACGCGCTTTCGTCCGAGATCTTCATCCCGCCTAGGGACTTCCGATTGTTGAAGATGTAGGCGATGGATTCCAGGATCGTGGCGTTTGTGTTGAGATCGATGTTGGTCGCGGGCTTGCCGGTGGCCTCATAGACGCCGGGGTGAAAGCCGTATTCGGGCGCTTTGGCGTTTTCGCGAACGTAGGACCAGACCTTCTGCGTGTATTCGCTCGGTCTGATCGCAAACCAGAGATAGGCGGCCTTGGTGTTTACGACGCGATTGTTGGCGGCGAAGGCCGGGGTTTGCCAACGCTTTTCGGTGACGTAGGGATAAACGGTCCAGGCATCGTCCCCGTCACGCGACAGGTCGAGACCTTGGTACGTAAACCAGGGTGCGCGATCGATGGGCGTTTCTGAGACGCTCGTTAGCTTGCCCGTGGATTGGAACCTCTCATACTGCCGCTTCTCCAGGACATCGAGGATGGCGGTCGTGAACGGCGACGGACCGATCTCGACGACTTCAACTGCGCTGGGCTCCGTTGCGATCGGGCCAATTCCGCCAAGTTCTTTCAGGAAGGCCTCGGTTGCCGCGTCGCTGATGCCGGGCGTGTCGCCGGTATAGACGCTGTTATGGTCGATCGACCAGAGCGAGTAACCGCGCGATACGTAAAAGCGATAGATATTCGAGCGCGCTGGCTCGAAGGAATTGCCCTTGATATCGTGCATGACGCCGTCGCGAATGGTCGACTTCAGGTCCCACTTTTTGAAGAGATCGCCGATCGGATATTTGCCGCCGGTTGCCTTGTCGAGCACATTGAGTGCGATGAACAGCCGGCCGGTGTCGGTTGTGTCGTAGCCCGCTTCGACTGACTTTGCATTGTCCATGCGGCTGCGAAAGTTTGGCAGTGGCTTGCCCTTGTAGGTGAAGACCGCGCGATTGAGGAAGTCGAGCAGGCCGCGCACGCGCGTATCGAATTGTGCGTCGTCGATGAGGCCGAGGGAACGCGCGGACACGGTGGCGAGCACGATTGATCCCGCATCCCACATCGTCACGATATCGTAGGAGTCGTACTGCCCGTCGTCGTTGCGCCAAATGTTGGGCGCCGTGAGCCCCGGGATTGCCGTCGTCTTGCGTTCAAAGAATTGCCACGCATGCGCGGCGTCGCTGCGGAGCTGCTTTTCCGTTTCCGCATCGAGGTTTTGTGCGCTGGCGGGCAAGATCGCAGCGATAAATGCGGTGGTGGACACGATCGCGCGCACACAGTTGAGTCTGATCGACATCAGGAATTCTCCCAATCAAAGAATCACGCTCGCAAAGCATTCGGTGCGGCAGTGAATAAGTCATATGCGGCGACGATAGTGTGGATTCTGGGGAAAACCTTAACCCCGCTGCGTGACATGGCGGTCCGCGTCCCTCACCGATCTCATATCGGTTTGAGGGATGACAATGCGGAAGCGGATGGCACACTCCAAAACAGTTGGCAGACTTTCAGTTGCCGCAGGAGAGGCGAGGCAGGCTGGCGACTTGCCGCTTCAGCGCGCCGGTGTTGGGCTCATATTTGTTCTTGGCCTTGTGTTAGCGGTTTTCTGGTCCGGGGACGTCCGCACGCGCGAGACTGGACACGCGTCGACCATTGCAAACTTTTCGGACGATGAACTCTTTGGATTTGGATCGGCGGCATTGACCGCTTGCGGATCATCAGCAGCAATCACGTGGGATCAAGTATCGAGATCCGTGTCTTCGCCGGCTGATGGCACCGTTTCCCCGGAGATTACGCGCGGCTTTGCGGAATTCGCCGCTTTGAGCAAAAGGCTGGGTACAGAGGCGGCATGCAGCACGGCGTCGGATGCAATTTCATCCCGCACCGGCGCACGCTGACAGTCAGAATACGCTTGTTTTTTCGGCTGATTTGGATCAGCGCGAGGGTTAACTAGCAATTTACGGATGGCTTGAAGTGACGCGATAAAAGCTAGCGTGATCTTTACCGATCACTAACCATCGGGGCAGGCGGCCTCGGCAGTTTTGTATTGCGTTGCAGGCCATGAGTAGCGAGAAGCGCGGTCAGATTTTTTATGACCCGAAGGGAACGCGGAGCATATATTTCCGTGTGGCGCTTGCGATCGTCATCGTCGTTCCGACCTTTATTCTCACGATCATGGCGCTCAGTCTGGCGACGCCGGCTTCTCTCCCTCAACTTCGGCTCGCCGTGGAGCGCACGATCAGTTCGGGCGGACTGCCACTGTCGCTCGGTACAAATTCGATCGATCTCAATCTGTTCAACTTGCGGAATTCATCCGAGGACGAGCGGAAGATCCCGCGCTTTGCGTTCTACAATAGTTGGGACGACAACAGCTTCTATTCCCTGCGGGCGAACGCGGATAAGTTCGAAGTCCTTCTTCCGGAGTGGATGCATGTCACGGATGCGAGCACCGTGCTGGGAAGCTCAGAGGCGCGCAAGGAGGCCGAAACGCGGCTTTGGATTCAGAAGAATGCCGCGCACTTGCAGATCATGCCGGTGGTCAACAATTACAATCAGACGGACGGCCGATGGGACGGGCAGGCTGTCGAAGGTATTCTGACGGATGACGCGCGCCGTCAGGCCCTCATTAGCGAGATTGCCGATCGGATCGAAAAGAAGGACGACAAGGGCGTCGTTATCGACTTCAAGGAGTTGACGGACGACTCCGTGGGGCCGTTGGTCACGTTCCTTAGCGAACTCAAAAGAAAGCTATCGGCGTCCGGACGGCTGACTGTCGTTACGGCACCGGCTTACGATCCCCGGATCGACTTCTGGAAGCTTTCGGAAGCGGTCGATCATGTGGTGCTGCTTGGCTATGATCAACATTGGGAAGGTGGCGGGCCCGGTCCACTCAGTGCGCAGGGTTGGTTTGAGACATTTCTAGACCGGGTTTTCCGGACGAATACGGGCACGAAATTCATCATTGCCGTCGGATCGTATGCCATGGATTGGTCGCACAGTGGCGATGTCCGGCGGATCTCGGTGACGGAGGCGTGGGACCTCGTCGAGGATGCGCAGTCGACGTTTGTTTTCGATTCTACAAGTTTGAATGCGACCTTCGGATATCGCAGCGGCTCGCAGGAAGATCGCCGCGTGTGGGTTCTGGACGGTGTAACAGGATACAATCAGATCGCCGCGGCGCTTGCGATGCGGCCCGGTGGACTGGCGCTGTGGCGGTTGGGTACCGAAGATCCGACAATTTGGAGCACGTTTGCGAGTGGGCGCATTGCCGAGCCTGCCGTGCTGCCGGAGTTGCACACCATCGAGCCGACCGGCGGTATCGTGCACAAAGGCGAGGGCGAGGTCTTATCGGTGACGGAGCGGTATGCGACGGGCAAACGCACGACCGCGTTCGATCCGAAGTATAACTTGATCACGTCCCAGGCGCTGATCGAGAGGCCGCGATCACTCAGCTTGAATAGGTGGGGCTACAATGAAGACAAGCTGCTGGCGCTGACGTTCGACGATGGTCCGTCACGGGCCTTCACGGGCAAGATCCTCGACATTCTTCAAGAGAAGAAGGTCAAAGCGACGTTTTTCGTGGTGGGCGCAAATTCAGCGCTTGAGCCGGACCTGCTGCGGCGGATCTATCGCGACGGACACGACATCGGGAACCACACATTCACCCATCCCAATCTGAGAATGGTTGGTCCGACCATTCTTGATCTGGAGCTCAATGCCACGCAGCGCGTCCTGGAAGCCAAGCTAGGCGTTGGGACGCGTCTCTTTAGGCCGCCCTTCAATAAAGATTCCGAACCGGTCAACAAGGACGAGGCGCGGACGCTTCTGACAGCGGCGAAGCTCGGCTACATCACGATCGGTCTGAAAATTGATCCGCTGGATTGGGCGCGGCCCGGTGTGTCCGAGATTGTGGAACGCACCGTGACGTATGCCGAGCAAAGGCTCGGGAACGTTATCCTCCTGCATGACGGTGGCGGGGACCGGCAGCAGACCGTCGAGGCGCTGCCGCAGATCATCGACCGGCTGACGGCGAAGGGCTATCGCTTCGTTCCGGTGCATGAATTGCTCGGGCTGCCGCGCGACGAAGTGATGCCGACACTCGGCAAAACTGCCGCTTATGATGTCTCTGTGAATAGCGCAGGTTTGACGCTGCTCAGCACGGGGAGCAGCGTATTATCCGCCCTGTTTCTGGCCTCGATCGCGCTCGGGGTTGGGCGGCTTCTGATCGTGTCGGCCGGTGCCGTCTGGCAGCAGCAGCGTGCTCGGGGGCGATCTGCATTGGGTCCGGGTTCGGCACGCGTTGCAATCCTGGTGCCGGCACACAACGAAGAGAAGGTCATCGCGCAATCCATCGCGTCGCTGAGAGGGCTCAACTACCCGGCCTTCGAGATCATCGTCATTGATGACGGATCCATCGATCGAACCGCCGACGTGGCCGAGGAGGCACTCGCGGACTTCCCAGGCGGGACAGTGCTTCGCAAGCCCAACGGTGGTAAAGCGTCAGCGCTCAATTTCGCCCTCGCGCAGACCGATGCCGATGTGGTCGTAGCGATTGATGCCGACACGCAACTCGATCCCGAGGCGTTGACGTGGCTGGTTCGGCATTTCGCCGATCCTAACGTCGCTGCCGTGGCGGGGTCTGTGGAGGTTGGGAATCCCGACTGCTTGATTACGCGGTTTCAGGCGATCGAGTACACGGTCAGCCAAAACCTCGATCGGCGCGCTTTTGAAACCATGCGCGGTATCATTGTTGTTCCCGGAGCGATCGGCGCATGGCGGCGTGACGCCGTGATGAGTGTCGGGGGCTACGACCAGGATACGCTCGCGGAAGATGCGGATCTGACTATCAAGCTCCAACGGGCGGGTTGGATGGTCTTGACGGAACCGCGTGCCATTGCGCGAACCGAAGCGCCAGATACCGTGCGGCTCTTTCTGCGCCAGCGGTTCCGCTGGATGTTCGGGATGCTGCAAGTGGCTTGGAAGCATCTCGATGCCTTCCGTCAGCCCGGAGGGCCTGGGATCAAATACTTGGTCCTGCCGAACATTCTGCTCTTCCAATTTTTCTTCTCTTTGATCGCCCCCGTTGTCGACCTGCTGCTGGTCGCGACGCTTATCGCAGACGCAAGCTATTATTTTCAGGGTCAGATCGACGGCATGTCAGCGCGTACGGAGACGCTCCTGATTTACTGGTTGCTCTGGCAGCTTTTGGAGATCGCCGTGGCTATCCTTGCGTATCTCTTAGATGGACGGCGCATACCGCTCCATCTCGTGCCGATGCTCCTGGCGCAGCGGTTCTATTACCGGCAGTTGATCAATTTCGTGGCGTTCAAGAGCCTAGCTGCGGCAATTCGAGGGGGGCTTGTCGGATGGGACAAGCTACCGAGAAAAGGCATGGTACGGATTAAATGGGCAACCTTTTCAAAGAGTTGAGTGTTGCCCTGCGGTGACGCTGCATTCCGCGACTCATGTTATTCCAAAATCATCATTCACTGTTGCCGGACCGTTTATGTCTGGCCGCCGCCCCCTTTGTTCTTGCGTTGGGTCGTCCGAAACCTCGCAAAGGACTCCATCATGGCGCGCATTAAGTTATTGAAATCTCTCGCATTGGCCAATCTGCTTGTCCTGTCGGCGGCACCCGTCCAGGCTGATGATCATACGTCTGGCGCCACATCGACGGTGGTGTTCTCAGGGATCGATTTCGCCGACGATTCGATTGCCGGCTACACGGGCATCATCGTTTCCGCCAACCGGGATTTGGGCAAGGACGGCATCCTCTTCCGGCTTGTCGGCGTGAATGCTCAATATGAGTACGACACGACACTGCCTGGAGGACCCACAGTAATCGACGGCGACGGTTGGTTCCTTGATGCCATGGTTGGCTATCAGTTTCTGCGGACGGGCTATCGGATCGCTGGTTACATCGGCGTCGACTATCAGGACCATGACCTGACGCCGAATGACCCCTTTAACAGCGTCAATGGCGATGAAGTTGGCTTCAAGGTCGTCGGTGAATTCGAGACCGATGACACTTCGCGTCTCTACCTGGGTGCCTTGGCCAGCTATTCGACGGCGTTCGATACGTACTGGGCGCGCGGCCGCGTCGGTTTGCGCCATGAAGATTGGATCTTCGGCGTTGAGGGCGGTGGCAGCGGGAATGAAGGCTACGATGTTCAGCGGATCGGCGGCTTTGTCGATATGCCGTTGGCTATGGGGCCGCTTTCCGGTCGTTTGACGGGGTATGCCGGTCATCAGTTTGCCGATGACGAAGATGATTTCGGCCTGGGTGGCGGCGAAGGTCTTTACGGCGGCGTCGGTTACAGCTTCTCGTTCTAGATCGGTGACTTCATTGCGGGGGAGATGGGCTCAGCTTTGGCTGGGCCCGTCTTTTTTCGTGCTCCGGCTGTTATGATGTATGCCTTCGCGGTCATCCGCAGGACTTGAGCAGGCCGGCCGTTGCCTCGAATGCTCGATCTGGGTTGCCAATCCCGTTGCGGGTGCAATTGCAAAATATGCCCAAAGGTACTACCTGAATCGGTGACTTCGGTCCGATGCTGAGGCTTTGGCATCTACGGCGAGGTCCCGGGCACCAGCAACGAAAATCGCGCAAGCTTCGCACGTCGCA
>NCCZ01000029.1 GCA_002279935.1 Hyphomicrobium sp. 12-62-95 | reverse complement strand
CTGCGACGTGCGAAGCTTGCGCGATTTTCGTTGCTGGTGCCCGGGACCTCGCCGTAGATGCCAAAGCCTCAGCATCGGACCGAAGTCACCGATTCAGGCATGACAAACAGAATTGTTGACGAGAACCTTCTGCAAGGCACATCCAGGGACTATTGGGATGTTTCCCATAGTGACCAGATCGAAGGCTTCACGACTGACATCAGTGTGAATGCCGGCTCCACGGTCGACTTCAAAATCAACGTCAACGGCGGGGCGGGGAGCGACTACAAGGTCGAAATCTTCCGGCTTGGCTATTATGGCGGCGACGGCGCGCGCGAAGTTGCCGAATGGACGAATACAAATGCAACCGTCCAACCGGATGCGACCGTCGATCTAACGCTCGGACTCGTCGATGCAGGGAACTGGTCCGTCACCGACAGCTGGTCGGTGCCCACCGAGGCCGTTTCCGGGGTTTATCTTGCCAGGGTTCAGCGGCTGGATGCGAGCGGCTTGCCGATCGACGGGGCAACCAACCAGATTCCGTTTATCGTTCGAAACGACGGTGTCGCGGCCGATATCGTGTTGCAGACATCGGATACGACTTGGCACGCCTATAACGGGTGGGGCGGCAACAATGGTCAGCTCGGCCCCAACTTCTACGGTGATCTCAGCGGCACGATCAATCATCCTGACGTGGCCGATCCAGGATTGGGCGCGCAGGACCGGGCCTACGCGGTCAGCTACAATCGTCCATTCTTGACCCGTGACGGTGGAGGTGCTGCGGCCGGTGCCCAGGATTATTTGTTCGGCGCCGACTATGCTGCGATCTACTGGCTGGAGAAGAATGGCTACGACGTCACCTATATGTCGGGTGTTGATGCCGATCGGCTGGGTACATCCTGGTTCGAAGACGTTCAAGGCAACACGATCCGCAACGCCTATATCTCGGTCGGTCACGACGAGTATTGGTCTGGCGATCAGCGGGCCAATGTTGAGGCAGCACGGGATGCCGGCGTCAATCTCCTATTCTGGAGCGGCAACGAGGTTTACTGGAAGACCCGTTACATTGACGGCATCGGTGGATCGACCAATGATTACCGGACGCTTGTTTCCTACAAGGAGACATGGGCCAACGGCGATCCCAATTCCGGACCCGCGGACTATGCCAACATCGACCCGTCAACTGAGTGGACGGGTACTTGGCGCGATCTACGCTTCGTCGGCAATCCCGGGGCGACGGGGCAAGAGCCGGAAAATTCTCTGACGGGACAGCTGTTCGGGCCCGACGGAACGGGCGAGTTCGGCGGCGCGCTCGATGTGCCCACACCGTTTGCTGGCCTTCGCCTGTGGCGCGACACGTCGGTCGCCGAAGGGGGAGCGCTCGATCTCGCCCCCGGCATACTTGGATATGAATGGAACACGTCGCCTGAAGATGCCTATCGCCCGGCGGGCCTGATCAAACTCTCCGAAACGACCATTCCATGGAGCGGGATTCTCGTCGATCAGGGCAACCGCGTGCAGCCAGGCATTGCGACGCATAACCTCTCGCTCTATCGCGATGCAGAAAGCGGAGCCTTGGTTTTCGGCGCCGGTACCGTGTTCTGGAGCTGGGCGCTCAGCAACGAGCACGACAGCTCGCCTTATGGCGCCAACATCGAAAACCTCGCGATCCAGCAGTTCACCGTGAACATGTTCGCGGACATGGGCATTCAGCCGGGCGTAACTGATGCCATTCTGGCAACCCAGGGTCTGGTCCGCGCCACGGCCTCGACCGACACGATTGCCGCGACCACGTCGATCAACGACCTCCCCGACACCGTTAGCGCACTCTCGAACGTCCTGATCACGGGCACAGCGGCCGATTTCAACGGAACGCCCGACGTGACAAATGACGACGGTAGGGTAGCGCTAGTCGAGGTGTCCCTCGACGGAGGAACGACGTGGAAGGTGGCCAAGACGATCGATGGCTGGGCGACGTGGAATTATCTCTGGCGACCGGTCACGTCCGACGTCGGCACCACGAAGACGATTTTGGCCAGATCGATCGACGACAGTCTCAACGTCACTGGGGTGACGCTGGCCCAGGAGCCTGTCACAATTTCTGAGGCCATCACGCCAACCAGCATCAGCCTGTTCGACCCGCTGCTTCCGGTGACGGCTGGCGATGCCAATGACAACCAGCCCGTTGAACTCGGCATGAAGTTCACGGTGGACCGGCCGGGTGAGATCACGCAGCTCAAGTATTATCGTTCAGCTACAGACGGTGCGTCCGATACGGACGTGCGCGACGGTCACCTTTGGGGGCCGGGCGGCGTGCTGCTGGGAACTGCGACGTTCTCGTCTGCCCCGGGCGAATTGGGATGGCAAGTCGCCAGTCTGGCCTCGCCTATCGCGATCTTGCCTGGTGTCGAATATATTGTCTCATATCGAACTCTGAACAATTACGTCTCGTCGGTGGGTTACTTCGCGCCGGCCAACGAAGTGTCATTCGATGGTCTTGATGACGACGCGTTTACCGATCCCTTCGGCGTTTTGAGCGCGCCTCAAGGTACTGCCGAGAATCCCAACGGCGTCTATGCATATGGCACAGCGCTGGTGGTTCCGAATGACACCTTTAATGCCTCGAATTATTGGGTCGACGTGACGTTTGCACCTGCCGACGCAGGCACCAACACGCCGCCGGTCTTCACATCTCCAGTAACGTACTCAGTTGCCGAAAACCTGACCGCCGTTGGTACGGTGACGGCAACAGATGATGACGCCAATGCCCTCACTTATGCGATCACCGGTGGTGCCGATGCGGCCAAATTTAACATCAATTCGGCATCGGGCCTTCTCACATTCAAGATCGCCCCGGACTTCGAAGCGCCCACAGATCTTGGGCAAGCTATAGGCGACAATGTTTACGAAGTGACCGTCAGCGCGTCCGACAGCATCGCTGCGCCGATCTCGCAAGATGTGACTGTTACGGTGACCGATGTGGAGGAGGCGACCGCGACGACGAGCATTTTCAGCGGCGAGGCTCCGAATTCCGGCACTACGGATCCCACCGATTATGAGCTTGGTACGAAATTCACCGCGAGCCAGAATGGCACCATTCCCGCCTTGAAATACTATCGCCTGTTCGACGACTCCGGCGATACGGATGCGCGAGCCCTGAATCTTTGGACAGCGAGCGGAACGCTTTTGGGTTCCATTCTCGTAACCTCAGAGGCCGGCGCAACCGGCTGGCAGACTGGGACTTTGACCAGCCCTGTCGCGATCCAAGCCGGCGAGACCTACATTGTTTCCTACGGTTACGATTGGGATGGTTTTGCCGATGTTTACGCGTTCACCGGAGGCTTCTTTACAACCTCCAACACCAGTCCCGATGGGATATTGATCGCCCCCGCTAGCGGCGCACCGGTTGGATTGAGCAGTGGGGGGATTGGAAATGGCCTCTTCACGACCGTTGTCGGAGGACTACCGCAGAGCTCGTTCGGTGCAGCAAATTACTGGGTCGATGTCGACTTCGAGCCAAGTCCAGCGGGACCGAATGGTCCGCCCCAGTTTACGACGGGCACAACATTCTCGATTGAGGAAAACCTCCGCAACGTCACGACGGTACAAGCCGCCGACAGTGATGTTCCAGCCCAGGCGCTGACGTACTCCATCGTGTCTTCTGCAAATGGGGGCGCCGTCGATGGCGATCAGTTCCAAATTAGCGCTGCCACCGGCGCGCTCAACTTCATCACAGCACCGGATTGGGAGAATCCCACAGACCGTGGTGTTGGACAAAGCGGACCAGACAACATCTATCAAGTGACGGTTCAGGTTTCCGATGGGATCGACACGTCGCAGCAGACACTATCTGTCACCGTGACAGACTCACCATCGAGCCCCACGAGCTTCAACGATGCTCCGCTTCAATTGACCTATGTTTGGGGTCAGACGCCGGGTGTTCCGGCTTCGATCGAGTTCGGGCCTGATGCGGTGAAAGCCGTAACACCAAGTTCCGTTCCCAATAGTCTCGATGTTCCCAATTTGCCTGATCCGGATTCGGTCGAAATTGGGAACGGCATCCACGGCCTTGCCAGTCTCGACTTTGCGACATCGAGCGTTCGGATCGAATTCCCGCTCGACCCGAACATATTCGCCGGGAATTTGGCGACCGGCACGGCAGCCAACTTCGCGAGTGAAAGCGACCGGCCATTCAATGGCGTGCTCATCAGCGATCTTGGCAACAGCCTCGCTACCATCCGTGGGGTTGCCGTGACCGGCCAAGCTGGCTTCACTACGCTCCTGAGCAGCGACAACATTTCGTTCACTGCCGATTCAATCTTCCTCAATGTCAATAATCCGGCTGATGGGATCGGTGGCACGCAGGCGCGCCTCGTCGACTACGACAGCAATGCAGCCAATGGGATACAATCGAGCTACGTCGCCTTGGATGTTGATTTCAACGACGCTCCGACTGGTTCTCCCACTGAGGTTCTGGCGGCAGGCACGGAAGACGTGAGCTATGCGGTGTCGGACGCACTGCTGCTGGCTGGATTCACGGACGCCGATGGCGACGCGCTATCGGTTGTGAATCTCACCGCATCCGATGGTGTGATCGTCAACAAGGGTGATGGCACCTACTCGATAACGCCGAGTACGAATTTTAACGGGTCAGTCACTTTGACATACGATGTCGCCGATGCATACGGCGGCAAGCTCACAGGCCAAGCTCTCTCGTACACGCTGGCCCCAGTGAATGACGCACCGGAGGCGGTTGGCGGCTACTCGGGAACTCTTGTCGAAGATACTGTCAATACCATCGTGATCGACGGGGCTGGGCTGAACGGGGTGCCGCTATCGGCGTTGGCCACCGATCCCGACAGCTTGCTGACGCCGGCGTCGTTCTCGGCATATAGCGCAACACTCGACGGCGTTGCCATCAGCCTTGCTGATGCGGGCATCACGTACGACCCGGTTACAGGTACGCGCACCATCGACGCGACGGCAGGAGTGTATCAGTCGCTTGGCGCCAACAGTACCGGCGCGCTGGCGTATACGCATGCCGTGACCGATGGCGAAGCTACAGTCTATGCGACGTTCACCTATGACGTGCTGGGCGCCAACGATGCGCCGATCGTATCGAACGCGATCGCGGATCAGGCAGCGACGGCGGGCACGCCGTTCCTATTCCAGATTCCGCTCGATATATTCACCGATGTTGATGCCGGCGATATCCTGACTTACACGGCGACGTTGGCCGACGACACGCCGTTACCAGGGTGGCTGACGTTCGATCCCAACACGGGCTCTATCTCCGGCACGCCGCTTGCGGTTGATGCCGGTACGATCGACGTGAAAGTGACAGCGGACGACGGTAACGGCGGATTGGTCAGCGACACTTTTGCGCTGGCCGTCAGTGGGGTCGGTGTGACGATCATAGGCACCTCTGCCGCGAACGTCATCAATGCCAGTTCGACAGTCGCGGGCCAGCCGCTGCCTACGGAGTTCGGCGATACCATAGACGGCCGCGGCGGCAATGACACGATCTCCGCTCTTGGCGGGGATGATACGATTATCGGCGGCACAGGAAGCGATGCGCTGAGCGGTGGGGCCGGGAATGATACCTTTATCCACTATGTCGGTGAGGGTGCGGATGCCGTGGATGGCGGCGACGATACCGACACGCTGACCGTGCTTGGCGACTTCGCCGGGTTCGTCCGCAACGATTACCTGCGTGTCGTCTACGACACGGGCCGTCTCACGGGGGTTCAATTAGGCACGCTGGCCGCTGTTGAGGTCGTCACGGTCGACCTCGGGGCCGGGACCAATACGCTGTTCTATACCACGCCCTCGAACGATGGACTGACGGTTGACCTAGCGGCCGGCACGGCGTCCGGCTTCACCTCGATCGCCAATATTTCAAACGCTACGACCGGCGGCGGCGCCGACATCCTTACGGGCAACGACGGCGCCAATGTCCTGAACGGTGGCCTGGGCAACGACACGTTCTCGGGTGGCCTCGGCTTCGATACGCTCATTGGTGGCAGTGGCATCGATACGGTGAACTATGCCGACGAGACCGACGATCTTTCGGTCAATCTGGTCACCGGTATCGTCCAGCGGATCGTGTCGGGCATCCTAACGCCTGAAGATAAATTGCAGACGATCGAGAACGTGATCGGTGGAGACGGTGACGACGTCATCATCGGCACGAGTATCGCAAATGTGCTCGACGGTGGGGCCGGTAACGATAGGCTCCAGGGCGGCTTCGGGGTTGATGTGCTGTTTGGCAGAGATGGTGACGATACCGTGGTCTACAGCGTCGGTGACGGTGCCGATACGATCGACGGCGGAACCGGCGCCGACACGCTGGCCATTTATGGTGATGCTGGGGGCTATGTTCGCAATGATTTTTTGAAGGTCGCGTTCGACGGTACGAGTGCGTCCATGCTGTCGGGCCCGTCGTTGACAAGTGTCGAAGTGCTGACGGCGGATCTGGGTGCGGGGACGAATACGCTCTACTATTCCGCGCCAGCGAGCGCGGGCGTGACCGTCGATCTTTCGGTAGGGGCGGCATCCGGCTTCGCGTCAATTGCAAACATATCGAACGTCACGGGCGGGGGTGGCGCCGATTTTCTTTTCGGCAATGACAGCGCCAATGTTCTGAACGGCGGCGTCGGCAACGATGTGATTGCGGGCGGCGGTGGTAACGATATGCTGAATGGCGGCGGCGGCAGCGACACGTTCCTGTTCAACACCGGGCTCGGTCAAGACACGGTTCTCACCTTTGATGCGAACCCGACGGGCGGTCAGGACTACCTGAATCTGACGCTTATGGGGATCGTGGACTTGGCAACCTTCAACGCGCGCGTTCTGATCGAGGATCTTGGCACCGACACCCGCATCACGGTGGACGGCACGGACACGATCCTGCTCACAGGGGTGAACGGAACCGGTTCCAACGTGATTACCGCCGACGACTTCCTCTTCGTGTAGCAGGCGGACCAATCTACCCCACGCATGCCAGCGCCCGGATACGGTTTAACGGACCGTTCCGGGCGCTGCTGTGACACAGCGGGCTTGATTGGTTGATAGCACGGCGATTTTTTCCGCTGGGGGCGCATTCGGTTATGTGCAAACCGCACGCGTGTAAAAAAGTTTTTATCATGAGCGTAGGTGCTTTGAGGTGCCGTGCGTTGGCTGCGCAATTCTTCTTCGCTTAGGGTTCTGGAAGCGTGCGCTATTGCAGGTCTGTGATCCAGCACTTGGTCTTGAACAGGCACAGTGATGTGACGCCATCGTCTGTTTCGAAGCAACGTATTGAACCTTTCAGTAACGGGATGATCTTGATCTGGCGAGCGCTCTCTTGCTGCCGACTTCGCAGGTGAGGCCAAATGAGTCGACTACATAACGGCTTATCTTGCGGCGTCGGACTTGGGGAACTTAGGCCGATTGTCCAGAGTGCTTCATTCCGAATTCGAACAACATTGCTTCGTCGAATATTGGCTCTGTCTTTTGATAGACATCAACACCTCGCCCTTCACCCGATCGCTATCAATCAAAAATAAGAAAATACTTTATCGGGAGGCTTTCATGGATCTCACACCTGTTGCTCTTGGCAGCGACACGCAGGTCAACACATCTTCATCGACGGCTTTGACCAATCCCAGTGTGACGGCACTTGATGATGGCGGCTTCCTTGTCTTGTGGTCCAAGTGGATTGGCAATCCAGCCATCGACGGCAAAACCTATGGAGTTTACGGTCAGAGGTACGCTGCAGACGGGTCTCCCGTCGGAGCAGAGTTTCTTGCCAACAACGGCGCCATGGATACGGGCAACAGCCCCGTTGTCACTCTATTAGGAGACGGCGGCTTCGTTATCGCGTGGACGTCTTGGGGAATTGGCGGTGATGAAGGGACGGGGGTATTTGGCCAGCGGTTCACGGCGGATGGTACAGCCCTAGGTGAGTTTCACATCAACACCTACACAAGTGGCCAGCAGAATGGGGCAAGCGTTGCCGCTCTTGCCGACGGGGGCTTCATTGTAACTTGGTTGTCCGATGGGTGGGTTGTTGGCGCCAACGGCCAAGATGGAAGCGGCAGTGGGGTTTACGCTCAAAGATATTCGGCTGATGGGTCCCCGTCTGGAAGTGAGTTCCGTATCAACGCGACCACTTTGGGCTATCAAGCTATGCCCTCCGTGACGGGTCTTCAGGATGGCGGCTTTGTCATTTCCTGGTTTTCAACGGGCGTTCCCGTGGGCGTCCCTAGCCAAGACGGTAGCGGGGCGGGCATCTTTGCGCAGCGATACGCGGCTGACGGCACACCGGCCGGTGCGGAATTCCAAATCAACACCGTAACGGCCCTCGATCAACTATGGTCTGCGGTAACGGCCCTTAAGAGCGGCGGCTTCGTGGTGACGTGGGCTTCGGAAGGTCAGGACGGCAGCGGCCTAGGGATCTATGGTCAGCGCTATAATGCAGACGGCACCGCTGCCGGTGGTGAGTTTCACGTCAGCACCTATACGTCGGGAGATCAAACTGTTCCCGATGTGGTCGCGCTGGATGACGGTGGGTTTGTCGTGACGTGGTCTTCAGACGGCCAAGATGGAAGCGGCTGGGGCCTTTACGGACAACGTCTCTCGGCTGACGGTACTGCGGTTGGTAGTGAGTTCTCCATCAACCAGATCACGGATGGAAATCAGACAGCTTCAAGTTATGCCGGTGCGACGGCGCTGGCGGTTCTGCCGAACGGCAACCTCGTCCAGGTTTTCCAAGGTTCAGGCGATCAGAACATTTATCTGCGAATGATCGAGGTGCCTCCAGATACGGTTGGCCCAACGCTCTTGAGCTTCACACAAGCCGATCCGTCCGAAACAAACTTGGCGCAGGTGCATTATACGGTGACGTTCTCTGAGCCGGTGACGGGCGTTGAGGCGGATCAGTTCAGTCTCACAGCGACAGGCGTGACCGGCGCCAGTATCGCGACTGTGGAACCGGTCTCGGGCAGCGACGGCAAGCAGTACGTCGTTACGGTGAATACGGGACTGGGCGACGGGACGATTGCAATCGATCTGACGGGAACCGGAGTGACGGATTTTGCGGGAAATCAATTGGCAGGAGATGGGACGTTTGCGGCGCCATCCTCGTATGGCATTGGCATTAGTCCCAACGGGCTCGCTCTAGGAGACGTCAACGGTGACGGCATATCGGATGTCGCCGCGGCCAATTTTGGCACTTGGTACAACACAAACGGCAATGTCTCAGTTCTATTGGGAAATGGGGATGGTACCTTTCAAAGCCAAGTCACCGTTGCGGCGGGCTTGAACCCAAGCTTCGTAGCCATCGAAGATTTGGACGGGGACGGGAACGCGGATCTCGCCGTAGCCAACTACAATGGGAACAGCGTTTCAGTTCACCTTGGAAATGGTGACGGTACCTTTCAGGCCGGCACTGCTTACGCGGTTTCTACCCAGCCCCGGTCGATCGCGATCGGCGACCTGAATGGCGACGAGATACCCGATCTGGCCGTCGCTAATATTACACAGGCCCCAAACCCCAATTTCTACGTTTCGATACTGTTGGGCAACGGTGACGGTACGTTCCAGAGCCGGGTCAACTATGTTGCGGGTAGCGGTCCGGCATCCATTGCAATGGGCGATCTGGACGGAGACGGCGATTTGGATCTGGCGGTTGCCAATATCTACGCGAATGATATTTCGGTTTTTCTCAATGCCGGGGATGGAACGTTTCAGACGCCAGTCAACTACGCAGCAGGTACAAACCCCTCTGGTATAGCTATTGGCGACTTGGATGCAGATGGGTTCCTCGACATTGCAGTGGCGAACGGATCTGAGGTATCCATTTTTCTTGGCAATGGTGATGGCAGCGTCGGAGCACAAACACTCTACGCTACAGGCGCTGGCGCATCCAATGTTGCAATATCGGATTTGAACTCCGACGGCTTTTTTGATCTTGCCGTCTCAAACAGTCAGGGTGGCAGCGTATCCGTTCTGCTCAACGCCGGCGATGGAACGTTTCTCGATCAAAATGCATTTAATAGTGGAGGTAATCCCTATTCTGTTGCTGTTGGCGACGTCAATGGCGACGGTCGGCCTGATCTTGTAAGTAGCATCAGTTCAACAGGTACAGTCTCCGTTCAGCTTGGTGATCTCAGTCCGTCTCAAACCTACACAATCGACAAGAACGATGCTCCCTCGGGTGCCGATGGTTTGCTGACGACGATTGAGGATACGCCTTACACGTTCACTGCCGGCGACTTTGGCTTTGTCGATGCGAACGATACTCCGCTCAACGCTTTTGCAGCCGTCAAGATAACCACGCTTCCAAATCGCGGCGTGCTCACCCTGGCCGGAGCGGATGTTGTTGCTGATGATTTCGTTGCTGTCGCCGACATCATATCAGGCCAACTCGTCTACACACCAGAAGAAGACTCTTTCGGCTCGGCAAATGCCTCCTTCACTTTCCAAGTGCAGGACGACGGGGGCACGGAGGGTGGAGGCGTCGATACCGATTCCTCACCCAATTCAATCACGTTCGATGTAACTCCTGTAAACGATGTTCCTGAGGCTTTGGCGGATCCCAGTTTTGCGACGGCACCGTCGATCCCTCTGACTATTTTACCTTCGGAGATATTGGCCAACGACAGTGACGTGGACGGCGACGTATTGACGATCGTTTCGGTGCAGAATGCGCAAAACGGAATGGTTGCGATTTCGCCGTTAGGCAACGTCGTGTTTACCCCGGCGGGCGGCTACACGGGCCCGGCGTCCTTCACCTACACGATCACGGATGGCCAAGGTGAGTTTTCTACGGCCACAGTCGGTATTGAGGTTGGGGCAAATTATATTGAGGGAACTGCAGGCGATGATGAACTGACCGGAACGGCAGGGGTCGATTATATCGATGCTTTGGCCGGAAACGATATTGTCAAAGCCGGAGAAGGCAACGACACGATTGTCGGCGGGAGGGGGAACGATACCCTTTATGGGGAAGAGGGCAATGATACGTTCATGCTTTTGGTGTCGGAAGGCGCCGATGCGATCGACGGCGGTGCGGACTTCGACACGCTGAACATCCTTGGCGATTTCGCTGGGTATGTGCGGAATGACGTCCTCAAGGTGGTCTTTGACGGTGCAAATCTGACGGGGGTCCAGTCGGGCACCTTGGTAGGGATCGACTCCGTAACGGCTGATCTGGGCGGCGGAACGAACACCCTCTTTTACACCACGCCCACGACCGCCGGAGTGACGGTTGATCTCAGTACCGGCACGGCTTCGGGGTTCACCTCGATCGCTAACATCACGAATGTGACTGGCGCCACCGGTGACGACGTCCTCAGTGGCAACTCGGGCGACAATGTTCTGAACGGCGGCGTCGGCAACGATGTCCTGTCGGGAGGGCTCGGAATTGATGTGTTGAACGGCGCTGGCGGCACGGATACGGCCAGCTATGCCGGTGAGAGCGATGGGTTCATCATCAATCTTGCGACGGGCGCCGTCGAGCGTCTCGTGGGGGGCACGCCCACGGCGGAAGATCAATTATCGAGCATCGAGAACGTGATCGGCGGTGCTGGGGCCGATACGATCATTGGCAGTGCGGCGAGTAACCTCATCACGACAGGTGGCGGGGACGACACCGTTTCTGGTGGTGATGGTCTCGATACCGTCATTCTTGACGGCAATCGGTACGACTATACCGTCATCGTTGACGACTTCGGCGGGCTCACGCTCGACAACGGCATTGATTTCGTGACGATCGCCGCTGACGTGGAGGCAGTTTCCTTCACGGGTGGCGGATCGCTCGATCGGTCGGCGCCCGTGCGCGTGTTCAACGGCGCAATTCTGATCGATACGTACGAGACCATTCAGGCGGCGATCAGTGCTCCCACGACTCTCGGAGGTCCCGGGTGGACGATTGAGGTCGTTCAGGCCAGCTACACGGCTGGACCAGAGAGCATCACGATCAACAAGAGCCTGACGATCGAGACCGATACCAACTCCGGCATCGACCCCAATACGGACCCGGCGCGCGGTCCCGAGGTGATCTTGGAAAAGGTCTCCATTTATGCGTCAGGCGTCACCGTGGACGGATTCACGATCGCGGGGACGGATGCGGGCAGCCTTGGGCTGCTCATCGATGGTGCTAACAACGTGACTGTGCGCAACACCATCTTCACCGGTGTCACAGGAACAGCTCTGGCAGCGAATGTCGGCCATGGTGCACCGGGCGATGCGACAGGCTCCGGTCTGGTCATTGAGAACAACAAGATCACGACGGTGGGTGACGCGCCCGGGATCTCGGTCACAGACTTTCAGGGGACCCAGATCACCGGCAATGTCATCAACGGCGCGGGTGAGTTCGGCATTCAACTTGTCGGCAATGTGAACAACTCGGCCATCGAGGAGAATACGGTCAGCGGCTATAAGGCCGGCGTTTTCCTCAGTGGTGGGTCATGGACTATGCTCACGCCTACGAGCGGCACGAGCATCGCCGACAACACGCTCACGGGCAATTCCACAGCCATTTGGCTCAACACCGGAACGGGCATCAACACGGTCAATCAATCGATCGCGAGCCTGATTTCAACTGGCGGTGGTGCGGAAGTCGTGGACCAGACGAAGGTGAACACGATCAATCTGACCGGGCCAGTGGTGCAAACCAGTGACCTCAATGGCACGCTCAACGATCCGACTTGGTACTGGATCGATCCGGACGATCAGAACGGGGCTGGCTATTTCAACGGTCTGCAAGAGGCACTCAACGCGTCTGACACCGGCGCGACCGTTACACTTTCTGCTGACGCACATGGCTCAGCCTCGACAACTGTCGATGGTCTGACGATTGCCAGCGCATCCGATCTTGCCTCGGCCGCTATTCGGCTCGCGGCCGCGAGCGCGCAAAATATCGCACTCTCCGGGGCGGCAAGCGTTTCGGTGACGGGCAACAACTCTGCCAACATCATAAATGGTGGGACGAGTTCTGGAACATTGGTGCTGGATGGCGGCATCGGCGATGACGCTCTCACCGGCGGCTCTGGCGCCGATACGATTATCGGTGGCCGTGGCAATGATGTGCTCACCGGTGGCGACGGCGATGACGTGTTCGTCTACACGATCGGCGAAGGTGCCGATATCATCAACGGTGGAGCCGATTTCGATACGATGTCCATCCTCGGCGATTTTGCAGGTTACGTCCGGAATGACCTTCTCAAGGTGGTCTTTGACGGTGCAAACCTGACGGGGGCCCAGTCGGGCACGCTCACCGGGGTCGAGTCTGTGACGGCCGATCTGGGCGGCGGAGCGAACACGCTTGTTTACATCACGCCTACGAACGCTGGAATCGCCGTCGATCTGACCGCTGGCACAGCTTCGGGCTTCGATTCGATTGCCAACATCACAAATGTCACCGGTGGTGGCGGGGCCGACGCGATCATCGGCAACGGCGGAGCGAATGTGCTGAACGGCGGCACTGGCAACGACGTTCTGAGCGGTGGGGCTGGCAATGATACGATGAATGGAGGCGGCGGCAGCGATACCTTCCTTTTTGATTATGGATTCGGCGATGACGCGATCCTCGGATTCGATGCCAATCCTTCAGGTGGTCAGGATTATCTCGATCTCACGCTATTTGGGATCGGTGTGGATGCTTTTGATGCACGAGTTTTGATTGATAATCTCGGGCTTGATACCCTAATCACGATCGACAGCTTGGACACGATTTTGCTCACGGGCGTGAGTGGAGACGCCGCCAACGTCATCACCATAGACGACTTTATTCTCGCCTAAAAATAGTCCCCGAGAGGTCAGTACGAACTCTCGGGGCCGCCTTCTACTGGCCTGCTCGCCTAATCCGAGCCCACGTCTGTGTATCGAGTCCGGCTGTTTCCAATCTCTCGAATGGAGACAAGGACATGGCACGGAAAGGCAAGTCGGCCGAGGTGATCATCCAGGCATGTCCGTCGTCGAATGGTTTGAGACAGTTTGCGGCGTGAGCGAGCGTAGGCTCGGGGTCATCTGAGTTGGATTTAAGCGGCCTTCGATTGGCGCTGCAATCGTCGTTTCCCAATGGTCTCGCGTTTGATCGTTTCTCTTTGCATCAGGATGGTTTGGGTTTGCTTGTGGGGTCGGATTGTCGGGGTTGCGCTGACTGAAACGGACGAATGGCAACGCCATGATCTGAACAACTGGACCTATATGGGAGCGTCGGCCGCATCGCGTGCTGATGTAAAACAGTATAAGGTCTGGCGATGACGGACAATTCAGAGACTTCTGCGGTGATTGAAGCGCCACCGGATGAACCGCCTCCTGACATGACGTTGCGCGCTCTGCGTCAACGGATTTTGCAGCAAGAAATACTCGCCGAACTGGGCGTGGCGGCACTTCAAGGACGGTCGGTTGATCAATTGCTGGCCGAAGCAGCGGTGCTGGCCGCGCGCGGTCTTGGGGCGGAATTCTCGAAGGTGCTTGAGTACATTCCCGCCGATAATCGGCTTCTGCTGCGCGCTGGTGTTGGCTGGGAGCCGGGTGTCGTCGGGACCGCCACCGTTGGCGCCGATCTTGAGTCACCGGCTGGCTTTGCCTTGCGTACCGGAAAGCCTGTGATTTCTAATCACCTCGAAAACGAGGAGCGATTTCGGACACCGGGCATCTTTGAGACACACGGCATTCGCCGGGCAATGAATGTCATCTTACAGGGGGATGGTAAACCCTTTGGAGTGCTGGAGGTTGATAGTCGATCCGACACCATGTTTGTCGAGCACGACCTCGCCTTTCTACAGGGCGCAGCCAACATCCTCGGCATGGCGATTGAGCGGGAGCGCTATGAGCAGTCATTGAAGGCAGCGGTGGCGCGGCACGAGGTGCTGCTCAAAGAAATCAACCATCGGGTCAAGAACAGTCTTGCACTGGTCGTGAGCATGCTGCGCCTCCAAGCCCGGGATGACAATGATCCCAAAGTCACGGAGCGCCTTGAAGAGGCGTGCACGCGCATCATTGCGGTGGCTCGTGCTCACGACAGATTGTACCAGAGCTACGATGTGGAGAAACTCGACATCGGCATTTATGTCGAGCAAGTGTGCAAGGATATGAGTGATGCCGTGTCGCAGCTCGATATCCAGATCCAAGCCGAGCATGGCATCATCATCGACATTGATCGCGCGATTTCGTCGGCGCTCATCATCTCTGAGGTGCTGACGAATGCCGCCAAATACGCCTACGGTCAGAAGCCCGGCGGCAAGATTTGGGTCATTGTAGCCCGCTCAGAGCCGCACAATTTAGTGCTGTCGGTGCGTGATGAGGGCCCGGGACTACCGGAGGGCTTTGATCATAAAAGCGCGAAAAGCCTGGGGATGCGGATCATCACTGCTTTCTCCCGACAGATCAGTGGTCACATGACGGTCAATTCGTCAGCTGCCGGCACCGAGTTTGTTTTGACCATCCCAATCGATGACAACAATTAGTACCTAAACACGGGATCGGCGTTAGCTGGTCTCGGCTAACATGTTGCAATACGGCTTTCGACGAGCTTCGACTGTATGGTTTGGCAAGGAATTGAGCGCCGCTGGGTAGGTCGTCGACAGCTGGTGAACAGTTCCCCGAGCTGATGACGATAGCGATGGGGGGCCACATTTCTCGCACGTAGTGCGCCAATGCCAGCCCGTCCATCGACCCTGGCATTTGAATATCCGTGAAGAGCACGGCTATGTCAGCTTGTTGCTCCAGAACCTCGATAGCTTCTGCTGCGCAGCCGGCCTCTCGCGTCGTGTATCCAGCTGCTGCGAGGGCGTCTACGAGATCCATCCTCACGAAAATTTCGTCGTCCACCACTAAGACTGTGGCTCTATTCCCGTCGAACATCGCAAAGTTCCCGATTTGCCCCTCACTTTGCTAACTCTGCTCCAGGCCATTGGTTCATGTAACAGACAGCCAAGTTGGTCGATTTCACGTTTTAGTGGCTGACATCGCTGATGTTGGGGGCGGCCGCGCAGTGGGGGCACTTGCCATGCTTGTTGGTCTCTAAATCGGTCACGATGTTCTCATTCTGGTTAGGAGTTGCGCTGGTTGGCAGTTGACTTGACACAGTGCCAAAGTATCAGCCGTAGATGCTTTAGGGAGTTTACAACCCAACCAGCTGCCCTGGGCAGTGGACCAAGCAAGCGCGATTTAGCAAAAGCTGCTCGCTCCACTGCGATGCAGCATGACAAGCTGCCAAAGTTCTGATCATTTCTAGGCGGCTGCTCACCATTCGCCGGTTGGGGTCGTGAGCGGGCCCATCATTTCCGAGCATCTGGTCGCTGAAACTAGACTCCCTTGGATGACCAGACACTTCTTGCGGAGCCGACCGTGCCGAGTGCCAAGTCTTTCGATCTGCAGTCCTCAGGGGGATGCAGTGACTGGTCGATACCGCCGGAGTGGGAGCAAATTGCCTCCCCGACGCATCCGTTGCAGGATTTCCTCAATCCTCACCAGTTGGCCGTCTTAGAACGGCTGGTCCAGAGCACCATCGTCCCACGGTTGTTGATTGGCTCGCGGACCGCCTTTGCCCAGTCCCCTGAGGACATCCCTGGCTCAACGCCGGTGACCCTCGAAAATGTCGGAGAGCTGGCGGAACTGGTCATCCGGCAGGACGCTGCGTCTTCGATTGCATACTTCGAGGGCCTGAGGGCAGCGGGGACGTCGGTCGAAGTATTGTTTCAAGACCTGTTGGCCCCCGTTGCCCGGCGGTTGGGCGAGCTGTGGGAAGAAGACATCAACGATTTTATGGATGTGACGCGCGGTGTCGGTCACCTGCAGCAGATCGTCCGACAATTTAGCGACGAGTTTCAACAGGAAGTCTGCCAGCCTGTGTCGAACCGTCGAGTGCTGCTGATGACGATGCCGGGTGAGAAGCACATGCTTGGCATCGCGATTGTCGGTGAACACTTCCGGCGGGCCGGTTGGCACGTCTGGGGCGGCCCACCGCGCACCATTGACGACATTCTGGAACTGGTCGCCGGACAGTGGTTTGACGCGATTGGGCTGTCACTCAGCCTCATCCCTGACCCAGAGAGCGTGGCGGCCGATATTGCCAAAATCCGCCGAGCGTCAATGAACAAGCACGTCATCGTGCAAATTGGTGGCCGTCCCTTTGTCGAAGACCCCAGCCTTGTGGCCGCTGTGGGAGCTGATGCTACCGCGCTCGATGGCCGGCAAGCAGTGCTTCAGGTCACATCCATGATCCGCACTGGTGACAACAAGGGGCTTTAGCGATTTGGGTTGATTATCGACGGCTCGCAAATGACTGCCGTTGGCCCATCGCTGCCCTTGCGCAATTGGCTGCTTTTGATGGCATAGCGGACGTCCCCGCAACTTCGGCAAGTTTGCGGTCAGACTTTTCTCGACCAGTTTTCCTCGGGTGAATGGGACTTGGGGCTGAGGTTTTGGGACTTGGGAATGTCGCAGGACGCCAACGTCACCAAATCGATCTCCGCGTC
>NCCZ01000028.1 GCA_002279935.1 Hyphomicrobium sp. 12-62-95 | reverse complement strand
GCGACACTAACAGGCGAACACACCAAGCGTCCCGCAATCGGGGGCGATCACGGTTCACGACCTTCGTCTCAAAAACAGGATTTCGTCAACGGACGCTCCCGCCGATGTTGGATCTTTCCCTGTTTTCCACAGGCGAGCTAACAAAAAACCGCACCGGGGGTGACCGGCGCGGTTCTCTCACAGCAGGAGTCGTACTGCCGAGGTGAACAGAGGGGCACTACCTCGGCGAAAATATTTCGTTTCACAAATGAGACGGCACTGTGACAGCGTCATTGACGTCTGCGGTCTCCTGCGTAATTCTGCGGCGTCGGAGAGGGGTCTGATGGCGCTCCGCACACGCCAGACGTAAACATATCATCGTACAACAGACGAACTCGTAACCCATTGATTTTACGGGTCCTTCCCGGCCTTTTTGACAAGCGAGGGGGCGCCCCCCGGAATTTCGCTAGCGTCAGGGTTCCATTTTGGGGTTCCAGTTTCCACTTTCCACCCCTTCGATCAGACAATCATCAGCACCCCGCAACATGCAAGTTAGGCCCATTTTATGGGCGTTTCTTGCATTTTCAGTGCGCGCGGATGGGCATCAGAAAAGTGGAAACCTGGGGTGGAAACCTGGCCCTCTAGGGTTCCACTCAGGGTTCCACCGGGTTTCCACTCCAGAGCGGCCCTGAACGGTCGATCAATCCGCCAGTTAGGCCCGGTTTATCGACGTTTTTTGCACATTGGACGCCGCGCCAGCGTGGAACCCTGAGGGTGGAAACCTCAGGGCTGGGTTTCCACCCAGTCCGCCATAACTGGTTCCGCCGTGGTTTATACGTGTCCGCCGCTGCCCACTAAACCACTGATATTATTGAAGTCAAAAGCCGTGTCCGTATTTACCCGTTTACCCTTGTTTGCCACAATCCACGTCGCCTGCTAGGGTCGGCGCTGGCTCGGATGCTGGCCGGGCTACTGGCCGGGTTGCTGGCCGGGCGCTGGCTCAAAACGAGGGAGGGAACGTGGCGGTTGCGGTGAACAAGTTGTCGGCTCGATTTGTGCAAACGGTCCGCGAGCCGGGCCGGTATGGCGACGGTCAGAACCTATGGCTTGTCGTACAGCCATCTGGCAGCGCGAGCTGGCGCTTTGTCTATCGGTTCGGCGGGAGGCAGCGGGAGGCCGGTCTAGGTCCGCTGTCGAAGGTATCCTTGGCCGATGCGAGGGAGCGGGCTGCGGAGTACCGGCGCCTGCTGGGTGAAGGCCGCGATCCGATCGAGGCGAAGCGGGAGGCCGCGGCGGCAGACGCCGCCCGTGTCGTGACCTTCGCACAGGTCGCGCATGACTACATCGAAAGCCACCGGCCATCCTGGAGCAATCCCAAACACGTTGCGCAGTGGCGATCCACCCTCGGCCCGCTCTACTGTTCTGCGATCCGCGACAAGGCCGTTGCGGACATCGGCATTGACGACATTCTCGCGGTGCTGCGGCCGGTCTGGAATGTGCGGCCGGAGACGGCGCGACGGGTCCGCATGAGGATTGAGAAGGTCCTGGACGCGGCCAAGGTCCGCGGGCTTCGCACCGGCGAAAACCCGGCCCGCTGGCGCGGCAATCTCGATCACTTACTGCCGAAGCCGATCCGCAGGACGAAGCATCATGCGGCCATGCGGTGGCAGGAGGTCCCGGTCTATATGGCCGCGCTCAAGAGCAACGATAGCATGGCGGCTGCTGCGCTCACGTTCCTGATCTTGACGGCCGCCAGGACGCAGGAGGCGCTGGGTGCGGAATGGTCCGAGATCGACCTGGAGGCCCGCGTGTGGACGATCCCGGCCGCGCGCATGAAGGCGCGACGGACGCATCGCGTCCCGCTATCGGACGCCGCCTTGGCGGTTCTGGGCACCGTGAAGGGTCGGAATGACTTCTACGTGTTCCCGTCGCCGCTGGGCATCGCCGCATCCCGGCCGTTGTCGGAGTCGTCTCTGTTGAGCCTCGTCAAGCGCACGGCGCCAGGCGCCACGACGCACGGCTTCCGAAGCTCATTCCGCGACTGGGTATCAGAGGCCACAACCTTTTCGGGCGAGGTCGCGGAGCAGGCATTGGCGCACGCGGTCGCGAACCAGGTGGAGGCCGCCTATCGACGCGGCGATCTGTTCGACAAGCGCCGCGAGCTGATGGCGGCATGGGCCGCCTACGTGACCGGCCCGTCGGCTGGCGGCAACGTGGTGAAGTTCAAGGCATCCGGTCAATGACCGGCAAGAGATCGCGGCCGCCATCCTGCGGCCGTGTGGTGTGAAGGAAGTATTGCAATGACGAAGCAGACACTAGAAACGACACTCGCTTGTGAGACCGTTACGGGATTGGCCGCACAGTGGGCCGTGTTCGAGGAAATTCCGCACGAGAGCTACAGCGATGCAGTCCACGAGCTGCGCAGTAGCGTGGTCGATAAGCTGATAGACACGCGATCCACCTCCCGCGGCGAAGTGGTCCGCAAGCTGCACGCCGCTCTTGCGTTGCTCGCTCCCGACGAGGGCGCTTTCAACATGGACGCGGAATATATGATCAAAAGTGCGATCTGCGATCTCGATACGAGCGCGGCTCCCGCTTGATCCCTTCAACAAACAGAGACCGGATCACGGCCGCCATCCTGCGGCCGTGTGGTGTGAAGGAGGTATTGCAATGACGAGCATGATCGAAGCATCGGCCGAGGCGCCGACCGTGGCGGCGCTTGCCGCAGAGTGGGAGCGTCGCGTGGCACTCATCGACGACGAAGCCGTTAGCAATGACGAAGTTCCCGAACATGCCGATCACATGTGGGCAGCGTTTGACCGACTCCGCGTCACGCCGTCCGCCTCGCTCAAAGACGTGGTGAGAAAGCACGAGATCATCGCCCGCCTGCAATCGCGTGGGTATGAAGATGAGGCCCTCGAGCTTGTCGATAGCGCCTTTCATGATCTCCGGCGCCTGTCCGCCGGTTGACACCGGCGCACCGTCGATTGACCATCCGGCCCTCGCGTCATCCCGGCGTGAGGGCCGGATTGCTTCTGGCGCTATGCGAAGCGCATCGACGTGTCGGAGAACACGCCGCGGAATGTCTCGCGAACCTCGTCGCGCAGGACCCGGCGTATCTTGTCCACGACATCTTCGTCGGCGTTCCCGGAGACGTTGAACGTCATGGTCTGATGGATCGTCATTCCGCCTGCTTGTGCGCCAAACGAGCCGTTCGGGTGGACGTAGCCGGACCGCGTGGGCGTGATGAGCTCAGGTCCCTGCTCGCCGACGAGATATGGCCTCCCAGCGCTCACAGGGCCGCCACTGGCGCGGGCTTCGGGTGCAGCAGGTGCAGGTGCCGATCCGCCAGGAAGGGCGCCCTTGACCTTCCCGGCGATCCCGCTGACGGCACCGCTGACGGCGGACCCGATGCGAGACGCGAGGCCCTGGACGTAGGAGATGATCGCGCTGGCCGCAGACTTGAGCCCTTCGAGAATTTGCATTCCGAGGTCGTGGCCAAGCGTAACCCAGGCGACGCCCTTGTGAGCGAGCGTTTGTGGAAGCTCAGAGAGATAGGAGACGAACTGGCCTACTGCCGTCCCGGCCGCGGTGCCCCATTCCTTCCACGTAGACGCCTTGAGCGGGCCCGTGAGGCTTGTGAGGGAGTTCCAGATTGACTTGAGGCCGGACACCAGACCATCGACGGCGGGCTTCGCCGGGCCGAGCGCAGTCATGAAGGCCGAGCCGAACGCCGTGAAGGCCGAGCCGATGCCGGACCAGTTGTTATAGATGAATGACCCCGCGGCCGCGATGCCTGCCAAGGCAACGCCAATGCCCGTGAGCATGAGCGCGCCGCGTAGAACCAGCATCGCGCCAGAGACCAGGCGCACCGGGCTCAACAGGCCGAGCAAGCTCGAGCCGAGCGTGGACAATACCATGCCGAGCCCGCCGACTGACTTCATAACGACAAGGCTCGCTAATGCTTGTCGCAACATCGTCATGGCCGCCGCCGCTCGCGTCGCGACGCCAACAAAAGACGCGACGGCTGCGCCACGTATGGCAGCGCCAAGCGTTGCCACGCCGAGCGCCGCAGACAGGACGGCCGCCTTCATTGACAGGAACGCCCATCCGATACCGATGGCAGCGATGCGGCCGCCGATGAGCAGTGTCGTGGCCGTGACGACGGCGCGGGCGAGATTGGGATAGGCTTCAGCGAGTTTCGCAACGCGGGTGGAAAGCTCTGTCAGTTGCTTGAGCAGTGGCAGGAGAGACGGCGCCAGGGCGCCGCCTGCCGTGATCTTGAACGTCTCCCAGGCTGCCGTAAGGCCCGCCATCTTGGAGCCCATCGTTTGCAGACGCCGCTCGAAGTCCTTGTTCACGAGCCCGTCGGAGTTCTTGGTTAGCTCTTGTATCCGCGCAAATTCTTCGTACTGCGCGGTGAGCGACGCCATCGCGAGCTGCATTTGCATGTCGGTG
The DNA here is from genome assembly GCA_002279935.1 of Hyphomicrobium sp. 12-62-95. Classification (GTDB taxonomy): domain Bacteria; phylum Pseudomonadota; class Alphaproteobacteria; order Rhizobiales; family Hyphomicrobiaceae; genus JAGVSR01. The sequence continues at coordinate 18,283 of NCCZ01000028.1, read as the reverse complement.
AACAGGTCGGACACCTTGAGTTTGCCGCCCGACTTCTCGAGAACGTCGCGGGTGGTTCGTATGAATGCCTCGAGAGGAAGGACACCGGCCTTCGTCTGTTCCTCTAATGCCGCCTTGAGATCAATCCCGCCGAGCTTCTCGAACTTGCCTACAACCTGTTCGGAGGTCATCTTCTGCAACACGTTGCGCAGGTTCGTCGCCGCCTCGGCACTATCTCCGGCGCCCTTCCGCGTGATCTGTAGGGCCGCCGCAAGTTGCGCCACACCATCGGCGCCGCGCATCCCGACAACCTCGCCCATCGCAGCAATGGGCGCAAAGTATTGCGCCATATCCTTGAGCTCGAACGCGCCTTCCATGCCGGAGCGTGCGAGCATATCCATTGCGCGCGGGAGCTCCTCGGCCTTGAGCTTGAGGTTGTCAATCGCCGCCATGGCAGTTTTTGACAGGTCGGCAATGTCTGCCGTGTAGGCAGTCGCCGTCTTACCAAGGGTCGGCAGCACGGACTCCGCAGTCTTTCCGTCCATGCCCATGCCGAGAAGCGTGTCCATCGCGCGGGCCATCGACATCGCGGACTGATTGACGCCAGGCGCCATATCGCGGAGCCGCTGCCCGAGCGTATTCATTGCGCCGTCGCTGAGCTCGGCCTTCTGCGCAATATCGAGCATCGCGGTCTCGAACTTGGTGGCTGCCTCGATCGGCGCCTGGAGCGCCATCTTCAAGGCGTAGCCGACGGCGACGCTCTCGGCCATCTTCGTCCGCATCGCGTCAAGGCTGCGGTTCGTCTGACTGAGCGAGTTGCTCAACCGCGAGGTGACGGATGCACGTTTGGTTGCGTCATTGAGTCGAGACAATGATTGTGCGACTGCACGGCTAGGACCGCTAACGCGATCAATCAAGCTGACGATAAGTTGTGATGTTAGCTGAGCCACGTTTGCCCCCGCTCGCGCCTTACTCCCCCTCGCGCTTTATACATCAAAGCCGACTCGCAGACGATAGAGAAAACAGGTCCGCGCGGAGATCAGGTTGGCGGAGGAGGTCGACGCTGCGAAGGCGCGCGGCGAGATGGCGACAGGATCAACAGGTCGCGGCGATAAAATCGTTGTGGTCGGCAACGATTTTAAGAAGGTCACCGCTGCCGAAATCGGCATTCGCCGTGACGAAATCCACGAAGCTCGCCAGCTCCGCGACGCCGAGGCCGCGGACCCTGGCGTGGTGCGCGTCCGCATCCGGTCTCGCGCCTTCCGGCGGATGGGCGATACTGAAGCAGATCGATCCTAACGAGGGCAAAGGAAGGCCCGAAAAAAATAAGGAGGGTGCCCTCCCTATTTTTTCCCGCAAGGCCGCCGCCACGTCACCGGCATGACGCAACGGCTTTGCGCGCGACCTGTCCGCGCCTGTCCGAAACCGAAGGCAGCGGCGGGAACGGGAAATCTTTTCGCGCCTATCGAGACCGGCGACGGGTCCGATCCGGTCGCGTGCGCCTCTTGGTCGGTTGTGCCGGGACGAGCGGCGAGGCCAGGAAGGCCGCGACCTCATCGCTCAAAATGCTGATCTTCGGGAGCGAGATCGTTCTCTCGCGGACCCGTGTAGTTTTCCATCCGCCTCTCGGAAGGACGCGGATTTCGCGGTGAAGATATTGCATCGTCGGGATGTGCAGCGGCTCGTCTTGGTTGCTCATGTGATCCTCATTAAAGGTGACACAGTGAGCGAGGCCGCGCCCTCGCAGGGCGCTCTAAGCATGGCCGAGTCGGACGCGCAAGGTGGGTCGGTCTCGATCGAGGTGTCCGTCATGTAGAGGAGCGCGTTGCCGTCGGCGCGGCGGTCGAGGCCGCGCCAGGATCATCTGCCGGTCAACGTGAGTTGGAGATGAAGCCGAGCAGATCGTCGGCGCGATCGCAGAGCACGTCATGCCGTGACCGACAGGCGGGAGCCGCAGCGGTGAGGCTGCGATCGAAACAATCATCCAGCCGAGAAGCAGACTGACGCAAGCATATACCGCGGTGAGTCACTATGACTCAGCCGCCAAAGCGCCGCTATCTATCTGAGATGAAAGAGAAGTTCAGAGTCGTCAGCGCAGGCGCATGAAACGACTCTTTTAGGGCGTGACGGCATATGCGACTCACGCCACTTTGTCCATGCGTATTCGCACGCAGGCCACAACGAACGACACCCTCCGGTGCCGTTCGCTTGGCTTTTCGGACCTGGAACGAAGGGAAGTTCGAGTTCCAATCGATGCCGGGACATAGCGCAACTGCGGGACTGTCATCCCGCCGACTCAGAAAGTCGAACACATGCAGAACCATCTTCTGACAATTCCGACAACTTGCAAGCTACTTCAGGTTGGACGCAGCACAATTTATGCGCTCGTGGCCCGCGGACATCTTCGGCCGGTCAAGGTTGGAGCCGCAACGCGCTTCGCGTCGTCCGACATCGACGCGTTCATCGAGCAGCTGCGCGAACAGGCCGCAAAGGCCGCCGAAGGCCGCGCAACCCAATGATCTCCAAACATTGAGAGCCGGATCACACGGCCGGAGCGGGAGGCCAAAGCGCCTCCCGTTCCGCGCCCGTTGGCCAGGCATCGGCCGGGAACGGCCGCCACCAAACAATCCTGGAGACAACATGATCAAGCGATCGAAGCGCACACGCGCGCGCGGCTTCGCGCCTTGGAAGCCGAAGCCTGAGACCCTGGAGCTCGTGGCCAGTGTTAGGGCGGTGCTCGATGAGTACCGCGAGCACCTGCCGTTGACGGTCCGACAAGTTTTTTACCGCCTCGTCGGCACGCAGGGTTACGACAAGACCGAGGCCGCCTACGGGCGGCTTTGCGAGACCGTGAACCGAGCCCGGCGTGCCAGGCTTATCGACTTCGCGTCCATCCGCGACGACGGCGCATCGCGTTATGAGCGCACGGCATGGCGTGACGCTGATGCCTTCATTAGCGATATGCGAACCGAGGCTGAGCGCTTCCGGCTCGATAGGCAAGACGGTCAAGCCGTCCGTTTATGGCTGCTGTGCGAAGCGCAAGGCATGGCGCCGATGCTTTATCGCGCGGCGAGCGCCTACTCGGTGCCGGTGCTGAGTAGCGGCGGCTTCGACTCGCTGACCGCAAAGCACGATCTGGCGCGCGAACTGGCCGGTGCATTGCGCCGAGGCCAGCGAGCCGAAGTGCTGCACGTTGGCGATCATGATCCCTCCGGCACGCATTTGTTTTCTTCGCTTGCCGAGGACGTGTCCGCCATGTGCGTCGAACTGGTTGGCAAGTTGCCAACCTTCACACGCCTTGCCGTGACAGTGGAGCAGATTGAGGCGTTCAACCTTCCGACAGCACCACCGAAAGCCACCGACCGTCGCGCGTTCGAGGGCGACACGGTGCAAGCCGAGGCGCTGCCGCCTGACGTTCTGTCGGGCATCGTGCGGGAAGCGATCGAGGCGAGGCGGGACCGCGCGACTCTCGAGCAGGTGCTCGCGGCCGAGGCTGGCCACCGGACCGCGCTGACAGAGATGCTCGGAGGTCGCGATGGATGACGCGGTGACACTGACACCGGCGCAGCGATTGCTTGAGCAGCTGCGCCGACTGACCGAAGCCGCCGGGACGTTCGAGGCGACGCTTCCCAGGCTGACCGGCGACGAGCTTGCAGAGGTGCAGGCGGCATTGGCCGCCGTCGAACGGCTGCAGCACGCGATCGATCGGCAGAACAACGTCCGGCGCTTGAAGCTGACCGGCAAAGGCAGGCCAGCACGCAAGGCCGCCGCCCAACAGAAAGGAGGCGCCACATGAGCGCAGCTACCAAACGAAACGCCGCACCCTCGGGAGAAGGGCGCGGCGCCATGGCGGAAGGCAAAACAGAGAAGGCCGTCAACTACCGCAGCGCCGACGCCGCGTCAAGCAAGGCGAAGCCACGGCGCGCGAAGCCGCCGCTACGGCCGAGCGCCGGTGTCCCGCCAGGATCATCGTCTGTCGCCGTCAACGCACACGTCGCGAAGGTACTGAAAGCGGCGATGGCCGATGACGGGCTGTCACCGTCAACCAAGGTGGTCTGCTACTGGATCGCCCACCACATATCGAGGAGCGGCCCGCGATCGGGCCACGCATGGCCAACGGTTCGCACGCTTCAGCTCTTGTGTGGGTGCAAAAAGCGATCGGTGCAGAACGCCGTAGAGGCTCTTGAGGAGGCTGGGTACATGCTTCGAACCGTCAATGCCGGTCGCAGTTCTGAGGGCAACGACTATCAACTTAGGCTGCCGGAAGGAGCGCCCGACTGGCGGGAAAAGGTGCAACGTGGTGCACCTTTTAACGACCAATCCGACGCGGAAAAGGTGCACGAGGCTGCACCTTTTAATGACGAGCCGGACGCGGAAAAGGTGCAGGATTGTGACGCTAAAAGGTGCACAGAAATGCACCCTATACTTCTGAGTGATACTCATAAGGGCCCTAAAGGGCCCATTATGGATAGTTCTAAACATACTACCGAGACATCTACAGTGGACGCGCGCGCGCCTGAGGGCGCTTCCGCGTCGGAGGAGATTATCGACGCAACCGATCCGCCTGACGACGACGTACCGTCTGAAGTCAGAGCGCAGTGGGACGCTGAGTACCTGGAGCGCTTCGGTCGCGAACAGTACGACGGCGACGAAGGCGAGCCTATCGAAGACGTCGCGCCTGAACAACACGCGACCGAAGAAGTTCAAGATCGACACGCCACGGCGGCACATAGGCCGCCGGTCGCGGACGACGATCACATTCCGCTCGAACAGGTCGAAGCCGAAGCCGACGCGGAACCGGAACCGGCGAAGCCGCACGATCCGCAGGTCACGATCACCGAAGCCGAGCACAGGGTACTTCGAGCGATCGTCGGCAGCGAATTTCAGGACGGCACGGACTCGAGGCGCTGCTGGGTCTGGGCATACAGCGCCAATCCAGACGGCGAGACGGACCCGTTCGACGAGAGCGGCAACTTCGCCCACGTCCTGGCAAGCGTTGTCCGAAAGGGCTTGGCAGCGGTACGGCACAACGAAGGCACAGACGACGAGGTCCGCATCACTGCCGAAGGTATGGCAGTTTTCCAAGAACAACACGGACGCGGCGGCGCAACCGCCGCAGCCGGTACTCGCTAACGCACCGACACCAACTGGGAGGGATACCTATGGCGCAAGTTATCGTTTTTCCGTTGCAACGTGAGCAGAGCCTCTGCCCAACGCAGGCGGCGCATGTGTTAGGCCAGATCGAAGACCCGGCCGCACGCAAGCGCTGCTGGCAGGACTGGGCGACGAAGACCAAGAAGCGGTTGGTCAAGAAGGGCGTGCCGAAGACGGCTGCGAGCCACGCAATCCACAAGTACGCTATGGCCATTCGAGAGGAAGCATTCCGTCTTGGATACCTGCGTCGAGAAGCGTTCAATCGAGACCGCGCATCGTGACCGTGAGTCCACGAGCCACAAGGAAGGCCGCCTGCGCCCGAGAGGCGTGGGCGGCTATCCACCCACCAAGCGCACGCAGAACGCCCGTCCTGAGCCAACGTCGCGCGATTAACGGCATGTTCTAGGCCCACCCTCTAGGGACCGTACAGGCACGGCAGATAGTGCGCGGGCGGGCCAGCCCGGGATTCGAATATTTTTTATCGGTTGAAATTCCATTGCAATTGCACGCCGTAGTTGTTTTGTGGTGCTGTTCCTATTTCCCATCCGGCTGGAATTGACGATCACCACAAACGGGAAAAGACAATTGCAGACACGGACGAATAAGAACGGATAAAGCGCTGCTAGATCAACGGTTTATAGTTTTTCTTCTATTGCACTTTTTGCATTCGTCCTGCATATTGCCGCTTGCAACGGCAATTCGCGGGAGCGCCCATGAGCAAGCAACCAAATCGTTTGAATGATCTGATCTGGGATCGGGTCGGAGCTATTTTCCAAACCGGACTCGTCGCCAGCGATCTCCGGCAAAACCATATCGACGCCGCCGACACGAAGGCGGCTGCCACCTTCCTGGCGGACGAACGCCGCCACCATCCCGCCGCCATCGCGGCGGCTCTGGCCACGACGAAATAGAAAGGCTCGCGGACCCATGACTGCACCATCGAAACTAGACGCAGGGCGGCTGACCCACGTCGCGGACCTCGCAGCCGAAAAGCTCTCTGTTGCTCGAGCCACCTTCGAGGCTATGCGGGAGCTTGCCGACGCCCTCAAGGCGGCACGGGCCGCCGTTGGCGTGGCCGAGCAAGACTTGTACCGCGCGCTGCCGTCCCAGCGTGGGTACTTCGAGAACGCGCTGGCCAAGGCCCGCGCGGCTCTTGAGACTGCCGAGGCTGCCTTCAAGGCTGCCAACGCCAAGTATGAGAACGCCACCGCGGCATCGGAGACCGCCGGTCGGCTTCATGCGGCGTGCCGCGAGTACGCAATCCAGCAAGGATTGATTGCCCACCCGCAGGGCGGGCTCATTCAGAAGGAAGCCGTGGCATGAGCAACGTGGTCCGCCCTTTCGCTAAGCGCGTCGCCGCAGCCATAACCGGCAGCCCGCGCCAACAAATCGAAAGCATCCGCAGTCGCCGCCTCGAATTGATCGAGGAACGCAAAGTTATCGACGGCAGCCGGAGGCCGCTCGAGGAAAGCCAAGCGGCGCTCGGTCGCATGTTGGACGACATTTCGGCATCGCTGGACGTGGACCTCGCCGCCCTCACGGATCATCGCACCAGTCGGGCGCCTGAGCTTTTGCGGCCCGGCTCTGACATCGGGAACCAGCTGAACTTTAAGTTCCTGCTGGCGCTGCTCATCGCCTCGAACCGCGCCGCCGTCCGCGATACCCTCGCGAAGTGTTTGCAGTCGAACTATGACGGCATCGGCGCAATGACGAGCTCGGACCGCGAGTCGAAGCTGAACGCGATCGACGCCGAGCTTGACGATCTCGAGCGCCGCGAGGAAGCGATCATCCGTGAGACCGAAGCCGACGGCACGCCGCTTGCCCGGCGATCCGACGCGAGCCCGGCGATCGTCCTGCTTCGAGACCTCGCGGCGTGACCGCGAGCCAACCAGATTGCCGTTGCGCCGGGGATGGCGGCGCACGGCTGTTAGACGCCTGGCGCTGCCCGCGAGCGCGCCAGGTCATGCGGCACCAACGGCTCATAGGACGTTGGTGCCGTCCGCGGCGCGGCTGTTCTGTCCTTTCAGTCGTGCTGCCACACGTCGCCCGACTTCGCTTGGGCCGGGGCGACGCGGGCGGCGATCCTGTCACATCATCCAGGGTCGCCGCCCATCTCCGAGGTGACACATGACGAAAACGAAACCCGAGCCCGGCGATCCTGAGAACGCGCTCATCACCGCGGCCGAGCTTGCTCACATGGTCGATCGGTCTGTGCGCTGGGTCCACATGTTGCGCGAGGCCGGGAAAATTGAGCCGATCCGGCGCGGGCTCTATCAGCAAGGCCCGGCGCTGCGGGCCGCCCTTCAGGCCATCGAGGAAGGCTTGAGGTCGAAGGCGCAGCGCACGAAGCAGGCAAGCGCCACAACCGAGGCGCGGACCCGCGAGGTAGAGCTGCGGGTCGCAGAGCGCGAGGCGCAGTTGATCGCGGTCTCGGACGTGCTCGCGGTGCTTCGCACAATGACCTCGATCGTGAAAGCCGAGTTCGCTGCGCTGCCATCGTTGCACACGGCAAATCCGGATCGTCGGCGCGAGCTACAGGCCGAGGTCCATAAATCGTTTGCGCGCATGGACGCGCAACTTGCGAAGGTCGAACGGGAAGTGACGACAGGCAAATAGGAGACCTCGAGAAATGCGCATCAAGTTTGATAAGGTCGGCACCGGCCTTGAGGCAATGGTCACGGGAACATCGGCTCTTGCCGGTCCTGCTTTGCAGACGGCTCTGGCACGGGCGTTGAACCACACGGGCGGAGTCGCCTTCACGTCGGTCAAAAAGGCGCTGGCGAGGCAAATGGGCTTGACGCAGAAGGCGCTTCAAGAGGACGGCCGCAGCCTCACGAAGCTCCAGGCGATACCGGGCCGCTTGTCGTTCGCGGTCGTGGCGCGTGGCCGTGCAACGAACATGATGCTGCACAAGGCGCGGCCGACGCGCCGGGGCATCACGGCTTATCCATGGGGCGTGAAACACAGCTTCGGGTCTGCCTTCATGATCCCGTCTCGGAGTTCAATTTTCCGGCGCAAGACGCAGGCGCGCTTCCCGCTCGAAAAGTTGCTCGGCCCGAACATCACGAAAGAGCTCGTCAAGGACGCGCCGCCGGAGGCCTTCGAGGCGACGGTTGCGCAGCGCCTGCCGAAGCGCGTTGCGCATGAGGTCGCGACCATTGCGAAGGGCATCCTCACTTGACGCCCTGCCCGGCATCTCTACCGGCGATCCCGGAAGGCCGGGCTCGATCTCCCGATCAAGTTCCCGCGGGCATCGTAGTGGTGTGTCCGGTCTCCGAAGGTGACGGACTTCCTCACGACGTTCCCGCGGGCATCGTACCGCCGGTCGGTATCTCCGAACCTCACCGTTTTCCCGGCTGACGATCCGCGGCGGTCGTAGTGGTGCTGGGTTTGCGAGTCGGTCGCGGACGCGGCCGAGACCGGCAACGCGAGGGCCAGGGCGAGTGCTGCGGTTCTCATCGTGGGTCTCCAAGGTCTGCGCAGATCAAATAGCGCTATTGCTCTATTTTCGCAGGATCACGCCGTGAAGGTAACGGTCACATTCACCAACGACAATCCCGCCACGATTTGGAACCAGCTCGCAAAGCGGCTCGGCCGGGAGCCCACCAACGCGGAGGCCGCGGCGGAGGTGCGCCGCATCCTCAAGGGCGATCGGTGATCGAGGCCAGGCTTCATGCGCTGGATCATGGCGCCAAGGTTGACGGGTCCGTGGGTGTTCACGCCGCGAACACCCACCCGCGCGGATCGAGGGCGGAACCTTGTTCTCGTCGGAAAGAAGGTCGCGGCCATGCGGATCGCCCTCTGCCGGTCATTGTGGGCCGTCCCAAGGCAAGACGGCCCACCCGCCGCCGCCGAAAGTATGAGGCCACCCTCATAGTTCCCGACATCGCCACCGGAGCAAGATCGCGCCACCGTGATCTTGCTCGGCATCGCCACCGGATCAAGTAGGTTGCCGTCCCACTTGATCGTCCGGACCTTCGAGACCTGCTGCTGCCGGTCATGCGCGCCACCGGCGCGACGCAGGCACGGCACGGCGTGACAGTCTTGCGAGACCAATACCGCAATTGCGGTATTGCCGTCCCGCGCCACCAGGACATAGCCGCCTCTGCCGGTCGAACCTTGGTCTCAATTGATACCGAGGTGCCGAGGTCGTTTCGTCTGGAAACAACCTCTGCCGGTTATGGGCACCGGAAATTAGTATCGGTGCCGGTATCATTTTTGAACGCCGCCCTCTGCTGGGAGGTTCGCGCGAGACAGCGCAATTGCCCTATCTGCCCTTCATGCCGCCAGGACGCCGCCGCCGTCCGAGGTGCCAGAATTCCCGTTGGAATTCTGCCAGTCCCGACGCATGAAGGTCAGATAAAGCGGGACAATTGTCCCACTTTTCCGCCGGACGCATGGCGGGAGGAAATGACGCTGCCGACATCTCCTCCCACCTGCCACGTCACGCCGCGGCCACTTGACCGGCAAGCCAGACCATCACGCACCGGCCGCGCCTTTCGACATTCACGAGGCCGCCAAGCTCGCGAACCCGCTTGCTTGCCTCGCCGTCGCTGACGCCCATGAGCCGGGCGAGTTGCCGGTTGCTGACCGGCCCGCCTGCCTGCTGCAATGCCGCCAGCGCGGCACGTTTTCCGGCGAAGGGTACGACGTTTGCCGACATTGCCGACGCCTTCCTGCCGCCGCGCGGAGGCACCGGGCCGGATGGTGCAGGGACGTTTGCCGCGACGTTTGCCGGGACGTTTGCCGGGCGATCGTTCGCAGGTTTTCCGAGGGTCCGACGATTGCCGAGCACGTAGAGGCCGAAGCAGGCGACAAGCTCAATGGCGAACCCGATGATCGCGACCATCCCATAGGCCACCAGGCCAGGCGACACGCCGTAGCCTTCGAGCGCACCCGCCAGAACCTCGGCCTGCGGATCGGCAGACGACGGCCGAGGGCCGAGGGCATCGAGACGGACCTTCGCCGCGTCCCGAGCCGCTTCGAGTTCCCGCTTGCGGATGGCCAAGGCCATCTCCTTACGAAGCTCCAGCAACGGCTTGCACGCCGCCAGGCTCGCATCCTTGGTTATGTCGGTACACTCCGCGGTGCGCCGGAACACGGCGCGCGAAACTGGAGCGCCGTCCATATCGGCCCGGATCGCTTCCGGCGTGCGAACGGTGCCGAGCTTATCGAGTTCAGCCACGGAGGCGCGGTATTCACCGGACGCGCGGTCATGTGCCGAGATCGTGTTGGCGGGACCGGCGACCAGGGCCGAGCGGAGCTTCATGAGCACGCCGTCAACGGCGATCATGGAAGCCACGAACAGGACGACGAACACGAGCCACGCGGCGAGGCGACGGCCGAAGCCGTGGCCCTTGGTCATGGCGGCTGTGAGGGTCGCGCCCTTCGAGTAGTCGGCGGCGAAGGCGACCAGGCCGAGCCCGACGCCTGCCGCTGGATGGGCGACCAGGCCGAGCATCCCGTAGTAGGAGGCATTGAGCCCGGCAGAGCCGAGCCGAACCGTTTCGACGGCCACGGCCGCGCGTGATGGTAGCCGTTGCCACGCCGACGGCGTGCGGATAGTTCTTTTCATGGGTCTGCATCCTTGTATCAGAAGGTTGTGGATCAAGGCCCGGCTTCGGTGTTGGTAGCACCAGGTCGGGCCGCTCTGTTTGTGGTGTGGGAGTGCCGGTCTCGCGCGAACGTCATCGCTGCAACAGAAGATCGGCACGCCATTTATAGCATGCGCTGCGATTAAAAGCTAAATGCAAAATTGCGATCTGATATTGCCGAAAGTCGTAATTTTACGACAAACCGGAAACGACTTGCGAAAATAAAGCTGTTAATGGCCGGGATATGGACGGCAATGCTCAAGCGATTGCAGCCGCTAGGGTTAATAATGGCCGAAAACCTTCCCTCTCAAAAACAATACGCAATCTCAATTGCTTAGTTGCCGTGTTTTGTTTCCACCCAGGTTTCCACCCCATTCCCCCGAGGTATCCGCGATGGTTCCCGAGACTTATGCCCTGGAACGCGTGCGCAGACCCAGATCGCCCAGATTGCCGCCAGCATCACCGAGTTCGGGTGGACCAATCCGATCCTCGTCGATGCGACGGGAACGATCATCGCCGGCCATGGACGGCTCGAGGCCGCCAAGTCTCTCGGTATGACCGAAGTGCCGGTCATTCGATTGCCGTCCCTAACCGACACCCAGCGGCAGGCGCTCGTCATTACCGACAATCAGCTGGCCCTCAACGCCGGCTGGGATGAAGTGGCGCTCTCGACGCTGCTCCGGGACCTTGATGCGAAGGATTACAACCTCGACCTGCTCGGGTTCTCCAGCGAGGACCTGGAGCGCTACATGGCGAGCCTCGATGCCGAACTGATCGATGGCGAGACCGAACCGCCGATCCCCGACGTTCCGGTCATTCCGGTCTCGCAACCGGGCGATCTGTGGATGCTCGGGCCGCATCGGGTTCTGTGCGGTGACGCCACCGTGTTGACCGACGTCGAAAAGCTCATGGACGGTCAGCTCGCCGACATGGCGTTTCTCGATCCGCCCTACAACGTCGACTATGCCAACGCCGCGAAAGACAAGAAGCGGAGCAAGGACCGGCGAATTCTCAACGACGCCCTGGGTGGCGACTTCGGCCCCTTCCTGCAGACGGTGTGCAGCAACGTGCTCGCGGTGACCAAAGGCGCCTGTTACATCTGCATGAGTTCGTCGGAACTGCACACGCTGCAAAAGGCGTGGGTCGACGCCGGCGGCAAATGGTCAACCTTTGTCATCTGGGCCAAGAACACCTTCACGCTGGGCCGGTCCGACTACCAGCGCCAGTACGAACCGATCCTCTACGGCTGGAAGCAGGGCAGCGACCATTACTGGTGCGGCGCCCGGGATCAGGGCGATGTCTGGTTCTTCGACAAGCCGACGGTCAACGATTTGCACCCGACTATGAAGCCGGTGGGTCTCGTCGAACGGGCCATTCGCAATTCCTCCAAGACCCGGGATACGGTTCTGGATCTCTTCGGCGGCTCCGGTACGACGCTGATCGCCTGTGAGCGCACCAAGCGTCAGGGCCGGCTCATGGAGCTCGACCCGAAGTATGTCGATGTCATCGTCGAGCGCTGGCAGACGGCGACGGGCAAGGCGGCCGTGTTGGCCGAAGACCAGCGGACGTTCGCGGAGGTGAAGGCACAGCGGTCATCGGAGGCGGCATGATGCAGTCACGCACAATGTCGTTTATCGAAGCCGCCACCAACGTCGTCGTGGGCTTCGGGCTCGCGGTGCTAACGCAGGTGCTGGTGTTTCCGGTGTTTGGGATCGCGGTGTCGTTCGATCAGCACGTTTCCATCGCGGTCATCTTTACGCTGGTGTCACTGGCGCGGGGTTACGTGCTGCGGCGAGTATTCAACGCCTTGGCCTTACCGCCCAATGTGCGTCATACTCTGTGCCATGATAGGACCGCGGCGGAAGAACTCGCAGACTCCTGATCTGTTTTCGGTAGGCTCTCAGCGCGAGGCACCTACAGAGCGGATGGCGGAGCCGCTATCGCAGCTTCTGTTACCGAAAGATTTGCCAACGTCGCTCAAGCACTTGAACGATGCCGACCTTCTTCGCCTCAAATCGGCAGCGGAGGATGAGGCCGCACGACGGAACCTTCGTGTGGGAATGCCGGCACGTGACAACGCCGCCGAACGTTTCTCAGCCCCCCGCAGCACCAAACCCGCCCCGAGGCGCGAGAAGACCTCCACGCTCACACCGGCGCTAGCAAAAGTGGTGCGGGCGGCAATCAAGGCCGGCGTCAAGCCGAAGGCCGTTGCCCGACAGTTCGGCGTCAGTCTCTCCGCGATTCAAAAGGCACTGTCGGAAAAGGAAATCTAGTCGGTTGAGTGATGGAATATCAGCGCGCTCGAGGTTGCGAGCTTGTTGGTTCCTGGAGGCTGGATCTGTTCTCCTGATCGCACAGTGTGTGCGGCGGATTTACCGACAGGTTATATGAACAGTGAATCTGCGCGCCCTTTCCGCGATTTCGGTTAGGGGGTCCTCTCCCCCTCGGGGCTCGGTAGTCTCGATCCCTATAGAATGAGCTTCGAGAAAATTGACAGCGACATTGGCCTTGAGCGCAAAGTTGACGTTCTGAGGCACGGCTCCGGTCGCCTCGACGACCGCGAAATCGTTGATCCGCGATGTGACGACGCCAATGAGACCCCCACTCCGATCCAAGAGTGGGCCGCCGCTATTTCCTGGCTGGACTGGCGCTGAAATCTGCAGAAAGCGGGCATCTTCGTCGAGCCCCGCCAATGATGTAACGTTGCCGGCGACGATGTTTCCGGATGAGCTGAGTGCCCCGGCTAAGGGGAAGCCATAAACTGCCACGCCTTCGCCTTGCCGGATGGGACTGGCCTTTCGAAACTTAGCGACCGAATTTACATCAAACGTTCTCGATACTTTGAGTACCGCGATGTCATTTGTAGAATCCGCTTTCAGCAGCCTCGCCTCGGCGGGGAGATCTCCGGCTTGCGCGACCCCAATGGCGTTGCATTCATCGATGACATGATGATTGGTCAGTACATGTCCATGCGTAGATATTATGATTCCAGTACCAGAAGAGACTGGAGCCTTGTTGGCGCGGGGAATTTCTCCCGACGGCTTGGGCTGCTGATCGCGTTCGATTGAGGACGTCACCAGGGGCGGAGAAGATAGAGAATTTGCATCGATGGCTATCGAGCGTCGTCTGCTTGTACCATCACGATCGAAGCTAAGAATCCAGACATAACCCATGCCATCAGCTAGTCTGTAGACGGGAAATCCTCGCTTCACCGACTCGTCAATGTTATTTAGGAAGTCGACGAGGAACCCACGACGCGGGCTGCGCCCTGAAGCCAAGGCCACCCTGTCTGCAGATCCCAGTTCCTCAAGTTTAAGATCGCCCCAGATGGCCATCAGGGGATCCAGTGCACGAAGTTCTGTAGGGGGCGAGATAAGCCTTGGTTTGGAGCCAAATTCGGCAGATCGGCGCGTAAGCGCTCCCTCGATTTCTTTTGCCCGAAAGTCAGATGAGGTTGCCTGATGGTTGATGTATTGAGCAGTTCCATCTGGGCCAAGCAATATGGACTGCCGAGTCGACGATGCTGATCGTCCCGAGCCAGCTTTTACAAAAGAGCTGCACCACGTATGTTGTTCAAACTGATCGCTGGGCTGACATTTAAAGTCGCGAAGGGGCCCATTTCGCGCAGATTGCCCGAGCGTGAAGCCCTGCACCGTGTATCCATGGCCTTGTTTAGACTGATTGGAGCGCGGAGCCTGTTCAACGGCCTGGAAGAGGTCTCTCATCTTCCGTTCGTGCGTCTGAGCGGTCACGATGCTCGCCTGTGCCGAAATTCCAAAGGCGAGTACACTAAGAAGGTATCCTGCTCTGGATTTCATGACGGCCCCGCTTGCTGATGTCTCAACTTTGAGAGCTTACGTCACCAATGTCGTAAAACAAGAGGCAAGGCCAAGATGCTTGTTGTCTATCTGGGATATCTTGGCGTTGATGCGCCATCAGAAGTCGCAGCTGCTAGACGACTGTTCGAACAATCGGAAAAGGTAGCTTCGGTGCGGCAGAATTCCGTTTCAAGAGAGCCAGCACCCACGTGAACTTTCGGAAGTGTGCTGACTCCCTGGCCCTAGAGCCGACTTAGGCGATGGTTCGGTACACACGCCCGCGGCCCTCAACCTTTTCAGACGTAATCGTGAGCCCAAGCTTCTTCTTCAGCGCCCCGGCCATCGCGCCACGTATTGTGTGCGGCAACCACGACGTCGCGGCCGCAAGGTCCGCGATGGTGGCACCGCTCTCACGCGAGAGCATCTCGATGAGCAGCGCCTGCTTCGTGCCGCTGCGGTGTTGGGCAACCGTTGCAGCCGGCGCTGCAGACTTGACCGTCTTCCGCGCTGTTTTTGCCGGCTTGGATTTGGTGGCGGGTACTTTTGCTTTCTTGGCCTGTGCCATGGTGGACCTCGGGTCTGACGCACGGCCCGACCATCGGACCGCTGCTACGACCTAAAGCCCTGACAGCGGCAGGGCGTGGTGTCCGGAAGCCTCATCGGCACAAACGGACCATCACTCTGATCAGGCCTGCGATCCAGTCGAATGTGAGCAATGAGATTGCTGAGTTACGCCGAGTCATCAGCGTGGCGGACAGGCGTCCGTAGTTGGACCACCTGCCGATTGAATCAACCCTTCGACAGCTGTGGCCCAGACTAAATCCGATGTGAAATCGAGCGATGGTGGCTCTCGCAACGCGGCGGCGCCGGGGCAGGTCTTAAGCACGCGCGACGCGACAGCGAGCTCGCGGATCAGGCGATCTGTTGCCTCTTCGATCTTTGGACGAGTCTCTTCGATGAAATTGGGCACGAATGCGAACGTTCCCTGCCCCTGGTCGCGCCAGGACTGAATCAACTGTTCCTGCAATTGCTTGGAGGCGATGATCTGGGCCTCAATTGCGGCCCGGGTGACTTGATCGGGAAGACCAATCTGGCGTCCTTTGACGACTGCAGTTTCGATCAAGCGTTGTTCACGCGCCGGGTCTGCGATCGCAGCGGCGGTGTTCCACTTATGGCGGGCCACATCAGGGATGAGAGCGAGCCGGTCGGCCACGGCCGAGCGAAGACCCGACACGTCGTCAGCGGGTTTCTTGAAAAAAAGTCCGAGCAGCAGGAGAGCAAAGGCGGCGAGGGGCACGATGGCAGCGGGGCTCGCCAGGGACAGGTTTGATGGCAGCAACGACATGCTTCTCTCAATCATTTGCATCTTGGCTCGTCTCGAGGAGCTGACGAGGCCATATGGGCTTATCAATCCGCGCCTATGCGGCCCACCGGGGTGTCAGTCATACCAGCGTCCGCAAGGCGATCTCATCCGGCCGCATCACGCTATCGGCTGATGGAACCATCGACCCGGCGATAGCCGACCCGGACATCGGGGCGGTGCGAGACACGTTGTCGGAAGCCGGCAGCCCGCTCGTCGGCGGCATGAGCTACGTTCACGCCAAGACGGCCGAAAAGGTACTGACGGTTCAATTGCTGCGCGAGCGGCTACGCCGGGAAAAGGGCGAAGTGCTCGATCGCCAGGCGGCTCTCCAGCAGGGCTATGCCTTTGCCCGCCGGCTGCGAGATGCGTGGCTCGCCTGGCCAGCGCGTGTGGCGGCGGTCATGGCGGCGGACCTGGGCGTTGATGCCCACAGGCTCGAGGTTTTGCTCGACGCTCATGTGCGCGAGCAGTTGCAGGCGACTGCGAACGAAGAACTGACCTTCACCAGCGAGTGAGCCCGCGCCCCGCGCGTTCTTACGTCCGCCCGTCCCTGAGGAGATCCCGCATGACGACCCGTCTTGGCATCGTGGTGTGCGCGTGTGTCTTGAGTTTGCCGACTGCCGCGGCGCCAGCGCCCGACCGGCTGTCCACCGTCGGGAGTCTGACACAGAGCCAAACGGACCTCACGCGTCGTCCCGCCTTCCGCCGCGCCATTCGCTATCAGCATCGGAGGGACAACACAAACCGTCCACGTGGCCGGTATGCTGCCGGCACCCGCCCTGGAAAATGGTGTGGCTGGTGGATGCGCACGCAGTTTGGCGGCGGCGTTCAGTTCAACCGGGCCCGCACCTGGGCGACGCGCGGCCGGCCGACCCGTCCGCAGATTGGCGCGATTGTCGTCTGGCCGCATCATGTCGGCCTCATCACCGGGCGGTCCGCCGATGGTCGCTGGATCGTGACCTCCGGCAATGATGGCGGACGCGTGCGGACACGGCCGCGATCGGTCAAAGGCGCGATTGCGTTTCGGAGCGTGTGACTCAGTGGATCGTCACTCGGCCGCAGCAGTGCTTGTACTTTTTGCCAGAGCCGCAGGGACAGCGGTCGTTGCGTCCGACCTTGGGTTCCGTGCGGTAATAGGGCATGCCAGAAGACCGTGACCCGCCCAGAGCCCGGCGCGCTTTGAAGATCTCGTAGAAGCGTTTGGTGGCTGCCATCATGCTCACCAGAAGCTGCTCACGCCGCTCTTCCGACATGGGCTCAGCATAGGGACGTAATTTGGGATCTTCGGCGTGCTCATAGGCGAGCGCCCAAATCGGAACGAACAAACCCCCGCGGGCTTCGTCATTGGCGATATCGCGCCAAGGCTCAAACCTCAGATGCGTACCCTTGATAAAGCCTTGTGCCCAATCGTTTCCCTTGGGCATCCCAATATCGTCTCCATCTAAGATGGACAGATGGACCTCGCGGTTTTGGAAGTCGTCATTGATTCCATTCCAGAGCTTCATCACCAGATGAAAAAATGTCGAGGCTTCGTCGGTCGTTTCAAAAACGAGGCCATCGTCCTCAGATGCGCCCTGCTTGATGACCTCGAAGAACTCGCTGGGTAGTACGAGGTCCGGGCCGATCACGAGCGCGGTCAAAAAGCCGTCGAGCGCTTCGAGAGTGGGGATGTTGCCACCTTTGACGCGCGCAAGCGTCGCGCGGATCGTGTCCTTTTCCTCGTCCGTCAGAATGTCTTTGAATGGATCGGTCATGGGCAGGTCTCAGTTGGTGGCCGTCAGTTGTTTTGACCCCATAATCTCTGGCGTCAAGTTGACTTGTTGGGCGTCGGCGGCGTTTGTCGGAGACATTGAAGGAGGGCGGTCGTGTCTGTCACGGACGACGACAGCGCCCGCGCCTTTCTGCGGTGTCTTGCGGATGGCCTAAGACCCGATCCGACCCTGACGGTGTCGGACTGGGCGGACCGCCACCGTATGCTGTCGACTCGGGCGGCGGCGGAAGCCGGCCGCTATCGTACCTCGCGTACGCCCTACATGCGGGAGATCATGGACGACCTGTCGCCGGCCAGTCCGGTCGAGCGGGTGGTGTTGATGAAAGCCGCTCAGACCGGGGCGACAGAGGCCGGGAACAACTTTATCGGGTATGTCATCCACCAAGCGCCCGGGCCCATCCTCGCGGTGCAGCCGACGGTGGAGCTCGCCAAGCGCAATTCGCAGCAGCGGATTGATCCGCTGATCGAGGAGAGTGCCGAGCTCCGCCGCCTAGTGGTTCCCGCCCGCTCGCGCGACAGCGGCAACACCGTGCTCGCCAAGCGCTTTCCCGGCGGACAATTGGTTCTGACCGGCGCCAACAGTGCCACGGGCTTACGCTCGATG
>NCCZ01000014.1 GCA_002279935.1 Hyphomicrobium sp. 12-62-95 | reverse complement strand
GCGACGTGCGAAGCTTGCGCGATTTTCGTTGCTGGTGCCCGGGACCTCGCCGTAGATGCCAAAGCCTCAGCATCGGACCGAAGTCACCGATTCAGGATAAGGCCCATGGCAGAACAGCCACTGTCACCGCCGTGGTGCCGCCCGGGCGGTATGGCGCCCTGCAAATGGATGGCGACCGGGTCGCCGCATTCATTGAAAAGCCGCCTGGCGACAACACCTTTATTAATGGCGGCTTCTTTGTCCTCATGCCGTCCGTGCTCGATCTGATTGCTGGCGACAACTCATCGTTTGAAGGCGAGCCGCTTGAACTCTTGGCCGCACGCAACGAGCTGATGGCCTTCCGGCATACCGGCTTCTGGCAGCCCATGGACACGTTGCGCGACAAAAACAGCCTCGAAGCGCTATGGAGTGGCGGACGGGCGCCATGGAAAGTCTGGGCATGAAATTGGACACTCCACCCGTGAATGCCGATTTCTGGAGGGCACGCCACGTGTTGCTAACCGGCCATACTGGCTTCAAAGGAACCTGGGCCACGCACTGGTTATCTATCCTCGGCGCGGATGTGACCGGTCTGGCCCTTGCTCCCGACACCGTGCCCAGCATGTTTGAGCTGACGGGCGCGCGGGACTGCATCGCGCATCATGTCTGCGACATTCGGGATGGATCAGCCGTTGCAGCGGTGGTCGGGAAAGCCGATCCGGAATTGGTTTTGCATATGGCAGCGCAGCCACTCGTGCGCCGTTCTGTGCGCGAGCCTGTCGACACCTTCGCGACCAATGTGATGGGCACGGTGAACCTGCTCGAAGCGCTGCGGTCGGCACAACGGCTCAAAGCGGTTCTGGTCGTGACCACCGACAAGGTTTACGAGAATAGTGAGTCCGGGCTTGCGTTTTGCGAAGAGGATGCACTCGGCGGGCATGATCCTTATGCTGCATCGAAGGCTGCGTGCGAAATCGCGGTGAGCAGCTTCGCGCGCACCTATTTCGCCGAGAAGGGGATTCCCGTTGCAACCGCGCGCGGAGGGAATGTGATCGGCGGCGGGGACTTCTCCGAGGACCGCCTTGTTCCCGACATCTGGCGTGCCATGCAAAAAGGCGAAGCGCTGCGCGTTCGCTATCCGCGCGCGACGCGGCCTTGGCAGCACGTTCTCGACTGTCTCGCGGGATATTTGACGTACTTGGCGGCGCTGGCCGAGGGCCGGACAACGGAGCGCGCCTTGAATTTCGGCCCTGAACCGGGGTCACCCATGATGGTCGCTGAGATCGTGGCCTCAATGCAGCAGGCCCTAGGCACTCGCACAGCGTACGTGCTTGACGAAGGGCCGAAACCCCGCGAAATGTTGGCTCTGACGCTCAATTCCGAACGCGCGCGAAACAGCCTCAATTGGAGTGACCGGCTGCCCGGTGAGGCGGCGCTCCAAGCGACTGCCGGATGGTACAAGGCACTGGCCGATGGTGAGGATATGCGCCGGTTTACTCTGTATCAAATTGATGCCTTCATGACGGCCCGCGCCGGCCAGTTGGCGCACGCCGAGCGCTAGCTGCCGGCCACTGCGGCTTTGATCACGCAACGTTTGGGACTGAATTCGCATGTGGGTCGTCGTTCGGGGTGGGCTTGGCAATCAGATGTTTCAGGCGGCGAAGGGTATCGCGCTTGCCCGAACGTTCGACATGTCGCCCCGGTTTGTCGACCTGACGACACGGAGCGATGCCCAACGGAAATGGGAGCTTGGTGTTTTCGGGATCAAGGCTGCGGAACCGGGCGCACTTGAGACGCTGCTCATCGAAACACGGTTGCGGCTCTCAAAAAAGTTTCGCCGCTATGGCGTCACGCGCGCCTTTGGTGTCCTTAATGAGACTCCGCCGCCGCAAGTAACGCCAGATCCGCCTCGTGCCCCTGTGGTGGTCAATGGCTTCTGGCAACATCCCCGGCATTTCGCAGCCGCGGATGGCGACGTCAGGGCTGCTTTCTGCTTTCCAGATCACCCGGCCGTTGAAGCTTTTGCGCGGACCGTTGGTGTGGGGGGCAGCGTGGCCATCCATGTGCGCCGTGGCGACTATGTTTCCAATCCGGCGGCGAGCGGGCGCCACCTCGTTTGCGATTCCGATTGGTACAGGCGCGCTTGGGACCGAATGCAGGCAGATCTCGGTGCGTGCCGTGCGTACGTCTTCTCGGATGAACCAGACTGGGCCAGGAACAACCTTGGGCTTACCGGAGATGTGACCGTCGTCAACGGGGCGCCAGATGATCCCAGTTGGGTCGACATGGCGCGCATGGCGCGGTGCAACCACTTCGTCATCTCGAACAGCTCTTACAGCTGGTGGGCGGCCCACCTATCTGAGTTCGAGCAGAAACGCGTACTGGCGCCGCGACAGTGGTTTGTGGGTGTGGACACCCGCGACATCGGAATTTGTCCACGCGACTGGATATTGATGTGAATTGGTAGTCTTGGCCTCGCCTTTTAGTGCTTTTTGCCGAGGCGGGACGTGACCGAATTCACCAATCCGCGGATCTTCTTGCCAACCTTGTCTTTCGTGGTGATTTCCTTGAGGTGCACGGACTCGTGCGTGATGATAGCGCCTTCGGGCGCTCGGTCGATTTCGTAGGCGGCGTAAATCAACGGTATCGACGCGATGTTGGCGGGGATCGCGCCAGAACAAATGACGTTGGTCAACGCCACCTCTTCCGTGCGTGCGTTTTTGCACTCCTCGATCCAGCGCGCGGCGAATTCGCGGGCGACTGCGGTCGGATTGAAAAGGTGAATGCGGCCGGTGGGATGCAGGCGCGATTTGGTGCGGCCACGGTGGTCCTGGGCGCGGGGGGTGCCGAAGGCGTTATAGAACGCGAATGCCACATCGCATCGCCGCAGATGTTCAAAGAGCGGGTCAAGTGACGCCGTCACGTAGACGTCGGTATCGAGAAAGAGGATTTGCGCGTCGGGGTGGTCGTCCATGGCCCGCAGCACAAGCCGCGGCCGAATTTCCACGATCGTCCGCTGCCAATCGGCTCCCGGCGGCTTCTCGATCGTGTAGACATGGTGGGCTTGCCCAACCGCGTCGAGTTGTGCGCGCATTGTATCAGCAAGGGCGGTGTACTTCGCGTCAGGCGTGTGCCAGCCGACCACAAGGCGTTTCGTCAAAACCAACCCCCGTTTTGTGGCCAGCAAAACCGGCCCGAACGGCGGTATTGCCAGCGAGCTGAGGCACGTGCTGCACTGAAATTGCAAGCAACCCCGCGGCTGGTGCCGCCCGTTTCGGAAAGCTACCCAACGCGGCCGAAAGGTCAACCCAATTGGGCAGGCTTGGCGGCTGGTGCCAGTTGGCGCTATGCAGCAGTCGTGAGCCGCGATCCCAGGGCCCGATTTTCGGTGGCTGGATCAGGCTGTCCGCCGCTGCTGAATGGAAGGCGCCATGTCCTATATCGTCTGCGGCTGGTACACGCCCAGCTATGCGCACTGGCTGCCAGCGCTGGAGACAAGCCTGGCGATGGTGGGCGCGCCGCACGATTTCGTGCAGGTGGCCGTTACCGAAAACGGCTGGGAAAAGACGACCATGCGCAAAGCGGCCGAAGTGCGCGCTGCCCTGGACCGGCATCCCAACAAGACGGTGATCTTCATCGACGTCGACTGCACAGTCAAAGGCGACCTGCAGGGGCTTGCCAGCATCGACGGCGATGTTGGTTTTTACATCCGCACGCGCTTCCGCAAGAATGGGACACCTAAATTGGGCGTGCGCTCGGGGACGCTCGTGTTCCGGCCTGTCGAGCGCGCGCGGCGCTTCGTCGATGCGTGGATCGCGGAGGGGACGCAAGCAGGCCCCTACAGCGTCGATCAGGACAGTCTTATGGTCGCCATGGGCCGAGTGGCCGGACTTACCATCACCACGATTGGCGTCGAGTACTGTGCGACAGAAGGCGACCTCTGCCCCAATCCGATCATCTACCACGACCGCGCTAGCCGCAATGTCGCGAAGGCCGGGGCGGCATCGCGGTTTTTCAGCCAGTGGATGAAACCGCGTAAATGAACTCGCCCCGCTTTTTCTGTCCGGAAGATCGTCCGTCCGCGTCCGTACCAGCGGCCATCCACGGGCTTAATTACTCCCGGGTTGGCCCCCCGGATTGATCCACAAGACGTCAACAGGAGAGACGGGTGAGACCAGCCACAACGGCCGTGCCAATGTCGCGAATCTGGCATGAAAGCCTTGAGGCGGACAACTTGCACCCTAAGTCAAGACGCCGTAACACCTTACGGCAGGTCCGAAAAGATCCATGTCTTGCCCGTCACTTCAGAACAAGGTCTGCCGCAAGATGAGGATGGGTCTCGTGATCATACTTGTCACGACCGTATTATTGGCAGGGCTCCTCGCACCGCAAAATGTGCAAACACTCCTTAAAAGTGAGGGCGGGCCCATTGAGTGGGCAACGGTCGCCGGGTATGTCGCCGCATTAGTCTACATCATCATTCGTAGGTTGTACGGACCGGCAAAATGGATCTTCTGGCTGACGGTGCTGTTGTTGATGCGCGAACTGGATTTCGACACACGGTTCACAG
Source organism: Hyphomicrobium sp. 12-62-95 (assembly GCA_002279935.1). Classification (GTDB taxonomy): domain Bacteria; phylum Pseudomonadota; class Alphaproteobacteria; order Rhizobiales; family Hyphomicrobiaceae; genus JAGVSR01. The sequence continues at coordinate 134,584 of NCCZ01000014.1, read as the reverse complement.
ATGGAAAGATCACAAAGTTCGATTTCTTTCGATCTCCCGATGTTCCATTGGTTCAGGAAATCTATGCCATCGCCTTGTTGGGCGTCTTCTTCTTCGTGGTCTACAAAGTCGTGACTACCTACGCGAGAAACTTCCTGGATGAGATCGCTGACCGGTCCCAAATTGCAATGGCCGCGATGCTGGCCATCGGGTCCGCGGGTTTCTCAAAGCTTATCGATGGACCAAAGCGGAAGGCCGGCTACCTGGGCATCGATCCGTCAGAGCAATCGATCCTTGTTTTTCAGCTGCTTGAAGAGACCCTCGAGTTGGCGATCCCATTTTTGATCATCGTGGCCCTCAGCCACTACTATCAACGCACCCTTTCCAGCCCTGGTCCCCTGGCTGATGGCCGTCAACATTAAGGTACACGCGGTAATTTAGTGCGCGCCCGACGGGAACCGCTCGGGGGTTCCTCGGCCACAAGGCTTGCCCCGCGGCGCGCGACGACCTATGCCATTTATAGGACAAGGCAAGCGAGGGACTGCATTTGACTGCGAAAACCGCTTTGATAACCGGGATCACCGGCCAGGACGGCGCATATCTCGCCGAACTGCTGCTCGGCAAGGGCTACGTCGTTCACGGCATCAAACGGCGTTCGTCGTCCTTCAACACGGCCCGCTTGGATCACCTCTATGTTGATCCGCACGAAAGCCGCGCCAATTTTTTTATGCACTATGGCGATCTAACCGACGCCACCAACTTGATCCGGATCGTGCAGGAAACACAACCGGACGAGATCTACAATCTCGCGGCGCAAAGTCACGTGCAGGTTAGCTTCGAGACGCCCGAGTACACAGCCAACTCGGATGCGCTCGGCACGTTGCGGCTTCTGGAGGCTATCCGTATCCTCGGGATTGGAGACACGGTTCGCTTCTATCAGGCGTCCACATCGGAACTGTACGGCAAAGTTCAGGAAGTTCCTCAGTCGGAGACGACGCCCTTCTATCCGCGCTCGCCTTATGCGGCGGCCAAGCTCTATGCATACTGGATCACTGTGAACTACCGGGAGGCGTACGGAATGCATGCCTCAAATGGCATCCTGTTCAATCATGAAGGACCAACACGCGGGGAAACGTTCGTGACGCGAAAAATCACCCGCGCAGTTGCCGCAATCGACGCCGGCGCGCAGGACCGGCTCTATCTCGGCAACCTAGATGCGAAGCGCGACTGGGGCCATGCGCGCGACTACGTTGAAGGCATGTGGCGCATCCTGCAACAACCGAAAGGCGACGACTACGTGCTGGCGACCGGCGAGATGCATTCGGTGCGGGAGTTCGTCGAGCTTGCGTTCGTCGAGGTGGGTCGCACAATCGAATGGTCGGGGACCGGCGTGGATGAAGTGGGCCGGGACGCAGAGACCGGTGCAGAGCTGGTTCTGGTCGATCCGAGGTATTTCCGGCCCACCGAGGTTGATGAACTCCTCGGCGACCCGACCAAGGCACGGACAACTCTAGGATGGCATCACAAGACCCCTTTCCGTGACCTTGTTGCGGAAATGGTAGCCCATGACCGTGAGATGATCGCCCGGGAATCTTGGCGCCAAGACCGGTCTGCGCGGTGAAAGCCACCACAGGAGAAGCCGACTTGGTGTCGTATGACCTGCGGGATAAGCGTGTCTTTGTTGCCGGCCACCGCGGGATGGTCGGCTCAGCCATCGTTCGTCGACTGTCGCAGGCGGGCTGCACGATCATTACCGCCGATCGTTCAGATGTGGATCTTGTCCGCCAAGATCATGTCGACCGGTTCTTTTCGCACACGCGTCCACATGCGATCTTTATGGCCGCAGCCAAGGTTGGCGGCATTCACGCCAACGCGACTTATCCGGCGGACTTCCTCTACGACAACCTGATGATGGCGGCGAATGTCACACGCGCGGCATTCGAGAACAGTGTCGAGAAGATGCTCTTTCTGGGATCATCCTGCATCTACCCAAAACTTGCGCCACAGCCGATCAATGAGAGTGCCCTTTTGACGGGGTCGCTAGAGCCCACAAACGAATGGTACGCGGTGGCTAAAATAGCCGGGATCAAGTTGGCGCAGTCCTACCGGCGACAGCACGGGTGTGATTTCATCTCTGCGATGCCGACCAACCTATATGGGCCCGGTGACAACTTCAATCTCGCCAACAGTCATGTTTTGCCGGCCCTGATCCGGAAGGCACATGAGGCGAAGGTGGCCGGCGATGCGACTTTTACGGTCTGGGGGACGGGATCGCCGCTGCGCGAATTCCTGCATGCCGACGATTGCGCGGATGCGCTTGTCTATATCATGACGTGCTACTCGGACGACGAGCACATTAATGTCGGATCAGGCTTTGACATTAGCATCAAGGAACTCGCTGCACTGGTGGCACGGGTCGTGGGCTTCAAAGGCGACATTGTGTTCGACGCCTCCAAGCCGGACGGGACGCCGCGCAAGCTGATGAGCACGGCGAAGCTGGAGGCGCTCGGATGGCGTCCTCGCATTGGCCTTGAGGAAGGGATCGCCGAAACTTACAGCTGTTTTTTATCATCCAGCGACCTACGGCGGTAATTGCGATGGTTATTTGGTCCACATTGCTGCGGTGTCCTCCATCTGCAACGCCGACTTCGCTCCTCGGTCTACGGCATCAAGTCACCTGGGTGCGCTACGGTGCGGAATGCCCTCCTGACGACATTCACGCCCAAACTTTTACCGATGGCTCCTGGACCGCCGTCACCCACTGCTATTCGTTCCCATCCAGCCCGCCAGTGCCATTGGATCCATGATAGGCTATCGCAGCGATATCGATGGCCTGCGGGCCGTCTCCATCATTGTCGTGCTGATGTTCCATGCCGGTTTCGGCGATTGGGCCGGCGGCTTCGTCGGCGTCGATGTCTTCTTCGTGATATCGGGTTATCTCATCACGTCGCTCATTGCCTCTGAGTTGCAAACCGGCACGTTTAGCCTGGCAACTTTTTATGAGCGCCGCATCCGGCGCCTACTGGCTGCCACCATTCCAGTCGTATTGTTTACGACCCTTTTTGCCTGGATGTTCTTTACGACGGAACGCTTCACTGCCTATGCGCAAAGCGTCATCGCTTTTGCGACCTACACCTCAAACTGGTTCTTCTATAGCCAGGGCGGATACTTTGCGGCCGGATCGGAAACCGCGCCGCTTCTGCATACGTGGTCGCTGGCGGTGGAGGAGCAGTTCTACCTCGTCTTTCCAGTTGCGATGATCGCGCTTTTCCGGCGGCCAGTACTCGTCCGGCCGGTTCTGGCGGCCGTGGCTCTTGCCAGCCTGGCCTATTCGCAATGGCTCCTTACCACCGGGCAACTGGATCTGGCTTTCTACAGCACGCTCTCACGGATCTGGGAGTTGATGCTGGGCGCGCTGCTGGCACTCTCACCGGGCCTTATTGTGCGTGGCCGCATTGCTGCGACGACTATGCGCGTGGTGGGCCTCGCACTGATCCTCGTGCCGGTCTTTACCTATTCGGCGCAAACACCTTTTCCAGGTTTTGCCGCCTTGCCTCCGGTTCTGGGCACGCTCCTTCTGTTGGCTGCCGATCCCCAGCGAGCCGATCCGCTTCTGCGGCTCTTGGAATCGGCACCGGCGACGTGGATCGGGCGGATCTCCTATTCGCTCTACCTGTGGCACTGGCCGGTTATCGGCGCGATGGAAACGGTCGTGTTCGACCACAACGACCTGCACAAAATTCTCGCGCTGCTTCTGAGCTTTGCCCTTGCGGCCCTTTCCTACCGGTATATCGAGCAGCCCATCCGAACCCGCGAGCGGTTGCCGAAAGGGCGTGACATGGCGGGTCTGCTGGCTGCAACGACGGCAGCTAGCGTGGCTTTCGGCAGCTATGGCTGGTTATCCGGCGGCTGGCCTGGGCGGATGCCGCCCGAAGTGGAACAGGTAGCCGCGGCCGGTTCGGTGCGCGCGTCGTATGCCGATTCCTGCCCGAATATTTCGGATAAGCCGCCTGGGTTCTGCAAAGTGGGAGGCAAGACGGGGCCGGCCGACCTTGTGCTGTGGGGCGACAGTCATGCCGCGTCGCTGGAGCCTGCGCTGCGCAAATATGCTGATGAGCGGGGGCTGACGCTCGGGCTGGCAGTCCGGCTCGACTGTCCGCCGCTGGCAGGGATCTGGCGCTCCAAGGATCCGACGAAATTGTGCCGCACGTTCAACGATGCAGCCTTGGACTTCATCGCCCGCGAGAAGCCGCGACTGGTCGTTGTTGTTGGGCGCTGGTCCGTCTACACCAACGGGCCGCAACTCTTGCGCGACGACGAGAGAACAGCGGGCAACCGCGAAGAAAGTCAGGCGGTCTTTGCGTCGGCTGTTGAGCGGACCCTTCAAGCGATCAATGGACCGACGACAGTGTTCGTTGAGCAGGTGCCGGAAAACTTTGGCGACATTCCATCGGCGTATCTCGTTCTATCGCGCCTTGGGTTGACGTTTGACTCCGTTTCGTCGCCTGTCGACAAGCACCGCAAAAGGATGCAGGCGATGAACGCCACACTCGACCAAGCTGCGTCCAGGCATGCATTTGTCCGCTTCGATCCGGCTGATGTTTTTTGTTCGCGGGGGCCCCGGTGTGTTGCAGACGCCGACGGCCGGTTGCTCTACTCCGATGATGATCACTTGAATCTGGACGGCAGCCTGTTTCTTTATCCGGCACTCGCTGCGGCGCTTGATGCTGCATTTGCGAAATCTCCGGCGCCCTGAGCACGCTGGTTCTTGGTAAGGTCCCCGTGGCTGATTAAAGCCAGACTTGGACGGAGATGCCGCCATAATGGCTAATTGATCTCTATTGATGGGTTTCAGGATCAGCTGACTTAGTACGCAGAGTTAGGTGACGTCGCAAATGAAGCAGTTAACCGCGGTGCTGTTGAGCGACGGAAAGCCTGGTCATTTCCGGTGTGCGGAAGGCATTTTGGCGGCCGGGCAGCGGCTACGTTCCATTGACGCCACAACCGTAGCTGTGCGCCGGCCACGGCTTGTTCCGACTGACGTTCTGGCATGGCTGACCAAAAGCCGGCGCTTGGCCCCGCGAGCGATCCTGAGAGGGCTCTACGGACTGGATCTCGACGATCTTGCGCGCCCGGACCTGATCGTTTCGGCTGGCGGCGATACGCTGGCTGCCAACATCGCGTTGGCGCGGGCGACGGGTGCGGCGAATATTTTTTTCGGGTCCTTGCGGCGGTATGCGCCGAACGATTTTTCGCTGGCGCTGAATTCTTATCCTGCGGATCGTCCGGGGGGCAATCAGGTCCGCATTCTGAAACCTTCGCCGGCTGATCCCAGCACCTTGCCCGTGACCGACCTCGACCCTCGCCCGCTGCCTAGGGTTTTCGGTCTGCTCGTAGGCGGGCCTTCGGGTGATGCCCGGTGGAGCGAGCGAGATTGGAGCCGTCTGTTTGCATTTCTGCAGCAGACTTATGTCGAACTTGGATTGGTGTGGATTGTTTCGAATTCCCGCCGGACGCCCGCCAACATCAGCGCTCAATTCGCCGAATTGGAGCGGCTTGCCGCCGGGCCGGTGCGTCGCTTCGTCGATGTTCGAGCGGCAGGATCGGGGACGCTGGGCGAGCTTTTTGCCGAGTGCGGTGCTGTGGCCGTGACAGCAGATTCGAGCGCCATGCTGTCGGAAGCGATTTGGATGCGCCGGCCGGTTGTAGCGTTGCGACCAGCCAACTTGGCCTTGCCAGCCAAAGAAGCCGACTACCGGCGGTGGCTCAACGGGCGACACCTCTTTCGCGATGTCGAATTGTTCGATATTTCAGCCCAAGCCTTCGTTTCCGCCCTCGGGAACGTCATTCCACTGCCCAATAACCCGCAAGTCGCGTTGGCAGAGGTCCTGGCCGCCAAGCTCCCGGCCGTGTTTGGGGCCAGCACCGGCGGTTCACCGCAGTGAGCCTTGGTCGTTACGGCGCCATCGAGACAGAGATGGCTTCGCCGGCGTGGACGGAGCGGAGTTTGGCGACATCGTCGAGGGCCATTGCCCAGATGTTGCAGGGGGCGGCGAGGCGGAGTTCGCCGTTGCGCGACAGGGGGGTGGGGCCAAAGGCGATGGCGATGGCGTCGCCGGCCGGCCAATAGACGATCTCGCCGGGGCTGACGATGTCGCGGGCTTCGGGTTCGGCTTCGGCCTGCAGGTCGGTGTGGAAATAGATCTCGGGTCCCCAGGTACGGGCTGAGCCCTGGATCGGGAGAGCGCGCCAGATTTCGTCGGCGGTCGGCGTGTCGAGCAGGCGGGCGCGGATGGCGACATCGCCCGCATGAATCAGGATTTCACGCACGTTTCCCCTCCGGCGGGCCCTTTTTTGACGTCGGGTTGACGTCTGGCCATTCCGGTCAGTGTCTCACCGAGGCGGCTGCTCTACAAGGGGCCCGTGTAGTCTTCAGAGGGCCTTGCAGTCTTCTGGGGTCTTTGGAGGCGCCGCTGACCGGTCAGGCTGGCGGGGGGCCGAAGACGAGCACGGCGTTGAGGCCGCCGAATGCGAAGGAGTTCGACATGGCGTGGGTGACCTTGAGGTCGCGGCCGACGTTGGGGATATAATCGAGGTCGCAACCGTCGCCCGGCTCGTCGAGGCCGATGGTCGGGGGGACCCAGCTCTCTTGCATGGCCTTGATGCAGGCCACGGCTTCGATGCCGCCGCCGGCGCCGAGTGGGTGGCCGTGCATGGACTTCGTCGACGAGATGGCCAGCTTGTAGGCGTGCTCGCCGAAGACGTTCTTGATCGCCTTGGTCTCGTTGATGTCGTTGTCCATGGTCGCGGTGCCATGGGCGTTGAGGTACTGGATCGCGTCGGGCTTGAGGCCAGCGTCGTTGAGGGCATTCTGCATGGCGACCGAGGGGCCTTCGACGGTCGGCTTGACCATGTCCTGGCTATCGGAGGCCATGCCGTAGCCGACGAGTTCGGCGAGGATCGTGGCGCCGCGGGCCTGGGCGTGTTCGAGGCTTTCCATGACGAGGATGCCGGCGCCTTCGCCGAGCACGGTGCCATTGCGCTTCTTGGCAAAGGGGAAGCAGCCTTCCGGCGAGAGCACGTGGAGAGCCTGCCAGGCTTTCATGGTGCCGTAGTTGATGACGCTTTCAGAGGCGCCGGCGATGGCGACATCGACCATGCCGTTCTGAATGTAGTCGCGGGCGATGCCGATGGCGTGGGTCGCGGTCGAGCAGGCCGAGCAGGTGGCGAACGTCGGGCCCTTGACGCCGAATTCGATGCCGACGTGAGCGGCGGCCGAGGAGCCGATGATGCGCAGCAGCGTCAGCGGGTGGGTGGCGCGCTTGTTGAGAATGAAAAGATCGCGGTAGGCCGTTTCGAAGGTCACGAGGCCGCCGGCGCCGGAGCCGATGATGCAGGCCGAGCGATAGGGATTGGCGATCGGCATTTCAAGGCCGGACATACGCACGGCTTCGTCGGCGGCGATGGCTGCGAACCATGAGTAGCGGTCGGCCAGCGAGATGATGCGGTCGCGCTTGAAGTGCTTGAGGCGAGCCTTGTGGTCGAGGTCTTTGATTTGCGCGGCGATGAGGATTTTGAGGTCTTCGAGCGGGAAGCCGCCCAATTCGCTGACCCCCGACTTGCCGGCACGGAGGCTGGCCCAAAATTCATCGACCGTGGTCCCGATCGGCGTGACGGCGCCCATCCCGGTAATGACGACGCGGCGCTTCAGTTCGGACATGACAAGACTCACACTTTGGCCGGCGGATGCCGGACCGCAAAATTTTCATTCGCACGATAACGCTTCGCTGCCGGACAGAATTCGTTTGCTGGCGCGAGCGATGGGACGGCTGATGCCGTCCCGGCCAACATCAGGCCTTCGCGGCGGCGGCGGGACCGCCAGCCATCAGCGACTTGACGCGATCGACCACGGAGCCGACGGTCTTGAAGTCTTCAACGTCTTCGTTGGCGTTGTAGGGGATCTCGATACCGAAGGTGTCTTCGATGTCGAACACGATCATCGCGAGGTCGAGCGATTCGATCTTGAGATCCGTCAGCTGCGTCGAAAGCGAAATGTCGTCACGAGGTTCCTTCATGTGCTTCTTGAGGATCTCGATGATCTTGGTCGCCACTTCGTCCATATCGCTCTCCACACCAGTCCCCGCCGATTGAAGGCCGGCACTGGATACAGGTTCCCTAATCTGTTCCTAGGTCACGACAGATTTCGCAACAAGCTAGGCCGTCACATAACCTTAAAGGCATTTCAAGTCCAGCCGACCAAAGCCCAGCTACACGGAGCAAATGCCCTCTAGAGCCGTCGATGGCCAACGCAGACTGTCCGTGTCCGGCAAACTGGCGCCGGCGTCAGGCCAGCCGACATGGCCGTCCCCAGGTTCGATGCCCCTGGCTCGTCATTGGTCTAGTCCGAAACCATGAAAAAGTGTTCAATGGCACCGGTGAGCTAGGCCCTACGGGCTGCTTTCGAGCATTGTTCAGCAGCGGAGAGAAGTGGTCTTGGCGCCGCATCGGGCCAAGTTGTATCAAGGACCACAAGACCGGCGGCGCCATGGGCCGCGCATCGACTGAAAAAGTGTGCTGCGTCAACCCATTGGCAGGCAGGTGATGACCGAGATGGCTCCTTCCACCCCGATCGACAGTGCCGCACCCCATCCGTGGCTGCGCCGCTATCCTTCGAATGTCGACTGGTTCGCTGAGATTCCCGATGGCCCCGTTTTCAGTCTCTTGGACGATGCCGTGCGCGCCTACCCTAAGCGCCCGTGCACGAATTTCTTCGGGCGGATCACCTCTTATGCGGAGTTGGGGGCCACGGTCGATGCGGCGGCGGCGGGGCTGCAACGTCTCGGCGTGCGCAAAGGAACCAAGGTCGGACTGTTTCTGCCCAATTCGCCGACCTTCATCGTTTACTATTATGCGGCGCTCAAGGCAGGCGCCACGGTCGTCAATTATAATCCGCTCTACACGGTCGAGGAACTGGCCTTCCAGGTGAAGGACAGCGAGACCGAGATCATGGTGACGCTCGACCTTCAAATGCTGTTTGAGAAGGTGGACGCGCTGCTGACGAAAGGCGTCCTGCCGCGAGCTATCGTGTGCTCGTTTGCCAAGTTGCTGCCGTCGCCCAAGAGCACGTTGTTCAAACTGTTCAAGCGCCGGCAGATCGCGAAGCCAAAGGCCTCGGCGGCCGCGCAGCACATCGTGCTGGAAAGCGCCATGCTGGTGAAAGGCGCCAAGCCCACGCCCGTGGCCATCGACCCCGATCAAGATATTGCCGTGCTACAATATACGGGCGGCACCACGGGAACTCCGAAGGGCGCGATGCTGACGCACGCGAACCTGACCCGCAATACGCGGCAGGTGATGATGTGGGCGCCCGATCTTGGACAGGGCCAAGAGCGTGTGATGGGCGTGCTGCCATTTTTCCACGTATTCGCGATGACGGTCGTCATGAATTTCGGCATCGCGAAAGCTGCTGAAATCGTGATGATGCCGCGGTTTACGCTGGATGAGGGATTGGTGCTGATCGCCAAGGTGAAGCCGACCATCATGCCGGGCGTGCCGACGCTGTTTAACGCGATCCAGAACCATCCGAAGATCAAGACCTACGACCTGACATCGCTGAAATTCTGTCTGTCGGGCGGCGCGCCGCTGCCGTTGGAAGTGAAGCAGAAGTTCGAGGCAACGACGGGGTGCAAACTCGTCGAAGGCTACGGACTGTCAGAGGCGTCGCCGGTCGTGACTTGCAATCCGATCGAGGGCACGCCCCCGCCGCCCGGGTCCATTGGCTTGCCCCTGCCCGGCACGATCGTGTCCCTGCGCAATCTTGGCGACCCTACGTTGCCGGTGGCGCCCGGCGAACGCGGGGAACTGTGCATCAAGGGACCGCAGGTGATGCGGGGCTATTGGAAGAAGCCGGAGGAGACGGCGAACCAGTTCGTGGGCGATTTTCTGCGGACGGGCGATGTCGCCATCATGGACGAGAACGGCTTTTTCCAGATTGTCGACCGGATCAAGGATCTCATCATCTGCTCGGGCTACAACGTCTATCCGCGGCGGGTCGAGGAGGCCATTTACGAGCATCCGGCTGTCGAAGAAGTGACCGTCATCGGAATTCCCGACAAGAACAAGGGCGAAGCGCCGAAGGCGTTCATCAAGCTAAAGGCCGGTCACACGGCGACGGAGGACGATATCCGGCGGCATCTCACGCCCAAGCTTTCAAAGATCGAGATGCCGGCGGCCATCGAGTTCCGGGACAGCCTGCCGAAGACGATGATCGGCAAACTCTCGAAAAAGGAACTCAAGGCCGAGGAGTTGCAAAACAGGTCTGGCTGAGGGCCGTCGTTGGCCCGACGCGTCTGCGGACGTTGAAAGAACGAAGAGTTACTTAAAAATTTAGGAAATCTGCAAACGGCCTCGAAACGCCTTCCCGCTATAGAGAAAACGGTATTTCTTGCATCGAGGTGGGTGATGCTTCCTAAGACTCCGACATTCGGCCAGCGTTCCGCGTTGCGCCAATCCGCTCCTGCGCCGCGCGCCCCGGTTGCGACGGCGCCTGTGGAACCCGTGCAGTCTGCAGAAGCGCCTGCGCCCGTTACAGACAGCCCGACTGCTCCTGCGATGGCCATGACCTCGCAGCCGAGCATACCGTCGCAAGACGTACAGGCCGGGTCAGAGGCACGGTGGGCGCGGCGGACGCCGACGCGGCTGGGCGCGCAGATTCTGCACTCCAGTCTTTCGGCGGCGATCCTGTGCACCATTCGCGACACGTCTTCGACGGGGGCGCGATTGGAAGTGGCGGCCCAGCGCGGTGGCAACATTTCCCGTGACAGGGTGCCCGAACAGTTCACGCTGTTCATGCCGGCCGACCGGTTGGAGGTCGACTGCGAAGTGATGTGGCGGCAGGGCCTCCTCGTCGGCGTGCGGTACACATCACCGACGCGGCGCACGGCCAAGCAGCAGCCGATGAAGCGGCCCGAGCCGCCGAAGAAGCCGCATACCAGCCTCGTGAAGTTGCTGATCAACCCGCTCTAAGTGGGTACCGGCTCGTCGGATCTCGCCCGGCGCAGGCGCCAGAGGTCGCGTGCGAGCAGCGCCCATACGGGCAGCCAAGCGAGCCAGACGACGATCTCATTGTAGATGTTGATCTGCTGGCGCGGCGCGAAGTGAAAGGCCGTGTAGTACAGCGGCAGGGTGCCGGCGAGCAGCAGCAGGCCGGGTAGAGGCACAAACGGAAGGAATGGGGCGAGCCAGAGCAGATACCAGGGGTATTGGGCGGGCGCCGCGAGAAAGAGTGTCGCGACGACAAGCGCCGCCCGGGTCATGAGTTGTCCGGTGGTGGTGTAAGGCCGCCAAGCGACCGCGAGGGCCACGGCGCCACAAAGGAGAGCCAAGGCTGCGCGGCTCACAGTTCCAGCTAGGTCGCTGCCGGCAATCCATGAGGCCATGGTCTCGACAGCTGGAAAAAGAGCGCTGTTGCGCCGCCAGGACTGCGCATAGGCCACAAATCCGGATGATTGATCGATGCCGGAAGCAAGGATCGGCCAAGCTTGCAACGCGATCAACGCCACCAGCACGCTGGTGGCTGCGATGAGGCGGGCGGGGGATTTGAGAGCGGGGCGCAGGACGAGGGGCAACAACAGGACCGGCCAGATTTTGGCTCCGACCGCCACCGCGAGCGCAGCGGTGGCAAAGACCGTCCGGCCCCGGGCTGCGAGGAGCAGGGCCAGCAAGAGCGGCGGCAGAACGACGATGTCCATGTGGGCGCCGTTCGCCAACGAAAAGATGACGAGCGGGTTCCACCAATAGAGCGCCGACCAAACAGGGGAGCGGCCGGCGTCCTTGAGGAGCAGCAGCAGGAGCGCAAGTGTGGCTACGTCCAGCAGCAGCACGATGCTTCGCCAAGCGGTGAGGCTCCAGGGTGCGAGCAAGTGGGCAGCGGCGAAAGCTGCTTGGGCGGCTGGGGGGTAAATGGTGCGCAGATCTGCGTGGCCGACACGGTCGAGAACGCGGGCAGCGTCGGGTGACAGGTTCGGGGATGCCGCCGCGTCGGCAGGGGCGATTGCATAGGGATTGCTTCCGCCTGCCGTGACAGCGCCGTCCCAAAGATACCGGTAGAAGTCGTCCTCCAGGACCGGTTCGCTTGCAAACAGGATGAGGCGGGCCCCAATACCCGCGCTGATGATGATGGCAAGGACGGAGGCAGGGAACGCGTCACGCCGATCGAGCGTATGGGCGATGAGGTTCGGCGTGGCGGCGGCGTAGATCAGGCCTGCTGCGATGAGGCCGGCGGCGACCCAGAGCACCGGCTTATTCATCAGGTCGATGTCATAGGCGAAGCGCGGAGACATCCATGCGAGCAAAATGGCGGCGCTGATGAGGGCGCCGCCACCGATGATCCAGGGCGCGTGAGAACGTGTGACGATGGTGGAGAGGCCTTGAGGCAGACGGCCGGCCCCCTGCCCGCTCCGCGCCATCGCCTCGGCTCAGAAAGAGCCGGACGGCCAGACGCACTTCTTGGTGGAGGGCTTATAGACCATGCCTTCCGGGCACTTGGTCTTCTTCTTGCTGTCGGCCAGGACAGGCGTGGCGACAAGCGTGGCGGCGGCAAAGAGGGCAACGATGGCTTTGATCATGTCTCAAACCTCATCCGAATGGCATGCGGGACCGGCGGCCCGGCTTCTCCCGAAGCCACCTGTTAGCACATACGCGCGACGGTGGCCGTCAGTTTCAACCCGTACCCGGATTGTGGCTGTGCCCGTTAGACGAGGCGTGACTGGTCGATGGCGGCGGTGATGAAGGACCGGAACAGCGGGTGGGGTTCGAAGGGGCGGGATTTCAGTTCGGGATGGAACTGGACGCCGATGAACCAGGGGTGGTCGGGGTATTCGACCGTTTCGGGCAACAGTCCATCGGGCGAGAGGCCGGCGAACTTCAGGCCGGCCTGTTCGAGGCGCGCGCGGTAGCCGGTATTGACTTCGTAGCGGTGGCGGTGGCGCTCGGAAATCTCGGTGTCGCCATAGACGGAGGCGATGCGCGAGGATGGGTCGAGGGCGGCCTGGAAGGCGCCCAGACGCATGGTGCCGCCGAGGTCGCCGCCTTGGCGGCGCGATTCCAATTCATTGCCGCGCATCCATTCCGTCATGAGGCCGACGACGGGTTCAGTGGCGGGGCCGAATTCGGTGGAGCTTGCGTCCTTGATGCCGCACAGATTGCGGGCGGCTTCGATGCACGCCATCTGCATGCCGAAGCAGATGCCGAAATAGGGCACCTTGCGTTCGCGCGCGAACTTGGCGGCTAAGATTTTGCCTTCCGATCCGCGCTCGCCGAAGCCACCCGGCACGAGGATGCCATGGACGCCTTCGAGATAGGGCGCGGGGTCTTCGCGCTCGAAGATTTCACTCTCGATCCAATCGAGCTTAACCTTGACGCGGTTGGCGATGCCGCCGTGGACGAGCGCTTCGATGAGCGATTTGTAGGCGTCCTTGAGGCCGGTGTATTTGCCGACGATGGCGATGTTCACTTCGCCTTCGGGGTTGGAGATGTTGCGCGAGATTGTCTCCCAGCGCGTTAGGTCGGGTTTTGGAGCGCCTGTGATGCCGAAGGCTGCGAGTACTTCGCGGTCGAGACCTTCACGGTGGTAGGCGAGCGGCACGTCGTAGATGGAGGCGACGTCGAGGGCCTGGATGACGGCTTCGGGGCGGACGTTGCAAAAGAGCGCGATTTTCTTGCGTTCGCCGACGGGGATTTCGCGATCGGAGCGGCAGAGCAGGATATCGGGCTGGATGCCGATGGAGCGCAGTTCCTTGACGGAGTGCTGCGTCGGCTTGGTTTTGAGTTCCCCGGCTGACGGGATGTAGGGCATCAGCGTCAGGTGCATATAGATGCAGGCGCCGCGCGGGAGATCGTTGCCGAGCTGACGGATGGCTTCGAAAAATGGGAGGCCTTCGATGTCGCCGACTGTGCCGCCGATTTCGACGAGCACGAAGTCGACGTCTTCATTGCCGGAGACGACGAACTGTTTGATGGCGTCCGTCACGTGCGGAATGACCTGCACGGTGCCGCCGAGGTAATCGCCGCGGCGCTCCTTGGCCAGGATGTCCTGGTAGATGCGGCCGGTGGTGATGTTGTCGGATTTCTTGGCTGGGACGCCGGTGAAGCGTTCGTAGTGGCCGAGATCGAGGTCGGTTTCGGCTCCGTCGTCGGTGACGAAGACTTCGCCGTGTTGATACGGGCTCATCGTGCCCGGATCCACGTTGAGATAGGGATCGAGCTTGCGAAGGCGGACGGAGTATCCACGCGCCTGGAGAAGTGCGCCGAGGGCGGCGGACGCGAGGCCTTTTCCGAGGGAGGAGACCACGCCACCGGTTATGAAGATGTACCGTTGCATGGGATTTGAGGCTTACACGACCCCCGGCACGATTCGAAGCGGCTTTATGGCCACATCCACGGGAGGTTAACCGGCCGCTTTCGAGTTGTGTGCCAAACAACCCAACAGGTTGCCGCTACGGCGTAGAGCGGCCACAGGCCTGGGCCAGCTGGGCGGCGAGGGCGGCCTGTGTTTCCTGCGGGATCTGCTCGGCCTGGATTTCAGCTAGGAGTGCGGCGGCGGTTTGCTTTGTCGGCCGGTCGGCGGGATCAGCGGAGGAGGATTTGCCGAAGGTGACGTCGATCGTGACCACGCGATAGTCGGTGGGGGAGAGGGCGCGCGTGGCGCCCCGTTCGGACACGCTGGTCTTGCCGCAGCGCACGGAATAGGCCGGCTCGGCTGCGCGGAAGGTTTTGCTGTTCTGCTCGGCGCCATATTGCGCGGCTCGGGCCATCGCGATTTTGAGGAGGCGTTCGTTGGGGGTTGTTGCGGAGCCTGTGACCGTGACGCGGAGTGCGTTGCCGCCACCGCCGCCGGACACCTGATAGCCTTGCGGCATGACCGCATTCCCTTCGGTGTAGCCCGTGACACCAGGCAGGCCGCCGGGTGTCATGGAAAGCGGCTGGCCGCCCGACGCGCAGCCGTGCAGCGCCGCCAGCGAGACGATTGCGGCGATGACGCTCAGGACGTTACATGCGCGCCGCGTGGATTTTGCCATATCTGCGTTTCCCAAGCCGCCCCGGCCAACTGTGGCCGGACGCGAGCGGGTTGTCCATGTTCCGCGTGGCGGATTGAAGGGACTTAGCGCAGCTTGTCGAGAATGCCGCCGCGCGGTGCATCGCCGGCCGGGGCTGCGGGTGCGCTGCCGGGGGCTGCAGGCGCGGTCGCTGCCGGCTGATCGAGGACGGAAGAGGGGGCCGTCGCGCGCTGAGAGACAATGGTGAGCAGGAGACTGGTGGCGAAGAAGGCCGCGCCAAGGGCGGCGGTCGCCCGTGTCATCAGGTTGGCCTTGCCGCGGCCGGCAAACATGCCGCCGCCACCACCGATGCCCAGCGCGCCACCTTCTGACTTCTGCACGAGCACGATGCCGACAAGAGCAGCGGCGATCATGAGGTGGATGACGAGGAGCACGGTGGACATTGTTTAGGGCCTTCTGCCGGGTCGGCGGATTTGGGAAAGCGGGGTCAATAGCGGAATTCGGAGGCGACGGCTAGAGGCCGGTGGACGCGCGTGCGCGACCGCGGATGAGCCATATATCGGAGCCTGCGGCTCAGGGTGCAAGGCTGGCACCGCCGGTGGGTTGCCCGGGCAAACCTGGGATGGCGTGCTGGACGTCCTCGCCGGAGTAGGGGGATGGTGAGCGATAGGCGTCGTCGGCTTTTGGCTTTTTGGCGACGGGAGGCTTGGGTTTCGCAGGCTTCGGCGGGATCTCGCCCGCATCACCCGTTTCGGACAGCGTCGCCGGCTTTGGCTTTGGCTTCTGATCTAGCTTGCTTTTCTCTGGTTTTCCTCCAGGAGCGGGGGCCGCGACCGTCGCCGGTTCAGGGGGCGGTGCGGGGCGCGGGCAGCGGAACAGAATCTGCTCCTCCAATTCAATCCAACGGGCGACCCGCTGCAGGCGATCAACCGAGAGATTGGCGCGTGCCCATTCCGGCCCTTGCGCCATGTCGCGAGCTACTCCTGAGGTTTCCAGGGAGGTCTGCTCAGCCTTGGCCTGATCACACGCTTCCGGCGCCATGGGCAGGGCGTCCACAGCCGTGGCCAAGCTGCCAAGTGTGCCAATCGCGAGAACAAGGGTGCGCAGGGCGCGGATCATCACGGGCTGTCCGTTGCTCAACTCTGGGGTGTTATGGCGCGTGCCGGATACGGGGGCAATGCCCGGAATCATTCGTAAGCCGCGATGATGCCGAGAAAGTCGGCGGCCTTGAGGCTGGCTCCCCCGACGAGGGCCCCATCCACATTCGCCACGGCCATGAGTTCTTTGGCGTTCTGCGGCTTCACCGATCCACCATAGAGAATGCGGATGGCGTGACCGGCTTCGCCAAAGCGGGCGACGAGGCGGTCGCGGATGGCGGCGTGGACGTCGGCAACGTCCGCATTTGTGGGCGTTAGCCCCGTGCCGATCGCCCAAACGGGTTCGTAGGCGACGACGGTATTTTCCGGGGTCGTCGCATCGCACAGGGAGCGTTCGAGTTGCCGGACCACCACGTCGATGGTCTGGCCGGCGAGCCGCTGGCCTTTGGTTTCCCCGATACAGACGATGGCGGTGAGGCCGGCGCGGTGGACCGCCTGCTGCTTGCTTTTTACCAGTAGGTCGGTTTCGTCATGATAGGCGCGGCGTTCGGAGTGTCCGACGATGATGGCCGAGGCACCGGCGTCGGCGAGGATTTCGGCTGACAGATCGCCGGTGTGGGCGCCGGATTCGACCCAATGGCAGTCCTGGGCGCCGATTGCGAGCGGTGCATCCTTTAGGATTTCGGCCATGACCATGACCAGCGTGGCGGGCGGACAGACCAGTATATCGGCGCGGGGCGGGGTCTCGCGCGCGGCGAGGGCATCTGCAACGGCCTTGGCTTCGGCGATCGCTGACCGCCGGCCATTCATCTTCCAATTTCCAGCCACCAGCGGCCGCGGCCGGGCACCCTCCCCCGTCATGAACTAACCCTCCCTCGCCTCTTGCTTTCGCGAACCGGGTGGGCTTCATATCACGCTGAGCGCCCGCGTCACGCGTGGGTTTTCGGAGTTTCAACTGCCGGATGAACATCGGATCGTTGCGCCCCCAGAGCGGCGCCTCCGGGGACTTCCGCGCGTTTCCAGGACAACGAACCGATGTTAGACGCACTGAGACGTGGCTCGACGGGACTAATTGCCAAGCTGTTGTTGGGCCTTCTCATCTTGAGCTTTGCCGTCTGGGGCATCGCCGATGTCTTCACGGGTTTTTCGCGGGGCGCAGTCGCCACCGTGGGTGACGCCAAAATCTCGGTCACCGATTACGATCGCGTGCTGCGGGCCGAAATCGACGGTCTGGCCGCTGAAACCGATCGCCGGCTGACGATGGAAGATGCCCGCAAGCAGGGCATCGACCGGCTCGTGTTGTCGAAAATGATCGGGCAGACGGCGCTCAAGGAATACGCCCGCGAGATCAACCTCGGATTGTCATCTGATCGCGTGGTGCAAAACCTGTTTTCCGATCCGGGTTTCGCGGGGCCGGACGGGAAGTTTTCGCGCACGGGCTTCAATGATTTGCTGTCGCGTTTGGGGATGAGCGAGAGCATGTTCCTGGCGCTGCGTCTTGACGATGATCTGCGGCAGCAGTTCTCGAGCGCCGTGCTGGGTGCGACGGTCGTTCCTCAGGCGATGATCGATATCGAGAACACCTACAAGAATGAAACGCGCGACATCGCGTTTTTCAAGATCGATACGGCCGCGAAGGTCACGCCCCCCGAGCCGGACGACGCCAAGCTGCAAACGTACTACAACGACAACAAGGCGTCGTTCATGACGCCGGAGTACCGCAAGTACAATGTGCTCGTCGCGATGGCCTCGGACCTGAAGAAGGACGTGGTGGTAACGGACGAAGAATTAAAGGCGTCCTACGAGTCGGAAAAGGAAACGTACGACACGCCGGAAAAGCGCCGCGTGCAGCAGATCGCTTTCAAGGATAAGGCTGCGGCCGAGGCAGCGCGCGATGCGCTCGTCAAGGGCACCAAAAATTTCATGGATGTGGCCAAGGACAACGGCGCCAAAGAGAGCGACGTGAACCTCGGCCTAGTGGCGAAGACGCAGTTGATCGATCCCAAGATCGCGGATGCAGCGTTTAAAATCGCGCGCGACGACATCTCGGAGGTGATCGAAGGACGGTTTGCGACGGTGCTCATTCGCGTCATCGAAATTTCGCCGGGGCGCGAGAGCACGTTTGAGGAAACTAAGGAGAAGGTGCGCGATAAGCTCGCGACCGCCAAAGCCACGACGGTGTTGCAGGAGAAGGTGGACCTCGTCGAAGAGGGGCGCAACGCGGGCAAGACGAAGAAGCAGATCGCGGACGAATTGAAGCTGCGCCTCATTGAGGTAGCAGCCGGCGACAGCACCGGCAAATCGCCTGAGGGAAATACTGTTCTCGATATTCCAACGCCTGAGTTCGTCACGCGTCTCGTGGCGCGGACGGAGCCCGGCACGCTGACCGATCCGGTCGAAATCGGTTCGGACGGCTATGCCTGGGTGGAAGTGCTTGGCATCGATCCGCCTAAGGAAAAGCCTTTCGACACGGTGAAGGCGGAGGTCAAGACGGCCGTCATCGATAGCGAGCGGCGCACCCAGGTGCGGGAACTCGCCGAGAAACTCGTCGAGCGGCTGAAGGCTGGTGAGGAGTTCGCCAAGGTTGCGGCGGACGGTGGCGGGACGCCCGACAAGGTCGAGACGGTGAAGCGCAACATGGTGCCGCCGGGACTGACGGAAGAGGCCGTGGATATTGCATTTACGCTGCCGCTCAATGGCGCGGGTTCGGCGATGACGGTGGATCGCCAATCGCGCGTCGTGATGCAGATCACCAAGATCACGCCTGCGGGCGAACTGCCCCCGGCCGATAAGGACAAACTCGTCACTGACCTGCGCCGCGGACTGCAGAACGATTTGCTGATCGCCTACGTTGCCAGCCTGCAGGACCGGCTTGGGATTTCCATCAATGACAAGGAAGTCGCCAGGGTCACGGGTGCCGACGTGACGGCGAATTGAGGTTTTTCAGATCCCGCGTCCAAACCGGGATCACTTGCATATCGAGAAGGACGACCGCCGCGTGAGCACGCATTCCGCCAGGGCCGGTACCGGTGAGGCCAATCCCGCGTTCGACGCGTTCGCAAAGACCTATGCGGCGGGCCGGACGCAGGTGGTCTGGACCCGCCTTGTCGCGGATCTGGAGACACCCGTCTCGGCTTATCTGAAGCTGTGCTCGGGCCGGCCCATGAGCCTGCTCTTGGAAAGCGTGGAGGGCGGGGCGACGCGCGGGCGGTACTCCATCATCGCGTTCGAGCCGGACTTGGTGTGGCGCGCGTCCGGCGATCATGCCGAGGTGTCGGTCAATCCGCTGGCCAAAAAGCCTGTGTTCAAGGCCGAGACGAAGACGGCGCTCACCTCTCTGCGCGCGCTGCTCGATGCCTCCCGCCTGGACTTGCCTGGGGAACTGCCACCCATGGCGGCCGGCGTTTTCGGCTACATGGGCTATGACACGATCCGGCTGGTGGAGCATCTGCCCAACGTCAATCCCGATGCACTCGGCGTGCCCGATGCCGTTCTCATCCGGCCGACCATCGTTGTGATCTTCGATAGCGTCAAAGACGAGATGACGCTCGTGACGCCGGTTCGTCCGGAACCGGGCGTCAAGGCGGATAAGGCCTACAAGGCGGCGACCAAGCGCCTGAAAAAGGTGATCGCGGCGCTCGATCAACCGGTCGAACACGCAGCTCTGCCGCCGGCGCGCAAGCTCGTGGCGCCGGAGCCGAAGTCGAACACGACGGAGGCCGAATACCTGGCGATGGTGGCCAAGGCGAAGGAGTACATTCGCGCCGGGGACATTTTCCAAGTTGTGCTGTCGCAGCGCTTCTCGGCGCCGTTCGCGCTGTCGTCGTTCGCGCTTTACCGCTCGCTGCGGCGAATGAACCCGTCGCCGTTCCTTTTTCATCTCGATCTCGGCGGGTTTTCGCTGGTGGGATCGAGCCCGGAAATTCTGGTGCGGGTGCGCGACGGGCGGGTCACCATCCGGCCAATCGCGGGAACCGCGCGGCGCGGGGCCGACGACGTGGAAGACAAGGCGCTGGCGGCAGCGCTCATTTCCGATCCCAAGGAGCGGGCGGAGCATCTCATGCTGCTCGATCTCGGTCGCAACGACGTCGGCCGGGTGGCGGAAATCGGCACCGTGGACGTGACGGATCAGTTCGTCATCGAGCGCTACAGCCATGTGATGCACATCGTGTCGAACGTGGTTGGGCGGCTCGACAAGTCGCGCGATAGCGTCGATGCGCTGATGGCAGGGTTTCCGGCTGGAACAGTATCGGGCGCGCCGAAAGTTCGGGCGATGGAAGTCATCGACGAACTGGAAAAGGCCAAGCGTGGGCCCTATGCGGGCTGCGTTGGCTATTTCACAGCTGACGGCGAGATGGACACGTGCATCGTGTTGCGGACCGCGATCGTGAAGGACGGGATGCTGCACGTGCAGTCGGGTGCGGGGATCGTTTACGACAGCGTGCCGGAAAGCGAGCAGCAGGAGTGCATCAACAAAGCCAAGGCCATCGTGCGGGCGGCGGAGGATGCGATCCAATACGCGGCGCGAACCAAGAAGAGCAGTTCGCGGGGCAACGGCGGGCCGTTCGGTTGAGGAACCTGCCAGGATGCTGACGCTGGGTCTTTTACGGCATGCCAAGTCCAACTGGGAGGTCGAGGGCGTGCTCGACTTCGAGCGCGATCTTGCTCCGCGCGGACTGGAGGCTGCGCCGCGTATGGGGGCGGAAATCGCGCGCGCGGGCTTTTCGCCGGATCTGGTCTTGTGTTCGAGCGCGGTCAGGGCGCGGATGACGTATGGTCTCGCGGCGCCGTTCATTGTGCCGCCACCGCGCGATGTGCAGTATGAAGACCGGCTGTATATGGCTGGCGCACGGCAGCTTCTCGACCGCATCCACGACATTCCGGATAAGGTGCGCTCGGTCTTATTTGTCGGGCATAATCCGGGCTTCCATGAACTGAACATCGCGCTTATCGGCGCGTGCGCGCCGGAAGCGGAGCGGGCCACCAAGAGCAAGTTTCCGACCTGCGCCTTTGCGCTTTACACCTTCGATACGGACCGTTGGGCCGACGTGGCGCCGCGCAAGGCCCGTGTCATTCACTTCGCCACGCCGCGGCGGTTGAGCGAGGCGCTTTGAGGCGCTAGGGTCGACGCAAATATGGGTGGCACGGCTGCCGCCAGAGGATGATCCATGCTGCTGCTGATCGATAACTACGATAGCTTTACGTATAACCTTGTGCACTTCCTCGGGGAGTTGGGCGCGACATGCGAGGTGCACCGGAACGACAAGATCACCACCGACGAGGTCTTGAAGAAGAAGCCGAAGGCGATCGTGTTGTCGCCGGGGCCGTGCACGCCGAACGAGGCGGGCATCTGCCTTGATCTCATCGCGAAGGCGGGGCCGAAGATTCCGCTGCTCGGGGTTTGTCTCGGGCATCAGTCGATCGGGCAGGTCTATGGCGGCAAGGTGATCCGCGCGCCGGAGCCGCTGCACGGTAAGCTGTCGACGATCCGGCATTTCAATACGAGCGTGTTCAAGGGGCTGCCGGAACGGTTCCAGGTGACGCGTTATCATTCGCTGATCGTGGAGCGGAAATCGTTGCCAGACTGCCTCGACATCACGGCGGAGACGGACGACGGCATCATCATGGGGCTGATGCACAAGACGCACCCCGTGCATGGCGTCCAGTTTCATCCCGAGAGCATTGCCTCGGAACAGGGGCATGCGCTGCTTGCCAACTTCCTGACGATTGCCGGCATGACGCCGAAGAAGCGGCCTGCTTTGCAGCGTCCGGCGGCGTGAGATCCAGTCCATGACGGCAACGGCATCGTTTGACGCCAAGGTTCTGCTCGGGTCCATCGCGGGCGGGCGGACGCTGTCGCAAGACGAGGTGTTCGAGGGGCTCGACCGCATGACGGCGGGCGAGGCGACGCCGGCGCAGATGGGCGCGTTCCTTATGGGATTGCGCGTGCGCGGGGAGACGGTCGACGAATTGACCGGGGCCGCGCGGCTCTTGCGCATGCGCATGCTGCCGGTCGTGGCGCCGGACGGAGCAGTCGATATCGTCGGCACGGGTGGCGATGGATTGAAGACCTATAATGTTTCGACCTGCGCGGCGTTCGTCGCGGCGGGTGCGGGGTTGACGGTGGCCAAGCACGGCAACCGGTCGGTGTCGTCGCTGTCGGGGGCGTCGGATGTGCTGACGGCGCTCGGCGTGAAGATCGATCTCAATCCGGCGCAGATCGCATCCGTGATCGATCAGGCGGGCGTCGGGTTCCTGTGGGCGCCGATGCATCATCCGGCGATGAAGGTGTGGGCGCCGATCCGGGCGGAGCTAGGATTGCGCACGCTGTTCAACCTGATGGGTCCGATTTGCAATCCGGCGAATGTCGAGCGGCAGGTGGTCGGCGTGTTCGCGGCGGAGTGGGTGGAGCCGATCGCGCAGGTTTTGGGGAAGCTCGGGTCGCGGAACGCATGGGTCGTGCACGGGCGCGACGGGCTTGATGAGCTGTCGACGACGGGGCCGACGCTCGTGGCGGAATTGAAGGGCGGCGCGGTGACGACGTTCGAGGTGTCGCCGGAAGACGCGGGCCTGCCGCGTGCGTCGATTGCGGATCTCAAGGGTGGCGACGCGGCTGCGAATGCGGCGGCGTTGCGGGATGTGCTCGCCGGGGCAAAGGGTGCGTACCGGGATATCGTTTTGATGAATACGGGGGCGGCGCTGGTTGTCGGCGGGAAAGCGGCGGACCTGCGGGAGGGTGTTGAGCTAGCGGCGGCGGCGATCGATAGTGGCGCGGCAAGAGCCGCGCTGGAGCGGTTAATTGCAGCCAGCAACGGGGCGGCATAGGGACGGGTCATGCGAACGCTGAGCACCATCGTCATTGTCGCTGTTCTGCTAGGCCTTGCCGCCTATGTATCCGGCGTGTTCGGGCCGGCGGTGGACCGGGTGGCCGCGACGACACCGGAGGCGTGTTACGCGGCGGCGGTCGAGGCTGCGGCCAAGCCCAATCCGACGAACGTGCCGTGCGACTGGAAATCGGTGGAAGCATTGAGCCCCGGGGCGGCGCTGAATGGGCGCTACGAAGCAGCGACTGAAGGCATCGAGGGCCGTCTCGTAATCATGGAGCACGCCGATAAACCCGCGCGGATCGCGGTGTCGACCTCGGGCAAGGAGCCGCGCTACGTCTGCACGGCGGCGCTCGAAGCATCGCGGGAAGCGGACATGCTGGTGGCGCGGGTATCGGGTGTGACTGGGTGCGATGTGACGGTGAAAAGCGGGACGACGCCGGGTGTGGTGACGTTGACGGCGTCCGAGCCGTGCAACACCTTCTGCAACATGCGCGGCAGCATGAGCGGCGATTTCAAGCTGATGCCACATTAGTTGGAGTTTTTGGGTTGTAGGCGCGGATTGCGCGCTGTGATTGACCCTTCCGGTGGAGGCGGGTAGCAACCGGCGTTCCCCTTCGTTAAGGTCACCTCATGTCCGATATTCTTGAAAAGATCACGCGCTACAAGCTCGACGAAGTGGCCGCCGCCAAGGCGAAGCAGCCGCTGCAGGTGATGGCTGAATATGCGCGTTCGGCACCGCCTGTGCGGTCGTTTACCGGGGCCATCCGGTCGGCGCACGCGGCGGGGCGGCCGGCGTTGATTGCGGAGATCAAGAAGGCGTCGCCATCGAAGGGTCTGATCCGCGCGGACTTCGATCCGCCGGCCCTAGCGCGCGCTTACGAGGCGGGCGGGGCGGCTTGCCTCTCGATCCTGACGGACGGGCCGTCGTTTACATATCAGGTGGTGGAAGCGCGCGCCTGGGGGGCCGACTGCATTCTGATCATCATGGCGGAAGTGGACGATGGGCTTGCCGCCGATCTTGCCGCTGCCGCGCGCGACTGGGGCATGGATGCCATCGTCGAAGTGCATGATGATGAAGAACTGCAGCGGGCGCTGAAGCTCCCCTGCCCGCTCATCGGCATCAACAATCGCAATTTGAAAACCTTCGACGTGACACTGGCGACGACCGAGCGGCTGGCACCGCGTGTTCCGGACGATCGGATCGTCGTGGGAGAAAGCGGTATCTTCACGCCGGCCGATATCGCGCGGCTACAGGCGGTTGGCGTGAACACGTTCCTCGTCGGCGAAAGCCTGATGCGGCAGGAGGACGTCACGGCGGCGACGAAGGTGCTGCTGGCGAAGGGCGCGTCATGAACAAGCTTTCGCATCTCAACGCTTCGGGCGAGGCGCATATGGTGGACGTCTCGGACAAGGACGTGACCAGCCGGACGGCGGTGGCGGAGGGGTTCGTCGCGGTTCTTCCGGAGACGCTGGCGCTTGTGACCAAGGGCGAGGCGAAGAAGGGCGATGTGCTGGCGACCGCGCGGATCGCCGGTATCATGGCGGCGAAGAAGACGCATGAGCTGATCCCGCTGTGCCATCCGCTGGCGATCACCAAGGTGACGATTGAGTTTTCGCCCTCGACCGAGCCGGCCGGCATTCACGTGACGGCGACGGTGAAGGTGACGGGGCAGACGGGCGTTGAGATGGAAGCGCTGACGGCGGTGTCGGTCGCGTGCCTCACCATCTACGACATGCTGAAAGCCGCGGATAAGGGCATGACGATTTCGGATATCCGGCTGCTGGAAAAGACCGGGGGCCGGTCGGGCACCTATCGCGCGCCTAGCGCACAAGGCTGATCCCATGGGGCTGCTTTCGGTCGATGACGCGTTGGCCCGCATTCTCGACGGCGTCGAGGTGACGGACAGTGCGCGCGTGCCGTTGGCTCAGGCTGCGCGGCGGGTTCTCGCTGAGAAGGTTGCGGCGACACTCACGCAGCCACCGTTCGATGCATCGGCCATGGATGGGTATGCGGTGCGCGCGGCGGATCTGGCGCGTGTGCCAGCGGTACTCTTCCTCGTTGGCGAAGCGCGGGCGGGGCAGTCGTTCGGCGGCTCCGTCGGCGCTGGTCAGTGCGCGCGGATTTTTACGGGTGCGCCGCTGCCAGCCGGGGCGGATACGGTCGTCATTCAGGAGAACACCCAATCGGACGGCGGGGCTGTCACGGTACTCACCGCTCCGGACGCAGGCGCGAATATCCGTCCGCGCGGCGGCGATTTCGCGCAAGGGGAGGTTCTGCTCGCGCCGGGCCGGGTGCTGGATGCGCGTGCCATTCTTCTCGCGGCGGCGATGGGGCACGGGACGTTAGCCGTGCGGCGGAGGCCCGTGGTTGCCATTCTGGCGACGGGCGATGAACTGGTGGAACCGGGGCAGACGCCGGGACCGGATCAGATCGTGTCGTCCAATCCGTATGGATTAGCGGCGATGGTCGCGGCGGCGGGCGGGGAACCGCGCCTGCTCGGGATTGCCGGCGATACACGGGCGGCGCTGCAAGAGAAGATTGCAGCGGCAGGCAATGCGGACGTGCTGGTGACGATCGGCGGGGCATCGGTGGGCGATCACGATCTGGTCGGGCCGGTTTTGCAAGCGCGTGGGATGGCGCTCGACTTCTGGAAGATCGCGATGCGGCCCGGCAAGCCGATGCTGTTCGGGCGAATGGGCGCGCAGCGGGTGCTGGGCCTGCCGGGGAATCCTGTTTCGGCCATGATTTGCGCGCGCGTGTTTCTGGTGCCGCTGATCGAGAAGATGGTTGGATGCGCGAAATCCGAGGCGCTGCAAAGAGCGCGGCTCACGCAGCCGATGAAGGCGAACGGGGATCGCCTCCATTACATGCGTGCGATCATAGAGCGGGATGCGTCGGGCGGTTTGACGGTGACCCCCCAGGCGTCGCAGGATAGCTCGCTGACGAGCGTGCTGGCGGCATCCAACGCGCTCATTGTGGCAGCGATCAACGCGCCTGCGCTGCCGGCCGGCGCCGAGGTGGAAGTTCTGCCGCTCGACTTCTAGCGGTAGAGATCGGCGCGGGTAGGTGGCAACGGCGTCGGGCCTTTGGCGGACTTGGAGGCGAGCGTCTGGAAGAGGCGGGCCGAGCCGCGCTCGAAGGCAATCGAGCAGCCTGACAGATAGGCGATGAAGATGCGGAATTTTTCTTCGCCGACGAGTTTGATGGCCTCTTCGCGGCGCGCCATGAGCCTTTCCGACCACAGGCGGCATGTGCGGGCGTAGTGCATGCGCCAGCCTTCGACGTCGTGGACTTCGAAGCCGGCCAATTCCATTTCAGCGACCGTGTGGCCGATGTCGTCGAGTGCGCCGCCGGGGAAGATATATTTGGCGAGCGCGCGCTGCTCGGGGCGGATGCGCTCCTTGAAGTAGCGCGGGCGCTTGGCTTTGCGGGAAATGGCGTGGTTGAGGAAGAGGCCGTCGTTGGCCAGCAGTGAGCGGACCTTGCGCATATAGCGCTGGATATTTTCCAGGCCGATGGCTTCGTACATGCCAATCGAGGCGATCTTGTCGAACTGGCCTTGCAGGTCGATGTAGTCGATGAATTCGAAGGTCACCTGATCTTCGAGGCCCATCCGCTTCACCTTGGCTTGGGCGAAGGCCAGTTGCTCCTTCGACAGCGTGACGCCGTGGGCTTTGACGCCGTGATACTTGGCGGCGTGACAGAGAAGGCCGCCCCAGCCGCAGCCGATATCGAGAAAGCGCTCGCCGGGTTTGAGGCGCAGCTTGCGGCAGATCATTTCCAGTTTGTCGAACTGGGCTTGTTCGATGCCGTTGGACCAATCGGTGTAGTACGCGCAGGTGTAGATCATCTCGGGATCGAGGAAGAGCGCGTAGAAGTCGTTCGAGAGATCGTAGTGGAAGGAGATGTAAGCGGTGTTGTCGCGGCGCGATTCCTTGCGGCCGATGATGTCGCCTTCGTAGCCGTGCTGGTCGACGAGATCGGATTCTTTTGCGAACAGGAACGGCGTCAGTTTAGTGGCGGCCTTGAGGGCGTCGAGGGGGCGGATCTTGGCGGCGCGGGGCCGATTGTTGATCATGCGGCCGAAGTCGA
This sequence comes from Hyphomicrobium sp. 12-62-95, assembly GCA_002279935.1. GTDB lineage: Bacteria > Pseudomonadota > Alphaproteobacteria > Rhizobiales > Hyphomicrobiaceae > JAGVSR01. Next base: position 107,532 of record NCCZ01000014.1, on the reverse strand, counting down.
TCAGCGAGCCGCCGTCGTAGTCGATGCCCTTCTGGACGTACTGCTGAATAATGGTTTCCAGCGACGGACGGCGCAGGATGGAGCCGATGACGCCGGGCGAGGCGATCTTCAGTTCGAACGTGCTTTGCGGATTGCGGCCGAGCGGTAGGCGAGAGCCGTCCCACAGCCGCACCCAAGCATCGAGATCGAGTTGGTCTGCGAGCGAGGCGACGAGCGCCTTGGCCGCGCGCACCTGTTTTGTCTCAGCGGCATCCGCCATTGCGATTCCACTCTCGGTTCCGGTTAAGGCGTAGCTGCCAGCCGGGGCGGGGAGGCGTCAAGCCGCTTTCGCGCTTTCCATGATGGCTGCGACGCCCATGCCGCCGGCGGTGCAGACGGAAATGAGGCCGCGGCCGCCATTGATGGACAGCAGTTTGGCCAGGTTGGCGATGATGCGGGCTCCCGTGGCGGCGAAGGGGTGGCCCACGGCGATGGAGGAGCCCTTCACGTTCATCTTGGTGCGATCGATGGAGCCGAGGGCCGCATTCTTCCCCATATGCTTGGCGCAGTAGGCGGGATCTTCCCAGGCTTTGAGCGTGCATAGGACTTGTGCGGCGAAAGCTTCGTGGATTTCGTAGAAGTCGAAATCCTGCAGCGTGAGGCCGGCGCGGTCGAGCATCTTGGAGACGGCGATGGTGGGCGCCATGAGGAGGCCGTCGCCGTGGGCGAAATCGTTGCCCCAGTGCTGGCCGTAGGTGAGGTAAGCGGCGATGGGCAGGCCGCGCGCTTTTGCCCACTCTTCGCTGGCGAGCAAGGCGGCTGATGCACCATCTGTGAGTGGCGTGGAATTGCCGGCGGTGAGTGTGCCCTTATCGGTTTTGTCGAAGGCGGTTTTGAGGGTGGAGAGTTTCTCAATCGTAATGTCGGGGCGCAGGTTGTTGTCGCGATATACGCCGGCGCAGGGAACCATCAGATCATCGAACCAGCCGGCCTCATAGGCGGCGGCGGCTTTGGTGTGGCTCTCGTAGGCGAGTTGATCCTGGTCGGCGCGGGTGATGCCCCACTCTTGCGCCATCAGTTCGCAGTGCTCGCCCATGCCGAGCCCGGTGCGCGGTTCCTTGACGGCGGGGGGCTGGGGCGTGAGTTCGGCGGGCGAGAGGCCCTGGAAGACGCGGACTTTGTCCATCAGCGTCTTCTTGGTGTTGAGTTCGATGAGGCGCTTGGAGAATTTCTTGGAAAAGACGATGGGTGCGTCGGACGTTGTGTCGGAGCCGCAGGCGATGCCGCTTTCGATTTCGCCGGTGGCGATTTTTGCGGCTGTGCCGAGCGCTGCCTGCAAGCTTGTGCCGCAGGCCTGCTGGAGCGTGACGCCGGGCGTGGAGGGCGCGAGTTTCGTGCCGAGCAGGCTTTCGCGCGTGAGATTGAAATCGCGCGAGTGCGAGACGACCGCGCCACCCACGACTTCGTCGATGTGCTCGCCTTTGAGGTTGTAGCGATCGACGAGGCCGTTCAACGCAGCGGTCATCATCTCCTGGTTGGAGAGGTCCGCGTAGAGCGTGCCAGAGCGGCAGAAGGGAATGCGCGTTCCGCCAATCACCGCAACCCGCCTCAGTTCTCGCGTCATTATTTTCTCCAAATCTTTAGTGGTCCATACTCGGCAGGCCGGTGTGGGATTGTAGTGGTCCACACTCGGCAGGCCGGTGTGGGATTTTTACTGGTCCACACTCGGCAGGCCGGTGTGGGATTTTTACTGGTCCACACTCGGCAGGCCGGTGTGGAGCTGGTTAAGCGGCGGCCTTGGCGGATTTGGCGTCTTCACCGGATTTGAAATAGAGTGGGCCGCCGCGGAACGGGGCGAAGCCCGTGCCGAAGATCATGCCGGCATCGACGAGGTCGGCCGAGGCGACGACGCCTTCGTCGAGGCTCTTTTGCGCTTCGGTGATGATGGGATCGACGAGTTCGCGGCCGAGCCGTTCCAGTTCCGCCTTCGACCAGTCATTCTTGCCCTTCTGCGGTTTGCCATCGACCCACTTGTAGAAGCCTTCACCCGTCTTCTTGCCGAGCTTGCCGGATTTGACGAGCGCATCGAGGCGCGAGCCGCCGGGGTCGTGGCCCAAGATGCGGGCAACGTGGGCGCAGATGTCGAGGCCGACGCTGTCGGCCAACTCGATCGGGCCCATCGGCATGCCGAAGGTGCGCACGGCTTCGTCGATCTTTTCCTTGTCCTCGCCCTTCTCAAGACGCGCCATGGCGGCGAACATGTAGGGCGTGAGCACCTTGTTGACGAGAAAGCCCGGCACATCCTTGGTGATGAGCGGGAACTTGCCGATTGCCGTGACGAACGCCGCGCCCTTGTCGACTTCGGCGCTGCTCGTTCCATCGCCCTTCACCACTTCCACAAGCGGCATCATGGCGACGGGCGAGAAGAAGTGTAGGCCGATCAGGCGCGATGGGTTGGTCATCGGTTGGGAGATGTCGGAGAGCTTCAGGGACGAGGTGTTGGTGGCCAGAACGGCGCCGGGCTTAGCTTTGGTTTCGAGATCGGCGAACAGCTTCTGCTTGATGTCGAGCTTTTCGACGATGGCTTCGATGATGACATCGGCGCGGCCGATACCCTTGCCTTCGGGATCGGCGATGAGGCGGGCCTTGGCGGCGTCGCGCGTCGCCTTGGACTTGAATTTTTTCGAGATCAGTTTGCCCTGGGCTTTGATGCCCTTTTCGATCTGCTCAGGGGAAATATCCTGCAGCGTCACCTCCATGCCGGCGGCGACGCAGACGCCCGCGATATCGGCGCCCATGGTGCCGGCACCGATGACGTGGACATGGGTTGGCTTCCATTGCAGCTTCTTGGGAGCCTGGGCCTTGAGGGCTTCGGAGAGCTTGAAGACGCGGCGCAGGCTCTTTGATTGCGACGACATGAGCATGGGCGCGAAACCGGCAGGCTCGGCGCGCTTCATGGCGTCGAGATCGCCGCCGTGTTTTTCGAAGAGGTCGATGAGGCGGTAAGGCGCGGGATAGTGATCCTCGCGCGCCTTCTTGGCGACTTCGGCGCGCATTTTCTTGGCGAGTGCGAGGCGGGCCGGCCATTTGCCAAGTGCGGCCTTGGCGAAACCGGCGGGCTTGGATTTGCGCTTCTGGAGGACGGCCTTGCGTGCGGCCCAATGGAGCGTGTCGGGGCCGGCGACGAGTTCGTCGACGAGGTTCATGCCCTTGGCGGCGGATGCGGAAAGGAAACTCCCTGACAGCATGATGCTCATGGCCGACATGGGGCCGGCCTGACGGATGGAGCGGGCAGTGCCGTTGAAGCCGGGGAAGATGCCGAGCTTGACTTCGGGGAAGCCGATCTTGGTGGCGGGATCGCGGGTGGCGATGCGGTAGTGGCAGGCGAGGATCAGTTCCAAGCCGCCGCCGACGCAGACGCCGTGAATGGCGGCGACGACGGGAACGGTGAGCTTTTCCAAGCGGTCAAGCATGGCATTGACCATGCCGACCTGCGCGATGACTTCGGCTTCGGAGTGGAGTTCTTCGAATTCGTTGATGTCGGCGCCGACGATAAAGCCCTTCGGCTTGCCGGAGATGACGACGAGACCCTTGATCGTTCCGCTGCGGCCGGCCCGTTCAGCTTCCTCAATGATGGCGCCGAATTCTTCGAGAGGACGGCGGCCCAGCGCGTTGGCGCTGGAGCCTTCGCGGTCGAACGTTGCCCAGGCGATGCTTTCGCGGTCGACATCGTAGCGCCAGTCCTTCAGCGACGCGGGATCGAGTGCCATACGGGATGCCTTCTTCCTAAGAAACGGGTTTACTCGGCCGCGGCTGCCGGTTGATCGGCGGCGCGGGCGTTGTGGCCGGGCTGCATGTAGTTGGGGCGCAGTTCGGCGGGATCGAAGTGGTCGACGGCGATGACGCGGGCGACGAGAGTCTCGACCTCGCGCAGGAGGGCTGCTTCCTCGGCCGTGATCACGTTCTGAGTGACCGCGTCGCCGATCCAATCGATGCCGTGGTAGCGGCGAATGGTGCCGGCGCGGATCGCTTTTTCGAGTTTCTTCTCGGCCTCTTCGGCAGCCACCACTTTTTCGAGCGTGACTTCGAGTACGCCGGTCGGGTCGGCCGCGTCTTTGGAAATGAAGATGTGGCGCGTGAGGCGATCGCGGACTTCGCCGGGCTTGAGGACGAGGCTGGCGACCGTGCCGCCGAGTTTGTCGGGGGCGGGATTGTAGTGGCGGCCAAACGGGAACACGATGGCGCGGAGCTTCCAGCGGACAGGGGCGACGGGGAAGTTCAGCACGACGCCGTGCAGCGCATCGTTGAAGCGGGACAGCGCGTTGGCGATCGCGAAATCGACGATGGGACGGTCGGCAGCGGGGCGGCCGTCGTCCTCGAAGCGCTTCAGGACGGCTGCGGCAAAGTACAGTTCGGAGAGCGCGTCGGCGAGACGGCCGCAGATCTTCTGTTTGGTTTTGAGACCGCCGCCGAGGACGGCAATCGTCATGTCGGAGACGACGGCGAAATTACGCGCTGCGCGCGAAAGCTGGCGGTAGTGCGCCTTCAATTCCGGGACCGCTGTGGGGGCGGGGGCGAAAAACCCGAACGTGATGTTGTGGAAGAAGGCGCCGGCCACGTTGGAGACAGAATGGCCGATGTGGCTGAGGAACAGATCCTCGAAGTCGTCGAAGCCCTTGGCGGTGTCGGGATTTTCCGCCGCCTGGATTTCGCGGATGAGATAGGGGTGGGAGCGCAGCGCGCCTTGGGCGAACGTGATCAGCGTGCGGGTCAGGATGTTGGCGCCTTCGACGGTGATGCCGACGGGGACCATTTCATAGGCCGACTGGAGATAGTTGGTCGGGCCATCGCAAATGGCGCGGCCGCCGTGGATATCCATGGCGTCGTTGACGGAGCGGCGCAGGCGTTCGGTCGTCTGGTATTTCATGAGAGCGGAGATGACGGACGGTTTTTCGCCGCGCGAAACCATCGACGCGGTGACGCCGCGGGCGGCTTCGTTGACGTAGGCTGTCTCGACAATACGGGCGAGCGGTTCTTCGATGCCTTCCATGCGGCCGACAGGCAGGCCGAACTGGCGGCGGATACGAGCGTAGGCCGAGGTCACGCGCAGCATGGCTTTCGCGCCAGCGGCGGCGGATGAGGGCAACGAGATCGCGCGGCCGGCGGCGAGGCATTCCATGAGCATGCGCCAGCCTTGGCCGGCCATCTTCTCGCCGCCGATGATCCAGTCCATCGGAATGAAGACGTCGTTGCCCCAGTTGGGACCGTTGGGGAAGGCGGCGCCGGAGGGCAGATGACGGCGGCCGATATTCACGCCGGGATGGTTGGCGGGGATCATGGCGACCGTAATGCCGACGTCTTCGCCCTTGCCGAGCAGATTTTCAGGATCGAACAGGCGGAACGCGAGACCGACGAGCGTCGCCTTCGGACCGAGCGTGATGTAGCGCTTGTCCCACGACAGGCGGACGCCCAGCGTTTCGCGGCCGTCGTGCTGGCCTTTCACGACCGTGCCGATGTCGCGCATGGTGGCCGCGTCCGAGCCGGAGGTGGGGCCGGTGAGAGAGAAGCAGGGGACTTCGTCGCCGCGCGCGAGGCGCGGAAGATAATAGTGCTTCTGCTCGTCGGTGCCGTACTTCTCGATCAGTTCGCCGGGGCCCAAGGAGTTGGGCACCATAACGATGGTTACGACGTCGGGCGAGCGGGACGCGATCTTGCCGAGGATGAGCGACTGCGCCTGGGCGGAGAAGCCGAGACCGCCGTGCTCTTTGGAAATGAGCATGCCGAGGAAGCCATGCTTCTTGACGAACGCCCAGATGGTCTCGGGGATCTCGCGCGCGGCATGGCGGATCTGCCAGTCGTCGATGAGGCGGCAGAGATCCTCGGTGGGACCGTCGAGGAAGGCTTGTTCTTCCGGCGTCAGGGAGACCGGGGGTACGGCGCGGAGGACGGCCCAATCCGGCGTCCCGGAGAAGAGTTCGGCGTCGAAGCCGACGGTGCCGGCGTCGAGCGCCTGCTGCTCGGTGTCGGAGACCTTGGGCAGCGTCTTCTTCAAGAAGTCGAAGGCGGGGCGCACAAAGAAACTACGGCGCACCTCGGGGACGGACAGCGCGGCGAGAATGCCGATCGGGATCCAGGCGAGGAGCGAAAAGATGCTGGAGAGGGGGAACGTCGGCTCGCCGGTGAGGATGCCGGCTTGCCAGACGAAGAGAAGGGCGCCCAGCGCGATGGCCCAGACCGAGATGCGGGCTTGCAGCATTCCCAGCGCCGTGACGGCGCCGATCAACAGAAGGAGGAAAACAATCGTCGACATGCGTTGGTCTCCCGCGAGGGCTCTGGGCCCCTTCCCTGCCCTTTTCAGAGCCGTGGCAGTGCCCGCCGGGGATTAACGCACCAGAGCCCCGGCTCGTCGGGCTGCCGCCATATAAAATCATGGCGGGCGATGTCATCACAAAGACTTAACTAGCCACGGCTGCGCTGAAAAACAACCTTGGCAAGGGTCGGGTTGCGCATCCATGCCATGGATTGGGTGTAAATGTTGTGGGTGGGCTGTGCTGTGGATTTACGAAATGCGGGGCGGGTTCAGGATTTGCGGGATGCGGGCTTGAAGATCTGGCCCGTGAGCGTGGGGTACCAGGCGAAGGCTTCGTTGTAGGTCGCCTTGCGTTCGCCCGCGCTTTCGCCGGGCTTGGAGACGAAGGCGTTGGAAGGGACGAGGCCGGACTTTCCGCCGGGCAAGGGGCCGGGCGCATAGTCGGCGCCGATTTTGATCGCGTCGTCGGGGGCGACGATTGACCAGCAGGTGTTGCGGTAACGGCCGGGGGTGGGGGGGCGGGCTTCTAGTTCAGCAGCAATATGCGCGGCGACGGCGAGACCTTGGCTATGGGCGGAGAACGCGGATTTGGGCATCTCGTTGGCGACCGCGCTGTCGCCCAGGACATAGACATTGGGGGCTTTGGCAGAGACGAAGCTGGCGGGGTCAACCGGGCACCAGCCGAGGTCGGCGAGGCCCGACTGCAGGGCGATGGCGCCGGCGGTCTGGGGCGGGATGATGTTGGCGACGGCGGCCTTGATGGTGAGGCCGGCTTTGGTGGCGACTTCGCCGGTGGCAGGATCGACGCGCGTGACGGTGAAATCGTCGATGTCGTTGGTGAGGTTCAGTTCGATGATGTCACTGTAGTAGCGCTCGAAGGCCTCTTGGAAGGCGGCCTGTTTGGCATACGTCATCTTGGCGTCGAGGATGACGAGCTTGGATTTGGGTTTATGCGTTTTGAGAAAGTGGGCGATGACGCAGGCACGCTCGTAGGGCCCGGGTGGGCAGCGGTAGGGCAATTTTGGCGCGGCGATCACGACCGTGCCGCCATCGTCCATGGCTTCCAGGCGGTGGCGCAAGACCTGCAGTTGATCGCCGCCCCGCCAAGCGTGCGGCATGATCTCAGCTGCTTGCGGTGAATAGCCCTCGATGGCGGACCACTGGAAATCGATGCCGGGCGCGACGACGAGGCGGTCGTATTCGAGAACGGTTTTGTTGGCGAGGGTGACAGTTTTTTTGGCGGTGTCGATCGCGCCGGCGCGGTCGTTGACGATTGATATGCCGGTAGCCGCGAGGCCGCCGTAGCCGTGGGTGAGAGACGCGTAGTCGTAGAGGCCGCCGATGTAGGCGTTGGAGAAGAAGCAGGTCGTGTAAGCGGCGTGCGGTTCGACGAGCGTGACGTCGATGGCAGGGGCCGTGGATTTGAGTGTTCCGGCGACCGTCGCGCCGCCGGCCCCGCCTCCGATCACGACGACTTTGGCCGCGCCGCGCGCGATCGCGGGACGGGACAGAAGTCCGGATGCCGTGGCAGCAAAGCCCGCGCCGAATTGGCGGCGCGTCAGGATCGGGGCCATGGACCTATCCCTTTGTGTTGATGCCGGCGGACGACATCATCTGAGAGAGTTCTTCCCAGAAATAGAGTTGACCGGGATAGCCGGTGATGCGGCCCAATTCGCGGCCGTTCTGGGCGAGAATGAAGGTGGGGGTATAGATCACGGGGGCGAAACCGGCCAAGATCTTCGAGTCGCGGCCGACGCGCTTGAGCGGTGCGGCGCGACCTTCAGCCGTTCGGCTGTAGCCGCCGCCGACTTCCTTGTTCCACCGCCGGCAATAGTGGCAGGCGGGATCGTCGACCATGATCAGCGTGGCTATTTCGGCGCGCGCAAGGTCCAGCCTGGGTTGCTGTGGCGCCTTTTCCACCGCAAGACCCGGGGTTCCTGCCGCCAGACTGCAAACTGCAGCCAAGACAATCATCGACAGCGAAACAGGACGCACGGTTTTCTCCGGCTTTTCTGGCTTAGTTGATAGAGAGCGTAGCAGCGCCCGTGGCCGCTGAGAAGCACCGCCCGGCAACCTAACCGAGACGTAATGCATCTGGTGCGCGACTGCGATGGAAACGACCGTCGCGGCCGTGTTATGGACAAGCACCATGTCTTGCGATCGTCGTCCCCCCGTGGAGCCTCAGCGCCACATCAAGATTGTAAGCCGCCGCGACCTTGTTCTTGGCGCAAGTGCTGCTGTCGCGGTGATCGGGTTGCTGGCGTCTCGCCCTGCTCTCGCGGCCGGGACGGAGGCTGCTCCGGCCGCGGCTGAAACTGTTGTTCCGATTTCGCGCGTTCCCCTTTCCGAGGGTCTTAGTGCGTCGCGGCAGTTCGACGAGGCATTGGGCGTCATCCTCAAAGATGCAGAGCCCGCTGTTGGCGAGCCGTTGACTTTGACGCTGCCGGAGTTGGCCGAGAACGGGAACGTGGTGCCCTACACGATCGCCGTTGAGAGCCCGATGACGGATAACGACTACGTGCACACGCTGCATTTGCTATCGACGGCCAACCCGCAAGCGGTCGTGGCGACGTTCCATCTCATCCCGGCGACGGGAAAGGCCATGGTCTCGGGGCGCATGCGGCTGGCTAAAACGCAAGACGTCGTGGCGATTGCCGAGGTCTCGACCGGACAGGTTCTGGTAAGCGCCCGTAAGATTGAAGTGACCATCGGCGGCTGCGGGAACGAGTGAGGGCGCGATGGCCAACAAAACGCGGATCAAACTTCCAGACAAGACTGCGGTTGGCGATGTCATCGAAATCCGCGCGCTCATCAATCATGTGATGGAAACGGGCAACCGCAAAGACGCCAACGGTCAGGTCATCCCGCGCGACATTGTCAATTCGCTCACCGTTACGTTCGGCAAAGTGACGGTTTTTAAAGCCGAGTTCGGTCCTGGGATTTCGTCCAATCCGTTCGTCGCCTTCCACATGCGGGTGCCGGGTCCGGGGGAACTGGTGTTCGTCTGGCAAGACGATGCCGGGGTCCAAACAATTGAGCGGGCGCCACTTCTGGTTGGCTGAATAGGGGCCGGCCAGCTTGATCCGGGTCAGCTTGATCCCGGTCAGGCTTGATCGATCCGCTTGTCTCACCGCGCGGGAGCGGCTACGCCACAAAAGACCGCAGAGTTGAGCTTGTGGCCGGCGCACCGGCCTTGCCGGTATCAGGAGAGGGACACCATGGCCGAAGATCCGATCGTTGCGCAGAAGGGGCCCTATCAGGTCGACCTCGTCGAGGGCAAAACGTACTTCTATTGCCGTTGTGGACGCTCCAAGCGGCAACCGTTCTGCGACGGCGCGCACAAGGATACGGGCATCGACCCAATGGCGTTCAAAGCGCCTGCGAGCGGAACGTTTAACCTGTGCGGTTGCAAGACGACAGATGACGAGCCGTTCTGTGATGGATCGCATAACGTTATTTGACGCTGCCGCGTTGTGATCTGACACGACTGGCTTTGGCCCAAGCCTGCTATTCGAAATGAGCGCCATGACCTGGACCGATCATTTTCCGGAATTGAAAAAGCTTCCGGAACCGTCCCAATCCATGGTCGAGCGGGCGGGGCGCGTCGTGTCGCTGCCGGCGGGTGCGGTGGTTTTCGGACCTGGGCAGCCGCCACAGAATTATCTGCTGCTCATCAACGGGACGGTTCGCGTTCATCAGCTTTCCGAAGCGGGCCGCGAGATCGTGCTCTACCGCGTGACGGCTGGCGAAAGCTGCGCCATGACGACGGCGTGTCTCATTGGCGACGAGGTCTATCAAGCCGAAGGAGTCGCCGAGACTCCCATCGAAGCCGTCGCGCTACCCAAGGCCGCTTTTGACGAGGCCATTTCGAAATCGCCGGAATTCCGGCGGTTTGTTTTCGCGGCGTTAGCAAGCCGTATGACGAACCTCTTCAAGCTGATCGAGGAAGTCGCATTTTCGCGCATCGATATTCGTCTTGCACAGCGGCTTCTCGATCTGGCGGGCGACAGCGACCGCGTGCCGATGACGCATCAGCAGTTGGCCTCAGAACTTGGCACCGCGCGCGAAGTGATCAGCCGGCAGTTGACCGAGTTTCAGCGGCGGGGATGGGTGGCCACGTCGCGGGGGGCATTGACGATTGTGGATGCGGCAGCGCTGCGGCAGTTGATCAACGCCCGTTGATCCGCACCCAACCGTGACATCGTCACAGAGGCAGTGCGGACATGCGCGTAGGTTTTCCTGATCAACCTTGAGGAGACCGCCATGCCCTGCAACGAAGGCAAAGTCGACCGCCTGCTCCGGATTATCGCCGGTGCTGCCATTCTCAGCCTCTATTTCGTCGGACCGCAAACGCCGTGGGCGCTGCTCGGCGTCGTGCCGCTGCTGACGGGACTGATCGGCTATTGCCCGGCCTATTCGCTGATCGGCGCTAATACGTGCGGGCGGAAGGCATGATTGCGCGTGCGGGCTAGCGGGGGCTGCGCGATCGGACTATAGAGCGGCCATGACCGGCCGATCGAAAATCGCTCCCATGATTACAATTTCGGCCGCGAGTGGCTTGGTGCTGCTTGCGGCCGTCGTGTTCTTTTTGTCGTGGGACTTAGCCGGTGCGGGAGGGGTGGGCGGGCTCGCCCTGGCCGCCGGCGTTTTTGGATGGCGCCCATCGGGGCCGGCCGAGCCCAGGCAAGCGGACAACGCAGATGGCGCTGCGCCGGGGCCAACGCCGTCGGATCTTTTCGAGATCATCCACGCCCTCGATATTGCGGCGATCGTTCTGGATGCCGAGAGAAAGATTGCCGTCTTCAATCGGCATGCGGCCGATCTCTTTCCATCCATCGCGGCCGGCGCACCGGTGGGGCTTGCCACGCGCAATCCTGATTTGATGGTTTCAATTGACCGCAGCATTACGGAAGGGCGCAGCGAGACGGCGGAGTTCACCGAGCGCATGCTGCAGGGCCGGCGCTTTATCGTGACCTCGACGCCGCTGTCGGGGCCGAGGCTGTTATTGCAGTTTCGCGATACGAGCGAGCAGGAGCGGCTGGCACAGTTGCGGGCCGATTTTATTGCCAATGCGAGCCATGAGCTGCGCACGCCGCTGGCGTCGATCAAGGGGTTTATTGAAACTCTGCTCGGTCCTGCGCGCAACGACGAGGCGGCACGGACTCGATTTCTAGGGATCATGGCGACGCAGGCCCAGCGCATGAACCGGATTCTCGACGATCTCTTGTCGCTGAGCCGCATCGAAATGCGCGCGCATTTGCGGCCCGAGGGCCCCGTCGACATGAACGATCTGATCGCGCAGGTCATCCGAGGGCTGGAGCCCTTGGCACAGCAGGCCGATATCGCTCTGACGTTCACACCTCTCCCGGCCGCAGGGCTCGTGCGCGGGGATCGGGATGAACTCGAACAGGTGATGCAGAACCTCATTCACAACGCGATCAAATACGGACGGCCATCCGGCACCGTTACTGTCACGATCCGCGAGCGCGTCCGGGGCGGCGGCAAACGCGGCGCTTTGGAGGTTGCCGTGACAGATGACGGACCCGGGATCGCTCCGGAGCATCTGCCGCGCCTGACCGAGCGCTTCTACCGTGTCGACACGGCCCGCAGCCGCGAACAAGGCGGGACCGGTCTTGGTCTGGCGATCGTGAAGCATATTCTCAACCGCCACCGGGGCGAGTTGGACATCACCTCCGAAATCGGGCGCGGGTCGCGTTTTGCAGTCGTTTTAGAGACAATGGCGACCTAAGTTGCAGTGCCCGATATCGAACTTTCTATTCATATAAGTGTTTCAATGGTTTGCGCTGTCACAAAAGGTTTGTGACAAGCCGTTAAGGGTGATGCCGCGCGCAAACGTTCGGACCAGCGGGACGCCGCCTCCGTGCAGGGCAACAGGAGTTTTTCCCTATGAATAAGGCTACCCTCCTCGCGGTTTCGATCGTGAGCGGTCTCGCACTGACGACCGCCGCCGAAGCCCGTGATCAGATCCGCATTGTTGGTTCGTCCACCGTTTATCCGTTCACGACGGCTGTGGCCGAACAGTTCGGCAAGGCTTCGGGCGGTAAGACGCCGGTCGTCGAATCCACCGGTACGGGCGGCGGCATGAAGATCTTCTGCGAAGGCGTCGGCGTCGACAAGGCGGACGGCACCAACGCATCGCGCCGGATCAAGAAGAGCGAATTCGAACTCTGCGACAAGAACGGCGTCAAGGACATCATCGAACTGACGGTCGGCTATGACGGCCTGACTATCGCGCAGTCGAAGGATGGTCCGCAGGTTGCGCTGACCCGCAAGCAGGTCTTCCAGGCACTCGCCGAGAAGGTCCCGAACGACAAGGGTGAGCTCGTCGACAACCCCTACAAGAACTGGTCGGACATCGATCCGTCGCTGCCGAACATCAAGATCGAAGTTCTCGGCCCCCCGCCCACCTCGGGCACGCGCGATAGCTTCCATGAACTTTTCATGGAAAAGGGTGCCGAAGGCTTTGACAGCCTGAAGGCCATGAAGTCCGACAAGGCTAAGGAAAAAGACTTCGAGAAGATCTGGAAGTCGATCCGCAAGGACGGCGCCTACGTGGAAGCTGGCGAGAACGACAACGTGATCGTGCAGAAGCTTGAAGGCAACAAGAACGCCTTCGGCATCTTCGGCTTCTCGTTCCTCGAAGAGAATGCCGACAAGCTCAAGGGCGTTTCGATCGAAGGCGCTGAGCCGACGTTCGACAACATCTCGGGCGGCAAGTACAAGGGCGCCCGCCCGCTGTTCGTCTACTTCAAGAAGGCGCACATTGGCGTGATCCCCGGCCTCGACAAGTTCATTGCCGAGTACACGTCGGAGAAGGCTCTCGGCGCCGAAGGCTATCTGACCGAGAAGGGCCTCGTCGCTCTTCCGAAAGAAGCCTTCGAGAAGTCCGCCAAGGCTGCCAACGAGGGCATGACCCTCAAGGCCGACGAACTGAAGTAAGCTAGGTTAGGTGAGGCCGCGCGGCTCGAACTGCGCGGCCTCATTTCACGACTTGGTCTACGCACTTTTAATATAGAATAGAAGAGCGGCCGCTCGCTGGCCGCGCGGAATTTCAAGGATTACTGGCTATGGCTGGTTGGTACGCGCTGGTGGTTGTTGCGCTGATGTTGGCGGGTTTCGCGCTGGCGCGCGGCCGGGCCCAATCCGTCGCAGGCGGCAACTACGCTGGCATGCACTCCCTGCCTTCCTACCACGGGCTCTACACCGCCTCGCTCGCTTTTATCCCTGCTCTCATCACCTTTCTCGTCGGGAGCCAGATCGCCGGCTATCTGGCGACACAGAGCGCTCTCTCGGCGCTGCCCAACGACATTCAGTCTGATATTTTGCGCCAAGGCGCTGCACTGCGCGAAGCCGTCAACATCGTGCGCGGTGGACCAGTTGGCGCTGCCAGTGCTGAGGTCCAGAGCGCTGCCGTAAACTATGCTTCAGCCTTATCGGCCGGTCAGTGGATCACGCTGGCGGTCGGGGTGCTCGCCGGTCTGGCTGGCTTGTCGTGGGGCTTGAGCCGCGTTTCCATGAATTTCCGGGCACGCAACGCCTTCGAAAAGCTGGTCCACGCACTCTTGTGGATTTGTGCCACCATCGCCGTTCTCACGACGGTTGGTATCGTTTTCTCAGTTGTGGGCGAGACCTACCGCTTCTTCTTTGACCCTGCGATTAAGGGCAAGCCGACGGTTTTTGAGTTTTTGTTTGGCACCGAGTGGAACCCTCAGGCTGCGATGCGCGCCGACCAGGGCGATATCCAGACGGCATATGGGTTCCTTCCGCTTCTGACCGGTACGCTGCTGATCACGGTTATCGCCATCGCGGTGGCCGGTCCGCTCGGTTTGTTCTCGGCCATTTATCTGGCTGAGTACGCTTCACCTGGCGTTCGGGCGGTTGCCAAACCGATTCTGGAAATCTTGGCTGGCATTCCGACCGTGGTGCTCGGCTTCTTTGCGGCCTTGACGGTGGCGCCTTACATCCGTGGCTGGGGCGAAACGTTCGGGCTGAACGTCGCCTCCGAGAGCGCGCTCGCGGCGGGCGTGGTGATGGGGATGATGATCATTCCTTTCATTTCGTCCTTGTCCGACGACGTCATCAATGCGGTGCCGCAGTCGCTGCGCGATGGCTCCTATGCTATGGGCGCCACCAAGTCAGAGACGATCAGACAGGTTGTGCTGCCGGCCGCATTGCCGGGGATCGTGTCGGCGTTCATGCTGGCCATCAGCCGCGCCATTGGCGAAACGATGATCGTGGTGATGGCGGCGGGGCTCGCGGCAAATCTCACATTCAATCCGCTCGATGCCGTGACGACTATTACCGTGCAGATCAAGACCATCCTTGTCGGTGACCAGGAGTTCGACAGCGCGAAGACGCTGGCGGCCTTCGCGCTCGGCTTCGTTCTCTTCTTCGTGACCTTGGTGCTCAACTTCATCGCCTTGAAGGTCGTCCAGAAATACCGGGAGCAATATGACTGATATCACAGCGGGTGGCGTCTCCCCTCCGATCCGCCGGGTCGAGTTCGACACGGCGGAGTCCAAGGCTCGATTGCGCGGACGGTACCGTTCTGAAGCGCGTTTCAAGGCCTACGGCATTGCGGCACTCGCGGTTGCAGCCGCGTTCTTGATTGCGCTGCTGTCGAGCATCGTGATGCGGGGTATTCCTGGTTTCTTCCAGCATTACCTCGTGGCCGATGTCCTGGTTGACGCAGCAAAGATCGATCCCGAGGGCAAGGGCGATGCGGCGACGTTACGGGCCGGCGATTATACGGCCGTTGCGCGCGCTGCGCTCGCGGATGCGATCCCTGGCGTCGAAGGCCGGCAACTGAAGCGCGAGTTGAACGGGCTGCTCAGTTCTGGAGCAGGCGATGCTCTTCGCGAAATGGTCGTGGCTGATCCTTCGCTGGTGGGGCAGCGCGTGAGGGCGCCTCTGCTGCTGGCCGACGAGGCCGACGTTTTTCTCAAGGATTCGGGCACAAAAATCCGGGTTTTGACCGACACCCGCGGGGTGGCGTCCCCCTCGGCCACGACCGGCGACGTCACTATTCTCGTTGGTGCCAATGATTTTGCCGACGACGTGGCGTTGGTTAAGGCTGAATTGAAAGCGTTGGCCGAGGGTATCGACGAGACCGTCGCCCGGCGGAAGGCACGTGGGGCGACCGTCGAAAGCCTCGCGGACCTTGAGAAGGAAGCGGCCGACCTGCGCCGGCGCTATGAAGCTGCGGCGACCTCGGAAACGCTTGATACGAAGACGGCGAGCCGCCTTGTTGGGATCAATGGCGGGTTGGTGAAGGTCAAAGAGATGACCCCCACGCTTGTCAAGGGCGAGGTGATCATTCCGTTGAAGTCCACGGCCGATGCGGCGCCTGGCACTTGGGACATTCGGGTTTATGAAACCCCTGAGTCTAATCGCAATCTGAACGATCGTGGTGTGGCGTTCCTGGAAGAGTTGAAGGCGAAGGGGCTGATCGAAAGCCAGTTCAATTTCGCATTCTTCACGCGCGGCGACAGCCGCGAGGCGGAATTAGCCGGCATTCAGGGTGCTCTGGTGGGATCGATCCTGACGCTTCTGGTGACCATCGGTCTGTGTCTACCCATCGGCGTTCTGGCCGCGATCTACCTTGAGGAATTCGCGCCCAAGAACCGGATCACGGAACTCATCGAGATTAACATCAACAACCTCGCGGCGGTACCCTCGATCGTCTTCGGGCTGCTGGGCCTCGCCGTGTTTCTCAATTTCTTCGGGATGCCGCGCTCGGCGCCGCTTGTGGGCGGTCTGGTGTTGGCGCTTCTCGTTCTGCCGACCATTATCATCGCCTCGCGGGCGGCTTTGAAATCCGTGCCGCCGTCCATCCGTGAGGCTGCACTGGGTATCGGCGCCTCAAAGCAGCAGGCCGTATTCCATCACGTTCTGCCGCTGGCGATGCCGGGCATCATGACCGGCACCATCATCGGGATGGCCCATGCTCTGGGCGAGACCGCGCCGCTGCTCATGATCGGCATGATCGCGTTCATCGTCGATGTGCCCTCGAGCCTAACCCAGGCTGCCACCGTTCTACCCGTTCAGATCTTCCTCTGGTCGGACCTGCCTGAACCCGCCTTCAAGATGAAGACGGCCGCCGCCATCATGGTACTTCTGGCCGTTCTTTTCGTCATGAACGGTCTCGCCATATGGCTGCGAAAGAAGTTTGAACGCCGCTGGTAGCCGTTATAGGAACATAGAGACATCCCATGGACATGCGACCAGACCCGCTCATCATGATGACCACCCCAGCTCAAGCGCCGACAACGACGCCCACCAAAGTCGCGGCAAACAACGTGAACGTCTATTACGGCGCCAAGCACGCCCTGAAGGACGTTTCTGTCGATATTCCGGAGAAGTCGGTAACGGCTTTCATCGGACCGTCCGGTTGCGGCAAGTCGACGTTTCTCCGGTGCATCAACCGGATGAACGACACGGTCGCTTCCTGCCGGGTCGAAGGTCTCATTCAGATCGACGGAAAAGACATCTACGATCCCGCTCTCGATCCGGTGCAACTGCGCGCCCGCGTGGGCATGGTGTTCCAGAAGCCGAACCCGTTTCCGAAGTCAATTTACGACAACGTCGCCTACGGACCGCGGATTCACGGTCTTTCGAGATCGAAGGCCGAACTGGATCAGATCGTCGAGAGCAGCCTGCGCAAGGCCAGTCTTTGGGAAGAAGTGAAGGATCGCCTGAACGATAGCGGCACTGGGCTTTCCGGCGGACAGCAGCAGCGGCTTTGCATCGCACGGACGATTGCGATCAATCCGGAAATCATCCTGATGGATGAGCCGTGTTCCGCGCTCGACCCGATTGCGACGGCACGCATCGAAGAGCTGATGGAAGAACTGCGCCACAACTTCACGATCATTATCGTGACGCATTCGATGCAGCAGGCTGCCCGCGTTTCCCAGCGCACCGCCTTCTTCCATCTTGGCATCCTGGTGGAGACTGGAAGCACCAGCGACATCTTCACCAACCCGACCGACAAGCGGACGCAGGATTACATCACCGGCCGTTTCGGCTGAGTTCGCTTAACCCTTATCGTGCCATTTGCTCCCCGACCGGGGAAGGAACACGCCATGTCAGAACACATCGTGAAGTCGTACGAGCAGGAACTCGCGGGATTGGACGACAAGATCAGCCAGATGGGCGGACTTGCAGAGCAGCTCGTCGGTGAGGCTTTCGATTCTCTGGCCAGCCACAACCCCGCGCGGGCGCGGGCGACCGTCGCCAGCGATGCCACCATTGACTTGCTGCATCGTGAGTTGGAAGAGCAGGTTATTCTCATGATTGCTCGCCGCCAGCCGCTGGCGAACGATCTGCGGCAGGTGATCTCGGTGCTCAAGGTGGCTGGCGAACTGGAACGCGTCGGCGATCTCGCCAAGAATGTCGCCAAGCGCGCGCAGGCCATTTCGGGGGAGACGCATCCCAAGGGTTTGCTGACCGGCTTGCAGCATATGACCGATCTGGCGTCGCGGCAGCTCAAGGATGTTCTGGACGCCTACGCGGCGCGCAATCCGGAGCGGGCGATGCAGGTCTGGCGGCAGGATGAAAACCTCGATGCCGTTTATAATTCCGTGTTTCGCGAACTTCTGACGTACATGATGGAAGATCCGCGCAACATCGGGCTATGCACGCATCTGCTCTTCGTGGCGAAAAACCTTGAGCGGATTGGCGATCACACGACCAACATTGCCGAGACGGTCACGTACATGACGCGTGGGTCGCTGCCGGAAGGCGAGCGTCCGAAGGGCGATCTTACCAGTTCAACCCTGATGTCGGGTCCCATCCGTTAAGGCGCAAGAATGAGAAGAAAAGTTCATGCCGGCTAAGGTTCTGATCGTTGAGGACGAGGAGTCGATCGTCACGCTTCTGTCCTACAATCTCCAGGCGGAGGGCTACAACGTCGTACACACACCGTCGGGCACCGATGCCATGATGGTGATGCAGGAGGAGCGTCCGGATCTCATCATTCTCGATTGGATGCTGCCTGGTCTTGCAGGCATCGAGATCTGCCGCCAAATCCGGGCGCGACCGGATACAAAGGGCCTGCCGGTGATCATGCTGACGGCGCGCGGCGAGGAAGGCGACAAGATCCGGGGCTTGCAGACTGGTGCCGACGACTATGTGGTGAAACCGTTTTCAGTGTCGGAACTGGTGGCGCGGGTGAAGGCCTTGCTGCGCCGTGCCGCGCCAGAGCGGATCGCCGACGTTCTGGAAGGCAACGGAATCAAACTCGACCGGGTGGCGCATCGGGTCACGCGCTTTGGGCGCGAAGTGAACGTCGGGCCGACCGAGTACCGCCTGCTGGAACAGTTCATGGAAAACACCGGGCGGGTGCTCAGCCGGTCGCAACTGCTCGACGGGACATGGGGCCGGGATTCGGATGTCGATGAACGGACGGTGGACGTGCATGTTGGACGTTTGCGCAAGGCGATCGTGCGCGGAAACGAGCCAGATCCCATCCGCACGGTGCGGGGTGCTGGCTACGTGTTCGACGACGAAAGCTAGGCTGTTCGGCCGGTTCTGGCCGGTCCAGCCGGTGTTATTCCAGCAATGAAGGCGCCGACGGCGTCGTTGAAGGCCAGGTCGCTGTCCAGCGAGCGGAACGCGGGCAGAAGCGCTGCGGTCGCTGGAAATGTTTCGACCGCCAGTCCGGCCATTTCCTGCTCTTGCGTACCGTCGAGCGGCTTCAGCAGACCTTCGATTTCGGCGAGCGCGAAGCCCAGCACAAACGCATAGAACGACAAGCCAAGACCCGCTGCCCTCTCCGGGGGGAGGCCGGCATCGAGGAGCGCGCGATACACGATTTCACTGGAGACGTGGTCGGCCATGCCGGTGGCATGAAAGCGGAAGTGGAGATGGAACAGCCGTGGATGGCGGCGGGCCAGTTCGCGGTAGGCGATAGCGACGTTCATCAAGTCGGCTTGCCAAGTTCCGGATGGTTTGGGCAGGGCGATCGATCCCAACGCCCGATCGGCGATCTGGCGGAGCAATTCCTCTTTGGAGCGAAAATGGTGCAGCACCGTCATCGGGTCGATGCCCATGGCGGCACCAACCTTGCGGACGGAAAACCCCTCCTCTCCCGCCGCGTCGAGCAGGTCGAAGGCAGCCTCCAGGATCTCGGAACGATCCAGGCCACGGGGGGTGCGCGAGCGGGCTTTGGGTTTTCGCACGGGATTGGTCTTGACACTTCTACGGCGTAGATCATAACCTGTGCGCTATCGCGATGGCTTTGTAAAGCCCTACGGGCGGTCCCGGCACACGGGTTGACGGTGCGGCTGCGGCCTGATCTCAATGCGCGGTACGAATGCGGCCACGTGCGCTGGATCAGCGCCACTTAGAGGGAGGAGCGACATCGTTATGACGCGCACGCACCGCCCCTCGGCCATCGCCAATCTTTTTGACCGCCGCACGCAAAAGAACGAGCTTTTGCGGCTTTGCGCGCGCGTCGGTTTCACGCCCCCGGGAGATCTCCAGCCTTATTGACGAAAGATCCCACGGGGGATCGTGCCTTAGCTGGAGACCAAGCTCACATGTCGAACAAATATTCCACGGCTCGGATGCAAGAGCTGGATGCGAAGCATCATTTGCATCCGTTCTCTAACCACAAGTCGCTGCGGGCGGCCGGCTCGCGGGTCATCGTGGGCGGGGAAGGCGCGCATTTCATCGACAGTGAAGGTAAGCGCGTTCTCGACGGCATGTCGGGTTTGTGGACGACGAACGTCGGCTACGGTCGCGAGGAACTGGCGAAGGCCGCTTACGATCAGATGCTGGAGCTGCCCTACTACAATACGTTTTTCCAGACGACGCATCCGCGTGTTGTTGAGTTATCGGAAAAGCTGTCTCAGATCGCGCCGGCCGGTATCCGGCAGGTTTTCTACGGCTCGTCGGGTTCGGAATCGAACGACACCGCCGTGCGCATGATCCGGCACTACTGGGTCATCAAGGGCGAGCCGAAGCGGCGCATCATCATCAGCCGCCGCAACGCCTATCATGGCTCAACCATCACGGCGGCCTCGATGGGCGGCATGGCGCTGATGCATTCGCAGCTCTATCCGCCCTACGAAGGCTTCCGGCACGTGATGGAGCCCTACTGGTATGGCAATTCGGAACAGGGCGAGACGCCGGAAGAATTCGGATTGCGCGCGGCGAAGGCCGTCGAAGACGAAATCCTGGCTGTCGGACCTGAAAACGTCGCGGCGTTCGTGGGCGAGCCGGTGATGGGGGCTGGCGGATTGAAGATTGCGCCGTCGACCTATTGGCCGGCGGTGCAGAAGATCGTCGACAAGTACGGCATTCTGTTCCTGCACGACGAGGTCATCACGGGCTTCGGGCGCACGGGCAAGTGGTTTGCGGCCGATTACTACGGCACCAAGCCAGACCTCGTCACGTTCGCAAAGGCGGCGACGTCGGGTTACATCCCGTTGTCGGGGCTGCTCGTCGGCGACCGCGTGGCGAATGCGTTCGCGGAACACGATGACGAGTTCTATCATGGCTACACGTATGCTGGGCATCCGGTGGCGTGCGCCGTGGCGCTCAAGAACATTGAGATCATGGAACGCGAGCGGTTGGTGGAGAAGGTCAACGATGTGACCGGACCGGCACTTGCGCGCATGCTGGGCAAGTTCAAGGATCACCCGCTGGTCGGCGAAGTGCGCTCGATAGGCATGCTGGGCGCCATCGAACTTGTCGCGGATAAACGCACCCGGCGGCGTTTTGACGATCCGGGCCGCGTGGGCACGATCTGCCGCAATCACTTCTCGCGTGAGGGCTACATCATGCGCGCCATCGGCGACACGATGGTGACCGCGCCGCCGCTGATCTTCACGGAGGAGCACTTCGCGGAAGCCGAGCGGGTGATCGCCAAGGCGCTCGACCTGACGCTGAACGATGTCGCCGGAGAGCTCGCCGCATGAGCCGTCCGATCGTCGTCATTCCCTGCTGCACGAAGACCATCGAAGGCTACACTTTCGATGCTGTCAGCCGCAAATATTCGGCCGCCGTTGCCGAGGTGGCCGAATGCCAGCCGTTGCTCATACCGCTCGATGCCGCACTCGTGGACATCGGTGCGGTGCTGGACGTGGCGGACGGCATTCTGTTTTCGGGCAGTCCGTCGAACATCGCGCCGGCGCATTACAGTAAAGAAGATCCTGTGATTCCGGATGCCCTTGATCCGGCGCGCGATGCGGTGACGCTGCCGCTGATCCGTACGGCCGTTGAGCGGAAGATCCCGATGATGGCGATCTGCCGTGGCTTTCAGGAACTCAACGTCGCGCTTGGCGGGACGCTGCATCAGGCTGTGCATGCGCAAGAGGGCAAGCGCGATCATCGCGAGCGCAAAGAGGTTTCGCTGGAGGAGCGGTGGGGGCCGGTGCACGCGCTCAACCTCACTGGAAAGTTGCGCGAATGGGTCGGTCAGGAGGAAATTCTGGTCAACTCCCTGCATGGTCAGGGATTGAAAGATCTGGCCCCGCGGCTCACGGCGGAAGCCTTTGCCGAGGATGGTCTCGTTGAGGCGGTGCGCGGTCCCGACGACCATCCGTTCTGTCTCGGCGTGCAGTGGCACCCCGAGTGGCGCGCTTCAGAAAACCCCGTATCTGTGAAGCTGTTCCGCCGGTTTGGCAGCGCAGCAGGAGCCAAGCTGTCATGACTGAGACGTATCTGACGACCGAGCAGGCCAAGGACTTTCTCGCCAAGTATCCGAGCGTGCAGTGGATCGACATTTTTATGCACGATCTGAACGGCATTCCGCGCGGCAAGCGGATCCGGTCGCGCGATCTGCTGGCGTTCGCCGATAAAGGCTTCATGGTGCCCTCGACCTGCTACATCATGGATATGCGCGGGTCGTGCGTGGAAGAGACGGGGCGGCTGTGGGAAACGGGCGATCCGGATCTGCAGTTCAAGATCTTAGCCGAGACGCTTGCGCCGGTGGCGGTCGAGGGAACGACGCACGCGCAGGCCGTGATGGTGCCAGTGGAGGATGACGGCGGGCTCGATCCGCGGCGGATCTTGCAGCGGCAGACAGCAGCTCTGGGGAAGATGGGGTTTCAGCCGGTGACGGCAGTGGAACTCGAATTCTACGTCAGCTCCGTGTCGAGCAACGGCGTGTTCGAATTGAAGACGCCGTGCGGGCTCGTGGACAATCCGGACTGGCAGCAGCTTTATCAGTTCGAGGAACTGGATTGCGTCGGGCCGTTTATCGACGACATTTACAAAATCGCCGAAGCGCAAGGGCTGCCGGTGGATGCCGTGCTGCAGGAGGCGGGTCCGGGGCAGTTCGAGATCAATCTCAAGCACAAGAAGGATGCGGCGGGCGCGGCGCTGGACGGGCTGCTCTTGAAGCGGGCGGTGAAAGCTGCGGCGCGGGCGCACAAGATGGAAGCGACGTTTATGGCCAAACCGCACCATGACTGGTCGGGCTCGGGCATGCACATCCACGTGTCGCTGGTGGATAAGGACGGAAAGAACGTCTTTGCCGGCGATCCGATCTCGCCCTTGTTCCGCAATGCGCTTGGCGGATTGCGCGAAACGATGGGCGACTTCATGGCGATTTGGGCGCAGTCGGCGAATGCGTACCGGCGCTATCAGCCCAAGTCGTATGTGCCGATGGCGGCGCATTGGGGTTTCAATAATCGCACGGCGTCGCTGCGGGTTCTGAATTCGTCGCCGAACGCCACGCGCGTTGAGCATCGCATTGCAGGCGCGGATGCCAATCCATATCTCGTGCTGGCGGCAGTCCTCGGCGGCATCCACCATGGGATCGTGAACAAGCTCGATCCGGGACCGGCGGCGGAAGGCAATTGCGATGGCTCGAACGCGCCGAAGGTGCCGACGGCGTGGAACAATGCCATTGCGCAATTCCGGGATTCGACGGTGGCGACCGAGCAGCTGGGGGCGATCTTCCAGAAGACATATGCGGAAATGAAAGACACGGAACGGCGCGACTTCGAGCGCGTCGTGACGGCGCTCGATCATCAGTGGTACGCGCGCGTCGCGTGAGGATGAGCTGACATGACTTCGCTTGCGCATTTTGAAACTCTCGCTGGCAGCATGGCGATTCCGGGACATGCCGTGATCGACGGGAAAGTTGTGCCCGCACTTTCGGGCAAGACGTTCGCCAACGTCAGTCCGCGCAACGGTTCGATCATCAATCAGGTGGCGGAGGCGGACGGTGCCGACATCGATGTCGCTGTGGCAGCCGCGCGCCGGGCATTCGAAGAGGGCACTTGGCGGCGGATGCACTACCGCCAGAAGAAGAAGATCCTGTTCAAATTCGCCGACCTGATGCAGCGCGACGCGGAGCAGTTGGCGCTTCTGGAGAGCCTCGACGTCGGGAAACCGATCAAGGATTCGCTGTCGGTCGACATACCCGGCTCGATCAACACGCTGCGCTATTATGCGGAGGCGCTCGACAAGGTTTATGGTGAAGTTGGGCCGGAGACGACGGATCGGATTTCGTTCGCGGTGCATGAGCCGCTCGGCGTCATCGGCGTCATCGTGCCGTGGAACTTCCCGCTGCTGATGGCGATGTGGAAGGTCGGGCCGGCGCTGGCGATGGGAAATTCCATTGTCTTGAAGCCGGCGGAGCAGTCGCCGCTGACCGCATTGAAGATGGGTGAACTGGCGCTTGAAGCGGGTCTGCCGCCGGGTGTTCTCAACATCGTTCCAGGTTTTGGCGCGACGGCCGGCAAGGCGCTCGCCTTGCATATGGATGTCGATATGATCGCGTTCACGGGATCTGGTCCCGTGGGCAAGCTGCTGATGCAGTATTCCGGGCAGTCGAACCTGAAGCGGGTCTCGCTGGAGTTGGGCGGCAAGTCTCCGCAAATCGTGTTTGCGGATTGCCCCGATCTCAACGCGGCGGCCGTGAGCGCGGCGTGGGGAGTGTTTTTCAATCAGGGCGAAGTGTGTACGGCGGCGTCGCGTTTGTTGGTGCAAGAGGACATCGCCGACGAATTCACCGACAAGCTGCTGAAGGTGGCCAAGAAGATCATTCCCGGCGATCCGCTCAATCCGGCGACGACGTTCGGGTCGATGGTCAGCGAAGAGCAGATGAAGACGGCGCTGCGTTACATCGGGACCGCGAATGGCGAAGGCAATACGCTGCGGCTTGGCGGTAAGCGGGCGCGCGAGGAGAGCGGCGGGTACTACGTCGAGCCGACGGTGTTCGATGCCGTGCAGCCGACGCATACGCTGGCGCGCGAAGAGGTCTTCGGGCCAGTGCTGGCGGTGACGCGGTTCAAGACGCCGGAGGAAGCGATCAAAATCGCGAACGGGACCGTGTACGGGTTGGCCGCCGGGTTGTGGACGCGCGACGTGACGCTCGCTCATCGAACCGCGCGCGAACTCAGGGCCGGGCTCGTTTGGGTCAACGGCTGGGATGCCTGCGACATCACCATGCCGTTCGGCGGATTCAAGCAATCGGGCTTCGGGCGCGATCGCTCGATGCATGCGCTGCACAAATACGCCGACCTGAAAGCCATCTCGATCACACTGCGTTGACGGAGACCGGACCCCATGGACATGACCCCTGACGATTTTCCCACCTCCGCTTACATCGGCGGCACGTGGGTGACGTCGAAGGACCAGTTCGCGGTGATCAATCCGGCGACGGGTCTCGACATTGCGCGGGTGCCGAACTTGACGCCGGCGGATGCCCGCCGCGCCATCGATGCGGCGAGTGCGGCACTGCCCGAGTGGTCGGCGAAGACGGCGAAGGAGCGCGCGGCTGTGCTGCGGCGCTGGTATGAGCTGATCTTGGCCGAGTCAGAGGCGCTTGCGCAGTTGATGACGTCGGAGCAGGGCAAGCCGCTGGCGGAGTCACGCGGCGAGGTGGCCTACGGTGCGTCGTTCGTGGAGTGGTTCGCGGAAGAGGGCAAGCGCGCCTACGGGCGGACGATCCCGACGACGGCTGCCACCAAGCGCTATATTACGATCAAGCAGCCAATTGGCGTCGTGGCGGCGATTACGCCGTGGAATTTTCCGATTGCGATGATCACGCGCAAGGTGGCGCCGGCGTTGGCTGCCGGGTGCACGATCATTGTGAAGCCGGCGGAGGATACGCCGTTATGCGCTCTCGCGTTGGCGAAGCTCGCTGAAAAGGCCGGCGTTCCGGCGGGTGTGTTCAATGTCGTGACGACCCAGGATGCGCGCGGCGTGGGCGAGGTTTTGTGCGCCGATGGGCGGGTGCGCAAGCTGACCTTCACGGGATCGACGGAGGTCGGCAAGATCCTCTATCGCCAGTGCGCGGATACGGTGAAGAAGCTGACGCTGGAACTGGGCGGGAACGCGCCTCTTATCATTTTCGACGACGCCGATCTCGATCAGGCAGTGGCGGGTGCCATGGCCTCCAAGTATCGCAATGCCGGACAGACTTGTGTCTGCGCCAACCGGATTATCGTGCAGGCGGGCATTTACGATCACTTCGCAACGGCGCTTGCTGTGGCGGCGGAGAAGTTGGTCGTCGGGCCGGGCGCCACCGCGGGCGTCAATCTCGGGCCGCTCATCAACGCGGACGCTGTCGCCAAGGTGGAAAGCCTGATGGCGGATGCGGTGGCGAAGGGCGGCACCGTGAAGACGGGCGGCGCGAAAGATGCGGCTGGGTCGCTGTTCTACAAGCCGACCGTTCTGACGGGTGTCACAACGGATATGGACATCGTGAGCCAGGAAATCTTCGGCCCCGTGGCGGCGCTGATCAAGTTTGAGACGGACGAGGAGGCGATCGCGCTTGCCAACAACACGCCGTTTGGGCTGGCGGCGTATCTGTTCAGTCAGAACATTCATCGCGCCTGGAAGGCGGCGGAGAAATTGGAAGCCGGCATGGTCGGCGTCAACGAAGGCATCTTCTCGAATGAAGTGGTTCCGTTCGGCGGTGTGAAGGAGAGCGGGCTTGGGCGCGAGGGCGCGGCCGAGGGATTGGAAGAATATCTCGAGACGAAGTTCATCTGTCTGGGCGGGATGTAGGGCGATGGTCGCGGTGTCTCCGAAGGCGGTGGGATTGGATCAAACGGGCGGTGAAAGCGTGCCGCGCGCGGCGTTCGATTGGTCCGATCCGCTGGGGTATGCGGCTCTGCTCAGCGAAGACGAGCGGATGCTGAGCGAGGCCGCGGCCAAGTTTGCCGCCGATAAGCTCGCTCCGCGTGTGGTCAACGATTTTCGCACCGAAGGGTTTGACCGCTCGATCATGCGCGATCTGGGCGCCATGGGGTTTCTCGGGCCGACGATCCCGGAGGCGTACGGCGGCGCGGGTGTGGGTGCGGTGTCGTATGGCCTCATCGCGCGCGAGATCGAGGCGGTCGACAGCGGCTATCGCTCGGCGATGAGCGTGCAGTCGAGCCTCGTGATGTATCCGATTTGGGCCTATGGCACGGAAGAGCAGCGGCAGCGGTTGTTGCCCGCGCTGGCGACGGGCGAGATGGTCGGATGCTTTGGATTGACGGAGCCGGATCACGGCTCGGACCCGGGCGGCATGACCACGCGGGCGCGGCGGGAGGCCGGCGGCTATCGCCTCGACGGCGCCAAGACGTGGATCACGAATGCGCCGATCGCCGATATCGCCATCGTGTGGGCGAAGACGGACGACGGGCCGATCCGGGGCTTCATCGTCGAGCGCGGGATGTCCGGCTTTTCGACGCCGACGATCGAGAGCAAGGTGTCGCTGCGGGCGTCGATCACGGGCGAGATCGTGCTGGAGGGCGTGTTCGTGCCGGAGGCCAATCATTTGCCGAACGTGGCCGGGCTCAAGGGGCCGTTCGGGTGCCTTAACAATGCGCGCTTCGGGATCGCGTGGGGTGCGATCGGCGCGGCGGAAGCTTGCTGGAGGACGGCGCGGCAGTACGTGCTCGACCGGTCGCAGTTCGGGCGGCCGCTGGCTGCGAACCAGCTTATTCAGATGAAGCTTGCCAACATGCAGACCGAAATCGCGCTGGCATTCGGCGCGTGTCTGCAGGCGGGGCGCATGAAGGACGAGGACCAGCTGGCGCCGGAGGCTATTTCGCTCATCAAGCGCAACAGCTGCCTGAAGGCGCTCGATATCGCGCGAACGGCGCGCGACATGCTGGGCGGCAACGGCATCTCGGACGAATACCCGATTATCCGCCACATGCTGAACCTCGAAGCGGTGAACACCTACGAGGGCACAGCCGACATTCACGCCTTGATCCTGGGCCGCGCGCAGACCGGCATCCAAGCCTTCTCCTGAGGAGCATTCGAACCATGGCCACTTCCGCCGAACTTCATGAACGCCGCAGTGCCGCCGTGCCGCGCGGGATCGGTCACGCGACGTCGATCTATGCCGCGCGCGCGCTCAACTCCGAGATCTGGAGCGAGGACGGAAAGCGCTACATCGACTTCGCGGCCGGGATCGCGGTGACGAACACTGGCCACCAGCATCCGCGCATTCTAAAGGCCGTCGAAGAGCAGATGAAGGCGTTCAGCCATGTCTGCTTCCAGGTGACGCCGTATGAATCGTATGTTCGCCTTGCCGAACGGCTGAACGCGATTGCGCCCGTGGAAGGGCCGGCCAAGACCATGCTGATCTCGACGGGTGCGGAAGCGGTCGAGAATGCGGTGAAGGTCGCGCGCGCGTACACGGGACGGCCGGGCATCATCTCGTTCACGGCGGGGTTTCATGGCCGCACCATGATGGGCATGGCGCTAACGGGCAAAGTGGTGCCCTACAAGAAGGGTTTTGGCCCCTTCCCTGCCGATATTTATCAGGTGGAGTTTCCGAACGCTTATCATTGCGTGTCGGTCGAACAGAGCCTGTACAGCTTGAAGAGCCTGTTCAAGCACACGGCCGACCCGTCCAGCATCGCCGGCATCATCATCGAGCCGGTGCAGGGCGAGGGCGGGTTCAACATCGCACCGCCCGAGTTCTTGCGAGAATTGCGCCGGATCTGCGACCAACATGGGATCGTGCTCATTGCCGATGAAATTCAGTCGGGGTTTGCGCGCACGGGCAAAATGTTCGCGATGGAGCATGCTGGCGTGAAGGCCGACGTCGTGACGCTCGCGAAAGGGCTCGCTGGCGGAATGCCGCTGGCGGCCATCACAGGGCGCGCGGATGTGATGGACGCATCGGGGCCGGGTGGGCTCGGCGGCACGTATGCCGGCAATCCGGTGGCGTGTGCTGCGGCGCATGCGGTGCTCGATATCATCGAAGACGAGAACCTGTGCGAGAGAGCCAACGCCATTGGCCGGATCATGATGGACCGCTGCCATGAACTCAGCAATCGTTCGAACTTGAATTGTATCGGCGACGTGCGCGGGCTTGGCGCCATGTGCGCGGTGGAACTGGTCAAGGATCAGAAGACCCATGAGCCGGCGCCGCAGCTGACGCAGGCGCTGCTCAAGGCCGCGAACGCACGTGGGCTCATCCTCTTGTCGTGCGGCACCTATGGCAACGTGATCCGTTTCCTGTCGCCGCTGACGGCGAGCGACGAATTGGTGCGCGAGGGCATGGACGTGTTCGAGGCGGCGCTGACGGAAGCCGTGACGCAGGCGTCGTAGTTTCAAGATTTTGAGGGAGGCCGCGCCTCCCGGAGATAAACACATGAACGTGCAGCTCAAGACCAACGATCTGGAAGCCTTCTGGATGCCGTTTACGGCGAACCGGCAATTCAAGTCGTCGCCGCGGCTTTTTGCGAAGGCGGAGGGATCGCATTACATCACGCCCGAGGGGCGGCGGGTGATCGACGGGACGTCGGGGCTGTGGTGCGTGAATGCGGGTCATTGCCGGCCGAAGATCGTGGCGGCGATCAAGGAGCAGGCCGAGACGCTCGATTTCGCCGGCACGTTCCAGATGGGACACGTGAAGGCGTTCGAGGCGGCGTCGCGGCTTGTGAATGTGGCGCCTGAGGGCTTCAACCATGTGTTTTTCACCAACTCGGGGTCGGAGTCGGTGGAGACGGCCTTGAAGATGGCGCTCGCCTATCATCGGGCGAAGGGCAACGCCACAAAGGTCCGGCTGATCGGGCGCGAGCGCGGATATCACGGCGTCAATTTCGGCGGCATGTCGGTTGGCGGCATGGTCAACAACCGGAAGTTTTTTGGTGCGCTGGTGGCAGGCGTCGATCACCTGCGGCACACGCATGATCTGGCGCGGAATGCCTTCTCCAAGGGCGAGCCGGAGCATGGGGCGGAACTGGCCGACGATCTGGAGCGGCTGGTGGCGCTGCACGATGCGTCGACGATCGCGGCGGTGATCGTGGAGCCGGTGGCGTGCTCGACGGGCGTGCTCATTCCGCCGAAGGGTTATCTGAAGCGGCTGGAAGCCATCTGCCGGAAGCATGACATCCTACTCATTGCGGACGAAGTTATCACCGCGTTCGGGCGGATGGGGACGGCGTTCGGCTCGGATTATTTCGGCATCAAGCCCGACATCATCACGACGGCGAAGGGGGTCACCAACGGTACCATCCCGATGGGCGCGGTGTTCGTGAATGACAAGGTTCACGGCGCGTTCCAATCGGGACCGGATTGGATGATCGACTTCTTCCACGGGTACACCTACTCGGGTCATCCGATGGCGTGCGCGGCGGCGATCGGCACGCTCGATACCTATGCGGATGAAGGCCTGCTGACGCGGGCGAACGAGTTGGCCGGGTACTGGGAAGAGCGGCTGCATGCGCTTCGCGACATGCCGCATGTGATCGATATCCGGAACATCGGTCTGATTGGAGCGATTGAGTTCGCGCCGATGGCGGATCAGCCGACGAAGCGCGCTTACGACCGGTTCGTCGCGGCGTTCGAGAGGGGGCTTCTGGTGCGCACGACGGGGGACATCATGGCGCTCTCGCCGCCGCTCATCATCACGCGGGGTGAGATCGATCAGCTGTTCGACATCCTGACCGACGTTTTGAAGACCACGCCGTAAACCTGAGGCTCTCTTCCATGCTTACGATTCAAAATGCCATTGACGGGGCCAAGGTCACGTCGGGTTCGACGCGGGTTTCGGCGGTCTATAATCCAGCGACGGGTGAGCAGATCGCAACGCTGCCGTTGTCGGCCAAGGCGGAGGTCGACGCGGCGGTGGCGGTGGCGAAGGCGGCCGCGCCGGCGTGGGGCGCGCTGCCGCCGATGAAGCGTGCGAAGGTTCTGTTCAAGTACAAGGAGCTTTTGGAGAAGCGGGCCGACGACATCGGGCGGGCGATCTCGCGCGAGCACGGCAAGACGCATCCCGATGCGCTTGGCGAGTTGCAGCGCGGAATAGATGTGGTCGATTTCGCATGCGGGATTCCGCATCTGTTGAAGGGCGAGTTTAGCCGCAACGTGGGCCCGGAGATCGACAGCTGGTCGGACCGACAGCCGCTGGGCGTGGTGGCGGGGATCACGCCGTTCAACTTCCCGGTGATGGTGCCGATGTGGATGTTTCCGGTCGCGATTGCGTGCGGAAATACGTTCATTCTGAAGCCGTCGGAGCGTGATCCGTCGGCGACGATGCTCATCTGGGAGTTGCTGCAGGAGGCCGGGCTGCCGAAGGGCGTGTTCAACGTCGTGCACGGCGACAAGGAAGCGGTCGACGCGATCCTCGATCATCCTGACATCGCTGCGGTGAGCTTTGTCGGCTCGACGCCGATCGCGGAATACATCTACGCGCGCGGCACGGCGAAGGGCAAACGCGTGCAGGCGCTTGGTGGCGCCAAGAACCATATGATCGTGATGCCGGATGCGGACATCGATCAGGCGGTGGATGCGCTCATGGGCGCGGGGTATGGCTCGGCAGGCGAGCGTTGCATGGCGATTTCAGTCGCAGTGCCGGTGGGCGAGCAAACGGCGAACAAACTTGTTGAGGCGCTGGCTCCGAAGGTGCGCGCGTTGAAGATCGGCCCGGCAACAGACCCGGATGCAGAGATGGGTCCTGTCGTGACGGCGGAGGCCAAGCGCAAGATCACTGGCCTCATTGATCAAGGCGTGACGGAAGGCGCGGAGCTTGTCGTGGACGGGCGCGGGCTCGTTCTGCAAGGATATGAGAACGGCTACTTCCTCGGCGGATCGCTGTTCGATCGCGTAACGCCGGAGATGACCATTTACAAACAGGAGATCTTTGGTCCCGTGCTTTCGGTCGTGCGGGCTCAATCATTCGACGAGGCGGCGGGGCTTATCAACGCGCACGAGTATGGCAACGGTACCGCGATCTTTACGAGAGACGGCGATGCGGCGCGGGCGTTCGCGGACAAGATCGAGGTCGGCATGGTCGGCATCAACGTGCCGCTGCCGGTGCCGGTGGCGTATCACTCGTTCGGCGGATGGAAGCGGTCGCTGTTTGGCGATCATGCGATCTATGGACCGGAGGGCGTGCGGTTCTATACGCGGCTTAAGACGGTGACGGCGCGCTGGCCCACAGGCATCCGCAAAGGTGCGGAGTTCAACTTCCCGAGCTTGAAGTAACCATTTTTTATTCTGACGAACTCTGAACGCCGGGCCCATAAGCCCGGCGTTTTTCATTTCATTTCTGTCATCTGAAACCGCAGCGGGGTTGTCCCGTAATTCCATTTGACAGTTCGAACCGTCGCTCTCGCTTCCCTCAACAATCTCAAATCTGGAGAACGACCATGAAAGTTTCCACACTTGCAGCCCTGCTGCTTGCTGCATCGACCTCGCTTGCGTTTGCCGACGGCGGCCTCACCTCGAAGGTGCAGATGGATCACCCCGGCGTTGTCAGCAACGGTGCAACCCTCAACCCGACCGCCAAGCCCGACGATCGCAGTCTCACGGCGAAGGCCATGAAGGATCATCCCGGTGTCCGCGGCTAGACACATCGTCTCGATGCTCAGCGCCTGAAGGTCGTCGAGCCTAATTTCTCATCACCTCACCTCTAAGGAGACCTACAATGAAGTCCTTATCTTTGGCTCTCATGTTGATTGCTAGCACGACATCGATGGCGCTTGCCGGTGGCGGCGGCCTTTCCGAAAAAGTTATGAAGGATAATCCTGGCGTCAGCGGTCAGGGCGGAACCACGCAGCCCACTGTCAAACCGGAAACCGGCGGTCTTGCGGAAAAGGCTATGAAAGATGCGCCGGGCGTGACCGGGGGCGGCACCACTGCTAATCCGACGGCTAAGCCGGAAACCGGCGGTCTGGCTGAAAAGGCGATGCAGGATCATCCCGGCATCGACAAGAAGTAAACGCTGAATATGCGATCGATGGGCCTGCACCGTTCCGGTGCGGGCCCTCGTCTTTGGTCGAGATCATCGTTCTATTTCTCGACGAAGGCTTTTTCGATCACGAACTCGCCGGGTTCGCCGCTGGAGCCTTCGACGAGGCCGCGGGATGCGAGCAACGTTTTCAAGTCCGCGAGCATCTGCGGGTTGCCGCACATCATCACGCGCTCGTCTTCGCTGCCGAAGGGTGCGATGCCCAGATCGGCTGTCATTTTGTTCGAGGCAATCAGATCGGGGATGCGGCCCTGGTGGTGGAAGGGTTCGCGCGTCACCGTTGCGTAGTAGAGCAGTTTGCCGGCGGCGGCTTCGCCCAGATATTCGTGCTGGCGGACTTCCGAGACGACATTTGTGGCGAATTGCAGTTCGGCGACGTCGCGACAGCCTTCGACGGCGATGACGGTTTCGAAGGCATCATAGGTTTCGGGATCGCGCAGTATGCTGGCGAACGGCGCGAAGCCCGTTCCGGTTGCGAGCAACCACAGGCGCCTGCCGGGTTTCAGGTTTGACATCAAAAGCGTGCCGGTCGGCTTGCCGTTCACGACAATGCTGTCGCCGACCTTGATGTGTTGCAGGCGCGACGTCAGCGGGCCATTCGGAACCTTGATGGAGAAAAACTCCAGGTGGTCATCGTAGACGGCGCTGGTGATGGAGTAAGCGCGCAGGAGGGGGCGGGCCTCGTTCTCCAACCCGATCATGACGAACTGACCGCTTTGAAACCGGACCGAGGGGGCGCGGGTGGTTTGGAACGAAAAAAGCTTGTCCGTGTAGTGCGTTATTGACAACACCGTTTCACGGCGCAGCCCCGGCGCCAACGGCCGCTCGGTGGCCGGTGCCTTATCAGCTTCGGGAAGCGAAACATCGTCCAGCATAATCGGTCAGCTCCGGCCGTTGCAGGTCTGGTCCGATGGCCGACCCGGCGCTATCAAATATCTGACAGTCGCTTATGTCAATCGCACTAGACAACACTCCGGTCGGATGCGTGCTTATCGACGCTGCCGGTGCGAGCCTTGTGATGGCGATACATAGGTTTGGCCAGGGGGCCGGGTTATGATCAAGATCAAGCGGGGCCGGGCGACGGATCGCCGCGAGGTGGCGCCTATGCCGAGGCCGGTACCGGACGATCGTTTGGCGTCTTCCGCCCCACGAGCCATGCCGAGGGATTGGCCGCATCCGGAGCCTTTCGCCACGTTGATGCCGTTTTGTCGCCGTCTCCACTGTTGGACCTAACCGCTTGGGGACCTGAATGATTCGATTGTTGCGAACCGGGCTGCTTGCACTGGCCCTCGGCTGTTTTTGCAGTGCCCATCCGGCGCTGGCGGCTGAGCCGACGGCGGCGGGGTGCACAGCAAAGACCTTTGCGGAGGCTGTCGATAAATTTGGCGCGACGCTGCGTGGCTATAACAGCGAAGCGCAACCGCGTATGCGGGCGCGGTTAACGGCGCTGGCGGAAAAGAAGGGGTGGACCGGTGAGGACCGCGAAGAGCGGGCCATGCTCTATCTCGAAGACGGGCGGCTGGGAGAACTCGATACGCAGGCCAACGAACTCTTGAGCAAAGTGGACCAGCTTGGCCGCGCCGGTTCCGATGGGTCTTACGACTGTAGCAAGTTGGCGGAGATCGAGGCGGCTAGCATTGAGATCCTGGCGGTGATGAAGGCAAAGGCGGCGTATCTGGAAGAGAAGGTGGCGCGCGAGATCGGGGCCAGCAAGCCGGCCGAAGTGGCGGCGAAGGCCGACCCCGCACCGCAGAAGCCGCCGGCACCGGTCGTGTCAGCCAAACCTGAGCCGCCGAAATCCGAGCAGAAGCCGAAGACTCCAGCCGCCCCTGCCCCGGTGGCAAAATCAGAGCCGCCCAAGCCGGCTACACCTCCGTCTTCGGGCGGTGACGGCGTTTGGGATTCCAAGTCGAAATCCGTCGTGCCGCCGCCGGGTGCGCCGGGCAGCGCTCCAGCTGTTGCTGCCGCTCCTGGCACCGATGCGGGTGTGCCGAATGCTCTGCCGCCGATTATGTTCGAGACGGCCGACGAGGGCTACACCATCGATGAGGTCCGCGATGCAAGCCGCGGATTTTTCGGCACGATCTCGACGAACCTTGCTAGCGTCATCGAATATGCGTTCGCGAATACGGGACGTCCGACGGGCTATATCCTCGGCACCGAGGGCGGAGGCGCATTTCTCGCGGGCCTGCGGTACGGCAAGGGGACGCTCTATCTTCGCCAAGGTGGCACCCGGCCCATTCACTGGCACGGCCCGTCGATCGGTTACGATCTGGGTGCAGAAGGCGGGCGGACGCTCATTCTCGTCTACCGCATGCGCGATCCCGCCCAGCTTTATCGCAGCTTCACGGGCGTCGACGGATCGGCGTATTTAGTTGGTGGTGTGGGCATGACGCTGCTGAAAGGCGGCGATGTGATCATGGCCCCGATCCGTTCGGGGATCGGGCTCCGGTTGGGTGCCAACATCGGCTATCTGCGGTTCACCGACCAGCCGACGTGGAACCCGTTCTGATTTCTGTCACACGATAGGGCACAAGAAAAAGCGGCGGATCTCATCCGCCGCTTTTCTGTTCGGCCGCGATGTGCTCGCGGCTAGTAGCCGGAATAATACTGGCGGGCGGCGGCGCGGCGCTTTCTCATCATGGCTGCGCGCTGCTTGTTGGAGGGCACGAAGTAACGGGGCGGGGCATCGCCAGGAAAGACGTAGCGCGGTGGAGCGTAGGGCTGGTAACCGTAGCTGGAGGGCGCGCTATAGGCGTAGCGCATGCGCGGTTGGGTGGCGCGCTGTTTGGCAATGCGCGGGGCGGTGTACTTCGGGCGGCCGTGGACTTTGATTTCGGTGCGCGCTTTGCCGTGGCGCTGGACCATCGCATAGAGCTTGGCGGCGTTGGAGGGCGAGAGGCGGACGCAACCGTGTGACGCGGGCGTGCCGAGCAGGCGCACCGAACTCGTGGCGTGAATGGCGGCGCCGTTCTTGAAGAAGATGGCGTGCGGCATGGGCGCGTTGTCGTACTGCTTAGAGTACCACATCTTCGACATCCACGTCGGATTGAACGTGCCGACAGGCGTGGGGTAGCCATAGGCACCCGAGGAGACGGCCCAGGTATATTTCGGCGCGCCGTTTTCAGTCACGACCATGCGCTGCGTCGTGAGGTTGATATTAACGAGGAGCGTCGGCTCGGGTGGAGGCGCGGGCGCTGCGGCGGCTTTGGCTGCTTCGGCATCGGCCGGTGCCGCCGTGGCGGTCGCGGCGGCCGGTGTTACCGAAGCGGGTTCAGAGCGGGAGGCGGTGCCGGCCGGAGCAGCTTCGGCGGACGGAGGCGTTGCCGCCGTTTCGCCTGCAGGGACTGTGGATGCCGGTTCGGCGGCGGCTGCTCCCGGCACGAGTGCGAGCCAGGCGAACAGGGCGAGGAGAGGAAGGCGGCGCATGGGAATCGGCTCCAGTTACACAAACACTAGGGGAGCGGTGTCGAGATGAAAACGGTGCGCGGGGCCGGCGTGGCCCCACGCCAACGCCGTTGATGTTCAATTCGTGATGGTGATGCGCGTCTGCCGCATGCCGTACTGACGGACGAGGGCGAAGAGTTCGCGGGCGTGGGCGGGATGCAGCCGGATGCAGCCGCGCGAGGCGGGACGGCCGAGCTGGCTGACATGGGTGGTGCCGTGGATGGCGTAGCCGCCGAGGAAAAAGATCGAGTTCGGCATCGGCGCATTGTCGTATTTGCGCGAATACCAGGAGCGCTCGAGGCGGAATGGGCGCCAGCTGCCGGTGGGAGTGTGGTAGCCGCGTTTGGCGGTCGAGATAGGCCACTGATATTGCGACCAGCCATCGACGGAGACGGTCATGGTCTGGGAACTTTTGTCGACGCGGATGCGAACATCGGCCCAAGCCGGCAGCGACGACAGAAGTGTAACGGCGCCAAGAATGGCGGCGGCAAGAAAAGAACGGCTACGCACGAACAACTCCTCCCCGGGATCTGCTTGAACAACGTCCGCATCGCGCCCGGCCAACTCGCGCCGACTATGAAGCGGACCTGGTTAGCATAATCTTACCGTAGGCCTCCGATAGTGCCGTTTACGGCACATCACATGCGGTGATATACGATGGTGAGGAGATCATGCGCGCATGGCGGCATAGCCTTCGAGCGCGCGCTGGCGGGCGTCGGCGTGATCGACGATCGGAAGGGGATAGGTCTTGCCGAGTGCAACTCCAGCGCGCGCGAGAACACTGGCCGATGCAGTCCACGGGGCATGGATGACGTCGTCGGGCAGCTTGGCGATTTCGGGAACCCAGCGCCGGACGTACGCTGCCTCGGCGTCGAATTTTTCGCCCTGCGTGATGGGATTAAAGATGCGGAAATAGGGCGCTGCATCGGCGCCGGAGCCCGCGACCCACTGCCAACTCGCCGCGTTCGAGGCGAGGTCGGCATCGACGAGGGTATCCCAGAACCATTCCTCGCCCGCCTGCCAGGGGATGAGCAGGTGCTTGATCAGAAACGAGGCGACGATCATACGGACGCGATTGTGCATCCAGCCGGTATGCCAGAGTTGGCGCATGCCAGCGTCGACAATGGGGTAGCCCGTTTGCCCGCGCTGCCAGGCTTTGAGGTTGCCGGCACTTTTCTTCCAAGGGAAGCCTGCGAATTCAGGCCGGAACGGCTTTTCGGGCAAGTCCGGCCAATGGACGAGGAGATGATAGGAGAATTCGCGCCAGACGAGTTCTTTGAGAAACGTCTCGAGGGCTGTATCGCCGGCTTTGACTTTGTCTTTGGCAGCGGTGGCGCGGTGCCAGCAGACGCGCGGCGAGATTTCGCCGAAGTGCAGATGCGGCGAGAGGCGGGATGTGCCGTCGACGGCTGGCAGATTGCGCGTTTCGGCGTAGCCTGCGAGCGACGTTTTGAGAAAGGCATCGAGGCGGACTTGCGCGCCCTCTTCTCCCGGCTGCCACATCTCGCGCATACCGCCGGCCCAGTCGGGTTTGGTGGGCAGGAGTTTCCAGTCGGCGAGGCGGTCCGACGTGATCTTCTTGGATGGCGGTGTGATGGATTTGGGCGCGGGGACCGGCGCGGAGGGAGCGCCCAGCGCGGTCAGGGCGCGCCAGAACGGAGTATAAACTTTAAAGGGGTCGCCGGTTTTCGTGCGCACCTCTTCCGGTTCGCGCAGCATTGCGCCGGCGTAGCGCTTCAACTCGATCCCGCCTGACACCTTCTTCTTGATACGCTCCTCTTGCGCGCTGGCCCAGGGCTCATAGGCGCGGGAGAAATAGATTGCGGTGGCGGCGGTTTCGGATGCGAGTTCGGCAAGGACGTCTTCGGTCTTTCCGGCGCGGAGGATGAGTGGCGCGCCGCGCTCTTTGAGGGACTGCGCCAGGGCCACGAGGGACATGTGCAACCACCAAAGCGAGGCGGCGCCCGGCGTCCAGGTGCCGGCGGCTTCAGGATCGTGGATATAGACCGGCACAATCACGGCCCCGGATGCGACGGCGGCGGAGAGCGCGCGATTGTCGGCAAGGCGCAAATCGTTGCGGAACCAGAGAATGACGGGCTTGGCGGACATGGGCTTTCCGGTGAAAACGGGGGGACGCGCGCATAGCAGTGAATGCTACGCGGAAGGTCAACGTTGTGCGCCGGGCGGCGGATCAGATCGCGCGAGCCACGTTAGTTGAAGAGAAGCTCGAAGATGTTCTTGGGCTTTTTCTTTTTCTGAACGGTGCGCGCGGGTTTGGGCTGCGAGGACGATGCGGCGCGGGGCATGCCCACGGGATCGTTCCACGGTGCCCAGGCGGTGCCCGTTGGCGCGCCCGACGAGAGGCGGCGGGCGCCGGCTGCCGCGCCTAGCGCGCCACCGGCGGCCAGGGCGCTGACGTTGGTGGCTGTGCCTTCCAAGGGGAACTCTTCGGTGATGCCATCAATGGACGCGATGGTGATGCGGCGGTCTTCGAAGGTCCAGACGGTGGATTTGGCGGCATCCTGTGCCGTCTGCTTATCCGGCACAATCGTGACGACGCGTTGGGCGGCGACGTCGACGAGGGCGGCCATTTGCATGTCGTGCGTGCTGCCCGAGGTTTGCAGTTGACCGGCGGCAAAGCGCAGGATGCCGAAGCCGTCATGGGGGGCGGGTTGAATGTCCCAGCTGATGAGCTTCGGCGTGCCTTCACTGAGCATTTCGAGGGGCACGGCGAGGCGAATTAGGCGATCATTGACGGCTTCGAATTGCGTGCCGCGCCGCATGACGCGCCAGCCTTCGATGAGCCCTGCGTTGGCGACCTCTGCGCGATCGTCGCCGGCGCCGGGATCGAGGCGTTGCAGGAGTTCGAGCGCGTCTTTGGAGCCGGGGCGCCAGGCCAGCGCCAACTTGGCATCGGCGACCGCAGAATCGGCCATGCCTTGCGCCTCTTCGACTTCGGCTTTGGCCCAGAGGACGTCGCCGCTCTTGGCATCGAGTGTGAGCGCGGTTTCGATGTCCTTCTGGCCGACACCGACTTGACCGGTCTGCTTGTAAACGAAGGCGCGGTAGGCGAAGGCGCGGGCCGAGCGCGGGTCAAGTTCGATGGCGCGGTTCAGGTCAGCGAAGGCTTCGTCGTAGGCTTCGGCGCGGGCCTGCGTGAGGCCACGGCTTTGAAGCGCACCGACATGTTTGGGATCGAGGGTGAGCGCCTGCGTGAAATCCTTGAGCGCGGCGGTAAGGTCGCGCAGCGCCAGATAGGCTTCGCCGCGCAGAACATAGATTTCAGGATTGTTCACGTCGAAGGCGGCGGCGCGGGAGACGTCTTCGATGGCTTCCTGATAATTCGCGATCATCAGTTTGGCACTGGCGCGGTCGAGATAGCCTTGAACGAAACGGCTGTCGGCGGTGACGGCGCGGGTGAAATCGCGGGCGGCTGCGTGGGGGCGCAGCATGGTGAGATAAACTTTGCCACGGCCGGCCAGCGGCGCGGGCGTCTGCGGACTGAGTTGGACAGCGCGCGTGTAGTCGGCGAGCGCATCGGCGGTCTGGCCCAACCGCACATAAAGGCCGGCGCGGTTGTTGAACGCAGATGTGTAGCCGGGTGCTAGGACAATGGCGCGATCGAGATCTTTCTTGGCTTCCTTTAGGAGACCCAGGGACACCAGCAGGTTGCCACGATTGTTGTAGATCGCCGCATATTCGGGAAAGAGCGTGGCGGCGGCGTTGAAATCCTCGACGGCGAGTTTGACCTGACCGGCGCGCGCGTAGGCGACGCCGCGGTCGTTCAGAAGCGTGGCGCGGCGATCGTTGGAGAGCGTGTTGTCGGCGAGTGCTGCCGAGTAGGCATTAATGGCTTCGGATGTCTGACCACGGGAGAGATGGCTGGCCGCCGTGTCGGCGAGCGAGGAAGCTGTGGGTTTGGGCGCATCTTGAGCGGTGGCGGTCACAGTCGCACCGGACGCGGCGATCAGCGCGATAGCCCATGCCACCACGACGATTGGCTTTGCGCGCTTGGCGGGATCGTTCGCCACGATAATCCTTTTTCGAGTTGCGGATCGGCCTCGCTGAGATCGCTCCGGTTTGGTCTGATCCGACGCCCGGGTCAATACTCGGGTGAACCCTATGACGGCAATGTGGCGGCGCGTGGCCGCTGAGTAAACCTCAGTACGGTTTGGCAAGAACGCGCGGGAGCATTTCGGGCAGATCCTCGGCGATGAGGCCAGGGCCGAAAGCGGTGGCGGCTTCGCCGTGCATCCAGACGGCGGCGCAGGCGGCCTCATAGGCGGGCATGCCTTGCGCGAGCAATCCCGTGACGATCCCGGCGAGGACGTCGCCGGAGCCGGCGGTGGCGAGCCAGGGTGGCGCATTGGCGTTGATGGCGGCCCGGCCATCGGGGGCGGCGATGACGGTGTCGGCGCCTTTGAGGATGACAATGGCGCCGGATTGCGCGGCGGCGGCCCGGGCGCGGTCGAGTTTGGAGCCGGCGGCGTCGGGGAAGAGGCGGGCAAATTCGCCTTCGTGCGGGGTGAGGATGACGGCAGCCTTGTCGACCTTGCCGCAAAATGACGGCAACTGCTCCGGCCGCTTCGTGTTCAACTGCACGCGTCGCGCCGCGATCGCGGAAAATAGGACGTCGGGACCGGTAGCGACGACCGCCGATTTGCCAAGGAAGCCAAAACTTCCGCTAGCTTGATCGAAATCGTTGTCGAGATACTTCTGCGTGAACCCCGCTGAAGCAAATGACGTCAACGCATCTGCATCCAGAACCGCAGCTGCCCTAGAGGCCAGAACTTCAAGAACCCATTCTACTGTCTCCGAGCCGACGCCCAGCCCTGGCCCGATCAGAACAGCGTTGTGGCGTTCGTCCTTGAGAACTTCGGCGAGCCCCTTGCGACCCGACGCGCTTTTAACCATCACTGCGGTCGATTGAGCAGCGTTGATCATGGTCGCCGCCGCGGAGCCGACAATGGTCACCAGCCCCGCGCCC
Organism: Hyphomicrobium sp. 12-62-95; assembly: GCA_002279935.1. Classification (GTDB taxonomy): domain Bacteria; phylum Pseudomonadota; class Alphaproteobacteria; order Rhizobiales; family Hyphomicrobiaceae; genus JAGVSR01. Next base: position 66,624 of record NCCZ01000014.1, on the reverse strand, counting down.
ACTCGCAAAGCAGCCCGCGCGCCAAGCCGAGCAGCGCCGGTTTTCTCCGGTCCTCCTGAAACAACGACTGCGTGGCCGCGGTTGTACTTGTGACCGTCCGGCGAAGGTATCGGAAGCCAGCCGCGCCAGTGATGCGAATGTTCGTCGTTTATGTAGGTTATCGGACCGTCGATCACGGTTAGGACTCTATCTGGAATACCAATGTCAGCGACGATGACCTCACCGCAAAACATCCGCCCTGGCATCAAGAGGTGCCCAGGCTTTTTGCGGAAGAACGTTACGGTGCGAGTAGCGGAGAAAACGGAGCCCTCTGCCAGCCCTGTATTCCCGTCGAGGCCACTTGGCACATCCACGGCCAGCACAGGATCATCATCTCGGATCCGCGTGAGGATCTCTGACCCGATATCGTCGTCCAAGGGTCGCGATAGACCGGCCCCAAACAAGGCGTCGATGTAGAGGTCAATTTTTCCGGCATCGAAATCGCAAGCCTCTAGAACCTCTCCCGTCCAGAGACCGGCCATGACGGCCGCATCGCCTTTCAGCGCCGACCGATCGCAAAGGAGACCGAGAGTGACCCGGAATCCCCGCTCGGCCAGCAGTCTTGCCGCGACGAAGCCATCGCCGCCATTGTTGCCGGGACCGCAGAAAACATGAACCCGCGCCCCGGGCTTGACCATGGCCATCGCCGCGTCGGCCACCGCACGGCCGGCGTTTTCCATGAGAGCCAGGGACGGAACACCGGCTTCGACCGCTAAGCGATCGGCGCGGGCCATCTGGTCGGTGGTGAGGAGTTCAGAACCGGGCATGCGATCCAATTTCCGTTGCATCCATATGCGGCCGTTCAGCGCTCCGCGACAAGCCTGTCGCGTTCCTCGCACTGCGGTCGACCTTCAAACAGGCTGATCATTTTAGTGGCGTCTCGCCTATTTTTTAGGCTATTGGCGCGAGGGCATTCAGCCAAAAATCAGGCGATCTTCGCCTAAATAGTTGATAGGAATTAACAAAGCTGCCGCCGCAGAAGTTGGCATGTGGCGTGCTAACCATCGCGCGTGAGGTCCGGGTCAGGCGACCGGTCCTCCTGGGAGGCCTAGGAGATCATGAAAAAAATCGAAGCCATCATCAAACCGTTCAAACTCGACGAAGTGAAGGAAGCGCTCCAGGAGATCGGCCTGCAGGGGATCACGGTGATCGAGGCCAAGGGATTTGGCCGCCAGAAGGGGCATACCGAACTCTACCGCGGCGCGGAATACGTCGTTGATTTCCTGCCGAAGGTGAAAATCGAGGTGGTTTTGGGCGACGAGATGCTCGATAAGGCCGTCGAAGCGATCCAGAAGGCCGCCAAGACGGGGCGCATCGGGGACGGGAAGATTTTCATCTCGAATGTCGAGGAAGCCATTCGCATCCGGACCGGCGAACACGGCGCGGACGCGATCTAGAATGCAGCGGGACGCAAGAGCCCGGAGCATGACGCATAAATTGGGATCTCAAGGGGAGTTCTTATGAAGACGGTCAACGACGTCCTCAAGCTCATCAAGGACAAGGACGTGAAGTTCGTGGACCTTCGGTTCTCGGACACGAAGGGCAAGATGCAGCACGTCACCGCCGACGTGTCGTGCGTCGACGACGCCATGTTTAGCGAAGGCTACGCCTTCGACGGTTCGTCGATCGCCGGCTGGAAGGGCATCGAAGCCTCCGACATGCTGCTGATGCCGGACGCCGCGTCCGCGCACATCGATCCGTTCTTTGCTCAATCCACGCTGGCCGTTTTCTGCGATGTGCTTGAGCCTTCAACGGGCCAGGCTTACGAACGCGATCCCCGCTCGATCGCCAAGAAGGCGGAAGCCTTCATGCTCTCGCAGGGCATCGGCGACGCCGTATACTTCGGTCCGGAAGCCGAATTCTTCATTTTTGACGACGTGAAGTTCTCGACCGATATGTACAAGACCGGCTTCCAGGTCGACAGCTCGGAGCTGCCGTCGAACTCCGATACGTCTTATGAAATGGGCAACCTCGCCCATCGTCCGCGCGTCAAGGGTGGCTACTTCCCGGTTCCGCCGATCGACAGCTGCCAGGACATGCGCTCGGAAATGCTCTCGGTTCTGACCGAGATGGGCGTCACGGTTGAAAAGCACCACCACGAAGTGGCGTCCGCCCAGCACGAGCTCGGCGTCAAGTTCGGCCCGATGATCCAGATGGCCGACCACATGCAGATCTATAAGTACGTCGTGCATCAGGTGGCCCAGGCTTACGGCAAGACCGCCACGTTCATGCCCAAGCCCGTCTTCGGCGACAACGGCTCTGGCATGCACGTCCACCAGTCGATCTGGAAGGCCGGCCAGCCGATGTTTGCCGGCAACAAGTACGCCGACCTCTCGGACACCTGCCTCTACTACATCGGCGGTATCCTGAAGCACGCGAAGGCCATCAACGCCTTCACGAACCCGCTGACGAACTCCTACAAGCGTCTGGTGCCGGGTTATGAAGCCCCCGTGCTGCTCGCCTACTCGGCGCGCAACCGTTCGGCCTCGTGCCGCATCCCGCACGTTTCCTCTCCGAAGGCGAAGCGCATCGAAATCCGCTTCCCGGATCCGGGCGCCAACCCCTACCTCGCCTTCACGGCGATGCTGATGGCGGGCCTCGACGGCATCTTGAACAAGATCCATCCGGGCGACCCGATGGACAAGAACCTGTACGATCTGCCGCCGGCAGAACTGGCCAAGATCCCGACGGTTGCCGGCTCTCTTCGTGAGGCGCTCGACGCCCTCGACAAGGACCGCGCGTTCCTGAAGGCGGGCGGCGTCATGAACGACGATATGATCGATGCCTACATCGAACTGCGCATGGCCGAAAACATGCGCTACGAGATGACGCCGCATCCGGTCGAGTACGACATGTACTACTCGGTCTAAGCGCTCTTTCGTGGCGCTTCGGATGCCCACTCGGCATCCGCGCTTTTTCTGGTGCGCATGCTCCGGGGGGAGTAGCGGAAAGGGCGGCCTTCGGGCCGCCCTTTTTCGTTTTGCGCACAAGCCATCGAGGCGGCGCTGGATTTAGTAGAAAATCAGGACGCCTAACAGCACACTGGCGAGGCCCGCGCGATAGAAATTGCGTTCGTTGGCCCAGAGCCAATTCAGAACGCGGCGGGGCATTTCGGCCCAACTCAGCCGAGCGAGCGACGACAGCATCAAGCCGATCACGAGGCCGATCGAGAGTGAGCGGTAGTCGAGGAGTGGTGTCGTGCCGCCGGCAGGAAGGCGCGTGAACGTCGTGCCGATGAGCGCGATGGCACTGGCTGCAATGAGCCCAATGGCCATCAGTGAAACGAAACTGAGAACCGGCTTCATCGTCGTGCGTCCCCCTTTTGACGGCGCGCGCTCCACGTTGCGCGCAATGCGGGCACGCTAGCGAATGGCGTTTAACAATCCGTCAACCAACACGTTTGTTGCGGCGCACGACAACATTGCAGCCATTTGTGTTTCGTGAATTGACAGCTTTTGGATCGAGGCGCACACTTTCTTCATTCCTCGAAGGGAGGTCTAAGAAAATGTCTCCACCGGGTCGTCCCTTGCCGCAGTGAATGCGGCCCTGACGCAGAAATCCACGGATCGCGCGGCGTGGGAGCACGCAGGCAAAATCCACTGGAGATGCGCGAAACGCGATCATAGCAGCGAGTGCATCGACGCTCGCATATGAAGGTCGCAGACGCGCGAAGATGCGTTGGTCAAGCGCCGTAATCATTCGGCCGAAACAGAAAAATTTGGAAGCTGAACAGAGTGCTGACGTCACTCATGCCGGGGATCTGGTATGTGTGCCCGATGACGGAGAATTCGGTCGGGAGATGAGCGCAGTCCGCGGCGCGCTCGATAAGTCCGGCCGGAAAGCCGCCATGATGGCGAAAGGCAGCTCTGATTATCCGATGTGATTGGGTCGGGAGGACTAGGCGGACACACGAGGAACGGCAGCATGGATCCGGGTCAGCGTTTCGACGCATCGACCCATGACGGACCAGATCGCCCTTCCCGTTCCGCGATCAACACCTCCGGACGAGCCCAACGCTCCAACCCCGGAAAGGCAATCGCCTTTCCGGGGTTTTGCTTTTGGAAGGCTTGGGCCCGGAAACGACAACCTCCTTTTCCCGTTTTACCTTCAGGACAGCGGTGAGCGGCGGTCGTCACCCAAAACCGCCATGATGCGGCGGCAGAGATCGGCCGTCTCTCCGGTTTGGATCGCTTGCCCCTATGACACCGCTCGCCTCCCCTTCGCTCGTTCGTTGGTTTGCCGTTCTGGCAATTTGGATTGCGGTCGTAGCGCCGGCCCGAGCAGAGCCGCGGTATGCGTGGCGGGCCGGCGGGCCGGCGGCGGCGGGTGGAACGCTCGAACAGCGATTTGCGCCGCCGGCGGGGTTTGAACGGGAGGCGGCAGCGGCGGGTTCATTCGCGGGATGGCTGCGCGGGCTGCCGATGAAGGCTGAGGGTGCGCCGGTTCTTCTCCACACCGGAGCGCACAAGTGGCGGCAGGATGTGCACGCAGGCGTCATCGACATCGATGTGGGCAAGCGGGACCTGCAGCAGTGTGCGGACGCGATCATGCGGCTCCGGGCGGAGTGGCTCTATTCGCTCGGGCGCAAGGGCGACATTGCGTTCAACGACACGGAGGGTAAGCGGCTTCGGTTTTCAGCGCGGGCCAAGCAGGACTATCCGGGGTTTCGCAAGTACATGGATTATGTGTTCGCGTATGCGGGGACGTACTCGCTCGAGCGCGAATTGGTGCCGGCGTTGGCGGACGATATCCGGGCGGGGGATGTGTTCATCAAGGGCGGGTTTCCGGGACACGCGGTGCTTGTCACCGACGTGGCGGTCAATCGGGCGACGGGGGAGAAGCGGTTTCTGCTGACGCAGAGTTACATGCCGGCGCAGGAGATCCACGTTTTGAAGAACCCGGCCGCGCCCGATGGGTCGGTCTGGTATGGGACCGATTTCGGCGACACGCTGGAGACGCCGGAGTGGCGGTTCTCGCGCCAGCAGCTCAAGCGGTGGAGGTCTTGAGGCGCTTGACGGACAGCAGTGGCGTCCCTGATTTGGCGATGCGGTCGGCGGCTTCGGGCAGGGTTTCGGCGACGGTTGCCATGTGATGAGCGTTGGCGTGCAGCAGCATGATGCCGTCGGTCATGATGCCGACATGGCCCTTCCAGAACACGAGATCCCCGCGCTCCAGATTTTCGAATTCGCCCTGGACCTCGATGGGCTCGCCCAGTTCGTCAAACTGCATGTCGCTATCGCGTGGGGCTGCGACGCCGGCTGCTTGCAACGCGAGTTGAACGAGCCCTGAGCAATCGACGCCGATACGGGTTTTGCCGCCCCAGAGATAGGGCGTGTCGATGAGGCGTTCGGCGACTTCGACATAGTCGCGGGCGGCTTTATCGAGCGGGGAGATGTGGCGGTTGAAGACCCAGGCGCCGATTTGGGTGCGGCTGAACCGGTCCCCCTCCTCGACAATCGTCAGTTCAGAATTGAGGCTCAGGTGCATGATCGGCGCGCACTTCATGTCGGCCTGAGGATAGAGAAACGTGCCGATGGCTTTGACGCGGTGGGTGGGGGCGATGATGCTTTCCGACAGCGCGTTGGCCGGGATGTAGCCGACATAACCGTCGCGATCGAGTTGCACCCAGGCCCAGCCCTCCTGTTCGTCAAAGACGCGGACGCGTTCGCCATAGAGGGCTTCCGTGTCGAGGCCATCGGCGGGGACGGGGCGGCGGCGTAACGGCACCGAAGGGCGGATGATCTGCGCGGACTGGCCGGCGATATAGCGTGTGGCTTCAAAGCGGCCGATCAAGCGTTCGTCGGCAAGATCAGGGCGGATGGCGTTGCGGCGGGTATCGAGGAGTTCGATCGTCATGCGCCGGCCTCGCTTTCGGCGCGGATGATTTCGAGAACGGTGCGCGCGGTTTGGACTTCGCCGCCTTTGGGTCCCAGCGGCCGGGGACCGGGGCGCCAGCCGTAGAGATCGAAATGGGCGAAGCGTTTCGCGTTCTTGACGAACCGCTTGAGAAAGAGCGCGGCCGTGATGGAGCCAGCGAAGGGGGTTTCCCATACGTTGTTCATGTCGGCAATATCGCTGTCGAGATTGCGGTCGTAGCCGGGCCACAGAGGAAGCCGCCAGAGGGGATCGCCGATGCGTACGCCCGTTTGCTGGAGGGCTGCGGCGAGCGCGTCGTCGTTGGTGAAGAGGGCAGGCAGTTCCGGGCCGAGCGCGGTGCGGGCCGCACCGGTGAGAGTGGCGAAGACGAAGATGCTATCGGGTGCGCCTTCGTCGGCGATCGCTAGGGCGTCGGCGAGGACGAGGCGGCCTTCGGCGTCGGTGTTGCCGATTTCAACGGTGTGGCCGGCGCGGCTGTGCAGAATATCGCCGGGACGGAAGGCGTCGCCGGAGATGGAATTTTCGGCGGACGCAATGAGCAGCTTGAGGCGCACATCGAGGCCCTGGCCCATGATCATATGCGCGAGTGCGATGGCGACGGCGGCGCCGCCCATATCCTTTTTCATGATCAGCATGGCGGAGGCGGGTTTGATATCGAGGCCGCCAGTGTCGAAGGTAATGCCTTTGCCGACGAGCGTGATCTTGGGCGCATCCGGGCGGCCGCCGGGCTTTTGCCAATCGAGTTCGATGAGGCGGGGCGCGCGCGGGCTGGCGCGGCCGACGGCGTGGATCATGGGGAAGTTTTGTGCGAGCAGGTCGTCGCCGACGACGGAGCGGACGGTGGCGTTGTGCGCTGAACCGATGGCGCGGACGGCGGCTTCGACTTCGGCGGGGCCCAGATCGCTGGCGGGTGTGTTGATGAGATCGCGGCCGAGCCAGACGGCGGCGGCGGTGTTCAACACGTGCGCCATGTCGAGACCGGCGGGTGCGGCGAGGCGGACAGAATTGCCCGTGCCGTTGCCCGACTTGTAGCGGCGGAAGCGGTAGGCGCCGAGCGCCCAGGAAAGCGCGGCGAGGCCCGGCTCGGCGAAGCCGCCGCCAAGGCGGTAGGTGCCTTCGGGAAGCGCGCCCGCCAATTGGCCCAACAGTAGATCCGAGGGACCGCTCGGGTCGCCAGACTGACCGTCGCCGGCGCCTAGGAGGACGGCGGCAAGAGATCCGTTGGCATCCGGGATCAGGGCATGCGCCTTGCTGGCGCCTTTGAAGCCGATTGTTTCGGCCCAGCGTTGTGCGGCGGGCGGGAGCGTTCCATCCGATGGGCCGGCCGGGATGAGATGGATTGGGATGGCATCCGCATCAGCGGGGGCGAATACGTCCAACGTCTCGTGAAGGTTGACCGTCGTGGTCGGTTCGTTTGCCGATGTCATTGGTAGGGCGTTCTCGCTCGTGACTTTGCGCTGATGCAGAAATGTGGCCGCCAGACAGGGCTCACTATCGGGAGGGACACGCCCTCTCTTGTGCAGCGCCGCAAGCCGCCTTAGGACCATAGGTGGACCTAGCATATTCGCTCCAGGAAGGCGAAAGCATGCCCGAAACTCAGCTCTCCCTCGTCATCGGCAACAAGACTTGGTCCAGTTGGAGCCTCAGGCCCTGGCTGGTGCTCAAACGGTTTCAAATCCCGTTCACCGAGGTGGGGGTTCTTCTGCGGCAGGCCGATACCAAATCGGCCATCCTCTCTCACTCTCCGGCAGGCAAGGTGCCGGTGCTGCGGGACGGCAGTTTGCTCATCTGGGATAGCCTCGCGATTATCGAATATCTGGCGGATCTCTATCCCGACCGGGCAGTGTGGCCGCGGGATCGGGTCGCGCGCGGTGTTGCCCGGGCGGTGTCGGCCGAAATGCACGCAGGCTTCCAGCAATTGCGTGAGGTGTGCCCGATGGACCTGTTTGCTGCAAAGCCGATGGACACGTTTCCAGAAGGCGTCGAACATAATATCCGGCGCATCGTCCAGAGCTTCAGGGATTGCCGCGCTCAGTATGGGGTGGCTGGTCCGTTTTTGTTTGGCGAGTTTAGCGCCGCGGATGCCATGTATGCGCCGGTGTGCTCGCGATTCCAGACGTATGTGCCGGACCTTGGCCGCTTCGGCGACGACGGCACGGCGGCTGCCTATGTCGAGACGATCTTTGCGATGCCCGAAATGGCGGAATGGGCGGACGGGGCACGGGCCGAGGCAAGCGCCTGATCGCCTGGGTTGCATAAGCGCAGAGCACAACCCTTAAACCTTTATTGAGACCTGTCCCAGAAACTGACGCTCGCAGACAAGGCGAGGCGCAACTGATTCGTTTCAGCGCCTCAGTGTGGGAGCAGTGGTTATGGCGGGCACGACGGCGGGTCAACGGAGCATGGGCATCACGGCCCGGTTGGCGGTACTGGCATTGGCGGCCATGACGGGCGCGTGCTCGAGCCTGTCAGAAGAGACGGGTCTCGACCTGATGGCGTCGGCGTCGGCACCGCCGGCGCAGGACCTGCGGCCTGCCAATGAGGGCGGCCTGCCGCAAACGGAACTGGGCAAAGCGACAGAATACTGGGGCAAGGAATACGCCAAGAACCCCAGCAACGCGGCTGCCGCTATTGCCTATGCCAAAAACTTGAAGGCGCTTGGAAACAAGCAGGAAGCCTTCAACATTCTCGCACAAGCGGCGCAGACAACGCCGGAAAACAGAGAATTAGCCGCCGAATACGGGCGCCTCGCGCTCGACCTGGAAAAGGTTTCTCTGGCTGCACAGTTGTTGGAAGTCGCCGACGATCCGATGCGGCCCGATTGGCGCGTTGTGTCGGCACGCGGTGCGGCGATGGCCAAGCTTGGCCGCTACAAGGACGCCGTGCAGCATCTGGAACGGGCCAATATGCTGGCTCCCGAACAGGTCGCTGTGCAGAACAATCTGGCGCTGGCCTATGCGATGAACGGCGAGGCGGCCAAGGCGGAAGGGCTGCTTCGTCAGGCCGTGGCGCGCGGTGGCGGATCGCCCAAGACCAAACAGAACTTGGCCCTCGTGCTCGGCCTGCAGGGCAAGTACGACGAGGCGACGCAAGTTGGCTCGACGGTCGTCAGTGCCGATGTCGCGCGCGAGAACACCAGCGTCCTTCGGCAGATGGTGAAGCTCGATCCGAAGGCTTCGCAGCCGTTCACCGCACCTCCTGCCCTTGCTGCCGCGCCCGCGCCGATCTGGCCGGCTCAGGCTCAGGCTCCGACACAGGTTCAGGCGCCGGCCGCTCCGGTCGCCTTCAAACCCGCCACGATCGATAATGCGTCTGCTAGTTCGTGGGATGCGACGGTGGTTTCTTCCGCGCCCGCACGCTAGTGTGGCGTCGCGCCTTAATTGACCTGTCCGGGCGGAAAGCTTCTCGTCAATTACGGCGCGATAAACTCCACACTAAGCCCTCTGATTTCTCTAGTGGCCCTTATGTCGTGCTTAAATCGTCAACGGTTCCGGCCAACCTAGCGATTTAGGCGCGACGGGCCACTAGGGGCGATTGAAGCGCGCCATAAAGCGGCGGTCGATCCAATCTTTTAATATCCAGGCCCAATGGCCGGCCGCGGCAAACGATCCGCGGCTGGCTATCGCCGTTTTGTCGCCGAGCGACACAAGCGTCAGGAAATCCTTTTGCGGGATGTAGGGATCGAGCAAGCCCGTTTGCAGATGGCGGCGCAGGTGATGCGCTAGCACCGGTCCCTGCCGCACGGCGAAGACGCCTGCCTTCGGACGGGGGTGTTCAATGACGGTGGCGCAATCGCCAGCCGCGAAGATGTCTTCATCGGTGAGTGTTTGCAGCGTCGGGCGGAGGGCTAGGTATCCGCCTGCTGTGCGCGCGAGGCCTGTGCCTGCAAACCACGGGGGCGCCTTGGCCTTGGTCGAGACGATGGCGGTTTCGCACGCGATGTCGTGTCCGGAGCGGAGGCGAATGTGCGTGGGCGTGATCGCAACGGCCGTGTCGTTATCGATGACGGTGATGCCGTTTTCAGACAATGCGGCGCGGGCGAGACGCTGGGCGCGGGCAGGGTGGCTGGGGAGGATGCCGGCGCCGGCGATCAAAGTGTAGCGGAACGGGTCGCGGTGGCGATCGGGCCAGGATTGGCCGGCGGTCAAACGATTGCGGGCGGCCAGCACGAGTTCCACACCCGCTGCTCCGCCGCCCACCACCACGATGTCGCGCGGGCCACCTTCCATTTTCGCGCGATCAACGAACGCCTGCCATTTTGGCGCGAAGGTGGAGACGGGTTTGACGAGGAGGGCATGCTCGTTGGCGCCTGCAATCTCTTCTACGTCGGGCGTGATGCCGACATCGAGGGATAGAATGTCGTACGGCAGCGACGAGCCATCGGCGAGATGGAGACGGCGCGTGTCGCGATCAATGCCAATGGCGGCGCCTTCAATGAGGCGCACGCCGGCTTTGCGACACAGGCGCGGCACGTCGATCAGGCACTCGCTCAGCGTATAGTGACGGGCGACGAAGCCGGGGAGCATGCCGGAATATGGCGCCATCGGCTCTCTGGTCACGAGCGTGACGGTGACGCCGGGCATGGCTGCGCGGGCAAAGGCTTCGAGCACAAAGACGTGGGCGTGCCCGCCGCCTACTAGGACGAGGTGCTTTTTGATCATGGCGCCTGTTACAGGGTTTTTCGGGCTGCGGCGAGGGCCAGGGGCAAGACGTCGGCAAAGAGATCGAGTTCAGCATCGAGGCCGCAACTGACACGGATGCATCGGTCGAGGATTGGTGCCGACGGTTTGCGCGCAAAGACATCGCGGTCGAAGAGAGCGTCGAGGACAGCCTTGGCGAAGAGGCCATCGCTGCCGCAATCGATGGCGACGAAGTTGGTGGCGGAAGGAAGTGGCTTGAGGCCATTTTCGCGAGCGATGGCGGCAATGCGATCACGGGCGCGGTCGATTTGGGCCACGACAGTTGCGAGGTGGGCCTGATCGGCGATGGCGGCCAGCGCGCCGATCTGGCCGGTGCGGTTGATGCCGTAGTGGTTGCGGACCTTTTCGAAGTTGGCGATCAGACCGGCTTCTCCAACCGCATAGCCGATGCGTGCGCCGGCCAAGCCGTAGGCTTTGGAGAAGGTGCGCAGGCGCAGCACTTGAGGGTTGGCCACGTCGATGTCGGGGATGCTGCCGGGCGGGGCGGTGTCGCAGTAGGCTTCATCGAGCAGGAGGAGCAGGTGATCGGGCAGCGCCGCGATCAGCCTTTGTAGGTCGGCGGCGGGCCACCAGGAGCCCATCGGATTGTTGGGATTGGAGACATAGAGCACGCGCGCTTTTTCGCGGATGGCGGTGGCGAGCAGCGAGTCGAGATCCTCGTGGTCATTGCGGAACCGGACTTTGACGAGGCGGGCGCCCTGTACGGCAACGTGCGCGTTGAACGTCGGATACGCGCCATCTGAGGTGACGACGGGCGTGCCTGGGTCGGCGGCGATTTTCACTGCGAGACCTAGGAGGCCATCGATGCCCTCGCCGATCACGACATTGCCAATCTCAACACCGTGGAAGCGCGAAATGGCGTCGCGCAGGTCATAGTTTTCTGGGTCGCAATATTTCCAGGACTCTCGAGCCGCCGCTGTCATCGCGGCGATGGCGCCGGGGGCCGGGCCGAAGGCACTTTCATTTGCACCAAGTCGGGCGCGAAAGGGACGGCCGCGCACGCGCTCCAACTGTTCGGGGCCGACGAAGGGCACGGTGTGGGGCAGTGCCTCGACAATCGAAGAGATGACCGGCTTTTTCACCGTGGAGGGGCCCTTCTCACTCAGATGAGGCCCAGCGCGGCGAGGTCGCGGCGCAGAGCGGGCGGCAGATCAGCGATGTCTCCGCGGGAACCCGCACCGAGATCGGTGGGCGCGGCGGCGGCGTCGAGATAGCGCCAGCCTTGGAAGGGCCGGCGCGGCAAGGGGCGCACGGGAATGATTTCCGGATCGAGCAGCAGGAGACAGCACGGCGAGCCGTCTTCCTTCTTACCCTCATCGAAACCGACGAGGCGCTGGCGGGCCTGGATCAGACCTTTGATGACCCAATAGAGCGAACCTCCGTCGAGAAGGTCGACTGTGCGCTTGGGCGTTTGAAACGTCGTGTGAAACACGGCGGGGCGGTTGCCGACCTTGCGCCAGAATTGGCGGTTGGCGGCCTGCCACTGGGCGTGATCGTCGACGGACTCGGAGCCGACCGACAGCTTGATCATGTGCACAGTCATGGCAGCGGCCCTCCCCGGTATGTTGTCCTACATTTGGCTGATACGTGAGGCGGGGGTATTTCGCGAGCGGCGATCCACAGCTTTTCTTCTCGCCCCGTCACTCGGCGCAGGTACCGGAATACTGACCAAAGACCGGCTGGCCGATAAGGCCCAGATGACGGGAGTGGACGGCGGGGTGAAGGCCGGTCTTGGGGTCTTTGTCATAGATGGTGGTCAGATTGAGGAAGCCCTCGTTGACGACTTCGAGAAAGTGGTTGGCATTGACCGCGCGGACGATGCGCAGGCTGGCGGGCGTTTGGCCTTCGGCCGTGGTGAGGGCGGCGGATTGCCCTTCGAGGTCGATTTTGGTGATGGCGAACGATAACGGCGCGGCGGGCTTGGTGGCAAAGGCGCCGGCTTCGTAGCTGACGGACGAGCCGCTGGAGAAGGTGCAGAGGAGGCGTGCGGGCGCGGCATCGGTCTCCTCGGCGATGGCGGCGGGAGATCCTGTCAGCAGGGCTGCCACGATCACGGCAGCAAGCGGCGCACTCTTTGACATCGACTTTTCCTCACTTCTGTCCGGATCTCAGAGCCGAACTATACCAGATCCCGATCAAAGCGGGTCGGGGTAGGCCCTGGCAAGCCGCCATTTGGCCGTGCAGGGCGCACGATGCCGCCTTGCTTCGACCGCACCTTTTTAGAAGTATCTAGACGAACCTTTATCGAACGGGACGGGCTTGGTGATCGGACGCGCCATCATTCTAGTGCTGTGCGGCGGATTTGCGGGCCTTGGCGGCTGTGCTGGTTCGGGAGCCGGCGCGGGGGGCGAAGGTCTGTTGCCGCAAGGTTATACGATGAGTGCGGAGGAGAAGGCGCTCGATTGCCGGCGGCTGACGGGGCGAATTCAAGTGCGGCTGTTGGCGCTTCGCGGCGAGGCCTACAAGGTGCAGCCGTCGGCTGCGGCACAGTCGATGCGGTCGGCGACGAGCGCGGCGCTCGGGACGGACACCGCAAAGAACGCCGCGGTCCGCGCGGCGGCGGAGCGGCCGGTTCTCGAGGCCTACAACGCGCGGCTCGTTGAGCTCAGTTGTCCGAGTTTTGACCTCGGCAAAGAGTTGGAGGCGCGGCCGTCGGCGCCGACGCCTTACCCGACCATTCCGGCGAGGAAGGCGTCGTAGCGCGGGCATTAGGGGCACTTGATCTTGCCGAGGAAGTTTTTGTCGGCATAGCCTTCGAGATTGCCTTTGCGGACGGCGCACCAGTAGCCGCGCGGGGTGCAGAAAAGCTTGCGCTTCTCCAGGATTTCGCCGGCCGACGCGGTGCCGATGACGGTCGCATCGCCGTAGGGGCGGTTGCGAATGTTGAGCGTGGGTGTGGTGACGGTGAAGCAGCCATAATTCTTGGCGGCAAAGGCCGGGGATGGCGGCAGCAGGGCGACAGCCGCACCCGTCACTGCGAGTGCCACAAGCGCGCGCGGACCCCAAATTTTCAGCATGATCGATCTCTCCTCAAGGCAGATGCCGAGGTGTTTATAAGCAGATTGCGGCAACCGCGCGAACGAACGGCCGCGTGGCGCCCGGCGCGGCGCCTGTTATAGGTTTCGCTCCTGAATGTTGAAGTTCATCTGAGGATCGCATGGCGGCCGGTGACGCCAACCCTGATGTTTCGCGTCCCGGTGCCATTCCCTGGCCCCCGGTTCTTCTCGTGCTGGCGATCGCCGGCGCGGTGGAGCTCGGGCGTCTCTCTCCCCTGCCTTGGCCGGGGATGGGCGATGGGGCGGCGTCACTCGTGGGCCTGGGATTTGGCGCGGCGGGGCTTGCCATTCTGACGTGGGCCGGGCTGACGCTGCGGCGGCATCGCACGACGATCCTGCCGCATGCGGGCGCATCGCACCTCGTCACCGATGGTCCCTACCGGTGGCGGCGGCATCCCATCTATATCGCCGATGTGTTCCTGCTTTTTGGCGCGGCGGAACTGACGCGCAATATCTGGTTCGTGATCCTGGCGTTCGTTTTCGCGGCGCTCGTCACCCAGTTGCAGATCATTCCCGAGGAGCGCCACCTGGAGGCGAAGTTTGGTGATGCTTGGCGGGATTATGCCAAGCGCACGCGGCGGTGGATCTGACCGCCATGGCCGTCGACTACGCCGAAAAGGAGCGGGAGTTTTTGGAGAGCCTGGAGGCGGATACCGGGCGCGATCTGGCGCAGTGGATGAGTGCGATTGCGGCCACGGGACTTACCGACCGGAACGCGATCATCGATTGGCTTCGCCAGCAGGGCTTCTTGTTCGCGCGCGCGTCGTGGATGGAACGGATCCATCACAATGGCGGGCGGCCGATTTATCTGGATGCGGCGGCGTTGGTCTCTGGTGGCGAGTTGGCGGAAAAGATCGTCGCGGCCGCGCGGGCACCCGCTCCTTCCGCGCCCGCACTGGCTGCGGCTGTTCCGGCTCCGCCAATCCGCGCACCCGCCCCGGTAACGCCGCCCGTGCCGCGCCCCAAGAGCGACGTGGACGAAAAATCACTCGATGAGGTTTTGGCCGATGCGAAGGGATACCGGCCGTTGGCGCAGCTTTTGTTGCGGGACATTCAGTCGTCGGCGCCGGAGGCCACGTTTGCTGCGCGCGAGGGCTATATTGCTATTTTAACGGCCTCTGGAGCGTTGGCCGGGGTGATCACGGTGAGCGGAAAAGAGTTGCGTCTCGCACTCGCGCTTGGCGCCAAGGCTGTGTTGCCGCCGTTTTCCAAGCCGAAGTTCGCCAAGGCCCAGGCGGATATTCCAGGCGCATTCTCGCATATGGTGGTGTTGACCGATGCACGGCAGGTGACGCCGGATTTGCTGGCGGCCATCGCGGAGGCCCTCAAGACCGTCTGAGAGCGGGGCCGGCCAGGCCCTTGCGGGCTTCAGCTCACTCACCATCTAATCGCCTGAATTCCCGCGCCTCTACTCGCCCGATGGAGGACCCCGCCATGCTGCGTTGCCGGCCACACCTTTCCGCGTTGACCTGTTCTTTGATGCTCAGCGTTTCGACCGCTGCGTGGGCCCAAGAGCGGCCATCGACGATCGGGGACATCCTAGACCGGACGAAAACGGCCGCTGCTGAGGCCGTGCAGGCGGCGACGGGTGCTGAGGCTGAGATGGCGCCGGCTGATCCGCGCGCGGGCGACAAGACTTATGAGCAGGCCCGTCTTCTGATGCAGGCGGTGGAAGACATTCTGGCCGACACGGCGGAAAAGCGCGGCGACATGAAATCGCTGCCAAAGGAATCCGATTTTGTCGTGCCGCCGCTGTGGACGGAAACGCGCGAGGACCGTGAAGCGCGGGTCAAGGCGCTGCTCGACGGTGCGCTTGGCATCGTCACTGATGTACCCGTTGTTGAGGTGCAGAAGCGCATTGAGGCTCATCGGCGCAGCATCCTCGATCTGGAAGCACAGATCGCGCGGATGAAAGAAAAGCAGTTGATGGCGCCCAAGGAGGCGACGCTGCCGGGTGTGCTGACGGACACGGTCGGATCGCTCGATGCGGGCATTCAGGACCTGCAGGCGCGGATTGAGAAAAACCGGGACGGTATCACGACGGCGAAGGCTGAGGTCAGCGCGGCACTCAAAACATCGGGCGTGGACTTGTCGCCCGAGCAGCTCGATTTGCTTCTCGACGGCGTGCTGTCGGGAGATCTGGTGCGGCTGGCTGCCACGTTCGAAGCGGCCAAGCTGATCGACCAGCAATTGGCCCGGCTGGTGGAGGCGGCGGGCGACAACGCGGCCACCGCGCGCAAGTATTTCGCCATGCATGCGGCGCTCTTTGCCATGCTGGTGCATGCGCAGGACATGGCAATCGCCAAGATCGACAAGCAATATCTGCCGCGCCTCGATGCCGTCATGAAGGACATCACAAGCGCCAAATCGCGGACGGCTGAGCTGCTGAGAGCCGACAACCGACCGGACCAGAAACGCATTCTAGAGGCCAATCGCGAGAGCCAGAAAGTGGCCGAGGACGCGGCGAAAGCCTACCGGCGCTATTTGCAGCAGCAGCGCGAACAGATCGCGCGGGCTCGGCAGAAGGCGGTGCATGATCTGAAGATCGCCGACAATACCTTCGACACCGTGCAGGCGAGTTTTGAGTTGAACAACCTGATGCGGGATGGGTCGGCCTCGTTCGAGGCGCTCCAGATGCTAGAGGCACCGACGTTCGAGCAGATTTTCCGCAACGAGGAACTTCGCCGCGAGTTCGAGGCTCTGACGCGCAAGCTCGATCAGCCGACGAGCTGAGCTTTCAAAACAGCCAGATCGAGGCGAGGCCGAGGAAGGCGAAAAAGCCGACGCAGTCCGTCACCATGGTGACGAAGACGCCCGAGGCGGGGGCAGGATCGAGTTCGAAGTGATCGAAGATCAGCGGGATCAGGATGCCGGCGACGGCCGCGCAGAAGAGATTGACGATGATCGCGGCGCCGATCACGCCACCCAGGATGCTCGATCCGAACCAGAGAAAAACGACGGCTGCCATGATGCTGGAGAGCACCAGGCCGTTCATCAATCCGACGAGGGCTTCGCGCGTGACCACGCGGCGGGCATTGGAGGAGCCGAGCTTGCTGGTGGCGAGCGCGCGGACCGTTACCGTGAGCGCCACCATCTGTTCGATGGAGGCATCGAATTGCTGGATGACGAAGGAGGCCAAGATGGCGGTGCCGAGGTTGACCACCAGCCAGGGCACGCGGCTTTTGACAGTTTCCAGCACGCTGTCGGCGAGGCTTTCGTCGCCCACACCGGCCAGCGCCTTCATGTCTTCGTCGGCTTCATCGTCCAGAACTTCGACCACGTCGTCGACCGTAACAACGCCGACCAAGCGCTGGTTTTCGTCGACGACGGGGACGGAGAACAGGTCGTAGCGCTTGAATTGGCGAGCGACCTCTTCCTGGTCCTCCGTGGCGATGACGACGTGGCGGTCGGTCTCCATCAACGTTTCGACGAGCACGTTGCGTTTGGCGCGCAGGACGCGGGAGAGTTCGACGCTGCCCAGAACGCGGAACGACGGGTCGACGACGAAAATTTCCGAGAAACTTTCGGGCAGGTCATCGGCCTCGCGCATGTAGTCGATCACTTGGCCGACGGTCCAGAACGGAGCCACGGCAACAAAGTGCGCCTGCATGAGGCGGCCGGCAGTCTCTTCGGGATATTCGAGGTTGCGTTCGAGGGCTGCGCGATCGGACGTCTCGAGTTGCGAAAGAACGTCTTCCTTGTCGCTGTCTTCGAGGCCTTCGATGATGTAGGCGGCGTCGTCGGTGTCGAGTTCTGTGATGGCGCGGGCCAGGAACTCATTGGGCAAAGCTTCGGAAAGCTGGTCGCGGACGGTTTCGTCGAGCTCGGAGAAGACCTCGAAGTCGAAATCGGCGCCGAATGCCTCAATGAGCTCGACCCGGTCTTCGGGATCGAGAAGCTCGATCACATCGGCGATGTCGGGGGCGCGCAAGTCCTCGACAAGAGACCGGGCGGCTTGGGGTGCGCCAGCCGCCAGCGCCGCGGCAACCTCGCGGACAAGCGTCTCGGTCGGGACCGGCTCGTTTTCAGGCGTATGGGGACTGGGCGGAGATTGAGACACGCGGGCGCTTTCCTTGGCTCTTTAACGGGGGACTCAGCTGCCGCGGGCGGCCTCAACACACGGGCGGCATTAGCATATGTACGCTGGAACGCCTACCATGGTGCGCGAATGGCACAGGCAAATCTTAGGCCGCTTGCACCGGGCAAAGCGGCGCAGGTATTGTCGGCACCCGGTCCGGTACATTTGCGGGATCATGCACTTTGCCGGCGGGCACAGGGCCTGCGCGGTGGATTTTTAGGATGACACTTTGATGACGCCTGCGGCTCGGCGGACGCTGCTTTTTTCGATGATCGGAGCGTTGGCGGTGATCACCGCCGGCACGCAGGCGCGTGCGAACCCGGCCACCGAAGCACCGGCGTGCGCCGCTGGAACGCTGGGTGTCGCACGGGTGGCCGAGATCGATGCGACAGGCGGGCCGAAGTTCGGCGCGCCGGGGCCCGAGCCGTTCGAATTGCTCCAGGACAAGGAAGTTGTTCTCACCTTCGACGACGGCCCGATGCGCCGTTTCACGCGGCCCATTCTGGAGGCGCTGGACGAAGAGTGCGTGAAGGCGACCTTCTTTATCGTTGGGCGCATGGCGCTGTCCGATCCCGATACGTTGCGCGACACGGCGGCGCGGGGCCACACGATCGCGCTGCACAGCTGGTCGCATAAGCGGCTCGATCGGATCGGAGCGGCGGCATCGAAACAGGAGATCGAACTGGGGCTCAGCGCCACGACGCTCGCGCTTGGGCAGCCTGCGGCGCCGTTCTTCCGATTTCCCTATTTGGGTGAGAGTTCGGCGATGCGGGCGCATCTGAAAAAGCGGGATATTGCCAACATCGCCATCGACGTCGATAGCCGGGACTTCCTGACGCGCAATCCGACGGTGATGCGGAAAAATGTGATGTCGCAACTGGCGCAGAAGGGACGCGGAATCATTCTCTTCCACGATATTCAACCGTCGACGGCGGGCGGCATTCGCGCCCTGCTGGGCGAGTTGAAGGCCAAGGGCTACAAAGTCGTCCACATCGTGCCCAAAGGGCACATCGCGACATTGCCGGAATTCGACGCGATGGCCGAGCGCGAAGCCAAGCGGCGCAAGATCGCTCTCTCCAGCCAGCCGCTTGCCAACCGGTCCGCGGTCTGGCCGATGACGCCGGGCGAGCCGGAGAGTTTGCCGTGGGTGAATTTGCCGGCGGAGGAGCCCGTTGCGCGGCCCCATGTTGTAAGGCCGGTCTCGCAGTCTCCGGCTGCGTCGCCTGCGCCGCCAGCCGTCGCGCCAACTCTGCGGCCCTCGGTTAACGATGATAGCTGGGCCACGAACCCGCTCGGCCGGCCGTAGGGGTGCCGCCAAGCCTCATCGAGCTCAAGAATTGACCGGGCCGGGTTGCTGCCCGGGGTGAAATCAGCCACCCTGCGCGCAAATTCGGCAACGGACGGATGCGGACGATGGTTCGGCGCGCGGTACTTCTTTTGACACTGGCGGTCCTCGGTCTGGCCGGCGCGGCCGGGGCTGTGCGGGCCGAGACCACCTGCGGTGATCCCAAGGGCGCTTTAGGCGTGGACCGGGTCGTGGAGATCGATGCGTCGACGGGGCCGCTCTACGGCGAGATTTCCGTTCTGCAGCGGGAAGACTCCTTTCTGAAGCCGCGCGAGGTTGTGCTGACGTTCGACGACGGTCCGATGCCGTGGATCACCAAGTCGATCCTCGACACGCTGGACCAGTTCTGCACCAAGGCGACGTTCTTTTCTGTCGGGCGCATGGCGATCGCGTATCCGGCATCCGTGAAGGATGTGCTGGCGCGGGGCCATACTCTGGGTTCGCATACGTGGTCGCATCCCATGAACATGAAGCGGCGGGGGCTGGAGCGGGCGATCGATGAAATCGAACGGGGTTTTTCGGCGATTGCCATGGCGGCGGAGCAGCCGATTGCACCCTTCTTTCGTTTCCCGGGGCTTTCCGACAGCGATCCGATGATGGCGCATCTGCAGTCGCGGGGAATTGCGGCGTTCACTGTCGATGTCGTCTCCAACGACAGTTACATCGGCAGCGCGGACCGGCTGGCTACGTATACGCTGGCCCAGATCGACAAGCGGCAGGGCGGCATCGTGCTGTTCCACGATATCAAGAGCGCCACGGCCAAGGCGCTGCCGGTGATCCTCGCGTCTCTGAAGCGGCAGGGCTACAAGGTGGTCCATATGCGGGCGAAGGCACCTTTGGTGCCGGTGGATACCTACAATGCGGACCTGGAAAAGCTGATCGCGAAGTCGCGGCCGAAGGCTGCGGCGGAGGCGACCGTGGTTGCCGCTGCGGCGGCGGGCGATGTCGCACCGGCGGCCGACGGGCAGCAACCGCACTTGCTTCCGTTCTTCGGATCGCCCGCGGTTTTGAAAACGCTTTCGGGGGCGGATGCGGAGGTCGTGGAGATCGCTCCTCCCGCGCGCGTCCGGCAGGCGGCGACGAGGGATCATTCCGATACGCGGGCGGATGCACCGGCAGCGGGAACGAAAAAGTCCGCGCGCGCGCCAGGCGGGGCCAAGCCGAAGACGCGCGTTAAGCGCGCTAGCGCCAACGAACCGCCGCCGTTTTCACTGTTCGGTTTCTGAGGGCGGAGCGCGATCATCCGCGCGCCACGCGCGGGCTCAGAGCGCCCACGCCGTTTTACCCTGTCGATTTTGACTTAGGTTGGGCCTGTCAACGCCGCGACGGCGCTGGCCCGAAATGAATGGTGCGGTTGAGAGGACTCGAACCTCCACGGGTTGCCCCGTTACCACCTCAAGGTAGTGCGTCTACCAATTCCGCCACAACCGCATGGGATCGCCCTGGAAGGCCCTGAGGCCAATTCGGGAGAGCCGCGCAACGAACCGGTTGACCGGTTGCGCTGCCGAGGCGACGGGAACTAACAGACGGTTCCGGATATGGCAAGTGTGAACCCGGCTCCGCCCTGCCGATTTGAGGGGCGGCTGCGGCAAGGGGCGGCAGATGCTCTATGATCTGGGGTAAGCCGTGACGGCTGCGGGCTGGCAGTGTGTTTAGGACACGTCCCGACACTCCTCTTTCCGAGGCCTTTAAATGACGATCCCTGGGCGACCGATTCGGCTGATGCGCTCATCGCGGCCCGTGGCCTATCCGGATGCGGTCGCCTTCATGGTTGGCGAAGTGGATCGGATCGCGCACGCGGACCATTCAGAACTGCTCTGGTTTCTGGAACATCCGCCGCTACTGACGAAGGGTCCGCGCGGGCAGATGCAGCACTTGATCGAACCGGACCGCTTTCCCGTGTTCGAAACGGACCGGGGCGGAGAGATCACCTATCACGGGCCGGGCCAGCGGATCGTCTATACGCTGCTCGATGTGCGGCAGCGGACGGGTGGCGACGTGCGAGCGTTTGTGCGGTTGCTGGAGCGCTGCGTTATCGGTTCGCTCGATAGGCTCGGGGTGACCGCAACAAGCGATCCGGCGCGTCCCGGCGTGTGGGTGCAGCGGCCCGATCTGCCGGGCGGGGAATCCAAGATTGGAGCGCTCGGTCTGAAGGTGCGGCACGGGATAAGTCTGCACGGGATCAGCTTGAATGTGTCGCCCGATCTTTCGCATTTCGATGCGATCGTCGCGTGCGGGCTGGAGGGATCGGCGGTGACGAGCCTTGCCGCGCTCGGGCATACGGCATCGCTCGAAACTGTGGATAACGCGCTTATTGCAAGTTTCGCGGCGTGCCTCGGCTCGCTTGAGCCGGTCGCGGAGGTTGGTTTCGATGGCCGGAGTGCGGATTGAGTCTGGCGGGTTCGCAGGGACGGCCGACAAACGGAGGCCTGAAACGAAACCGGCACCCGAGCCACGGGGGCGCGGGTGCCGGAATGCAAAGCCTCGATCAACTCCGACGCTTTACGGGCCGGGCTTGGAAGGCTGGCCGGAGGCTCCGGAACGCGGAGAACCCAGCGGCCCCTGCCCTTCTGCGTAGAGATCGCCCCCTTCGATGGCCGTGACCTCTGTGCCCTCGAGCACGTAAGGATTCACGTCGTCACCGTCGATGCGGATGCTGCAGCCGCGCTGGCAGACCCCTTCAAGAACCTCGCCTTTTTTGAGGACGTGGTCTTTCTGGGTGCCGCTCTCGATGATCGTGACCTTGCGGTCGACATCATCCCGGTTGGTGACCGACGCCGCTTGCGCGGCTGAGAGAACGCTGATCAGCACCGCCGCTGGAACCACCGAAGCTCTGAGGAGCCGACTGACAAGGTTCCGGGGCACGAGGCAGGAAACTCTTACTTCTTCTTCTTCGCCGCCGGCTTCTTGGCAGCCTTCTTCGCGGCAGGCTTCTTTGCAGCTTTGGCCATGTTCTTCGTCCTTCAGTTTTTGCACCGGGCATGACTGCACGGCTTTCATTTCCCGACTCGTCGCCGAGACGTGTGCAATGTGGTGAGAATCAAAACGGGCTTCAAACGGAATTTTCCGCTGACCACTATCGAAAATTTCGATAGATAGAGCGTGAACGTCCTCCTCATCGCGCAGGCCACAGATGGACATCAATCTTGCCCGTACCTTTCTGATGGTCGCAGAAACCGGCAGTTTTATTGATGCTGCGCACCGTTTGAACATTACCCAATCAACCGTCTCGGCGCGCATCAAGGGGCTCGAAGATCTGCTCGGACGTCCCGTTTTTGAGCGATCAAAAAGCGGTGCAGATCTGACGGCGGCGGGCGAACAGTTCCACAAACATGCGCTGGCGCTGGTGCGTGTGTGGCAGCGGGCGCAGCTGGAAGTGTCGCTTTCCGACCAGCACCGGGACCATATCGCCATCGGCGCACCCGCCACGCTCTGGCACGGGGTGCTTTTGAAAACCATCGCAAAGCTCAGATCCGAGACCCCGGATATCGCGATTTCGGCCACGGCTGGGCTGCAGGACGTGCTGACCCAGCGCTTGATCGAAGGCACGCTTGATTTGGCGATCATGTACCGGCCGATCCAGCCGCCGGGGCATACGGTGGAGCATCTGTTCGACGAGGAATTCGTGCTGGTGACCAGCGCGCGGACGGCGCCGAAGAAGGGCAGCAGCGATTACATGTTCATCAACTGGGGCGCAGATTTTCAGCGCGACCATGCGACGGCCTATCCGGAATTGATCAAGCCGGGGCTCTCGCTGGACCTGGGGAGCAACCCGCTCGAGTACGTGTTGGCGAACGAGTTGTCGGCTTATTTTCCGATGCGTCTCGTGAAGCCTTACCTGTCGCGTGGGCGGCTGAAACAACCCAAGCGGGCACGGCGGTTCGTTTATCCGGTGTATTTGGTCTATCCGGAAGCGCGCGACGAGGACGCTTACGACCCGATCCTCGACATGCTCCGGCGCGAATGCGGCCGTTACTCCACCGACTGAGGGTGGAGCGTTTGCCAAAACAAAGGCCGCCCCGGGTAGCGGGACGGCCTCCTATTTCGATCGGGGTGTGTTCGATCAGGCGAATTCGAGGATCACGGCGTCGACGGCGAGGCTGTCGCCCGCCTTGGCGTTGACCTTCTTGACCTTGCCGTCGATCTCGGCGCGCAGAATGTTTTCCATTTTCATGGCTTCCACGATGGCCAGCGGATCGCCGGTCTTCACGTCCGCGCCTTCTTCGACGTTGATCGCCTTGACGAGGCCCGGCATCGGGCAGAGCAGGAACTTCGACATGTCAGCCGCGGCCTTGATCGGCATGAGGGCTGCCAATTCCGCCTCGCGGCTCGTGAAGACGTGCACGGGGACGGTGATGCCGCGGTAGGAGAGCGTCAGGCCGTTCAAGCGCGGGCGGACCATGATGGCGACGTCGCGGTTGTTGACCTTGCCGTGCCATACGGGCTCGCCAGGTGCCCAGCTGGAGACGATCGAGATGGTTTCGCCGCGGGCGTCGTTGGCGCCCATCATGGTGACGGCGAACGAGTGACCTTCGCCGGCCACTTCCATTTTCAGCTGGTCCTCGCCGATCTTAACGACTCGCGTCTTGGCGAAGCTCACCGCCGTACCCGACATCTGATGCGTAATCTGGCGGCGGCGGGAGTTCTGCTGGTGGTCGATGACGGCGGCCACGGAGGCCAGAATGCGGCGCTCCTCGCCTTCGGCGGCGCGGGCCTTGAAGCCGTCCGGGTATTCTTCCTTGATGAAGCCGGTGGAGATCTTGCCCGAGATCCAGCGCGGGTGCTGCATGACCGCCTGGAGGAAGGGAATGTTGTGCTGGATGCCGTCGATGTAGAACGCGTCGAGGGCATCGGCCTGGGCTGCGATCGCCTTTTCGCGCGTGGGCGCGTGGGTGACGAGCTTGGCGATCATCGGATCGTAGTACATCGAGATCTCGCCGCCTTCGAAGACGCCGGTGTCGTTGCGGACGGTGGCGCCGTCGCGAGTGCCTTCAGCGGGGGGCCGGTATTTCACGAGGCGGCCGATGGAGGGCAGGAAGTTGCGGAAGGGGTCTTCGGCGTAAACGCGGCTTTCGACGGCCCAGCCGTTGATCTTGACGTCAGACTGCTTGAAGGGGAGCTTTTCGCCGGCGGCGACGCGGATCATCAATTCGACGAGGTCCACGCCGGTGATCATCTCGGTGACGGGATGCTCGACCTGCAGGCGGGTGTTCATTTCCAGGAAGAAGAACGAGCGGTCCTGGCCGGCGACGAATTCGACGGTGCCGGCGCTGTCGTAGCCGACGGCTTTGGCAAGGGCGACGGCCTGCTCGCCCATGGCCTTGCGGGTCTTTTCGTCGAGGAGGGGAGAGGGGGCCTCTTCGAGAACCTTCTGGTTGCGGCGCTGGATCGAGCATTCACGCTCGGCGAGATAGATGACGTTGCCGTGCTTGTCGCCGATCAGCTGGATTTCGATGTGACGGGGGTCGACGATGAATTTCTCGATGAACATGCGGTCGTCGCCGAAGGAGGCCTTGGCCTCGGACTTGGCGAGCGGGAAGCCTTCTTCGACTTCCTTGCGGTTGAAGGCGATGCGCATGCCCTTGCCGCCGCCGCCGGCGGAGGCCTTCATCATGACGGGGTAGCCGATTTCTTCGGCGATCTTGATGGCATGCTTGGCGTCGTCGATTTCACCCATGTAGCCGGGGACGGTCGAGACCTTGGCGGCTGCCGCGGCTTTCTTGGATTCGATTTTGTCGCCCATGGCGGCGATGGCGCGCGGGTTGGGACCGATAAAGACGATGCCGGCTTTTTCCAGGGCGACGGGGAAGGATTCGCGCTCGGAGAGGAAGCCGTAGCCGGGGTGGACGGCCTCGGCGCCGGTCTGCTTACAGGCGTCGATGATCTTGTCGATGATCAGGTAGGACTGGGCAGCGGGGGCGGGTCCGATGTGGACGGCTTCGTCGGCCATTTCCACGTGGAGGGCATCGCGGTCGGCATCCGAATAGACCGCGACGGTCTTGATGCCCATTTTGCGGGCGGTCTTGATGACACGGCAGGCGATCTCGCCACGGTTGGCGATCAGGATCTTATTGAACATCGCGGATGCGGTCCCGTCTTGGTTCGGAAAGGTTGGGGGATGGTCGGATTAACGGCTGGTTCTAGACGCCTCTTCCCGTCACGTAAACGGGCAACATGGCGCGGACCAACGGGGTTTTGGCTCCTCCCGGGTCCGGGCATGGACGCGGCGGCCCAGATCCGGCGGCGGGTGGATGCCGCCGGATCTGATGGTCTCATTAAGAATGACGATCTTTGCCCTGTGCGGGGCCGTTTGGACTGTGACCCGTCAGGCGGCCGAAGTGCGGCGGACCAGATCGACGAGGGCGGGGTGGAGCATGGTTGCTTCCCGGCGCAGATAGTCGATGAGGGCCAGTTCGGTGGGCGTCAGGCGGTCGTCGCGGGTCATGCGTTCGACCAGCCAAAAGGCCTCGCCCTCGGTGATCTCTTCGTTGGTGATGATCTCAACGCGCTGGCGTTCGAGGCGGGCGAGCGCCCGCTCCTCGGAACTTTGCTCAGTGTAGGTATCCCAGACGCTGGAGAGACTGCCGGTGACCATGGCGCCGACCATATGCGACGGGGCGAGATCGCCACGGCGCTTCAACCAAGCATCGGAGCGGAGCGCTTCCTCGCGGCTGGGAGGTGCATAGCCGGACGTGGCGAGGATCACGTTGGCCATCGCTTTAACGAAGAGATCGGTCCAGGCGGGGTTCGGGGTGCCGCCCGTGGCGAGGCTCTCTTCGATGGCAATCAACACCTCGGCTTCGGCGCGGGTAATGGCAATGTTTCCGTCGCCGCCGAAGGCGTACAGGATGCGGCGGATCAGATCGACCTCGGCGTCGGTGATGGTGCCGGTCTGACGGGTTCCGTTCATGCGCAGGGGGCCATCGCCTTCGATGATCGCGCGCTTGACCTCGTCGAGGGCGAAGCGGACGAGGCGTTCGGGAGACCAACGGGCGGTGTCGAGAACTTGGAGCAGGAGATCGAGTTCGGTTTTAGAGCGCACCCGGCCTTCGGGGGCGATCATGGCGATCAGCCAGTCGGCATTGGCGGCGGTGACGTAGCCTTCGGGCTCGGTCTGGTTGACGATGTAATCGCAGATGGCCTGGACAACGAAAGGCGACCAGGCGGCATCCTGGACCGGGCAGGCCGCGTTGAGGCGGATCAGTTGGTCTGCTTCCTCGGGGGTGATGAGGCCGTCGTCGTAGAACGACTGGCGCATGCGCATCACGTCCTGCTCGCGAATGCTGCCGCGGGAGATGATGTCGTCGACCGAAACCGACCGCAGAATGCTCATAATGGACTGGCCCCGACTGGAACTGGAAATGTCAGGCCACGCTAGCGGGCGCGTGCTTACCAAAGTCCTAAGTTGTGTTCCCATTTGCCGACGATCGGACCGCTGTTGCCGGGACGCATCGGTGGGGATTGAGGGATATAAAAAAAAATGGGCCGCCCGGTGGGGCGGCCCGATGAGTTTGGGAGAAAGCTAAGACGGGGACGCGGTTAGTTGCCGACGCGGGGGAGAAAGCCCAGGCGGCGGCGGCCGTCGGTCTTCTCGGCGACGATGTGGCGGCGGGCGTCATTCTGCATCTGGGCCAGGATGCGGCGGTCGCTGGCGGAGAGGTGCCCGTCGGCCTTCAGGATGCGCTCCATGCGCATGATGCGCTGCTGCTCGGCACGCAGACGGCGGCCTTCGAGCCAGGTGATCGAACCGGCCTGGCGGCCCTGTTCAATGGCAAGGCGCTGCTTGATCTGGCGGTCCTCGACCGAGTGGGCCGAGGCGACGGCGGTGCCGGCGGCCAGCATGGCGGCGGCGAGGGCGAGGGTGCGGGTCAGGGTGGACATGATGGTCTCCGTTGGATTTCTCGGCGGGGCCATTCGCCCCGTCATGTGAGAGACCTTATGAGACCGGGGCTGAACCGGTTCTGAACCGTGTTTTCAGCTGGCGTTCATGTGGTGGGGGGGTATCCCCCCCCACCGCCTCAGCGCCGCTTCATGTTGAAGGTGGCGTGGCCGGAGCTGCCGGAGAGATAGACAGTCTGGCGGGCGCCACTAAGGATGATGCGGATGCGGCCGGTGACGCCGAACTCGGGGTTGTAGAACGTGCCGCCGAAGCGGTTTTTCGTGTTCTGGCTGACAATCGCGGTCTGCGAGACCTTCGCGGCGGAGGTGGCGCAGGTGGCCGACATGGCGTAGGTGCGGCCGCCGGCGGAAATGTAGGACGCGCGGCAGCGGGCTTTTTCACGGGCACCGTTGGCAAGCGTTACGGTGCCGGTGCCGCTCCATGTGCCGACGAGTTCACCGGCCGCGGCGGCCTTGACGGGCGCGACGGTGAAGAACGCGGCGAGGATTGCGCTGGCGCCAGTGAGTGTGGCGATGCGGATGGCGGCCGTATTCGACATGAGCTTTGCGACGCGTGCGGACATTGATCTCTCCATCGCTGCCATGCCCGGGTTGCGGGTCATGGTCTTTCCCCCTGGATAAGATAGGTACGGAAACTTGGTTCCGCGCCCCACCCGGCCAAAAAAATCGGCGCGCCGCGTTTGTTTCGCGGCGCGCCGATGGTAGCGCGAGTCGGGAGAGGGGCGGTGGGCGTGCCGCGCTCCTTTATTCGTCTTTCTTGCGCGGTACGCCCGGCACGGAGCCTGCGGGGCGTGCGGGCTTTTCCTTCTTCTCCTTCGGTCCGGGCAGCGCCTTACGCGGAGCGGCATCGACGAGGGCTGCTTCGTTCTCGTCGTCGTCGTCCGTCTGCTCGGGCTTGCGGCTCCCGGGCTCGGCGGCGATGAACTCGAACGACAGGCGCTTTTCGAGGCCTGTGCCTTCCAAGCCGATCTTGACCGTGCCGCCATGCTCGAGCTTGCCGAAGAGCAATTCGTCAGCCAACGGCTTCTTGATATGCTCCTGGATGACGCGGCCAAGCGGGCGGGCGCCGAACTTCTCGTCGTAGCCGATTTCACCGATCCATTTGCGCGCGGCGTCCGTGAGCTCGATCGTGACCGAGCGCTCGGAGAGCTGGGCTTCCAACTGGAAGATGAACTTGTCGACGACCTTGGCGATGACTTCCGGCGGCAGGCCGCCGAAGGGGATTACCGCATCGAGACGGTTGCGGAATTCCGGGGTGAACATCCGGTTGACCGCTTCGGTATCTTCGCCCTCGCGACGGCCGCGCTCGAAGCCCATGGGGGGCTTGGCCATATCGGAGGCGCCCGCGTTCGTCGTCATGATGAGGATGACATTGCGGAAGTCGACAGATTTGCCGGAGTGGTCCGTCAGCTTGCCGTGGTCCATGACCTGCAACAGAATGTTGTAGAGGTCGGGATGGGCCTTTTCGATTTCGTCGAGGAGCAGCACCGAGTGCGGATGCTGGTCGACGCCGTCTGTCAGCAAGCCGCCCTGGTCGAAGCCAACGTAGCCCGGAGGCGCGCCGATGAGGCGGGAGACCGAGTGCTTCTCCATGTATTCCGACATGTCGAAGCGCAGCAGCTCGACGCCCAGAAGGTTGGCGAGTTGCTTGGCGACTTCGGTTTTGCCGACGCCGGTGGGGCCGGAGAACAAGTAGCAGCCGATGGGCTTTTCCGGTTCGCGCAGGCCGGCACGGGCGAGCTTGATGGCGGAGGCGAGTGCGCCGATCGCCTTGTCCTGGCCGAACACGAGCCGCTTCAGATCACGGTCGATATTGTGCAGGACTTCTGAATCCGACTTCGACACGGTCTTTGGCGGAATGCGCGCCATCGTGGCGATGGTGGCTTCGATCTCCTTCACGGTGATCTTCTTCTTGCGCTTGGACTCGACGACGAGCATCTGCGCCGCGCCGGTTTCGTCGATCACGTCGATCGCCTTATCGGGCAGCTTGCGGTCGTGGATGTAGCGAGCGGCCAATTCCACCGCAGCCTTGATGGCGTCGTTGGTGTACTTGAGCTTGTGGTATTCCTCGAAGTACGGCTTCAGGCCCTTCAGGATTTCGATGGCATCGGCAACGGTGGGCTCGTTGACGTCGATCTTCTGGAAGCGGCGGACGAGCGCGCGGTCCTTCTCGAAGTGCTGGCGGTATTCCTTGTAGGTGGTGGAGCCGATGCAGCGTAGCGCGCCGGACTGGAGCGCGGGCTTCAGCAGGTTGGAGGCGTCCATCGCGCCACCGGACGTGGCGCCGGCGCCGATGACGGTATGAATCTCGTCGATGAAAAGGACCGCGCCGGGATAGGCTTCGGCTTCCTTCATGACGGCCTTCAAGCGCTCTTCGAAGTCGCCGCGGTAGCGCGTGCCGGCGAGCAGCGAACCCATGTCGAGGGCGAAGATCGTGGCGTCGCGCAAGACTTCGGGCACCTCGCCGCGGATGATCTTGCGGGCGAGGCCTTCGGCGATCGCGGTCTTGCCGACGCCGGGGTCGCCGACGAGAAGCGGGTTGTTCTTCTGGCGGCGGCAGAGCACCTGGATCGTGCGCAGCACCTCCGGCTCACGGCCGATCAACGGATCGATCTTGCCGTCCCGGGCCTTGCGATTGAGATTGACGCAATACGTATTGAGCGCGTCCTGCTGGCCCTTCTTGTCCTCACCCGTTTCCGTTTGCTCGGTCTCCTCTGCGCCGCGCACGACGCGGGGTTCTGACATGCCGGGACGCTTGGCGATGCCGTGGCTGATATACTGGACCGCGTCAAAGCGGGTCATATCCTGTTCTTGCAGGAAGAACGCGGCGTGGCTTTCGCGCTCGGCGAAGATGGCGACGAGCACGTTGGCGCCGGTCACTTCTTCGCGGCCCGACGACTGCACGTGGACGACCGCGCGATGGATGACGCGCTGGAAGCCCGGCGTCGGGGAAGCTTCAGCGACCGACTTCGTTGTTATCGCGGTGAACTCGGTGTCGAGATATTCGGTCACGCGGGCGCGCAGACGGTCGAGATCGACGTTGCAAGCGCGCAGAACTGCGGCGGCGTCGCGATCTTCGAGGAGAGCGGCGAGCAGATGTTCCAGCGTCGCGTATTCGTGGCTGCGCTGATTGGCATGCTCGAGAGCACGGTGAAGCGTAATTTCCAGATTCTTCGAGAAGGACGGCACGTTTGACCTACTCTTTCTCCAGGGTGCATTTCAGAGGGTGCCCGTGCTGACGGGAGAAGTCCATCACCAAAGTGACTTTGGCTTCAGCCACTTCGTAAGTGAACACGCCACACACGCCGACGCCCTTTCGGTGGACTGCCAGCATGATGTCGGTCGCTTCCTGGCGGCCTTTTTGGAAGAACTTCTCAAGCACGTGCACGACGAATTCCATCGGTGTGTAATCGTCGTTTAAAAGTAGAACCTTGTAGAGCGACGGCTTCTTGGTCTTCGGCCGTGTCTTAGTGACGATTCCGGTTTTGCCCTGATCGCCGTCGCCGCCCTGGCCCTGGTCCGGACCAGCGGCGCGCGGCCGTCCGTCAATCATGCCCTGCCACACTTCTCCCATACCCTCGATCATGCCCGTGTTGGCGGCCGCTGCGGCCGTCGTTTCTGTCCGTCGAATCGTGCCGCCGATGCCGGCCGGCGCGTTTGATAGTTCAATCCATCCGCCGGGCCGGGGCAAGGGGGGATGGGGCATCTCCAGTCTGCTTCGTTTACGGTTTTGGCGGGCTGATGGATGTGGAGGCGCCGTGGCAGATCCGCTGACTTAGACCGGGAATGTGGTGATCGAGTGCGACGCAAAAAAGGCCCGGGCGATGAGCCCGGGCCTCGTTCTTTCGGCGGCTGCCAGTGTGCGGCGGCCAAATCCCTTAGCGCGAGCCCGGGAAGACGCCCGGCTTGAAAGCGTCCTTGGCGATGTTCTGGTAGAGAGCGCCGATCTTGGACATCTGCTGCATGTAGTCTTCGTAGGCGCGCTTGGCGTAGGTGGTCTGGATCTCCATGGCCTGCTCGACCGACTTGGCGGCGGCGAGCTTTTCAAAGGCCGCCGTGCCGTCTTCGAAGGCGCGCTTGGAGTAGTCCGTCCACTCGCTGGCAATGGTCTGCCAGCTCTTGTTCCACTCGCCCATCATCTTCATGTAGCCTTCCATGCCGGTCTGACCGATCTTCTGGAAATCCTGGAAATTGTTGATCATGGGCGTCCGCCTTTCTGGTTGAGGCCGGGTATGCGACCCGGGCACGCGTCGTACCGCTCTCGTTGAGCTAGAACGTCACTATAGCTGCACTGCAGCATAAAAAAAGCAAAAATATCGCAATGCAGCAACATGCCCCGAACCGGCCCCAAAGCCGCCCACAAGGCAGGGTTTAAGGGTTTGTCGGGGGGTACGGAGGGTCAAGCGGCGTGTTGTGCTGCGCGGCCGGCCAACTCAGCGCCCCGAGCGAGACAGTGTTCAGTCTTTTCAGGCGTCAAACCGTGCGTTTAAACCGGTGGTCAGCGTTTGTGTTTCTAGCGGGTGCCCTTTGCGCCTTGCATCTGGCTGCCGCACCGGCGTCGGCTGGAGAGAAGTCGGCGGCTATGGTCATCGATGCCAACACGGGCCGCGTGCTGCACGACAATGCCGGGAGCGAACCACGTTATCCCGCCTCTCTCACCAAAATGATGACGCTCTATTTGGCCTTCGAAACCATCGAGGCCGGGCGGTTATCGTTTTCGACGCCGTTGACGGTGAGCGAGCGGGCTGCGGCTGCCGCACCGTCTAAAATTGGGCTTGATGCGGGCTCTGAGATTGCGCTGCGCGATGCCATCAAGGCCCTCATCGTCAAGTCGGCGAATGATATGGCGGTGGCGATTGCCGAAAAGATCGGCGGCAGCGAAGCGGGCTTTGCCAAGCTTATGACCAAGCGCGCGCGCCAGTTGGGTATGCGCGATACGACATTTCAGAACGCGTCGGGTCTGCCCGATCCGGATCAGGTGACAACGGCGCGCGATATGCTGACGCTGGCGATGCGGTTGCAGGATGACTTTCCGCAGCACTATCGCATGTTCTCCACGCGCACCTTCTCCTATGGCGGCAAGACATACCGCTCGCATAACGCGCTGCTCGGCCGGTTTTCCGGCGTGGACGGCATCAAGACGGGATACACGCGGGCTTCGGGCTTTAATCTCGTTTCGTCATACAAAGCCGGCGGCAAGCATGTTGTCGCGGCTGTTTTTGGCGGCGTGAGCGCGGGGTTGCGCGATGCGCACATGCGCATGCTACTGGCGCGGGCCATCGAAAAGGCCTCGACGGAGCGGACACGTAAGGCTGGGCCGGAACTGATCGCGGAGGCCAAGCCCGCGAAACGGCCGGTGCCCAAACCTGTCATCAAACCGCAGCCGCCTGCTCCGGCGAAACCGGCGGCCGTCGCTGACGCGCCGATGGCGGTGGAACCGGCTGCTGAAGTTTCCGAGCCAATTGCGCCGGTGATCGCTGCTGCGGATACCGCGGCTGGGCCGAAGATTGCGATTGCAAAGGTCAAGACCGTTTCGGTGTTGCAGCCAACATCGATGCAGGCGGATCAAAAGCCGGTGGTTGCCGAGACGGCCGCAACACCGGCTGCTCCGCAACCATTGACCTATGCAGCAACGATGCCGCGTCCGGATTTTGCCGCGCTCAAAGCTCAGATCGCGGCGCGTGCCGGTGTTGAGCCATCACCTGTCGAAATTGGACGGGCGTCTGATCGCGTGGCGAGCGTCGCGCCGAGCGCGGCATCGCCGCCTGCTGCTACGGAAACGGTTTTGGCGAAGGCCTCCGATCTCGGCCGGCCTCCGTCCACACTACAGGCACAGTTGGCGCGTTTGAGTGAGCCGTCAGAAGATTTTTCGGGCGACGAACAAGCCGCGATGAAACCTGCTTTGCAGGCCGTGGTCGCGGACCTGCCCGCGCCGACGCCGGTTCCCGTGTCGCTTGGCCGGTCGCGTCCGGCCGTGGAAACGGTTGAGCGCCCGGCGTCGGGGGCGACAGCGTCCTCGTCAGGGTATCACGTTCAGATCGGCGTCTATGGCTCGCCCACCGAAGCGGAGCGGGCGATGTCGGCGGCGAAGTCGAAGGCGGCGCATGTGTTGGCCGAGAGCGCGCCGATCGCCATCCCGCTGACGAAGGGCGACCGGCAGCTTTATCGGGCGCGGTTTGCGGGGTTCGACAGTGCGTCGGCTACGAGTGCCTGCAACGAATTGCGCCGCAACGGGCTCGACTGCTTCGTCGCGCGGGCGAACTGATTTTAATCGCCGACGAGAAGCGCTTTGGCCGCGTTGATCTTGGAGGCGAGGTAATTCGATCCGCCGCGATCGGGGTGCAGCTTTTTCATCAGTTCGCGATGGGCTGAGCGGATGGCGTCGTCGCTAGCCCCTTCCTGCAAGCCGAGAATCTCAAAGGCTTCCGCGCGGGTCATGGCGCCGGAGCGCGGAGCAGCGGATCTTTGGCCGCGCGGCTCGCTGCGATAGGCATCCTCGCCTTCTTCACCTTCGGCTTGGCGTTCGAGATCATCACGCCAGGTGGGATGGCGGCGGTCGAGGTAGGCTTCCAGGATCTGTGCCGAGCTCGGATCGGCGAAGGAATAGTCCTGCCAGATCAGGACCAGTTCGGCGGGTGAGAGCGTCTCGATATCCTGACCGGCGAAGCGGCCTTTCAGGATCGTGCCGCGGATCGCGCCGGATGTGTGGTCGAGTTCCATTTCAAGGTGGTCGGTGGCGACGCGCGAGCCTTGGTTGGGGCTCGGTCCGCTACTGCCCCAGCCGCCCGATCCCCACGGCAGTACGCCGCGACCCATCAAAAGCCCCCAGCCGACAAAGCCAAGGAGAAGCGCGAAATCCAATCGGCCACGCAGAGCCAGGATGGCAGCAATGGCCATCAACAGGACGCCGCCGAGAAAGCGGAGTTGGCGCGCCATGGTGGCCGGGTTGGCGCTCGTGAACCCGCGCGCGATCAGGAGTGCAATAACGAGAGCGACAAGCCCGGACAGCAGATAGGCCATTATCTCATCAATCTCCGGACTTCATCTGGCTGAGGAGCAATTGCGCGCCTTTCTCGCCCGAGCGAGCCCCCAGCGCGAGCAAGGCTTTGCGGCCACCGGAGGCATAGACGGCCACGGCGCGGAGCAAAGCGCGCAGCTGTTCGGCCGAGCCGGCATCGAAGCGGCAGGTGGCGCCTTTGGTAAGGCGGGCTATTTCTTTGTAGGCGCGGGTGGCGTCCGGGTTGGCCCCTTCCTGGAAAAGGAAGACGGGCACGCCGAGGAGACCCAGCGCGCCGGCTTTGGAGCAGACGTAGTCGATGTCTTCTTCCATGGCGTCGCCGACGAAGACGACCGCGTTGACGCGGCGCTTGGCGGTTTCTTCGGCTGCGTGGGTGAGGACGCGGGCCAACTGGGTGATGCCGCCGCGGCAGGAGACGGTGGTCATCAGGCGGGCCAGTTCGGAGGGGTCGGAGACCCAACGCGAGGCTCGGCATTCGTTCATGCCGCGGAAAAACACGAGCTGAACGTCTAGGCCTCCCACATCCTTCACAACCGAGAACATGTCGGATTGGAGGGAGAGCGCCATGTCCCATGTGGGCTGGCGGCTCATGGTGGCGTCCATGGCGAAGACGAGCCGGCCGGGGAGGCCCGTGGACGACGGGGCGATGGTCTTCATCTTGGCGATGAAGTCCTGAACGCCGGATTCCGTTGGGCTGGCGGCGGCCGGCGATTTGGCAGCCGGTTTGGACACGGCACCGCCGGCGGATGTCGCCGCTGGATCGCCGGTGGGCGTTGGCCGCTTGTCTTTGGTACTCATACCCATAGTTTGGGGATCGGGAGCCGCTGCGGCAAGGCCGATCTCAGCTGTCGTCCTTAACTGAAAGTGTCAGCAACTGCACATTGCCGCCTGTGGCGGTGATGTCGGTGGTGCGGACGCGCTCGGTGGCGAAGCGCTGCAGGTAATTCGGGCCGCCGGCTTTCGGTCCGGTGCCGGACAGTCCCTCGCCGCCAAAGGGCTGTACGCCGGGGATGGCGCCGATCTGGTTACGATTGACGTAGAGGTTGCCGACCTTGGCTTGCCGGGCGACCTGATCGGCCACCGCATCGATGCGGCTGTGGAGGCCGAGCGTCAGGCCGTAGCCGGAGGCGTTAATCGCTTCGATGACTTTTGTCAGGCCACCACGTGGGAAGCGGATGACGTGCAGAATGGGGCCGAAGACTTCCCGCTCCAGGAGCGAGAAACGGTCGATCTCGTAGCAGGCGGGCGAGACGTAAGTGCCGCCGCGCACGTTGGAGGGCAGCGGAAGATCAATCAGCTCGCGGGCCTGATCCTGCATGCGCAGTTTGTGTGTTTCGAGCGCGTCCTGGGACGGTTCGTCGATCACGGGGCCGATGTCGGTGTCGATGGCCAGAGGATCGCCAATCTTGAGGGCGGCGATGGCGCCGGTCAGCATCGGAATGGTTTTGGCGGCGATGTCATCCTGCAAGAAGAGGACGCGCGCGGCGGAGCAGCGCTGGCCGGCGCTGTCGAAGGCGGAGCGGACGGCGTCTCGAACGACCTGTTCGGGCAGAGCGCTGGAGTCCGCGATCATGGCGTTGAGGCCGCCGGTTTCAGCGATGAAGGGGATAAGGGGGCCGCGGCGGTCGGCGAGCGCTTTCTGGATCGCCCAAGCGGTGTCGTTGGAGCCGGTGAAGGCGACGCCCTTGATGCGCGGGTCTTTGATAAGGGCCGCACCGACCTCGCCGCCGCCGGGCAGGAATTGCAGCACCTTGGGCGGCACGCCAGCTTCATGCAGCAATTTGACGGCCAGGAAGCCAATGATCGGCGTCTGGCCGGCGGGTTTGGCGAGGACGGGATTGCCGGCGGCAAGTGCGGCGGCGGCTTGGCCGACGAAGATCGCGAGCGGGAAGTTCCAGGGTGCGATGCAGGCAAAGGGGCCGCGCGCGCGCCACTCGATGCTGCTTGTTTCGCCTGTGGTGCTGGTGAGATTTATGGGTTCGGCGAAATGCTTGCGGGCCTGGAAGGCGTAGTAGCGGAGGAAGTCTGCGGTTTCGCGGACTTCGGCGAGTGCGTTCGGAATTGTGCGGCCGGCTTCGCGCACGAGCACGGCCATGAGCTTGGAGCGGTCGCGTTCGAAGAGATCGGCGGCGGCGTCGAGGATTTTGGCGCGGGCGGGGCCGCCGAGGCGGTCCCAGTCGTGGGCGGACTCAGATGCGGCGGCGAGAGCCGCATCGATCTGGCTTTCGGTGGCGTTGCGCACGGTGCCGATGCGCTGGCTGCGGTCGTGCGGGCAGAGAACGAGACTGGCAAGGCCGGTGCCGCTTTGGACCGCGCCGGAGACGATTGCGGCGGCGTCGTAGGGCACGCCCAGCGCGGTATTCATCTCAGCCAGAAGCGTCGCGCGGACGGCCGCATTGTCGAGGGCCAGGCCGGATGCGTTGCGCCGTTCGGGCCAGAAGATCTCGCGCGGGCGGACGAGCGCTTTCTCGGTTTCGGCACCGCCGGCGCGGTCGCGTTCGGCTTCCTCAACGGGGTCGCGGATGATGCGGGCGATGGGCATTTCGTCGTCGGCGAGGCGATTGACGAACGACGTGTTGGCACCGTTTTCGAGCAGGCGGCGGACAAGGTAGCCGAGCAGGTCTTCGTGGTCGCCGACGGGGGCGTAGATGCGGCAGGCGCGGGCGTCACTCATGCCCGTTCCCGTGCCCTTCACGACGCTTTCGTAGATGGCTTCGCCCATGCCGTGCAGGCGCTGGAATTCGAACGGCGTGTTGCCGGCGGCGACCATGGCGGCGGCAATCGTGTGGGCGTTGTGGGTGGCGAACTGGGGTGCGAACTGCTGCGGGTAGGTCAGCATTAGCCGCATGCAGGCGAGGTAGGAGACGTCCGTGTTGCGCTTTCGGGTGAAGACGGGGTAGTCGGCGAGGCCGCGCTCTTGGGCCCATTTGATTTCGCTATCCCAATAGGCGCCTTTGACGAGGCGGACGGGGATGCGCTTGCCGCGCTCTTCGGCGATGCGCCGCAGCCAGCGCAGAATTGGGATCGCGCGGCGGCTATAGGCCTGGACGGCGATGCCGAGGCCGTTCCAGGTTCCAATCGCCGGATTGGCGAAGGCTTCGCCGAACATGCGCAGCGTGGGTTCGAGGCGGTCTTGCTCTTCGGCATCGACGGTGATGCCCAGGCCGCGAGCCATGGCGTGGTGGACCAATGCGTTGAGGCGCGGAAGCAGTTCTTTCAGTAGGCGGTCGTCCTGGCCGGCTTCAAAGCGGGGATGGAGGGCTGAGAGCTTCACCGAGATCGACGGGCGGGGGATGATCGCGTCGGCGTTGACGGCGTGGAGTGGGCCGACAGAAAGACCGACGGCTTCTATGGCGGCGACATAGCGCTGGAAGTAGCGCTCTGCGTCGGCGTCGGAGCGGGCGGCTTCACCCAACATGTCGTAGGAGACGCGATAGCCTTTTTGTTCGTAGTCTTTGGCCCGCGCGATCGCGTCTTCGATGGTGCGGCCAAGGACGAACTGTTCGCCTAAGAGTTTGACGGCTTGACGGATCGCTTGCCGGATAAACGGCTCGCCGGAGCGCGCGACAAGGCGCTTCAGGGCATCGACAGCGTTGGCGGAGCGGCTGTCCTTCAGCTTGACTAGACGGCCAGTGAGCATCAGGCCCCAGGTGGAGGCGTTGACGAACAGGCTTTCCGAGTGGCCGCGGTGGCGGTCCCAGTTTCCGTGCGAGATTTTCTCGGCAATGAAGGCGTCGGCGGTTTCACTGTCGGGGATGCGGAGCAGTGCCTCGGCGAGGCACATCAGGATGATGCCCTCTTCGCTGGAGAGGCCATATTCGCGCATGAAGGCGTCGATGCCGCCGTGCTGGGCGGTGTCGGCGCGGGCGGTCTGGACGAGGCGGCGGGCGATCTCGGCGGTGCGGCGGCGCTCGTCCTCGGTGTAAACGGCGCGCTCGATCAGGCCGCCGACGAGCCGGTGCTCATCGATCAGGTGGTGGGCTGCGATTTCGTCAATGGCGGGCAGGCGGCCAAACGGGGTGCGAACGGCGGGGCCCGACCCTGTGCCGTTCGATTCCGATGTCTTGCGTACGGCGACCATGCGTTCGATCCGATCCAACCGCTGTGCGCCCAAACGTGGGCGATTCGATCCAGCGTTAAGACTAGCAGATTGGGCGCCGTTGTTGGCGGGACAAGGCTCATCTTCGCGCGCCCCTTGACGGCTTTCTTGGGGAGCGGTTCTGTGCCGGGTCTCTTCCGCCACAGGTTGCACGCGAGGTGCCTATGCCGCCGCCCCGGATCGTTCGTACCGTCAAGGCTTTGCGCTCGGCCGTTCAGAAATGGCGGGCGGCCGGGGAGAGTGTGGCGCTGGTGCCGACCATGGGGGCGCTGCACGACGGTCATTTGACGCTTGTTTCGCTCGCGCGGCGCAAGGCCGACTGGGCGGTGGTGTCGATTTTCGTCAACCCGACGCAGTTCGGGCCCACGGAAGATCTTTCGCGGTATCCGCGCGACGAAGCGGGCGACGCGAGGAAATTGGGAGCGGCGGGGACCGATCTCATCTGGGCGCCGGCGGCGGAGGAGATGTATCCGGACGGGTTTGCCACGACGATCGTGCCGAAGGGCGCGGCGCTGCCGCTCGAAGGCGAATTCCGGCCGCATCATTTCGCGGGCGTGGCGACGGTGTGTACGAAGCTCTTCTCGCAGGTAACGCCGGATGCCGCGATCTTCGGGGAGAAAGATTATCAGCAGTTGTGCGTCATCCGGCAGACGGTTGCAGACTTAAACTTGCCAGTGAAGATCGTTGCGGCGCCGACGTCGCGGGATCGGGATGGGTTGGCGCGGTCGTCGCGCAATGCGTATTTGACTGCGGATGAGCGCGAAGCTGCACCGGCTCTCAACCGGGCCTTGAAGGGGATCGCGGCGATTGCGGCCAAGGGCGGGCTCATCAACAAGGCGATCGACGTGGCGACGCACGATCTGCTGCAGGCGGGCTTTACGAAGGTCGACTACCTGACGGTGCGGGATGCGGAGACGCTGGCGCCGTTCGAGGCGAAGGCGGGGCGGCCGGGGCGGGTGCTCGGCGCGGCGTGGCTAGGGACGACACGGTTGATCGATAATATTGCCGTTTGATTGAGACGGCGGCGCTTCGGGGGGAGCGATGATGGATCAGATGCAGGGATTACTTGGCCTCGTCGCGATCCCGGCGATCGGGTGGGCGTTGAGCGAGCGTCGCGCGGCGCTCGGCGGTGCCGGGGTGGCGCGGATGGCGCTGGTGGCGATTGCCATTCAGTTTGTCATCGCTGGCTTGTTGTTGAATGTTCCGATTTTGCGCGGGCTCTTCGAGTGGCCGGGGCGGGCGATCGGCGCGCTGCAAACCGCGACGCTCGACGGGGTGCGGTTGGTGTTCGGGCATTTGGCGGGTGGGCCGGCGCCGTACGAGATTGCGAAGCCCGAGCACAGTTTCGTGCTGGCTTTCCAAGCGCTGCCGCTGATCCTGATCGTGAGCGTACTGTCGAAGTTGCTCTATCACTGGGGCATTCTGCAGCGCGTGGTGCGGGCCTTCGCGTGGGCTTTGGAGCGGACGATGGGGGTTGGCGGCGCGGTCGCGACGGGGGCTGCGGCGAACATTTTTATCGGCATGGTGGAAGCACCGCTGCTGATCAAACCGTATCTGCGGACCATGAGCCGGGCGGGATTGTTCGCGACCATGACGGTTGGCATGGCGGGGATCGCGGGGACCGTTCTGGCGCTTTATGCGAGCATTATCGGCAACAGCGTGCCGGGGGCGGCGGGGCATCTCATTGTCGCCTCCGTGATCAGCGTGCCGGCGGCGCTGCTGATCGCGGCGCTGATGGTGCCGGGAGATGTGGACGCAGCGCCGGAGCCGGAGGCCGTTGTGCTGGAGGGCGATCCGGGATCGGCGATGGAGGCGATTGCGACGGGGACGCGCGAAGGCGTCGGGCTGCTCGTTGGCGTGACGGCGATGCTGATCGTCGCGGTGGCTCTCGTCTCGCTGATCAATATGGGGCTCGGCGCGGTGGCCGCGCCATTTGGTTTGGACCTGTCCTTGCAGCGGTTGTTCGGTTGGGTGTTTGCGCCGCTGGCTTTCTTGATCGGCATTCCGTGGGAGGAAGCGGGGACGGCGGGCGCGCTCATCGGCATCAAGACGGTGCTCAACGAATTCGTTGCCTATCTGCAAATGGCGGGACTGCCGGAGGGGGCGCTGTCGGAGCGCTCGCGCCTCATCATGACCTATGCGCTGTGCGGGTTTGCCAACTTCGGCAGCCTTGGGATCATGGTCGGCGGGCTTGTTGCGATGGTGCCGGAGCGGCGGGCGGAGATTACAGATCTTGGCTTGCGCACGATCGTATCAGGGACGTTGGCGACATTGATGACGGCGGCTGTCGTGGGGATCGTGGCGCCGCTGGCGGGCCAATAGGTCGCGCACGCCGACATACGAGGGGTCGCGTAGGCAGTGTAAGTCTTCCTCATTGCGAATGGAGATTTTCATGGACGCGCCGAAGACACCGTCGCCGAACAGGCAGATCAGCCGGTCGATCCATATGATCGAGAATGCGTTCTTGCTCGTCATCGGCGTTTTTACCGTCGTGGCTATGCTGCAGGAAATCGGGGTCATCATTGAGGGCCGCTCAGTGGCTCTCAAGGATCTGCTTTTGATGTTCATTTATGTCGAGGTGCTGGCGATGGTCGGCGTTTATTACGACAGCAAGAAAATTCCAATCACGCTGCCGCTGTTCATTGCCATTACGGCGCTGGCACGGCTCATCATCCTGCAGGGCAAGGATCAGCCGCCGGTGAACCTGCTCTATGAGAGCGGCGCGGTGTTGCTGCTGGCCATCGCGTGCGTGGTGATCACGTACAAGCCGGATGGCAAAGGCGATGGCACCTAGACGCGCGCTGCCAATTGCAGGCCGGAGAAGAACGACTGGAACGAGTGGGCGATAAGGCTTATGTTGCCCATGCCTTCGATGGTGCCGTCGGTTTCGTCAAGGTCGGGTTCCAGTTCGTGGTCCCAGAAATAGACCTTGCCGCGTGCGTCGCCGGCGATGCCAAGGCAGATCGCGTTGCCGGTGCTGTCATCCATGATCCAGATGAGGTCGCGGGGGATGCGGGCGAGCCAATCTTGATAGGTGGCGCGAGCGGCGCGCAGGTCCATGTGCGGTTCTGAGCGCAGGCCGCCGATGTGGTGGAGATCGGAGTCGATGGGTTCGCCGTCGCCCGTCGCGCCAGTGATGAGAAGCGCGCCGCCGACCCAGCCGCCGTTCACGGCTTGTAAAAACGCGCGATAGTCGTCGGGGAGGCTCGTGCCGATGTCCTTTTCGAAGGCGGTGATCTCTGCCTCAGAAAGTGGGGTGCCGGGCTTGGCGAGGTAGGCGCGGAATTCGTCGAGGGTCATGTAAGGTTCCGGCGAGAAGATTTTCCGGATGTCTTGCGCGATTCTGGTGGCCGGAAAGGGGCAAATCGACCGGGTTGTTAGGCGACGACGACGAGGTGCTCGCGACACGCACCCTTGACGGCCCCCAGAGAGATCGACCTGTCGATTGTCACAAGGCGACCGCCGCGGTGGACCGCCAGGGCCAAAAGATAGATGTCCGTCAACTGACGGGGACCGAGGACACGGGAATGATCAATCAGGCTACCGTCCAGCACTGAGATGCTGTCGGGCCAGAAGGTGTGATCGGGCCGGGCGACCGCACGCGCGAGCATCGAAATCGCGTCCGCACTAGAGCGTGGACGCGAATATGAGCGTTGCGAAATGATACGGACGAAGCCGTTCTGTGAGAGCGGACAACTGGCCCAGCCATGTTGGCGCTCTGCGGACCACCAGGAGCGGGCGCGAGCATGGAAGATGTGTTCCTGATCTAGCAACGCCAACAAAAAATTCACATCGAAAAGAGCGCGCATCAATCGGGCTGCTCGCCGCGCGCGATGCATGCAGCGCGCTTGGCATCCTCATCATCAATTTCGTCTTGGATTTTTCGAACAAGCTCTGTGGTGATGATCACCCCGCCGCGATCCGGGAAACAAGGAAACAGCTCGTCCGTGTCGTCATAGTCAATCTGTCGTTCAGCCAAGCCGGGTGGATGGCCAACCGGCGTCGTCAGCGCACGCCGTGCAAGGTCGGAGAGAACCTGCCCGGCCGTCTTGCCCTCGGCGCGAGCC
Organism: Hyphomicrobium sp. 12-62-95; assembly: GCA_002279935.1. Classification (GTDB taxonomy): domain Bacteria; phylum Pseudomonadota; class Alphaproteobacteria; order Rhizobiales; family Hyphomicrobiaceae; genus JAGVSR01. The sequence continues at coordinate 24,446 of NCCZ01000014.1, read as the reverse complement.
AGTTCTTTGGCAGCGGCCAGAATGTCTTCGTCGATGTCGAGTGTGGTTCGCATGCATTTGATGATAGTGCATCAGATGCGGGTGATCAAGTTGTATGAAAAAGGAGCGGCCTTTTCGGACCGCCCCTCCCAGTTTCCAGTCTTACCATCGTGGCGGTGCCTCGGCACCGCACACTGGCGGAACGGCGACTCCGATCGCCTCAAAGCGGAATGTTGTCGTGCTTCTTCCAGGGGTTTTCGAGGGTCTTGTTGCGTAGCATGTTGAGGCCACGGCAGATGCGGCGGCGGGTGCCGTGGGGGAGGATCACTTCGTCGATGTAGCCGCGTTCGGCGGCGACGAACGGGTTGGCGAAGCGGGCCTTATACTCCTCGATGCGCGCGGCGATCTTTTCGGGATCGCCGGCATCTGCACGATGGATGATCTCGGCCGCACCCTTGGCACCCATGACGGCGATTTCCGAGGTTGGCCAGGCATAGTTCAGGTCGCCGCGAATGTGCTTGGAGCTCATGACGACGTAGGCGCCGCCGTAGCCCTTGCGCGTGATGACGGTGATCTTCGGCACGGTGGCTTCGGCGTAAGCGAAAAGCAGCTTGGCGCCGTGCTTGATGAGGCCGCCGTATTCCTGCGCGGTGCCGGGCAAGAAGCCCGGGACGTCAACGAAGGTGACGATCGGGATTTCGAAGCAGTCGCAGAAGCGCACGAAGCGGGCGGCTTTGCGCGAAGCATCGCTGTCGAGCACGCCGGCCAGCACCATCGGCTGATTGGCGATGATGCCTACGGTGTTGCCTTCCATGCGCGCAAAGCCGGTAATGATGTTCTTGGCGAAGCCTTCCTGAATTTCGAAGAAATCCGCCTCGTCCACGACTTTGAGGATCAGCTCCTTCATGTCGTAGGGCTTGTTCGGGTTGTCCGGGATCAGGGTGTCGAGAGACTTGTCCTCGCGGTCGGGGCTGTCGGACGTCGGCAAAGCGGGAACGCCGGACTTATTGTTCGAAGGCAGGAAGTCCATGAGACGGCGCATCTGCAGCAGCGTCTCGACGTCGTTTTCGTAAGCGCCGTCGGCAATCGACGATTTCGTGGTGTGGACCTTGGCGCCGCCCAGCTCTTCCGCTGTCACGGTTTCGTTGGTCACGGTTTTGACGACGTCTGGGCCGGTGACGAACATGTAGCTCGTGTCCTTCACCATAAAGATGAAGTCGGTCATGGCGGGGCAATAGACGTCGCCGCCGGCACAGGGGCCCATGATGACGGAAATCTGCGGGATGACGCCCGACGCCAGCACGTTGCGCTGGAACACTTCGCCGTAGCCGCCCAGCGCGTCGACGCCTTCCTGAATGCGTGCGCCGCCGGCATCGAACAGACCGATCAGAGGCGCGCGGTTCTTCAGCGCCATGTCCTGGATCTTGATCATCTTGCGGGCGTGGCTCTCCGACAGAGAGCCACCGAGCACGGTGAAGTCCTTGGCGAAGACATAGACGACGCGGCCGTTGATGGTGCCCCAGCCGGTGACGACGCCATCGCCGGGAGTCTTGTTTTTTTCCATCCCGAATTCGGTGCAGCGATGCTCAACGAAGGTGTCGAACTCTTCGAAGGAGTTTTCATCCATCAGCAGTTCGATGCGCTCGCGGGCGGTCAGCTTGCCCTTGGAGTGCTGGGCGTCGATGCGGGCTTTGCCGCCACCCAGGCGGGCGTTGTCGCGGCGGCGCTGGAGCTCTTCGATGACGTCCTTCATGGATGTTCCACCGTGCGTTCTTGGGGTGACCCCGGATTTAAAGGAGATGGGCGCGTTGATAGCACGGCGGTTCGTTCGTGCAACCGCGACACGTGAGGGCTTTCGCGTGAGCGCCTGGCGGCCTAGGGGGTCATGGGTTGCATTTCCAAGGCCGGGAGCCGCTAGGCTTTTGCGGCCAGAGCGGCTGCTGCGGCGCGGAAGTCGCGCTCATGGACGGCGCGGCGGGCGGCTGCTTCCTCGTCGGGTCCCCATAAAGCGATCTGCCAGTCCTCGTCGAGGTGGGCGGCGCTCCAGACGGCGTCGGCATCGATGAGGCCGCGGACGTGGGCGATGGCGAGGATGGCGGAGCCGGTCAAGGTCGTGATGAGCTGGGCGGCGGCCAACTGCAGGTCGGACAGGCCTTCGATGGCGACGGCGACCTTTTTTGATACCGCATCGGGTTGGGGCGTATGGACGATGCCTTCGGCCCGGATGAAGCGGGCGCCAATCGTTTCTTCGACCACTTTGAGGATCGGATCCCAAACCTCGCTTTGGCGGGCGACGAGACCCGACGGGTTCGCGGCGCGGTAGCAGAGCAGATCGCTGCCGGCGTAGGCGACGATTTCTTCGGCGACGGCGGCGCGATTGTCAGCCACGGTATCGATGGCGCTGTTGGCTAAGCGCGTGGCCGGCATCGCGGCGGGGTCGATGACGGTGGCTTGTGCGCGCCACTCTTCCACCACGAGATCTGCGAAGGCGGGTTCGGCGATAACGAGAATGCGCTTCAATGGAGTGCGCAGCGGGCGCCCGTCGAGGTGGATTTCGAAGCCGGCGCCGGTGCGAGCGGGGGCGCGCGTCACGTCTTTGTAGAAGCGCTTCGGCAAGGGCTGGCGCAGAGAATCTTTAATCGGGCCTTTCGGGCCGCCTGTGCTGATGGGCTGATCCGCGTCGTTGTCGGTCATGGCGTCAATCCAAATTTCGCATTTCGTCGCTGAGCGCTTCCGACAGCATCAGGCTGTCGGCGAGAACGCGGTGGGCGCCGGCGGCTTCCAATTCGGTGACCGGATGATAGCCCCAGGCGACGCCGATGGCGCGGGCGCCGGCATCGCGGGCCATAGCGATGTCATACGTTGTGTCGCCGACCATCAGGGTGCGATGGGCTTGCGTGCCGGCTTCGGCCATGGCGGCCTGTAGCATGGCGGGGTGGGGCTTGGAGGGGTGCGTGTCGGCGGTCTGCAACGTGATGAAGAGATCGGTGAGACCTTCGCGCTCAAGAACGGCGGCCAGTCCGCGCCGGCTCTTGCCCGTCGCCACGCCGAGCAAGACGCCGGGTTCGTTGGCAAGTGCGTGAAGTGTTTCGCGGACGCCGGGGTAGAGGGGTTCCTGATGGGCCTTATCGCGGCGGAGTTCGCCGAAGGCGCTCTTGTAGGCTTCGGCAAGGGCTGCGATTCCGGTGTCGATTGCAGGCGGCACGAGGCGGCGGACGGCCTCGTCCAGCGATAAGCCAACGACGGAGAGGATGTCAGCGCGTCCGGGCTTTGCCATGCCGAAGTTAGCGAAGGCCTGTTCCATGGCCGCGACGATCATATGCTGGCTGTCGACGAGGGTGCCGTCGCAATCGAAGACGACGAGTTTCAACGGCCGCCCTCCACGCGCCGCTCCTGGCGGGCGATGCGGGATTCACGCGCTTCGACAAGACGCACCAGCAGTTCAGAGCGCCGCGCACTTTGTTGCAGCATGTCGTTCACGACGTTGCCGTACGAGCGGCCGAACGTGCCTCGCGTCTGGCGCAGGGACTGGCGCAGAACGGCGAGCGGTATGGCAGCGACGGCGAGTACGAAGAGTGCGAACAACGTGATATTCAGGGCATCCGCCATCATCAGCGCGCCCCACCGCCGCCGGTGCCGCCACTGCTGCCGGACGATGAGCGCTTCGTGGCTTCAAGGCGCTGCAGGCGGGCTTCCTGATCCTGAACGATCTTCTCGATCAGATCGTTCTGGCGCTTCATCTCGACGATGTACTCTTCCAGCATTTCACCGTGCGTCTTGCCGTTGCGGCCGGAATAGACGCTCTGGCTGCGGCGGGCGACGTAGAGAAAGACGCTGACCAACACGAGGATCGGCAGCCAATTGACGATGATTTGGATGATTTCCGTGGTCATGGCATCTGTGGTCATGGCTGCTCCCCGCCCCGATCAGTCTTCGTCCGCAGAATACTTGGCCGCATCCAATCCCAAAAGGTCCCATGTGCGACGCATGTGGGCAGGAAGCGGGGCAGTCACATCTATTTTTCCACGGCCCGAGGGGTGCGGAATGATGAGGCGGCGGGCATGGAGATGCAGGTTGTTGTCCATGTTCTCCGCCGGCAGATCCATGCCGCCTTCGTATTTCGGGTCGCCGACAATGGGGTGGCCAATGATCGACATGTGCGCGCGCAACTGGTGTTGGCGGCCGGTGACGGGTTTCAGGGAAACCCAGGCTGCCTTGCGGCCGACGCGATCGATGACGGAATAGTGCGTGGTCGCGTGCATCGCTTCCTTCTGCTCGCCCGGTTCGGCCTTGCGGATGCGATCGCCATCGGGGCCGGCCGCTTTCACGAGGGCGGCTTCGATCTTGCCTTGGGTGGGATGGGGAACGCCTTTGACGAGGGCCCAATAGGTTTTGGCGGCTGAGCGGGTCTGGAAGGTGCGGCCGAGTTTGGCGGCGGCATTTCTGGTTTTTGCAACGAGCAAGACGCCGGAGGTGTCGCGGTCGAGGCGATGCACGAGACGCGGGCGGTCGCCGCCGAAGCGATCGGCCATGCCGGCGAGCATACCGTCGATATGGCGCTTGGTGCCGGTGCCGCCCTGGACGGCGATGCCGGCGGGCTTGTTGAGGACGAGGACGTCGTCGTCCTCGAAGATGATCATTTTTTCGATGATGTCGCGGTCGCCCTTGGAGACGCCGGGCGGGGCTTTGAGGCCGGGCTTCGACGTCTTGGGCTGGCGGATGATCGCGGGGACGCGGATCTCCTGACCTTCGCTCAGGCGGTCGTTGGCCTGGGCGCGCTTGCTGTCGACGCGGACTTGGCCGGAGCGCAGCAGCTTTTGCAGATAGCTGTAGCCGACTTCGGGGAAGTGGACGCGGAACCAGCGGTCGAGGCGCATCTCGCCTTCGCCGGCACCGACCGTCATGGTCTCGACTTTTGGGCTGGCGGCCTTGTCCTTGGCTGTATCTTTGGTCGTGATCATGTGAGGGTCCAACGTGCGAGCGCCATGCCGGCCACGAGCCCTGCTATGGAAAGAATGACAGAAGCGCCGATGTAGGCGGCGACCGCTTCAAGCGAGCGGGTGGCATAAAGATCGATGGCATCGAGTGAGAAGGCGGAGAAGGTGGTAAAGCCGCCGAGGATGCCGGCCATCAAGAAGGCGCGCAATTCCGGCGAGCCATCGAAGCGTTCGAGGATTGTCACGACGGCGAGGCCCATCAGGAAGGATCCGACGACGTTCACCGTCAGCGTCGCCCACGGAAAGATAGGACCGCCGCGCACGACGGCGGCACTGGCAAAGGCCTGATAGGTGAGGAAGCGGAGGGCTGCTCCGATGGCGCCGCCCGCCGAGACTAGGAGCAGCAGCTTCATGGCGCCCTTTAGAAAACCGGCTTTTCAGCGCTCATATAGCCCGGGGCCTGCTGTTAACGCAAAGGATCAATCGTCGTCGGGGGTGGCGGACAGACTGCGGCCCAGCGCCCAGCCGATGGTCCAGCCGATCAGCATGGCGAAAAGATTAATCCCGAGGAAGATGGCCGAGTGCAGATCGGCGACCTGATCGGGGCTATCAAATTTCATCTGGTCGACGGCCCAAGACGCGACGGGCGTGGCCAGGAAGAACGTCGTGACGGCGGCAAAGGTGGCCGCGAAGATCATCGCTGCGAGATAGCGCATTCAGTCCTCCGGTGATGCGGGTGCGGCATTCGCAAGGCCGTTCTCATTTGACTTCCCAGAACCAGATTTCGCCGGCGCCAGCGTAGTTGGAGTAGTAGCCCACCCACGAGAACCATTCCATCAGCCACTTGGCACTGGAGCGATAGCCGTTCCAGACATCGATGTGGTCGCCGGTGGCGCGGCCCTGGTCGGTTGAGCGGTGCCAATAGTCCTGGATATAGATGATGCCGGTGCGGCCGAAGATCTTGTGATAGAACTGTGCGGCATCGGCGCCGGTATATTTTTCTGTCGGTCCCAGGCCTGCGATGTTGGCGCGGGCAATCGCGTTGGCGAGCTGGCTGGCATTGATGACGTGCATCTCTTCTCGGGGATGGACGCCGCAGTGCGTACAGCTACCGATCTGAGCGGGCTGAACGCCGGCGCGGCGCAGCGCAACACCCATGCGGATGGCGCACTGATTGGAGAACACCGGAAACGCCTTCTTGATCTGGCGGCCTTCCAGGTTGGTCAGATCCTGCGGCGCCAAACAGGGCGACTGCACGCTCTCATTGATGGGGTGGCCGTACCAGAGGTCCTTGAATGCAATCATTCCAACCCACTCCACCGCGGCGCGCCGTCAGTCGGCCGTCGCCCACGTTCCCGCCCCCGCGTCGGGGCAGACTATAGCATCCGCCAGCGGGAGCGCCAGACGGTGACCGCACCGGCTCAAGACAGTGTTACCCGCGCTTTTTGCGCAAGGATGCCCAATAGTCGAGGCGCTTTCTGATCTCGCGCTCAAAGCCGCGCTCGGGGGGATCGTAGTAGAGCGGGCGGCGCTTCATTTCGTCGGGGAAGTAGTTCTGACCGGAGAACCCATCGGGGGCATCGTGGTCATACTGATAGCCATCGCCGTAGCCCTCTTCCTCCATGAACTTAGTGGGCGCGTTGAGGATGATTTTGGGTGGGGAGAGCGAGCCTTGGTCGCGCGCGGCGCGCATCGCTGCTTTGTAGGCGACATAGTTGGCGTTCGATTTGGGCGCGGTGGCGAGATAGATGACGGCTTGGCTGAGCGCTAGTTCGCCTTCGGGGGAGCCCAAGAATTCGTAGGCGTCCTTGGCGGCGTTGGTGATGACGAGGGCCTGTGGATCGGCAAGGCCAATGTCTTCGACCGCCATGCGCACGAGGCGGCGGGCGAGGAAGAGGCGGTCCTCTCCCCCTTCCAGCATGCGCGCAAACCAGTAGAGCGCGGCGTCGGGATCGGAGCCGCGCACGGATTTATGCAGGGCGGAGATCAGGTTGTAATGGCCTTCGCGGCCCTTGTCGTAGATCGGCGCGCGGCGCTGGACGATGCCGACGAGGTCTTCGCGGTTGATCGGCGCGGTGCCCTCGGGGACGGTGGCGAAGACATCTTCGGCGAGGTTAAGGATGGCGCGGCCGTCGCCGTCGGCCATCTGGACGAGGCCGATGCGCGCGTCGTCATCGAGGGGAAGGGCGCGGCCGCTTTCGGCTTCGGCCCGTTGGAGGAGACTGTCAAGGGCTGCGTCGTCGAGACGGTTCAGCGTGAGGACGATCGCGCGGGAGAGCAGAGCGGCGTTGAGTTCGAAGGAGGGATTTTCGGTCGTCGCGCCGACGAGCGTGATGGTGCCATCTTCGACGTGCGGCAGGAAGCTATCCTGCTGGGACCGGTTGAAGCGGTGGATCTCGTCGATGAAGAGCAGCGTGCCCCTGCCCTGCTCGCGGTTGAGCTTGGCTTTGTCGAAGGCTTTGCGCAGGTCCTGCACGCCGGAGAAAATGGCGGAGAGCTGTTCGAAGGCTAAGTTGGTTTCGCCGGCGAGCAGGCGGGCGATCGTGGTTTTGCCACAGCCGGGTGGACCCCAAAGGATCAGGCTCGGTAGACGGCCGCCTTTGAGGAGGCGGGTCAGTTTGCCGTCGGGGCCGACGAGGTGATCCTGGCCCGTCACTTCGGACAGCGTGCGCGGACGCAGACGATCGGCGAGCGGGCGGGGGGCGCTTTTCTCCAGACCGGCGGCTTCGAACAGATTGCTCATGGGGCGGTTATAGGACGGCCGAACGGCGAGTGAAACCGCAGCTCACCCTGGAACCTGAAGGATCATGGCTTTCTGGTCGCGGCGGATGCCGACGTACCATGTGCGCTGACGGGTGGTGAGAAGCTGTTCGAGATCGGCGATGGTGTCGATCCGCTGCTGCTGGAGTTCGGTGATCACGTCGCCCGGCTGGAAGCCGAGGCGCTGCGCAACTGAGCCTTGACGCAAGGACACAATGGCGACGCCGTCGCCTTCGTCGATGCCAAGTTCATCGGCAAGGCCCGGCAAGATGTTCGACACGCGGGCACCATCAAAGGGGTGCTGGCCGGCGAGGTTACGGACGTCGTCTTTGCCGGGTTGCGGAGGTGCGGCGAGCGTCAGATCGATGGTGACCGGGCGGCGATTGCGCAACAAGTCGATGCGGGCGGTGTTGCCGACGCCGCGCGTGGTGAGCCGGTAATAGACGGCGCGGGGATCGGAGACCTCGAACCCATCGACGCGTGTGATGACGTCGCCTGCCTGCAGCCCCGCGGTCGCTCCGGGCCCGCGATTGGAGACCCGCGAGACCACGGCGCCGGAGATGCGGTCGAGGCCCAGCGCATCGGCAATATCGCGCGTCATGGGTTCAAGAAGGGCGCCGAGCCAGGGACGCTCGACCTTGCGGCCGCTGGCGGCGCTATCGACATAGAGGCGGACGAGGTTCGAGGGGATCGCGAAGCCGATACCCTGGGAGCCGCCTGACTGGCTGAAGATCATCGTATTGATGCCGACGAGGCGGCCCGACATATCCACGAGCGCGCCGCCCGAGTTGCCGGGATTGATGGCGGCGTCGGTCTGAACGAAGACCTGGCTGTCGGACTTGCCGATTTCGGTGCGCGCGAGCGCGGAGACGATGCCGGAGGTGACCGTCTGGCCGACGCCGAAGGGATTGCCGATGGCGAGCACGAGGTCGCCGACTTCGAGGGTGTCGCTGTCTTCCAAATCGATGGTCGGGAAGCGGTTGTCGCCGCCTTCGATCTTGAGGATCGCAATGTCTGTTTTGTCGTCCTGTAACACGACGCGGGCGTCGAACTCGCGTTTGTCGGTCAGCGCGACGCGGATTTCGGTTTCGCCGCGCCCTTTGATGACATGTGTGTTGGTGACGATGGTGCCGTCGCGCGAGACAATGACGCCGGAGCCGAGGGACGATTGCACGCGCTCGGAGGGACGGCCGAAGCGTTCGCCGAAAAACTGGCGGAAGAAAGGATCATTGGCGAAGGGCGAGGAGAAGGCCTGGACGCGGCGGCGGACATAGACGTTGACGACGGCGGGGGAGGCTTTGCGGGCGATGGGGGCGAAGGAATACTGCACCATCTCGCGCGACGGAGGGGCCTGCTTTTCGGCCTTCTGGGCCTCAGTGCGCGTTGTGGAGGCAAATTCGAAGAGGGACAGTACGGCGAGGAGCCCGGCAAGGCTCAAAACCCAGGCGGCAGCGCGGTTTCGCATCAAATCCTCGGTGTGTTCGGCTCTCGGAAACGGCAACTCCGATGGTCGATATAGGATATCGGCCGCGCAAGAGAAAGGCGTTGGGCGGTCAAATGCTGGGGGGGCGACCCACCGCGCCTTGCCGGGGTTCCTGTTCGGAGTGTCCAAAAAGCAAAAACCGCCCGCCGTTGTTGACGGCGAGCGGTTTGCAAACGATGGACGTTTCGACTTAGACGCCCGCTGCTTCGCGGGCGGCGACGTCGGCTTCGTGGCGGGCCTTGTCATCAGCGCCCTTGACGCTCTCGTCGCGGTCGACGAGTTCGATGACGGCGCGCGGCGCGCTGTCGCCGTAGCGGAAGCCGGCTTTCAGAACGCGCGAATAGCCGCCGTTGCGGTTCTTGTAGCGCGGGGCCAGAACGTCGAACAACTTCTTGACCATGTCCTCGTCGCGCAGGCGAGCGGCGGCGAGGCGGCGCGAGTTTAGGTCACCGCGCTTGGCCAGCGTGATGTACTTGTCGATGACGCGCTTCAGGTCTTTTGCCTTGGGCAGCGTCGTGACGATCTGCTCGTGCTTGATGAGGGCTGCTGCCATGTTGGAGAACATGGCTTGGCGATGGGCGCTATCGCGGTTGAACCGCCGGCCTAAACTTCCGTGACGCATGGGTCTGTCTCTCTTTTTCTCTACCGGTTGTTACGGGGAGGTTCTACGGCCTCGCCTCGTTGGTCTTTGTTTTGCGGATGGCACCTCCCCTTCCGGGGAGCCGGCCGCAACGCGCGTTTAATACTGATCTTCGAAGCGCTTGGCGAGTTCCTCGATGTTGTCCGGCGGCCAGTTCGGCACTTCCATGCCGAGGTGGAGGCCCATGGACGCCAAGACTTCCTTGATCTCGTTGAGCGACTTGCGGCCGAAGTTCGGGGTGCGCAGCATCTCGGCTTCGGTCTTCTGGATGAGGTCGCCGATGTAAACGATGTTGTCGTTCTTCAAGCAATTGGCCGAGCGGACCGACAGTTCGAGTTCGTCGACCTTCTTGAGGAGGGCTGCATTGAAGGCCAGCTCCGGATGGCGCTGCTCTTCCTGCGGCTTCTTGGGCTCTTCGAAGTTGATGAAGACGGCGAGCTGATCCTGGAGGATGCGGGCGGCAAGCGCCACGGCATCTTCGGCGCGGACCGAGCCGTCGGTCTCAACCGTCATGGTCAGCTTGTCATAGTCGAGGATCTGACCTTCGCGGGTGTTCTCGACTTTGTAGGAGACCTTCTTGACGGGCGTGTAGATGCTGTCGACGGCGATGAGGCCGATGGGCGCATCATCCGGGCGGTTGCGGTCGGCGGGGACGTAGCCCTTGCCCATGTCGGTGGTGAACTCCATGCGCACGGATGCACCCTGGTCGAGGTGGCAGATGACGTGCTCAGGGTTCAGGATTTCGACATCGGAGGAGACTTCGATGTCACCGGCCTTCACCGGACCCGCGCCTTCCTTCTTCAAGACCATGCGCTTGATGCCGTCCGAATGCAGACGGAGCGCGATTTCCTTAATGTTGAGGATGATGTCGGTGACGTCTTCGCGGACGCCGGCAATCGACGAGAACTCGTGCAGCACGCCGTCGATCTGCACGGTCTTGATGGCGGCGCCCTGGAGCGACGACAGCAGCACGCGGCGAAGCGCGTTGCCGAGCGTCATGCCAAAGCCGCGCTCGAGCGGTTCGGCGATCACGGTGGCCAGGCGCGTGCGGTCGCGGCCCGGGATGATTTCAAGCTTGGTCGGCTTGATGAGGTCTTGCCAATTCTTCTGCAGAACGTTGCTGGTCACGTGGTGGCCTCTCTCAGGTTGCAAGCGCGCGCCCGCCCAAAGGCGCGAGCATATGTACCCAGGGGTCTATCGATCCGGCCCGCATCAGGGGGCATTTGTGCGGCCGGCCGGAATGCACAATACGGACGCGAAGGGCAGGGACCCCGCGCGTCCGGGAAAATTCAATTAAACGCGGCGACGCTTGCGCGGACGGCAACCGTTATGCGGGATCGGCGTAACATCGCGGATCGAGGTAATCTGGAAGCCAACGGCCTGCAGCGCACGCAGCGCGCTTTCGCGGCCGGAACCGGGACCGCAGACTTCGACTTCGAGCACCTTCACGCCATGCTCCTGGGCCTTCTTGCCGGCATCTTCGGCGGCCATCTGCGCGGCGAACGGCGTCGACTTGCGCGAGCCCTTGAAGCCCATCGTGCCCGACGAAGACCAGGCGAGCGTGTTGCCCTGCGCGTCGGTGATGGTGATCATGGTGTTGTTGAACGACGCGTTGACGTGCGCGACGCCGGACGTGATGTTCTTCTTTTCGCGGCGGCGAACCTTCGCGCGGCCCTGGGCCTGTTCCTTAGCCATCGTCTCTCAACTCCTCGGCACCCGATCGGGGCCCATTTATTCATGCATGACTGCGACCGGCCACCGGCCCGAGCATGGCTGCGGGCGAATGTCCGGTCGCGAATTTCTTAGGCCTTCTTCTTGCCGGCGATGGGCTTGGCCGGACCCTTGCGGGTACGGGCATTCGTGTGCGTGCGCTGGCCGCGAACGGGGAGGCCCTTGCGGTGACGCAGACCGCGGTAGCAACCGAGATCCATCAGGCGCTTGATGTTCTGCGAAACTTCGCGGCGAAGGTCGCCCTCGACGATGTAATCGCGGTCGATGGTTTCGCGGATCTGGAGGACTTCGGCGTCGGTCAACTGACTGACGCGGCGCTCGGCAGGAATGCCAACGGCTGAGCAAATTTTCTCAGCGAATTTCGGGCCGATCCCGTGAATGTACTGGAGCGCGATGACGACGCGCTTCTGGGTCGGGATGTTCACACCTGCGATACGAGCCACGATCTTCTCCTGGGCTTTCTAGTCCGTGTAGCCGGGCTCCCCGATCGGAAATGCCAAGCCGTTGTTATTGCCAGCTAAAACGAAACGAAACCAGCCTTGCGAGGGATCCTTCGCCCGGCCAATTCCATCAACCCTGCGTCATGAAAGCGCGGTGTTGTAGCTCGCCACTATTCCTCAGTCAACCATTCAAACAAACGTGTCACACCGGTCCAGACGGGGCATTAACCGCCGTTGCACCACTGCGTCACGCCTATGCCACCCCCTTCAGGATGGCTTCGATCTGCGCGGAGACTTCATTGATCGGGGCCATGCCGTCGATCGTCAGAAGTGTCCGGTTCGCGTAGTAGTAGCCGATGAGCGGCGCGGTCTCGCGGTAGTAGGCCATGAGACGAGTCTTTAACGCTTCGGCATTGTCGTCGGCACGCACCGTTCCGCCAGCGGCCAGCGTTTCGCGGGCGCGGGTTTCGATGCGCGACACAAGAATTGTATCGTCGACTTTGATTTCGATGACGGCATCGAGGGACTTGCCCTTCGAGTCCAGGAGAGCGCCCAGCGCATCCGCCTGCTTAAGGGTGCGGGGGAAGCCGTCGAGAATGAAGCCTTTGGCGCAATCGGGCTGTTCGATGCGGTCGGCGATGATGCCAATGACGATTTCGTCGGAAACGAGACCGCCCGACTTCATCACCGCTTCAGCCTTCTTGCCGATCTCGCTGCCAGCTTTCACGGCGGCGCGCAGCATGTCTCCGGTGGAGAGCTGCACGAGGCCGTGCTTGTCGGCCAGCACCTGGGCTTGCGTGCCCTTGCCCGCGCCGGGCGGTCCCAGAAGGATCAAGTTCACCGGCGACCCCTATTGTTGGTCGCGCCGCGCAGCTTGGCCTTCTTGATGAGGCCCTCGTACTGATGCGCGAGCAGATGGCTTTGGATCTGGGCGACCGTGTCCATGGTGACTGAGACGGCGATCAGGAGCGAGGTGCCGCCGAAGTAGAACGGCAGGGCGGCGTAGGAGACGAGGAATTCGGGCAGCACGCAGACGGCGGCGAGATAGAGGGCGCCAACGAAGGTGATGCGGGTCAAGACGTAGTCGATATATTCGGCTGTTTTCTCACCGGGGCGAATACCGGGCAGGAAGCCGCCGTATTTGCGCAGGTTGTCTGCCGTTTCTTTCGGATTGAAGACGAGTGCGGTGTAGAAAAACGCAAAGAAGATGATGAGCGCCGCCGTGAGGAGCATGTGCAGCGGCTGGCCCATGCCAAGGGACGCGACGACGGAATTCAGCCATTCGGTGCCCTGGCCGCCGCCGGATCCCATGAACTGGGCGGCCGTGATCGGCAGAAGGAGGAGCGAGGAGGCGAAGATAGGCGGGATCACGCCGGCGGAGTTCAGCTTCAACGGCAAGTGAGACGACTCGCCCTGTGCCATCCCGGTGCCGATCTGGCGCTTGGGATACTGGATCAGCAGGCGGCGCTGCGCGCGTTCGATGAAGACGACGGCAGCGACGACGGCCAGCATCATGATGATGAGGGCGAACAGGAGCGGCGTCGAAATCGAACCGGCGCGGGCCAGTTCGAAGAGACCGGCGACGGCTGCGGGAAGCCCTGCGACGATGCCTGCGAAAATGATGAGCGAGATGCCGTTGCCGACGCCGCGCTGCGTGATCTGCTCGCCCAGCCACATCAGGAACATGGTGCCGCCGACGAGCGTGATGACGGTCGAGAAACGGAAGAACCAGCCCGGATCGGTGACGATGGAGCCCGCCGCGCCCGAGGACGAGCCTTCAAGGCCGATCGCGATACCGTATGCCTGCAGCGTCGCCAGAACGACGGTCAGGTAGCGCGTGTACTGGTTGATTTGCTTGCGGCCACTCTCGCCCTCTTTCTTGAGGGCTTCGAGCTTGGGCGAGACCGACGTCATGATCTGGATAATGATCGACGCGGAGATGTACGGCATGATGTTCAACGCGAAGATCGCGAGACGCTCGACGGCGCCGCCTGCGAACATGTTGAACATGCCGAGGATGCCCGATGACTGGGCTTTGAAGGCTTCCGCAAAGGCGGCCGCGTTAATGCCGGGGAGCGGAATGAAGGTTCCGAGGCGATAGACGAGGAGCGCGCCAAGGGTAAACCACAGGCGCTGCTTCAGGTCCTGCGCTTTCGCGAAGGCACCGAAGTTCATGTTCGAGGCAAGCTGCTCGGCAGCGGAAACCATCGTGCTCTCTCCTGACCATCGTCAGCCGGGCGGCGTCTTTTGAACGCCGTGACGGCCGCACCGGCTTACCCTTCCCGGACTGGTACCACGCGTGTGGATCCGTCGACGGATATGGGTGGGCCCCTGCGGCCGTACCAGACTACTCCTCCGACTTCGCCTTGGTCTTGCCAGAACCGGCCTTCTTGGCGGCCGTCTTCTTGCGCTTCATTTCGTCTGCTTCGAGGATCTTGACCTCGATGATCTTCAGCGAGCCGCCGGCCTGTTCAATGGCAGCCTTGGCCGAGGCCGAAGCTCCGTTGGCGGTGACCGTCAGCTTGGACTTCAGTTCGCCCGTGCCGAGGATGCGCAGGCCGTCTTTCGGACGGCGCAGGATGCCGGCTTCGATGAGGGCTGCGACGTCGACCGACTGGCCGGCCTTCAGCTTGCCCTCTTCGACGGCCTTCTGCAGTGCGCCGACGTTAATTTCGTTGAAGTCCTTCGCGCGCCACTTGTTGAAGCCGCGCTTGGGCAGGCGGCGATGCAGGGGCATCTGGCCGCCTTCGAAGCCGCCAATGGCGACGCCCGAGCGTGCGGTCTGGCCCTTGCCGCCGCGACCGCCGGTCTTGCCGCAGCCCGAACCGATGCCGCGGCCGATGCGGACGCGGCGCTTGCGGGCGCCTTCGTTGTCGTTGATCTCATTGAGCCGCATGGGACGTGGCGCTCCTCAAACCTAAAACGTGCCTCAAGCCTCGTCGACGACGCGGACGAGGTGGGGGATGGAATTGATCATGCCGCGCACGGACGGAGTATCTTCCAGCGTACGGCGGCGGTGAAGTTTGTCGAGACCGAGGCCGCGCAGA
Organism: Hyphomicrobium sp. 12-62-95; assembly: GCA_002279935.1. Taxonomy (GTDB): domain Bacteria; phylum Pseudomonadota; class Alphaproteobacteria; order Rhizobiales; family Hyphomicrobiaceae; genus JAGVSR01. The sequence goes on along the minus strand of NCCZ01000014.1, from coordinate 9,429 downwards.
GTCATCGTCTGCTTTTCGGGACGGCGGTTGGCGCTCGCGTACTGTTCGACCGTAACGGTCTTCTTCTTGTCAGCCATGGGACTGTTCCTTCAGGTTGACGCCGGCCTTAGAGGTCGGCGCCGGCCTCGGAGGCGACCGAGCCATCGCGGCGGCGTGCCACGATATCGGAGACCTTCAGATTGCGACGGGCTGCAACGCCACGCGGATTCTCCTGGCCCTTGAGGGCGTCGAAGGTGGCGCGCACGACGTTGTAGGGGTTGGTGGAGCCGAGCGACTTGGCGACGACATCCTGCACGCCCAGCATCTCGAACACGGCGCGCATGGCGCCGCCTGCGATGATGCCGGTACCGGCGGGTGCCGAGCGGACGACGACCTTGCCCGAACCGTGACGGCCTTCGCTGTCATGATGCAGCGTGCGGGCGTCGCGGAGCGGAACGCGGACAAGGTTGCGGCGGGCCGCTTCTGTTGCCTTGCGGATCGCTTCCGGCACTTCGCGCGCCTTGCCATGGCCGAAGCCAACGCGGCCGCGCAGATCGCCGACGACGACGAGGGCTGCAAAGCCAAAGCGCTTGCCGCCCTTCACCACCTTCGCGACGCGGTTGATGTGAACGAGCTTGTCGGTGAACTCGCTCTCGACCTTTTCACGGTCACGATCGCGTCCGCCGCGCTTTTCCTGGGGTCCACGTGCCACGGTCAAATCCCTTTCATCAGAACTTCAGGCCGCCTTCTCGCGCGGCCTCCGCAAGCGCCTTCACGCGCCCATGATAGAGGAAGCCGCCGCGGTCGAAGACGACCGTTTCGATACCGGCCTTCAGAGCCCGCTCGGCGATGAGCTTGCCGACGACTGCTGCTGCAGACACGTCGGCGCCCGTCTTGAGCGCGCCGCGCAGATCTTTCTCGAGCGTCGAAGCGGCGGCGATGGTCTTGCCGGCCTCGTCGTCGATGACCTGCGCATAAATGTTCTTGCCGGAGCGGTGCACCGAGAGGCGCGGCCGGGTTCCGGAAGTCGCTTTCAGCGAGCGGCGCACGCGCGAGCGGCGCTTCTCGAAGATTGGATGGTGCGTACCCATGGATCGCGTCCTTACTTCTTCTTGCCTTCCTTGCGGAAGATATATTCGCCCTGATAGCGCACGCCCTTGCCCTGGTAGGGCTCCGGCTTGCGCGAGGAGCGGATGACGGCTGCGAGCTCGCCGACCGCCTGCTTATCGATGCCCGAAACGATCACCTGGTCCTGCTTGGCGCCGCCGACTTTGACTTCGACGCCGGAGGGGACTTTGATGTTCACGTCGTGGCTATAACCAACGGCGAGCGTCAGCATGTCCTTGCCCTTCATGGCTGCCTTGAAGCCGACGCCATGAATTTCAAGGGTGTGCGAGTAGCCGTCGGTCACGCCCTTGATCATGTTCTGGACCATGGTCCGCGACATGCCCCACATGGCGCGGGCTTTCTTGGTCTCGTCGCGCGGCGTGACTTCGATGCCATCCGCCGTCTTCTCGACCTTGAGCTCTTCGGGGACGGTAAAGGAGAGTTCGCCCTTGGCGCCCTTCATCTTCACCGTCTGGCCGCTGACCGTCGCCGTGACGGCGGACGGAACGGCGACCGGTTTCTTTCCAATGCGTGACATGGGTTCGACCCCTTCAACCGCCCGGTCACCCGGGCGCCTTCATTAGAATACGTTGCAAATAATCTCGCCGCCGACGTTCTCTTCGCGAGCGCGGCTATCCGACATCACGCCCTTGGGCGTGGACAGGATCGCGACGCCGAGACCGTTGCGCACGTTCTTGAGGTCCTTGACCGGCGAGTACACGCGGCGGCCGGGCTTGGACACGCGTTCGATTTCGCGGATCGCGGGCTGGCCGTTGTAGTACTTCAGCTCGATTTCGAACTCGGCTTCGACGCCCTTCTGTTCGACGCGAGCGTAGCCACGGATGTAGCCCTCCTCGGTCAGAACGTCGAGGACGCGGGCACGCATGTTCGACGCGGGGGTCGAGACCTTGGGGCGGCGGCGCATCTGGGCATTCCGGATGCGGGTCAGCATATCGCCGATGGGATCGTTCATTGCCATTATCTTCGTTCCCTTACCAGCTCGACTTCACGATGCCAGGAATGCGGCCTTGGCTCGCGAGTTCACGGAGCTGGTTGCGGCACAGCTTGAACTTGCGGTAGGTGCCCCGTGCGCGGCCGGTGAGCTCGCAACGGTTGCGGATGCGGGTCGGAGACGAGTTGCGCGGCATCTCGGCCAGCTTCAAACGGGCGGCGAAGCGCTCTTCGGCCGGACGCTTGAGATCGTTGGCGATGTCCTTCAACCGCTTGCGCTTGCCGGCCGACTGGGCGGCCATCTTGCGGCGGCGGTTGTTCTTCTCAATCGAACTGGTCTTTGCCATTCAAATCCTCCAAAGGCCTTTCGGGCTTTCTCTTGTCGGGAAACCCGAGGTCCTCTAGCTGCGGAAAGGGAAATTAAAGCCGCGAAGAAGTTCGCGGGCTTCATCGTCTGTCTTGGCGGTCGTCACCACGATCACGTCCATGCCGATCATGTTTTCGACTTCGTCGTAGTTGATTTCGGGGAACACGAGGTGCTCCTTCAGACCGCAGGCGTAGTTGCCACGGCCATCAAAGCTCTTCGGGTTCAGACCGCGGAAGTCCTTCACGCGCGGCAGCGCGATGGTGACGAAGCGGTCCAGAAATTCGTACATGCGGTCGCCGCGGAGTGTCACCTTGGCGCCGAGAGTCATGCCGTCGCGGACCTTGAAGGTTGCGATCGACTTCTTCGCCTTGGTCATGACCGGCTTCTGACCGGCGATGCGGCCAAGGTGCGAGGCTGCCACTTCGACCTTCTTACGGTCGGCGGTGGCTTCACCCACGCCCATGTTGAGCACGATCTTCTCGATGCGCGGAATTTCCATGATGTTGCCGTACGCGAATTTCTCGCGCATGGCGCCGCGCACGACCTTCTCGTAATGGACCTTCATGCGCGGCTTGTAGTCAGCCGGGCGCGGTTTGGCGGGGGCAGCAGCGACGGGGGCTGCGTCCTTCTTGACCCTGGGGGCCTTGCCGGCGGGGGCGCCGCCTTGCGACTTGCCACCCTTCTTGTCGTTCTCAGCCATGGCTTACTTCTTCTCCGGAATGACTTCGCCAGAGCGCTTGGCGACACGCACCTTGCGGCCGTCGTCGAGCAGCTTGAAGCCGACGCGGGTCGGCTTGCCGTCCTTTGGATCTTCGAGTGCGAGATTGGACAAATGGATCGCGGCTTCCTTGGAGATGATGCCGCCTTCCTTCTGCGCCGTCTGCTTTTGATGCTTACGCACCACGTTGACGCCGCGCACGACAGCCCGGCTCTCCTTGGGGCGAACCTCGACCACTTCGCCGTGCTTGCCCTTGTCGCGGCCCGTCAGCACGATGACGTGATCGCCCTTTTTGATCTTCTGAGCCGACATCACAGAACCTCCGGCGCGAGCGAAACGATCTTCATGTGGTTCTTGGCGCGCAGCTCGCGGGTCACCGGCCCGAAGATGCGCGTGCCGACCGGATCGCCCTGCGCGTTTACGAGAACGGCGGCGTTACGGTCGAAGCGGATCAGCGAGCCGTCTGCGCGGCGCACGCCCTTGGCCACGCGGACAATAACCGCCTTCATAACCTGGCCCTTTTTCACACGACCCTTCGGGATCGCCTCCTTCACCGACACAACGATGGTGTCGCCGATGGTGGCGTACTTGCGCTTGGAGCCGCCCAGCACTTTGATGCACTGGACGCGGCGAGCGCCCGAATTGTCGGCGACGTCGAGATTGGTCTCCATCTGGATCATCGCTGTCGTCCTTCCCTTGCGGTCCCACATGGGGGACCAGAATTCTCAATCTTCAGTCCGGCTCGTCCGTCTCGCCCGCGCCGTCAGCCCTTGCGGGGCCCGGCGCCGGGAATCAGGCCTTCGCCAAAACCACCCAACGCTTGTTTTTCGAGATCGGTGCGGCTTCCTCGATGGAGACCTTGTCGCCAATCTTGAACGTGTTCGCCTCGTCGTGCGCGTGGTACTTCTTCGTACGGCGCACGGTCTTTTTCAGAAGCGGATGGGTGAAGCGGCGCTCCACTTCCACCACGATCGTCTTGTCGTTCTTATCGGAAACGACCACACCCTGCAGAATGCGCTTCGGCATCGCTCAAATCTCCTCAAGCGCTCTTCTGCGCACTGCCGGCCCGCTTCGTGCGAGCCACCGTCATCACGCGCGCGATATCGCGGCGAACCTCGCGGATCCGCGAGGTTGATTCCAGCTGCCCGGAAGCCCGCTGGAAGCGCAGGTTGAACTGCTCCTTCTTCAGCTTCGCCAGCTGGTCGTCGAGCTGGTCGAGGGACATGCCCTTAAGCTCAGCAGCCTTCATTTTTCGTCCTCACTCGTTCCTTGTGTGAGCGTCTCAGCGGTCTTTAAGCGAGACGGGTCACAATGCGTGTCTTGATCGGCAGTTTGGCGGCGCCGAGTTCGAGCGCTTCCTTCGCGATCTGCGGATTGACGCCGCCGATTTCGAAAAGGATGCGGCCCGGCTTCACGCGTGCCACCCAAAGTTCAACGCTGCCCTTGCCTGAGCCCATGCGGACTTCGGCCGGCTTCTTGGTGACCGGCAGGTCGGGATAGATGCGCAGCCAGATACGGCCCTGACGCTTGGTGTGACGCGCGATTGCGCGGCGTGCAGCTTCGATCTGACGTGCGGTGATGCGCTCGGGCTCGACGGCCTTGAGGCCAATCTCGCCGAAGCTCAATGTCGTGCCGCCTTTTGCAGCGCCGTGGATGCGGCCCTTGAACTGCTTGCGGAACTTTGTGCGCTTAGGTTGCAGCATGACTTAATCCTTAAGTTCCTCAGGCCTCGGTCGGCGTTTCGGGAGTGTCAGCGCCACCGCCACCACCGCGGCCGGCACCGCCGCCACCACGGCCGCCACGGGGACCACCGCGACGGTTGTCACGGCGCTCGCCATCGTCACGGCGCGGACGGGGACCGGCCTGATCCTGGGTCTCGAGCGAACGGCGCTCGGAGGCCATGGGATCATGCTCGATGATCTCGCCCTTGAAGATCCAGACCTTGATGCCGATGACGCCGTAGGCGGTCTTGGCAAGGCCGTAGCCGAAGTCGATATCGGCGCGCAGCGTATGCAGCGGCACGCGGCCTTCGCGATACCATTCGGTGCGTGCGATTTCCGCGCCGCCGAGACGGCCGGCAACATTGATACGGATGCCGACGGCGCCGAGACGAAGCGCCGACTGGACCGAGCGCTTCATGGCGCGGCGGAACGCGACGCGGCGCTCAAGCTGCTGGGCGATCGATTCAGCGACCAGGGTGGCATCGATCTCGGGCTTGCGCACTTCGACGATGTTGAGGTGCACTTCCGAGGTGGTGAGGCGCGCCAATTCACTGCGCAGCTTCTCAATGTCAGCGCCCTTTTTGCCAATCAGCACGCCGGGGCGGGCCGAATGGACGGTCACGCGGCACTTCTTGTGCGGGCGCTCGATCACGACCTTGGAGATGCCGGCGGTGCGCTGATGCTGCATGATGTGATTGCGCATCACGAAGTCTTCATGCAGCAGCTTGCCGTATTCGCCACGGGCGGCGAACCAGCGGCTATCCCAAGTGCGGTTGATACCTACGCGCAGGCCGACGGGATTGACTTTCTGACCCATTATGCGGCCCCCTTCTTGGGCTGAGCCGCTGCCTTGGCAGCCGGCTTAGTCTTCTTGGCCTTCGCAGGCTCGGCTTCCTCAGCCTTCTGCCGGACGATAATGGTGATCTGCGAGAAGGGCTTCAGAACCTGGAAGCCGCGGCCACGGCCGCGTGCCGCGAAGCGCTTCATCACGATGTTCTTGCCGACGTGGGCTTCGGCGACGATCAGTTCATCGACGTCGAGGCCATGGTTGTTCTCGGCGTTGGCGACGGCACTCATCACACACTTGCGGACGTCCTGAGCGACCCGCTTGCGCGAGAACTCAAGGTCGGCCATCGCCTCATTGACCTTCTTGCCACGGATCAGGCCCGCGACGAGGTTGAGCTTCTGGGGCGAGATGCGAATGTTCTTCGCGATCGCCTTGGCCTCGTTATCCGCGAGGCCGCGTTCACGGCTCGGCTTGCCCATTACTTCCTCACAGCTTTCTTGTCGCCGCCGTGGCCAGGGAAGGACCGCGTCGGTGCGAACTCACCGAACTTGTGACCGACCATGTCCTCCGAGATGGAGACAGGGATGTGTTTCTGACCGTTGTGGACGCCGAACGTGAGACCGACGAACTGAGGCAGGATCGTCGAGCGGCGGCTCCAGATCTTGATGACCTCGTTGCGACCCGACGCACGCGTCTTCTCGGCCTTCTTCAGGATGTAGCCGTCAATAAACGGGCCCTTCCAAACTGAACGTGTCACTTGCGTGATCTCCTCGGCGCTACAGCGGCCTTAATTCTTCTTCGACTTGTGACGGCTGCGGACGATGAACTTGTCCGTCGCCTTGTTCTTGCGGGTCTTGTAACCCTTCGTCGGCTTGCCCCAGGGCGTTGCCCAGTGCTTACCACCGTTCGTGCGGCCACCGTTGGGATGGTCGATCGGGTTCATGGTGATCGAGCGCACTGTCGGGCGGGTGCCCTTCCAGCGCGTGCGGCCAGCCTTGGCCGTGACCTGGTTCATGTGGTCGGGGTTCGAGACGGCGCCGATGGATGCCATGCAATCGGCGCGAACCTTGCGGGTCTCGCCGGAGTTCAGCTTCAGAACGGCCCAGCCAGCGTCGCGGCCGACGAGCTGCACGAAGGAACCTGCCGAGCGAGCCATCTGGCCACCGCGGCCGGGCTTGAGCTCGACGTTGTGGATGATGGTGCCGAGCGGCATGGCGGCCAGCGGCATGGCGTTGCCGGGTTTCACGTCGACCTTGGCGCCAGCGACTACGCTATCACCAACGGCGAGACGCTGCGGAGCCAAGATATAGGACAGCGTGCCGTCCTCGTACTTGATCAGCGCGATGAAGGCCGTGCGGTTGGGATCGTATTCCAGGCGCTCGACGACAGCCGGCATATCAAACTTCCGACGGCGGAAGTCGACGCGGCGGTACAGCTGCTTGTGACCGCCACCGATGTGGCGCGTCGTGATGCGGCCGTCGCTGTTGCGACCACCCGTCTTGGTCTTGCCCTCGACGAGCATCTTGATCGGCGAGCCCTTCCACAGGTGGCTGCGATCCACCTGGACGAGGTGGCGCATACTCGGCGATGTCGGGCGATATGTCTTTAATGCCATGACCGTTTCCTCACAGGCCCGTCGTCACGTCGATGGAGTGGCCTGCCTCTAACGTGACGATTGCCTTCTTGGTGTCGGAGAGCAGCGCGCGGCGGCCCTTAAACACCTTGTTCTTGCCCTTGCGGACGAGCGTGTTAACGGCCTTCACCTTGACCTTGAACAGGCTTTCGACGGCGGCCTTGATGTCCGTCTTGGTGGCGCCGGGAGCGACCTTGAAGATCACCTGATTGGCTTCCGAGACGAGCGTCGATTTTTCCGTGATCACGGGAGACAGGATCACGTCGTAGGCTTTGAGCTTGATGGTCATTTGAACCGAGCCTCCAGAGCCTCAACCGCGGCCTTAGTCAGCACGAGCTTCCGGCGGCGCAGGATGTCATAGACGTTGATGCCCTGGATGGGCAGCAGGTCGATGTTGGGAATGTTGCGGGCGGCGCGGGCGAAGCCCACGTCGAGTTCTGCACCATCGATGATGAGCGCGTTGTCGAGGGAGAGCTTGGCGAACTGCTGGCGCAGTGCACCGGTCTTGCCTTCGCTGGACGCGGCCTTATCGATGACGACGATGTCGCCGGCCTTGGCTTTGGCAGAGAGCGCATGACGAAGCGCCAGGGCGCGAACCTTCTTGGGCATCTCGACAGCGTGGCTGCGCGGCTTGGGACCGTGGGCCTTGCCGCCGCCGCGCCATTGCGGAACCGACTTGTCGCCGTGACGGGCGCCGCCGGTTCCCTTCTGCTTGTACATCTTCTTGCCCGTGACGTTCACTTCGGAACGGTCCTGGGAATGATGCGTGCCGGCCATGCGCTTCAGGAGCTGATAGCGCACCATGCGGTGGATCAGATCCTGGCGCGGCTCGAGGCCGAAGATCGCGTCGGCAAGTTCGACCTCACCGGCCGTCGTCGCATCGAGCGTGGTGACAGAGGCTTTCATCACGCCTGCTCCTTCTTATCGGCAGCAACGCGAGCCTTAAACGCACCGGGCTTGGGCGTGTCGGCATGCGCTGCCTTCTTGACGGCGTCGCGGACGATGACCCAGCCACCCTTGGAACCGGGGACGGCGCCGCGGATCATGATGAGGCCGCGATCGGTGTCGATCTTGGCGACAATCAGGTTCTGGGTGGTGATGCGCTCGTCACCGAGGTGACCAGCCATCTTCTTGCCCTTGAACACCTTGCCGGGGTCCTGGCGCTGACCGGTCGAGCCGTGCGAACGGTGCGAGACCGAGACGCCGTGGGTTGCGCGCAGACCGCCGAAGTTCCAGCGCTTCATGGCGCCCGCGAAACCCTTGCCCTTGGAGGTGCCCGTCACATCGACGAACTGGCCCGGGACAAAGTGGTTCGCCGTGATCTCGGCGCCGACCTCAATGAGGTTGTCGGGCGAGACGCGGAATTCAGCGAGCTTGCGCTTGGCCTCGACTTCGGCGACCGCAAACGTGCCCTTCTCCGACTTCGTCAGTCGCGAGGGCTTGCGGGTGCCGGCGCCGACTTGGAGCGCGGTGTAGCCGTTCTTCTCGGCGGTGCGGTGCGAGACGACCTGCAGCTTTTCCAGCTTCAGGACGGTCACAGGCACATGCTCCCCGGCATCGGTAAAGATGCGGGTCATGCCGACCTTCTGTGCAATCACTCCGGAACGCATTGCGCGCATTCCTTCCTATCCTTGGGATCGTGACGCTTGGGCTTTGGGCCGATCGTCAGAGGATCCGAAACCTCTAGAGCTTGATTTCGACGTCGACGCCAGCGGCGAGGTCGAGCTTCATCAACGCGTCGACCGTCTGCGGGGTCGGGTCCACGATGTCGAGAAGCCGTTTGTGCGTGCGCATCTCGAACTGTTCGCGGCTCTTCTTGTCGATGTGCGGCGAGCGGTTGACGGTGAAGCGCTCAATGCGCGTCGGCAGCGGGATGGGCCCGCGGACTTCGGCACCGGTGCGTTTTGCCGTGTTCACGATCTCGCGCGTCGATGCATCGAGAATTCGATGATCGAACGCTTTGAGCCGGATGCGGATATTTTGGCCGTTCATGTCGATTAAGACCTACAAATAGGAGAAAGCGCCACTTTGAAACCCACGGCGCTCTCGCCAACCCCTTTTGACTATTCGACGATCTTCGTCACGACGCCGGCGCCGACGGTGCGGCCACCTTCGCGGATGGCGAAGCGAACTTTTTCTTCCATTGCGATCGGCGAGACGAGTTCA
>NCCZ01000065.1 GCA_002279935.1 Hyphomicrobium sp. 12-62-95 | reverse complement strand
GGAGCTTGTGGTCGAAAACCCGCGCTTCCAGGTCCGCGTCGTTACCGCGTAAGGAGAACAGAACATGTCTGGTTTTCGCACTACCCCGAACCTCGGCCCGGCCTTGGATACGGTCTACACGGCAATGCCCTTCTGGGATTCCCAACTCGGGATTTCCAGCGGGGGCGTGGCGACTGCGGAGGCGTCCTATCGCCTTGGCAACGTGGAAATGGCCAGCGACGGCGGCGAACTGATCTGGGTGAAGGCTTCGGCTGACATCGCAGCGACCGCCACCACGGGAACCCAGGTGACCATCACCTTCCCGGCCTATACCGTTGCGACCGGCGCGGGCGGGTTCTACACCCCCGTCAACACCGCGATCTTGACGGGCCAATACTTCCACGTCCGGCGCGGCGCGCACAACGCCGTTCCGACCTGATGACAACGGGGCGGGGCTTCGGTCCCGCCCTTCCCTTCTCAGACAAGGAAACACCATGCAATTTGAACGCATCCACCAGCCCGACGCGGAACTGGAACACCTGATCACCCCCTACTTCCGCTTTGAGACGCTGGAAAACGTCCACGCATCCACCAGCCCGACGCGGAACTGGAACACCTGATCACCCCCTACTTCCGCTTTGAGACGCTGGAAAACGTCCCGCAGTCGGAGATCAAGGGCGAAGCCGTCATGGAGACGATTGAGGTGGTCGAACTGCGGTTCGCGGGCGACAAGAACTATGCGCCGGTCCTGCCCGCGTTGTCCATGTATCGCATGGACGGGCACCATGTGGTGACCTACGCCGAGCGCTTCGCCAAGCAATACGCCGAGTTCCAGCAGGGGGCCGCGCAACACGCATCCGGCACCCCGCTGGAGAAGCTGGCGCAATACGGCATTTCCGGCGCGCGCGGGCGGTGCTGTGTCGGCTGAATTGGCGGCGCTGCGGGCCGAACTTGATGCCCTGAAAAACCCGATCCCGGTGGATGCCAAGGCCGATGCGGACGTGCTGCCGGATGGGTATGAGGGCATGACTGACGTGCAGTTGAAGGACGCCATCGAGGCCAAGGTCGGGGCAAGGCCGCGCGGCAACCCGAGCCGCGATACGCTGGTGCGGATGCTGAACGAGGCAGGGGCCTAACATGACCGCTTTCACCGCCATCCGGGCCGCTGCGCTGCGAACGACCGGCGTGACCATCACGCAGGCCTTTGCATCAACGGCGCAGATTGCGGTGGAAATGACGGACTTGGCGAACGAGGTTGCGACCGACATCCTCAAGTCGCACGACTGGCGGCAACTGACCAAGATTGCCACGATCACAGCGAACGGCGGGGAAGTGTATGCCCTGCCGTCCGACTACGACCGGATGACGCTTGGGGGTGGGATCGAGGACGCGGCGTCGTGGTTCTGGGGTTATGAGCCGTTTCACACGGTGAACCAGTGGCTGCAATTCAAGTCGGGCAGCTATGCGATCATCTCGCCTGGGGGCTGGATCATCATCGGGAACGAGTTCAATTTCTATCCCGCGCCCGTTAGGAATGCGCAGTTCCCCTACATCAGCAA
>NCCZ01000013.1 GCA_002279935.1 Hyphomicrobium sp. 12-62-95 | reverse complement strand
GCGATACAAGCGACTGAAATACCTTAGCCTTCATGACGATCGCTCCTGTGCCGAATCACAGGATCAAGATGCCCCCACTTCAAGGCGGAACAGAGCCGCCAATCGCGTGTCGTGAGTTCCCTGACATCCCTCTGGCCAAAATGACGGACGAGACCCCAGTCGTCGTTGTCCAGAAACACCCTGCTGGTGCGGATATAGTTGGCATTCCGCTCGCCACGCTCCGCCAGCTGCTGTCCCTTCTGGATAAAGCGCTGGGCATACGTCTTGAAGCTGTACTCACGGTCTGCAGGCGCATCAGGGGCACAGATCTTGGCCGCCAGTTCTTCTGCGGCCCGCCTTGCCTCAATCCTGCTCGTCTCTTTGGTGGAGCGAACCTTGTACTGATGAGACCTTGGATCCAGAATGCGGGCGAAATAGTAGGGACTGGCATGGGTCTGATAGAGCGCCAAGCCGCGTCTGATCCGTATGATCTTGCCTTTGAGGCGATGGGGTGATGACTTCGCCATGAGACTGCGACAACTTGATAAACACCTAAAACCTATAAAGTGAACCTATAAACTACGCTTGAACCCTATGAAAATAATGAGCCAACAAGCAACTCTTAATCAGCGGGTCCACAGTTCGAGCCTGTGATCACCCACCAAATTTTCCAACCCCTTAGCAGACACTAATCGTCATCGCGCTTCTCGGTGTGGTGGTTGGCTGCATCGGGTTTGGGCCGGGCCGGTTCGTCTGTTGCCTAGCTACTGCCTAGCTACGTGGCGAGGGGAAGAGGTTGACTGTGTTTCGCACCTCGTCGCTCACGACGTATCGATATTTTTCCGACACCTTCACCTCGAATGACCGACAGCCTTCCCGAGGTCAGCAGCCGCGCCCAACACTCTGCGCGCGGCGAACCGGGCGTGACGTCCGAGCCCAAAAGCTAATGTCAGCTCAGGGATGGGCCGCCGTTTTCGCTGGGACGCTGGCTCGGGCGCGGAAAAGGAATGATCGTCGCGGTGCCGTTCGTCGGACGGGGCACGTCAACGGCGAGTTCGCTCAAGTCGGCCAGATCGTCCATCCACTCGCCGCAGAGATCGGCTAAGGGCAGGCCGGCTGCTTCGGACAGCCATGGCTGCAGAATTGTGCGGCCTTCGCCGGATTCGAGGTCGGCGTGGAGGATCAGGTAGCGGTCTTGAGCAGAGGATTCAGGGCTACGCATCCAGCGGCGAATGACTGAGGCCGTTTCGCCTGCTTCGTTGAGCTCCGGGTCGGAGACGAGCATTTCGACGTGCGGCGCATAGGCGTCGGTGTCGTAGGGCAACATCTTCCAGGGGAGATCATCGGCAGTGGCGGCGTCAAGAGCCCGGTCGGCGGCCTCCTGGCCCGTTTTGATGTCGTCGCCTTCAATCTCGACACAAGCGACTTCCAAGCGCACCCGAACGACTTTCGCGTAGTACTTCATTTGAGCCTCCGCTAGCCGACAACGGAGTCATGATGGGCGAGTCGACGGGCACCCTGCAACGGCTAGAGAGGATAAGGTGGGGGCTGTGGGGCAGCTCGGCAACAGGCGGGCGGACGATGCTTATTCGTCCACCTCGCCGCCATTTTTTCTATCAAGGTTCGTACGCCCGTCATATTGGAGCAAGTCCAGTCGTCGGAAGTTTGGATGGCCCCACAAGAGGACATGCGCGCATGACGTGGATTGTAGCAAAATATGCGGTGACGGCCTTCATGGTCGTTTTGATTTCCGAGGTGGCCAAGCGGAGCGACAAGCTCGGCGGCCTCATTGCGGCGTTGCCGCTGGTGACTGTGCTGACGCTGGTGTGGTTGTGGGCGGAGGGTCAGTCTGAGAGCAAAATCGCCAATCATGCCTGGTATACGTTTTGGTACGTGGTGCCGACGCTGCCGATGTTTCTGGTGTTTCCGTGGCTGCTGCCGCGGGTTGGGTTTTGGCCGACGATGGTGGCGAGTGTTGCGGTGACGATTGCCAGTTTTGCGCTTTTTGCGCTGTTGGTGCGCCGCTTCGGGATCGAACTGCTTTAGGTGGCGCGGGGCCCTAGGCCCAATCGGTTGGCGACGAAATCAGCGATCGCGGATGTGTCGTCGAGGGCGAAGTGCGGCGGGTGGCTGTGTTCGCTGCGGTGGTCTGACGCGATGGCGATGATGTTGGGGTCGCCCGGTGCCAATGGCCGGTGATCGGCTTGGGCCGCCCGGCGGACTTCTATTTTGGCGATGGGCGCCGACTTCCAGCCCTCGACGACGACCAGATCGCAGCCGGTCAGGCGGGCGAGGACATCTTCCAGTCGCGGATCGCTTTCCTCGCTCAGTGCGTGGACCGGGCCCCACCGGTGCGGGCTGACGAGGATGACGTTGGCCGCACCCGCGCGGCGATGGCGGGCGGTGTCGGTGGTTTCGGCTTCGGCGGCGACAGCGTCGTGGTGGGTGCGCTTGATGGTGGCGACCTTCAATCCACGGCGGGTGAAATCCTCGATGAGGCGGACGGCGAGCGTCGTCTTGCCGGAGTTTTTCCAACCAGCGATGCCGATGACGGGCGCGGCGGCCAACAGTGCGCGCGCTTCAGTGAGGTCTTGGGGCGTGTTGGTGTTGAAGAACGGATCGACCGCGCGGCCCTTGATGAGGATGTCGGGGAAGTCGACGGGAATGGCATCGTGGCGCGCGGTCCAGTCTTGGACTTTGCGGGTTCCGGCATCGAGGCTTGCTGCGAGGTCTTCGGCAAGCGCGATGGACCACAACCCGATGACGGGATGCAGGCCGCTGCGCGAGCGGGCGATGGCGATGGGCGCGCGGGTCCCGGCTAAGGCCGCTTGCAGCTTGGCCACCAAATCGTGCGGAAGGAACGGAACATCGGTCGATACGCTGACCAGGTTCGTGGCTGATGGTGCGTGCGCCCGCGACCACTGCAATCCGGCCAGGATGCCGGCAAGGGGTCCGGCGAAGTCCGGGATGCTATCGGCGATGACGGGCATGCCGAAGGATGCGAAGCGCGCGGGGTTGCCGTTCGCATTGAGAACGAGCTGGCCGGCTTGGGGTGCCAACCGCTGCACGACGTGGCCGAGGAGGGGGGTGCCGGCGAGGTCAGCAAAGCTCTTATCCGGCTGCGCTGCAGGCATTGCCCCGCGCATCCGGCGGGACTGGCCGCCAGCTAGGATAAGGCCCGTCGGGCGCGCGGGATCTGCTCGTGTGGTCATGCCGGTTCAACGCGTTTTCGGCTGCGTCTGAGATGTTTAGCATCCCACACTTAGCCGTGGCGTGGACACGACGCCAACGAATTGAGCCGGTTCGAGGATCGCATGGCCCGGTCAATGGACTGTGACCGGAACCTGCGGCGTTCAGGTGAAGTATTCGGCGCGAATGACCTGCACGTCGGAAACGGTGACGACCCCGATCTGGCGTGACACCAGCTTAAAGAGGGGTTCGAGCACTTCATCGACGCGCTGTTCGTCGAGGATGCAGAAGATCATGACGAGCGCACCGGCGCGGCCGACGACGCCGTCGCGGTGCCATGCGCCGTCCTTGCCGCGGCCCGCGAGCACAGGCAGCACCGTGTATCCGCTGACGTTTTGCTGATCGAGGAGGTTCAGGACCCGCTGCATCAGCGGTGCCTCGACCATGATGTCGATGCGCTTCTTGGGATATGTTTTCATGGGCGGACCCTTAGTGGAGCGTTGAGGCGAGGGTGAGATAGAGCGGGATGCCGAGCGTCAGGTTAAACGGGAAGGTGACGCCCAGCGACAGGGGAAGATAGATCGCCGGCCGCGCCTCGGGCAGCGCAAGGCGAAGAGCGGCGGGCACGGCGATGTAGGATGCGCTGGCCGCGAGGGTAATCATCAAAGCGGTGCCGCCCAGAGAAAGTCCCACGGCCATGGCGGCCAGGGCGCCCAACGCGCCGCCGATCAAGGGCATGTAGAGGCCAAACAGGATGACCGGCCAGGTCAGATGGCGGCGTCCTTCGCGCAGGCCGCGACCGGCAATGACGCCCATGTCGAGCAGGAAGAGGCAGAGAATGCCCTTGAAGGGATCGACGATGAACGGGGCGATCGCTTTCAGTCCGTCAGGGCCGGTGATCATACCGATCAGGAATGAGCCGACGAGCAGCACAATGGAGCCGTTGAGCATGACCTCGCGCAGGGTTGTGCTGTCCATGCGCTTTTCGCCTGTGTGGGCGAGCCATAGGGCTGCGATAATGGCAGGCGTTTCCATCGCTGCAGCGACGGCCACCATGTAGCCCTCGAACGGAATGCCGCTTTGCTCGAGGGACTGCGTTGCGGCGAGGAACGTGACGATCGAAATGGAGCCGTAGTGTGCGGCGACTGCGGCGGCGTCGACGCGCGGTAGGTTGCTCGTCATGACGAGCATGCGGAACGCCAACAGGGGGATGATGGCGCTTAGAACAATGCCGGCGAGGATGGCGCCACCCAATTTGAGGTCGAGGCCGCTCTGCGCGACGCCGACACCGCCTTTGAAGCCGATCGCCAGCATCAGGTAGAGCGACATGCCCTTGGCGATGGCTTCCGGGATGGACAGGTCGGAACGTGCCAGTGTCGCCAAGAGGCCCAAGACGAAGAAGAGGACCATCGGAGACAGGAGGTTGGCGGCGGCGAGGTCCATGGCCTGGCCCATGTGGCTGTGCTCCATCGGTTGTGTCGCGCGGGGTGGCCCGGCGGCTATGTTGCGGTGCGAAAGACGATCTGGCGCGGCTCGATAGCCTCGTAATGTCCCTTATAGAAATTGATAATGATAGTCTCCACCATCAATGCGCGAAATGGTGATGAGGGTCCTGTGCCGAAAAGCCTCGTGAATCTCGATATCGATCTGCTGCGCACATTCGCAATGATCGCGAAGGAGCGCAATTTCACCCGTGCGGCGGAGCGCCTCATGCGGCAACAATCGACCATGTCGCTGCAGATCAAGCGGCTTGAGGATGCGCTCGGCCACAGGCTGCTGGACAGGACGCCGCGTTCGGTTGAGTTGACACCGGAGGGCGAGGCGGTCCTCGCTTATGCGCAGAAAATTCTCGATCTCAACGATGAGGTCGTGTCGCTGACGCATGAGCCGCAGATGCAGGGTGTCGTGCGGCTGGGAACGCCAGAGGACTTCGCCACGCAGCACCTGCCCGATATCCTGTCTCGCTTTGTTCAAGCATATCCGTCCGTCGCGTTGGAGGTGACGTGCGATCTCACGATGCATCTGGCGGAAGGGTACAGAAATGGCCAATTCGACGTTGTTTTGTTGAAGCGGGAGAAATCCTCCAGCGGCGGCGGTGTGCGTGTCTGGCGCGAACCTCTGGTGTGGGTGGCGGGGCAGCATGATTATGTGCATGCGACCGGTCCACTGCCGTTGGTGGTGTCGCCCGAGCCGTGCGTCTATCGCAAACGGGCCATCGAATCACTCGATCGGGTGAAGCGGCCTTGGCGCATCGCTTACACCTGCGCCTCGCTGTCGGGGTCCATCGCGGCGGTCCGCGCGGGGTTAGGGATCGCGGTGCTGCCGAAGGAGATGGTTCCTGCCGGGCTGCATGTGATCGACGGGGATCCGCTGCCCGATTTGAAGGACACGGAAATCGCCTTGCTCGCAGGCACTAATCTTAGGCCGCCGGTGGCCAAATTGCGCGACCACATCGTGCGCTGCCTGGGATGATCGAGGGATCGGCGTGCCATCAATAATGGCAATGCTTCTCATGACGACAATCTATTTCTCGCAGGTGCAACATTTTCCTAGCGTCACATTTTCACCGTCGATCTTCCGCACCGGGTACATTAGGAGCCCGCCTTTGGCACAAGCAGCAACCGTGATGATGAAGGACGCAGACCTCGCCGCGCCGGCTCTCTTGCCTGGTAAGAAATCGTTGTACGAGGTTGGGGAAATTCCGCCGCTCGGTCATGTACCGGAAAAGATGTACGGTTGGTCCATCCGGCGCGAGCGCCACGGGCCGCCTGACACGGCGATGCAGATCGAGGTGCTGCCGACGTGGGAATTGGACAGCCATGATGTGCTGGTTCTCGTGCTGGCGGCCGGCGTCAATTACAACGGCGTGTGGGCGTGCCTCGGACAGCCCATCTCCATGTTCGACGTTCACGGCGCGCCCTACTTGGTGACAGGTTCGGATGCGGCCGGCATCGTGTGGGCGGTGGGATCGGCGGTGAAGCGGTGGAAGGTCGGCGACGAGGTCGTCGTCCACTGTAACCAAGATGACGGCGACGACGAAGAGTGCAACGGTGGCGATCCGATGCTGTCGCCGTCGCAGCGTATCTGGGGCTACGAGACGGCGGATGGTTCGTTCGGTCAGTTCACGCGTGTGCAGGACCGGCAATTGCTGCCGCGGCCCAAGCATCTGACGTGGGAAGAGAGCGCCTGCTACATGCTGACGCTGGCCACAGCATATCGCATGTTGTTTGGCCATCGGCCGCACACGCTGCGGCCCGGGCACAACGTTCTGGTGTGGGGCGCGTCTGGCGGCATTGGCTCGATGGCGGTGCAGTTGTGCTCGACCGCCGGTGCCAATGCGATCGGCGTCGTATCAGATGCGGATAAGCGCGACTTCGTTATGCAATTGGGCGCGCGCGAGGTTTTGAACCGGAAAGATTTCAATTGCTGGGGCCAAATGCCGAAAGTCGGCACGCCCGAGTATCAGGCTTGGTTCAAAGAGGTCCGCCAATTCGGTTCGGCTATTTGGAACATCACGGGTAAGGGCAATAACGTCGATATGGTGTTCGAGCACCCCGGCGAATCGACATTTCCCGTTTCAGTCTTCTGCGTGAAGCGCGGTGGCATGGTGGTTATTTGCGCCGGTACGACGGGCTATAATCTCACGCTTGATGCACGTTATCTTTGGATGCATCAGAAGCGCGTGCAAGGGTCGCACTTTGCAAACTTGCAGCAAGCATCGCTCGCCAACCGGCTCGTCATCGATCGCCGCGTCGATCCGTGTCTGTCGGAGGTGTTTTCGTGGGAGAATATCCCGAAAGCGCATATGCGGATGTACCGCAACGAGCACAAGCCGGGCAACATGGCGGCTTTGGTGTCCGCGCCGACGACCGGCCTCAAGACGCTGGAAGATACGATCGAAGCGAGCCGTGCGCGGTTCGGCTGACGGCCGGTCGATCGAGTCTTCAACCGGCGGGTTCGCCCATTCGCGTGCGATAAATGCTCTCCAGTTGTTCGGCATTGTTGATGCGGACGGCAAGGTCGCGCAGGAGGCCATCGCGGATCGAATAGATGAGGCCGTGGACCGAAAGGCCGCGACCGGCAGCCCAGGCATTTTGCACGATGGTGGTGTGGCAGACGTTTTTGACTTGCTCGATGACGTTCAATTCGCAGAGGCGATCGCCGCGCGCGGTCATGTCGTTGATGGCGTCGAGTTCGTCCCGATGGCGCGTGTAGATGTCTTTGATGTTGCGCAGCCAGTTGTCGATGAGGCCGAATTGCTTGCTGCCGCATGCGGCGTGGACGCCGCCGCAGCCGTAATGTCCGCACACGATGATCTGCTCGATCTTTAAGACGTCGACGGCGAACTGCATCACCGACAGACAACTGATGTCGGTGTGCACGACGAGATTGGCCACGTTGCGATGCACGAACACTTCACCGGGAGCGAGGCCCAGAATCTGGTTTGCCGGGACGCGGCTGTCCGAGCATCCGATCCAGAGATATTTCGGGGCCTGCTGGGTGGCAAGGCGGGAGAAGTATTCGGGGTCTTTGGCGATCTGACCTTCGGCCCATGTCTTATTGTTTTTGAAAAGTTTTGTTAGTTCAGCCATGGGGGATCCCGATTGTTATACCGAATTTGATCAATGATTGCTGTGCCGCAGGCCGTTTGGATTGGCAAGTGGTTGGTTGGACGCGGGACCGCTGAGGGAATTGGAAGCGTCAATGGTGGCATTGCGGTAGCCAATGGGCCTTGCGGATGGCTCTTCGCGATCCCACATCGCAGACGGCGCGTGGTCTCATTCGAGGCATTTTGTTCGGGCAAACACCTTCAAAGAACTGGGGGAGGGACGATGTCTGGATTTTGGAACTGGGGCCGTTCGGGCGAAAGTGGGCCCGGCTTGCTGCCGGCTTCGATGGACGCGGCGGGGCTGTCGGACTGGATTCGTGCGCGCAAGGCCAATCTTCCGCAAACGCGGCTCGGCCGGACGCTGCTTGGGCTCGCGTTCGTATTTGGCGGAGTGTTCAGTTTCCTGCCGGTGCTCGGGATCTGGATGCTGCCGCTGGGTCTTGTGATTTTGTCTGTCGACTGGGCGTTCGTCCGGCGTTGGCGGCGTCAAGCCGAGGTGCGGCTCTCGCGCTGGTGGAAGGCGCGGCAAGCGGCGCGGGCTTAAGCCGGTTTTTGAGCGAGCCATGCGCGCCAACCGCCGTGCCGTGTAATGTCGTCGGCATCGTGGACCGCGTGGTTTTCGCAGAGGAAACCTTTGACGTAAGTGCCGTCGGCGAGCTTGACCGAGCCGATGCCCAGCGGCGGCGGGATCAACGCCACGAACGAGCCGAAGGCAGCGTCGTCCATCTCCCAAATTTCGACTTCGATATTGCCAGCGCCCTTGCCGTCGCAGATGAGGCCTGGCTTGGCGGGCGTCGTGTTGGCCAGCGCATAGAAGCTGTAGCCGGGGGCCGTGCGGGTCGTGCGCACGAGGCGGGCGTTGCGCTCGATGAGTTGCGTGTTGAGCGGCTGGCCGGTGAGATGCGCGCCGACGACGGCGACCTCGATGCGCTTTGACGGCGTGGACGCGATAGCTGGCGTGGTCGCGAGCGGCAGGGATGTTGCGCCCAGTTTGATACTTTCGAGGGAGCGGTGGAGCGCGTCGCCAAGGACAGCGAGGCGTTTGTCGTCGAAGGCGCGGCCCATGACCGTGACGCCGACGGGCAGCCCATTCTGGCGAAAGCCGGCCGGGACGGCGAGGGCGGAGAGGTCCATGAGGTTCACGAAATTCGTGTAGAGGCCGAGGTTGGAATTCAGGCGCAAGGGATCGGCGATGGCCTCTGAGATTTTGTAGGTGGTGGGCGTGGTCGGCAGGATGAGGACATCCATCTTGGCCCATTCGGTCTCAGCGCGGCGTGTCAGCTCAGCGAGGCGATAGAGGCCTTCGAAGGCGGCGACGGCGGAGAGCTTTTCCGCACCGAGGATGATGCCGCGAACCACTTCGTGGATGGCATTGGGCTGTTTGGCGGCGAAGTCCTTGATGGCGGCGAGGCGTTCGGCGACCCAGGGGCCGGAATAGAGGAGGCTGGCTGCTTCGCGGAACGGCGCAAAATCGAAGGGAACAATTTCGCAGTCAAGGCCGCGTAAGCGTTCAATCGCGAGTCCGTAGAGGCGGTCCGATTCCGCGTCGCCGCAGAAGTCGAGCGGAGAAGAGGGAATACCGACGCGCAGACCTTTGGGGAGAGGTTCATACGCGCGTGGGGGCGATTTTCTCGAATAGGGTTCATCCGCGTCGTAGCCGGCGGCGATATCCAAGACGCGAGCGGCATCCGAGGACGTGAGTGCAAAGATCGAGATGGTGTCCTGCGTGCGGCAGGCGGGGACGACGCCGCGCGCGCTCAAGAGACCCTTTGTTGGTTTGAGACCGACGATGTTGTTGAAGGCGGCGGGGACGCGGCCCGAACCGGCTGTGTCGGTGCCGAGTGCGAACGACACGAGGCCGCCGGCGACGGCGACGGCGGAGCCAGAACTTGATCCGCCGGAAATGTAATCGGGATCGAAGACGCTGGAGGGAATGCCGTATGGTGAGCGCGAGCCGACGAGGCCGGTGGCGAATTGGTCGAGGTTGGTTTTGCCGATGAGAATGGCGCCGGCGGCTTCGAGTTTTTCGACGACGGTGGCCGAGCGTGACGGCGTATAGGCGAATTCGGGGCAGGCGCAGGTGGTGGGCAGGCCTGCGACGTCGATGTTGTCCTTGACTGCGAAGGGGATGCCCCAGAGCGGGCCCCTGGCTGCGGATTTCATTTTGGTCATCGCTGTGGTGCGAGGCACCAACGTGATCCAGACGGGGCGTTCGCCTTCGACGGCGATGCGATTGTAAATGCAGGTGAGGACGGCCTCGGGCGTCAGCGTTCCCGTGGCGTAGGCCTGCGTGAGGGTCGCGATGTCGAGGGAGACGATCATGCCGCGTCCTCCGCGATGACGACGAGTGTCTGTCCAAGGGAGACGGCGCGGCCTTCGGCGCATTTCAATTCGTGGACAACGCCGTCGCTAGGGGCGTGAACGAGCATTTCCATTTTCATCGACTCCACCACGATGAGGACGTCGCCGGCTGCGACGCGTTTGCCCTGCTCAACGGCGATCTTCCAGACCGCGCCGGGGACGGGGCTTTGCACGGCCGTGTGGCCGGGGGCGAGGATGTCGTCGCCGGAATCGACTGTGCCGGCATCGTTGAGGACGGCGCCGGTGCGGTCGCTGTCTTGCCAGCGGGCGCGTTCAGCTTCGAAGGCTTCTTGCTGGGTGGATTTGAAGGCGCCGATGGCGTCCGCGTTGTCGGTAAGGAAATTGCGATAGGCGGCAAGCGAGAACGTCGTCTCTTCGATGGTGATACCGGTTTTGCCTTGCAGGAAGCCGTCGCGGAAGGCGAGGAGGTCTTCGCCGGTGACGTCGTAGAAGCGGATCTGGTCGAAGAAGCGCAGCAGCCAAGGTTTGCCGGGTTCAAATTCGCGGGTGGTGTGGAAGCGGTTCCAGACTTGCGCGGTGCGGCCGACGAATTGATAGCCGCCGGGGCCTTCCATGCCATAGACGCACATGTACGCGCCTCCGATGCCGACGGCGTTTTCCGGCGTCCAGGTGCGGGCGGGATTGTATTTGGTGGTGACGAGGCGGTGTCGTGGATCGACGGGGGTGGCGACGGGTGCGCCGAGGTAGACGTCGCCGAGGCCGAGGACGAGGTAGCTTGCGTCATAGACGATGCGCTTCACGTCGGCGATGCTGGCAAGCCCGTTGATGCGGCGGATGAACTCGATGTTCGACGGGCACCAGGGCGCGTCGGCGCGGACCGACTGCATGTATTTGTCGATGGCGAGTTGGGTTTGTGGATCGTTCCAGGAGAGCGGCATGTGGACGATGCGTGAGGGGACTTCGATGTCGCCGATGTCGCCCATGCCGTCTTCGATAGCTTCGAGTGCGGCGAGGAGCTTGGCGAGGGGAAGCGTCAGGCTGTCGAAGTGAATTTGCAGCGAGCGGATGCCGGGGGTCAGATCGAGAATTCCGGGGAGTTTTTGTTGCTCCAGGCGCGTCATGAGGACGTGCACGCGGAAGCGCAGTTCGAGATCGAGGACGAGATCGCCGTATTCGATGAGGAGATACTTGTCGCCGGCGCGGCGGGCGACGACGCGCGGGAGGCCGCCCTTGCCGTCGCGGACGGATACGATGCAATCGTCGTCGCCGAGGAGGTGGGCATCGGGGATGGCGACGACGGGTGTGGGGCTCAGCCGTTGGATTTCCGTGTTCTGGATGGTTTCGCGGGCGGCGGCCTCTTGCGGTGTGAGACGCACAAAACGGACTTTGTCGCCGGGGCGGAGCTGGCCGAGCTTCCAGAGTTCGGCTGCGACGATAGTGGCGGGGCAAACGAAGCCGCCGAGCGAGGGACCGTCGGGGCCGAGGATGACGGGCATATCGCCGGTGAAGTCGATGGCGCCGATCGCATAGGCGTTGTCGTGGATGTTGCTGGGATGGAGGCCGGCTTCACCGCCGTCGCGGCGGGCCCACTGCGGTTTGGGGCCGATGAGGCGGACGCCGGTTGGGTTGGAATTGTAGTGCACCTCCCAATCGGTGCCGAAGAACATGTCGATGTCTTCTGGGGTGAAGAAGTCTGGCGCGCCATGCGGGCCATACAGAACGCCGATGTCCCAACGGTGGGCCATAAGGGGGCGTAAGGGAGGTGGGAGCGGCGATGCACTGGCGAGCGCGGGTGGCTCGGCGGCATAGGGCGTGGCGATATGGAGGATGTCGCCGGGCATGAGCGCGCGGCCGCCGTGACCGCCGAATTTGCCAAGTGTGAACGTCGAGGCGCTGCCGAGATAAAGCGGCACGTCGAAGCCGCCGCGCACAGCGAGATAGGCGCGTGCACCGGCGCCGGAGACAGTGCCGATCTTGAGGGTGGCGCCGGCTCTGACAGGGACGGGCTGCCACATGGGGATGGGTGCGCCGTCGAGCGTGGCGGGGATGGCGGCACCCGTGAGGGAGATGATCGTGGCGGTGTTGAACTTGAGCGTGGGGCCGGCGAGTGTGATTTCGAGACCGGGCGCGCCTTCGCCGTTGCCGGCGAGTTTGTTGGCGTAGCGGAAAGAGAGATGATCCATCGGACCGGATGGGGGGACGCCGACGGCCCAGTAGCCGGTGCGGCCCGGCCAATCCTGGATGGTTGTTTGCGTGCCGGGGACGAGCACTTCGATGGTGGGGGCGTGATAGGCGACGGTGGCGAGCGTCGATGTCAGCATGTTGCCGCTGGCAAGAATCTCGGATGAGGCCAGCTGGCGCAGATAGTCGAGGTTGGTTTCGAGGCCGCCGATGCGGGTGTCCGCGAGGGCTGATTGCATCTTGGCGAGGGCTTCGGCGCGGGTTTCACCGCGCACGATGATCTTGGCGATCATGGGATCGTAGAAGGGCGAGACGTCGCTGCCGCTTTCGACCCAGGTTTCGATGCGGGCGTCCGGCGGCCAGGCGACGTGGGTGAGGAGGCCGGCGCTCGGGCGGAAATCGCGGCCGGGGTCTTCGGCGTAGAGGCGGACTTGAATGGAGGCGCCGCAGGGGACGATTTTTGACTGGTCGAGCGGCGGGCAGTCGCCGGCTGCCTGACGCACCATCCATTCGACGAGATCGACGCCGGTGACTTCTTCGGTGACGCCGTGTTCGACCTGGAGGCGCGTATTCACTTCGAGAAAGTAGAACGCGTTCGTGTCGCTGTCGTAGAGGAATTCGACGGTGCCAGCGCTGGCGTAGTTGACCGACTTGCCGAGCGCGATGGCGGTGTTCCAGAGTTCGCGGCGCGTGGCGTCGGAGAGGCCGGGGGCGGGGGTCTCTTCGATGACTTTCTGGTTGCGGCGCTGGGCGGAGCAATCGCGTTCGCCAAGCGCCACGACGTTGCCTTCGCCGTCGCCAAAAAGCTGGACTTCGATGTGGCGGCCGCGGGCGACGTACTTTTCGAGGAAGAGTCCGGCGTCCTTGAAGTTGTTGCGGGCGAGCCGTTCGACGCGCTCGTACATGGGCGCGAGTTCGTCTTCGCTGGATATGAGCTGTAACCCGATGCCGCCGCCGCCGGCCGTGCTTTTCAGCATGACGGGATAGCCGATGCTCTGGGCTTCCTCCCGTGCGTGGTCGAGATCGCGGATGAGGCCTGAGCCGGGGGCGAGGGGAACGCCGGCTGCAAGCGCCAACTCGCGCGCTTTATGTTTCAGGCCGAAGGCGCGCATCTGACCGGGCGTGGGACCGATGAAGGCGATGCCGGCTTTGGCACAGCTTTCGGCGAAGTCGGGGTTTTCGGAGAGGAAGCCGTAGCCGGGATGGATGGCTTCGGCGCGTGTTTTGCGGGCGACTTCCAAGATTCGATCGACGTTGAGATAGCTTTGTGCGGCGGCCGCGGGGCCGATGCAAACGGATTGCGTCGCGAGCGCGACGTGGCGTGAGTGACGGTCGGGCTCCGAATAGACCGCGACGCTGGCGATGCCCATCTTGTCGAGCGTGCGGATGATGCGGCAGGCAATGGCGCCGCGATTGGCGATGAGTACCTTTTTGAACATGCTCATGCGCCGGCGTCCCAAATGAGAACCTCGACGGGGGTCGGGTTATAGGCGTTGCAGGGATTGTTGAGCTGCGGGCAGTTGGAGATGAGGACGATGACGTTCATGTCCGCGCGCATTTCGACATACTTGCCCGGTGCTGAAAGGCCATCGGCAAAGGTGAGGCCGCCTTCGGCGGTGACGGGGACGTTCATGAAAAAATTGATGTTGTGGGCGATGTCGCGCTTGTCGAGGCCGTAGCGTTCGTTCTCGGCGACGGCCAAGAGGAAGCTGTCGCGGCAGGCGTGCATGGCGAATTTTTCCAGCGCGTAGCGGACCGTGTTGCTTTCGGTGGCGCAGGCGCCGCCGAGGGTGTCGTGGCGGCCGACGGTGTCGGCGGTGATCGTGAGCATGGGGCGGCAGAGGTCGGAGAGGAGAACGGTTCCGGCGGTGAGGAACACGTTGCCTTGCTCGCGGATGGTATCGCAGGCGGAGTAGCGCTCATGCGGATCGTCGGCATTGAAGAAGAGCGTGTCGGCGGCCTGATTGCCTTCCAGGTCGAGGATCCGGAAGGTTTCGCCCTTTTTGACGATGTGCATCCAGTAGTCGCCGGCGGGGACGACTTTGCGGTAGCTCGCGGTGTCGGCGTTAAGGTGGCTCTGCTTGATCATGTGTCCGCCCTCCCTCAGTGACAGCCGCAGGCGTGGAACAGCCGATTGTTTTCAAAGCCGCGGCCGTTTTCCGGGGCGGAGTGTCGGCACGTGTCGTCGGCTTCCGCGGCGGGGCCGTCGAAGAGTTCGAAGCGGATGGTTTTCTTCGGATACTGCGGCGCCGGGTCGAGCGGGTGCGGGCAGGTGTGGAAGAGGACGAGCGTGTCCATTTCGAAGCGGAGTTCGACGGAGGCGCCGGCTTTCGCAGCGCTCTGGTCGAAGGCGATGACGCCGGTCTCGTCGACGGCGACTTTGCTGAACCAATTGACGTTGGCTGCCAGATCGCGGCGCTTCATGCCGTATTTGGCGAGTTCGACGAGGAAACTATCGAGGCCGTTCTGGTGCCAGTCGTTGCGGTGGGTTTGGTAGCTGGCTTCGCCCCACTTCTTGGCGACGATCGATTTTGTGGCGTTGCCGCAGACGGTGTCGTGCCAGCCGTGGGTGTCTTGGACGATGGAGCAGAAGATGCGGCCCATGTCGGAGTAGAGGCAGTGGCCGGTGGTGAGGCGGAAGGTGTGCTGGCACTTCAAGGTGTCGGGCGCATTGTAGCGCTCGGTGAGGTGCTGGGGATTGTAGAAGAGCATCGCGACATTGGCGCCGCCGTCCAGATCGGTGAGGCGCAGGCGCGTGTTGCGGCGGACGATGAAGGACCAGTGTTTGCCGGAGGCTAGCGTATCGGTGTGGATCAAGGTGGACATGGAGACATCTCCCTCGTGCTTGGCCGCATCTGACGCGCGGCGCAGGTCGTCCGGGCCGTCCCGGGATTAAAGGTGAGCGGAGCGGGGCCGTCCCCGTCCGGAAATCGAGATGCGTTAGTGGACGGCGGCGGACACATCGGTTGCGACAAGGGCCGGGGGCTCGATTGCCGCTCCGCTGCCGTTCAGCTTTTTCTGTTTTTTGGGCGGCCAGACAGGGATGTCGTGAGCGATGGTGGCGCCGTAGCGTTCCTTTTCCTCGGGGCGGTTGCGGCGGCGTTCGAGCGCGATGACTCGGGTGCCGAGACGGAAGGCTTCGGAGAGATCGTGCGTGACCATGACGACGGTGATGCCCTGTTCGACCCAGAGTTCATTCATGAGCGCGTGGACCTCGGCGCGGATCCCGGGATCGAGGGCGCCGAAGGGTTCATCGAGGAGCAGCACTTTGGGTTTGCGCATCAGGGCCTGGGCAAGGGCCAGGCGTTGCTGCATGCCACCGGAAAGGGCGGCGGGGTATTTGTTTTCATGGTCGGAGAGGCCGACGGATTTGAGGAGCGCGCGGGCGTCCTCGATGGCGGCTTTGCGCTTTGCTCCAAAGAGACGGCCCCAAAAGCGGGATTGCTCGAATTCGCGGCCGACGAGGACGTTGCCGAGCACGGTGAGGTGCGGGAAGACCGAGTAGCGCTGGAAAACGACGCCGCGGTCCCAATCGGGTTCGGCCTTGAGCGGTATGCCGTCGAGAAGGATTTGGCCGTTGGTGGGGCGCTCCTCGCCGAGCAGCATCTTGAGCAACGTGGTCTTGCCGCAGCCGGATGGGCCGACAAGGGCGACGAAGGAGCCGCTCTCGATCGTGATGTCGATGTTTTCAAGGACGATCTGGTCGCCGTACTCTTTCCAGATTTTTTCAAGCACGACGGTGGTCATGATTTTTGCTCCGGCTGGAACCAGGGGAACAGGCGGCGCTGCAACATGGCGAGCGTGAGATCCATGAGCCACGCAAGAAGCGTGATCCACAGGACATAGGG
The DNA here is from genome assembly GCA_002279935.1 of Hyphomicrobium sp. 12-62-95. Classification (GTDB taxonomy): domain Bacteria; phylum Pseudomonadota; class Alphaproteobacteria; order Rhizobiales; family Hyphomicrobiaceae; genus JAGVSR01. Next base: position 176,236 of record NCCZ01000013.1, on the reverse strand, counting down.
AATGATGACGTCCATGGAGAGGAAGCGGCGGACGAGGAAGATGCGGTAACCGAGACCGCTGACGGCGGCGATGGCTTCGGCGGAGACGAGGAAGATCCAGGCAGGGATCAATGCAAAGCGCGTTGCAACGATGAGCTTCGGCAAAACCTGGGGCAACACCACGCGGGTGATCATCTGCCACGTCGAGGCGCCGAGCGTCTGCGCCTTGACGATCATTTCGCGGGGGATTTCTTCCACGGCCAAGGCGACCGCGCGCAGCATGAGGGGGGCCGTGCCGACGGCGATGAGCGTGATCTTGGAGGCTTCATCGAGGCCGACCATGATGAAAAGGATCGGCAAGATGGTGATCGGTGGGATCAGCGAGAAGGCTTCGACGAATGGCTTCACGAGCGCGCGGACCCAGGGGATGAAGCCGGCGGTGACGCCGAGGATCAGCGAGAGTGCGATCGAGATGCCCATGCCGCAGGCGAGACGCCACAGGCTGATCGCGGTGTCGGACCAGAAGAGATAGTCGCCGGTGCGCTTGTCGGGGACGAACATCAGTTCGTTCATGGCCGCCATCATCTGCGTGACGGACGGGAGGATCTTGTCGGCGGGGTTGACGCTCAAGCGCTGGTAGCTGCCGATGCTGTAGGCGACGGCGAGCGCGATGAAGGGGAGCGAGGCGAGTAGAATGTAGAGGCCGCGGCTGGGATGCCGGTTGATGATGCGCATCAGGCGACCTTCCGTTCTTTTGTTGTGAGAGGATCGATGAGCGTGTCGGCTTCGCGCTCGAGCCAGGCGAGACGGTCGGCAGCAAGCGGCGTTGATTGCGAAAAGGCGACGTTGGCTTCGAGGCTGTCGATGCGCCAGAGGCGCTGGGCGATGCCGGGTTCGCCGTGGACGGTTTCGATGAGCGTGCCGGGTTCGCGGCCGGGACTTAAAGGGCCGGTCAGTGGGGTGATCGATCCTTCGCGGCGAGGGTCCGTTGAAGCGGCGATGCGCCATAAGTCGCCGTCACGGACCATGTAATCAGTGACGCATTGGAAGACGCGCTCGAGGGCGGCGGCCGGATTGCTGCTGTTGGCGACGAAGTCCTGGCAGCGCGTTCCGTCAGAGAGTTCCTGATAGCGACTGAGCGTGCGGATGGCGTGATCGCCGGCGATGACGAGGCCGCCTGTTCTCGGATAGGTGTCGTCTTTGGTGCCGGTCTCGTTGACGAGATGGAGCCCTGCAAGCAAGCCGGGTGTGCTGGGCAGGAAGCGCCAATCTTCGACATAGGCGCCGGAGGGCGCGAACTCGATCATGCAGTCGCCGATTCGGTTCATGACGCCGGGTTCGGGGTATTTGTCGTAGGGCTGGAAGCCGATCCAATCGGCCCATGCCATGACGGGTGCCGTCCAGGATGTGGTTGCGACGCCGCCTTCGATGCTGGCGAGGCGGGTAAGTGTTTCGCGATCGAGGGTGGCGAGGGATGTTTCAGCGGCGATGTGCGGACGGCCGGGATGAATGCGGATGTCGCCGGTCATCCCGTGTGCCTGGACCCAGAAGACGCGGGTTTGTGTGTCTTCGACACCGGTTGCGAACGTGATCGAACGTCGCTGCACGCAGCCGAGCGCCCACGCGGGAACGCGGAGCGTGTTCGGCTGCGGGTGCGCGGCGGCGATCTCGTCGAGCGTCATTGCGTGCCGCTCGCGTGGATGGCTTCCTGGCCGAAGCTCGACAATTTGCGCGCGCCTTCGGGCAGCGTGAAGGTGCCGTTCGCGATGCGCGTCTTGAGGTATTGGAAGGTCTGCGCGGTTTGCGCGAGGAGATGATCGCCGGCGACGAGGGGTTCGAACTTCGGTTTGGTGCCGGCGGGGACGAACTGCGGCAGGGGCTTCACCACGGTGTGATAGTCGCAGGCGGCAAAGTAAGGGAACGAGTAGCGCTCTTCCTTGACCTTGCGCACGCGGTGGGACGTGGCGACGAATGTGCCGTTGGTCCAGGCCTCCAGCATGTCGCCGATGTTGATGATGAAGCCATTGTCGATCGGCGGCGCGTCAATCCATTCACCGGCGCCATTCATGACTTCCAGACCGGGCGCTGTCGGCCAGAGGATTGTGAAGCACTCGTAATCGGTGTGGGCGCCGATACCGGGTTCGTCAGCGGGAGCGTCGGCCGCAAAGGGGTAGTGGATGAGGCGGAGCTGGCTCGGCGGCTTTTTGAGGAAGCTTTCGAAGTAGGTTTCGGGGAGTTCGAGGGCTAGGGCGAAGCCGCGAAAGAGGGTGCGGGCGAGCGATGCGACGTCGGCATAGTAGGCGCTGACGGCGGCCTTGAATTCGGCGTCGTCGGGCCACTGCACGGGGCCCAGCATTGGAGTCTTGCCGGAGAGCACGTCGGGGTCGTCTTCGGGCACGTCGAGGGAGACGTCGAAGGCTTCCTTGCGGTCGGGCTTCTGGCCGTAGAAGACCTCCTCGCCGGGGGGAACGTAGCCGGAGTGCGATTTGGAGAGGCCGATGTAGGCTTTCATTTTCTCGTCGGTGGAGCGGGCGAAGAAGGCTTTGGTGGTGGCAAGCAGGCGTTCGCGCGTTTCGGGTTTGATCGGGTGGCCGACGATGTAGAGGAAGCCTGAGTCGCGCGATGCCGCGCCCATCGCATCGGCGACGGCTTGGCGCGCCTTCCAGTCGGGGGAGTAAAGCCCGCTGACATCGACGATGGGGAGCGAGGTGAAGTTGGAGGGCATGGCGGACCTCATGCATCGTGTGGTGGTGAGGGAGACCGGCGCGGAGCACAATCGCCCCGCGCCGGATTGAGATGCTTAGAGCTTGCCGTCGGCGGCGAGCTTCTTGAACTCGGCGGTGAAGCGGAGCTTGATGTTGTCCTTGGAGCCCAGCACCGTGCCGTCGGCGAACTCGATGCCGATATCATCGACGCTCTTGGCGCCCTGGCCGTAGAGGCCCTTTTCGAAGGAGAACTTGCGCACATAGTCGAAGCGCTCGTTGTTCTTGGCATCGGCCAGAAACTCGACGGCTTCCTTCGGCGTCACGAAGAGCTTGGTGGTGGCGAGCTGCGCGTCAAAGCCAGCGAGATCTGTGCCCGACGCCTTGCCCATCGCTTCGCGCGCGGCCTTGCCCGTGTCGCCTTGATCGTATGTCACGCCGATGACTTCGAACCACGCGCCCGTCATGGCTTTGCCGAAGTCGGGGTTCTCCTTCAGCATGGCCGTGTTGGTGATCATCGCGTCGACGATTTCGCCGGGGAATTTCTCCGACGTGATGACGAGGTTCGCGTCCTTCTCAGCATCAATGTCGGCGAGCATGGGGTTCCACGCGACGATGGCGGAGACGTCGCCGGTTTTGTAGGCGGAGACCCAGTCGGCGTCGGTGGTGTTGACGATGGTGATGTCTTTTTCGGTGAGGCCGACGGTGCCAAGTGCGCGGGCTAAAAAGTAATGCGAAACAGACAGTTCCAGTAGGTTGACCTTCTGGCCTTTGATATCTTCGAGTTTGGTTTTGCCTTTGAGGATGAGGCCGTCGTTGCCGTTGGAGTAGTCGCCAGCGATCAAAATCGTTGTGTCGACGCCGCCGACGGAGGGGATGGCGAGGGCGTCCATGGTGGTGGAGGTGGCGGCGTCGAATTTGCCGGCGGTGAATTGGTTGATGCACTCGACGTAGTCGCCGACCTGGGTGACGTTAATCTTGATGCCGTACTTGTCGGCCCACTTCTTCACGATGCCCGTGTCGGAGGCGTAGCCCCAGGGCATCCAGCCGGCGTAGATCGTCCAGCAGACGTTGAATTCCTTCTTCGGCTCGGCGGACGCTGGCGTCGCGACGGGCAGCGCCATTGCAGCGAGCGCCGCGAGGCCAAAGCTCAGTTTCGAGGAACGGCTGATCGTCATGGGGATCTCCTTGTCACCACCGTTGGCATTCAACCGGAGGGCAACGAAGATCGGACTGAGGGCCTGAAAAGCGCTGGGACGAAAAGCGCGTCGCGGAGGCCGTCCGTCCGAAAGCCGAAGCTTCTCGCGGTACAGGTCTCCCGGGCTTTTGTCCCGCCGTGGCTCCGGATGAGGCGCTCAACGCGCGCTTCAACCGGGAGCGCATCTCTTGGACCAGGCACCGCGCTGACGCCAACACGGCCGGAACCCTAGATGCATTATGCATGGTGCATTGCAGCGACCATGCCAAAGTAAACGCCGCTGTTATTGCAGGGAATTTTCCCCACACACGACAAAGCGCTGACGCGAGCGCCAGCGCTTTGCTCAAATCTTATGCAGGAAAAGCCGGATCACGCCGCTGGGCGATCGACGCCCGTGGGCGGCGGACCCATGCGGCCCAGCACTTCGAACTCGGCCTCCGTATAGACGCGGCTGCGGGTCAGGAAGCGCACGCCTTCGGGCGCTTCGAGCGAGAAGCCCGAGCCGCGGCCGGGGACGACATCGATGATGAGATGCGTGTCCTGCCAATACTCGAACTGCTGGCGGCCCATGTAGAACGGATGGCCGCCGATTTCGCCGAGGAAGATATCCTGCGCGCCGACTTTGAAATCATGGCGCGGGTAGCACATGGGGGCTGAGCCGTCGCAGCAGCCGCCGGACTGGTGGAACATCAGCGGCCCGTGCATCGCTTCGATCTTGCGGATCATGGCGAGCGCTTCGTCGGTGACGGTGACGCGCAGGACGGGTTCGGTCATGTGGGCACCTTGGTCTGGTCGGGGACGACGATGGCGAAGATATCGGAGAGTGCTGCCAGCGATGCGGTGTGGAGGGCTGCGGCCGGCACGTCTCCGCCGGTCGGATCGGGGATGGAGCGCGTGGCGGTGCCGGCGGCGACGACGGTCGGCCGGTAGCCGTGGTTGAAGGCCGCGCGGGCTGTCGAGTTAATACACACGTGCGTCATGAAACCGGCGAGCACGAGATCGGTGACGCCGAGGCGCTTCAATTCGGCGTCGAGGTCGGTGCCTTCGAAAGACGACGGCAGCTTTTTGGTGATGACCTTTTCGTTCGTGCGGGGCGCCACCGTGTCGGCGATCTGGCCGATGGGGGCGGTGACGTCATAGGGCGAGCCGACGCCGGCGTCGTGCTGGATGTGGATGACGGGCGTGCCGGCGGCGCGGGCGCGGGCGAGCAGCGTCGCGCACTCGGCAAGGGCCGGTTCGACGCCTTCGAGCTGCATGATGCCTTCGCGGTAGGTCTGCTGGCAGTCGATCAGGATCAGCGCCGACTTGGAGAGCGGGGCTGGTTCGGACGGGAGCTGCAGAAGCGTGCGGAGTGTGGGGCTCGACATCAAGGCTCCATTGGTGGGGGTGCGGACGCGTGAACATAGGGACCGGCGGCCCGGGTGCCAAGGGCGGATATGGCGCTTGGACCTGTTCGAAAGTGGGGGGAGGGCCTCGCGGAGCGGCTTGGAATACGGGTTTCGCGCGGGCCTTATGGTCTGGCGCGCGCGTGCCTACTTGCGTCCCTCCGGCGCCGGCCCGTTCATGTCCTCCAGAACCCAGTCGTACACGTCCACGCTGGTGCGGATCGCGCCCAGGCGCGGCGCGCTCAAATCCAGGATGACCACGATCACCGCCGTCCACACCGCGGTCAGCAGGCTTGCCATCACGTGAGCCCGTTGGCCCTTCAACCCCAGTTGATAGCCGATCGCGCCCATCGAGAGATGGGCCAGAACCATGAGCAGCCAAAACAAGTTCTGTGGAATTCTGTTGTCATGGGCGAACCGCTCGGACGTTGCCATGTCGAAGACCTCGTTGAGCGCCGACATGAGCGCGACGGAGGCGGGATCGGGCCGCTCGCGAACCACTTTTGTCAGTTCCAACCAGATGTCCTGCTGCAACTTCGCCGAGCGCTGATTGATTTCGTTCAGTTGCGATGGATCCCGGTCGGCCTGGATGTAGTCGCGCCTGACCGCAACATAGTCCTTCAGCAGGGTCGCGATTTGTGCGCTGCTGGGATGGTCCAACGCCTGGGCGCGCAGCCACGCCGTGCCGATGGCATTCGCCTCGTTCAATGTTCCCTGGCGGCGCTCGTCAAAGCGGGTGCCGCCGAACGACAGCATGAGCGCCAGCACGAAGCCCAAGAGCCCGACCATTCCGGTGGTGATCAGGCCGACGCCCTCTGCGTCCCCGGTGCCCCGGAGCACGCTGTGCCGCTGTCCGAGCCAATAGCCCATCTCGCGCGCCGCGACTTGCGTGGCAAAGAGGAGGAGCCCGAATGCGATCAGGCTCCAAGCGGCCAATTGCGCAAGAACGTCCATGAATATCCCCCGCCGTCACATGCCGTTTTCGGCAAGATACACGGAGTCGGGGGCCCTGGCGTGCGGGGGGTGGGATCAGGTGTACAAAGTGAGCGGCGGGGCGTGGGGGAAGGGGGATGTGGCGCTTGGGGCTGTTCGAAAGTTGGGGGGTGCCGAAGTCACGGTCGAAAGGCGCGTGGGTCGTCCGAAAACGGCACCAAGGGGGGGCAAAAAGACAAACAGTATTGACCTGTCAAGCGGCTGGCCGATAGCTAGGGCTCATCCAGTGATGGGGCGGGAATGGCCGATCTTAAAGAATTTATTTCTGAATTTGGCGCTTCAGCAAAGGGTAAGCTCGCAAATGCAGCCGTGACGGGTGCGCCGGAAGACCAACTCCGCGCGCCACTCGAAACACTCATTTTGCAGTTGGCGGAATTGGCGGGTCACCGCAAGAACACTGTCAAGCTCGTAGGCGAAACGACCCTTGCTCATTTGGCCTCGCGGCCCGACTACGCCGTCTCGGTGCGCAATGCGCTCTGCGGCTTCATTGAGGTCAAGGCGCCGGGCAAAGGGTTCGATCCACGCCGGTTTACCGACGAACACGACAAGAAGCAGTGGCAGAAACTCAAGACGCTGCCCAATCTCATCTACACGGACGGCAATGGCTTCACGCTGTGGCAGGACGGCGAACTCAAAGCGTCGGTGGCGCTTGAAGGCGATATCGAGAAGTCTGGGTCGAAACTGACCGCCCCGCCGACGTTGCTCGGCCTGCTTACCGACTTCCTCGCGTGGGAGCCGATCGCGCCGCGCACGGCCAAGCAGCTCGCCGGTATTGCCGCGCGTCTGTGCCGACTACTGCGCGAGGAGGTGGCCGAGGAGCTGGAGCAAGGCAACCCCGGGCTCACGTCGCTCGCGAAAGACTGGCGCAACCTGTTGTTTCCGGAAGCGACCAACAAGCAGTTCGCCGACGGCTACGCGCAGGCGATCACCTTCGGCCTGCTCGTCGCGCGCGTGCGCAAGATCGATCTTGCCGATGGGCTCGATCACGCAGCCGTGGAATTGCGAAAGACCAGCGGCCTGATCGGAACGGCGCTGCGTTTGTTGGTGGATGACGAGAACGTCAAGACAGCGCTCAAGTCAGCGCTCGATACGCTGCGGCGTGTGCTCAATGAAGTCGATTGGAACCTTGTGTCCAAGGGCGATGCCGATGCGTGGCTTTATTTCTACGAGGATTTTCTTGAGGTCTACGACAACGATCTGAGGAAGCAGACCGGCTCTTATTACACGCCGCCGCAGGTGGTGGACGCGATGGTGCGGCTGGTGGACGAGGCGCTGCGGGATAAGTCGCTGTTCAAGAAAAAGCAGGGACTGGCAGATACGTCGGTGACGATCTGCGATCCGGCGGTGGGCACCGGCACCTATCTGCTCGGCGTGTTGCGCCAGATTGCCCGCAGCGTGGAGGCGGACAAGGGTGCGGGTGCCGTCGCGGCGGAAGTGGAAAAGGCCGCTTCGCGCATGTTCGCCTTCGAGATGCAATTTGGCCCCTTCGCCGTCGCGCAATTGCGGCTCATCGCAGAGATGCAGGCACTCGTCGGCACGCTGATCCCGCCGATCCCAAACCTCTACATCACCGATACGTTGGGTGATCCCTATGCGGCGGAGACGCAGTTTTCGAGCATGGTGGAGCCGATTGCGGCTTCGCGCAAGGAAGCGAACCGGATCAAGCGGGAGCAGCCCATCACGGTCGTGATCGGCAATCCGCCTTACAAGAATAAAGCGGCCGACATGGGCGGCTGGATCGAAGATGGGAGCGACGGCCGCCCCGCTCCGATGGACTGCTGGACGCCGCCGCCCGCGTGGGGTATCGGCGCGCACACCCATCACTTGAAGAACCTCTACGTTTATTTCTGGCGGTGGGCGACGCTGAAGGTGTTCGGCTCGGGTCATCGCGAGGCGGTGGGGGGCAACAAGGACGGCGCGGGCATCGTCTGCTTCATTACCGTGTCGGGCTTTCTAAACGGTCCCGGCTTTCAGAAGATGCGCGAGGACTTGCGACGTGACTGCAGTGCGATCTGGGTGATCGACTGCTCGCCTGAGGGACACCAGCCGGAGGTCAACACGCGCCTTTTTCAAGGCGTGCAGCAGCCGGTGTGCATCGTGTTGGCCGCGCGGACGCCGGGCAAGGATCGCGACAAGCCCGCAGTTGTCAAATTTCTGGCGCTGCCGGAGGGGCACCGTGAACGGGTGAAGTTCGAAGCGCTGGAGAAGCTGTCGCTGAAATCGTCTCAATGGAGTGACGGTTCTGGCGAGTGGCGTGAGCCGTTCCTCCCGAGCCATGACCACTTATGGGGCGCGTGTATTGCAGTTCAAGATGCATTCGAATGGTCGAGCCCTGGTGTGATGACTCATCGGACTTGGGTAATTGCGCCCGATGAACCGAGCCTCCGCATGAGATGGCGTCACCTGCAAGCGGAACCGCTTAGATCGAGAAAAGACGAACTCTTCCATCCGGACCGGGACAGGACTTTGGACCGTTCATTCGACGAGGGACTAGGCGAACACGAGAACCGAAGCGTGAGCGTTCAGGCCGATACTTCCGACATCGTGGCGGCCACGCGGTTTGCTGCCAGATCGCTTGATCGCCGATGGATAATTCCGGATAAGCGGCTCATCAGTCAGCCACGTCCTCCGCTGTGGAGAGAATTTGGTGATCAGCAAGTCTATCTGACTGCTCCTGAAGATCGCGGTCCGAAATCCGGTCCGTCTTTGACCGTCGCGGGAGTAGTGCCAGATGTGCATCACTACAATAATCGGGGCGGCCGCGTGTATCCGCTCTGGCGCGATGCCGAGGCCTCGGTCTCAAACATTAAGCCGTCGCTCCTCGCTCATCTGACGCTTGCCTACGGGCGCACGATCACGCCTGAGGATATGATGGCGTACGTTGCGAGTGTGATGGCGCATCCCGCATTTACGGCGCGCTTCAAGGCCGACCTTGTGCGTCCTGGCCTTCGCTTGCCGATTACTGCCGACGCCGACCTGTTCGAGCGCGCCGCCGCACTCGGCCGCGAAGTCATCTGGTTGCACACCTACGGCGAGCGCATGGTGGACGAGGACGCCGGCCGGCCGCAGGGGCCACCACGCATGGCCAAGGATGGTCCGACCATTCCCCGACCGGGCGCGATCCCGTCAACGCCCGAGGACTTCCCCAACGCGTTGCGCTACGATTCCGCCGCGCGCCGCTTGTTGGTCGGCACGGGCTATGTGGACAACGTGAGCCAGGCGATGGTCGACTACGACGTGTCCGGCATGAACGTGCTGAACCAGTGGTTCAGCTACCGTAAGAAGGATCGCCGCCGTCCCATCATTGGTGACCGGCGCCCGCCGTCGCCGCTCTCCGACATCCAGCCCGATCACTGGCTTGCCGAGTACACCAGCGATTTGCTCGACCTTCTGCACGTGCTCGGCCGGCTCGTGGCGATTGAGCCTGCGCAGGCAGATGTTCTGGAGGATATCGTGACAGGCACGCTTATCGAGCACGAGCAACTCATCGCCGCAGGGGCGCTGGGCACGACGGGCTCGGTGCAGGAGGTTGAGGAAAACTAGCGCGGGGGCGCGTGTTCGCGGGGCGAATGGGGCACAATACGAGGTGATTCGCCGTCATCGCCGCGTGGAGCTCCATGACACACCCCACTCAAGCCGATCTTTTCGGCACTGAGGCCGATCACCTCGGTCCGCCACCGCCGAAATCCTACGCCCCTTCGCTGGAAAAGGTGCGTGCCGAGGTCAATAAAGTTCTGGAGAAGGCGCGCATCGCGAAGGACATGCCGTGGACGGCGAAGGAAGTCGCGTTCTGGAAGACCGTCTTTCCGCAAATGTGCAACTGGCTTCCCGAGGAAGAGGCTGCGCAAACGCGCGCCGCGTTCGCCGAGGAGATCAGCAGATTGGAGGCGGCGTCAGATGTCGCTGTCGCGCCGCGGCGCAAGAGCAGGTCCGCTGCTGAATAGGCGTTCTACTCCATCGATACCAAAAAAAGGCCCGGTCTTGCGACCGGGCCTTCTTTGTTTGAGCCGTGACGCGTGGGCTTAGAAGAAGCCGAGGGCGTTGGGGCTGTAGCTGACCAGCATGTTCTTGGTCTGCTGGTAGTGGTCCAGCATCATCTTGTGCGTCTCGCGGCCGATGCCGGACTGCTTGTAGCCACCGAACGCGGCGTGGGCCGGATAGAGGTGGTAGCAGTTCGTCCACACGCGGCCGGCCTGGATGGCGCGTCCGAAGCGGTAGGCGCGCGTGCCGTCGCGGGTCCACACGCCGGAGCCGAGGCCAAACATCGTGTCGTTGGCGATGGCGAGCGCTTCGTCATCGTCCTTGAACTTCGTGACCGAGACGACGGGCCCGAAGATCTCTTCCTGGAACACGCGCATCTTGTTGTGGCCTTCGAGGATCGTCGGCTTGACGTAGAAGCCGTCGGCCAGTTCGCCCTCGAGGCGGTTGCGTTCGCCGCCGGCTAAGACCTTGGCGCCTTCCTGCTTGCCGATGTCGATGTAGGCCAGGATCTTTTCCATCTGGTCGTTGGAGGCCTGGGCGCCGATCATGGTGTTGGGATCGAGCGGGTGGCCGGCGCGGATCGCGTTCACGCGGGCGACGGCGCGCTCCATGAAGCGGTCATAGATGGATTCATGCACGAGGGCGCGCGAGGGGCAGGTGCAGACTTCGCCCTGGTTGAGGGCGAACATCGCGAAGCCTTCCATGCACTTGTCGAAGTAGGCGTCATCCTTTTCGGCCACGTCGGCGAAGAAGATGTTGGGCGACTTGCCTCCGAGTTCGACGGTGGAGGGGATGATGTTTTCCGAGGCGTACTGGAGGATCAGGCGGCCCGTTGACGTCTCACCCGTGAATGCGATCTTGGCGATGCGCTTGTTCTGGGCCAGCGGCTTGCCGGCTTCGACGCCGAAGCCGTTGACGACGTTGAGGACGCCGGGGGGCAGAAGGTCGCCGATGAGGTCCATCAGCACCATGACGCTCATGGGCGTCTGTTCGGCGGGCTTCAGGACGATGCAGTTGCCGGCGGCGAGGGCGGGGGCGAGCTTCCAGCAGGCCATGAGGAGCGGGAAGTTCCAGGGGATGATCTGGCCGACGACGCCGAGCGGTTCATGGAAGTGATAGGCGACCGTGTCGTGGTCGATTTCGGAGAGCGAGCCTTCCTGGGCGCGGATGCAGCCGGCGTAGTAGCGGAAGTGGTCGATGGCGAGGGGAACGTCGGCGGCGGTGGTTTCGCGGATCGGCTTGCCGTTGTCGAGCGTTTCGGCCAGCGCCAGGAGCTTCAGGTTCTGCTCCATGCGGTCGGCGATCTTGAGGAGGACCATCGAGCGCTCGGTCGGCGAGGTGCGGCCCCACTTTTCTTTGATCACGTGGGCGGCGTCGAGGGCGGTTTCGATGTCCTCGGCGGTGGAGCGGGCGACCTCACACAGCGGCTTGCCGGTGATGGGCGTGATGTTGGTGAAGTACTGGCCTTTCGCCGGGGGGATCCAGCTGCCGCCGATGTAGTTGTCGTACTTCGCGCGGATGCGGATCTGCTGGGCGAGTTCGTTCAGCGCTTGCTGAAGCATGGGGGGGTTCCTCCTCGGCGGTTTGGTTTTGGTTGGCCGTTTTTTATGGCTGGGCCCGTTCCGCTGAATGGGGCCAGCCTTTTGGTCGTGCTGGCCTTGCTATAGCCACTCCACCATAGCCCTTCCAGTTGTCCTTTGGTCGATCCGGATCAAGTCTTTTTGTGGTGCGGTGCAGCATGGGTGGTGGGCGCGTTATTCGGCGGCGGCGCTTTGGGGCTGGAGCCAGGCGGCGAGGTCGGCGAGTGCGCGGCGGGACTGGAGTTTCTTTTTGGCGAGCCCCCGTTCGGGGCCCTTGAGGCGTTTCCCATCGGGGGTGGTGAGGGGGGCATCGTCGAGGGGCGGGAGAAGTCCGTAGTTAATGTTCATGGGCTGGAAGGAGCGGGGGGCGGAAGGTGTGGTCTCGTCCGAGACAAGGTGGCCGCCGGTGATGTGGTCGAGGAGGGCGCCGAGCGCCGTAGTGGCGGGCGGCGCGGTGGCGGTTGCACCTAAGCGGTCAGCAGCGGCGAAGCGGCCGGCGAGGAGGCCGATGGCGGCGCTTTCGACGTAGCCCTCGACGCCGGTGATCTGGCCGGCGAAGCGCAGTCGCGGCAGGGCATGCAAGCGGAGTGCGCGGTCGAGGACCTTGGGCGAGTTGAGGTAGGTGTTGCGGTGGAGGCCGCCGAGGCGGGCGAATTCGGCGTTTTGCAGGCCGGGGATCATGCGCAGGACGCGGACCTGTTCGGCGTGTTTCATCTTGGTCTGGAAGCCGACCATGTTCCAGAGCGTGCCGAGCGCATTGTCCTGGCGGAGTTGCACGACGGCGTGGGGCCAGCGGCCGGTGCGCGGATCGTCGAGGCCGACGGGTTTCATGGGGCCGAAGCGAAGGGTTTCGCGGCCGCGTTCGGCCATGACTTCAACGGGAAGGCAGCCGTCGAAGTAGGGGGTGTTAGCTTCCCACTCTTTGAAGACGGTTTTTTCGGCTGAGAGCAGCGCGTCGATGAAGGCTTCGTATTCGGCCTTGGTCATCGGGCAGTTGAGGTAATCGGCGCCCGTGCCGGCGGGGCCGATTTTGTCGTAGCGGGATGCGCGCCAGGCGATGGTGGTGTCGATGGAGTCGAAGTGAATGACGGGCGCGATGGCGTCGAAGAAGGCGAGTTCGGTTTCGCCGGTGAGCGCGGCGATGGAGCTGCTCAAGGCGGGCGAGGTGAGTGGGCCGGTGGCGACGATGACGTTGTCCCATTCGGCGGGCGGGAGGCCGGCGACTTCTTCGCGTGAGATGGTGATGAGGGGGTGGGCTTCGAGGCGCGCCGTGACTTCAGCGGAGAAGGCGTCGCGGTCGACGGCGAGTGCGCCGCCGGCGGGCAGTTTGGTTTTGTCGCCGGCTGCCATGATGAGCGAGTTGGCTCGGCGCATTTCTTCGTGCAGCAGGCCGACGGCGTTGGTTTCCCATTCGTCGGAGCGGAAGGAATTGGAGCACACGAGTTCGGCGAGGCCGTCCGTCTTGTGCGCTTCGGTCATGCGCTGCGGACGCATTTCATGCAGCACGACGGGCACGCCGGCAGAGGCGATCTGGAAGGCTGCTTCGGAGCCGGCGAGGCCGCCGCCGATGACGTGGATGGGGGTGGGGTTTGTCATGGGTGCGAGCCTATCCCACGAGCGGGGGAGCGGGTCAATTCCGGTGGCCGGAGCACGGAACAAACAGCGGGTTGCGACGTTTTGTGATCCGAGGGCCGATCAACCTGTGAAGGAGCGATTGGTATGAACAATGTCGCCTTTCTGAGTGGCGTGAATCCGGGACCGGCTTGTGTGATCCCGGAGGATAAGAAGATTTTTCGGGTCACCATCGACGCCGAGGCATCGACGGCCGAGCCGTGCGGCCTTGAGGGCATTGCCCATGCGGGGTGCACCGATGGAGCGCCGCCGTTGCCGGTGCCGCACATGTATTCGGCGTAATTCGAGTTCAGCGTTCGGTGAGGCGTCAGCCCCGGGAGAGATCCCGGGGTTTTTCTCTTTAGCCGGTGTCTGCGACGACTCTTGCGCTGGATCCCCTTCTTCGCGCGTTGCACGCGCTCGAACGAGGATGACGGGGGGAGGGCAGGTCACGCCCGGCCATGACGGGGGTGGGGGGAAGCGCCTGCCTCTCAACGCACCGCAGTTCTTTCATCGCGTCATGGCCGCCCTTGAGGCGGCCATCCAGGCGGCTCGTTCGAACGATGGCGGGTGGGCTCTGGATGGCCGGGTCACGCCCGGCCATGACGGGGGTGGGGGGATGTCTCGCGCGAAAGGCCAGCGTGGGCTGCATCCTCCATCACGTCATGGCCGCCCTTGAGGCGGCCATCCAGGCGGCTCGTTCGGAAGATGGCGGGTGGGCTCTGGATGGCCGGGTCACGCCCGGCCATGACGGGGGTGGGGGGATGTCTCGCGCGAAAGGCCAGCGTGGCCTGCATCCTCCATCACGTCATGGCCGCCCTTGAGGCGGCCATCCAGGCGGCTGCTTGTTGATCAGATGAGGTTTTCAGAGAGGTCCGACCAAGTCGGATTGTTTTGTTCGATCAGAGCAAGTTTCCAGCGACGAGGCCATCGCTTTAGATTCGTTTCTCTCTGGATAGCGAGTGAGATGGATTCGAAAGTCTCCACGTGCACGAGCATTTTGACACTATAGCGCCGGGTGAAGTTAGAGCCGCGACCTTCGCGGTGTTCCCAAGTGCGCCGCACTATGTCGTTGGTGACGCCGATGTACAGCGTGCCGTTACGTTGACTTGCTAGGATGTAGCCGTAGAAGGCGCGCGACATCGCAAGCAGCTCTGGATGGCCGGGTCACGCCTGGCCACGACGGGAGGGGCGGGGTTAGTGGTAGCCTTCGCCGGGTTTTACTTTGCCGCGGAAGGTCCAATAGACGAAGGCGGTGTAGCCGAGGATGACCGGCAGCAGCGCGACCGTTCCAATCAACATGAAGAGTTGCGACGAGGGTGCGGCGGCGGCATCCCAGATGGTGATGGTGGGCGGCACGACATAGGGTAGCGTGGAAATGGCGAGTCCGGCGAAACCCAGCAGGAAAAGTGCGACGGTGCCGAAGAAGGGCGCGTTGTCGTGATGGTTGGCGAGGCCGCGCCAGACGGTGAAGGCCGCAAGAGCGGTCAGAATCGGGATCGGCGCGAGATAAAAGAGATTGGGCAGCGTGAACCAGCGATCCCAGATGCGCGGTTCAGAAAGCGGCGTCCAGAGACTGACGATGGTCATGGCCGCGAGGACGGCGAGGAGAAGTTTGGGGGCCTGTTCGCGCGCTTCGGCGGCAACCTCGCCTTCGGTGCGCATGATGAGCCACGTCGTGCCGAGCAACGCGTAGCCGGCGACGGTGGCGAGGCCGACGAAAATGGGGAAAGGTTGCAGCCAATCGAGCATGCCGCCTGAGAAGTGACCGTCCTTGACGGGAAGGCCGTGCAAGAGGCCGCCGAGGATAATGCCTTGCATGAAGGCGGCCGTGATGGAGCCGCCGGCAAAGGCGATGTCCCACCAACGATGATGGGGTTTGGAGACCCAACGGTATTCGAAGGCGACGCCGCGAAACACAAGCGCGAGAAGCATGATGATGACCGGCAGGTAGAACCCGGACATGATGATGCCGTAGGCCATCGGAAAGGCGACGAACAAACCACCGCCGCCGAGAATGAGCCAGGTTTCGTTGCCATCCCAGAAGGGCGCGACGGAGTTCATCATCACGTCGCGATCCTGTTCCTCGGGCGAGAAGGGGAAGAGGATGCCGATGCCGAGATCGAAGCCGTCGAGGACGACATAGAGCGCGACGGCGGCGCCTAAGAGCCCGATCCAGATGATGGGCAGCCATGTGGCCATCGCTTCGCCGCTTGCCATTTCGACCATGTCAGTTGGCTCCGATGATGGCTTCGCGCGCGGCGTCTTCGGCAGCGGAGAGGGGACGCGTGGGCTGGCCGCGTGGCGGATCCTTGGCGGCGCCGGAAGGGCCTTTGTCGATGAGGCGGTTGATGTAGTAGACGCCCATCGAAAACACGATTGTGTAGACGATGACGAAAAGGATCAGCGTCGTCAGGACTGCATTGAATGTGATGGCGGGGGAGACGGCATCATAGGTGCGCAAAATGCCGGTGGCGAGCCAGGGTTGGCGGCCGGTTTCGGTGACCCACCAGCCGGCTAGAATGGCGATGAAGCCCATGGGCCAGGTGTGCTGCACGAGTTTGAAGTAGCTGTTTGATTCGAACAGCGTGCCGCGAACCCAGAGATAAGCGCCGACCGCACCCATCAGGATCATCAACATTCCAAGGCCGACCATGACGCGGAAGGCGAAGAATACGGGGGCAACGGGCGGGCGGTCTTCGGGCTTGAAGTCGTTGAGGCCTTTGAAGGTGCCGGAGAAATCGTGCGTGATGACGAACGACGCGAGGCCCGGAATGGGGACCTTGATTTCGTAGTCATTGCCGTTCTGCTCTTTGTTTGGGAGCGCAAAGAGTATGAAGTCGGCGGGTTCGTTGGAGTTCCAGTGCGCTTCCATGGCGGCGAGTTTGGCCGGTTGATACTCTTTCGTATTGAGGCCGTGCATGTCGCCGATGACGAGCTGAAGCGGTGCCAGAATCGCGACCATGCCGAGACCCATGCGGACCATGGTGCGGGCTTCTTCCTCAAAGCGCTTTTGGACGAGATAGCGGGCACCGACGGCGAGCACGACGATGGAGGTCGTGAGGTAGGCGGCGGTGAACATGTGGGCGAAGCGGTAGGGGAAACTCGGGTTGAAGATGATGGCGAACCAGTCGAGCGGGTAGGCGATGCCGTCGCGGATCTCGTGGCCGGCGGGTGTATGCATCCAGCTGTTGGCTGCGAGTATCCAGAAAGCTGAGAGCGACGTGCCAATGGCAACGAGCACGGCGGAGAGGACATGCAAGTTGGGCGACACGCGGTTCCAACCAAACAGCATGATGCCGAGGAAGGAGGCTTCCAGGAAAAAGGCGGTCAGGACTTCGTAGCCGATCAGCGGGCCCAGGACGTTGCCGGTGACCTTGGAGAAGCCGGCCCAGTTGGTGCCGAACTGGTACGACAGCACGATGCCGGAGACGACGCCCATGGCGAAGCTGACGGCGAAAATCTTGGTCCAGAATTTAGCGAGGCGCTGGAAGCGTTCTTCGCCGGTGATGCGCCAGCGCACGAGCAGCGTGGCGATGAACGCGGCAAGGCCAATTGTGAAACTAGGGAAAATGATGTGGAAGGAGACGGTGAAGGCGAATTGGATGCGCGCCAGGAGTACGGCGTCGAGGTCCATGGTCTTATGCTCCTGTCGACGGTTCTCCGTGAGAGTATGGGCTGGTTCGCAACCCGCCGTCGAGATGCCATGAATCGGGGCGCCCTTGCCTTCAGGGCTGCGCACAATTGCTGGCCAAGCCGCAGGATATCACTTAAGACAACGATGTGACAGACATTCGGGTTTCATAAACATCACTGGAGACCGACGATGGGCCGAGCCCTTACACTCATCCTTCTGGCCGTTGCGGCCGCCATTCTTGCTTTCGTTCTGACGGGCGGGTTGCCGACAGCACCGGTTCCGACCACCGAGACGCCGGCACCTGCTGCCGCGCCTGAACCTGCTCCGGCGCCTGCGGCCGAACCGGCACCGGCTCCGGCTGCTGAACCGGCACCGGCACCTGCTGCTGAACCGGCTCCGGCTCCCGCGGCCGAGCCTGCTCCGGCACCGGCTCCGACGCCTTAAGACCCTAGACTATCGGACAAAAATGCGAGGGCGTGGCGCTGCGGTGCCGCGCCCTTTCTGTTTGGGCACTCACCATTCGATTTGCCAATCGCTAGTTTCAGGCGTATGCTTGAACATAGTTCACTCATAATTGGGCCCTAGGGTTCAGGCGATTTCAGCGAATGACCAGGAGCGGTCGATGTGGAGCTATCAGCAGAAGGTCGCGAAAGATTTAGAGCGGTGGCGCGCGGCCGGGTGGATCGACGAGGCCGGCGCCCGGGCGATCCGGGCCGATTTGGCCTCGCGCGGGCGCGGCATCGGGTTGCCCGGCGCACTGGCGATCCTGGCGGCGGTGCTGATCGGTTTCGCGGTCATGAGCTTCGTGGCGGCGAACTGGCAGGACATGTCGCGCGTGTTGCGGCTTGGGTTGCTGACCGGGTTGCTGTGGGCAGCGTATGTGCTGGCGGCGGCGATGTTCCGGCGCGGGCTGGACACCTTCGGACACGCGGCGGTGCTGGCGGGGTGCGCGATCTTCGGCGCCGACATTATGCTCGTTTCGCAGATGTACCACATGGATGGCAACGCGCCGGACGTGGTGCTCGTGTGGGCGGCGGGGACGTTGCTCGCGGGCGTGCTGATCCGGTCCAATCCGGCGCTGGCGTTCGCGCTCGTTCTGTTCTCGGTGTGGGGCCTGTGGGAGACGGGGCAGCGCGATGCTGTCTATTGGCCGTATCTCGTTCCGTGGGCGCTCGTGTCGGCGGCGTTCTATTGGCAGCGCTGGGAGCCGGGCGTTCATTTGTCGGGCCTCGCGCTGACCGGTTTCATTCTGACATACGGGCAGATCAATCACGCGGTGGGCGGGTTTGAAACCGTGACGCTGATCGGTGTGGTGATCGGCGCGCTGTCGGCTCTGGGTCTCGTGCTGCGGCCAGGGTTAGCTGCGATCTGGCGGGGTGGCATTCTGTACGGGTTCTTCATCACGTTTGCGGGGCTGTTTGCGCTGCAGTTCTTTAAAGATCCCAGTTTGGGCGCGTTTCTCGTGCTCGCGGTGCTGGCTCTCGCGCTGACGCTCGGTGCTGTGTGGTGGGGGCTGACCGCCGATGACCGGCGTGCGCTGTGGATGGGGTATCTGGGCTTCTCGCTGCAGATCCTTTGGATTTACGGAAAGACCGTGGGCACGCTGATGGGGTCGTCGGTGTTTTTCTTGTCGGCCGGGTTCGTGGTCGCGGGGCTTGCCTATTTTGCTTACCGGCTGCACGCGCGGCGTGAGGCGCAAGAGGTGGTGTCATGACAGGTGCTGTGAAATCATCGATGTGGACGGCGCTGGCCGTGGTGGCCGGTGTGCAGAGCCTCGTCATCGGCTGGATGGTGTGGGATCGCGTGTCGCTGTTGTCGAGCGGGCGGGAGATCAAGGCGGCGGTGGTGCCGGTTGATCCGCGCGATATTTTTCGCGGCGATTACGTGACGCTCGGGTACGGGTTCACGTCGGGTGCGGATATTGCGCTACCGGAGGGCGTACGCACGGGTGACACTGTTTATGCGCTGCTGAAGGAGCAAAGTCCGTCGAACTGGACGCTCGCCGGCGTGACAGCAGAGCAGCCTGAGACGCAGGGCGGCGGCGAGGTGGTGCTGAAGGCCATCGTCGACCGCGCGTGGCGGGGGCAGGCGTCGGCGCAGCCGACGGTTGGGCGGCTACGGTTTGGAATTGAGCGGTTCTACGTGCCGCAAGGTCAAGGGCTGGTGATCGAGAAGCAGGTGCTGGAAAAGCGGATCGCGGCGGTGTTGGCGGTCGGTAGCGACGGCAAGGCGGCGCTGAAGGGCTTGGAGGCGGACGGTCAGCGGATCGTGGAGGAGCCTTTATTGTAGGGCCCACATTCGGCAGGCCGATGTGGGGCTGCTGGTCCTCGTCGTGATGGCCTGTTAAAGACGCTCCCGCACGTGGCCGGCACAGGGGTGCCGGGCCACTTTTTTATGCGAGGAGTGTCACGTCCATGCAGATCGTTCGTCACGAAGCCAATGCGGTTTATTCCAAGGCCGTGGAGGCCAACGGCTTCGTTTTCACCGCCGGCATTGTCCCTTCGAAGCTCGATGCGGACGCGAAAGCGCAGGCCGCGGAAGTGCTGGCCGAGATCGACCGGTTGCTGGCGCTGGCGGGGACGTCGAAGTCGAAGGTCGTGTTCGCCAACTTGTGGCTGGCCGACGTGCGCCACCGCGAGGCCGTCAATGAAGCTTGGTCGGCATGGATGGGTGGGACGGATGCGCCGGCACGCGCCACCGTGGAAGCCAAGCTCGTCGATCCGCGGATGCTGGTCGAGATCGGCGTGATCGCGGTCAAGTAGACGATTGCGGGTCAGGGGCGTGATGAAAATATGGGCAGATGCAACTCGTGTTGCCGGATTGCAGCGCCGGGGTCATTTTTGAAAAGTCCGCTGTCTGGGGCTCGAAGCGGAGGGGTGAATCTGTCACGGTTGGATTCGAACTGAGATTTTTCCACCGATTTCGGAGGGGTGGCGATACGATGTTGAAAACTTTCGCCATTCTAATGTCAGCCTGTGGGTTAGTGATTGCGGCCGGGGTTCCGGCTGTGGCCGACGACAACGGGTTGGCCGGATCGATCCACGATCTGCGCCGGGAAGGCCGCAAGCTCTGCCAAGTCGATCACTGGCACTACGGAAGTGGTGTCGGGTCGACGAAGAAGGCAGCGTTGGCCGACGCGGTGGGATCCTGGCAGAGCTTCACGGCTCTGGAATACGGCACCGACTGGGCGCGCTTTCAAAAAGCGAACAGCCGGAACGTCTCGTGCTCGAATACAGGTGGCGGCGGCGTGAGCTGCTCCATCGAAGGCCGGCCCTGCCGGTAAGACCTCATCTCTTTCCTTCACGTGCCTCTCTTCTCTCTCGCCCGCTTTTTCAATCTCTCTCTGACGATCAGACGATCACACAGACCAAAAACAACGGCCCGATGGGCTGACACACAACGATAAGAGCCGGAGCGCTGCCCACGCTCCGGCTCTTTTATTTTGCGCAGGGTGGATCGTTTAGCGGCCGGTAAATAGGCGGCGGAGGATGGACTGGATGAAGTTCCAGCCCCAGCGAACGAGAAAATACCGGATGATCCAGCCGAGCACGCCCTTTGACTGGAAGCCGGCGATGCCGCCCAACACATCGCGGATGATGGTGTCGAGGCTGCCGCCGCTTTGAGGAAGCGTGACGCGGCCGCCATTGCCGCCGGATGGCGAGCGTGGGGCTTCGATGCCGCCGGGCAAGCTTTTGCCGCCGCGGCGGATGATGTCGGACAGGTCTCCATAGGGGTTATTCGCGCGGCCGATGCCGCGGGGGCGGTCGCCAGGGACCGGGAGTGGGCGTTGGTCGCCGACATCGATGTCGATGTCGGCTGCTCTGGCGACGGGCACGCCGACTTCGCTGCCGATGGTTTCCAGCGCGCCGCGCGCTTTGCTGTCGATGCCGCCCATGAGGATCGCGGCGATCGCGGGGAGCATCTGCTTGATGATGTTTTCGTCGACGCCGGTATCGCGCGCGGCGCGGTGGGCGACCGAACGGCTGCGGTCCTTGGACCAGAGAACGGTGTCGAGGACCTCAATCCCGGCGTCCGTAATGCCGGGAGAGGTCAATGGCGCGTTGGGGGCGAGCGCCTTTTCGTAGTCGGCCTTGCCGAGGGCTGAGACGAGATCGGCGATGCCGCCGCGGTTGAACGACTGGCGCTCCATGTTGCGGGTCAGTTCAGGGACCACGGCGGACAGAACGCTGGCGGCCTGTTTGCGGTCGAGCCCAAAGCTCTGGGCGAGGTTGCCGACGATCTGGCCGCCTTGGCCCGCCGTCAGAATTTCCAGGATGTTCACCGTTTTCTCCTTCGTGAACAGGCATCGCGATGTGCCGCCCGACAGGGACTGTCATGGCCGCTCCGGCATCCCTATAGCAACCTTGGCCGTCCTTCGAACGGGGGGAGTTTGGAAATCCTCAAAAAATGAGCGGGATTTGCGACTTAAGTCGGCCGATTAACGCCTGTGCCTCAGTTGCACCGGCGCGTCACTTTTGGCATGGTCCGGCCGC
This sequence comes from Hyphomicrobium sp. 12-62-95, assembly GCA_002279935.1. Classification (GTDB taxonomy): domain Bacteria; phylum Pseudomonadota; class Alphaproteobacteria; order Rhizobiales; family Hyphomicrobiaceae; genus JAGVSR01. Next base: position 154,677 of record NCCZ01000013.1, on the reverse strand, counting down.
GACTCGGGGGGCTAGCCCTCCCAAGACTCAAAAAATGCCGGGGGAGGCCCGGGCGCGGTTCGCGTCCGGCACGCACTTTCGGAACGTCATCGGCTCACCGCCGAAGGGGAGAAACACTAATGACGGAAATTCTTTGGGCGATCATCGCCTGCGGACTTCTGGCGTGCGTTTACGCCGCCGTAACAGTCCGCAACGTGATGGCTGCCGACGCGGGCAACGCTCGCATGCAGGAAATTGCAGCCGCCGTGCGCGAAGGCGCGCAGGCCTATCTCGACCGGCAATACAAGACCATCGCCATGGTTGGCGTGGTGATCTTCGCGCTCGCCTGGGTGCTGCTGGGTGCCGCGGTCGCGATCGGCTTCTTGATCGGCGCGGTGCTCTCGGGTCTGGCCGGCTACATCGGCATGAACGTGTCGGTGCGCGCCAACGTGCGCACGGCGCAGGCCGCGACGCAGTCGCTGGCCGCCGGTCTCGATATTGCCTTCAAGGCCGGTGCAGTGACGGGCATGCTGGTGGCCGGTCTCGCGCTCCTGGGCGTGGCCGTCTATTTCTTCATCCTGACTGAATACCTCGGATACGAGCCGGCCAGCCGCAACGTCATCGACGCGCTCGTCGCGCTGGGCTTTGGCGCTTCGCTGATCTCGATCTTCGCGCGACTGGGCGGCGGCATCTTCACCAAGGGTGCGGACGTCGGCGGCGACCTCGTCGGTAAGGTGGAAGCGGGCATTCCAGAAGACGATCCGCGCAACCCGGCAACGATTGCCGACAACGTGGGCGACAACGTCGGTGACTGCGCCGGCATGGCAGCCGACTTGTTCGAAACCTACGCAGTGACGGTTGTCGCCACGATGGTTCTGGCGGCGATCCTGTTTGCCGGTCAGCCGAACCTGCTTGCGCTCATGGTCTATCCGCTGGCCATTTGCGCTGCGTGCATCGTGACGTCGATCATCGGCATGTACTTCGTCAAGCTCGGGCCGAACGGCTCGATCATGGGCGCGCTCTACAAGGGCTTCATCGCATCCGCCGTACTTTCGGTCGGCGGTCTGTGGGTTGCGACCCAGTATGTGCTCGGCGGGTATGAACTCGTCGGCAATGCCAAGGGCGTCGACATCACGGGCATGAACCTCATGCTGTGTGGTCTCGTCGGCCTCGGCGTGACGGGCCTCATCATCTGGATCACCGAGTACTACACGGGCATCGGCTACCGCCCCGTGCGCTCGATCAGCCAGGCATCGGTGACGGGCCACGGCACGAACGTGATCCAGGGTCTTGCGATCTCGCTCGAAGCCACCGCTCTGCCGACGATTGTGATCGTGGCGGGCATCCTGTCCACCTATAACCTCGCCGGCTTGTTTGGTACCGCGATCGCCACGACGACCATGCTTGGTCTCGCCGGCGTGGTGGTGGCGCTCGACGCCTTCGGCCCGGTGACGGACAACGCGGGCGGTATCGCCGAAATGGCGGGCCTGCCCAAGGAAGTCCGCCGCTCGACGGACGCGCTCGACGCGGTTGGCAACACGACCAAGGCTGTGACCAAGGGTTATGCCATCGGTTCGGCGGGCCTGGGCGCGCTGGTGCTGTTTGCGGCCTACAACTACGACCTCCAGTACTTCATCTCGGAGGCCAACAAAGACGGCTCGACGGCGTATCAGTTCTTCAAGGGCGTGGAGATCAACTTCGGTCTCGACAACCCCTACGTCGTCGTCGGTCTGTTGCTCGGCGGCTTGATCCCGTATCTCTTCGGCGGCATCGCCATGACGGCCGTTGGCCGCGCGGCGGGGTCGATCGTGGAAGAAGTGCGGCGTCAGTTCAAAGCCAAGCCCGGCATCATGAAGGGCACCGAGAAGCCGGATTATGCGACCGCGGTCGACATTCTGACCAAGGCTGCGATCAAGGAAATGATCGTGCCGTCGCTGCTGCCGGTGCTGTCGCCGATCGTGCTGTTCTTCGTGATCAACGCGATTGCGGGCAAAGGTGCTGCGTTCTCTGCGGTGGGCGCGATGCTGCTCGGCGTCATCGTGACGGGTCTCTTTGTCGCCATCTCGATGACCTCGGGCGGCGGCGCTTGGGACAACGCCAAGAAGAGCTTCGAAGACGGCTTTGTCGACAAGGATGGCGTGAAGCACGTCAAGGGCTCGGAGGCTCATAAGGCTTCGGTGACGGGCGACACGGTCGGCGATCCCTACAAGGACACCGCCGGTCCGGCTGTGAACCCGGCGATCAAGATCACCAACATCGTCGCGCTTCTGATGCTCGCCGTGCTCGCGCACGGGTAAGCAACGGCGCTGCTCGAAACAGAAAACCCCGGGAGCGATCCCGGGGTTTTTTGTTGGGGGATGGGTTGCGGTGGCGTTATTTGGCGGATCGGCGCAATATGCTGCGCTATTGCGCCCTACGGGCTACGGGCTACGGGCTGCGGGCTATGCTGCTCGAAGCATAATAACACCGGGCGCGATCCCGGCTTTCACTCATCACGTCATGGCCGCCCCTGAGGCGGCCATCCAGGCGGCTTGGTCAAACGGCTGTGGTTGGGCTCTGGATGGCCGGGTCACGCCCGGCCATGACGTAGGTGTGGCGGGTGCGCAGACTGGTCCCCTCTCCCCGTTCTTACGGGGAGAGGGTCAGGGTGAGGGGCAGCATCCGCACGGTGCGCGCATACCCCCAAAGCACTTCAGCGCGTGCACACTATCGGGTGTGTCCACCATCTCACAAGCGGCTGCCCCTCACCCCAACATTATGTTTGGCCCACACTCGGCAGGCCGGTGTGGGTTCTCCCCAATGCAAGGGCAATGGGGAGAGGGGGAAGGGCGTCGTTCGAGGATGACGAGTGGGTGTGGGGTCGCGCGGCTAGCCGATGCCTTCGATGATGATCCCGCTGCCGCCACAGCGTTCGCACGCCTCGCCGGTCATCCGGCCTGCTTTGTCTTTCTGCTTACCGCTGCCATGACAGTCAGGGCAGACATCTTCGCCGGTGCCGACGGTGCCGGGTTCAGGGTCATCGTCGGGCGTGTGATGCTTTTTTGGGTCTTTGGACATCGTCAGGCGACTCCCTATTCAACGCTCATTCTTTTTGGCTGAATTCTTATCGAGGTGACGCACGGATGCAGGCCACAGGTCCTTAAGGTCGTCTGGCATTTGCCCGATGACGTGAGCGATTTCACCTGGGTCGCAGTGATGTGCCAATAGCCCGAATACAGATGTGACGGCCCACTCTACCGGGAACGTGTGAGGCAGAAGCTCCTCGCTCAGTTCGTCGAGAAAAATCTGGCGCGAGCGGATCTTTCGCGGAACCTGGTGCGGCCGCCATCCCTCGTAATAGAGCCCGCGAATCATCACCGGCAACTGTGCGCCCAGATTAATAGCTTCGTCCATGGTCAGCCGATCACGCAACTGATGAAGGACTGAACGCAGCACAGCATATGCTGATGCCTCATCGGCGAGTTCGGCCTTTTCGCGGAGTTCTTTCAGCCAAACTTGCAAGGACTCGACGGCATGTGCGACGGGGGCAGATAATGACATGCACGGCCCTCCTGACGTCATTCAATGTTCGTCAGGCTTTCTGCATTTGCGCGAGGGGCGTTGCATTGACGGCGATCAAGTTTCCGGTCTGTCCGCGTTCGGAAAATCACGCGCCGGGGCGGGCAGGGGAGAGGGCTGCGAGGATGGCGTTGGCGGTTTCGCGGGAGCCTTGGACGACGGTCGTGGCGCCGTAGTTCTTGAGGTAAGTTTCTTCCGCGTCGGTCATGGCGCCGGCGATGATGGTGAGCGCGGGGTTGGCGTTGCGCGCCTGCTCGACGATTTGACCGGCCTCGAAGCAATCGGGGATCGCGAGGATGAGGGTGCGCGCTTGCCCGATGTTGGCGGCACTCAGACCTTTGACGGCGTTGGTGGCAATCGCATCGACGCCCTGTTCGCGCAGTTTGGTGACGGCATCGTCGCGGTCGTCGATGATGACGAGCGGTTCGCCGCGGTCGATCAATTCTTGGCCGACGATCTTGCCGACGCGGCCATAGCCGACGAGGACGGTGTGGTTTGTTTTGCCGGTGATGTAGTCGGGCGTGTGGTCGTCGGGCGCGCGTTGATCGGTGGGCGTGTCGGTGCTCGCTTTGGCGGGCGGGCCGTAGCGGTCGAGGAGATGGAAGAGGAGCGGGTTCAAGACGATCGACACGATGGCGCCGGCCAGGATCAGTTCGCGGCCTTCCTCGGGCAGGATGTTCAAGGTGACGCCGAGGCCGGCGAGGATGAAGGAGAATTCGCCGATCTGGGCGAGGCTGGCAGCGATCAAGAGCCCGGTGCGCAGCGGGTGGCCGAACGCCATGACGATGGCGAGGGCCGCCAGCGATTTGCCGAGGACGATGATGGCGACGGTGGCGAGGATCGCGCCGGTGTTGTCGACGAGGGCGATTGGGTTGAACAGCATGCCGACGGAGACGAAGAAGAGCACGGCGAAGGCATCGCGCAGCGGCAGGCTTTCGTTGGCGGCTTGCTGGCTCAGGGGGCTTTCGCTCAAGATCATGCCGGCGAAGAAGGCGCCGAGCGCGAACGAGACGCCGAAGAGTTTTGCAGCTCCGAAGGCGACACCGAGCGCGATGGTCAAGACGCCGAGGCGGAAGAGTTCGCGCGAGCCGGTATGCGCGATGTAGTGCAGGATCCAGGGTATGACGCGGCGGCCGACGAGCATCATGACGGCGAAGAAGGCGATGACCTTCAGGACCGTGATGCCGAGCGTGAGTGCGATCTCACTGGTGGAGGTCACGCCGTTCGTGCCTTCGGGGGCGAGCAGCGGGGCGAGTGCGGGCAAGGCGACGAGGGCCAGCACCATCACGAGGTCTTCGACGATCAGCCAGCCGACGGCGATGCGGCCCTGTTCGGTGGTGACGAGGTGGCGTTCCTGTAGGGCGCGGAGCAGGACGACGGTGGAGGCGACGGAGAGCGCGAGGCCGAAGACGAGGCCGGCGCCCAAGGGCCAGCCGAAGATGTGTGCGAGGCCAGCGCCCAGCACAGTCGCAAACACGATTTGGACGACGGCGCCGGGGACGGCGATGGCTTTGACGGAGAGCAGGTCGGACAGCGAGAAATGCAGGCCGACGCCGAACATCAGCAAGATAACGCCGATTTCGGCGAGTTCGGTGGCGAGGCCCTGATCGGCGACGAAGCCCGGCGTGAAGGGGCCGACGGCGACGCCCGCGAGCAGATAGCCGACGATGGGTGAAATGCGCAGGCGCTGGGCAATGGTGCCCAAGACAAAGGCGAGCGAGAGACCGACGACAATGGTGGCGATCAACGGCGTATCGTGCGGCATCGCGGGGGTTGGCCTCCGTGTGTCGGCGCGAATGGGCTGGTCGGGTTGGGCTAGGGGCGCGCCTGAGTGCGCCTAGAGCTAATATGGATGCAAAATTTGCGCCGGCAAGCCTAATGAACCGCGGTCATATGCGGGGTCAGGCACCGGGCCGATAGGATTGCTGTCGTGTCTGAGCGATCGGGCCCGGTGCCTGACCCCGCGCCACACGCTAGCCGCCGCCGAAGAGTTGTTGTTGGCCGAGGTTGCGGAAGAGCTGTTTGAGGATGCCGTCTTCGTTGCCGCCGGGGGCGGGCGTGGTGCGCGAGACGAAGTCGAAGACCTTGCCGTCCTTGAGGCCGTAGTTGGCGACACGATCGACCATGCCGGTCTGATTGAAATAGACGGCGACGACTTTGCGGTCTTTTTCTTGCGGTTCGAAGAAGGCCTTCTGGGTCATCGTACTGGAAATGTAATAATAGACTTGGCCGGAGCCGGTGGTCGTTGTGGTGGTCGGCGTGCCGAGCGAGAGTTTGACCTGCTCCTGCATCATGCCAGGCTGGATCTGCTGCAAGTCGCTGTCGCGAAACAACTGGCCGTGCTTGGTGACGGTTTCCGAGCAGCCCGCGACGAGGAGACCGGCACCGAGGAGCGCGCCCGCGAAAAGGCGGTGCAGAGCATGCTGGCGCGGATGTTTGGTTTTGCGGGTCACTGCGGTCCTGGGTGAGTACTTGGACGGAAAGAGATCTGGGGAATCATGCGGGCCGTTTGTTCATCGTTGCGCTTATCTGTTGCCACCTTTTATGGCAACGCAGCGGCCACTAGGTTTGCACGCCTATTTGCCGTGGCGGCTGCGGGCGGCTAGGACTGCCGCTTGGCCGCACCCTTGCCGTCACTCACCTCAACGCGAACCCGAATTGGACTAACCCCCATGCTGACCTGGCTTTTCAACCGTAACGACAGCCGCCGTAAAGCATCCGAGCTTTATGGCGCGGTCGTGGCCTTGGCGCGCAGGCGGGAGCTTTATGCGGACATGGGTGTCGCGGATACACCCGAAGGGCGGTACGAAGCGCTTGTTATGTCACTGTTTTTGGTGCTGGAGCGGCTGCGGGGGGAGGGCGAAGAGGCCACCGCGCACGCGCAGGCGCTGATCGAGGCGTTCGTGACCGACATGGACGACAACATGCGGGAAATGGGTGTGGGCGACCTGACTGTGCCGAAGAAGGTGAAAAAGGCGGCCGCGGCACTCTACGACCGGGCGGATGTCTATCGGGCGGCGCTCTCCGTGGAAGGGAATGGGGAACTGGCAGCCGTGTTGTCGCGTCTTATTCCTGCGACGGAGGGGGCGACGCTCGATGGGCAAGCGCTGGCTGAGGACGTGCGGGCGCAGGTGGCGCGGTTGGCCGCTGTTCCTCTTGCGGCCGTTATCGCTGGTGAACTCACGGCTTGAACCGCGCGACTGAGGCGCTTTTTGTTCGAAACCCCTGCCGTTCTTGGCGATGAGGCCTCCCGATGATCGATCCTTCTGCTCCCCTGCCGATTGATTGGACGGTCGAGACGACCGCTATTCCGGATCGCGGCTTGAAAGGCACGCGCGCGGCGACCGAAGCTGAGCGGGCGGCGTTGGCGGATGCGCTGGGTATTCTCTCGTGTGATGCACTGGAGGCGTCGTATCAGATCCGCGCGCTTGGAGGCGGTGCGTATCGGCTCGAGGGCGGGATCGATGCGGCTGTGACGCAGGCGTGCGTGATTTCGCTGGAGCCGATTGCGGGGCGTGTAGCGGAAGCTTTCAGCGTCGAATTCCGGCGGGATGTCGAGGACGCGCCGGTCGAGGAGGAAGCAGAGATCCTCGCGGCGCCGGATGTGGAGCGGATCGAAAACGACCGGATTGCGGTGGGGCGGATCGTCTATGAGGCGCTGGCGGCGGGGCTCGATCCTTATCCGCGTAAGGACGATGCGGCGTTCGAATGGCGCGATCCGAAATTGGCGGAAGGGGCTGGCAACCCGTTCGCTGTGTTGAAGAAACTGAAGGACTAGGGCGGCGTTCTCCGCATTTTAGGGGATCAGGTGCGCCGCGACCGAATTAACGGTTGTCAGGTGACGCCTTAAGGCTATTTTCCGGCTCGATACACCGTCGCGCAGGGACTGCAGGGGCCATTCTGGCTTTGGCGGTGCGATGGTCCTCAGCATCAGAAAAGCGATTTTCGAACCATGGTGGAACCTCGGACGCTGGCTCTCGATGCCATGGGCGGCGACCATGGGCCTGAGGTCGTCATTCCGGGAGCGGCGATCTCGCTCGTCCGGCATCCGCAGCTGTCTTTCATCTTTTACGGCGATGAGGCGCGCATTGGCGCGGTGCTCGATCAGCACGCGGCGCTGAGGGCGAAGTCGCGGTTGGTGCATACGGCGCTCACCGTTAGCATGGACGACAAGCCGAGCCAGGCGCTGCGGCGGGGCAAGGGCTCCAGCATGTGGTTGGCGCTCGAAGCGGTGAAGACGGGTGAGGCTCACGCGGCGGTGTCGGCTGGAAACACGGGTGCGTTGATGGCGATGTCGCGGCTCATCCTGCGGCCGATGACGGGGATCGAGCGGCCGGCGATCGCGGCGCTGTGGCCGACGGTGAAGTCGGAGTGCATCGTGCTCGATGTCGGCGCCAACATCGGCGCGTCGGGACAGCAGTTGGCGGAATTCGCTCTGATGGGGGCGGCTATGGCGCGATCGCTGTTTCATGTCGAGCGGCCGACGGTGGGGCTGCTCAATGTGGGCGTGGAGGAGATCAAGGGCGGGGACGAGGTTAAGGACGCGCACGCGATCCTGAAGGGGACCGATTTGCCGCTCGATTACCGCGGCTACATCGAGGGCGACGAGATCGGCCAAGGCAAGGTCGATGTCGTGGTGGTGGAAGGCTTTGCCGGGAATATCGCGCTGAAGACAGCGGAAGGGACGGCCAAGCAGATTGGCCAATATCTCAAGGACGCGATGACGCGGTCGTGGGCGTCTAAGATCGGCGCGCTGATGGCGCGGGGCGGCTTCAAGGTCTTGAAACACAAGATGGACCCGCGCCGGGTGAACGGGGGCACGTTCCTCGGGCTGAACGGAATCGCGGTGAAGAGCCACGGCGGCATCGATGCGCTGGGCTTTGCGAGCGCGGTTGATCTCGGCTACGAGATGGCGCAGAGCGGGCTCCTGGAACGGCTCGGGAGCGATCTTGACGGGTTCCATCACACGTTGAACAAAACCGTACAGGGAGCCGCGCCCGGAGCTTGATCTCCGGCGGCCCAGTCCTGCAACCCTTCCGCACCGCTCGGCACGGAGGGACAAAACCTAGAAGAGGCACGAGCGTGGCAGTCATCCGATCGGTCATTCGCGGCGTGGGCGCACATTTGCCCAAGCGCGTCGTCACCAACGAGGACTTGTCCAAGATCGTCGATACGACAGACGAATGGATCGTCGAACGCTCGGGCATCCGTTCGCGGCACATCGCGGGCGACGATGAACTGACATCGGACCTCGGGATTGCAGCGGCGAAGCAGGCGTTGGTGCGGGCCGGCATCGATCCTGTTGAGATTGATCTGGTAATCTGCGCGACGGCAACGCCCGACAAGACTTTTCCAGCGACGGCTGTTCGCATTCAGCATGCGCTGGGCATCACGAAGGGGGCCGCGTTCGACGTGCAGGCGGTGTGCTCGGGCTTCGTATTCGCGCTGACGGTGGCCGATAATTTCCTGAAAACCGGGCAATTCAAGCGGGCGCTGGTGATCGGGGCGGAAACGTTTTCCCGCATTCTGGATTGGAGCGACCGCTCGACGTGCGTGCTGTTTGGCGATGGCGCGGGTGCGGTGGTGCTGGAAGCACAGCCGCAGCATGGTGGGCGCGAAGACCGGGGAATTCTATCGACCATCATCCGGTCGGATGGACGGTATGAAGATTTGCTCTATGTCGACGGCGGGCCGGGTTCGACCAAGACGGTCGGGCATTTGAGGATGAACGGCCGCGAGGTGTTCCGGAACGCTGTGCAGAAGATTTCCGGCGTGATCGAGGAGACGCTGGTGGCCACGGGCTATGCGGCGGACGAGATCGATCTCTACGTTCCCCACCAGGCGAACGCCCGCATCCTTGACGGGATCGCCAAAAAGCTCGGGGTGGACCCGAACAAGATCATGATGACGCTCTCCCGGCATGGAAATACGTCGGCGGCCTCCATCCCGTTGGCGCTGGCGGCAGCGGTCGACGAGCATCGGGTTAAAGAGGGGCAGCTAGTGCTCATGGAGGCCATGGGCGGCGGATTTACCTGGGGCGCTGTCCTCGTTCGATGGTAAACGCAACCCTCATTCGCCGCTTTTTTGTTGCAGTGCGGTAAGGACGTTTCGGATAACTCTTTAGTTTCAGCATGTTGCACGCTGCTCCTCGTTGACCGGCGGCGTTGCCGCCGCTAGCATTGTTTCGCACCACAAAAAGAAGAGTGCGGACGATTGCGGGGAGGCGCGATTTCAGATGGCCGGGAAAACTTTGACGCGAGCGGATTTGGCGGAAGCGGTGGTCAAGAAAGTTGGCTTGCCGCGCAACGAGTCTCAGGATCTCGTGGAATTGGTGCTGAGTGAAATTTCGGGAAGTTTGGCCCAGGGCGTTAGCGTGAAGCTGTCGTCGTTCGGATCGTTCGGTATCCGGCAGAAGGGCCAGCGCGTGGGGCGCAATCCAAAGACGGGCAAGGAAGTGCCGATTACGCCGCGCCGCGTTCTGGTGTTTCGTCCCAGTAATATTATGAAAGACCGGATCAACTCCGGGCGCATGCGGCGCAAGGCAGCCGAATAGGCGCGCGCATCTTTTTCACGCGACATGACTTGCGAACAGCCGTGATTGGCATTCTGCCGTGATATTGCGGATGTGGCCGCGCTGCACGGTTACGCGCGGTTTTTTCAACCACGCATTTTTGTCCACATCGCGGACACAGTTCCTCCCGATCACGCGGGACGCGCGTTGTCTGTCTGCGTTATGGTGCCCGCTTCCATGACGTGACAGTGCATCGCATTCATCCGCAATCCCGGAGCGAAGGACCCTTTTTATGGCGAAGGCAGCCGAGGCATTCCGCACTATCAGCGAAGTGGCGTCCGATCTTGATGTCCCTAAGCATGTCTTGCGCTTCTGGGAAGCGAAGTTTCCGCAGATCCGGCCGATGAAGCGCGGTGGCGGACGGCGATACTATCGCCCGGAAGATATGGAGCTTTTGAAGGGAATCCGGCGGCTTCTGCATGCGGAGGGTTATACCATCAAGGGCGTGCAGAAAATTCTGCGGGAGCAAGGCGTCGATCAGGTGAAGACGTTTGCGCATCTGGCGGCGCAGGACAAATCGAAGGCGCGTGGGAAGGCGAAGACGGACGGCATAGCTGCTGCGCCGGTCGCCACTGTGCCCGTGGCGCGGGTGACGAAGGCGCGCGACAGTAAGGTGCGTTTGGCGGATCCCGCGGCCGGTAGCGATGGCGTGTTGCGTCAAGCGATCGCCGAACTCCAGGCCTGCCGGCGCTTGCTGCTGGGGGAGAGCGACGCGGTTGCTGTTGCGCCGGCAGCCAGCGCGCGCGCAGGGCGGGGCTGAAGGTGGCGCGGGTTTGCGTCATGTTGGCGCCGTGAGCGATCAGCCATCGAGCGGGCCTCCTGCGCCGGATCACGGTGTCGAACTCTGGATCGCTGCGCTCGATGATCTGGAACCATTGCTGCTCGAACTTGATCGCACCGATCCACTCGGTGCTCTCGCCGCCGACAACACTGGGCTCACTGGTGCGCGGCGGGTCGCTCGTTCTCTCTTACTCCGGTTGATCGCACGGCGTTTCGGACGCGCGGTCGCGGCACAGGCCTTTGCTATCGGCCCGCATGGCAAGCCGGTGCTGGCGGGGCTCGACGGTGATTTCAATCTTTCGCACACCACGGCTGTGGATGGCCAATCGTTCGCGCTCATTGGGCTGGGGCGCGTCGCCGCGATTGGCGTCGATCTGGAGCCGGCGCGGACGGTGCGGCTCGATGAGCGGCGGCGAGACTTGATTGTGAATGCGGCATTGGCCGTGGGGGACGGTGCGGCCTTGCCCGTCAGCGACGAAGCGCGGACCTTACAGGCGTGGGCGCGGCTTGAGGCGTGGGGGAAGGCCGACGGGCGCGGCATTGGCCGCACACTGACCCACTTTAGAATTTGGGGCCGTGGGCAGTCGACAGCGGCTTCGACCGATCCGGACCTTGTGGTTTACGATCTGGATGCGGGGGCGGGTTTGTTTGCAGCAGTCGCACTGCCGCGCGGTGCCGGCCGGCCGAAACTCCTTTCGGTGCCAACGGATTTGCCGTCTTTGCGGGCGTTCCTCGCGCCATCGGGTCCCGGTTCCAACTCCGGCGTTGACCTTGCCCCCGGGGCGGGGCAAAAGGGCACCGTTCGGAGCGTAGCGCAGCCTGGTTAGCGCACCAGTCTGGGGGACTGGGGGTCGGAGGTTCAAATCCTCTCGCTCCGACCAATATCCTTCAAGTACTTATCGGGTTCCGCTTCAGGGATTCAGGCTGATTTTGATCCGATTTTGATCCTTCGCTGCCGGGCGTCCCGAGACGGATTTGGCAGGAGTGGATCGTGGTCGGCAGCCTTAACGTAGGTCTGAATCGGTCAATTTTCCAGCTTATAAAATGCACGGTGTGGGCTGCTGCGCGAGGCAGCGCAGCCGTAGGGCCGAACCGACAATCTGCGGCGATTGACCTTCCGTATCCGATCGAATAGCCAATCCAATTGGATTCGCATTGAAGTGGAGCGGGCACGCATGAAAGCGAGCGAACTAGCAGGATTGAGCCTCAAGGAACTGCGGGTACTGCAGGAACGTGTCGAGGCGGCGATTTCGGAGCGCGAAAAGCAAGACCGCGCTGACGTCAGGGCTAAGCTTGCTGACATGGCTGAGAAGGCGGGCTTCAGCGTGGGCGAGCTGTTTGGTTCGGGCAGGAATCAGAAGCGTGGCGCAGCTCCCATCAAGTTCCGGAATCCGAAAGATCCCTCTCAGACCTGGACTGGTCGCGGACGTAGGCCGAATTGGATGGTAGAGGCCGGCGGGGATTTCGATCGCTTTCGCGTCTGACGCCATACATCGGTATGGCGTGAATGGATTACAGCAGCCGGGTTGCGGTAAACTGGAAGGGTGAGTTTCGTTATCTACGCCATCGCCGATCCCCGCTGCCGGAAGGTATTTTATATCGGGCACACATCGCGGCTTGATCTGCGCATTGAGCAGCACCTGGAAGCCGGCGAAACCATCTGCGGTCTTCGTGTTCAGGAGATCGTCTGGATTGACCTGCTCAGTGGGCGCGGGGCGGCGTTGACCAACAATCAGGCGTTCGATGGCTATAGCGCCCGGGCCGGGGAAAAGCGGCGGCTGCGCGGAGAGCTGGGCGCGGGAACGCGCATGGAGCAGCTGGCGGCGATTGCCAATGGCCGGCCTGTCAGGGAAGGGCGGCGGTGGTCGCGCAAGGAAGACCAGATGATGCGGCGGCTGAAGCGGGAAGGGAAATCCGACTATGAGATTGCAGATCAGCTCTCTCGATCGGTGGGGGCGATAGAGGCGCGGCTGACCCAGAAGTCGGTCTAAGGTTCGCGGTGCGTGGCTTCACCTGCCGGGGGCCGGGTCGATCCTGAAGTATTTTTTCTGAAAGCGGCTTTGCGCGGAAAAATCGGGTGGAGCGTCGAAGGCTTCGAGCGGTGCGATCGTGTCGGGTTTGTAGTTGAAGGGCACGAACCTCAAGTCTTGATAGAGCTGATGGCTGGGCGGCTTGGCCTGAAGGATATCTTCGAGGGTGGTCTGTTGCGAAATTGGTGCCGGCAGATCCTGGTGGTGGTCAAGCAGGTTGATGCGGTCGTTGCGCTCGGCAAATTCCCAGATTGAGAACAGGTAGGAACCGTCCGGCTGGGCGATGAGGAAGCTTGCAAAGCCGATGTCGTAGGGCAAGGCGTCGGAGGGGCTGCGGTAGGTCAGCCGATCGTCGATCCACAAATAGAGCGGTTTGCTGTCGCCATGCGGCCAGAGATCCATGGCCAAGGCGAGGTGGCGCGCGTGCTGGGCGGCCTCGTCGTGGGCCAGGCCTGATTTTTCAAATGCTGAGAGCAGCCGCCCTTCGCAGTCGTCGCGGTCGTTGCGCGCCGGCTGGGCGATGTCCTGGAGCTCCTGTTCAAACATCTTCAGCAGCATGCCGATGTCCCGTTGGAAATATATTGGTGGCGAGGAGTGTTGGGCCGCTTGCAGCGGCCGGCCCGCTCGGGAGAGCAAAGCCTAGTGCGTTTGCGCGATTGTCCCTCGGTCGGCCAGCAGTGCCTGTGGTGCGATGTCAGTCCGCGCTTCCTGAAAAGTCCTGAGCAGCATTGTCGTTTTTGACCCGTCACAGTCGTCCGCATCATACGCGGGTGTTTCTTGAGATGGCGATTTCTTTCTCCGGTGTCCGTCGTCTCGGCCATGCGAAGCCTTCTGGGGCTGGGCGAAAGGCTTCGATGTCCGGAGCCTCCGAAACCGGAGAGAAATACCATGCTCAAGAAAATCACCCACGAATTCGCAGCCGCCTGCACCGATCAGCAACTCCACTGCCTCCTGCACAGTCTTTTCAATCAGCTGGCCGACCGTCATATGGACGCTCAAGGGCGGCACTGCTGTCACGCCTCGGTTCAAGTCGTACGCAGAGCGCTCGCCGTGCTCCCCCCGAGGTGAGCCCGGCGTTCTGCTTCTTTTGCAGCCAAGGTCTTTATAACAAGGCGGTGGCTCACAAGGCTCTTGGTGTTGGCAGGAAGCGATGCGGGAACACGCCATGGCTGTTGAGCTTGATGACAGTGCGATGCTGCTGGAGCTGAAAATCTGGATGGACGGCGCGCGCGCGGCGCTTCCTGGCCATCCGAAGATCCGGCATGCGGAAGAGCAGCTTTGGAAGATCAACAACATCGCTGAGCAGCTGAAAGCGGAGGCGAGTGAAAAGCTGTCCGTGCTCGAGAGCCGGTACGATCCGGATCTGCAGAAGAAGATGGCGTTGGGCGGCGTTGCGGGCTCTTTTTCGAAGGCGAATACGAGGCTGGACATCTATGCCCGGGAACGTCAGGCGATTGTCGATGAATTTTCAGTGCGCAATGATGGGCTGTGGCGTCAGCGCATGGTGCTGACGCGCGATGTGCTGACAGCGGTGGAGCGGCAGGAGATCAAGCGGATCGGCCCCGTCGGTCAGCAGCGACTAGCGCTCGAACGGTTCAAGGGACATCAGGGTAACGTGTCTGACAGCTTGATGGAGCGGCTGCGGGCGCGCGCCCTCGAACGGCAGGCGGAGGCTGAGAATGCGCCGAAACCGGGCATCGAGATCGAGCGATAGCGCTGGAGCGGTGGGCCGGCTCCTCTTGGCGGGAGCAGTCAATTGTTGGAGGATAGCCGGCCAGGGGCTGGGATCAGGGGCTGATCGATGAAGGCGGGGAAGGGGTCTGCAAAACCGTTGCCGAACGCGCTGACGGGCTTGGCGCAGGTGCGTGGGGCAAGTGCGGCTGAAAAACGCCTCGTGCTTTACTATCCGGATGCATTCAAGCGCCACTACCTGCAAATCCTGGATCGCTATCGACAGGAGCTGGCGCGGCAGGGCGGCAAGCCCGTGGGCTGGAAGACGATCCGCAATATGGTGATGGCTCCTGAAGACGAGAAGCTTGCCAGGGAAAGGGGTGGTCAGCGCGACCGGATCAATGTCGAAACGGCGCGCCCGGAATCGACAGCCGTGTCAGAGGAAAATTTCAAGGGCTGGTATGACAAGGATAAGTCGCATCTGCCGTCTGATGTGAAGTTTCAGTACATCGAACGGTTCGTGCGCTTCTTGCGAAAAAGCGGCGCGATTGACGATATCGAGCGGGCCTTGGATTTGGCGCAGGGTGAATACGTCCGGGACGCGCTGCATTTGTTTTATCGGCCGAATTCTTACGGCGGGGATCGCTTGGTGCTCAAGGAGCGCGATCTGGCGTTGGCTGAAAAGTTTGTGTCCGGAGGATGTTTCGAGGTCGAGGCGCAGTGGCTTGGAGAAGGACCGCCGCGGCCCGCGGTCTGCCTGTTTTTGGTCAGGGATTACGGCAATCATGTCACGCCGGTCGATATCGTGCTGCTTCGGAAGGAAGGGCGTGAAGGGGAGGAAGAACAGCCGGATTTTGTGCCGCTCTATACCGGGTTTCTGGTCACGGACAACATCTTGGCGCTTGGCGAGGAACAGGTCGCGCTTTGGGGCAAGCTTATCTTGTCAAAGGGGAGCGGGGCGACGCCACGGGATGATGGCATTGCGTCGTTGGCCGAAGGCGGAACGTACAAGTCGTCGGTGACCTTCAGCGCCGATGGCGCGGAAATTTCTTTGGAGACAGGTGATGATCTTGCGTTGCTCGGGCCCGTGTTCGGTGTTGAAGCCGGTGGCGGTGATAAAAAAGAGGGATTGGCACCGCCTCCAATGCGGCGGGTTCGTCGCGATCATCGGATAGAGGCTTTGGAGCGCAGCTT
Organism: Hyphomicrobium sp. 12-62-95; assembly: GCA_002279935.1. Taxonomy (GTDB): domain Bacteria; phylum Pseudomonadota; class Alphaproteobacteria; order Rhizobiales; family Hyphomicrobiaceae; genus JAGVSR01. The sequence goes on along the minus strand of NCCZ01000013.1, from coordinate 138,894 downwards.
GGCTTTCAGGTATCGGCCATGGGATTGAGCAAGGCGGAGATCGAGCGTAAGCTCAAGCAGATGATCGGCAATCCGCTGTTCGATGCGGCGCGGATGGACGATGTGGGGCTTATGCAGGGGGCGCTGGACCGTGGACGTTCTTTGAATGAGCAAGGGCCGGGTAGCGGGTTCACGCCCTTGCATACGGCAGCGCTGAACGGGAGCCTGCGGTTCCTAGAGGAAGCCCTTAAGATCAAGCATGTCGATCCTTGGATCAGGGACAACAAGGGCATGCTGGCGATTGATCATGCGGAAGTGCGCAGGGATCGAGCGGCTATGAATCTGCTGTTCGATGCCATGTACCCCAATGGGCAGGTACGGTTTTCGGAATAGCGCTTCCTAGAAAGGTGGGGTGGGGAAGAAGCGGCTTGCCGAGCATGCTGTTGGAGCTGGCAAGCCGCAGGGTCGGGGGTTGCGCGTGAAATCACGGGCCCGGTTCTGGGGCCATATAGATCCATCCGCCGTCACTGGGTTTGTTTTGCGGGACGGTTTTGTCGGGCCAGGAGTCGGATGCAATTGGAGGGAAGTCATAAAAATGCTCCTTGACGCGGTGGGTTGGCGTGTTTGAAGCGTCGGCAGAGTTTTTGCTTAGGTGCGGGAGATCTTTGGCGTTTTGAATAGCGCAGATTTCGTCGCTTGTAATGACGTGGTCTATATAAAGGCCGAAGGCGGTGCCGGCCGAGAAGGCGGCGGCCAGAGATGAAATAAATAAGCGTTTAGACATAATGTAGTTTTCTTTCTGGATCTTCTCCGTAATTATTGACGATGATTTGGCATTGCATAAATTATTGCGATAATGCAAGAAAAAACTCTTTCTGCATTGCTCGGCAAAGCCGCGCAAGGCTCGCCGCTCTCTTTCTCTGGGCCGATTGTGGGGATTGCCGCTGATTTGGCGGGCGCGGAATCAGGCGTTGGCCGCAATGATCTTGCCGATTGTTCCGGTGGCGGCGATTTGTTCGTCGAGTGAGGCCGGATCGGGAAGGGTGGATTTCAGGGCGATCAGGTAGCGGATATGGCTGCGGTGAAGATTGAGGGTGTTGTTGCGCAACGCGGGAAGGTCGGTAAGAGCCGCTGTTCTCGGGAATGCGTTGGCAATCTGTCTGTCGCCCCAGCCATGGGTCATTTTATAGCGGCAGAGATCTTCGGCGCGATGACGGGGGAAGTAGGGGCTGATGTATTCGATCGGAGGGCACTGGGCTGTTAGATAGGCGGATATGGCGCTGAAATCGATCTGACGCGCCAGGCTTGGGTATTGGGACATGATCTGGCCGGGCGATGCTTCCCAGCACATTTTGTAAAAGCAGAAATCGAGCGTTTTGTGGTGCTCGGGTGGTACAAGAAACGGCGAGGGGTCCATAGAGGAATTGACGCGTAAGAATCGAGTGCCGTCAAGAAATATTGGCGTCTTTTATTTATGTCAATTTATGGTTGTGCTTTAAGCGGTGGAATACAAAGGTATGATTATTTGAAATCGATATGTGTTTTCTGGTAATATTAGAGAATGTGCAACTAATAATTGAGGGGAAATCATAATGAGTACATGGAAAAAAAGAGCCGTGAAGGAGCGGTCAAAGCTGGTCAATTCGTTGACGCGATGGCGGGTAATCCGCAAAAAATCTCAGCAGGATCTGTGCCGGGACGTGGGGTCGGCGCAGGCGCAGCTGTCACGGATCGAGGTTGGGACAACGGGGTTGTCATTGGGCCTGGTGCTGGACATGAGCAAAGCACTTGATTGCGAACTGATGGTGGTACCCACAGAGCTGCGCGGGCAGGTGTTTGCGATCGTTGATCGCTTTGCCCAGGAGCGCGAGCTCGATCTTGGCCCGCGCACGATGCCCGGGCGCAAGCGAGGCAGCAGCCCAGGGGTTCATGCCGGGATGCTGGCCTCGAGGACGCCGGTTGGCACAGGTGTGCGTGCTTAGGCATTGGTGTGTTTTGCCGTGGTTGCTTCGTTCGGGATCAATCCGGTCGAAGCTGCTTTCAGCTTTTTGAGCGCACGGGTTTCGAGCTGGTGAACACGCTGCGGCGTGATTCCGAGCTTTTCAGCCAGGCGCGCGATGGTTGGCGGATTGGCAGCGAGCACGCGTTCGCTGACGATCTGGCGCTCTCGGTCGGTGAGACCCTTGATGAGCGAGCGCAGGTAGTCACGTTCCTGGATTTCTGAAACGAGATCCTCGGGCGTTGGGGCAGGTTCGAGGACGGGATCGGTGGAAGAGAAAGTTTCCACGAGAGTCCCGTCCTCCGCGTTGGGCAGGGGCATGTCTGTCGACACATCGCGGGCAAGGCGCGCTTCGACAAGCGTGACGGTGGCGATGGAGATGCCGAGCTTGTTGGCGATAGTTTTCTGATAATCGTGGGGCAGGACGCCGGCGTTGGCCTCGGCCAGCTTGTTGCGTTCGAAGCGGACGCGGAAGAAGGCGCGCTTGGTGTCGCCCGTGGGGGTGACGGCCACGATGCTGTGGTTGCGCATGATGTAATCTTTGATGGCGGTGCGGATCCAATAGGTGGCGTAGGTCGCAAAGGAGGCGTCGCCCGCCTTGGCAGGGTCGAAGCTATGGATGGCCTGCACCAGGGCCAGGGTGCCTTCGGAGATGATGTCCTCCAGCGGGATGTCGTAACGGCCGAAGGTTTTGGCTAATCTGACGACCAGGCCGCGGTGGTTCTTGACCAGCTGATCCAGGAGGTGCGGCGCGCGCGTTTCGTGGTACCGGGCGGCCAGCGAAAGGTTCTGGGCCTTGTCGAAAACGGGTGCCGGAACAGGGAGGGGTATGCGCGCCATGGATCTGATTTCCTTCGTGAAAAGGCTTGATCGATGAGCGCGAGTGAAAGGTCAGATGGCCCTGGTGCGAAGGGTAAGGTTGTTACCCTTCGGAGCGGGAAGGCGGGCGAAGCTGGGGGAAAAAAGCCGGTCGATCCGGCGCTGGTCTATTTTCCGGACGGGCTGAAGCGGCACTACATGGATCTGCTGCTGCGCTATAAAAATGAGCTAACCCGGACGACCAGAAAGCGCGTCGGCTGGCTGGCGATCCGCGATCAGATCATGGCCGAAGAGGATGCGACGGCGGCTGAGAAGGAGGGGTGGAACGATCAGGATAAGAAAGTCAACCGGCCGCGGAGTGAATTGGTGCGGCTGGATGATTTCAAGGGCTGGTACAATCCCAAAAACAGCCATCTGCCGACGAACACGAAATTTCAGTACATAGACCGTTATATCCGCGGGCTCAGAGTGGAGGGCTTGCTGGATGAGATCGAGCGCACTGTTTCTGATGCGAAGCGGGAATATCACCGGGAGTCGTTGGCGATATTCTACCGGCCGCAGATGGGCTTTAAGGGCAACGAGGCTGAGCAAGTCGAACTGGCGAGGATTTTAGATAGAACGGTCTTTGCTGCTTATTGCCGGCCCCAGGGCGATGACCCATCATTCGAAAGCCAATACCTGCTGTTGCTGTTCTGTCATGCGTTCAAAGGCAATATCAGCCCGGTAGAGGTGGTCGCATGTTTGTTGCCGCCGGGGCTGGTGGCAGAGCCAATCGGGGTCGGCAGTGTGCGATCAACAGCGCTCGATTGTTTGCGGCGCTTCGATACGCTGTCGTCGGGACTGATTTATCTGTATTCGGGGTTCATCGTTCTTGAAAGCTACGCGGCTTTATCGCCGATGAAGACCTCGGGGGCGTCTGCAAGCCTGATACTCACCAATCCGTCCTGCGCAGGCGTGTCGCAGTCAATGCTGACCTCAGACCTGTCGCGTCACTGCAATCCGCGTGTTTTTTTATTTCCGACGGCTGCAGAAGAGCAGGATGCGCCAATTCCAGTAAATTCAGCTATTGCCTGGCCTCTGGATGGCGCGAACGTGTTCAGGCAAATGGTTGTCGAAGTTATTTCTGAGTCACGGGGGACGTACTGGCTGGATCGGCCGCGGACTGATCCTCTGGCCGGGTTCGTGCAGATCTCGGAGAGAGGTCCTCAGTATGTTTCGCTGCTGGAATTGCGGGACAAGTTTGCAATCGGATATCGCCCGTGTTGAAGCCGCGCGCGCAATCCCGGGAAGGGCCGAAAAAGAGAGATCCGAGCCTGTTCGAGGCGGCGCGGACCAACGATATTGCTCAATTGATGAAGGCGCTATCGGCCGGCAAGCGATTGGATCAGGATGATCTCGAGGACGGGTTCACGCCGCTGCATACGGCTGCGTTCAATGGCAGTCTGGAATTCATCCGCGAGGCGTTACGCGATCATTCGGCCAATCCGTGGATTCGGGATCGTCAGGGCCGTCTTGCCATTGATCATTCGGATGCGCGGCGGGATTATGAAATCTCCAAGCTGCTGTATGAGGCGATGTATCCCGGTGGCGCAGTGCCATTGCCGGAAGGTTAGGTCGGTTGGGAGTTACATTTCCGGGAGCAGAGTGAGGAGCGTGCCGAGTGTTGCGATTTCTCTGTCCGGGGCGAGAGGTTGATAGCCGCGTCGCAAGTAAAGGGCACTCATGCCGGCGCGGCGGGGGGCTGTCACATCGTTTTCGATGTGATCGCCGACGAACAGGATTTCGTCAGGCTGCACATCGAGTGTGCGTATGAGATCGACGTAAATCATGGGATTGGGCTTGGCGGCGCGGGCCTTGAAGCTCCAGGTGATCGCGTCCCATGGAAGGGGAAGTACTGCGAGGGCAGGGGCGGCGTAAGGGGTGAGGATGTTGGAGCAGAGCGCGGTTTTGTATCCGCGGTCGCGCAGTACTGAGAGCGTCGGGAGGGCGTCGTCAAACGCGGCGATGCTGGCGGCTTCGAGGGCGATGGCGGAGTTGATATGATCAATCGTCTCCGTGGGTAGGCCGGGAAAAAGAGCGGCGAGATCGAAGTCGTGTGTCATCAGCCATTCGTAGTCATCGAGGCGGGGCTCAGCGAGATTCGCCCGCATCCACGTTTGCAATAGGGAAAGTGGGCGTTGAGGCTGCCTGATCTGAACAAGGGTGTCGAAGGCATCGAAGGCGACGGCGCGGATCGTGGCTAAGGTCATTGTCAATCATCCCTTGTGCGATCGTTGTCATTGGATGGCCCGGGCGGATCACGATCCTGGCGGAAGTCGGCGGCGCGGTTACGCAGCTTATCGAGGAAGGACTGTGGGTCGGCAGCCTTGTTGAACTCCTGCGTGCGCTCGAGTGAGAGGGCCAGCTTTTCAAAGTCGGCTTTGCGGCGCTCGATGAGTTGGTGCCATTCGGCCTTGTTCTTGGCGAGTTCGCCCCGCTGAATGAATGTCAGGTCTGCGCGCGCGCGGCGATACTCGATGACGGCTGTTTCGGATTCCATCTTATAGGCGGCGACGACAGGGAGCATGGCTGCCCTGATGGCATTGCGCTGGCGCGTATCCAACTCTTGGCGGCGCTGCGCGAGCTGCTTGTCGAACATGGCCTGGCGCTCGGTCGCGTCTCCGATGCCGCGCCAGAGCTGGGACAGGATGGAAGGGCGCGGGCCGTCTGCAGCCGCGTGGGCGATGTCGACATTGCGGAACAAATTCGAAAGGCGGCCGAAGGTGGATTTTTCGCGCGCCTCGAACTGTCTGCGTTCGGCGATCTCGGCCTCTTTCAAGGCCCTCCACTGGGGCCGGAACGTCTCGATGATCTGCACCCGCGCCGCCGCCTGCCCTTTCCGGGCTTGTTCGCGGATGGCATGGCGGTTTTGCAGGAAATCATGCTGCAGGTCGTCCCACTGGGCTTTGTGGCGCTTCTTCAGTCTGTGTGAGCGGTTGGCCTGCTCTTTGGCCAGGGCATGGTGCTTGTGGCGCAGTTCGATGCGGCGATCGGGGTTGTCGTTGGCTGATTGCCGGATGAATTTCTCAGCATCAATGATGTGACGGGGGACCGGGCGGTATTTGGTTTTCTCGCCGCGGGCGCGGGCCTCGGCGTTTAATTCGCGCTGGGGCGAATAGTGCTGACCGCGTTGGCGCTGATATTCGAGCGCCCAGGCCGACAGGTTGTTCCATTCGTTGGAATCGTCCAGCAACGCGCCGTTGTCGAGGGTGCGGTTGATCAGGATATGAACGTGGGGGTGCTTGGTATCGTTGTGCGAGATGATCAACGCCTGCTGGTTTTCAGCGCCCAAGGCTTTGAGTGCGCCTTCGATGGCGGCCTCCATATCTTCGCGCGTGAGGGTTTCTTTTTCCTCGGGGTGCCACGTCAGCACGAGATGCTTGACGATGTTCTTCTGCTTGCGGCCGGTGGAGGGGATTCCGGCCTCCTTTTTCCGCTGCGGAGCGTCCATGGCTATGGCGGCCATCACACGCCAGGCAGTTTCGGGGTTTTGGGTGGCCAGGTTGCGCGTCATCGTCCACGCAACTCGCTTTTCATTGAGTTCGTGCTTGGATCCTTTCAATAGATATGCGGCGGCGCCTTTGAACGAGCGCCCATGCAGGATGCGCGGGTTCAAGCCGACCTCTTGACCAGTTCATCGAGTGTGTTGGCAACTTTTTCGGCGAGAGTCTGCCAGAAGTCGCGCTGGTCCTGGCCTCGGTTAGCGGCACGGGCGATCTGGTTGATGTTCACGCCGATGGCGTTGACTTCGCGGATCAGTTGCGCGTCCGCCATTGGGCGGGGAACCGAGATCGCGAGATTCAATCCGGCCCTTCTCAGGTATTCGGCGACGGTGAGTCCCGCCTTGGCCGCTTGCTGGCGGTAATAGTGGTCTTCCGCGATGGTGATGCGGATATTGATCTGAATGCAGCGCTTCTCGGCCTTCTGTTTGATGGGACGGCCGCCGCGCCCTGTGATGGGTTTGCTCAATAGGGTTCCTCCATAGCTGTTTCGACTGTGTTGTGAAGTGGCGGTCCGGCTTAAAGCCGGAACGCGCATGACCCTGCCCGGCCGTAAGGCCGTGGCGGGTGTCGAGTGCGCGGGGCCGTGCGCTGGGGGGTGGCGGGTCGGTAGCTTAAGTCAGGGGATTAGCTGCCCGCTTGCCGGGTCCGGGGCGGCCGTTGCCCCGGTGTGGTGTCGGGCACAAGCCCGACCCTGGATGGGTTGAGGGAAACCGGGACGGTTTCCCCACGAGATGCCGACCATTCGGATAAACATAAAACGGTGGCGAAGCCCCGTTTTATGTCCGAATGGGAGGGTTTTTGCATAGCAAAAACACATCTCGCTCCTCGTTCGGCCTTTATATTAGGCCTCACTCGGAGAAAAAATGCAAGAATTTTCGATTATGGGAATTAAAAGCCGTCGCCGATTTATTCATATATCGATATGAAGCCAAACAAATCGGCGGCTGAATATGGAATCGTTGGCACGATACTTATTCTAGCATAGGACGCGGGGCAACACACACACGTATGCAGGCAATGCCCGGCAGCGGCATGGGCCATAAGCGCATCCCTTGGTGTGTTGCCGCTTTGCGGCGGTGGCTTACGCACGCCGCCCAAGGCCGCCCATAAAGCCCGTATGGGCGGCGGCCTATCTGGAAAGAAAGCGCCCACCCGATGAAATGCGGGGGGGGCTGCAAGAAGGATCACGGTGTTTCGGGCGGCAACCAGACGGCGCCCGCACGAAAACTACTGCAACGCCGGCATCCGCACTGAAAAAGAGTGGAAATCATGTCGGCCGCCAAAAAGCGATTGAAAGCATGTGGTTGCACGAGGACGATTGTATTTTATTTGTGGTTTTGCAATATGTAATGCATAGATTAAATAATTAAATACAGTGAGAAACGGAAAGGCAATTATGAAGCATATCGTATTGAGTTCGCATTTTGGAGAAAGGGCACTGGTAAAGGGCGCGCGTTCTGGAGAGTACTTTTCGATTATTGAGCTGTTGGATGCCGGAGTGGACGTTCATGCCGAGAACGATCTCGCACTATGGAACGCGGTGGACACTAATTTCTTATTATTGGCTCAGGCCCTCATTAAGGCCGGAGCGGATGTGAATGCCTGCGATGGCCGGGCACTGTTGACGGCTGCCGATCACGCCAACGAGGACATGGCGAGCCTTCTAATCCGATCGGGTGCGAAGGTGGACGCACAGGACTATGCGGCTCTTAGAGCAGCCGCGATGCACGTGGCTTCGGGGAAGGGTAAGGTCTTCGACGTCATTTTGAACGCGGCGCTGAAGGAGAGGGCGCCGGTGGGTTTAGCATCGACAGTACAGGCACCGGCACCGGATAGGTCCTGACGCCCCCTGCGACTTTAGCCGGACGATTGCCATGTTCGACATTCAGAGGCACACTGCAGATATGTTTATCCGCATGCTTAGTGTCCCTGTCGTTTTCTGGGAGCAGATATGGCGCTCGCGCAATTCGCAGGTCGGGAGCGGCTTGACATAGCAGCCCGTGCTGCGCTTTTGGCGGGGGCATTGCAAAGTAGCGGCTCTGCAGCGATGGAGGTGATATTCGGCGCAGGGTTGATGGCGCCGGATGATAGCTCAAGCCCGCAGCTCGTGCCCGTTGCGCTTGTGAATAGTGAGAAGGTCGACCACCCTCGCGGTCAAACGAGCCTGAGTGAGGTTGGACAGGCACTTCAGATCGCGAACAACGCGCTCGGTCTCGATGCAAACAGCTGGTTAGAGGGCGTTCGCGCCTGGGTTATGCCACCGCCCAGTCTGCGACTGTCGCCGGGGGATCGAATTTCGTCACCGGCAATCGGAAAGATTGGATGCGCTGCATCCTGGACGGGCGGTTCAGGATTTCTTACGGCCGGCCACGTCGCGCAGGCTTATGGGAAAGATGTTTACGTAGGGGGCTCGCATGTCGGGACGGTAGCGTATGCGAACGATCCCCGCAATGGTGGCACGGCCATAGAAGCGGATATCGGCATTGTCGAGTATGCGAATGGAGCGTTTATTTCCCCTCCTCCGAGGCTCTCGGGCACCGCGCTGGCCTCGCCAAGCTCGTCAGTGACTGTACATGCTAGAGCCGGTGCGTCTGCCGCCATCATGGGATACTGCAGCTATATTTATCTGCCGAGTATAAATGGCACGTTGGGCGATACCTATTTTACGACCAAGGATGTGACATCCGGCGGGGATTCCGGTTCCGCTACATCGGCCCAAAACAGCGTCGTGGGTATTGTGGTGGCTGGCTCCGCCGGGTTCACGACGTATATCCAGGACATACATTATCTGTTGGCTCAATCGGGCCCACAAGCGAGCGGCCTGAAAGGACTTTTCGTCTAGGAGGCGAGATAGATGCGTATCGAAGCGCTTTTTTGGGTTTCACTTCTCATCTGCGTCGTGAGCTTTATCCTCTTCGTGCTCCAGGTCGTGGGGCAAGCTCTATTGAAGCCTCGGTCGGCTGAGGGCGCCGGGGGCGCCCAGCAGCAGTCGCTCGATCCGGGCGAGGCTCTTAAGAAAATCGGTGAAGCTGCCCAATCCTTCGCGAAAGCCGGTCCGATTTCCACGTCTGCCGTGCTTTGTGCGTTATTTGGCCTCTTTGCTCTCGTTACGAGTGGCATCGTTCGCATCGGCCCAGAGTAAGCGCGTTTTGTTTGACATGCAGGAAAGTGAGCGACCATGCATTGGCGTTCTCTACTTGTGGGCAGTGCTTGTCTTCTCCGTTTGCAAATCTTTCGGATAGGATGCGGTCGAGATCGAGAGGCGAAAATCGAATTCTTCCTGCGTGATGGGTTCAGCCCAAGATGCATCCAGATTTTTTGCGGTCCCAGCCATCGGGATCGAGAATGGTGATGCCTTTGTAGGGATCGGTATTCAGCCATCCGTCGGCCGTTTTGTAGTAGACGGACATATCGGCAGGCTGGTTGTCGAGAAGACCGTGTTCGTCACCGGTTCCGGCGTAAGCGGTGCAATTGCTCCATTCGCCGTTAAATCCACGGCCTTCGCCTGCTTGGCAGTTGGGGCAGGGTCGGCCGGTCCAGCCGTGAAGCTTGCCGTCGATGATGACTTCTCCAGCATCGAGATCGTGGGGTTGGCTAGTCATAGCGCGCCTCCGCGACCTGGGGGAGTTGGATGGCGGCCTCATGGGCAAGCATGGCGCTGGTTTGCACGGCCTGGCCGAGCTGTTGGACATCGAATGATGTGAGGGCCGAGATATCGCCGTTGTTGAGGATGCGCGCGGCGATCGCATCGGCAGTTTGGGTTTCGATCTCCAGTTTGCGGATGACCGAGCGAAGGTAGTTGTAGCGTAGCGTGTTCATTGTCTTTCCTTTCGTTGCGGAGAAAGAGAAAGGCCCGCCCTTCGCAGGGCAGGCCTTTTAAGCTTAGATTTGCTCGAGGGCGGGGGCCGCATAGTTGTCGACAGGGTGTCCGTTCAGGACTTCGCCCGTCTCCGGATCATGCGGCTCGTTTGCTTGATTGGCAGGCTGGGGAGTGCTGCCTTTGGTTTCGGTGGGAATTAGAAACACCACGCCATCGCCGAGATTGGCGAAGGGCGAGGCGGGATCCAGATGGTAGTCGACGATACCGCCTTTGCTGGCATCCTTGCGGGGCCAGACGGTCGCTACACGGACCATGGCACCGAGGATATCCTGCCCGGACTGGGTTTTGCCCCGCTTGGCGCAGAAACCTAGTTCGTAGATGGGGTACGACTTGTTGGCATCCCTTTGCTCGGGGAGATTGGGCGGCAGGAGGAAGACGACGCCTTCGCCCAGAGCCCCGAACGGGGACGCGGCTTTCGTATAGAAATCGACAAGACCGCCTTTGGTGGCATCCTTGCGCTCCCATACGGCGGCCAGGCGTACCATGGAGCCGAGGATTTCGCTTCCGCGGCCGTCAGTGCCTTTCTTGGCGCAAAAGCCAAGTTCGTAGATAGGTGCTTTATTGGTTGTTTGAGTAGTCATGATTGTAAGTTTCCTTTCTGAGGAGTTTTTTCTGGCTGGACCATCCAGCCATGCACTTTGTCAATCCGGCGCATAGGGCCGGAAATGCAACGACCTTCGCGGTGCTGGTGCGGAAGGTCGTTGCAAGCGCGACTAAAAATCATGATGTCGCGCGGTTTGCGGAACGCGTCGGATAAAAGTGCTGGTAAGGCTGGCTGGTTCTGACGGGAAAAATTTCAAAGAAAGTTGTCAAACGCACGAGGCATGGCGGTTCAAACGGCGGCCAATATGAGCGCCGGTCTGAGAGACCCGTTGGCGGTGCTTTGGATCAATCTGTGCGCGGGATGAATTCCATGGGCTGCTTCGTGCTTGTGGTCGGCAAAGATAACGCCTTTACAGGCGTTGCGGCACGCTCGTTGGGTCGAAGGTCATGTGATCGGCTGCTCCCCCCAAAAAAAATAATCCGAACCCGCAGCGTATCGCTGATGGGTGGCGGTTTGAAGGGCCGGGCATGTTCAAAAGTGCGCGGGCATCGGTGGAGGTCTTCGGTGCGCCCGGATGATGGCTTGAACAGCAAAAAAATCTCGGAGCTTGCCCGTCAGGGGGCTTGATAGCGCGCGCTGTTTGGTTCCGCCGCGCGGGCTTCGCGGTGTGGGCGGGGTTACGTCGAATTTTCTAACAGCAAGGGCGATTGAGAGAGGGCGGAGCTTTCCCAAGCTTGGCTTTACGGGCGATGCGTTGTCGCCGCTGGGAAAGGAAAGCCGATGTCAAAAACAAGCTCTCAGTTCGATGTGCTGGAGGACGATCTCTACATGCGCACGGCATTTCACGGCGCGTTCTTCGCGCGGATGTCGGGCGATGGGGTGATGCTCAATCGTACCAAGCTGCTGATGGGTGTGCCGGTGCCGCTGATCATCGAGCGGTCGTTCGAAAGCTACATCAGGCCGGAGGTTTCGGTCGCCGAGATCGAAAAGCTGGCGCTGCGCGCCGGGGTGCATCTGAGCATGGGCTATTTGCTCGATCAGATGATCAAGGACAAGCGCGCCGAAGTGCGCGGGTTCGAAAACTGGGTCCGGAAATCGAAGCTTCACTTGGGTTTGAGCGATGCGTGAAGCGGCAGCGGCGTAGGTCCGCCGCTTGATCCGGCAGATGACGAAAAGGAAAGGCATAGCGATGAAAATTTTCAAGCGAGTGCTCGAGTGGCACAAGGGCAAGCTCGGAGCGAAAAAGGAAGCGGCGTTCGATTGGGATCTGAACCTGCCCACCAAGGAGGAGGTGGAGGAAGGTCAGCGTCGGATCGTTCGCAAGAAGAAGCGCGGTCGAGCGCATGCCGTGTCTGCGAAGTTGGCGGAGCTTGCCGTGATCGCGGCTGCGTTGCTGACCTGCGAGATGGTCTACAAGGGCCTGAACTACGAGCTGGCGCGCTCGTTGGGCGCAACGCTTGAGAACTCGCTGATGGCGCTGAGCGTCGCGATGACGCTTTCAATGTGCATCTATATCGGGTTCCTCAAGGCTTCGAAGCTTTCGACCACGATGGATCGTACATCCGCGTTCATCGGGGGGTGGGTGTGCATCTTTTTGTTCTGCTGCTGGGCGGTTGGAACGAGCAGCTGGTACGCGTTCATGTCCACGACCGGCATCCCGGCGCTGGAAATGCACCTTAATGCTGCAACGGACAAGCTTGAGAAGGCCGTTGCCAGTGCGACGGCCCAGATCAAGAACGCGCGCGGCATTCCGACGGCCATGTCGGCGAAGGCCGCCGGTTTCTCGGTCCGTGGAACATCAGAGGCTTCGGGCGGCGGAGCGACCGGAGCGCGTGGCACTGGTCCGCTGTCTCAGTCCCTTGAAGGTGCGGCGGCGGTTCTCAACACGGGTTCGGAAGAAATCCGTGGCGCGATCGAGAAGGCCGATGCGGAAGCGCTCAAAATGCGCACCAAGCTGGCCGAGATCTCGGTAGCCGTGAACAATCGCGATCTCAAGATGAGCGAGCGTGAGGGCGTGTTCGTCAAGGGCGCGTCGGAGCTTCGCTCGATGATCGGTGCGATGAACTCTGCCGGTCTGGGTGAGATGGTGCGTTCTTCGCTGGCGGCCGTTGAATCGGCGGTGTCGGCCATGCCGACCGATGGTTCGAAGGTTGGCGCGCGTCAGACAGCGGCTATCGATCAGACCCGTCAGGATATGGCGGAGATCGCCGGCAAGCTGAGAACGCTGATCGATGAGCTCTCGGGCGCTGAGGCCGTTAGCGGTTCGCTGGTGGAGTCGGTTTCGCTGTCGGAGGTGGTCTGGAACTTCAAGCACAAGTTCAAGCCCGCTCTGGCTCTGGCGATCGGTATCGACCTCTTTGCGGTGTGGGCGTTGATCTTCTTGGGTCTGCACGGACTGGAGGAAGTCAAGCGCCGCGAAAAGCGGGAAGCGCGCGTCCGCGGCCTGTTGGAGCTTGATGATGTGGTCGGCAAGGAGCTGCTCAATCCGGACGTGCTGGGGAAGATCGCATTGCCGGTTGCGGGAAAGGTGGCTGTAGCGCCGGCTGGCAAGAAGAGAGAGCGCGCGTAAGCGCGCTCTTTTCACCGAACGGGGAGAAGGAGGGGCAAGAAATTTTTACGGAAAGCCATGTCGTGCAGTTGAGGCGCAGAAGACGGTTCACAACAACGAATACTGGAGAATGAACAGATCCGATTGAGGTGGCGATATCGGAGCGGTTCTGAAGAAAGGAAAGCATAATGAGCAAGCTGGGTGATGTTGGGTCTGGAATTGTGGATTTCGCAACGGTTTGCGCCGTTGGCGGCGTGACGGCTTCGGTGGGCGTGCTGGTGGCGTTCAACATTGCTCGTTCTCTCCCTGATGATCCGATCTGGTCAGAGATGCGCTGCGTGGCGGGCATTGAGTTTCAGGGCGATGACAAGTGCTTCGACAAGAAGCTTGGCGAAGGCTTGTTCAAGATGGAGAAGGCGTTTCAGCAGGAGATGGTGGAGCGTCAAAAAGAATTCCAGCAGCGCGAGCGTGAGCTCGACACCATGATCAAGAAACGGAACGAGGAGATTGCCGGGCTTGAAGGGCGCGGCAAGGCGCTCGAAGGCGAGAAGGCGGGTTTGGACCAGAAACGGGCGGAGCTTGCCGAGCAGCTGGGCAAGCTTGAGGCGCTGGAGAAAGCCTCGACCTCGTTCAATCTGTTCAAGAGCAACACGTTCACGCGCGGGATCAACGTCCAAACCGGCGTCGAATACAAGTCGTTCGTTCGGCATCAGGAGTGGGTGACGGCCTGGTGCTACGTGCAGGTGCCGAATGACCAGGGTGTGACGATCAATGTGCAGCTGGCCAGGAAGCGCCCGGGACAGGCGGTGGTGACGGAAACGATTTCTGCGGCGGAGTTGGCGCAGATTCGTTTCACGGCCGCTGAAATGGAAGAAGCCACGGGCCTGTGCTCGTTTCCGAGCGAGGGCTCGTGATGGCGGGCGAGGGGTGGTAGCGGGGCAGCGCTTAGGCGTGCCCCGCATTTTTTTGACCAGAACCGGGAGTTGGAGCGATGGCTGGCGGTAGGAGCGGAGCTAACGGGCAAGGCCAGGAGGCGCGGAAGAAGACGTCGCCCGTGGTGCAATCCGTCGTTGTTCTTGGCGCGCTCTATTGCGCACTGAAGGACGGCTGGGCCTGGCATTACGTGCCGCTAGAGTATGCCGAACAGGCGCGCATTGGTTTTATGGCCGTGGCTGGGTTTTGCGTTCTGCAGCTTGTGCTGGCGGCGCTCCGGTTTCGGCTGCGATTCAGGAAGGCGCTGGATGCCGAACGGCCGAAGGAATCGACGCATTCGGCGCGCATCGCGACCGTTGAGGATATTGAGGAGTCCGGGATCTGCGTTGAGCAGGGCTGGTTCGCAAGGCTGTTCGGATCGGTGAAGAACAAGGTGGTGTTCTATGCCGGGGTGGTGGGTCGCAAGGTTCTGCTGCTCGAAGCAGTTCACATGCTGATCATTGCGCCTTCGGGCGCAGGCAAGAACCGGAATTTGGTTTTCATTTTTCTGGGATTGATCGATGAGCCTTGCGTGGTGACGGATGTCAAACGCGAGAATTACGACGTGACCTCGGCATACCGGGCATGGCGTTTCGGGCAGCGGGTCATTCGTCTCGGGGTTGGCGGATCGGAAGCGTACAATCCGCTGGATCTGATCAAGGACGGTCTTGCGGCCGGTGGTGGTGACGTGCTGACGGATGCGCGGACGATCGCGCTGGCGCTGGTGCCGGAGCCCAAGGATGAGCGCAATTCCTATTGGCGGCAGGGCGGTCGTGACGTGATCACGATTGCGATGATCGGCCTTTGCGTGAAGGACCCTGATATCGCCAGTCTGTCAGCGGTTCAGGCGATTGTGACGGATTTGAATATGTTCCTCGCGCTGTGCGAGGCTGTGGAATACGAGACCGCGCTGGAGGGCGATCTGGCGATCATGGCCCGCGGCATGATGGGTATGGTCAACGACAAGAAGCCGGGCGGGCTGCAGGAATATATCAACGTCGCCAAGCAGGCGATGATGCCCTATGCGAGGTCGGGAATCCTGCACAAGCTGACCGAGAAATCAACGTTCCGGTATCGCGACCTTAAATACAAGGATGCACAGGGCCGTCATCTCACGATCTACAACCATTTCGACAGCTCGCGGCGTGTGGTGTTCGAGCCGTTCGGGGCGATGCTGAACGCGTGCATGCTGCTCGAGCTGCAGCGCGATCCATGCCCGCAGCGTGTGGTTTTCATCAACGATGAGGCGGCGAACTTCGTCGTGAAGGATCTGCCCAAGCAGATGACGATTGTGCGCGGCGACGGCAATGTTCACGTGATCAATGTTTGTCAGTCGCGGGCGCAGATGCGCGCCACGTGGGGCGCGGAAGGTGAGCAGATGATTCTCGACAACTCGGATTTGAAGATGTTCTTCGGCATTTCGACGGATGAGGAGGCCAAGAAGGTCAGCGAGCTGTGCGGAACCCAGAATATTCTTTCGTCATCTTATTCGTTGGGCCATGCGGCGAGTGACGGGGTTGGTGAGAACCGTTCGATTGCGCAGCGGCCTGTGCTGACGCCGGAGATGGTGCGGCGGGAGAAGCGGGCGATCGTGCTGTACCGGCAAGAGCGGGTGATGCTGGTCAGCCTACCTGGTTATGAGCGGTGCGAACCGATGCGTTCGAAATATGCGGCCAATAAGCGATACGGGAGCAAGCGCTTCAAAGGACCCAAGGAGGTAGTGTTCTGATGGCTTATGTCTTGAAACATTTTCCAGAGCCTGATGATCCGCGCAACCCCAAGGGCGCGGTGCAAAGAGCGCTGTGGCGGACTGTAAAGCAGAGTTTTGCGGAGTCGAATATCAGCCTGAACGGACGGCTGTTGGTGGTTGGATCTGTGGGCTGGATGCTCTACGCGTGGGGCAATCCGCATGTTCTTTATGAGTATTCGTATGTCGGGACCGGATCGGCCCGCATTTATACGCGGTGCGATTATGTCGGGCTGGATCCGTTTCGCACCAGCGGCCCGTATTGCCCAGTCGTGCGGTGGCGCGAGTGGCCGAAATTCTGAGATTTGCGGGTTGAAGGTGCTCAGGGCCTGTGGGGAAAGCCCTGGGCGTTTCGGATGCGGGACCCGAAAGGGAGAATGCTGATAATTTTCGGAGCAGTTCGATATGTTGCCAACAATAAAATTGCTGCGCTTTTAGAAAATTGCGGCTGAAAGTTGCAAAAGGTGTTTTGTAATATGTAAAAGCATCCGGCGCAAAAGGCGCGGAAATCAGCCGATTATTGAAATTCTAAAATCAATTAATTGACCATCCATGGTTGATTATGAAAATATCGCTGTACATATTTTATAGCTAATCATATCGAAAAGGAGTATTTAATTATGAGCACCAATGTAAACAACACCAATAATAGCGTAAAAGCCAAAGCCATTACAGTGACTTTGGAGGACGGCTCGCAGCGGGCAATTCTTGTCAGCGGCATTCGTTACCTGCAGATCGTGAATGGTCCTAAAGGCGGCGATGTGGACGGTTCGTCGGGCGGGTTTCAATCCAAGATCTACGAGGCGGGTAAGATCGATCCTACCTATGCCCGCGAATCTGTGAAGGAGCTGCGTTCGAATGACTTCCAGCTCGTGTATGTGGGCGGCGGCAAGTATGCGGTGCGCGGCAACATCATGCGTTTGGAGCCGATCACGCCTGAGCAGAAGAAGATCTTTGCCGAACAGGCGAATGCTTCGGACACGTCGAAGTTCCGCACCCGGGTTGTGCTGATTAGAGAGCTTGGTTCGTTCTGGGCGACCAAAACGATTGCGGAGCTTAACGAGCGCGGGGCGCGTTTCGTGGGCATCGGCGACGGTGCGGCCGTTCACACCATGAACATCAGGAAGCTGAGCGAGCTTAAGGATGACGATCGTCAGAGGATTTCGGCGAAGTACAATATTGATGGCAGCGGCTTCCGAACGCAGGTGACGCTGCAGGGCGAGGATCGCCCGAAGGTTTCGCGTCTTTCGCTGGTGGAGTTCAGATCGCAGGGTCTGGATCTGGTGGATATCGGCGAGGGCGACACGGTGGTGCGTGAGAACATCAAGTTCTTCGGTCCGTTTACCGAGGAAGACAAATCGCGCGCTGCGAATTCCGGGATCAACGCTGAACGCTTCGTGACCAAATTCACACTGGCGAACGGCAACGGCACTGTGCTCTCGACCACTGGCGTGGATGAGCTGAAGACGGCTTTGAAAGCCGTCAATATTGGGTACGACCGCTTTGTGCCGGCGGCAAACATCGCGCAGGACAGGGTGGCCGCGTTTACGAAGGATGAGAAATCATCGCTTTCGCAGGCGGGCTACGATGTGCAGCGTGCATGGAAATCGTCCGTAGCGTTGATCAATGGCATGGCCTTGAGCCCTGCCACGCCGGAGCAGATCAAGCAGCGGTGCGAGAAGGCGTTGGGCACGTCGGGGGGCGCAACGACAGCGCCGGAAGAGCCGCCTGAGCTGGGTATGGCGTAACTGTAAGGAGGAGCAGAAACGGGGCGCCGCTTGCGGGGCCGATCGTCAGGCGGCGCCTTTCTGCCCCCAATGTGTGGAGGAAAAAATGGAATACTTACGTTTGAATAAATCGATGAAGGTTCGCACTAGCGACATTCTGTATGTGCGCAAGGTGCGGGAAAATGAAGCTTTGGGGCAAGATCGGGATGGTCCGATTGATGCGCCGCGCAACGCAGCCGTGATCGTGCTGCGGGACAATAGCAAGGGTCGGATCGTGACGCCGGTGTCGTTTGAAACGGTGATGGAGCGTCAGGGGTTTGTCGATATCGGAGCCAATCGCTTTGTGCCGGTTGGAAATGTCGAGGAGCTCAATAGCAGTCCGGAGGAGTTCGAAGGCAAGCGCTATCGGGTGGTCTGGCTGAAGGGGTACAGCGGCGTTCTGAGCTCGATGGTTGCCTTGCATGTGCTGGAGGGGCGATTGCTCGATGCGCAGCGCAAGCAGGATCGCCTGGACGAGCAGGCTGCGATGGCGGAGCGTGTGAAGAAGAAACTGTTGAGCCGGGTGCGGATGCCGAAAATGAAGGTGCCGGTGGGGATGCACCAGATTTCGCACTTTGGTTTGGAAATGGCCGCCTAGATGGCAGGTCAGCGGGCTACACAGCCGCGCGCGCAGAAAGCCGCCTCTGGGAATGCCCGGGGGCGGCTTTCCCTTTAAGTAGAGGCTCACCTCTTACCTTTCCCTGTTGTATTGAACTGGCCCCGGAGCAATCCGGGGCCTTTTTTTTCAGGAGGTGGCGGGGCAGGGAAAGAGTGCGGTTGGCGTTGCCTAAATGTGTGGTTGTGGCATGGCATCTTCACTAGTGGTCTGATTAAACCTCTTCGCCTGTTTCTATGTCGAGGCAGGAGGAATGATCGCAGAAGCTGTCGACGTTGCGGATATAGATGTTGAGCTCCACGGTTCCGGCCTGAACGTCGATTTCGAGGGTGCCGTACCCACCGTCGTTGTCCCACCAGTTGCAGCCGCTGAGCTCCTGATAATCGTCGGTGAGGGCGGTAATGGCGTCATCAAGGCTGGCCTGCTGGGGCATCACGCGGCTGGTCCATTGTCCGTCATCGAAGAAGCGCTCATTCTGCAAGTGCTCGACGGGGAGATTGCGAACGGCAGCATTACGGTCGGCGGGATAGTAGTCGATGTCGCCGATCTGGCCGCTGTCTCCGGAGCCGTCGAAATTGACGATAACGGTTTCGATGGCTTGATCGCGCAGGACCGGAAGCACGCGGCGCAGATTTTCCAGATAGAGGGTGGGCCTTTCCGTTGACTGAGGAGGCTGGGCCGGAGCCTTGGGGATCTCGATTCCGAGCAGCTTGTGAATGCGCCTGCGGGTATCGGGCGAGGGTAGGCCGTTGTATCGGGTTTTGATCTGGGTGATGCGCAGCGGAGCTAGCGGATCATTGCCGAGGGCCAACTCTACGGTCCAGCGCTGCTTGTCGACGAAGACGGCAGCTATGGCGCAGGTCCCTGCCATGAGGCGCGCGTGATAATTGGCAACGCAGTGGCGCTGGCGCAGGCCTTCCATACCAAGACGGCGGCTGCTCTTGATAAGGTAGCCGGGGAATTTCGGGGGAAGGTGCTGTTGGTAAGCTGAAACGTCGTAGCCGACATTCTCAGCCGCCATGCGGCGGAGGGCTTCGGCGCGGGAGAGGCGTTCATGTTCGTCCTTCCAGCGCTGCGGGCTCCAGGCCAGGTTGAGGCGGCGGTTCTGGCTCTTGGCCATGGCGATGACGTCGTGCACCGGAACGTTCTGGGCGCGCATGGAGAGGTAGCCGGCGGCAAATCCGACCAGCTTGCTTGTGTCCTGCGCAAGCTCGCCGGCATCGAGAACGAGATTGACGGTTTCATCGGTGATCTGGCCGGTGGTGAGCAGTTGGCGGAACGGCTGCGCTGCTTTGGGGGGCAGGGCGAAGAGGCGCTGTTCGGCCGTGAGCGGGGTGCCGTGAGATTTTTCCATCATGCGGCCCTCCGTGAGTGAGCGCCGACTTTGGTGGCGCGGGACATCCAGGTTTCAGGCTGGATTCTGGAAAGCCAATCGGCGACCGAGGGGATGCGGCCGCAATCTTCCATGACGTGCTGTTCGGCGACATAGCGGACGGGCACCTGTTTGCCTGCGGAATTGGTGATGGTGATGCCGAACACGCGCTCGGCCTCGAAAATCCCTTCGGCGTGATGGCGCAGCGCCCGGTGGCGGAAATCCGCGAAGCTCTCCTTGGTGGCATCAAACCAATTGTGAATTGGAAGATAGTCCTCAGCTGTGCCTCCGAACAATTTGGCGGATGATACGGCATGGTAGTGGGGATGGGTCATAGGGCTCCTTTTCTGCCGGAGCTCTTCTCGGACCTGCCCCGGGCTTTGCCCTCGGGGCAGCCCTTCTCGGCCTCTACAGACGTATTGGCTGTTGGTGAGCCATGGCGGATTGATGCTGGTGTCATTGAAATGTTGCAAAGCTGTGTGCTGAAAGTTTGAGCGCGCAGTGCCCTTGAGCTGCGCTTGATTTCTTCCAAGACTTCTCATTGTCTAGGGCGGAAGGCCTTGGTTTCTGGTCGGGGGTTGGCATGGATCGCAGTGTTAAATGGCTTGTTGGGTCTCAAGTCGTGCTGCTCGGTCTCCTTATGGCGGGCGGGTATTTCGTCTATGAGCGCATCACAGCTCAGGACGCGGTGTTGCAGGAGCTGCAGCGCAAGCTTGATGCGTTGGGATCGAAGATCGAGGAGGCACATCTGACGGTGTGCAACCTTTCGCTGTCTTCGGTGCGGTTGAGTGTTGCTGTGCGGGTCAGTGCGTATCGCACGCGGCTGCGGAGCGGGCGTCTTGAAAGCGGCGATTGCGAGCAGCGTACCGTCTATCATCGGCCAGGTTTCGGCGAGATCTATGTGCACGGGCAGTCGGAACTCCATGACGAGGTTGGGATCGAGGCGAACAAGAAGGTCAATGCGTTTTTCGGTAGCGCGCTGCTTGAGGAAGACCGGGTGGTCTTCGAGAAATCGTACGATACGGTTTACTTTCATGGCACGGCCGATGTGATTTATTGCAGCGCTGTGGAGGAAGGACCAAAAGGCCGGCCTTTTGCGAGCGATGAAACATGCGAGAACGGTGTGCTGCGTGGGTATGGGCTTGCCGCGCGGCCTGATGGTCAATCGCGGGCGTGGGGCTACGGGTTTGATATTCCGAACTGGCCGTTGCTGCGGGGGAGCGCCAGGTATCCGTTGCAGGATGTGAATCTCGCGCAACTGCAGCTCAAAGCGCTGCGGGATGCGATGGAGCGGCAGATGCAGGAGGCGGGGGAGTTGGGCGGGCGGACGATTGTCGGCTATCTCGGCGCGAAGATTGTCGACAGCAATTCTCCCTTGAGCCCCGGGGTCGAGATCGAGACTGCGATGGCCCAGGATATTTTCGGTGCCGTGCAGAAAATCAGCGCGGGCGACACCATCCTGGCGATCAACGGCAAGCCGGTGTTTGCGATCATCGACATCGAGGCCGAGATCCAGCGTCATGCCATGGATATCAAGCGCGGGATCAACAAGGCGATCTCGCTCAAGATCGTGGGCGCGGCGTGTCCGGAGACATGCACGGTGCCGGTCTATTATTTCTTCAACGAAGCCTATTCCGGTCAGGCCGGTGAAGGCGAGGCGATGGCATGGGGTGTGAGCAACGCGTTCCTTTACGGTCAGGCGACCTGGATCAGCTGCATAGGGAGTGAGTTTGGCAAGCTTGGTGTGAATATTTTGGGTGCCTTTTATGAAGTGTTCAACGCGGTGCGAGAGGAGCGGAAATTTGACAAGGGCAAGGCGGAGCTGATGAAGCCGCGGACCGCCGAGGAAATCGATCTGTGTGTTTGGGAAAACGAGCAGCGGGCGGCGTTATCGCGTCAGACGCAAAAGCAATATTACGCGCAGGCGGAGATGCTTGGGATCCTTTTGCCGACCGGTGTCGGTTCGTATCTGACCAAACCGCTGCTGAGGAACATGGGTAAGGGTGTGATCAAACGCGGGACGGGTCGCGCTCTGGCTTCGTCGGTGATGGCGGAGATGGTGGAAACGAGTCTTTGGAGCTTCAGCGCGGGTCCGCCGGGGCTGAGCTTGCAAGATCGGATGAAATCGGTTCGCAGCGATTTGCCTTATGCCGTGGGGTTTGGGGTCGCTGGGGGCACTTTGATGTCGGCACAGGCGAGCAAGGCGAAGTACAAGCGTCCTCAATAGAGCGGAGCGAACATGCGCATCATGGTGCTTTTGCTGCTTCTTGCGGCAGGCTTGATGGCTTGGCCGGTCGCTACGGTTTTGGCGGGTCGATACCAGGACACTTTTCGCAAGGCGGCGACGCCTGATCCGCCAAAGCCGCTGCCGGCCCCGGAAGCTCCGCCGCAAAAAGCGATCGATAATGCGGCCGAGCAGAAGGCGAAGAAATCGATCGATGATGCGGCAGGTGCCGCATCGCGCGGGAAGGCGGTAGCGCCGAAGGTTGATATTCCGGCTGATGTGTCGCCGCAGGCGCGCGACAAGCTGCTTCAGTCAAAGGAGAGTATTC
Organism: Hyphomicrobium sp. 12-62-95; assembly: GCA_002279935.1. Taxonomy (GTDB): domain Bacteria; phylum Pseudomonadota; class Alphaproteobacteria; order Rhizobiales; family Hyphomicrobiaceae; genus JAGVSR01. The sequence continues at coordinate 116,558 of NCCZ01000013.1, read as the reverse complement.
GGCGGCAGGGCGCGAGCAACAAATCGCTGGAGGAGGTGCGGGCGCGGAACAAGGCGGCGGAGGAGAAAAGATTGCTGGAGCGGCAGCAGTTCAAGGAAAAGACACCGATAGCTGCGGCGCCGCAGGAGCAGAAGCTGGCTGCGCCGCCGGTTGAGAAGGCGGTGGACAAGGCAGTGCGGCCCAAAAAAGAGATCACAAAGGAATTCAACCGGGAAGCGGGTGCGGTTGCATCGGGGCAGAAGGGCGGAAAGCGTGGCAGCGGGTCTGAGGAGGGCCCGACGCCATGATGCAGCTTGCCGGGCGCGTCATACCAGAAGTTTGGCGGATGAGCGGGGCTTGCCGGTCTTAAGATCGGCGAAGGCCGGGATATCGCTGAAATAGAGCGTTTTCAGATCGGGGTCGTCGTTTCGGATGACGCGGCGGGCCATGTTCTCGATGGCGGCCTCGAACGCATTGCGCGCGAAGCGGGCGTTTCCGAGATCGGGGGTGATGTATTTGTGGGCCTCGCGGAACAGCGTGCGGAGTGCGGGCCAGGTATCGCCGTGCAGGATGAAATCGTTGTCGCGGCAGAATTTGTCGAAGATCTGGCAAAGCTCGTCGGGTGAGAAATCCGGGAAGGTGATCTTGTGGCGAAAGCGGGAAGATAGTCCGGGGTTGGAGGCGAGCAGGGCGTCCATTTGCGTCGGGATGCCTGCCATGACGACGATCAGGTCGGTTCTGCGATCTTCGATGAATTTGAGGATTGTGGTCAGGGCTTCGTCGCCGAAATCGTAGCCGCTGCCTTGGGCAAGGCTGTAGGCTTCGTCAATGAACAGCACGCCGCCAATGGCGCGTTCCAGCACGGCTTCGGTTTTGAGGGCGGTGTGGCCGATCCAGCCGGCGATGAGATCGGAGCGGTCGACCTCGACGACGTGGCCGCGGGAGAGGAGCTTGGACTCCTTTAGGATGCGGCCGAGCACGCGGGCGACTTCGGTTTTCCCGGTGCCGGGGTTTCCGACGAATACGAAGTGGTTGCTGCTGGTTGTTGTTGCGAGGCCTGCATCGGCGCGCCTGGCCTGGAATTGAATACCGGCTTTGATGGTTTCCAGTTGGGTCTTGAGGTCTGAGAGACCGATCAGACCCTTGAGCCGTGCATAGGGATCGTCTTCGGCGTCGGGCTCGTGGATGGTCAGGGCGATGTTGGCGTAATGGCCGCGGTCGTAGTCGTAGCTGGGATCCTGGGCTTCTTGATCGGCGGCCGCCGGATAGCCCGTGTCATAGGCTGCATTGTAGTTGGTGAAATCCTCGTTGGAAACGATCTCGGCACAGAACGAGCCATCATCGGTCGGTTTGAAGGCGACATCGCGGAAGGTGAGGGGTCCTTTCTGATCGGGATCGGGGGGCGTGTCATCGTTGCTTGGTTCGTCGTGAGCAACGCCTGTGATCTCTGCGAGCTTGCGTGCGGCGGGCTGATATCCGGATTGAGCGGAGCGGGTCAGCAGCTCGATGGCTTTGCCGGTATTGGCAAGGGGGCAGCCTTTGCCGTCGTGATAGAGCAGGGCCGCGTGGTATTGGGCTTCGGCATCTCCGGCATCGGCCAGGCGGCGATACCATTCAAGGGCCAGGATATATCTTTCATTCGAGCGGCAATAATCGGCAAAGGCCTTGCGTTCTTTGGTATCTCCGACAATTGCACGACTCAAGAGAGTTTCGAACTCTGTTGTCATGCGCACCTCTATTGTTTTGTTTTTTATGACATAATAGGGAAATGAGAAAATTATTGCAATAAAATCGAGAAATCCGGAAAAAAACTAAAACGGAAACAGCAGGGATCTCTGCTCTGGGCCCTTTCGGGCTGCGCCCTTGGGCGTTCCGCATTCGGGCTTTGGCAAGCAAGCAAGCGCATCCTTCAGTTAGGGGATGGGAGCGTGGGTATTGATGGCTTGGAAGGATGGGGTGATGCCTTTTGCTTCGAGGGTCTGGCACGCGCTTGCAAGCTGTTGGGTATAGGTCTTGGCGCGATCGCTCATGGCGTAGTCAGCATCGAAATGCTCGATGAGGTGGGTCTTGTAGAAGACGTAGCCTTGATGATCGCGGGTCATGTGCAGGATCCCGTGAAAGCAGGGTTTGACGTAGGCGGAGCGCACGTTGGCGAGCAGCTCTTGAAAGGCGGCTTTGCCGGTCTCGTTGAGGAAGCCGTTGACGGCGAGCTCCACCAGCTTGAGATGCTGGGGATCGAGATCTTCGCCGTCGCTTGTGGCGGCTATGATTTCTATGGCTTGGTCGGTTGTCGGTTCGGTCATGCGGATTTCCTTTCATTGGTTGGGAGAGGCAGGGTCAGAGCCAGAAACGGCGAACGATTGCGCGGGCGTGTTCAGGCCGCAGAGTCGAGCGGCGCGAGCGGGGTTCGCAAAGGAATGCCGGCGTCGATCGGGGCTTGATCGAAGTGCTGGGCGATGCGCTGAACGGCCGGGATGGTTTCTGGATAATAGCGCTGGAGCGAATCCCGGAGCAGACGGTCGCGGGGGTACGGGCTGCTTTTGATGAGCCAGCAATCCGGCGTCAGGCCGTTATAGAAAATGAAGAAGGGGACGGTGCTTTCGCCGTCTTCCTCGAACCAGAGGCGCGATCCGTCGTAGGCGTGGCAGGTGGCGGGGAGTTCCGTGAAATACTGGGCGGCGAGCTGGTCGTGGACCCTGGTGCCGCCGTGGCTGGCGGTGGACACCTGCCAGAGCAGCGGAATGACGGAGCGGTCTTGGGCATTCTGGCCCCACATCAGAATCTCGCTGTTCTGAATGCGGGCCCCATGGGGAGGCGGCGGTGAGGGCGATGGTTTGAAACGTGCCGGGAATGACGATGGCGGGGGAGAGTGGCATAGGGCGATCCTTTCTGGGTGTGGGCCTTGGCTCTCTCTCTCTGAGCGCCTCGGCGCGGTTCCCCCATTGATCGCGGCTCTTTCTTGTGGTGAGGCTTGTGATGCTATGGATTTTCGGGTTTGAGCGGAGCGCAGGTTACAAAGTCGCTGGTGTGCGTTTTGATGCGACGTCAGCAGTTAAATCCGCGCCGTCGCTCAGGTTGTTTTGAAGGGCTTCGAGCTGTTCCGGGGTCGTATCGGCATAATCATGTTCGCCGCTGTCTAACCCGCAGGCGGTGAGCGCGTCTTGGGCTGCGTCGATCAGCGAGATGAATCCATCGTCAGATTTATCCCAATCGGCAGTGAGAGCCTCGATACAGCACACGATTGTGAGTTTCAGGGCATTGGCCAGGATGGCGATGTGCAGCGGGGTTTGGGGCTGGGGTGATGTGTCGGTTTCATCGGGAAGTCCAAGTGCGGCGCTGATCCAGGCCATGGCGCTGCAGATGTTGCTCCATTCTTCGTTGTACGTTGGATCGTGCTCCGGAATGCAGTCTTCGCGGTAGCCCTGCAGGGCATCCCATACGGTATTTAGCCACGATGCCGGATCATGCGCATGGAGCGTGGCTTGCGGCGGGCTGGGGTGTTTGGCCAGGGACAGGGGAAGCGTATTCAGGTCTTCGCATAGTTCATCGATTTCATTTTCGGAGAGCGGATCAACGGTGTCGGCCTCGGTGGCGATATCGAGGATTTCGGTATCGATGTTGGCGCGGGGGAGGTCGGCCTGGTAGTGACGCAGCGCTGCGAGGATGGTGAAGAGGGTGCGCTTCTCTATGTTCTTTTGGGTCATGAAGAGTCCTTTCCGGCGCGGACTCTTATCTATTGGTCCGGCCTTTCGCCCGGACCCTGGGCGGCTCTTTCTCTTTGCGGGGGTCGTGGATCTGTCGTTGGATTTGCAGCTGCCAATTATTGTCGAAGGCAGGCTTGGAGCGGCGCGAGCCGAGGCGGGCGTGTTGGGATTGATGACAGCGGATGTGTGGGGTTTATGGAACGATGCCCGGCTGGTCTTGCGGCTTGAATTCGAACTTTTGCGGCTCGGGTGTCGGCATGTTGGTGAGAACATCCGTAGCGCGCTCAACGTGGCTTGCCAGCGCCCTGGCGCGATCGGGTGTGGCCTCGATGGCCTTGTCAGCGAGTAAGTGGCGCGCGGCTTCGGTGATGGATGGATCGGGTTCGGCGTCGCCACGGGCGCGGCTGGTGAGAATCATGAAATCGAGGGTTTCCTCCTTGCTGACTTTGCCGTCGGCGCTGGCGTCGGCGAGGAATCGGATGAAGGAGGCGCGATCGTCAGGGCTGAGGAGCGGCACGTCAAATTCGTTTGCGAAGGGCCCTTCCAGGGCGGAGCCTTCGGTTCTCAGAATATCGCGCAATACGCTAAGGGGATTGGCCGGTGCTTGGATATCGAGGGGATAGTTGTCGAAATCCCTGTCCAGTGCGCCCAGGATCGTTGCGGAGAGGATGCTGCGGTCGAGATTGGACAATTGCGGAAGAATATTTCGCGGGGTCAGGGTCTGTCCGGGCTGCAATGTGATGACCTGATCCTCAAGCGTATAGGGCAGGTATTTGACGACGGGGGCAAACGGCTGGGCGGAGAAGTCCTGGCTCAACTTTTCCAGAATGGCGTCTTTGGTGATGCGTACATGGGTGGTTTGGCCGGGGGCTGGCAGCGGAATATTTTTCAGGGACTGCACGTCGGAGAGGCTTTCGATCGTGTATGTCGTCGCGGAATTAAATTCGTTTTTTGGATCATGCATTTTTTGTCTCTTGTCTGTAAATATATTTGTTATAAAAAATGATGCTAACACTTTATTCCATAAGAATTGTTTAATCATAAATAATTGAATTTCGATTTTGCTTTCGAATGGTTGTTTCCGGCAGATTTTCGAAGCGGGCATCAGTGCAGCGCGTGGCGCGGCGTGAAGGCATTGCCGAGCTTTCCGGATGCCGACGATATCGTGCCAGAAACTTACCGGATCGGCGGCCAGGAGGGCATCAAGCGCGAGCGGCGTTCCGTTGCAGTGGGTGAGGATGATCTCGATCATGGCGGTCATTTTGTTGACATAGGGCGAGAGTTCGGGGTCTTCCATGATGCGCTGGGCGATTTTGTCGATGAGGGCGGTTTCCTCAGGCGTGGTGCGGGCGAAGAAGGTCACGGGGCTTTCCTTTCTGCTCTGATACTGCGGGCGGTGCGTTGTCTGCACGTAAGCTGGCTCTCTGCGGAAAATTGGAGAGGAAGGGCGTTTCGGCCATGCGATCGTGACCCGGATGGGCGGAGACGCCGCGGGCGGCTCCGTCGCGACGCCTTGGGCGAGCGATAGAGCGCGGTCGCCCCCGGCAGGGGGGCGAGGCCGGAATACTGATCTTGTCCTGAGATATGGAAGATATCGTTAGAAGGCTGAGATGGACCAAACGGGCGTGATAGGGACACGCCACGGCAACGCTTTCCACTAAGGCCCTCGGTTGCGTGGAGGAGTTCAGCCTTGAAGCGCTGGCAGCAGCTCCAAATCCCACGCTGACCATGGGCGAGCTAATCTGCGGTTATCAAGCTTGGCGCAAGCAGTGCCGCTGCGAGCCCATGTCTGAAGAGGCGTTCACAGAGTCTTTCAATGCTCTGGCCCGAGCGATTGACTTGCCGTACGATCAAAGAGCGTATCGTGGTCTAACGATCAAGCACAAGCTTGCGCAGCACGGGGCTCGGGCATGTCATACTCAGAAGTGTTCTTCCGCGAGAGCGTGACTGACGAACACGGCAACAAGTTCGAATGCCTTGGCGTGATAACTTATAAGAAAGTCAGGGGCGCAAAGATTGCCGTCTCGGTACAACGGGGCGATGAGGATGATCATGGGGTTCGAATCGAAGTTGGCCTTAGCAAGCTGGGAGGCAGCGAGTTCGACTACCTCAACATAATCGCTGGTTCAGCTTATGCATATTGCATTGCCAAGAAGCTTTGGCCTTAGCCAATAGCAGTTAGGCGCGAAACTCCATCGCAGACCATAGACAGTGTTGCCCCAATGGCAGGAGCGGACGCAACAACCGCGCCAGCAAGAAGATTGAAAGGCATTACGATAATGGCCCCTGCAGCGGCTATTTTTATGAACCTAGGGTTGGTGGCATCCCTCAGATAGCCTTCTGCGTACTCTTTAAATAAATGGCTGATGCGTCGACGATCCAATTTTTGTTCCACTTCCAATGAAGACAACGATACAAAAACTTTACTAGCAAAGTCAATAAGCAAGATTACCGATCCAAATCCCAGTCGCGGCCTCGCCGCGGCTCCTTTATGCCGTGCTTTCGTCAGCGGAATGGATAGTGGCGGAGAGCAGGTGCTCACGTTTGATCAGGTAGCGCCCGCGATCGGCAACGTCGATGGCCGTGCAGCTCACCTCACCGAGCGGTTCGACGATGCGCAAGCGCTTGCCGAGGATCGTGAACTCGGTGCCGACCGGATAATCGGGCATGGCGTCGAGCTCGGTATAGCGCTTGACCGCGCGGGCGCGCCGGGAGGCGGCGATGTCTGAGGGCGGCACGGGGCAATTGGTCAGGATGCGGCTGAAAAAGGCGCGCGGCGGGATTTCCGGAAAACCCATCTGCTCGCGGGCGATGAGATAGTGCATGTCGCGGGGAGAGCGACCGCGGCTAGTCTGGCAGAGAAGGGCGTAGGGCGCGGCGGCAGGGTCTTGCTCTTTGACGATTGCCCAATAGGAGCCGTTCTCAAGCATATCCGTGATCACGGACAGGCCCTGTGCGGCGAGGATGGAACGTACCAGCGGGCGGGTGTCCATGCCTTTGGGCCTCAGAATGCAGGGCCAGTTTTTCGGGGACGGCCGAGGAGGGGGTTTGGTGGTGGCTATGAAGAACCGTTCTGTCAGCGGTTGATGGACGATCCGGAGAGGTAGTGTTCGCGGCCGGGCACGGTGCAAAGGGTGCGCCCCCAAAAGGAACAGTGCTGCCAGTCGGCGATACGGGCTTCGATGACGGTGATCTCATAGCGGCCAGGCGAAACGCGCTTGCCGTCGATGTAATACCGGGCGGGCTTGCGGCCGCCGTAGCTGTGTTTGATGAAGTTCATGGGGCCTCCTCGGGCGTGCTGGGCTCAAGGCGCTGGAGCCTGTTGTTGATGGCCACGATCAGCGGCGTATGCGGCGCATCTGCGCGCCGGCCGCGGCAGGGATGACGGAAGTCGCCGGAGGTCAGCAAATCCTTGACGCTCCGGAGGAGAGCGGCACTGGAGCAGGCGTCGATATAGGCGGCCGAAAGCGCGATGACGTGGCATTCGATTTGAAGATGGCGCAGGCGCGAAGCCGGCCGGGCGTTGATCGCCAGAGCGGCATCCTGCCAACCACCCAGGGAATTCCAAGACAGGCGCGTATGCGGTGTTGAGCGGCGGGGGAGGGTCATGGGGCCTCCCTCATTCCGGCTGCGGCGCTGGCTTTGCGGAGGAAGGGAATGCCGTGCGCTTGGCGGAAGGCGATGGCATCGCCTTCGGCGTAAGGGATGTAGCGGAAGATGGTGCGGACCATGACCAAGCAGGGCGTATCCTCGAGCAGCGGGCCCATCTGCTCGGTCATCTCCTTGTAGCCGAATTGCCCGTCTCTTGTGTCGATGCTGTCGGTACGCAGGAAGACGGTATAGGGCGTTTGCATGCGCTGATCGGAATGCGCCGCATAGAGCCCGATGATTGCGTACCAGGTGCGGGGGTGCCATTCGTGCATGATGATACGTGCGGTCGTGCCGGGGCCGTATTGGGCGGCATCGCGCACGTGGTTGATCTTGGCTTGTTCAAGCGAGAGACCGGCGCGGGCGAGGTCCAGATAGATCCATCCCATGGAACGCTCCTTGGTTCGGGTTGAGGGGAGCTGAGTGCGCGCTTTCTCTGGCGGCGCAGCCGGCTTGCCCGGCCGGCGCACATCTCTTCCTTTAAATGTCGTGGGTGTTTTCGCGGTCATCCTCGGGGCGTAGGGGAAGGGCCTCGCCGATCAGGGCGATGGCAACGCCGAGGGCGCACAGGGTTGCCGCGAAATCGAAATCGTGGACGGCCTGGGCCGTGTTGGCGATGGCGACGTGATAGAGCGCGATCAGGATGACCAGCAGCGCAAAGAGTGAAGTGTAGCGCAGCTCACCGGAGTCAATGCCCAAAAAGATCGGGCGCATCGAAGGTGCGGTGGCAGACGGCGCTTGGTGCCAGCAGCAGTGCGGCCCCTAACGCGGCGGCGGCCCATGGAGGGGCACGATCAAAAACCGGGCCGAGCACTGCAAAGCCTGCGGCCGGGGCGTAGGAGATGATGACGGCAAGGTATGCGAGAGCGTTGAAAAAGCGGTGCATGCGGTCCTCGGCGGCAAAGCTGCGGCGTCAGACCGTTTTGTTGATCAAGCGGGGGCCGATTTTAAAGGGGCGCTAGTAAATTGCTTCGGTGATGGAAAGGTCTTGGCCGAATTCTTCGCGCGCGCGGTCGTAGATGTCGCGAAGCGAGATTGAGACGGTGCGGCCGTCGGCATGGACGGCGGTAGCAAAGCCGGTGATGAAGCGCAGCTTTTCGTGGCCGGATTGCATGAGAATGGCGACATCGCGCGGATCGAGATGGGGCGCGAGCTCCTGATGGATGTCGATTTCCTCATCGCTCTCGGGATGGAAAGAGGGCCAGCAGCCGGTATCGTCGTCTGAAGGGGTGATGGCGAAGAAGGACTCCGGGCCGTCTTCGTCGGGCTGGATGATGTCGAGATTGAGCCTGTTGCACCATCGGCGGAACGCCTTGGGATTCTTGACGCGGAAATAGTTGCTGCGGGCAGCGGCGGTGTAATTAGCCATTGGTGTCGGGGTCCTTTTCTGGTTCGGGTTTTGTGTCGGTAAGGTCGTCATCGAAAGCGTAAGTCGAGGCCACGGGCTCATTGGAGGCGTGAAGCGGGTAGATATCCGCGACGATGCCTTCGGTTTCGCGCTTGATGGAAACGGTGGCGATACCGGCAACATCGACAATGAGATAGGTGTCGTCCGAAGCTTCGTGATCGACCTGGAAGGTGCTTTGCTGGGTGATTACGGCGGGAAGCGCAGGGATTGGAACCGGGATTTTTTGGTCGACTTCATACGTATCGAACGGCGCGCCGGTGGCTTCGATAAGCTCATCGTCGTCTAATCTGGCAAGGCGGTGATAGAGGGCGTTGCGGATCTGCTGCGCGGTGAGGTCTTCGCCAGAGGGATGTTCCGAGCGGAGCGAAAAGGCGATTGTCATGGCATGATCGTAGAGCGGCGTTGGCTCTTGCGTGTCGTAGATCTGGGCTTCTTCCTCGACATCGATCACCTCGCCCGGTTGCGAGATTGCGAAGGGCAAAGCGCCATAGCGCAGCTCGAGGTGGGCTTGCAGGTCGGCAAGGGTCTGCTCGGCAACGTGCTGGGCCGAAGCGGATGCATCGGCATAGCCTTTGAAGCGCAAGGTGATCCAGAGTTCTTGGGTTTGCGGGTCTGTCATGGTCGCCTCCTAGCTGCGCTGCTTGGCTGAAGGCGGGGAGAGCACGCCCTTTTTGATCAGGCGGGTGATTTCGCGCCGGTCTTGCATGGCGATCTGCATGTGCTGGATGAGCTTTGTCATCTGGCCGAGGGCATCGGTGTCGTTTCCGGACAGGAACAGGCCGTGGATATGGTGGGCGGCTATACCTGCGTGCAGCAGTTCGGTGGTCGGGGAATGGGTTCGTCGGTAGAGGGAGGTTCGGGGTGTGGCGGTCATGATGGGTGCTGAAAGCAATCTCCTTTTCGGTTGGCTGGTGAAAGAAAAGCCCCGCGCCTCAGAGTGTGTGGGGATAGGGATTGAGGCGCGGGGCGTTCCGGCTAGGCGGCAGGCGGGGGGGAAGCGCCGTTGAGGCCACCTTTCAGGAATGCGGGTATTTGGGTGTTTTTGGCCTCGGTCGGTGTGTCCTCGGCAGCGGCATCGGTCTCAGGCTCCGGCATGACGGTGAACGGGGCGCGCAGCAAAGGCGGGAGCCAGTTGGTCTCCTTGATGATGCGCTCGGCTTCGGCGGCCATCACGCCTTTCTTGAGGTGATCGATCAGGGCAGCCTTGGCGGGGACGGCCTCCTTCACAGCCTGGATGATCTGCTCCTTGTTGATGCGCCCGAAGTAGTTGGCCGCGGTGGAGATCCATCCGGTCTGCGCCATGTCGAGCTGGACGGCTTCGGCCAGCTGGTCGGAATGCAGCGCCGAGGAGGAGCGGGCCTGATTGCCATGGACCGCATCGAGGGTCAGGCTGACGCAGTGCGAGAAAAGATCGCCGCGTTCCTCGTTGGAAAGCAGGTTGAGGGCATTCCACAGCGCGTCCGAATTTTCCGGCAGACGGTCGCGCCAATGCTGGTGGCGCTGGGTGATCTGCTTTTGCGGTTCGAACTCATCCAGACCCTGAACGCCGCGGAACTCGGTCATCGTGGGCGCGATCTTGGCGCACGCTTTGTGTGAGTCCGTGCTTTGGTGGAACTGGCCGCGCCGGTAGAAGAGCGAGAGGCAGAAGGCGTGCAGGGCGGCCAGGAAGGATGTGTTGAAGTCCTGGGCCATGGCGTTCTGCAGCGCGACCGTGCGGTAGGAGGTAAGATCGCGCGTCAGGCTGTCGGAGAGCAGCTTTCCGGCGATGTTGGCGCCGGGATTGTTGTCGGCGCGGACGTAATCGGCGCTGTCATCGTCATCCTCCTCTTCGCCGGTTACGTCAGCATCCGTGCTGAGATCGTCCTCGTTGCCATCAGCGCTTGATGATTTGGATGCAGTTTTTTTCGCCTGCTTGACGTCTTCGGGCTTTAGGAACCCGTATTCGATGCTGAGATCGCCATCGCTATCGATGCTGATGAGAACGCCGGAACGGGCGATCTGCTTGGGCGACATGCGGGGCGGGCGGTTCTGCAGGTCGATCAGGGTGTTGCGGATCTTTTCGAGCCGGGCCGCCTTGCGCGCTGAGGGTTCCTCGCCGGTATTTTCGATCTCCTCGATCAGAGCGTCGTGCTCGGCGTGAAGCTGCTCTGCCTGCGCGGCCTCCTCCTTGGTTAGGGAGGAAGGAAGGTTGGGGATGGTGGCCAGGTTGCGCTTCAGGTCCCAGATATTGGTGCCGATGAAGCAGATTTCGGCCCATTTGTAACCCTTGGCCAGGATGTCGTCGCGCACGGCTTCGAGCTTGGCGATGGCGAGTTGGTCGAGCAGGATGGGATCCTGCAGCCAGGGGCCGCTTTCCTCCTTGAAAAGGTCCTGCATGAGGGTGCCGCCCGCGTCCTTGTAGGCCTCGAGCCCTACGAAACGGGCGCGCGGGTCGTCGGCTTCGATCGAATCTTCGGTCAGCGTTTTCCTGATGTCATAGGCACCGTAGCGCTGGCCGCCCTTGATCAGCTTGAGGATGGAGTCCTGGCGCTTGTGGTCGTCGGTGACGCAAAAGGCCTGCAGCTGTTCGAGGCTGATCTCCTCGTCTTGGAAGGCTTTAAGCAGTTTGGGGCTGGCCTTGGCGAGCTTCAGGCGCTGTTGCACGAAGCGCTCGGTGACGTGATAGCGCTTGGCGATGGCGGCATCGGGGATGCCCTGTTCGGCGAGATCCTTGAAGGCCCTGAATTGATCGAGCGGGTGCAGCTGCTCGCGGAAGATGTTTTCCGCGAGGCTGTCATCGGTGGCATTGCCGTCGTCCTTGACGATGCAGGGAATCGGCTCGTCGGGGGCGATGTGCTTGCGCTTGACCAGGATCTGCAGCGCCTTGAGGCGGCGGCCGCCGGCTTTGACGCCAAAACGCCCGGTCGGCTTGCCGTCGGCATCGGTGGCGGTGCGCACGTTGAGGGATTGGATCAGGGAGCGCTCGGCGATGTCATCGGCCAGGATTTCGATGGTCACGCCGTTCTTGATCTGGCGGACATTGGCCTCATCGACATCGAGCAGATTGAGCGGGATCATGCGGCTGGGATAAATCTGCACGGTCTCGGGGGCGGGGCTGGCGGTTTTGGTCTTGGGTTTGGTCATGGAAAAGCTCCTGGTTAGGGTGATGGGTAATCGGTGATGGGTGCCGGGAGGCCGACGATCGAATCTCTTCTCTGGCGCAGCCTCCGGCTCGCCCCCTCCGGGGGCGTTCTCGATCTCTGCTGTTGTGGGGAATTGACCGACCGGTGAGGCTGGGAAGCGTCAGTTCGAAACAGGTTCGAGGTCTGGCTCGGCGATGCGGCCGGCGGCGACAGATGCCTTGATGTAGGCGGAGATGGGAGCGCGCGGGCTCCAATGCTGATCGCGTTCGATCAGAAAAAACCCGTAAGGGTGGCGGAGCGCGGAAAGCTCCGACAGGCTGATGGCGCCAAATTCGGCGCACCCGCAGTTGAGATCGGCCAAGCCCCAGGCGATGTCGGGATTATCGGCATCGATCTCGGCGAGCAGCCATGTTCCCGCTCCATATGGATTGAAAAGGCGGACGACGGGATGGAAGTCGATTTCGCGGCCGGTGCCTTTGACGGGGGCTTGGGCTTTGCCATTGGCGATCAGCTGGGCGTGCTGATGTGGGGTTAAGAATTTCATGGAGAAAAGGCTCCTTCTTCATGGTGGTCATTGAGCGCGCTGCGTGCAGGCGAGGACGGGCTCCAGGTAGGCGCCGTGGTGCTGATTCGTGCGCATCCAGTCAGCGGCATCCCGCAGGTTGGCGGCGAGATGCTGGAGCTCGGGGATATCGTTCCAGGCGGAGAGCACGGCGACCGAGCCCGGCGCGGGCATTTGGGCGATGGCAAAGCCCAGGCTGCTGTCGAGGGCGAAGGTTTTGCGGATTGTAAGGATCACGGTTTTGCCGGTGCCGAAATCGCCCTCGTGCAGGGTGAAGTGGCCGGGATGCCCGTTCTCGCCTGGCGTGACAGATATGAGGCGACCTTGGGCGTTGGAGCGCCGCCAGACGGCATGCTTGTTTTTGAAGCGCAGCGGCGGTTCGGGTGCAAGATCGGTGTAGCGAATGATGGCGCCCAGGGGAGCGGCGGCGCAGACTTCGGCTGCGGTCATGAACTGGAGCTGGGCGATGGCGGTTGCGGTCATGGGATGGTCCTTTCAGATCGGGTTGAGGGCACGCCTCTCAATCGAGCGGGCGCGCTTCGCCCGCCTGCGCCGGTCTCTTTCTCTGATGGGATGCTGAAAATAATGAAGGGCCGAGCCGGTCAGCGCTCAGGGCTTGGTGCCAGCGCGAATGGCGCAGCGGGTCATGGGTAATGTGTGGGATCAGGGGGCCTATTGTATGCGGTGAAACACGGCCGTGACGGTGTTGTTCGGGTCTTCATCCCGCGCTTGCTCTTGCGCGTGTTGGGGATCGTCGGCCGAGAAGTGCAGGAAGCGCCGGGTTTCCGGGTCGGCCTCGGTTTGCACCAGAACGATGTACTGATCATGGGCCGGGGCGCTGGGGGTGGCGATCAGGTGATCGGTGTTGATGATGAGATGGTTTGCGGCCGAATCGTAGAATTCAACCAGAACAGCCGTTAGATCCGGGGCAAAGGTCTGCATGGTCTGGCCGCACGCATCGGCGCGGAAGAGTTGCAAGCCGCCGATGAAGGCCGAGGCTTGCTCGGGTGTTTTGAAGCAATAGAGATGCAGGCTGGCGTCGGGGTTCAGGGGATCGATCGGCTGATGGCGTCGATGGGGCTCGGCGTTGCCGGGCTCGGCATTGAAGCTGTATCCGCAGAGGCTGGGCTCGGGGTCTGGATCGGTTGCGTCATGGACGGCGTAGATTTTGATCTCAGACGGATTGATCGTCGGAGCGGGCTGCAGCGGGTGGATCAGCGCGTGGTGGATGTTGGAGATGATCTGCTCGAGGGTGGCGCCGGTCTCGCTGCAAAAGCGGAGCTCATCGTCATCCAGCATGCGTTGGAGCTGACGCTGGGCAGCCTTGAGCGCGGTTGCGGTTTGCGGATCGGGTAAGGCGATGGTCATGGAAGGGTCCTTTCGGTTGGTTTTTTTGGGATGCGGGCGCGGCAACTCTCGGGTGTCGCTCCCAGCTTTTCGCCGGGGTAGAACACGGCCTTTTCTTCTCAAGAAGTGTGCGAGTGAAAAGCGGGGTCTACCGGTAAGAGAGCGAGACGTTGCCGACGCTGTTGCCGTTGCTGTCGAGGAGCTTGTGGGCTTCTAGCCCGGCGCCTTCGTGTTGGATGCGATGGGCAAGATCGGTAAGGATGGCGGCGACTTCGGCTTCGAGATTTTCGATGAAGCAGTCGTTGTCGAGTGTGATGGTCACGGTCATTTGTTTTGGTGGCTTTGGTGGCTTTGGTGGCTTTGGTGGCTTTGGTGGCATGGGAAATTCTTTCGTTATGAAACGTGGTGGGTACGTCAGGCGTAGCTCGTGGCGTGCTTGGGTGTGCCGTCCCAGGGGTGCAAATAGGCATAGCTTTCGACTTTGGCGGTGCCGTGCTTGCTGATGCGCCGCGTCAGGATCTGGTCGCCGGCGAATTGGCCTTTGAGCGGCATGACCTTGTGACGGCACCAGCCTTCGTCTTCGCTGCTGCATTGGAGCTTGCGCAGGGCCAGCGTGGTTTTTCCGCGGCGGGCGACGATTTCATAGAAATCGATGTTGGTCTGCTCGTAACCCCATGAGGTATAGAGAATGTCGCCAACGGCGCTGTCGTTGAGGGTCATGGCTCGGGTCCTTTGCTGAGAGGTTGGGATTGGCGCGTTTGCGCTCTCTTTGAACCGGAACGGTTCGCTCTCTGCCGACGGCCCTCTTTCTTTTGAAAAGCGGAAAAGAATATCCGCGTAACGACTAATCGCGTCGTGCGGGGATACGGAATGGGTCGATCGATTTTTCAGGGCGCGCTTGGACCGTTGGCGCAGGTAAACACCGAGCGCGCTGTGGGCGTTGACCCCCGCGTTGGGCTTTAAGTGCGAGACATGTTTTTGGATGAGGCATAAAAAAACCCCGAGCGCCGCGAAGCGCTCAGGGCTTGGGCGGTCATCGTTTACCGCGCGACCTTCTGGGTGCGGTAATCATTGAGCGGGATCTTGGCGGCTTTGGCCTTGTCGGCCATGTTGTGCTGGACGCCGGTGCCGTCGAAGACCAGCACGCCGCGCGGCTCGAGCTTGAGGATCTCATCGTTACGCATGAAGCCGGCGCGGGTCTTGCCCCAGCGGGCGAAGTCGGGCTTGAACGGCATATGCGTGACACCGCGGGCGGAGGCCCATTTGGTGGCAATGAGATCAGCGCCCTTGTCGGCACCGCCATGGATCAGGATCATGTCGGGGAAGCGCTTGAGGAGGGTATCGAGCTTTTCGTAAATGAGCGCCACGTTGTTGTATTCGACGCCGCCGGACAAGGCGATCAGAGTCCCGGGAGGGGTAAGCGTGTTGGTTTCCTTGTACCGCTTGGCCTTGATGTAATCCTTGGAATCGAGGATGGCAGCGGTCATGGTCTTGCGGTTGGCAAGCGATCCGGCTCTTGGACGCCATGCGCTTCCGGTGATGGCTTCGAAATGCGCGCCGGCGAGATCGCGACAGGCTTCGAAGAGGTCACGCTTATGGAGGATGGCTATGCCGTGGGCGATGAGGTTTTCCAGCTCGACGGACCGGACTTCCGAGCCGTCCTGCTGTTCCTGCGAATAGCGCTGGCGCGATTCGTTGTCATCGAGCATGCGTTGCACGGTGGCCGCTTTGCGGTGGAAGATATTGGCGAGCGACCAGAGCAGATCATCGAGGTCGGGTTCCAAGGCGCTGTCCTGCAGGGTATCGGACATGATCTGGAACATGGCGGAAATGGCCTGGTCCATATCCTCGGTTTCCGGAAGGGGCCGCTGGTCGATTTCATCGGCAGAGGGGGTATAACCGAAGGTTTGCAGGCCTTCGATGACGGCGGCGGTAGCGGAGCCCTCGTAGGAGGCGTGCTCGGAAGGATCGTAGTGGGACATAAGATTTCTCCTTAGATAAAGTTCGGAGCCGTGGACCATCCACGGCCTTTCGCGATCCTCTTGCCTGAGCCAGAAAGCGGGTGTCACCGCAGCGTCGCGGACTTGTCCGCGCGCAAGGCGGCGCAACGCGCCGACCCTCTGGGTTGACCCCGCGCTGGCTCTGGCATGATCGCGTCTTCAAAAGGCCGTGGCTCCACGCGCGCTGCTTTTCTGGGAGAGCGGTCCCGCGCCATCGATGCGAACGGGGAAAGGGGCTATGTCGCCCCGCGCTCAGGGATCGGGCTTTGCTGACCACGCGCTGATCGATTCAATGGGGACAAGGCCGGGGCGATATCGTCCGGGTGCAGTTGTGAAAGTGCCAGATCGCGCGATGCGGCAAAGCCGAGATGGCGCAGATCGCCGTTCCAGTCATCGAGCGCGGGGATCAGCGGAAAGGCTGCGGTGCCTTGGGCGCGGGCGGTGCGCGAAAGGGCGGCCCAGGCCATGGCGCCGGCGGGATCGTTGTCGAGCGCGACATACAGGCGGCGCAACGAGAGCGGCAGGCGCAAAAGGGCGAGGTGGTCGGCCGTCAGGGCTGATACGGCAGGGATCCATGGCAGAAGCGAACGGATGGACAGCATGGTCTCAAGGCCCTCACCGGCGATGAGGACGTCGCGGGCAACGCCGAAACGCACGCCATGGCCAAGCATGCGGCCCATGGCGCGTCGCGGATCGAGAATGGAAGCCAGGGAGGGCGTGGCCGGATCGAGCCAGGTGCGATTGATGCCGGTTAGCGTGCCGGACAGGTCGGTGATGGCGGCCAGCAGGGCGGGAAAGGCTTGCAGCGGTTCATCATCGTCCTCGCGATAGTAGCAGTTGGGATGAAAACGCAACGCAGCGTATTGTAATGAGGCGGTAATGGCCCGGCTGCGCAGATAGCGTTCGGCATGGGTGCCGTGGATGTCCTTGCTCGAACGGAACAGGCGCATGGCTTTGGCGGCATGTTCGGAAGGCGGGAACGATAGTGCAGGTGGCGGCGGATTGGGCCGCGGAAGGGATAGAAAGCGGCGTGCTTCATCTAGGGTTTCGGGAAAGCTGATGCCGCCGTTGGCGGCGGCGATAATATCGAGAAGATCGCCGTGTTGCCCCGTCGCTCGGTCGGCCCATTTTCCGGCTGCGCCCGGCCCATAGTCGGGGCCCTGTAAGCGCACGTGCATGCTGCGGCCTTTGTCACCGGAGAGGTTTCCGAGGATCCAGTGGTTGCCGGTTTTGCGGCCATTGGGGAGATAGGTCTGGCAGACGGCCAGGGCATGACGGGACAACAGCCTGGCGATTTCGTTGGTATCTTTGCTCATACGCGCGTCCTTTCTTGCGCCATGGGGCCTCCTCCTCTCTGCGGCATCAGCCCGAGAGGAGGCGTGGGTTGGCAGCAGGTAAGGATCAGCGCGGGGGATAGCGCTTGAAAAGCTTCTCGAGAATGCCGTTGGCCTCATCGCCCATGGGCACGAACAGCCGCAGTTTGTAGGCGATGATCTCCGTGGTGAGGCCCATGGCCTTGAGGCCTGGCAGGCTGACGTCATTGAAGCCGGTGAGCTCGATGCGCGGGGCATACATGACGCTGACCTTGCGCAGGCACAGGCCTTCGGCCAGATCGATAATGCCGCCGGTGTTGAGGTGGTCGTAGGCTTCGCCCGGTTGTTCGAAGCTGGGCGTGAGCCCAAGATTGGCCAGATCGGCCATATTTACCGGGCGTCCGATGACTTTTTCGCCGTCATCGGTGGTGAAGCGATAGATATGGCAGTGATCGCTCGGCAGGCGGTTCCAGATCGGAAGCAGGAGGCCTGTGACGATGAACAGGCGCGAGGTGACGAACTCGGGGATTTTGGCAAGCTGGGCGGCCCAGAGCTGTTCGAAGGTTTCGCGGTCGCACTCTTTCCAGGATGAAAGGTGCAGGCTGGTTTCGCTGAGGTAATCGGTTTCCATCGGGCGGAGGATGCGATAGCGGCGCTCGACCGAGCCGTCCTCGATCGTGCGTGAGGGGGAACTGACCAGGAGAGCGGCGGTGCCGGATTTTTCGTTGGTGATGAATTTGGCCTTGGCGTCGAAGGCGATCTCGATGGCGCGTTCGAGCGTCAGGGGCGCGGTTCGGTTCTTGCGCTCCACCTCATAGAGCAGGGTTTCGGCCCCGCTCTTGTGACGGTCGATTGCCTGGCGCTTGGTGACGATCAGGCTGTGGGCGGTGATGGTCTCTAAGCCGATTTCGTAGCGGCCTTCGGAGATGGCGTGCTCGATGATGCCGGCGAGGATGTTTTCCCAGATGCGCGAACAGCGCGTTCTGCATGTCGATTTTTAGCGCCAGCATGCGGTTGAGGAAGGTGTGCATGGGCGGCATTTCGGAGCGTACCGCGCCGAGATCAATCGAAAGCTTAAGGCCAGTCACATCTTCGAAGTCTTCGAGCGAGCATTCCGGGATCTTGCCGAGGATGATCTGCTGGTAGAAGACGTTGAGGGCGGTACGGGCGTAGGGGCTTTCCAGATTGTCTTCCGGGCGGAAGAGGCCCTGGCCGCCGGTTTGACGCTGGCCTTTTGTGATGGCGCCGAGGGTATCGAGGCGTCTGGCGATGGTGGAGAGAAAGCGCTTTTCACCGCGTACGTCCGTGGCCACGGGGCGGCAAACGGGAGCGGAGGCTTGATGGGTGCGGTTGGTGCGGCCGAGGCCTTGAATGGCGGCGTCGGCTTTCCAGCCGGGTTCCAGAACGTAGTGGACGCGGCGGCGCTGGTTGTTGGCGGTGAGCGCGGCGTGATAGCTGCGCCCGGTGCCGCCCGCATCGGAAAAAATCAGGATCTGCTTGCGATCGTCCATGAAGGCGGCGGTTTCGGCGAGATTGGCCGAACCGGAGCGGTTTTCAACGGCCAGCACGGGGCGGCCGTGTGCGCCGGTCTTTTTGACGATGCGGCGGCTGCGGCCCGTGACCTCGGCGACGATATCGGTGCCGAAGTGCTGGATGATCTGATCGAGGGCCGATTGAACGGCCGGAAGGGCAGAGAGGCTTTCGATCATGTCATCGCGCAGGCGCTCGGCCGCACGGCAGATGACGGGCTGGCCGTCTTCCATGGCGGGGCGGGAATGGAGCTTGCCGTCTTCGTCGGAATAGGTTTCGTACAGCGTGACGGTGAACGCGTGATGCAGATAGTCGAGGACGTATTCGCGCGGGGTGATGTCGATGTTGAGATCGCCCCATTCCGATGGCGGAATGAGCGCCAGGCGGCGCTTCAAGAGGGCTTCCGATGTTGTGACCAGCTGGATGACGGGGGCGTGACCGCGATCGAGATCGGCCTGCAGAGCCTTGATCAAGGTCGGAATTTTCATGGATGTGATCAGGTGGTTGAAGAAGCGCTGCTTGTTGGATTCGAAGGCCCCTTTGGCCGCGCTTTTGGCCTGGCCGTTGAGGGTGCCGTCCTCCGGGCTGGTAATGTTGGCGGCATCGAGGGCGTCGGTCAGGTTGTGATGGATGATCTGGAACGCTTCGGCATAGGCGTCGTAGATGCGGATCTGCTCGGCGGTCAGCACATGCTCCAGCATGTCGACCTCAACGTCCTCGAAGGAGAGCGTGCGCGCGGTATAAAGGCCCAGGGCCTTGGCATCGCGGGCCAGCACTTCCATGGCGGGGATGCCGCCGGCATGCATGGCCTGAATGAATTCGGCGCGGGTGACGAATGGGAAATCAGCTCCGCCCCAGAATCCAAGGCGGGAGGCGTAGGCGAGATTCTCGACAACCGTGGCGCCGGTTGCGGACA
Organism: Hyphomicrobium sp. 12-62-95; assembly: GCA_002279935.1. Taxonomy (GTDB): domain Bacteria; phylum Pseudomonadota; class Alphaproteobacteria; order Rhizobiales; family Hyphomicrobiaceae; genus JAGVSR01. The sequence goes on along the minus strand of NCCZ01000013.1, from coordinate 97,029 downwards.
CATAGGTGACGCGGGCGTGGGGCAGGGCGTTTTGCAGAGAAAGCCCGGCGATGCCTTGCAGCGAGGCGCTGATTTTGCCGCGTTCGGATTCGCCGGGGGAGGCGTTGGCAAGGGCGTGGGCTTCATCGAGGATGATCGGTCCGTCGAAATCGCGGCCCAGCCAGTCGAGGATCTGTTGCAGGCGTGAGCCTTTGCTGTTCGTGCCAGCGGATCGCAACGTAGCGTATGTGGTGAAAAGGATTCCTTCATCGAGGACGATGGGTTTCCCAGGTGAGAATTTTCCTTGCAGCACGATCTGCAGCTTTTCCTGCCCGAGATCGGACCAATCGCGCTGGGCGTCTTCCAGAAGCTCGTCGTTCTTTGAGATCCAGAGTGCGCGGCGGCGGCCTTTGAGCCAGTTGTCGAGAATGATGCCCGCGGCTTCGCGGCCCTTACCGCATCCGGTGCCGTCGCCGATGAAGAACCCTTTGCGGTAGGTGACGGCCGTGTCGTCATCGTCTTTGGCGGGGTGAAGGGCGTGGGGCTTGTCGCCCAGGAGCCATTTGCCGGAGAGATAATGGTTGTGGGCTTCACCGGCCAGAATGATGGTTTCGAGCTGGGCATCGGAGAGGATGCCGTCTTCGATCAGCTTGGCGGGAAGATGCGGACGGTAGGTCGGTACCGGGGGCCTCACGGATGCCATCGCCGCCGATTGCATGAGCTTGGAGGGATGCGGTTTGGCGCCGGGTATGGCGATGGAATCGAGGCGATACGGCTCGTAAATATTATCGCTGGTGGCCGGGGCTTGGGCGGCATCCTCACGCGGATGGTAGTCGAGTTCGGTGATGTTTTCCGGTTCGGGGGCCTTGGCGGCCGGGGCGGCCGTCGCGGGTCGGCGCTTTTGCGTAGAGAACAGCGCGATCGGGGACGCGGCTGGATCGGGAAGGGCCGGAATGTTTGGGACGCTGCGCGCGGGAAGGCTGCACTGGATCAGGTCGAGCAACAGGGCCGGATCGGTGATGTCGTCATGATAGGCGGGCGGCGTGGCGTGCTCGGAGCCTTTTTCGATGACGGTGATGCGGGTTTCGATGGCGGTGCCGTGCTTGGCGAAGAAGCGGCCGCCAAGGGAGGCTGAAAACAGGATCTGGCCGAGATCTCCAATCTTGCCGAAGATATCGAGATATGAGGGGTTCGATGGAATGCATGCCTTTCCGGTGATGGCGACCAAGCGTCCGCCGGGGGCGAGGCGCTTGAGGGCGGCATGGATATGGAGCGCGTCGACGCCCTGATGTTTGCTTGCGACATTGGCCTTGGCCGAGAAGGGCGGGTTCATGAGCACGAGGCTGGGTTGCAGGGCGCGGGGCAGGTAGTCATCGATATTTTCGGCGTTGAAGCGTGAGAGGTGTGCGCTGGGGAACAACGCGGCGAGCATATCGGCGCGGGTGGCCGCAAGTTCATTGAGGATGGGCTTGGCCTGCAGGGCGTGGGCGTGGACGGCCAGCATGCCGGTTCCGGCTGAAGGTTCGAGCAGGGTATCGGTCTGCGTGATGGCACCAGCCTCGGCGGCGATGAAGGCGAGTTCGAGGGGAGTGGAGAATTGCTGGAAGGCCTGGCTGTCTTCCGAGCGGCGGGTGTGGGTCGGGATGAGATCGGCAAGGGTGCGCAGCATCGGCAGAACATTGCGGGGTGCGCCGGCTCTCTCGCGCATGGCGGCAAGGTACTTCTGCAGGAAAATTATGAGTGCGGCTTCGCAGGCCTCGTAGGCGTCCTTCCATTGCCATAGGCCCTCATTGTCGTTGGTTTGAAATACGCAACGCATCGTATCGCGCAGGGCGTGGGCTTCGATCTTTGTGCCTTGCTCAAGGAGCGGGACAAGCAGGTGGGCTGCCGCGACGATGCGTTCGCCTTTGGCCGTGGCCGGTGCGGGTGTGTTGGAGGGGGCGAGCGCAAGGCTCTCCTGAAATGAGTTTGAAGTTTGCATGATGGCTCCATCGTTGCGGTTTGATCCGCGGGAGCTGCCTTGCCCTCTGCAAAGCCGCTCTGCGGCGACGCATGGGAAGCCATCCTTTCTCTTTGGGGGCCATCAGGCGGGCGTGGCGGGATAGACGCTCAGACGGTGTTCGTCGAGACGGCAGACATGGCCGTAGGGAAGATCGCCGCCTTCCCGTTTGAGGATGGATTCGTAAGCGGCTTCCGGGTCTCCGGAGAATGTCCGTCGTTCTTCACCGGTCATGTAGGGCGTAAGGGCAGCTTCGAAGGCGATCAGCGCGGAAGGCTTGTGGCTGAAGATATCGACGCTCGGTTCGTTGTCGCCGTCATCGATATGCAGCAACCAGATTTTTGTAGGGATGGTGCCGGGTTCGAGAACGACAGATAAGTCATCCAGCTCCTGGATTTCGTCGAAGGGAATATCGCGCTCGTCCAAGGCGTGGGTGTCACCTGGGATCCAGTGACAGTTGTCGCCTTCCGCCAGAGCCAGGGCGGCTTCGGAAGAGTCGGCCGGAATGATGGCTGCGAAGATCTGGCGGGCATCGCGGTATTGGGTGACACGGTAGCGGGGCATGGGGTTTCCTTTCTCTCTCGAACCCATTTTGGGTTCGAGACGGCCCGCCATCCTTTTGCTTTAGGTAAACCCGCCAGTTTGGGCGTGAAATCGAATAATGTTTATTTATATACAAAAAATGTATAGAATAGAAGAAGCTGGAGTTTTTCCAGTCGGGGTGTCGAAACCCCATACAAAGAACGGCAGGCATCAGCCGTTACTTGGTGCGTCTTCCTCATCAAAATGGCGAAGCGCGCCAAAGATGTCGCTTCTCGGCTTAGACCGGGAGGCGGCAGTGTATGTTCAGGCTTTCGCGGCTAAAGACTGCCGCACCGTTTGTTCTTTGTAGCGGTTTCGAACTCCCGGTCACCATGAGGACAATCCTCGGGTGGCCGTTTCGTTTTGAAGTTGGGGGAGTTCATGCGTTTATTCATTGCCACCGCCGCCGCATGCGCGGCACTCGCCGGACATCCGGCGCTCGCAGAAGACGCTGCAAGCCAGCAGCCGACACGGATCGAGATCGATCAAAACACGAAGACCTTCGTTTTCATCATCGACGACAAGCCTGTGGCACTCCTCAATCAGGACGGACTCGTCGTCCGTGAAGGCATCGTCTATGGCGCAACGCTCTCGGATAAAGGCGTAGAGCATTTCGACAAGAAAATCGAAAGCCTCAGCAAGGAGGCCGCCGATGACTAGAATTCTTCTCGCCCTTCTGACTTTGATCACACTGTCCGTATCGGCCCAAGCGCAGCTCGGCGGCACAGACACGAAACCCGGAGATGCCTGCACAGCGCAGGAGGAGGGCTATATCAGGCGAAATGCCAGCGCCGACCGCGACGTTAGCGAGATCACGCTCATCTGCGACGGATCGCAATGGCAAAGCGCAACAGGGGGCGGCGGGCTGGCCGCGCTTCAAGGGCAGAACGATACGGGGCCATGCACTGTAGAAAAAGACGGGCTGATTAAATACAACGCCAGCGGCAATCCAAAATGGCACTACTGCGACGGAGGTACGACGTCCTGGCTCCCTTTTAGATTACCCCAGTGTCAAAACGACGATGCTGGGGAATGCACGCTGGCAGCGCTGCGGAACTCGAACGATCCGCAGTTCACAGCCGCGAATCTGCGTTGCGGGTCACAACTGCTGGGCGTCACTGGAACCTACGGAAGCGGGTCGTCCAGCGCCTTCACATTTGCAGATGCGACGAACGCCGCGCTTTCCACTCTAACCACGGCGAGTTCCGTCACGATCAGCGGTATCCCCGCAGGTTGTCCCGGCGAGGTGGAAGTATCAGGGCAAGGCAGCCCCCAGATTTCCATCAACGGAGGGGCGTGGGGAACAACAGGCAGCATTGCCAATGGTCAGACGCTCGCCGTGCGGCTAACCTCCAGCGCTTCGTTCAGCACAGCGCATATGGCAACGATTTCGGTCGGGTCTACCCAAGACACATGGTCGGTCACGACCATGGCGATGGATACGACGCCGAATGCCTTTGACTTCACACCGAATGTTACGAACGCGAACCTGAGTACGCTCACCACTGCCAGCGCGGTGACTATCAGCGGCATCAATACGACGACTCCGGTATCTGTCACTGGCGCGGGAGCGCAGATCTCGATCGCTGGCGGCGCATGGGTTACGAGCGGAAACATCACCAACGGCCAGACAGTGGCTGTGCGGCTGACCTCCAGCGCTTCATTCTCTACAGCGATCACGGCGACAGTGAATGTCGGCGGGGTTACCGATACGTGGAGCGTAACAACGCTTCCGGTGGACACGACGCCCGATGCGTTCGATTTCACGCCGAATGTCACGAACGCGAACCTGAGTACGCTGACAACGGCGTCAGCGGTGACCATCAACGGCATTAATACAACGACGCCGGTCTCTGTTACCGGCGCGGGCGCTCAAATTTCTATCAATGGCGGCGCGTGGGGCACGAGCGGAAATATCACCAACGGCCAGACATTGGCTGTGCGCCTCACTTCAAGCGCCTCATTCTCCACAGCGATCACGGCCACGGTGACTGTCGGAGGGGTAACAGATGCGTGGAGCGTGACCACGCTGGCGGCGGATACGACACCCGTTGCATTTGACTTCACGCCGAACTTGACGAATGCCGCTCTTAGTACGCTGACAACGGCCAGTGCCGTGACCATCACGGGCATCAACACAACGACTCCCGTTTCCGTAACCGGCACGGGCGCGCAGATCTCCATTGCAGGCGGAGCTTGGGGGACATCGGGCAATATCACCAACGGGCAAACGCTTGCCGTGCGCCTGACCTCCAGCGCCTCCTTCTCAACCGCCATTACGGCGACGGTGAATGTCGGCGGCGTGACGGACGCATGGAGCGTGACCACGCTGGCGGCGGATACGACACCGAATGCGTTCACATTCACCGATCAGACAGACGTTGCGCGGAGTACGCTGACAACGTCGAACAGTATCGCAATTGGCGGCATCAACACCACGACGCCGGTTTCGGTCAGCGGCTCGGGCTCTCCGCAGATATCAATCGCCGGAGGGGCTTGGACAACATCGGGCAACATCACCAACGGTCAAACTCTGGCTGTGCGGCTTACATCGAGCGCCTCCTATAACACGGCGCTCACTGCGACGGTGAACGTTGGTGGCGTAACCAATGCTTGGAGTGTAACGACCGAAGCCAACGTCGTGCCCGGCTCGCAGTCTTTCACGACATCCGGGTCATTCAACTTCACAGTGCCTGCCTATAACACTCTTACGGTGCAGGTTTGGGGTGCCGGTGGAGGAGGAGCGGGGTGTAGCACGACAACAAAAGTCGCGGGCGTCAGCGGCGGGTTATCGCGTTGGGACGGAACCGTCACAGCGAATGGTGGCACGCGCGCCTCAACGACTGCCGGAGGGGCAGGAGGGACGGCATCGGGCGGCACCACAAATCTGACAGGTCAGAACGGCAGCACCGCCGGGACACAGGCCGGGCCGGGTGGAGACGGCGCTAACGGTGGGGCGGGTGGAGATACAATCCCGGGTTACGGTACGGGAAGACCGGGCGTTGCTCCGGGCGGCGGCGGCGCTGGCGGCGGTTATTCAGGCGGACGCTCAGGTAACTGCAGAGGCAGCGGCGCTGGTGGTGGCGGTTACTCAGCACGCTCCTACGCAGCTGGAGTGTACACTCCCGGAGAGATCGTGCCGGTGGTGGTAGGGGCCAGAGGTACCGGCGGTAACGGTTCAAGCTATGACGGCGGGCTTGGCGCTTACGGCCGCGTGGTCGTCACATGGAACTAGGTGCCGTGGAATGGCGGCGCATCGCACTGGCGCTGCTTGTCGGCGCTTGGTCATTGATGGGCCAGTTTATCTTTAACCGGATCATCTTTTTCTATGTCGCCAATTCGGAATATGTCGCCGCCTCCATCATCACACTTCACCTTCTGGGTTTTCTTTTGGGGTCGTTGGCCGTGCGGCGCTGGAACTTGCCGATACCGTGGCTGATAGCACTCTCAATGGCCACGATGGCGCTGGCATTCTTCTTTATCTGGTGGGCCGGGGTGCTGTGGTTCGGGCTGTTTGCTACGGTTGGCATGGCCGCTTCATTCTCCATGCTCTCGGCTGCTTTAGCGGGCGCGCTGGTGATATCGCTGATGGCGCCTGTAGCGCAGACGGAGCAGGGCCGCGCCATCATTATTGCCGATACGGCAGGCTCCGTTCTGGGGGCTTTGGTCGGCGGCTTTTTGTTGATCCCGCTATGGGGCATCAATGCCAGCTTTGCCGGAGTTTTGGCGATACAATCGCTTTCCCTGCTGTTGATCCCGGGTCCTTTGAGATGGGCTTCTATGGCGTGTGGTGTGACGCTGATTGCTCTTGGGCAGTTTGCCTCGCCCATGGCAGGCAAGCATAAGGATGTTCTGACAGTTGAGGGGTTTCCGATTGAGCTGACACAGGAGGACGGAAAAATCCTTTTTGAAACACGCTCACCCTACGGGCTTTTAAGCGCTACTGAAATCGGCGGGCAGACAATCATCAATATCGATAACCGGCCCTTGTGCAGCGTTGGGGAACGCTGGGCCGGTCATGTTGACCCTTCGGCGTGGGATACCGGCGAGATTCCGATGAAGATCGTTGGTGAGCGCGAAAACATGCGGGTAGCGAATGTCGGCCTTGGCTGCGGGATAACCCTGTCGGGAATTCTCTCCCGGTTGCCGGAATCGGGAACGGTTGATGTCATCGAACTGAACCCCGAGATGCCGAGGGCACAGGAGCTGTTTCGCCCGCTCCTGAAACCATCGACCGACGATCCGCGAGTGACGATCCTTATCGATGACGGGTTCCGCCACTTTGCGGTGCGCGGCGAAGGTGATCTTTACGATGTCATAGCCATAGATGTAGCGTGGATGCAGAACATGAACGCCACGCACCTGTTCTCGCGGGAGATGTATCAGAACCTTGCAAAACATCTGAAACAGGATGGTGTGGTATCCGTTTGGAGCGAAGAGTCGAACCCGTTCTCTCCCGTATCACTCATCATCTACAAGACGCTGGCCGAAGTGTTTCCGGAGGTTATCGTTGAAACCAAAGACGGGCTGGTTGTGTTTATCGCATCACCCGGCCGAAACGATCTGGTGGATTTCGTGCGCCCGGAGATGCAGTCCGTCCGGGACTGGATGTCGGGTGCGTCTGAATCCTATCCCATCAATAGCCTGAACGATTTGGCCATGAACCGCTTCAAGTTCACGGTCACGGGCGACAGTACGTGGGAAAGGCTGGAACAGAAATACGGCGCGATGCGGGAAGCTCTCTCCGCGAGAACTGAGATCGACTAATTTCTTGGTGGCTATGCTCGGGGGCATGGGCCTCGTGAAAAAATTTGGGATGAGATCGCTAAAGGATCGGCCGTAAAAGCGCCGCGCGAAATCAGCAATCTCTGCGGGGACTAGGATGGGCAATGTGGGGCCGCATGCCTTGTGTTCGGGTGGGGCTTCGCGTTTTGATAGGGACAGGACCAGATGATGAAGCTTGGGCGGCTCGTTCTCATCATAGGGCTAGGCACGTTCTGGGAGAGTGCCGCGACTGCTGGTGCGTTGAAAAGCTTCCTCGGGCAGAAGGATGTGGCCGTGGAAGCAGCGGCGTTTTGGCGGTGAAGATTTTCGCGTGCCTTCGCTACGGCGCTGACGCAGGTTGGATTGAGGGAGAAAACGCGTGAAAAGATCGCATTTGTACGTGCTGGTCGCGGGCCTTCCTTGTTGGGGGGCGATCCTGGCCGTTGCCCAAGAGGGAACGCCGACCGTCCTCGTTGAAACATCGAAAGTGCAAGAAAAAGCGTTCGATGAGACGCTGACCGTCTACGGCCGCGTGCAGGCCGATCCAAAATCCGAGGTCAGCGTGTCGGTCCCGCAGCCCGGTCTAATCAAACGGCTGTTTGTCCGCACGGGGGATCCAGTGATCCAAGGGCAGCCGCTTGCGGAATTCGAAACTGCGCCCATCGCGCGGTTCAGCTTCCAGCAAGCACAGAACGCGCTCGATCTCGCCAAGGCGGAAGCCGGGCGGGCAGAGGAGCTGGCGCAGAAAGCCATTATCCCGGCAAGTCAGCTCGACATTGCCCGCCAGAAGCTGGCCGACGCCCGGGCGCGGTTCGACGAGGAAAAGCAGCTTGGCGGGGAAGCCGCCACGATCGCGCTCAATTCACCGCATGAGGGAATTGTCTCGCAGGTAGTGGTGAGCTTGGGAGACCGTGTCGCAGCCGACAAAGCGATCGCCACCGTGGCAAGCGCCGACCACTTAGTCGTCATGCTCGGGTTAGAGCCAGAAGATGCCGCGCGCGTGAAGTCCGGTCTGAGCGTGCACCTTGATGCCGTTTTTGATGAACCTGTATCCAAAACCGCCACCATTAGCGCTGTTGGTCGCGTCATCAATCCGGCGACACGGCTGGTCGACGCGATCGCCACCATGCCGGATGACAAAGTGAGTCAACTAATGATCGGCACGATAGTCACGGCCAACGTCGTTCTTGGGTCGCATACATCCTTGGTCGTCCCCATGTCGGCGGTGCTCAAGGATGCCACGGGCGACCACGTGTTTGTGGTTCAAGCCGGCAAAGCCAAGCGCGTGCCCGTTGTTTCCGGGTTGCCTGCCGGCGAGAAGCTGATCGCGGTCACTGGATCTCTGTCGAAGGGCGACGAGGTGGTGTCGGTTGGCAATTTCGAGCTCAGCGATGGCGCGGCCGTCAGGACTCAACCATGACGGAAATCGTTCAGAAGGCCTTTCTGCGCCGCAGATCGCTGCTCTTCACACTCGCGGCGCTCATCATCGCGGGAACTCTCTACGCCGCTTATGTTCCGGTTGCGCTCTTTCCGCAGGTGAACTTTCCGAGGATTGTCGTGTCGCTCGAGGCCGGTGATCGGCCCGCATCGCAAATGGTCACGCTGGTAACGCGTCCGTCCGAAACCGCTCTACGGTCGGTTGTTGGCGTCCGCTCGCTGCGCTCGATCTCAAGCCGCGGCAGCGCCGAAATTTCGGTGAACTTTCCTTGGGGACACCCGATGGATCTCGCCGCGACGGAGGTCGGTGCGGCGGTCGCTCAGCTCCTTCCGTCGCTCCCTGCGGGCACGACCTTCAAGGTCCGACGCATGGACCCGACCGTGTTTCCGGTCGCGGCGATGAGCTTTATCTCGACGTCCATCGCACCAGTGGAACTGCGCAACATCGTCGAATTGACCATCGCGCCGGCTCTGTCTGCGATACCGGGAGTGGCGCGCACGAGCGTGATTGGCGGCGCACTGCGCGAATATCAGGTCGAGATTGATCCGATGCGGCTCCGGACCTACGGCCTGGCGATTGGCGACGTCACGGCTGCATTGACAGCCGCCAATATCCTGCAAGCGACCGGTAAACTCGAGGAAGACTACAAACTTTATCTCGTGCTCTCGGATGAGCGCTTTCACGATCTTGACGCGATACGGCGTACGGTTTTGAGAACCGGAGGGACAGGGATTGTCGAACTTGAGGATGTCGCATCCGTCAAGGAAAGCGTGGTGCCGAACTGGACCAGGGTCTCGGCCGATGGGCGCGAGGCCGTGTCGTTGCAAGTGTTTCAGCAGCCGGACGGCAACACGGTCCAGATCGTCGCGGACCTCAAGGCCAAATTGGCCGATCTCAAGACAATGGTGCCGACGGGCGTGACGCAATCCTTTTGGTACGATCAAAGCGAACTGATTGTGGCATCGGCGACCAGTGTTCGCGACGCGATCCTGACCGGCAGCGTGCTTGCGGCGCTCGTCCTGCTTGTTTTTCTCCGAAGCATTCGAGTGACAATGATCGCCGCCGTCGTTGTGCCATCGGTTATGGCGATCACTGCACTCATACTTGGCATTCTGGGCCAAAGCTTCAATATCATGACGCTTGGCGGCATGGCGGCGGCGATCGGATTGATCATCGATGATGTGATCGTGGTCATCGAGTACATCGAGACTCGGTTGAGAGGGGCGACGATTGCCGAACGAGAGGCTTCTGCTGCGGCCGCGGCCAACGACTTTCTGAAGCCGCTCGTTGGATCGAGCCTCGCGACACTGATCATCTTCCTGCCGCTGGCGTTCCTGACGGGCGTGACGGGAGCATTTTTCGCCGCGCTCTCGCTGACGATTGCGGTCGCTTTGACGATATCCTTCATCCTGTCGTGGCTTGTTGTGCCGCTGCTTGCCGCCTGGTTGTTGCGGCCTGGTGATGTCCACGAGGAGGACGCACAGGAATCGCGCCGGGAGGGCCTCTGGGCCCGCACAGTCTCGACGGCGCAGCGATGGCCAATGGTGGTCGCCGCATCGATCCTACCGCTGGCGGCCGCCGGATATTTGGTCACGACTAAGCTTGCATCCGGCTTTTTACCGCCGATGGATGAAGGTGGGTTTGTACTCGACTACAAGACACCGCCCGGCACGTCGCTCACGGAGACGGATCGCTTGTTGCAACAGGTCGAGGCCATCCTGCGGGCGACGACTGAAGTTGCGACCTATTCCCGGCGCACCGGCGCCGCGCTCGGCGGCGGGTTGACGGAACCCAACGAAGGGGATTTCTTCATTCGCCTCAAGCCACCGCCACGCAAACCTATTCATGCCGTAATGGCAGACATCCGGACACAGATTAGGATCCAGGTTCCGGGCATCAACGTCGAAATGGCACTCTTGATGGAGGACCTGATCGGGGATCTGACGGCTGTCCCGCAACCGATTGAGGTCAAGCTCTATGGGTCCGAAGCCGTCCTGCTGGAAGTCGCGCCAAAGGTCGCCGCTGTTGTCTCCTCATTACCGGGGCTGGTCGAAGTGCAAGACGGTGTGACCCCGGCAGGAGACGCCCTGCTCGTCAAGATTGATCATGTGAAGGCGGGACTTCAAGGCATCGATCCCGCCGTTGCGACCGCACAGCTCAATGCCATGATTGCCGGCGATATATCCACGACCATCGACGAAGGAGAACGATCCATCGGCGTGCGCGTCACGACGCGACCAACCATCCGGGATGATATCGCGCGCATCGGCAATCTCGAACTCAAATCGGCGGACGGCCACATGGTGCCGCTGCGAAAGATCGCGACAATCGAACGCGAGACCGGACAACCTCAGATCGTTCGTGAAAACCTTCAGCCGATGCGGGCCGTTACAGCCAGAATAGAGGGTACCGACATGGGCTCGGCTGCGGCCGCGGTGACGGCAAAGCTCTCGGAGGCCGGCGTTCTTCCTCGGTCTGTTAGGTTCGAGTTGGGCGGCCTCTATGCCGAGCAACAACAAGCGTTCTACGGCCTGATGCTGGTTATTGTCGCGGCGTTTGGACTGGTTCTGCTGCTATTGCTGCTGCTGTTTGAAGACTTCATGATTGCCGGGTCCATCCTGCTGATGCCAGTGCTGGCTGCGTGCGGCTCCATGCTGGCGCTCGCGGCAACAGGATCGGAACTCAACATTTCGGCCATTATGGGATTGACCATGGTGATCGGTATCGTCACCGAAGTCGCGATTATTTATTTCACGGCGTTCGAAGGGTTTCGAGCGACCGGCAAGTCGGCGGCAGAGGCATTGGCGCTCGCGACCCGGACGCGCGCCCGTCCGATCGTTATGACCACGCTGGCGGCGATCCTTGCCTTGCTGCCTTTGGCGCTCGCCCTCGGCCAGGGCGCACAGATGCAGCAGCCCCTCGCGATTGCCATCATCGGGGGCCTGATCCTTCAAGCGCCTCTCGTGCTGTTCGTGTTGCCTGCCATCAATCTCGTCTTTGGAAGATTCGAAACCCAGAACACATGATTTTGGGATGGTTGCTCGAGAGGCGGCGGAAAACTCATACGCGCGGTTCAACCACTCTCCCGAGGATCAGACTCGATCGACGCGAAGCGCGTCCATGACAAGTGCACTGGATACGTTAGGAAAGGCAGAGAAACCCTTTTTCTTGGAGCCTGTGCGCATGCTTGCGAAGCTCTAGGTCATACCCAACGCGCATCTTCTTACTGTTGTATCGTGTTCTCTTTCTGGAGCGGCGGTCAGGCCAGCTGCTGAGCTGGCCTGACTGACGAGACACGCCGGGTCTCAACTATGGGCATGCCGCTTCGCCGCCATAGGGGCAACTTTGGCGGAAAGCGGCTTTGCATGGTCATGAGGAACGGCATACGGCGTGCTCTTGTACGGATTGCGCCAAATCGTATTGGCCTCGGCGCCGCCGATGAGCGTAGCTGAGCCGACAGCAGCGGTTGCAATGGCAAGAATAATCCGGTTCATGTTTGTCTCCTGTGCTTTGCAGTTTAAGTCTTCAGACGCTCCGCAGCGAGATCGGTCTCGTTTGCAATGTCCGATGCACAGAAGTTAGGTAAAGGGTGCTACCGCGAGATTTCGCGAATGTTTCCTTTGATTGCAGGAGCGGTCGTGAAAATAGCTCGCGGCCCGGCATGGTTGGTCTTGAGGGCTTAGGAGCCCTCCACTTTCGCCAAAACCACCCTCACCAAGAGGCCGCCTTCGGGACGGTTCTTAAGCTGTAGCGTACCGCCGTGGCTTTCGATGACGCTTTGGGCAATCGTCAACCCCAGTCCCGTTCCGCCGGTATCTCGACTGCGCGACGCTTCGATGCGATAGAAAGGCGCGAGAACTTTTTCGAGTTCATCCTCGGGAATGCCCGGACCCTGATCCTCAATCTCCAAAGTGACGTTCTGCGGCGCGGCTAAGACGCGAACAGTTGCGCTTTGACCGTACTTCAGGGCGTTTCCGATCAAATTCGCGAACGCGCGTTTCAGGGCGAGGCGGCGACCGGTGAAGATTGCTTTGTCTTGCCGTTCGAGTGTCACCGCCAGCCCCTGATCGGCAAAGTCATCGCAGATCGTCCGGACAATGGCACCAAGATCGAGCCGTTGGCGCTCCTCACCGGTGTGATCGCTGCGCAGGAACTCCAAGGACGAGCCGATCATCTGCAGCATGTCATCGAAATCGGTCTCGATGGCGCGGCGCACATCTTCGTCGGCAACATCCTCTAGCCGCAAGCGTAAACGGGCCAGCGGTGACTTCAGGTCGTGGGAAATCGCCGCAAGCATGAGGGTGCGCTCATCAACGAGTTTCTTGACGCGCAGTTGCATTTCATTGAACGAAGCCGCCAGCTCGCGCACTTCTTTTGGGCCGTCGACTGGGATCGGCTGAGGTTCACTTGTGACGTAGACGCGTTTGGCCTCTTCGGCGCATTTGCGGATTGGTTGTGTCACGCTTCGGGCCATGCCAAGGGCGATACCCAAAACTCCAAGCGCCATCAGGGCCGTTGATACAATGATAGCTCCCCTGGAATTATGCGCACCGTCCAGCACTGCGATGTTGGTGTTCACCCACCCTCCATCGGGCAATCGCATCGAAACGAGGGTCAAATGCGGATCGGTGCGTGTGCCTGTTCCTTGTGCTGGCGTCCCGACGATGAGACCGCCATCGCGATGGGTTTTTGTGCTTTTTTCAATTTCGGACTGCAACGCGCTGGCCGGGCCGGTCATAACTGCGGGGGCTACAGCGAGCGGGACCGTGCTGTAGTGGACCTCCAGTGCGCCCCCCGACAGGGTATGCGCTGTTTCCTCTCTTTTTTCAGCGGGAAGCCAGCTTAACGTCGATTTGATTGAGACGAGCCGCTCGGCCGTTCGCGCGGCATTCGTCAGTCCAACTTCCGAATCAAGACCCAACTGATAGGCCCATATGCTGGCCAAATGCAGTGCGGTGAGCCCGAGCAAAAGCACCGCGATGGTGCGCCCGGCAATGGTGTCAGGGACAAGTCTCATGCGAACTCCCGCCGCAGGCGTATCAGACGCGCTTTACTGATGGCACGAACATGTAGCCTGCGCCGCGGACCGTCTTGATCATCCCGCCTTCATCCGCACTTTCAAGCTTGCGCCGCAGACGGCTGATTTGAACGTCTATGCTGCGATCAAAACCCGTCGCGATCCTGTTGCGCGAAAGGTCGAGCAACTGTTCCCGCGTCAGAACACGCTGCGGGCTTTCGACAAAGGCTAGCAGCATATCGTACTCGCCCGTGCTAAGATCAATCACGACACCTTCGGGGTTGAGCAGTTGCCGTTTGCGCGTATCCAGCACCCACCCCTCAAACGCGTACGCGCCAGCGCTCAGCGGCTGAACGAGGTGCGGGGAAACAGAAGCTCTGCGGAGAAGGGCACGGACGCGCGCGAGCAATTCCCGTGTGCTGAAAGGTTTCGCGAGATAATCGTCAGCGCCAAGCTCCAGTCCAACAATCCGATCCGTTTCGTCCCCCTTAGCTGTCAGCATCATGATGGGGGTCGAGGATGTCTTGCGCAGTTCCCGGCAAAGGTCGAGGCCTGAAGGCCCAGGCAACATTACATCGAGGATGATGAGGTCAAACAGGACGAGTTTTAGGGTGTCGTTCATTTCACGCCCGTCGCGGACGCCCGTCACGCGATAGCCCTGGCCGCGGAGAAACTTGGCAACGAGCTGGCGAAGCTGGCCGTCGTCATCGACAATCAGAACATGGGCATCTGTGATCGAGGCCGGCGGCGCACTGGCATCGCGCTCCGACGCTGGAAAATCTGAGGGAGACATGCGTGTTTCCGTCGAGGCAACATCTGAAATACTGCAGATTATATAACAGCCTAGGCCGCTTGTCGGTCTTTCAGGCGGCCTGGGCTGCGTGTTTTATCACTTGCCTTTTTCGAGGCTCATTACGGTTAGCTGACCGTTGACCTTGTCCGCCGTGAACTTGACGGCGTCACCCGGCTTGGCAGCTTTCAGCAGCGCAGCATCCGACGCCTTGAAGACCATGGTCATGGGATCCATTTGCAAGTTTGGAATGGCCTGATGATCGATCGTGATCTTGCCGGCGGTCTCATCAACCTTCGTCACGGTGCCGCTAACTTTCGGCAGGGACGCGGCCGGCTTTTCTGCAGCAGGCGTATCTGCTGCCTGATGCATCGCGGGGTCATGAGTTCCACCTGCGCTCGCGACACCCGTAGGTCCGGCGAGAAGCACAGCAGCAACGGCCAGTGCGTATCCGATTTTCATGTCTTGAACTCCTTGTTTGAATTGATCTCGGTGCGTTCGCTATCGATTTACTTTTCCGACACGACGACAACGCCCTTCATGCCGGCCTCGGAGTGGCCGGGAATGAGGCAGGCGAACTCGAAGGCTCCGGCCTTCGAGAATTTCCAGACGATCTCTGTCGATCCGCCTGGTTTCAAGCGGCGTCCGTTGGGATCGTCGTGCTCCATCTCCGGGTTTTTCTGCATGGCGATGCGGTGCTTAGCATTCTTCTCGACGCTGTCGAGCATGAACTCGTGATCGAGCGCCCCGCGATTGGTGATCACGAACTTGATCTGCTCACCAGCCCTCACCGCCAGCTCCGGTGGATCGTAGGCCATGGTGCCGTCGCCCTCCGTCATCGCGACGGTGATCGTCCGAGCCGGCTTCGCAAGATCACCGGGTTCGCCCGCGGCAAAGACTTTGTGCGTATGACCGGCCGCTCCTGGTTCTGCTATGGCAAGCGTTCCGGCGAACGGCACACCTGCGCTTGCCGTCAGCGCTATCAAAAGCTGTGATCGCGTGATCCGCGTTCTCATGGACTTATCCCTCAACGAACTGCGCTGACTTCGCGCCAACGAGGGATGTAACGAACGCGCTCTACCGCTTCATTTCGCGATTGTTACAAATTGTTTCCACGCGTCTCAGAACGTGTCCTCAATGCCCTGAATGCCCGTTCGGCTTGACGGCTTTGACCTCAATTTCTGATGCGGGCCCGCCAGGTCCGGTCGTTGCTGCCGGTTCAGCCGGAGCACGAACGGGATTGGAAAGTTTCGAGGGATCGCCCGTCCACTTGAAGGCGACGGTACCTTCCGGATTCTCGTACCAACCGGGGTCCTTGTAGTCGTTGCGGTCAAGCCCCTCGCGTACTTTGACAACCGAAAACATGCCGCCCATCTCGACAGGCCCGAATTGGGCGAACCCGGTCATCATCGGCAGCGTGTTGTCGGGCAGCGGCATTTCCATCTCGCCCATATCGGCCATGCCGGCGGCCCCCATCGGCATATAGCCCTTGACCATCTGGGACATGCGCTTCTTCAGCTCGGACTGGTCGACGCCGATGAATGTTCGCAAGTCATGACCCATCGCGTTCATCGTGTGGTGCGACTTATGGCAGTGAATAGCCCAGTCGCCCTCGTAGTTTGCGTCGAACTCGTAGGCGCGCATTTGCCCGACAGCGCAATCGATCGTCACCTCAGGCCACCGGGCTTCGGGACGCACCCAGCCGCCGTCCGTACAAGTCACCTCGAAATGGTAGCCGTGCATGTGGATTGGATGGTTCGTCATCGTGAGATTGCCGAAGCGCACGCGCACGCGATCGCCCTTGCGTACGACAAGAGGATCGATGCCGGGGAAGACACGGCTGTTCCAGCTCCAAAGATTGAAGTTCAACATCTGCGCGATGCGCGGGACATACGAACCTGGATCGATGTCATAGGCATTCAGCAGGAAGACGAAATCGCGGTCAACGCGCATGAACTTCGGGTCTTTGGGATGGACGACAAAGAACCCCATCATGCCCATAGCCATCTGAACCATTTCATCGGCATGCGGGTGATACATGAACGTGCCGGACTTCGCGATCTGCCACTCGTAGACGTAGGTCTCGCCCGGCTTGATGTGCGGCTGATTCAAGCCGCCAACGCCATCCATGCCGCTCGGCAGGATCTGCCCGTGCCAGTGAATAGTCGTATGTTCGGGAAGTTTGTTGGTGACGAAAATGCGCACCTTGTCGCCCTCGATCACCTCAATTGTTGGACCCGGAGACTGGCCGTTGTAGCCCCACAGGTGTGCTTTCATTCCGGGCGCCATCTCGCGCACGACCGGTTCAGCGACCAGATGGAATTCTTTCCATTCGCCGTTCATGCGCGGTGCGAGTGTCCAGCCGTTCAAAGTGACAACCGGCTGATAGTCTGGGCCGCTCGAAGGAGCCACCGGAGCCTGTGTGGCTGGCGATGACTGGAACTGCGCTTCTGGGGCTGCAGCGTGGGCGGGGCGGCCCGTCACTTTGGCGGCACCCAGCAACGCAAGCCCGCCCGTCGCGACCATCATGTCTCTACGCGATACCGTCATCCTGAAGCTCCTTTCTCGATGCCGTCATCCGCCCGTACCCGCAGCGACCGATGCAACGCTGCCATCGCGTCCGCCGATCACTGCGGTGTGCAAATCGACTTTGGCCAGCCAGAAATCGCGCCGCGCGGTCGCAGCCTGCACATTCGTTTCGATCCGGGCCCGAGCATCGGCGAGCAACTGGAACACGTCGACAAGCATACCATTGTAGTTTAGCAGCGTTTGCTCGGTAATAATCTGGCGAAGAGGCAGGATTTCCCGCTCGTAGTGCCGAACGACGTCATACGTGCCGCGATAGGCCTGATAGGCCTGCCGTGCTTCGGACCGCACATTCACCGCTTTTTCAATCAACCGGTTGACGGCGGTCATATAGGTTTCTTCGACCCGCCGGGTCCGCACTTCGCCGAAGTCATAGATCGGAATCTGAAAATCCACGTCGAAGCCGCGCCAGCGAACTTTCTCCGTCCGCTGCGTCTCTGTGCGTATGAGCGCGGGGCCCGGTCCGAGCGTAAAGTCGACTTCCGTGACCTTGTTCGTTTCAACGCGACGAATGCCCCGAACCTCCAGCACATCGATGAATCGAGTGGCGCTCGTGAGCCCAAACTCCTTGGCCAGGATAGCGATCTCCATGCGTGCGATTTCCAGATCGATGCGGGAAAGCACAGCCTCGGTTTCAATGTCGTCTTCGACTTTCGGCTTTGGAGGAAGGGCGGGCAGTTTATCCGGTAGTTTATATTTGAGCTGCGCGCCCCATAGTCCAAGCGCCTGGTTGAGCCGTTCGCGCTCCAGGCGCTGTGTCAGACGCGCTTGCGCCAATTGACCGCCAACCTCAGCCGTGAAGGCGTGCTCGCGCGCTTGATCCAGCTTCGCCATGCCGCCCGTCTCACCAAGCTTCCTGGCAAAGTCTGACACGGTTTCGGCCGAGTTGACGGCCTGCTGCAGGAGGACCACCTGCTCGTTCGCCGCCACAGCCCGATAGTGGGCGCGGCGCGCATCGGCCGCGATCTTGAGAGTCGCATCGACCGCGCGTTTCTGTGCCTGGAGAAAGCGATCCTCCGCGATCTCGCGCCGGCGCGGCAAGGTCAAAAGGCTCAACACATTCTGCAAAATCTGGGCTTCGATCTCGATTGTCGACGGTTGAATGAGACGTGACAGCGTGACGATCGGTGAGGGTGGCAAACTCGCTTCGACCATCATGGCTTCCGACACACCAAGTTCGGTGTAGGCGGCTTGCAGGCCCCGGTTGTTCAAAAGAGCGATCTGAACGGCCGCATCGGGCGTCATCGTGCGCGAAAGAAGCTCGGCCACTCGGGCCTCGGCCGCAGCGGCGCCGTGCTCATCTTGGATTTTCGCGGCGGGTTCGCCAATCGCTGCAGTCGACAGGTCGCTCACAAGGCTCATGCCACCATCAGCCGAGAACTGCGCGCAACCGCCCAAAATCAAAAGCGGACTTGCCGCCGAGATCCTCATCAATCTCTTCCAAACGCTACGCCGTCTGCCCAAACCCATGAGCGATCCCCCCGGTGCTCTAAAATCTCGCAACGCCTTCCCCCGAAGGCTCCGCGGTACACTCACACCCGTTTCATCAATGTTGCATGCCCGGCATGGACTCCATGGGCTTCGGTTGCGCCGGGGCGGTTGAAGAATTCGGTGTTGCCTGCGGCGGCTGTCGATCCGCGGGCAGCGCGCCAGGAGGGGCCACCTGGCGATTGATTTCGCCCCAAGGCTGCGGCTCGACAGGCCGATAGCTTTTGATGCCAGCGGCAATCGATCGGTAGGGTTGGGCCGGGACAGGAACGGGCTCATCAGGCATTGGACCGGCCTGCGGCCACGCCGGTTCCCGTTCACCCCAACCTGTGAGGCTCAACAGCGCGAACAGTGCAATCCACACCCTGATCATGATGAGGCCGCCGTGCTTGGTTTGGTCGCCATGGCGCAAAACATCCCAAAAAAGTAAAGGTTGGGATCCACTTTAATCGGCCACCCCGATTCGGGGTGTTTCGCGTTTATTACAAAATGTTTCAGTGGCGTTGACGCAAAGCGGATCGCTGGAACCTGTAACAGGATGGACGATGCCGACAGCGTTGCAAGTCCCAGACTCAAGATAGCGTCCGGATCGGTTCCTACCCGCTGATGCGCTGGCGCTGTGATCACATACGAGGACCAACCGCGCGCCATAGGCTGGCGGAAGCTGATACTGACAAGGAGAAGTTACCGCTCGCCAGAGCGTTAGAGGGCCTTGGGCACCAAGCCGTGCGCGTTCGAAATAAAGGCGCGTCGCGTTGCGCAAGCTTCCATATGTCAGAACGGCGCGGCATGAGCAGCAGACATCAGTGCGAGCACCCCCCTTACGGAGATCACGAAACCGATCAGAAACACGATAGACGCCGACACATAGGGAAGCCTATGGCTCCACCGGTCAAATCCTTGCCAGCGGGACCGCGCGTAACCGGCGCCCCAGACCGCTGCAAGACCGACGGCGATCAACGCTATCGCGAGTCCCGCACTAAACGCTGCGACCATGGCGATGCCCAGGGTGAAAGCTTTGAGCTGCAGGCAAATCAGCAACACCGCAATCGCGGCCGGGCAGGGCAAAAGTCCCCCTGAAAACCCGAACCATGCGATGTCGAGATTCGTGACCTCCCGGCCACCGCCAAAGCGACATTGGAGATGGCGCGCGTGGGCTGCTGCGTGCGCGTCAAGTCCGGCATCCTGGACATGAGGCTCGTGGCTGTGGTCATGGTTATGATCTTCATCGGATTTGTGATGATCATGGTTTGGGCCGGCTTGATGGGCATGATCGGGAGTGCGCAATTGAGCGGCGGAAGGCTCAAGACCTCCCCGCATCAACGCAAAAATTCGGAGCGAGAGCCCCATGATGAGAAGCCCGGAAATAAGTACAAGCCATGGCTCGGCCTTATCGAGAATCATTTTGTCGCCGAGATAGAGTCCCGCAAGGGCGATGATCCACACGATCAGCGTATGACCCGCTGCTGCCGTTAGTCCGAGCAGCGCTGCCTGGGCGGGCGTGCCTCGCACGGCGACGATGAACGCTGCCATCATGGACTTGGAATGTCCCGGCTCAAGCGCATGCAACGCACCCAGGAGTACCGCGAGGGGAAGGTAAATCCAGGGATTTGCTGCCCCGTGTTCGACGATGCTTGCGATATCCGGCAGTTGCGGGCCCTCACTTTACGTAGGTTTTGATGACATCCATCAACGCGCTCGCGCCGCGCTCGCGTTCGGCGGCGTTGGCAGCGCCGATGACGTGATCCTGCATGTGATCGTCGATCAGTTCTGCGGTCAGCCCGCCTATTGCGCCGCGAACCGAGGCGACCAATTGCAGAATCTCCGAGCAACCGTGTTCGCCTTCGAGGGCGCGCTCGATGGCTTCGACCTGCCCCTTGATGCGGCGCACGCGCCCGAGCAGCTTCGATTTCCCGGCAACGGTATGGCTCATTCTTGACCTCGATCTAAGTATAGTATAGGGGGGTACTCTATAAACGTCAAATGTCGCGCTTGAAAAGTCTTATATTCTCCGGGTTGTTGCCATTTAGCCTCATGGGTGATGCGCTCTCAAAAGATGGGCCGCGCACCTGTTGGCCCTCGCGCTCAGGGGTGGTAGCTCTGGTGGGTAACGGAATCGGTCCAATCGGAGCTATTCGCGTGTCGAGCCTGCGTCGCCTCGTCGTCGCTATCCTGCTGGTGCTGTTCGCACCGGCATCGATTGTGGCTGCGATGCCGCTGGTTTTGTGCCACGCCAGCGACGGTAGCCATGCTCTAGAATGGCGCGGCGGGACCGCCGACCACGCGGACACCACCCTTCATCATCATGGCGGTGAGCATGATGACGGCGAGCATGCCGGCGAATTTACCGGTTGGCATTCGCACGATGGCGGTTGCGACGATCACGCCATTGTCTCCTCTGGGACTTCCACGAGATCGGACAAGGCGTGCGTCGGCGCTAAGCCCAAAGCTTATCCTGCTGTTCTCGTGGAGCCGATGGGCGGCGACGTCCGAACATATCTGTCTGACGGCCGGTACTGCGCTCGAATTCCCGCCTCAAGCGAACGGCTTGAGCATCTGCGCACTGTGATTCTGCTGATTTAGCTCTCCGACTCTGATTGCCTGAGGAGGCGCGGCGCCGTTGTGCCGCGTCCAGCGCTCATGCGCGTTTGAGATCGGGAGAGCAAGGGATATGCCGGGATTATCTGGCCGCTCGATAAGGTTATGGGCCGTCGTGCTCGCGCTCGGATTGTCCGGGTGCGAGACCCGGCCTTTGGGAAGTATCGAGACGGAAGCGATAGCCAAAACGGCGGAGACCGACCGCGATCTTCCGCGGCGCGAATGGCCGGTCGTGATCGAGACGCCACCGGCCTCGCACGGACCGCATGCCCAGGTGGAGACCCTCACGCTGCGTGAGGCTGTCGGCAGGGTTATCAACCATAGCCCCGCCATCAAGGCCGCGTTCACGGAGATACAGGCCCGGCGAGGAGAAGAGTTGCAGGCATCTGTCAAACCTAATCCAGACGTAAAGCTGGATGTGGAGGATTTTCTCGGAGCGGACACGCGGTCCGGCTTCGAAGCCTCTCAGGAGACCCTGTCCATCGTACAGCTGTTCGAATTCGGGGACAAACGGGTCAAGCGGCTGCGCGCCGCAAGCATGGACACCTCCATAGCGGGTTGGGAGATGGAAACGATCCGTGTCCGCGAGATGCTTCAGGCCGTGCAGGCCTACGTCGAGGTGCTGGCGGCGCAAGAGCGCCTGGACGTGCTCCGCAAATCGGTGAGCTTGGGCGAAAAGGTAAAGGCGGCGGTCGATAAGCGGGTGAAGATTGGCAGTACGAGCGCGATCGAGCTCGATCGCGCCAATGTAACTCTGACGCGGGCCCGCTCGGCCGTTGTCGGCGAAGAAACCCGCCTATCCGGAAACCGGTTGCGACTTGCCGCACTCTGGGGAGCCCGATACGCCGATTTCACCCGTGTCTCGGGGAAGCTTGGCAACGGCACGGATGTCCCCTCCACCGAACGAGTGCTGGCCTATACCGACGGCAATCCCCTCATCGCCCGGTGGTCCGATGAAATCGGCCGCCGCGCGGCTCAACTCGATCTCGAGGCCGCGAAATCCGTCCGCGACTTCACGGTCGGGGGCGGCGTCCGTCGCTATGAAGATACCGACGAAGCGGCATTCGTCGTGTCTGTTTCAACGCCGCTCAAGATTTTCGACACCAATGCCGGCGCCATCACGGCGGCGGAGCAGCGTGTCGTCAAGGCGGAGCATGACCGTGAGGCCGCGCGGGTTTCCGTCACGGGTTCCGTGGCCGAGGCCATGACAAACCTGCGGGTTGCCGCAGCACAGGTTCGGTCCTTGCAACGGGAAGTGCTGCCTGCTGCTGAAAGCTCGTACGAAAAGACGCAGGCCGGTTACGAGCAGGCGCGCTTTGATCTTCTCAACGTTCTCGACGCGCAACGCACGCTTTTCGAGGTCCGCCTCGAACTTGTGAACGCGAAGGCCGACTTTGAAAAGGCGAAGGCGCAAGTCGAAGCGCTCGTCGGGCGGCCTCTATCCGAAATCTGAAGACGCGACGCGCTGCTAGCGCATGGAGCACACGAAATGACCTGGAAGGGCGGCCTCGTATTCCTGTTAATCGTTGCGGCGCTAGCGGGCGCCGTCAATTTAATCGACCCGTCATTCGTACCGGGCCTGCGCGGTACGATCCCGGCGGCCGAGACGCAAGGGCCCGGACATCCGGAAAAGGATGGGCACGGCGAGCACGATGCCGCGGAGGCAGAGGAATTCGAGCGGGGCCCCCATAACGGCCGCCTGCTCAAATCCGGGCGCTTCGCGCTGGAGGTTACAATTTTCGAGACCGGTGTGCCGCCGGAGTTTCATTTCTATGCCTATATGGACGACCGTTCGCTCGACCCCGCAAAGGTGGTGGTGGAGGTGAAGCTGTCGCGTCTGGGAGGGGATGTCGACACCCTTTCGTTCGAGCCGCAAGCTGACTACCTCAAGAGCACGTCGTCCGTGGTCGAGCCCCACTCTTTCGATGTTGCGGTTTCGGCCACGCATGACGGCAAGACCTACGCGTGGACGTACGGTTCCTATGAGGGGCGAACGACCATCACTGAAACCGCCGCGTCGGGCGCCGGCATGGAGACGGAGACGGCGGGCCCGGTCACGATTGAAGAGACGATCACATTGACCGGCAGTGTCGTCCTCAATCAGAACAAGACTGCACAGGTGAAAGCCCGTTTTCCCGGGGTCGTCCGGCAGGTGTCCAAGAATGTCGGCGAGATGGTGAAGCAAGGCGAAGTGCTCGCGGTGGTCGAGAGTAACGCCAGCCTCAACAACTACGACGTAACGGCGCCGTTCGACGGCGTGCTCCTCGAGCGGAATACGAATATTGGCGATGTGACCGGAGACGCGGCTATTTTTGTGGTCGCTGATCTCAGCTCGGTGTGGGCCGAGTTCCACGTCTTCTCCAAAGACCTGCCCCGCATCAAGGCAGGGCAAACCATACGGGTCAAAGACATCCAGGGGGATAGCGAGGTCGAAAGCACCGTCGCGATCTTCACCCCGGTCGCCGAACTCGCGAGCCAATCGATCCTGGCCCGTGTGACTCTGGACAACACACAGGCTCGTTGGCGGCCCGGTATGACGGTGCGCGGCCTGGTCGTCGTCGACCGGCACAAAGTGCCGCTCGCCGTCAAATCTTCGGCACTTCAGCGGTTCCGGGATTTTACTGTCGTCTTCGCCAAGGTTGGAACGACGTATGAGGTGCGCATGCTCGATCTTGGTGTCAGCGATGCGACATGGACTGAGGTAAAGGGTGGTCTCAAGCCCGGAACCGAGTACGTGGCCGAAAACAGCTTCCTCGTGAAGGCCGATATCGAAAAATCCGGCGCGAGCCACGACCATTAGGAGTAAGCGCTTTGCTAGAGCGGATTGTCTATATTTCGATCGCCCAGCGATGGACCGTGATGTTCGCAGTCATCGGTCTCTGCGCCCTTGGCGCCTACAATTTCCAGCGTCTGCCGATCGACGCGGTACCGGACATCACAAACGTTCAGGTGCAGATCAATACCGAGGCGCCCGGCTTCTCGCCTCTTGAAGCCGAGCAGCGGGTGACTTTTGCGGTGGAGACGGCCATTGCTGGACTTCCACGGCTGGAGCACACGCGCTCGATCTCGCGCTACGGGCTCTCGCAGGTCACGGCCGTGTTCGAGGACGGCACCGACCTCTACTTTGCGCGCCAGCTCATCAACGAGCGGATTCAGCAGGTCAAGGACCAGTTGCCAAAGGGGCTCGAGCCTGAGCTTGGCCCGATCGCCACCGGTCTTGGCGAGATTTATATGTACACCGTTGAGCCGAAACCGGGCGCCAAAAACGCAGAGGGAGCGGAGTGGTCGTCCACCGAGCTGCGTACCCTGCAGGATTGGGTGGTGCGGCCGCAGCTGCGCAATATTCCAGGCGTCACCGAAGTCAACACGATCGGGGGATTCGTAAAGCAATTCCACGTCACGCCCTATCCGCAAAAGCTCCTGGCCTTCGGCCTGACAATCCGTGACGTCATGGAGGCGTTGTCGAGCAACAATTCGAACGCCGGTGCTGGATATATCGAACGGTCAGGCGAGCAATATCTGATCCGTCGTGGCGAACCGTCATGGCCTTCCGATACGCATCGGAGACGTCGCAGACGTTCACCTGGGAGAGGAGCTGCGAACGGGCGCCGCCACCGAGAACGGACGCGAGGTCGTCCTAGGAACCGTGTTCATGCTCGTTGGAGAGAACAGCCGCACGGTCTCGCAGCGCGTCAGCGAGAGGCTTGTCGAAGTAAACAAGAGCCTCCCGGAGGGGGTCGTTGCAAAGACCATGTATGATCGCACGACGCTCGTGGACCGAACCATCGAAACAGTGCAAAAAAACCTGCTCGAAGGCGCGCTTCTCGTCGTTGTCATCCTCTTTCTTCTACTGGGAAACATCCGGGCGGCTCTGATCACTGCGGCCGTGATACCAATCACGATGCTGGCGACCATCACGGGCATGGTGCAAGGGCGGGTCTCCGGCAATCTTATGAGCCTGGGCGCGCTCGACTTCGGGCTCATTGTCGATGGCGCCGTGATCATCATCGAAAATTGCCTGCGACGGTTCGGAATGGCGCAGCACGCACTTGGAAGATTGCTGAGCGCGGAAGAACGCCACAAGCTTGCGGCCGAAGCGACGGCAGAAGTCATACGGCCGAGTATCTTTGCCGTCTTCATCATCACCGTCGTTTACGTTCCCATTTTTGCCCTGACCGGGACGGAAGGAAAGATGTTCCATCCGATGGCCTTCACGGTCGTCATTGCGCTTCTTTCCGCCCTGATCCTTAGCCTCACCTTCGTACCGGCCGCCGTGGCGATTTTCGTAACGGGCAAGGTCGACGAGAAAGAGAATCTCATCATGCGGGGCGCGCGGCGGGTTTACGAGCCGCTGCTTCGATTTGCGCTCGCCAACCGGTTTATCATGGTTGGCTCGGCTGTGCTGCTTGTCCTCTTCGGCGGGTTGCTGGCCTCGCGTATGGGTTCCGAATTCATTCCGAGCCTGGATGAGGGTGATATCGCACTCCACGCCTTGCGTATTCCGGGCACCAGCCTTTCCCAGGCGGTGGGGATGCAGACGGCACTGGAATCGCGCCTCAAGCAGTTTCCGGAAGTGGACAGGGTTTTCGCGAAACTGGGTACTGCTGAGGTGGCCACGGATCCCATGCCGCCAAGCGTTGCCGACACGTTCGTCATGATCAAGGACCGTGCCGAATGGCCGGACCCGCTCAAGCCCAAATCGCAGCTCGTGGCAGAGATGGAAGCGGCTGTCCGAGAGATTCCCGGCAATAACTATGAGTTCGTGCAGCCCATCCAGATGCGCTTCAACGAGCTTATCTCCGGTGTTCGGAGCGATGTTGCCGTGAAAGTTTATGGCGACGACATGGATCAACTCGCCGAGATAGGGGAGAAAATCGAGGCCGTGGTCGGCAGCGTTTCCGGGGCGGCCGACGCCAAGGTTGAGCAAGTGAGCGGATTGCCGGTGCTCAGCATTCTCCCGGACCGGGCGGCCCTTGACCGCTTCGGCCTCAATATTGCGGATGTCCAGGATGTCATCGAGGTCGCACTCGGAGGCCGGTCAGTGGGCCAGGTCTTTGAAGGCGATCGCCGCTTCGATCTGGTCGTCCGGTTGCCGGAAACCCTGAGAACCGATCTCGATGCGCTCAAGCGCCTGCCGGTCCCGCTGCCCCTTCGGACCGGAGCAGGTGATACTGCATCGCGCGCGCCCAGTTATGTGCCTCTGCAGGAAGTCGCCACGTTCGAAGTGGCGATCGGCCCCAACCAGATTCAGCGCGAGAACGGCAAACGCCGCATCGTGGTGACCGCCAACGTGCGAAGCCGCGATCTCGGCTCGTTCATCGCAGATCTGCGCAAGGCCATAGATGAGCGCGTGACGCTGCCGCCGGGGCACTGGCTCGAGTATGGCGGAACCTTCAAACAACTGACCTCCGCGACCCAACGCTTGCAGATCGTGGTGCCGCTGGCGCTGCTCCTCATTTTCGGGCTGCTATTTACCGCGTTTAACTCCGTACGCGCAGCGCTCATTGTCTTCAGCGGGGTGCCGCTGGCACTCACGGGCGGCATCGCGGCGCTTTGGCTCCGTGACATCCCGCTGTCGATTTCCGCCGGTGTGGGTTTCATTGCGCTCTCGGGGGTTGCTGTACTCAACGGTGTGGTCATGGTCTCGTTCATCCGCAACCTCATGGCGAGCGGCCATGATCTCGAGCCGGCGATCACGGAAGGCGCGCTGACACGCTTGCGACCGGTGCTGATGACGGCCCTCGTTGCGTCCCTGGGTTTTGTCCCGATGGCGTTTAATGTTGGCGCGGGTTCGGAAGTGCAACGACCGCTGGCTACCGTCGTCATCGGCGGCATTATTTCTTCGACGATATTGACCCTGCTGGTCTTGCCAGCGTTGTGCAAGATATTTGGGTTCGGGAGACCGAAGGAGATCATCGAGGTTCCCGATCACCATACGCACCCCAGCCCTCAGGCGGTGTGACAGAGGAAAGCCATCCATGGCCAGGAGAACAGTGATCGCCGCCGGTTTTCTACTCGCCATCAAAGCCCAGCTCACGCCCTGCGCCGGTGCGGAATCCGATACTCCAACCATTGAACCCTGGCACGTTGATTTCGCGGATCGCGATACTCATGCCGCCTTTCACAATGATCGCGGTTTACGCTTCTATCAATCGGGCCGCCTCGACAAAGCCATCGAGGAGTTGAGCGCGGCGATTGAGCTGCATCCGGTCGCGTCTTTGCCATATTACAATCGCGGCAATGCTCATTTCCGGCTGCGGCAATTCGAGCGCGCTGCGGAGGACTACTCCCAAGCCCTAAGCCGCAGCCCGGATCATGTCATGGCGCTGGTCAACCGCGGCAGCGCCCGCTCGGCGCTTGGCCGTCTCGACGAGGCTCTCGCTGATTACAATGCCGCCTTTGCCCGAGAGCCAGACAATAGTTACGTGCTCTTTAATCGCGGCTTCCTGCGGGGAAAGCGGCAAGAATACCGGGAAGCGATTGCGGATTTCACGCGCGTGATCGAGCGCGATCCGAATGACGGCGATGCCTATCGCCTGAGAGCCGCCGCCTACGCATCTCTCGGGGAGATGGCGAAGGCACTGCGGGATCGAGATACGGCCTTGACGCTGGGGCCAAGTAAAAGGACCAAAGCACCGTGACGGGAATGGCAATCAAGATGATCGGGGCGGGCCTGATTTTGGTAATGTGGTCTGCGTCTGCAGGGTCTCACGTGCTGCCCTGGCGGGCGGGCGAAGTGCGCATCAAGGGATTTGGTCATTGCGCCAAGGGACCTTGTATGAAGCGCTCTGACTTTAGCCCGAGCAGGCCGCACCATCACCATGCGGGCTGTCTCGTGATGGGGAGCTGGCGGCATTCCAGATTCGAGTCGTGCGAACCCTCGTGAGGCGAGACGAACGTTCGTGCACGCGCGGGCGACCGCCTATTGGATTTCGAAAATTCTGCCATAGCGCCGTTTCGCATTCGATTGCACGCCCGGCCGGCGGAACTTTTCAAAATCGTGTCCTGACCGAAACCCTGCGTAGGAAAAGCACACCTGCGGCGGCGAGGGCCGCGAACACAGCTCCGGTGAGGAAGGTCCCCTTGGGCCCGACGGCATCCCAGAGAACTCCGGCAATGACGCTGGCGGCGAGTAGAGCCAGCCCGGTCATCAAGTTGAACATGCCGTAGGCTGTGCCGCGCAATTCGGGGGGCGCCGTATCAGCCACCAGCGTTGCCAGCAACCCCTGGGTCAGCCCCATGTGGATACCCCACAAAATGACGCCGGCCGCGACGCTCTCAACCGACGATGAATAGGCGAGCACCATGTCGGCCAGAAACAAAAGGACGAGACCGGCCGCGAGCATGTTGCGCCTGTCCATGCGATCCGACAAGACACCGGCCGGATAGGCGGCCAGCGCATAGACTACGTTCATCAGAACCAATATGGCCGGCACCAGGGCGACGGGCAAGCCTACGGATTGAGCGCGCAGAAGCAGGAATGCTTCGCTGAACCGCGCGAGCGTGAATACTGTGGCAACGGCCACCACCCACCAGAAATCCTGGCCGAGACGCGCCAGTTCGCGACGGCTGAGGGGGGACCGGACCGGTTTGAGATCTGGAAGTCGTTCGGGCTCGCGGACGGCAAATACGATCAGGGCAAATGCCAGGAATGCCGGGATCACTGCGATCCAAAACACGGTGACGAAGCTGTTGGCCGTCAGGACCATGAGAAGAATGGCGAGCAAGGGTCCGAGGAAAGCGCCGACCGTATCGAGCGATTGTCGGAGGCCGAAACTCGCGCCCCGCACCTCGGGTGGCGACAGATCGGCAACCAGCGCATCGCGGGGAGCCCCCCGCACGCCTTTGCCAACCCGATCAATAAAGCGCGCCGCGATCAACCACGAAAGCTCAGATGCAAGCGGAAAGACCGGTTTGGTAAAGGCGGACATGCCGTAGCCGAGTGCTGCAAGCCCTTTTCGTTTGCCGAGCCGATCGGACAGGGCGCCTGAGAAAATTTTGGTGATGGCAGCCGTTGCCTCCGCGACGCCCTCAATTATGCCCACCGCAAGTGCAGACGTCCCCAAAGTCGTGACCATGTAAATGGGGAGCAGCGCATGGATCATCTCGGAGGAGATATCCATTAGGAGGGAGACAAAACCGAGGGCCCAGACTCCGGCCGGTATGGCCTTGAGATGAGCTTTAATCGATGCGCTGTGTATCAGGGTGCCACCCACATTCTGCGGCGGCGTCAACCTGGCCGGCAGCAGCACACTTCTACCGCTACGACCCGCTACGGCAAGCCTGATCCCGCTCCAAACAATTGCCGAAGGCTAATCGAGAGTGTGCGGGGCGTTAACCGACCTCGCTCATCAGGCCAACACCCCACATCCAAGGCAGGACGAGACCGCTTTCAACAGCATCGTGCAAGTCTTCGCGCGAACTGATCGGTTGCTTGATGAACGGCATCGCGGCAATGCCCTCTATAAGAGCATGAAAGGGTCTTTCATTGCTGTTGCGCTGGCACGATGTCGAAGAATGTTGACATCGTGTGGCCGTACTGGACCCTTACGGGGTTCATCGCATTCATGCCTCCTTCCGGCTGGCGCGCTGCAACTGCTCGCCATCGTCGCCTCGCTTGGCACCAACAGTGCTCTTTGGCGTGCTTGACCATTGCTATCGGGTTGCACGACGACGCAGGGGGGCGCTTGATAGGACGAAGGAGCCGGCCGAGAGGTTAGATCATGAGGATTTTACTGATTGAGGACGAGCCACTGCTGGGGGAGGCGGTGGCTACGCATTTGAAGAAAATTCATGCCGTCGATTGGCTCCAGTCCTTGGATGCAGGGTGCAGCGCCATGCGCGCCGTGAACTACGACCTGCTGCTGCTGGACCTCAACCTCCCGGATGGCTATGGGATCGACTTGTTGAGGTCGGTGCGTGGCTCAGGCCAAAAGTTGCCAGTCATCGTCATCACGGCTCGCGACCAAATTCGCGATCGAATCGATGGACTGAACGCCGGGGCGGACGACTATGTCCTGAAACCGTTCGATCTCGACGAGTTGACGGCGCGCATCCATTCCGTGCAGCGGCGCGCCGTTGCCCTGCCAAACCCGCGGCAGTCGATCGGCTCCATCACGGTCGATCAAATTGCACGCAAGGTCTGGCGCGGCGACCAGGAGATCCCATTGACAGCCCGCGAATGGGCCATCCTCGAATGCTTTACGCACCGGCTGGGCACAATAGTCTCGAAGGCAAAGCTCGAGGAAGTGCTCTACGATTTTGGCTCTGAAATAGAGAGCAATGCGGTCGAAGTCTACGTGAGCCGCTTGCGAAAAAAACTTGGAAGCGACTCGATCAGCACGATGCGGGGGCTCGGCTACAGGATGGACCGCTAGACCAGATGTCCACGTGGACCATAACGCAGCGCCTTGTCAGGCGATTGATGACCCTCTTTGCGGTCTTATGGATTGGCGGCGTGACGATAACCGGCTTTGCCATCTACCACGAGCTCGATGAGATATTCGACAGTGCCCTACGCGAAACGACCGGCCAGATCATTCCCATCGCACTGCAGGAATACCGGCTCAAGTCGTCCGGCCAAACTGTTGCTGCATTACCCGCAGCGGTGGCTACGTCTTTCCAGTCACGCCGCGGTCACGTGCACTATTTCTTGCAGGACTCGAATGGAGCCATCCTTGTTCAGTCGAAGGGCGCTGACGCAGGTCTGCTCCCCGACCCTCCCACCAATGGCTTTCGAAACTACGGCGAGTTCCGCTACTACATGCGTTTTCTCCCGAGCGAGCGTGTGTGGATCGTGGTGGCTCAAGAACTCCACGAGCGGTCCGAAGCTACACTCAGTCTTTGGCTCGGCCTAGCGTCTCCGCTGCTCGCTTTCCTACCACTTGCCGGCTTCGCCGTCTGGCGAACGGTCGGTAGTGCGACGGCACCCATCCGTCGCGTTTCACGCGAGCTGGAAGTTCGAGGCGGCGATCATTTGGAGCCCATCGATGACACAGGTCTACCCGGCGAGCTCGCGCCAGTGATCAGCGCCGTCAACACACTCTTGACGCGCCTCAAAGCAGCCCTGGATCAAGAACGCGCTTTTGCCGCCAACGCCGCCCACGAACTGCGCAATCCGATTGCGTCGGCGCGCGCCCAAGTCCAGCTTGCTCGCCAGCAAGCTCGCGGGCACGGCCGACCACGCGAGAGCCGAGAATATCGCCTCGCAGCTCGGGCAGTTTGGACGCCGCATCGAAAAGATGCTGCAGATGTCGCGCGCCGACGCAGGCCTTGGTCGCTCGCGTGAACGCGGCAATCTCGTTGCGGTTGTGCAGCTCGTTGTCGACGACTATCGCAGACGGTCTGATGTCGGCGACCGCGTCAGGCTCACGGGCGATGACGGGGATTGCTGGGTGGCCATGGACGTAGACGCGGTGGCGATCGTCATGCGCAATGCCATCGAGAATGCCGTCAATCACGGAAGTGCAGCCGAGCCGATCGATGTTCGGGTCAGTCCAAACCATAAAGTCAATGTCGTCAACGCCTGTGCCTTCGTGCCGGCTGACGTCCTGCGCGATCTCAAGGGCCGTTTCCAGCGTGGTGGCGCCCAGCACGGAACGGGAAGCGGACTTGGTCTCGCAATTGTCGAGACGATCATGCACCAGGCGGGAGGCTCGGTGACGCTGCTATCGCCGGCCGGAGGCCGTCTCGATGGCTTTGAGATCGTTCTCGAATTTCCCGGCGCGCTCTAGTTGCCTGCCAATAAGGCGACGGGATTCCGTTCTTTCAGGTTGCCTTCAGCTTGCTGCCGGATGGTGCCTTACGGGTTAGCGCCGGGGGAAGCACTCAATGTATGCGACGATCGTTCTTCCCGCGTTCAATGAGGAAGACAGCATTGGCCCCTTGCTTCGCGAAATCCGTGAAAGAGTAGATGGCCTTCCCGTGCGCGAGGTTGTCCTTGTCGACGACGGCAGCACGGATGCGACCGCCGAGCGCGCAAAAGCAGCTTGGGCAAGCGATCCGTCGTTGCGCATTCTTCGTCACCGCCGGCGCCAGGGCCAAAGTCGTGCCTTGCTCACCGGCATCCGCGCCGCGTCCCAAGAACTTATTGTCACGCTCGACGCCGACGGCCAGAACGATCCTGCCGACATCGCTACACTTATGTCCGCCTATGTCGGCGGCCAGCATCGCACGTCGCGCATGATTGTAGCCGGGCAGCGAATGCGGCGGCAGGACACGCTGGTCAAACGCCTGTCCTCGCGTATAGCCAATGGCGTCCGTGCGAGCGTGTTGGGCGACAATGTGCGCGACACCGGCTGCAGTCTGAAGCTTTTCCGGCGTCAGGACTTCCTCGAACTGCCGTTCTTCGATCACATTCACCGGTTCATTCCCGCCCTGATGAAGGCGTCTGGCGTCGTTGTGGTGCTGGTCGATGTTGGGCACCGGCCGCGCAAGGCAGGACTCTCCAAGTATGGCCTGTGGAACCGCTTGTGGGCCGGAATTTACGACCTCGTCGGAGTGCGCTGGCTCTTGAAGCGCCAGATTGGCAACGTCGAACAGGAGACAGTCCAATGATCACCGCGATGGGTCTCCCGTCTTCGGAATCCTTTTGGCTTTGCGTCGGCTTCGTCGGACAGGCGCTTTTCTGTATGCGCTTTTTTGTTCAATGGCTCGCTTCCGAGCGCCAGCGGCAGTCGGTTCTCCCGACGGCATTCTGGTACTTCAGCCTGGCAGGAGGTCTCGTTCTACTGAGCTACGCGCTTTGGCGCGCCGACCCGATCTTCATCATCGGGCAGGCCTCCGGCCTCGTGATTTATGGGCGCAATCTCTACTTCGTCAGCAGCGGCGGGCGAGCCAGTCCTCACGTGCAGGGTGCAGGTTGATCACTTGAGCATCAGTGACGAGACAATTGACCGTGCAGGCCTCGTTGGGCTCGCCGTACTTGCGGTGGTCTTGACGATCGTCGTCGCGACATGGCCCGCCGTTCCCGTCGACGAGACGCGCTACCTCACCGTGGCGTGGGAGATGCGGGCCATGGGTAGCTGGAGCCTGCCTACGCTCAACTTCGAGCCCTACTCTCACAAACCACCCTTATTGTTTTGGCTGATCAATGCCAGCTGGTCGCTATTTGGTGTCGCCGTCTGGCCCGCCCGCCTCGTCGGTGTCGCAGCTATGGGAATGACCCTTCTGCTCACGCATCGGCTTGATCGCAGGCTTGCGCCGGACAGCGAGAGGGGACCGGCGGCAAGCGCACTTATGCTTCTCGGCTTGCCGCTGTTTGTCGCCCTCGGCTTTTCGATCATGTTCGACATGCTGCTATCGGCCACTGTGGTCGGCGCCATGCTGGCCCTCTGGCAAGCCGGTCGAGGGGGAGGACCAAAGTCGTTCATCGCCTACGGATTCTGCACGGGGATAGGATTGCTGGCAAAAGGCCCGGTCGTTTTGCTGTTCACACTGCCTGCTGCGCTGCTGGCTTGGTTTTGGATCGAGACCGCCGAAAGACGGGGCTGGTATCTCCGTCTTGGAGCCTCGCTCGCTCTCGGAATTGCGATTGCGCTAGCCTGGGCGCTCCGCGCTGCATATCTCGGCGGGCCGGACTTCGCCGAAATGCTGTTTTGGAAACAATCCGCAGGACGCATTGCGTCGTCGTTCGCGCATGCTCGTCCATTCTGGTTCTACGGACCTATCCTAGTTCTCTTCCTGATCCCTCTGCTTATCTGGCGCCCCCTATGGACTGGTTTGCGCACAATCCGCCATGAACGCAACGAAGCTCGCGATTTCCTGCTCTGTTGGATCGGGCCGCCGCTGTTCGGCTTGAGCCTCATTAGCGGCAAACAGCTCCACTATCTGCTTCCGATCATGCCGGCGTTGGCGTTGCTGATGACTCTCGGCTTGAGATCAGCCACACCACGCTCGACCGACAAAATCCCACTTCTGGTGCTCGCGGGAGCCCTTCTCGTCGGTTTGATCGTCATCGCATCGGCTGGAGGTCTCTTGTTGCCGCACAACGGCGCAAATATGTCAGTCATCTCCGAGAGCAGCGTTCCTTTCCTGATCGCCACGGGGCTCGTCGCTCTCGGCGCGATTGCGGCCTATTCAGGCCCGGTGCGACGCTCCCTCATCGGTCTTGCTATTGCCAACCTTGTCCTTGTCCTGGGCGCTGCAATTCAAAGCCGCGGCACGATCCTGGAACTCTTCGATCTGCAGCCGGCCGCAAATGCACTGGTCCCATGGCGCGATAAGCCGATCGCAACGACGGCAAGAACGCATGGCGAGTTTGGCTTCCTCGCACGCCTCACGCGGCCGGTCGAGTATGTTCCCGTGGAAGGTTTGCCGGTGTGGCTTGGCCGGAACGCTGGCGGCATCGCCATTGTGCGCTCGCGAGCAGGCGCCATCCCCCCCGAACTGCAAAGCTATCCCGTCGTCGACAGACGGCGGTATCGGATGCGAGAGGTGATCACGGTTTTGGCTGCGCCCCAACGTCATTCGGATGCAGCGCCCGTCAGGATTATTTCAGGTTGGTAGTCCAGTATGGGCCATGGGTGCCGTCGGCTCCAATTTGCTTCTGCTTCTCGCGCTTAATGTCGTGAACGTCCGAACGATGTCGGCCGAACGACTTTCACGTCCGTTCAAATCAGGTGTCCAATGGAATTGATCACGATACTCGCATTTGGATTGGCGTTGATCTCGACGGGCGCTGGTTTTCTGTATTATCAGTTTCGTGCAGCAAGAAGGTTCGAAACGCTGATAGCGGTGGTGGGTGGGGTCCTTGTTGTCTGCGGCCTGGCGGTCGTGCGTGACGGGGTGTCAGGTTCCAGGCGCATCCTATGGATGTTGCCCAGCCCCGCGGCGCCCGTATCGCAAGTTTCGGTTCTGTAGTTTTGCTGGGCCGCTAAGTCGCTGTCGATCGTAAATTAGAGAACAATCTCCGCGTGACGTTTGCGGGCAGAATTGCGCCACGTGTGCGTGTTCGCTCCCGAGTTCGGTATCGATGGGCAGATGGCCGCCAGATGAGGCAGTCTCAGAAAAAATGCCTACAGACTGGCGCCGCGTAACCGAAGCGCGTTGGCAATGACACTTACGGACGACAAGGCCATTGCGGCAGCCGCTATCACCGGCGAAAGGAGCACTCCGAACAAGGGGTAAAGCGCTCCGGCCGCCACCGGAACACCGGCCGCGTTATAAATGAACGCGAAGAAAAGGTTCTGCCGGATATTCGACATTGCGGCAGCGGACAGGTGCCGCGCGCGCACGATGCCGTTGAGGTCGCCTTTCAAAAGGGTAATACCAGCGCTTTCCATGGCGACATCCGTGCCAGTTCCCATCGCTATGCCAACGTCCGCCGCAGCAAGGGCAGGGGCATCGTTCACGCCATCGCCTGCCATGGCCACGACACGGCCCTGCCTCCTGAACTTCTCGACGATCTCACTTTTGTGCTGCGGCAACACGTCAGCTTCGACATCGTTGATGCCAAGGCGCTTCGCCACAGCGGCTGCGGTTGCCGCATTGTCTCCGGTCACCATGACAACGCGTAAGCCTGCCGCCCGAAGGGCGTCTTCCTGGTGCTTTACTCGCGCTACCAGTCTGCCGTGCTCAGCACCATTATTCTTATGAATATCCCGCTGGCCCTGATCGGAAGCGTAGTGGCGCTTTGGATTGCCGGACAACCGTTGTCGGTCGCCAGTATGATTGGCTTCATCACGCTGGCCGGCATCACGGCACGCAACGGCATCCTCAAGATCAGTCACTACATAAACCTCGCCGTGCTTGAAGGTGAGACTTTTGGACGGGAGCTGGTCATACGCGGTAGCCTCGAACGCCTGACACCCGTTTTGATGACGGCCCTCGCTGCCGGGCTCGCACTCATTCCATTGTTGATCGGGGCCGACCAGCCGGGGCGCGAAATCCTTCATCCCGTTGCGGTCACCATTTTCGGCGGGCTCGTCACAGCTACAATAATCGACACGGTGCTAACACCAGCGCGATGGTGCGCGTCGCCTGTTCTTGTGCCTGAAATGTGCCATCGACGCGGATCACGTACCCGGAGGGGAGATCCATCTCGGAGGTGATGCGACGGACATCCTCGACTATGGCCGCCATGTCGCGCACGCCGTCGCCGTTACCGAACAGCAGGATGCG
This sequence comes from Hyphomicrobium sp. 12-62-95, assembly GCA_002279935.1. Lineage (GTDB taxonomy): Bacteria > Pseudomonadota > Alphaproteobacteria > Rhizobiales > Hyphomicrobiaceae > JAGVSR01. The sequence continues at coordinate 60,668 of NCCZ01000013.1, read as the reverse complement.
GCGATGCCCGTTCTCCCTGAGAATCTGATTCGGACCCACTGTCTCGTCGACACTCGCCACATAGTGAAGCGGCACATAGCCGGTCGGCGTAGGGATCAGGACGTCACCCAAGGCGCGCGTCGACCTGTTCTCGTCAGACAGGCGCACAACGACGTCGAAACGGCGCAGTCCATCACTGACCTGTGAAACGACGCGGCCATTCGAGAGGCCTTCAATCGCCGATGTGACCTGCGCGGGAGACAAGCCGTAGATCGCAGCGTTTTCCGCCGTGGCTCGGACGCGAATCTGCGGGATCAGCGTTTGCTTCTCGACGTTGAGATCAACGAGACCCCGAACGGCTTTCAAACGTGTGTTGAGATTGTCGGCAAGCGTGCGGAGCACGTCCAGATCCGGGCCGAATATCTTGATTGCAATCGCGGCCCGAACGCCGGAGAGCATGTGATCGATCCGGTGCGAGATCGGCTGCCCGAGCGCCACCGACACCGGCAGAACGGATAGTTTTTCGCGTATATCCTCGAACACCGCTTCCTTCGGCCGGGTTGAGCGCTCGAGGTCTATGTCGAGTTCGCTCGCGTGGACGCCTTCGGCGTGGCTATCGAGCTCCGCGCGCCCGGTGCGCCGGCCGACGGACTTGACCTCGGGGACCGTCATGACAAGCCGCTCGGCCGCGAAACCCAAGCGATGCGATTCCGCGAGGCTTATGCCGGGATTGTATTGCATGCCAACGAGAAGGGTCCCTTCGTTGAAGGGCGGCAAGAACGCACGCGGCAACAGCGCCGCGCCGACACTGGCCAATGCGACCGCGCCGACAATTGGAAGAACAACGGTACGGGGGTGGTCGAAGGCCCACCGAAGCAGCGAGCTATTGCCGGCCTTGAGCTCACGCACGATGGCAGTGTCCTTGTGCACCGATACCCGCGTGTTGCGTAGAAGGTAATAGGAAAGCACCGGAGTGACCGTGATGGCCGTCAGCAGGGATGCCAGGATCGACACGATGTAGGCAACGCCTAGCGGCGTGAACAGGCGGCCCTCGACGCCACTCAACGCGAACAGCGGCACGAAGACCAAAACGATGATGAACGTCGCATAGACGATCCCTGAGCGGACCTCTCGGCTGGCGGTGGCGATCACCTGTATGGCAGGGAGCGGCTGCGGAAGCTGGGAGTTGTTTTTGAGCCGCCGAAGAATGTTCTCCACGTCGACGACCGCATCGTCCACCAACTCGCCGATAGCAATGGCGAGGCCGCCCAGCGTCATGGTGTTGATGGTCAACCCAAAGATGCTGAAGACGAGAACCGTCACCAGGATCGAGATCGGGATGGCCGTGAGCGAAATTACGGTGGCCCTCCAATTCAGAAGAAATAGCACCAGCACGATGGCAACAACCGCGGCTGCCTCGATCAACACCGACTTCACGTTCTCTATCGATCGCTCAATAAAGGTGGCCTGGCGGAACTGGATGTTTGTTGCGTTCACGCCGTCGGGCAGCGTCCGCTGTAAGGCGGCCAGCTCCGCTTCGACCGCAGCGGTCAAGGGCAGAGTGTCTGCCGTAGGCATCTTCTGGATGCTCATGATGATGGATGGCGCCCCGTTGTATCCGGCTTCGCCACGCTTCACGCGGGGGGCAAATGAGATATCTGCAATCTCATTCAGAAGGATCGTGCGGCCGCCATGCTGCGCCACGGCGACATTGCGCAACTGCTGGAGATCGACAGCATCGCCAACATTGCGAATAAGAAACTCGCTTCCGTGCTGATCGACAAAGCCACCGCCGAAGTTCATCCCGAAATTGCGCACGGCCGCCTCCAGCGTTTCGGGCGTTACGCCGAGCGTCTTCATGGCGACGGGGCTGGGCGAGATCTGGAACTGGCGCACCTCGCCGCCGATTGGAATGACCTGCGCCACGCCGGGGATCGCCAGAAGTTGCGGTCTGATGGTGAAATCGGCGATTTCGCGCAGTTCCATGGGCGACAGCTTCGGCCCGGTCAAAGCCACCAGCATGATCTCGCCCATGATCGAGTTGATACCACCGAGAGACGCGACAGCGTTGCGCGGCAGGCGATCGCGGATGCCGCCGAGCTTCTCGGTCACGAGTTGACGGTTCCGGTAGATCTCCGTTCCCCAGTCGAACTCGACATAGACGATAGAGAGGCCGACACCGGATACCGAGCGCACCCGCCCGACGCCGGGAAGACCGTTCATTGCTGTTTCGATGTGGCGCGTGACAAGAAGTTCCACTTCCTGCGGCGCCATGCCGTCGGCTTCCGTTTGTACCGTTACGATAGGCTTCGTTAAATCAGGAAAGACGTCCATTGGAACGCGGGGCAGCATCATCATGCCGTAACCGACCAGCAGGGCGGCTACGAACAGGACGATCAGGCGATGACGCAGACTGGCCGTGACGAGAATGTTGAACATCGATCAGCCTCACCGGATCTGGTTGATGAGAGCAGCCGATTGCACGGCAATCTTCTCGCCAGCTTCGATTCCTGCCGTCAGCAGCACACGCTCCCCATCCACATCGACAAACTGAACCGGCTTCGGTTCGAAGCGCTCCGGTTCGATATGCCTGAAGACGACAAACTCGCCGTTAGGCGCCTGAACAACGGCGGCGCGAGGGATCACGATCCCGCTCATCGGCTTGCCGGTCTCCGCCAGCACCGTGACTTGGCGGCCGATGTCGAGGCGCGAGGGGTCGGCAGCCTGAAACTTAATGGCTGTCGCATGCTGCGCGAGTGACGGGCTACGCGAAACGAACTGCAAGTTTTCCGGCGGAAGATTGTTGACTACGGCGCGCGCCGCTCCCAACTGATCGACGTCGACGGTCTCGTACGCCAGCGCCTCAATCCAAGGTGAGCGTGGCTCAACAATCTGGAACAGCACATCCTTCGGTGAAACGACTTGCCCGATAACCGCTTGGGCCGTTGCGATCACGCCATCGATCGGCGCGGTCAGGGGCTCGTTGCCCCTCTTCCGTTGCGCCATCGCCGCGCGACGACGCTCTAAATTCGCCACCTCGATCTCGGCGGTGCGGATGCGTTCGGCCGGAAAGGTGCTGAATTTGCGGAATTGCTCTAGGCGGTTTATGGCCAGCGCGATTTCCTGATCGAGCTGGCCCGCCGTCTGCTCGAAATCCGACCGATCAATCTCGGACATGACGGGCTGCACGAATCCCAGCACTTCGCCGGCACGGACTTTCTGTCCAACTTGGGCAAACTTTCCGTTGTACGGCGTTATCCGCCCGTCGACCGTGCTCTGAACGATTGCAGTGTGGTTCGGATTCGAAATCACGCGTCCCGGCATTCGGATGGCGCGGCGGACCGTCTCTGCCCCGACATAGCGTGACCGAACTTCAATAAGCCGTTGCGTGGGCTTGGGCAAAAACACCGACCCGTCCGACAATCGACGCGGACTGTCGCTCGCGCCATCGGCGGATTCTGGGCCATGCGCATGACCCTCATCTCCGGAATGTCCCGGTCCAGCAGTTGCCGGGTCGCCGAAAAGCAGCGCTCCGGAAGCGAACAAGACCAGGATGTGAGCAAGCATCGCACGACGTGAGAAAAGCCCGCCAATCAAGCTGCCGGCCACAAGCACTATGATACCCCCGAGTGCTGCCCAACCGGCTGGAATGGGCCGGTCGAGCCATCCGCGAGGCGACGTTGGGTCATGTGCGGCGTGTTCGGATTTCTCACCGGGAACGAGCAGCGTGCCCCCCAAAAGATCGAAGGTCTGTCCGTCCGTGATTGAGAACTCGAGCACGTTTTCGCCAGGCTTTGCGACGGTTGCTGCCGGCAGCGTATATGTGCCGTCCGACGTCGCCTCCGCGACCACGGTTTTGCCGTCCGCTGAAACCTCGACTGTGGCATCGAGAACCGGGCTGTTGTCCTGCTCCCGGTCGAGATAGATCGTGAGCAGGTCGTTCTTGAGAATGCCAACAAGCTGGAAGGCTTCGGACGTTCCCACGACGCGCGGACTTTGTGACGAAGCGGCTTGGGACGCATCATGCGAGTGCCCTTCGTCGCCGCTATGACCAGGACCTGCGAGAGAGACCGATCCCAACGATAACAGAAGCGCACACACGAGTGCGACGGCACGCATTGCGTGCGCCAATGGCCCTTTCGCGGGCCCGGCAAGATGAAGCATGATCAGAAACCTAGGTCAGAGTGACAGACAATAGATATGCGGGCGCCAACGCGCGGTCATGCCACTCTAGGAGGTCTTTCGGAGGCTTCGCGGCGATTTGTAATGCGCCTCGCGGGCTCGATTTGTCTCCAGACGTGTTGAAGACTTGTAGCTGTCCAGTGAGTCGCCTCTACTTCGGCGAGCACGACACTGGCGCCATGGTCATGGAGCTGGGCCATAGCTCCATCTTCTGAATTCGAACTTCCCTCGTTGGTCAGGCCGATAGCCTCTAAGTCGGAACCAAACCCATGGTCATGGTGGTCGTCATCGCCATGATGATGGTGATTGCTATCGTAGTTGGGCTCGTGTGCGTGGATGTACCCTGAGAAAGCTCCACCGACGAGATTGATAGCCATGAATGCGATCACGACGCTAGCGATGATCCGGCGCAACCAAGCGGTCGCGGGCGTCATCCTGTCAGACCTTGCCGAGAACAGAGCCAAGTATGTCATTTCCGCCGGAAAGTTGCATGTTGGCAGTGAGTTCGTCAAATCCTCCGCCGTTACTGCCACATCCCTCACTTTGAAATGCGGCCTGACCATGACCGACGAGCAAACCTGAACGAACCCGGCTTTGACGTCGCCGCATCATTCGCGCGGGTCAAAAACTCACCGCGACAAACGTAGTTTCGCAATTGAGCGACTGCTACGCCCGCGCCAGAGTATCTGGCCGTCTTCCCGTCAGCTATGTACTATCAGATCCATGAACCGTCATGCCGTCATCCTTGCTCTCGCCTCCGCTGCCCTGTTCGGCATTTCGACCCCGGCCGCCAAGTTTTTGCTTGGCGATATTGATCCAATTGTTCTTGCCGGCATCCTTTATTGCGGCGCTGGTATCGGCATAGGTATACTCCGGCGGTTTACGCAAACCCTACCGGCGGGCTCTACTCCCCAGGAAGCGCCCCTTGACGCCAAGGACATGCCATCGCTAGCCGGAGCGATCGTGGCCGGAGGAATTGCTGGGCCGATTCTCCTCATGGCGGGTTTAGATCGAACCGAAGCTTCGACAGCGTCCCTGCTCCTGACTTTGGAAGGCGTTGCAACTGCGCTCCTGGCCTGGTTTGCCTTTCACGAGAATTTCGATCGCAGAGTTGCGCTTGGCATGATCTGCCTCGTGGCGGGAGCGGCCGTTCTAGCGTGGTCGGGCAGGCCGACACTTTCGAGTCTGTTCGGCCCAATGCTTATCGTCGGAGCTTGCATCGCCTGGGGGCTGGACAACAATCTCACACGCAAAGTCTCACTTGCTGATCCTCTGCAGATTGTCGAAATCAAGGGCCTGGTTGCTGGCTCAGTCAGTTTGGCGCTCGGATTGCTGCTCGGGGGCACGCTACCGAAAATCTGGCCTGCGATTATGGCAGGACTCGTCGGCTTCCTCGGCTATGGCCTGAGCCTTGCCTTGTTTGTCCGCTCGCTTCGTTATCTTGGAACAGCAAGAACCGGTGCGTACTTCTCGACCGCTCCGTTTCTTGGAACATTTGCATCGATCCTTGGGCTGGGTGAACCTGTTACGGTCCAGCTTGTTGTCGCGGGCAGCTTAATGGGGCTTGGGGTGTGGCTTCACCTTACTGAGCGGCATGAGCACGAGCATGTCCACGAAGCGCTTGAGCACTCGCACTCCCACGTTCATGACCAGCATCATCGGCACGTGCACACTGCTACCGATCCAGCGGGTGAACGCCACACGCATCGGCATCGCCACGAGCCTCTAAAGCATACGCACCCGCATGTGCCGGATATGCATCATACCCATCGGCATTAATGCCCTCTGCGAACTCCACGGATAAAGAGAATCTTGCCAGACACCAAGGAGATCAAGCAATGCGGCTCAGCGGGACTGCTGTTCGGCCGGCATTTTTGCTCCGTCGTGCTGCCATTGCCCCGTTCAATTTACAACAAGGTCGAGGTCTACGCTGGAGGGGAAATGACGCCGTCGAGATTTCTCATCCATGAGCCGCGCACATTGCGCTGTTTACCAATCTGGCAGTGTCAAAAATGAAATCACGCGAGCAAAAAATGCAGGCCGGCAAATCCCGGCGACGCAAGGACCAAGGCACCCAATGCGGGTTGCTCGATCTAGACGAAGCCCCTTCCGGGCACCGGGTCGCTCTTTTGATTGTCATCGCGATCACAGGCTCGATGTTCGTCATCGAGATGATCGGCGGTTACCTGTCTAGCTCGCATGCTCTCACAGCGGACGCCCTGGATTTCTTGCATGATGTGCTTGTTTATGCATTAAGCCTTGCCGTGATTGGAACCACAAAGCGCACGCGCGCGGCCGCCGCTCTGCTTATGGCCGGAATTTTGTGCGTGACGAGCCTCGGAGTTTTAACCTCAGCGATCTATCACTCATTCATTCCGGAGCTGCCACACGCCGGCGTGATGGGTTTCGTTGGCGCCCTCGGCATCTTGGCTAATCTCGGCAGCATTGCCATCCTGGCGCCCCATATCGGGGAGCGCCGCCTGTTTAGTATCTACGAAGAGAATAGTCGACCAAGTATACTCGGGAACATCGCCGTCATCGCGACAGCTGTGGCGGTGTGGGGTTTACAGTCGCCTTGGCCCGATCTCGTGATCGGGATCGCTGCTTCAGCGCAGCTCTTTCGGTCAGCTCTACAAATGTTGCAGTCGGCTCTACGCGCGCGATGCCGTTGAAATCGCCCGTCAAAAAGGGTAATTCAAGCGCTTTCCATGGCGATCGGTGCCAGTTCCCATCGCTATACCAACGGCGGCCGCAGCAAGGCCAGTGGCATCGACTGGCAATATATTAGCGCGGCAAACCGCAGCAGAACTCTTTCGTCGAGAGTTTCAACGGGCGGCTGCGCGACGAGCTCTAGAACGAGACGCTGTTCTCCAATGGAGGACGCCCGCATAAGAGCCTCAACGGGCTCACGCCGAGCGAGTTTGCAAGGAGGTCCAACGTGGACCATAACCAGAACGGACTCACCCTATGAGCGAGTACCAATCGTGGGCAGGGCCAGGACTTACAAACGCAAAGTGTCGAGCAGACTCGCGAGATGGGATTCTTGCGTGACGATTGCGAGAAGGATTTGCGTCCGTCCGCGCGGCTCTCCAAGCCCCGCAACACGACATCAATTTGCTAGAGCGGCGCATGGAGAGAGTTGAGGATGACGTTCGCCTGATTAAACGAGCAACGGAATTTCCCGAAGACGCGGATGCCTAGGGCAGCTCTCACCGATCATTTTCCATAAGATACATTATCACACTTTGCGAAAGGAATATATTCCCAATGCAGAAAATCAGGAAATCTGCTATTCTGAAATAATGGAAACGACCTTTCTTACCGAGCGCGGAACATTGACGTTGCCTGCAGCCATTCGAAAATCTCTCGGGCTGGCGGGACGGCAGCAGTTCATCGTCGAGGCTACACCGGAGGGAGAGATTGTGTTGCGTCCAGCGTTCCTTGCCCCCATCGAGGTCTACTCTGAAGGCCGTATTGCGGAATTTGAGCGAGATGATGCGGCCCTGGGCGCTGTGCTGAGACGCCGCGGGCTTAAGGCATAAGTGCGCGCCTTCCTCGACGCGAATATTCTGTTTTCCGGGAGCAACCCCCAAAGCGAATTATTCTGGTTCCTCTGCTATCTACGGCAGTCGCATTCTTTGGTGTGCAGCGGTTTTGTGTTGGCAGAAGCGGAGAGGAATCTGGTTTTGAAGCGCCCTGCCTGGGTCGACTCGTTCCATGAGGTCAAGTCCGGTCTTGAGATTGTGCCGGAAAGCCCGCTGCTTGTCGAAGTTGACCTTCGGGACAAAGATCGCCCCGTACTGGGCGCTGCGATTGGTGGCCGTTGTCAGTTTCTACTTACAGGAGACAAGCGTGATTTCGGACACTTATACGGCCAATCGATCGAGGGTGTCATGGTTGTCGATGTCGTTACGCTAGCGGAGCTAGTTTGAGCCCAGTGGTTCAGTCGGAAAATCCTCTACGTTGGACCGCGCCAGTGCGGCGTGCTCAGCGTATTCATTGCCATTTGCAATATCCGGTTTTTTGACAACAATTGTGTCCGCGTTTCAACAGAAGTTCGTCTGCATGTTTTCACTTTATTTGGCGCAGTATTTTTTATTTTAATTGGCATTATGTCACGCGAACCCATAATAAAAGCAAATGCGCGCAATGATTGGCAATATTCCTTGCGAGGAATATGGGGTTGCGATAGATTCGTTGCAGTACCTTGGGGGCGCGCGATGACAGATATTAAGAACAAGGTGATTCGGGCGGTGAAGCTCGGTGATGGCGACACAGGGCGCATCATCGGTCATTCGCTCAAGCGCTTGCGTGAGCTTGCGGGCGTGACCCAAGAAGAAATGGCTGAACGCCTGGAGATTGGTCAAGGGTCCGTATCCAAGATCGAGCAGCGTGGGGATGTCCACTTGCTCTCCTTGCAGCGCTATGTGGCTGCTCTCGGCGCGACCCTAAGGATAGAGGCGGCGTTCCCGGCGACACGGGAATATGCGAATCAGTTCAATCTGGCGTTTGACCCGAACACGCCCGACGAGAATCAGCTTGTGTTCCCGATCTTCGGGGACGACGTGTTCCCGCGGCAGCGGGACGTGGTGCTGAGCATCCGGCCACAATACTCGGCGAGAATCCTGGAGGGTCGGAAGACGGTGGAGCTCAGGCGGCGTTTTCCGCTGTCGGCACCGCGCGGGACTATTGCATACATTTATTCGACGTCGCCCGTGCGCGCGATGGTGGGACGAGCGGAGATCGCGGACGTGATCAAGCTCCCGGTCAAGGATATCTGGCGGCAATACGCCAAAACTGCCTTTATCAAGCGGCCTGATTTTGACGCCTACTTTGAGGGTGTGGACGAAGGTTTCGCGCTCGAGTTTGCAAATGCCCGTCCCTTCACCCGCCCGCTAACACTTTCCGAGCTTCGCGATCGGTTCGGCTTTGAGCCGCCGCAGTCCTTCCTCTATGCGACGCCGATCCTGAGAAAGGCCCTGCATGACGAGTTCCCAAACGTATCTGATTGATACGAACGTCATCATCGGCCTTGAGGACGATCTCGCCGTTCAGCCCGCCTTCTCAGCCCTGCTCTCGGTTGCCGCCAAGCATAAGGTCGATGTCCTTGTCCATGAGGCGGCCAAGGATGATCTCAAGCGCGATCGCAATACGCGGCGGCGCGACGTGTCGCTCAGCAAGCTTGATAAATACCATATCCTAAAGAAGGTGCGCGGCCTTACGGCGGCTGATCTTGAGGCGAAGTTCGGGCCGCTTGCAAAAGCCAACGACGTCGTGGATGCGACATTGCTCGATGCGCTTGATCGTGGCGCCGCGGATTTCGTGGTCACGCAAGACCGGAAATTGCACGAGCGGGCGCGGCGGCACAGCCCGGAGCTTGGGCGGCGCGTGCTGTTTGTTCCCGACGCGGTCCAACTGCTCAAGACGACGTATGAGCCGAAAGGCGCGCCGATCCGCTATATCGAGGAGGTATCGGCCAACGAGATTCCCTTGGATGATCCCATCTTCGATAGCCTGCGGCAGGGGTATCCGGATTTCAACAAATGGTGGACCGAGAAATGCGTGCGGGAGCGGCGGCCATGCTGGATTGTCGATGACAATGGTCTCGCCGGGATCGTCGTCATAAAGGATGAGACGGGCGCTAAGACCGATGCGACGATCAAGGCTGCCAAGATCCTCAAGATATGCACGTTCAAGGTAAGCCCGGACAAACGCGGGGTGAAGCTCGGAGAGCTGTTGCTGAAGAAGGCGCTCTGGTTCGCGCAGGCCAATGGTTACAAGCTGGCCTATGTGACCACGTACGAGGACCAAGTCTCGCTGATCGACCTTCTGGAATATTACGGTTTTGCCCATACGGCGACCAAGCCGGACGGGGAGCTTATTTATGAGAAGTCCTTCTCTGCGGCGAAGCTTGATCGGGTCGACGGCTTGAGTGATTTCGAGCTTGATCGCCTCAACTATCCCCGTTTCCTTGTGGGGCCGGACGTGCGTGCTTTCGGGGTGCCGATCGTGGAGGACTATCACGATACGCTCTATCCCGATCTCAAGCAGGATAGAGGACTGTTCGATTGCGCGGGTCAGCCGGGGAATACGATTCGTAAGGTTTACTTGTGCCGCGCTCAATCAAAGCTGGGGCCCGCGGGGTCACTCCTCTTCTTCTACAAGAGCAAGTCCAAAAGTCCGCCGTCTCAGGCGATGACTGCCCTTGGCGTGTTCGAGGAGGTTCAGAGCGCGACATCGACCAAGGAGTTAATGCAGATGACGGGCGGACGGTCCGTCTACAGCGAGGCAGAGCTTGCCGCCTGGGGTGCCAGTGCGGAGCGCCCGGTCAAAGTGATCAATTACCTGCTGGCGGGGTACATCGATCCGGCAATCAGCTACGCCGATCTTCAGAAGGCCGGCATCATCGGGGGCCATCCGCCGCAGTCGATTTTCGAGATCAGGGGGGCGAAGCTTGACGATCTCCTGAGCCGCCTGCGCCTTGGGTTTGCGACATGACGCAGACGGTTGTTGCACTCGTCGGGATTTCAGGGGTCGGCAAGTCAACGGTGCTGCGCGCCATTGCCGAGACGCTTGTGTTTCAGCATCTTCAGGCCAGCGCGTTGATCAACGACGCGCGCAATGCGCTTGAAGCGGGTGCGGTTGGGCATGACGATCTGCGGCAGGTCGATATCGGGGACAATCAGGCGCTTTTGGTGGAAGGATTTCGGGCGGCCCGCGATGTGGCGAAGGGCACCGTCATTTTGGATGGCCATACGGTTATCGATACGCCGAACGGTCTGGTGAGGATTGAGCCTTCTGTTTTCGGGGCGCTCGGCATCCAGAAATTCGTACTGGTGGTGGACGATCCGGATGCCATTCATCGGCGCAGGGCGGCGGACACAACCCGCAAGCGCCCTGTTCAATCGGCCGCTGAACTGGATAAGCATCAAAACGAAGCCTTGCTCGCGGCGTACGCAGCCGCTCGCTTGCTGGGAATACCCCTTCATGTGTTTCCGATTTCAGATCTGGCAGGCATTCTGAGCGTGATCAGAAATGATCGAGATTGATCAGGCGCGTTGGCGGCTCTTTAACCCGGTCAGGCCGATGATTATTTTTCCAGCCCGTCGGCGATGAACGTAGCAAAGGGTCGAATATCGCCTGTGTTGCGCGTCGATTATGCTGGGCAGTTACACGTATATTGTGCTGTGTTGTTACGCGTCAATAATGCAAACTGTTTGATATAAAACAGAAAAATTTGGTTAATGGGCGCGCTCGATTCCGTCTGAGCCATCACAAAGAGAGCGAAGAAGCCGGGAGCAGCTGATCAAGTGTTCCGGCGAAGCCGCCGTACAAATGAATCGTGGCGCGGTCGAGGGAGCCAAGCTCGAGAACAACTTCCTGCTGCGCGTTGCCGTAATCGCCAATACCGGAATAGTAGCCGTTGATCTCCGACTTGCGGGCTTGGGCGGTCTCTAGAAACTCAGGATCGGCATAGAGGGCTGCGATATTGGCGATGACCTGATGAGCCTCGGGCGCGATCTGAAAGATGATCCCGCGCTGATCGGGCGGAGGTATGCCGCCCTTGAAGGTCTGCACAACATCCAAGGAGAGAGACCATGCGGCGATCGTTTCCGGGAGTTCGTTGTCAATGAGCAGTTGCCAGGTGCGATCTTCTTTGTGGGATTCCTGGCGGTAGCAAAGAGCTGGGGGCTGGCGGTATTGCGCGGGAAGGCTCAGGCAGGCCGCTTTGAGAGCGTGGCCGCGCCGGATTTTTTGATTGTGATCGCCGCCGCGCTGCCAGTCGTTGACGGCCTGAAGCAGGGGCAAGGTAAAAACACGGTGCTCGGTCATGACTGCGCGAATTTTATCAGCGGTTCAATATCGTGGTTGTCGGCGGCTTTAAGCGCGTCAACATACGCGGTTCTCGCTGCGCTCGTCTCGGCGAGGGAGACAGCACCCCAGGTGAAGGGCTTGGCACCGAGTCGCTTGCCAGCGATGTCCGCGATCAGCCGCGTGCTGCGGCCGTTGCCGTTGACGAAGGGATGAACCAGGACAAGGCGGTGATGCAGGCGTAAGGCCAGTTCTGCGGGCTCGTAGGCCTTGTATTCAATCCAGGCCTTGGCGTCGTCAAACGCTTGATGGACGGCGACCTCAATCTCGTGAGGCTTGGTATTGCCGATATTGACCTCATGGGTTCGGTAGCGTCCGGCCCAGCTCCAGACCGTGCTGAACATACGGCTGTGCAGTCCGATCAGGAACACAGGGGTGAAACAATCCTTGCGGCTGTTCATGCCCCAGCGGCGGCCACGCGCCACGTTCGTGGATTCGAGCTCATTGAGCTGGGCCCGCGAGACGGCGGCCACGCGCAGATTTGCGATCTCGTCCGGACCGAGGGGCGTAGCATTCGGCGGTTGCTCAAAGAGGTTATCGCTCATCGCGCCACAGGTCGCGTTCAGAGATGTAACGCGTTGCATAATCGCGAATGCGCTGATCGCTCAGGGGCGTTTCTTGATCCTCAAGCTGCATGGAGCGCTCGACAGCGGCCAGTTCTTTACGCGCGAGCGCATAGGCGCGCCGGGAGACGGTTTCCTCGAGCGGCGTTCTGGGAACAAATGCATAGATAAAATCACAGCCCAGGGCATCGGCGGCATCGCGCATCTGGGCGAGTGTCGTTTCGCCGGTGATCTCGCGCGCTTCAAGCTGGGAGACGCGCTGCTTGGCGACCTGCAGCCTGTTTGCCAGCACGTTTTGCGACATGCCGAGGGCAGAACGCACAGTGGCAATCCAGCCGAGCGGAGGCTTCGGCATCTGCCTCAGGGGCAGCAGAACCGCGCGCTGGGCGTCCAGGGCATCACGAATAGTGCGAAGCGTTTCCTTCAAGGTGTCATCCAATCACTTGCCTTAATAGTATATACTGACAAGTAAATAATAGTCAAGATGATTGACAATGACAAGCGTTTTGATGTCAACGCATGATGAAGCCTTGAAGGGGGCAAGGGACAACGTTGCGTTCACGATCGCTCACAGTGCAATACTCGCTGTGCAGCGAATAGGCCACTAATGACGAATATACAACCTACAGTATTGATACAAAAGGGAAAATATAATCTCTGAGCATGGTGTCCGCTCTGTTGTTCTTATTTTGTTCCTCGCTTATGGTTCTCCTTTGGGACCCGAAAGGAGAAGGACGATGAAGGAAGGGCAGCGGCTACATGAAGTTTTGTTCGACGAGCTCGAGCGGCAGCGCGTGTTCGCCGTGGATGTGGGCCGGCTGACGGATGCCGTTCTCAAAGCGCTTGAGATCACCGGCAGGGCGAGCGAGGTGCGGCGGCCTTATCAGCGCTGTGCCAACGGGGCGTGTGAGTGAGGGGTCATGCATAAGCTGCCGGAGCGCTGGGACGATTTCATGCGCTATGAGATCATGCTCACACCGCGGGCATCGCACCGCAAGCCGGTGTCCCTGCCCCGCACATTGCAAGACGTGCGGCGGCGTCATCTATGGCTTTGGGCCGGTTGCGGACGGAGCGGTTGCCGCGCAGTTCTGTCAATGCGCGATTGCGCCACTGATCATCCGGTTCGGGACGGAGGCCGATCCGGAGCGCGTAGCGGCCGTGATGCGCTGTTCGCAATGCGGCTACCGGGGTGTTCGGCTGAACGAGCCGAGCGGTGCCGGCGGCGACATGAAGACGATCTATGAACCACGGCGCTGGACCGGGAAGCAGGACTGGCACCCGGCGCTGGGAGCTTTTAGCGTGGACACCATGTGCAATCTCTATAGTCAGACCAGAAGCCGTGAAGCGGTGCGCGGGTTGTTCCGGCTTTCCGACAATCGCTGCGAGGAGATCAACTCGCAGCCCTCGATCTTCCCGAAGAGCGTAGCGCCAGTGGTGCGGCTTGCCACGGATGGGGAGTGCGAACTTGTGCCGTTGATGTGGGGCTTTCCCCTTATCCGCAAAGGTTATGCGCCCAAACCTGTAACCAATGTCAGGGACGACACGGTGCTGACCTCGCCGTTTTGGCGGCCGAGTTTTGAATCGCGGCGCTGTCTTGTGCCCGCGAGTTCTTATTGCGAACCGGACGAGAAATCCCCGGCGGGTTGGCACTGGTTCGCGTTGACGCCGCCGGAAGAGCGGCCGCTTTTTGCCTTCGCCGGGATCTGGAAACGCTATGCGGGCCCGGTCAAGAAGGATGGGCCGAGCATTGAGATCGATGTGTTTGCGTTTATGACGACAAAGCCCAATGCGCTCACCAGCACAATCATGCACGACCGGATGCCGGTTCTTTTGAGCGAGCCTCAAGAGTTCGACACCTGGCTGAACGGGTCGCCAGATGCCGCATACGGACTTGTGCGCCCCTATGATGCTGCTCGCATGCGCATAGTACAGTCCGGCAGCGAGAAGGCGGATCGCCTCGGCGAGTTGAGTACAGAAGCGGGCCGAAAACTGTAAGACATTGAGTTTCTGGAAAAAATTCGTATATAATAAATGAGAAAAGGCTGTGCCGGGCGAATCACGATAAGTGATCTTATCCGGCCAGTTGGAAAGCGGGATGCTATGGCCAAGGCCGACCAGATCAAGCGCCTGATTGGCAGTTACGGACGGCCTTCTGAATTCAGGGCCGCGGCGCTCAAGATTATCGAAGAAGAGCAGCGCAAGGGCCATATGCCTCTTGCGGCAAGCCTGAAGCGCGTTCTCGATGCGAGTGTCCAGGTTGAGGAAGGCTCCAAACGGGGCCTGACAGCGCTATCGAACGTTCCAGAGAGTGCTGTCGATCTCGTCGAAATCCTGGAACCTACGCGGTCGCTGAAGCAGGTGGTTTTGTTCGCGGAAGCCCGCTCGGCGATCGAACGTGTCCTTGAGGAGCAACGCCGTGGCGACGAGCTGCGCCAGCACCGTCTGCCCGTCCGGTCAAAGGTGCTACTGCACGGACCGCCCGGTTGCGGAAAGACGCTGACGGCGGAGGTTCTGGCGCGCGAGCTGGGCTTGCCGCTCTACGTTGCCAAGATCGATGTGATTATTTCCTCCCTGCTCGGCCAGACGGCAAGCAATCTGCGTCGGTTGTTCGATTTTGCGGGCCGGTCTCCGTGCGTGCTTTTCTTGGATGAGTTCGACGCTGTCGCGCGGGCGCGCAGTGATTCCAGTGAACACAACGAGCTTCGCCGCGTGGTCAATTCGCTGCTTGTGATGATCGACCGGCATCAGCCGCGCGGGTTGCTGGTTGCGGCCACCAATCTGCATGAGTCGCTCGATTCAGCGATCTGGCGGCGATTCGACGAGATCGTCGAACTTGATTTGCCGGACAACCGGCAGATCGAGGCGATGCTTCATTTGCAATTTAGGAATTACCAGACGAATTTTGAATTAGGCGAGCAGGTGTCGAAGCTTGCCGGGCAGTCCTTCGCCGATATCGAACGTATTTGCCTTGATGCGATCAAGAACGCGGTGATGAAGCGCCGCAAGGTCGTAAGCGAGACCGAGTTTGCGGCAGCCGTGAAGCACGCCAGCAAGCGCAGACCGTCAAGGCCGCACAAATGAAAGCCCGCCCACACGTGAACCATGCCCTCCTATGACCACCTTCCCCTTCTGCGCTATGTCCGCGACGAGCTGAGGCGCAAAAAGCCCGGCTTCTCGGTTGCGATCACCCGCAATCCCGGGACGCACGGCGCCAAGCTTCGAACAGAGCTTGAGGATGTGATTCAAAGCGCGGCAGCGGCCCCGCGGGTCGAAGGCATTGATCCGGCGCTGATCCTTAAAGTGGAGTTGGTCGGTGCCGTCGAAGAAGATGTCTGGCGCCGGAATGGCTTTCAGGTCTTGGCGCAGAACCCGGGCAACATTTATGTGCTGTTTTCGACCGACACCGAACTCAAGGACTTCAAGGCGAAGTTAAATTCCTTTCAGGGCGGGGCGCAAGGCACGGTCAATGCGCCCTTTGCCAGCCTCTTCAACACAATCGAGCGAGCGAGCGGGATAGAACCGGGTGATCGGCTTGGGTCACGGCTCAAATTGCAGGGGCTGTCGGGGCCGGGCGACATCGACGGCCGTGAGTCCTTTGTGATCGATATTGAGATCTGGGACGCTGAAACGTCGTTGGATCGGCGCGTGCGGGTCGATCGTGTGGTCAAGCACATTGAGAAGGCAGGCGGCGAAATTCTCGGCGCGCCCTATATCGGCGATTACGGGCTTATTCTGATCCGGGCCAAGATGAAGGGAACGGTTCTCAAGGGCCTGTTGGAGCTTACGGACGTGGCCGTCGTAGACGTTCCGCCGATACCGGATTTAGGCGAGGATAGCCTTGAGGACATTGTCCTGGCCACGGCCCCGCCCGTCGGGTTTCCGGCGGGTGATGTGCCGCTTATCGGGATTATTGATTCAGGCCTCAACGCCCATCCGTTTCTGGACGGTCTTGTCGCGGAGCGGCTTTCCGTTCCGGCCGATCTGGGCGGCGCTGACGCTAGCGGCCATGGCACACGCGTTGCCGGGATTGCGGCCTACGGCGATGTGCGGGAATGCATCGATCGCAATACCTTCGCCGCGCCCGTGCGCCTCTTGAGCGTGCGCGTCGTCAACGATCACGGGGCGTTTGACGAAAAGCAGAAGGTGCCGGAGCAGATGCGCAATGCCGTCAAGCTTCTGGCGGAGCGCGGTTGCCGCATTATCAACATCTCGCTGGGGGACTCGGCCTTCATTCCCTATGACGATGGCCGCGCCAGCCCCTGGGCCGCCGAGCTGGATACGCTGGTGCGTGAATTTGGTGTTGTGATTATTGTCTCCGCCGGCAATCAGAGCCGTCGCGCGCCCGGATGGGGACGGCCTGAACAACTCGCGACAGCCTACCCCGGCTATCTCCTCAGCCCTCAAAGCCGCCTGATCGATCCAGCCTATGCGGCGAATGTTATTACCGTTGGCGCTTTGGCGCATGGAAACGGACTGCGGGTCGACGAATTCGATGGTGTTGGAGTGAGAGCGATCACGGCGGCTGAGGAACCATCCCCATTGACCCGATGCGGTCCGGGTATCAACGGCGCTGTAAAGCCTGACTTCGCGGATCTCGGCGGGACCTGTGTTTACGATGGCGGTGCGGCACGTGTGGTCACAGGCGCGCACTGGGAAAGTGCCGGTATGGCGACGCTATCGCCAAACTATCGGCAGGCTTTGTTCACGGCGGCATCAGGAACGTCCTATGCGGCGCCCCGGCTTGCATTCAAGGCGGCGTTGATCGCCGCGCGCTTTCCGCAGGCGTCGAGCAATCTGCTGCGCTGTCTTCTGGGCTTATCCGCAAACGTCCCGTCTGCGAGCGTCGCGCGGATGACACCGCCGGCGTACAAGAAGAAAAAGCCTCTGCATAAGGACGTGCGCAAGGTCGTCGGGTATGGCGTAGCTGATCCGGGCCGGGTGCTGGCCTCAGACGATAACCGGGTGGTTTTCTACGCCGATGGTCACGAGATGCTGTTGGACCAGATGGCGCTATACGCGATTCCGATGCCGCCGGCTTTTTGTGAGACGAAGGGGCCGCGCTCGGTCCGGGTGTCGTTAGCGTTTGATCCGCCCGTCCGGCATACGCGCCTCGAGTATCTGGGGCTGCGCATGAGCTTTCAGTTGATCCGGTATCTCAATCCGGATGAGATTTTCGAGCAATATCGCAAGCGAGAGGACAAAACCCGGCCGCCAGAGTTTGAGAAATCAAGCTTGTGTCCGGTCGATCCAAGTGTGCGCGCACGCGAGACCAGCACGCTGCAGGTGGCTCATATGAGCCTGGCCAAGAATTTCGATGCGCGGAACGAGATGTTTCATCTGGCGGTGTTTACGCATCGGCGCTGGGCGGGGGAAGACGATGTCTTCCGGCAGGGTTACGCGATCGCGGTCGAGCTCGCACACGAAGGTTGCAAAACGCTTTATCAGACGTGCTCGGAGCTTCTGATAGAGCTTCAGCAACGTGTGGATCTCAACGCTTAGATCATCAAAGGGGTTGGAAGCTCTCCCGTTTTCCGAGGCATGGTCGGAAATAGTCTGTCGTATGGGTGCATCCGCCGGCGCCATCGTTCCCCCTGCCCACCGCCTTGATCTCTGCTCGCAGCAACGAGAGAGGCAGCGGATATTATGCCACCATCTCTTTTCAAACTCGAGCTCGTTCGTCGCAGTGGTCATGGCTTTAAAACCCCGGCAGGAACGGTGTTGCGCCGCGATTTGAAAACGACGCATCGATTCGGTCGATGGCGCTCCGCAACTGCTGCGGGCTCATCAGAAGCATGCCATCCTGATATCCAAACTCAGAGGGCGGCGCGGGCCGGGAATAAACTCTCTGCAATTCACGACGACAATCGTGAAGGACATCCTCAGCCGGTCGCTTTGATCGCTCCGGATGCAAGTCTCCAATGTCCACCATCGTCACGCCCTTCTCCGTCCACACGTTCGCGATATTCCGCGCTGGAACCCACATCCTGGGACCGAGCTGAACGAGCGCGTGCCGCGCCTGCAGATCTGCCAAGGTTGTCGAGCTAAGCGTCTCAACCCTTCTTTCCTGCCAATAATCTTCCTGCGCTTGGCGACGATGCACACAAAAACAGGTCTCTTCACCATCCACCCACTCGTCGTCCCAATACAGATGAGAAATATCGGCGATATCAGTTGGATAAAATGATTTCTCGTCAGACTCCTCATCGTCAATAGAATAAAATACGACTTCCTCCTTCTCGGCAATCTTCATAATCAAGTCTCGTTTCTTGTTATTGTTTGTAAATGTTATGTATATTAACATATGCGTTTCTAAAACTCAAATATTTCAATGTAGAGTGTTCTTTCCGGGGGGGGCTGCAGCAACGACATTTCTTCATTTTTAGGGGAACGCCACCTCGTCCGTTTCAGAACGGATCAATTTCGATTTTGAGGCGCTTGACCGCAGGGACCCTGCCACCTTCCGCTGGAAAGAAGAGCTTTAATTCGGAAGAGGCATTGCAAGCTTTGTTCGGGCGGAGATCGCCTAAATAGTGTTGATACGGGCGATATCGGTCAGGTGTCGAAGTCCTCTGCGGCACACTGGTATGGATAGATGGTCCATTCGCCGGTTTGAGAGATCTGCACAGGGTGGCCGTTCTCATCGATAACTGTGAGATAGATTGCGGCGCGCTTTACACGGTAGTGTTTGTCGTAGGGAAGCAGCCGGCGCACGGTTTCATAGAGGCCATCGCGCAGCTGGGACATCGAGAGCGGCGCATCGTCTTTGCCGGCGAGCTTGACTTTGAGAGGATCTGAAATAGAAGCCGAAGATCTGCGCGGAGATGAGGAACGGGCGCGGTTTTTGGGGAAGCTTGGTTTCACATGATAAGTGTGCCCTATCCGTGTTGTGATGAAAAGAGGGCACACGAGCGTATGCGAAGTGTCAGCGGCGCGCCAAGCGTGTCAAAGCCAAAAAATGAAGCCCTGTCCTTCTGGAGAGCTAATCTATGCGCCGCAGCCCTTGCCCGTTGCCGGTCTATCCGCTGCGTCATGGGCGCAGGTGACAAACGTGTCGGGCGGGGGCCCGCCGCTGCAAGCTGAAATGATCAGGGTTGTGATCAGCAGGGTAACGCAGCGCATCGGCAAACTCCCAACTGAAATGCTTTTTGAAATGGGGTGTTCCTGATCTGCCGAAGGATGCCAGACCCGTGTCATAGTGGAATGGTGGAAGCGAGGCGGATTGGGCGTTACGGTGTAATTATTGGATCAGGATGCACAGGTTTATAGCCTCCGGGGGCGGAGGCATCTGCATATCAGGAATGCACGCTAGGTCTGGAATCAGGGCTGAGGGGCTGATGGGGCTGAGGGAGCTTGTTCTGGCGGACTTGAAGCGGGCGCAGCGGTTGATTGCGCTTATCGAGGATGAATTGGACCCGCAGTTTCGGATTGCATCTCCGGAGGGCGATTGGTGGATCGGGATAACGCATTCGGCTGATGCCCAAGAGCGGAAGCGACAGCTCGGCATGGTTTCGAGGTTCATGGCTTGGAAATTGGCGCCGGCGTTTACGCAGGCGGTTGAGCTCGAGGAGTCGGCTGCGGTTGCATGCGTGGGGTGTAGCCACGTTGAGACAATTGGGTACGTCTCGCTGATCGAACGCAAACCGTTGCGTTTTTCGGAGTCGATCGCGCTTGCGGTCGATCAGATTGGGGATGAGATCGCAGCCCTGTTGCCGCGCGGAGGGGTTTCGCTGAGGCAAGCGGAGATCGATGAGCTGAAGCGATATTTCGCGGATGACGGGATTTTCCCGGCGGTTCACATTGCATCGGGGCGTATCGGAGTGGAATAGCGGATGGCACCGGGGTTCTTGTTGCTTTTGTCCATGGCGGTCGCCGGGGTGCTTGGGCTCGGCTGGTGGGCCGCTGCTCTGGGTGGGATCGCGCTGCACCTGACGGTTGCGGATAAGTATTGGCAACTGTGGGGATTGGCACGGGAGGTCGGTAAAGAGCGCACGGCGGCAAGTGTGTGGGCGGTGTCGGTTTTGCAGGGGTTGCTCGCGGCGAGTGGGGCTTATGCGATGGGTCTGGCGTTTGCTTGGGTGGGAGCAGAGTTGAACCGTGTCTGAGACGGCGAATGCTATTCGTTGGCCCTGCGCCTGGCAGCTTTGTTGAATAGGGTGTTCATGAAATCAGGCTTGGGTTCGGGTTTGGGAGCCCCTGTATGCGTTGAAGCGTGTGAAGCGCAGGTCTGGGGTGGCGGGACGGAGGACGCATCGGTGGAGCTCCTATCGCCCGTAAAGATGGCCATCATTTCGGGATCGACCGACAGGGCTCGTTTGGCTCGGGTCATGGCCACGTAGAACAGGCGGATCTCGGGGTCCGCGCTGGATTTCCGGGTTAGCACGGGCTGGGTCAGGAAATCCCGGCACAAACGTACGCTGTTCCATTCGCAGCCTTTGGCTTTGTGGGCGGTGCCGATCGTGATCTGAGCCTGGCCGGGCGAGGCGGCGGTGTTGGCGATGGCCTGTGTCAGGGCATCTTCGCCGTGCTCGCTGACCAGCTTGACGAAGGCCGTGAGATCTTGCCCCTCCTCCGAGCCGGCGAAGCCGGTCACGGTATGGCGGCGCGTCCGCTTTTGAGAGCGGTGACGTCGATCAGCATGCGCTTAAGGTCAAACGTGCCGCCGAGGATGTAAGGGGACTTTCCGGCGGCGAGGGCGGCAATGGTTTCGGCCATGACCGAGGCATTCGTTCTGGCCAGCACACAGTCGGGGGCGCCCTCTTCTTCCGGGAGGATTTCGGTCGTCAGCGCCGGGTTGCCGCGCAGGGTTTTGCGTTCGCCAAGCGTGGAGAGGACTTTGCTGGCTTCGGAAGCCAGAGCATCGCCGAAGCGGAAGGATTGGGTAAGATAGGTGTTGGCGCCGCCCTTCAAGGCTTTCATGGCGTTGAGGGCGTTGCGGAACTCGTAGATCATCTGCCAGGGGTCGCCGACGACCACGAGCCGGCAATCCTGGGCGCGCAGGGTTTCGAGGATAACCGGATTGGTGTCCTGGGCCTCATCGAGAAGAACATAATCAAACGGCAGCCGGGGTTTTCCGAGCGCCCAGAGTTTCAGATAGCCGTCATGGCCGAGCGCGATCGGGTCTTCGGGGTGGGTCATGCGGTTCCATAGATCGGCCGCGCGTTCCGCAGCGTATTGGCGGGTAGAAGCCAGCAGCGCGGGCGGCAGCTTTTCGATGCGCTGATAGTGCGGAACGTGCCCGGGGCATACTTCATCGTCGGCGCTCTGGCAGAAGCGAGCGACGGTACGGGCGAGCAGATGCGCGTGCTGGATGGGCGTAAAGGTGACGTTGGCCGAGATTTTGAAGTCTTCGAGCTTGAGAAGGTCGGCCAGCGCGGCAGGTGACATTTTGCCCTGCATCTTTTCGACCGAATAATCGCGTTTGGCCTGGATGGCGCGCCAGGCCAAAGAATGCGTGGTCCGGCAATCGACAGTCTTGAAGCGTTTTTGCGCATGGACCGCGATCTGGCGATTGAAAGCCAGGTACAGGCCGCGCTCAGAGCTGGTTTCGGCCAGCAGCTGCAGTGTGGTGGTTTTGCCGGCGCCGGCGAAGGCTGTGATTTTCAGTAGGCGGTTGTGCTGGAAGGCCTCGGTGGCGGCGCGCTGTTCGTCGGTCGGGGTCATGAGGCCTGCTCTATTTGATTGGGTGGTTTGTCGGGTGGGCTCCTGAATTGGTCTTGGACAACGGGGAATCCGATTAAAGGGCGCGGCTAGATCTCATGCTCGATCGAGGAGTGCGGCGCGTGTGAGAGCGCCTGCGCGCGGGCGCGGTGCCGTTCGATGATGCGATTAAAGATGGTAGAGGGGGTGCTAGGCCCCTGCTCCGCATAGAATGCGCGGGCGATGATCTTATCGTGGTGGAACACCCGGGCGATGCGGCGCTGTTCCAGAAGCGCGAACCAGTATCCATCTGGCGAGCCGATGGTGATGGGCATGTCAGTCTAACTCCAGCTCGGGGATGTAAAGGCGCGCGCGCTGCGGCGGGCGTTGATTGGCCTGGCGGCGAAGGCGTTCAAGGAAACTGCCGGGGGCGTTGTCCTGCTGCTCACCGAGAAGGTGTTGGGCTCTGCGGGCGTTTTCCCGCAGGAGCGCGTGGGCGCGGTCCAGCCTGCCTTTGGTGCGCTGATAGCCGTCGTGAATATCGTCGGCGCCGTCCTGGTTGTCGGGCGCGATGTAATGCCCGAGCTCGTCGTAGAGATCGCCAACCAGCAGGCTCAGGCGGATATGCCGCGAGAGCAGTGTTGCTTCGGGCGGAGCGGCTTTCTCGAGAAGTTGCGGCTTGACCAGGCGGTCGAGCACAGGATGGCGCTCGATCGGCGGCAGTTCGAGATAGGTGCGCAGGACACCCCTGACTTTTTCATTGGTGCTCATGGCCGGGGCTCCCAATCTGTGTGGTCTCGCGCTGTGAGGACTTTCATGATGGGGCGCACGGCATCGGCAAGCCGCATCCAGTGCGTTTGCAGCGAAGCCGAAGGCTCGGGATCGGGATCGGGCGGCTGCGGACGATCGGTTATGTTTTTCATCATTCGATCTCCGGGGCGATGAGAGGCTGGGCGCCCCAGGGCTTCGGCCGGATGACGTTGTGCGGCGCGCGGTTAAAGAGCGGCGCGTGCCGGGGGCTGCGCTCGGCGATATCGGTGAGACCGGGCGGGATCAGCACAAAGCGCAGCTGCGGGTTGCCGCGGGCAAATCCGATGAAGCGATCGACGTGCGGTTTGACGTCGGACAGCGGGATTGATTTCAGGTTCTCGTCTTTGACGGGAATGGCGTAGGAGCGACCTTGCAGGCCGGCTGCTTGTCCGTCGAGGGCGCCGTAGTGCTCGGAGGCGATACGGGCAGGACCCGTAACGTGCAGCCCGGCTAAATTGCTGGCAAATACGAAAATGGCATAAGGGGGAATAAATGGATACTCGTAGTAATTCAAAACGAAACCTTTCTTTCTATCCATGGTAGCAGAAATGTAAAGTCAAAGCGAATTTCCATACCGCCGTATGCGGCGGCTATTCAGAGCTTTTGGAAGATCGAAATCTAATTTCAAGCGTAGGGGGCGCCTGCTGCGGATTTTCTCGGAAGGGTGGGTGAGGCTTCCGCTGGGACTTAAGCGGGTGTGGGGCGACCCCGAGGGCTGACTACTCTCTCTCTCTGCACCCCCGGGGCCGCGCCCATTGGCTCCTGCGGAGCCTTTTCTCTGCTGGCGGGCTCTAGCGCGGCGTGAAAATTTCTGCCGCCGGGGCTGATTTTGAAGGCTGGCTTTCTCAGGTTGGGAGGATCGGCAATGCTGCCGTGAGCGGAGCCAGGATTTCGATGAGCTCACATGACGAAGAGAACGCGTTTCTTGAAACCAGAGTCGATGAGGTGGTCAAGAGCACGATGGTGGCCTGGATTCAGGCCTTCAGGTTCCATCGCTGTGTGGCCTGCTCGGTCAGGGATATCGAAGAAAAGCTCGAGATCATCTGGGAGGCGGAAGCACCCCATCTGGGTGAATGTCTTGAGTTTTGCGAAGAT
The DNA here is from genome assembly GCA_002279935.1 of Hyphomicrobium sp. 12-62-95. Lineage (GTDB taxonomy): Bacteria > Pseudomonadota > Alphaproteobacteria > Rhizobiales > Hyphomicrobiaceae > JAGVSR01. The sequence goes on along the minus strand of NCCZ01000013.1, from coordinate 36,531 downwards.
GCCTCACTGGTGCTGCAGGCGGTCGGCCCGCGCGAAGTGGTGGGCGGGGGCGGCTTTTCAGGTGTTGGGCCGGGGCCGGGCAAAACTGCCGATCTGGGCCTGCTGCTCGATATTTCGGTGAGCTTGGGGGAAGCGTGGGACGCGGCGATGCTGATGCTGGGGTGCAAGGATTGCGCGCAAGCTCTGATCAGAGCGCAGGCGCGGAAGTTCGGCGATCAGGCGCGGTCGCATATTCCGGTTGGTAGCGGCCGACAAGGCTATCGGCGCGTCTGCACGCGCTGCCGGACTGATGTCCAGGGGTTGGTCTAGGAGACTGGCATTGGTCATGACATTGGGGCGGCCCGTGCTGCCTACGACAAGCGCGCGGAGCTGCAATCAAGCGGCCAAGTTTAGGGATGGTGGGTCATGGCAACGCTGAGAAGCTCGGCCAGCTGGAAGAGATCGCGGGAGCGCAGGCGGGCGCGGGCGGCCCCTGCTCCTGAACTGCATCCTCCGGGTTTTTCGGGCGGGAAGCCGCAGCTTCAGGGCTACAGGATCGAGCCGCGCAGCGATGTCGAGCGCCGTTTTTTGCACGAGGTGACGAAAGCGCAAGTGCTGGGAGAGGCACGCGGTATGCCCGATGTTATGCGCAGTGACTGGGACCGGGTGAAACTGGCGGAAGCGCGCTGGGTGAAAGGGGTCATCGAAAAGCGCCCTGTGAAGATTGTTTCGATCGACAGATTGCGGTCCGTAAAGCCGGAATTTCAGGCTGCGGTGCGCTATGTGGGGCGGGCGGACAAGCGCGATGAGGTCGACGCCATGCGCGCCAGGGCCGAGCCGCAGCGGCCCGGCTGCCCCGGTTCCGACCCCGACACCCCCCCTCCTTCTTCTTCCGGGGACTCTTCGCAGCGGGACGGAGAGGATCGGCAGGAAAGCGCGTTTATGGCCGGGCTCAGGGCACGGGCTAAGGAACTGGCGGAACGTGATGCTGCCGAGCCCTATCGGGGGTTTGAGCGTGAGCGCAATCGCGAGTGCTGATCAAAGATCGCCCATGTCGGTGAAGCGCGTGAAAGCCGGTTCGAAGTTGAGCTTGACGGTTCCGATCGGGCCGTGGCGCTGCTTGGCGATGATCGCTTCGGCGATGTTGGCGGCTGCATCGATGGCCTGCTGCCATTTGAGGTGATCGTCGGTGCCGGGTTGCGGCTCGGTGCGGGCTAGATAGTATTCTTCGCGGTAGACGAAGATGACGACATCGGCGTCCTGCTCGATGGAGCCTGATTCCCTGAGATCGGAAAGCAGTGGGCGCTTATCTTCGCGCATTTCGGGTGCGCGGGACAGTTGCGACAGGGCGAGAATGGGAACGTCCAGGTCCTTGGCGATTTGCTTGAGGCCGCGGGTGATTTCGGACACTTCGGCCGTGCGGTTATCAATGTTGCGGCGGGATGGCGAGTGCATGAGCTGAAGATAGTCGATGACGATCAAATGCAGGCCGTGGGTGCGCTTGAGGCGGCGGGCGCGGCTTCTGAGGGTTGCCAGCGAAAGCGTACCGCTTTGATCGATGAAAAGCGGCAATCGGTTGTTGTATTGGGCGGCATCGATGCAGGCTTTGAGGGCTGTTTGGTCGATGGCCCCTCTACGAATGGCATCGCTCGGTAGTTTGGCCTGGTCGGCCAGTATGCGGGTGGTCAGCTGATCGCCGGACATTTCGAGCGAGAAGAACGCGACGATACCCCCCTGCTCGCCCGCAGTTTCGAGGCGTGCGCGGGCGGCGTTGTAAGCGATGTTGAGGGCGAGAGAGGTTTTGCCCATCGAGGGGCGGCCGGCGAGAATGATGAGATCGGAGTCTTGCAGTCCGCCCAGCTTGCGGTCGATGGAGGGAAGCCCGGTCGTGATGCCGGTGATTTTGCCCGATGATGTGATGGCGCGTTCCGCCTGCCCGAGGGCGGAGAGCGAAAAGTGCGAGAACGGTTTCAGGCCGTGGCTATCGGAGCCGGTTTCGGCAAGCGCATAGAGGCGCTGCTCGGCGTCTTCGATGATTTGTGCGGGGGTGGCGTCGATATCCTGGCCGCGCGCGGCCAGAGCCATGTCGTCAGCGATATCGAGCAGGCAGCGCTGCTGGTGGCTGGCGCGTATGGTCTTTGCATAGTCTTCGGTGTTGATCAGCGAGATGATGCTTCCGGCCAGGTCGGCGAGATAGGCTGCTCCGCCGAGATGTTCGAGATCGGGATCGGTCTGGAAGAAGGATTTCAGCGTGACGGGCGACGCGTTCTGACCCTTGTGCAGGTAATTGCAGATGGCGTCGAAGATGCGGCCGTGAACGGGGGCATAAAAATGCTCGGGGCTCAGGATGTCGGCGATGCGATCGTAGGCGTTGTTATCGACCAGAAGTGCGCCAAGAAGCCCCTGCTCCGCTTCGATATTGTGGGGGAGTGGTAATGAGGGAACGGTGGAGAGGTCCTGATTTTGCAATCGGGCTGAGGATATAACACGCGACATGAATATTAGAATATCAGATTCTTCGGGAAACAGAATTTAAAAAGCGCATCCAAAAAAGCAGCCCGTTTTTGTAGCTGAAATTTTGGACATAACCGCCCTGTCAGCAAATACCGAAAAAAGCCACGCGAGACAAATTGCGGCACAGGGAAAGAAAAAAGGATAAATATAAGGAAAAGAATAGGCGGACTCGAATCCGGCGCGACTCCGTTGGAACGCGCGGTGTTTCGGGAATGGCATTGCAGCGTCTACCTCTCACTCAGGAGGGTATTGCAGCTTCCACCTTCTATGTTGACGGCCCGCGTTGGCTTGAAGAGTCAGCTATTGCAGCGTCTACCTTCCATGTTCGGGCGCCAATGCAGCGTCTACCTACTGACTTGACAGGGGGATTAGAGAGGAGCGGAAGGTCAATTTCGGGCTTTGCAGCCTTTACCTACCAACCATTGCAGCTTCTACCGCCCTATTTGGGCGGGGGAAATGCAGCCTCCGCCTACCATCTCAAGGGGCGGTTAGCGCTCTAATGCAGCGTCCACCTACCACCGCGGAACGCAGGAAAAAGGCTGTGGTATTTTGAAATCGCGTTTTTGGCGGTTTTCTTGGGGGTGGAGAGGGTATTGCATCTTGCGCCTACCATGTGCCGGAGATTGCAGGATTTCAATTTAACCGAGAGATTCGGGTCCGGGGTGAGTGGTGAAAAAGCGTACTTGGAAGGGTATTGCAGCCAGCGCCTACAATGTCGGTCAAGGCAAAAGTGGCGATATTGCATGATCTACCTACCATGGTAGGCCGTGGGTTTGGGGTTGATTGCAGCATCCGCCTACCATTGTAACCGGCACGGAACAGGATCAATTCTGGGCCAGCTTGGTGCGGGCGTCACGCGCGCGCGCGTTGGCCGCCTTCATCTCGGAGACAAAGTTGGAATGGGGTGTGAGGGTGTAGAGAACATCTGTGATGGCGCGGCCGGAATTGCGCTTTTTGGATTCATGGAAATAGAGCACCTCATGCTGGACGAGCTCGGCCAGTGCCCGTTCGAGGGTTTGGATGTTGGAGGATGTCCGGTTGTGGTGCAGGAGGCCACTGTCGCGGGATATGGTGGAAAACAGGATCTGGTACGGCGTGGTGATTGAGGCGTTTGTGTATTCGTGGCTGAGGCGCTTGTGCAGCCAGCGGGCCATTGGTGAGGAAAGCTGCATCAGGATGCGGTAATTGAACTGGCGGTAGCTGAGATTGTTGATGGCATGGCTCAGAAGCGCCGGCAGGCGGGCGGTCCACATGGCGTCCGGGTCTTCAAGCCAGTCGGAGCGCTTGACGCGCGTCATATCGTTGAGGATGGGCGCAGTATAGGCGGTTTTCCGGTTCCCCTGCCCTTCGATTTCAACCTCGAGAACGGTTCGGGTGAGGATTTCGAGCGATTGCTTGATCTCCTGGATCGAGCGGGTCTTACCGCGGGCTTTGAGCTCTTTGCGGATCATGTTGAGGGAGAAACGCACCCAGCTTTCCTTGTTGGTGACATCGTGCAGCCCGTAATGCTGATCGGAGAAGATTTTCTTGATGATCTCCTCGACCAGCTCTTCGTCGGCGCTTGGGAAGAAGTCCTGGCGGCCGTGCTCGGTTTCAATGCTGGCCGGCTGCAGCGACATGGTGCATTTGAAAGTTGGATTGTCGGCTTTCGGTGCCGGATGATAGTGAAAATCGTGCTTATGGACGGGCAGCCGCCCGTTGTCGTCGCGCAGCATATTCTGGGCGCGAGCGCTGACCGAATATTTTGGGATTGCGTCCCAGAGCTCTATGGAATTCGACAGATCGCGGGGGTTGCCAAAGAACGTGGCGAAGAGGTCGTATTGGGGACTTCGATCGGGGGAAGGAAGAACTCTCTTATTGGGCGCGACAATGGAATGGGATGATTCCAGCATAAGTTTATGGTGAGGGATTTAATTAGGTAAGGTCAATGTGTTAGGCGAAGTTATCCGCACCAATATGCAGAGTTATTGGTTTCTGCTTGAATATTGCGGGCTGTTTTTGCCGCGAAGTCGGCGGCCATCTTCGATCATGTCTTCGTCGTGGACTGTAAAGCCGGTGGCGCGAAGTCCGGCCAGGAAAAGATGGTTGAGGGAAACCCGGCGTCGTACGGTCTCCATTTTCAATTCCATCATCAGGTAATCGGGAACTTTTACGCGGGCCTCGCACGGCGGAGGTTTGACGGGCAAATCGGCCGTTGCAGGCGGTTGTTGGGTGGCATGGGAGAAGGTCTTCTGAGCCCCCTCCTCCGTAGGATGCTGCGTTGGTTCATGATCTGGGATGACCGGCGGGGTGGTGAGGGCGGGTACGCCTTTGGCTTGTGCGATGCGTTCTAATTGATCGTCGAGGTCGAGATTGAAGGGCTGGAACGGTTGTTTGGTCATGGGTTCGGTCGTCATGCGGCTTGGGTTGCGGTTGTTGCGGTGGCGCCTAGTATGTCTTCGATCTCGGCGAGGAGATTATTGATTTCGAGGCCCGCGCCTTTGGTGGGTTCGGCCTTGGTAGGCGGCACGCCGTTGAGGAACATCTCGCGGTAAGCGGTGCGCTCGACGGTGACGGTGCGGAAGATCGGCATTCCCTTGCGTTTGAGTTCGGAGAACACGAAATCGGTGACGTGTGTGCGTAGCGGGTGCATTTTGGTCAGGAGCATCCGGTATGGAATTTTCCGGGACGCGGTTTCCTCGACGTCCTTGACGTCATGCGAGATGACAATCGCTTCGCGAATATCGGGCTCGGAGGCCTGCGCCGGTATGATGACCAGATCGGCGCGTGCAATGGCTTTGAAGAGATTGACTTCGCGGGCCCCTGCCAGATCGATCAGGATATGATCGAAGTCGTTGTTTGCTGTGAGATCGCGCAGCTTGGCGGATATGTCTTGCGCCGGAAGTGCTTCGACGGTCAGGCCCGGGATCGTGATCTTGCTGGCCCATCTATGGATGGTGCGGTTCTGATCGAGATCGAGAACGACGACGCGTTGGCCGCGGAGTGCGAGGGCTGCGGCTAGGGAGGCGCAGATCGTCGATTTTCCGACGCCCCCTTTTGAGGATGCAAAGACAAGAATCATAAAAGTGGTGGCCAGCTCCTTTTCTGGTTTGGCGGGTGCGCCTGAGAAAACTTGAATATGTCGAACGACATAATGGGATTGTATCACAATAAATAAATAGGCAAAGCGTAATTTTGGCAAACAGGCAAATGGCGCAGGCGGTAAATGCCAATAATGGCAAATAGAATAAAATGAAAATAGGCAAATAGGAAAAAGTGTAGCGAGGCAAAGCGGCAAAAAGGAACGGCGGCAAAGAGCGCGAGGGGTGCGGGCGCAGGGTGGCTTTGTGCCCGTGAATGAGAAGGGCTTAATGCCAGAGCGAGCACTTGGTGGCTAAGTGGCAAAGCGGCAAAAGAGCGGAGAGGCAAAGCGGCGATATGGAGTATGGGAAATAAAGGCAAAGTGGCATTGTGACAAAACGGCCGGCCGTGCGGCGATACCGGGAGGCTGAATGAGTCTCTGGCAGCGGAGGTCACGCGTGCGGCTACCGCTTCTTGAACGGCTCAAGCGCAATTAGCGTGGCCACCTCGGCCGGATAATCGGCATCGAGAATGGCTTCCATGTCATCGGCGTCGTTGGGGGCTTGCCGCTCAACGGGTTTGTTGCGGTTCTCGGCAACAAACTCCCAGAGGGCCTTGGCGATCAGAAAGCGTTTGCGGCGGTTGTCCATGTGGTGGGCCTATTGTTCGCCATCTAACCAGGCTTCGCTCGCATGTCGGACGCGCTGGATGATCGGCCGGCGGTCGCTATCAAGATGATAGATGAGAACATGCGGCCCGTGAGGATGCACACGGGAGGGCGGGGAGAGGTCGGTGCGAAGGCGGCCAAGCTCGGGGTTGTCGGCGATGATATCGAGTATCGACAGGAGCTTGGCGAGGTGATGTTCGGCCTGCGGCAAGCCGAACTGGATGAGACTGTGCAAAAATATCGCCTCTAGGTCTTCGGCCGCGGCGTGGCTGAGGCTATAGCGCGGTCTGCTGGTCATACTTGGCTTTGGCGTTCGCAAATACGTCTTCGGCGCTGAGCGGGCTCACGCCGCTGGCAATGCCTTCATCGAGCAGGTTCTGAAGATGTGCCAGGCGAGCGGTGCGCTCCTGATCGCGGCGTATGAGCTCCCGCACGTAATCGCTGGCGTTGCTATACCCTTTTCGGTTGCAAGCCCATTGCTTCAGCGTATCAGGCAAAGAAATATTCATCGTGGCCATTTTTTAAAAACTCCTTTATTAATTTTATGAGATAATGACAATGTTTGTCAAAGAAAAAGCCAGTGGCGAAAATTGACTTTATTAGGTTGTTTGCGATAAACTATAGACATAATATTTGCGTGGCAAAAACATTGAAACAAGAAACTGAGGGATTTCCGGATTTGGAAGCCGCGTATGAAGCGGTGAAAGGCGTGCTATTTGGCCCGCTCGATGCCGCGACGGTAAAGCTTAAATTCAACGAGATCGTGAAGGACGCCAAGGACAAGCGGGAGCTGGAGCAGGGTCCGCTAGGAATTCTGGCCACGCACCGCGAAGACCGGGAAAACCGCGATCGGCGCGACCACCAAGCCCTGACGCTGACAGCGCTGCTGGCCACTAATGCGGCGTATCGGGCGCTGCATGAAGATATCATGGCGGAACTGCCGGAAGTCGAAAACCTGCTCGATGACAATCAGGACAACCTGGATGAGATCGTAGCCAGGGAAAAGATGGCACTCGAAGCTGATCTGGAAAGAGTGGCCGGGCGCTTGCCGGATGGCCGCTACGTTTTCAAGGGTGATGATGGCAGCATCGTGGATGAGAACCTGAAGCCGCTTGAGGGTGAGGACGCAGAAGCAGCAAAGAAAATTGATTTCACAAGCAAGATGACGCTCGAGCAATATCGGGAGCGGCGAAAGCCCGTTGATGAGGCCGTGCAAAGGGCAGATGAGAACCGGCGTGACCGTGTCCGCGTGGGTGAAATCCGCGAGCGGAATACCGACAACGAGAATCCGCTCTCAATGGAGCAAAAAGGAGAGGACAAGGCGGAGCTCGGTGAGATCGAGAAACGCGCGCAGGAACGACATCAAGAGGCCAAGAACGAGTTGGGCGGTTGGACAGCATGGCACGACGCAGGAGTCCAGGAGCACGCCGTGTCAACCGCCGCTATGGCAAAGCCGCAGATTTAGCGGCGTACTTGAATTCGCCGCACGCCTTCTCGAAGACTGCAATGATGATGGCCATGGGGTGATAGTCGGGCAGTCTCTTCATCGCATCAATCACGGGCTTATAGCCGTCCTTGCGATGCTCTGCGCCCCAATCATCGATGCATTTGGCCTGCTCCTTGCGGTTCCCCGCGGCGATGAGACCGGCGGCCATGGCCGCTGTCGTCACGTAACCGCGCTGGTTTTCCGGAGGGAGATTCAGAAAGTCAGAGGTCTTAAACGTATCTTCAGCCATTGCCGGGTTCGAGACAACCGCCGTTAAAACAGCCTGACTGCACACGATGGTACTCAGGCTTGCGATGGCCAGTGCTTTTCTGCTCAACATAAATGATCGTTATTGTAGAGGAGAATAGACTAGCGCGAAAATGATAACATTCCACTTGCAAGCCCGCGGAAATCCGCCAATCTGGCGAAGTTCCTCCAGACGCCGACACATCTCGACAAAAGGGATCATTTTTGACGAGGTGGTGTCATGACCACTCTCTCCCCCAACGGCCGCCGCATCGGTTACATGCGGGTTTCCACGCCGGACCAGCGGCTCGATAGGCAGTGCATCGGCCTGCAAGAGAGCTGCGACGAGCTGTATCTCGAGCAACTCTCCGCCGTGGCGGGACGCCGCCCTGTATTTGACGAGTCTCTCTCTCGCTTGAACGCCGGCGACACCTTCGTGGTCTGGGACCTCGACCGCGCCTTCCGCTCCACTTTGGACGCCATCCTGACTGCAGAGAGCTTGAAGGCTCGCAAGGTTGGGATGCACATCATGTCCCTTAACATCGACACGTCGACGCCGGAAGGCGAGCTATTCTATACAATCATTGCGGCATACGCGCAGTTTGAGCGCCGCATCCTTCGTCGGCGAACTTGCGAGGGGATTATGGCCGCACGTGTGAGAGGAGCGCAGATTGGCCGACCCCGCAGGCTATCCGACGAGATTGTCGCTGATGCTTACCGCTACGTCTGTGAAACGGGCTATCCGGCGCCTTATGTTGCCGCGTTGCTGCGCGTATCCCCCATAACGCTCGAGCGAGGCTTTAGGCGGCTCGGGCTGGTATCTCATGCTTGCGAGCTGCATTCCCGGCGACAGGGAACGGAACCAACATCGGCAAGGTCATCCGCCGCAATATGATCACGTCGTTGCTTGATGCTATCCGTATACCTGTGAAGCAAAATATTATCTGCTAGCAAACTTATGCGCATTGCTATTCAGGTCGTTGAGAAGCGATTGCGGCGGTTAAAGCAATGAAAGCAAAACGCGCGAACATTGAGTAGACCTCAACGACCTAACGCATCCCTCTCTCTCAGGAACTTGTTGCGTTCTTTACGCAATGCCTCGACCTTGGAGCGCATTCGGAAATGGTCATGCCGCAGACGCTCGTAGCCGTGCTTTTGGTGATGTGGCTGAGCAATAGGTTTAACGAGCAAGCAAAGACGCAGGCGGGAGAGGGAAATGTCGAAAACAAGGGCCGCAATGAGGGTGCCGGCAAATAGTTGGGCAACAGTCTACGCATTAATCTGATGAGGGCATCCGCCCGCGCGCTCAAAACCCGCACCTGTGACGGATGTATTTCTAAGCACAGAAGATGATTGGAAAAGTCAAAAAAAAATCAGCCTAAGGAATGCTCGGGTTGCAGCCTATCTGGCTGGGGCGTTGGTGTTTGTGTGAGCCAGGGCGCCTGTGCAGGCCCTACGGAAAGCAAGGCCGGGTTGGAGAGATCGAGCTGGCGCAATGCGTCGCGCACGCTTTCGATGGTGACGTGGTCGTAGCGATCATCGAGTTCCTTCCAGTGAGCCATGTTGCCGGTGAGCTCAAATTCAGTTGTCATCAGGAGTACACGCTGGCGCGGGTCGTTGTTGTTGAAGTCGCTGGCCATGCGCCATTGCCGCTTTAGCGTTTCGAGGGCTTGGGGAGTGAGCCAGGCGCTGTCATCTCGCAACGTCTCGGCGACGAGGGCGAGGCCCTTGCTGGCGTTCTCCGGGCTCATGGAAAGACCGATCTCACAGTAGGCATGATCGGCATAAGGGAAATAATTGGCACTGGCACCGCCGTAATTGAGGGCGCTGCGGCTGAGGCGCCTGTCAATCTCATTTTGCAGGAGTATGGAGAGCGCCACGAACGAGGTTCGCTTCTCCGGCGCCGGGTCGATGTGTTCCAGGCATACGGTGATGGCCTGGATATCCTGGCTCTTGTGGATCGAGATGCGCGGGTCTGGAAGAAACGAGGGCGGTGATTGCACGGGGAGCTTCTCACCTTTCGGGATGGGGGCGAAAGACCGCTCGATGAGAGCGAGGGTTTGGTCGTGATCGAGCGGGCCGGAAATGATGATGCCGATATTGCTGCCGACGACATGGGATTGGCGGAACGCTTCGAGATCGGCGGGCTTCATCGCTGTGATGCTGGCGCGCGTGCCCAGGGGCGTATTGGCGACGGGATGGTCGCCCCAGACGTGACGGTCCAGGATGCCATAGGCGGGCGTGGCGGCGCGCCGTTCGTGTTCTTCATGCAAGATGCGGCCGCGCTCACGCTCGAGCGATTCGGGGTCGTAGGCCGGGTTGAGAAGCGCATGGCCTAGAAGGCCGAGAACCTCCCGTAAATGCTCTGGGCTGGTATCGGCAAGGCACAGGATGCGCTCCTTTCCGGTCCAGAAGTTCGAGTACAGGCACATCTCATCAAGAGTATCCACGACCGAGCGGCCGGATGGGGCGGTGCTATGGGCGATGCAGTGCTCGAGAAAATGTGCTCTGCCCGGAATGGTGTCGTTTCGCGCTCCGGCGCGGATCACGATGCGGACCGAGACGCCGCCCGAATGAGAATTTTGATCGATGCCGAGGGAAATGCCGTTCGGTAGGGACGTGGTCGTGAAAGTCATTTCATATTATGCAGGAAATGATCGAATAATTGCAAGTTTATGAAAAACAGCCGCCCAATTTCTTTAAAGGCAAAATCCAATAGAGTTGTTTGAGCGGTGCGCTTTCAAAGAAGCTGAGGCGTCAACAGGAAAGCGGTTTAGCGGTGTCTGGAGTTAAGCCATGGAGCGGGCACGGTGGTGCGCACAGTAGGGGCGGCCCGGAGTTTTGCTGCGGCCGCAGAAGTGAAAGTCCGGCTTGCGCGGGTCGCCTTCAGGCCAGCAGCATTGATCGGGTTTCAGCTCGCCAATACGTGGCGGGTTGTTGAAAACGAGGGGCTGCAGCGGCGGAAACTTGGAGGCGCGCTTCGCCTTGTGGGGTTTTGGCTGGCAGCCCGGCGCGGCGCGGGTTTTGGCACTGGAGGATTGGCGGCGGCTGCGTCGCTGCGTGCTGGTGGCGGAGGCGCGGGTGCTTGCAGTAGATGGAGTGGACAGTCCGAGGCGATGCACTTTGCCGAGAATCGCGTTCCGGGTCACGTTTCCCAAAATGGTGGCGATGGCGGAGGCGGGCTGGCCGAGTGTCCAGAGTTTTTTAAGGTTGGTAATGCGTTCGGTGGTCCAGGTGGTCATGGTGTTGGTCTCCTAAAATGCGAAGGCCCGCTTGGTGGCGGGCCTCAGGTTTCAAATTGGATGCAATCGGTTAGTGTTTCCGGACGAACTCAATGGAGATTTCCATCTGTTGGCCGGTGAAGCTGATGGCCAGATCGCTGATCATCATGGGCGAGGGGATCGGCGTGTCGGAGAGGGCCGTGAGATCGGCGTTGCTGCCGTCATCTCCGCACCAGGTGTTGTTCTTGGTGCGCCACCAATCGTCAAAGGGCATGGTGCGGGGGTCGCATTCCCGGGCGTAGACGATGATTTTCTCGCCTGCCTGGTGATGGATGCCATCGGTGGTGTTGGGCATGAGGTAAATGCCGTGATCGCCGACGATGAGAAGGCCGGGTCCGAGATCTTTGCCGTAGAAGGGCCTGGCGGTTTTCGCGGATTTGATTTCTTCGAGGGCCTTGAGAACGTCAGGCCAGGGGAAGTGTAGTTTCATGCTGCTCTCCTTTAACGCCCATGCGGGGCACCTCAAGGCAGAGCCTCTCTGTCATTCTGCGGGAGCGGCCGCGACGTTCGGCTCGCCTGTCGGATTGGTCATGGTCCCGAAGTGGCGCGCGACGGCGGCTTCCACGGCCAGGTAGAAGGGGCCTGTCCAGTCGCGGATCCAGGCGGGCGCGGAGTCGCGATCGAGCAGGGCATCGGTTTGGTCGGTGTCGTCGCGGAGATCGAGGGCTTCGGCCCGGGTCATGGCCAGCACGGCTGCAGTGATATCGATGCAGGTTTCACCGGGCGGATCGACGGTGACGGCGTGATCGTTGATGCAGACTTGCGGTACAAAGGTTGCGATGATGCGGTCGGCCGGCTGCTGCAACGCATCGATAATGTCATAGAGTTCTTCGACATCATCGGCGACGCGTTGCAGGCGTTTAAGGGCGTCAGGCTTGTCGGTCGGGTATTCGAGGTCGGAGAATTCGAGCATCAGGAAGGTGAAGAAGGTATCTCCGCAATCCTCGACCTTGGCGCGCCAGTCCGGGTGATCGAGAATCCAGGCGAAATCGCCACCGGCATAATTCTCGGCGGCGGTACGCTGGTACTGGTTGAAGGTAAGTTCTTGGGTCGTGTGGTTGGTCATGAATGCCTCCTAGTGTTGGGTTTGCAGGGCGTATAACCGGCACGGAATGGTGGTGTTGACCCCGTTGTGTGCGCAGGCGCTGTCGTGATGAAAGAACCAGACTTCGCCCGGTTTGGTGTTGCCGGTATCGATGAAGATCTCGCGCGGGATGCCGTTGTCGAGACCGCCGGAGTGGCTGCAATAGCCGTGGCCGAAATAAAACGATCCGGTGCCGCTGGTCGGCTGGATGCGGTCCGGCCAGACATGGGCGATGCGGCGGAGCTCGCCGGTTGCGAACTGGATAAAGTCGCCGACACGGGGGCCGGGTGCTTTGTGCCAGGCCTCGAGGCGGATCTGTTTGATTTCTTCATCGACGTTGTCGAAGGCGGGGTTCATGGGAATGCTCCTTTCTTGTGGGTTGGGGGTCAGGTGCCGGGCTGCTGGTTGAGCCAGGTGACGGTTTCGCGCACGTGGCGCTCGAAGTCGTCGAAGGCGGCCATCAGATCGTCCAGGGCCCCTTGAACGGAATTGTCGATATCGATGTAAGGGGCGGCGAACTCAGTGAGGGCTGCGCGGTAATGGCTCAGCGATTTTTGAGTGCGGGCCAAAAGAACCTTGGGTTTGACGCCCAGGTTTTGCGCGCGGGAAGGGAACAGATCGGCCATGGGTTCAGCCTCCGGCCATGACGGCTGTCACGCGCTCGGCGAGGGCAGGGGGGTCATCGAGAAGGGTGAGGGCGGCAAAGTGATTTCGTCCGCCGGTGTAATCGCGGCGACCCTTGCAGGTTCGGATGAGAATGCCGGATTGGGCGCCCATGCAGGATTGGGAAACGCTGATATAGACGCGTTCGTGATGAAGGGCGATCTCGCCCGAAACGGCGATACCGGCTTTGTTGCTGCGGAGGTCAAAATCCGCCTTCGGCCAGTCAAGCTGGGCGGCCAACAGCTTCAGCCGATTGGACGCTGCGCGGTGGAACGCGGCTTTCTGACAATCGTCGTATTGGGTGGGCCTTTGCCAATCGAAGGGCTTGGGTCGTTTGGCGGCGGCGCGAGTGGGTACAGCGAAATCTAGCATGGGTCTTCCTTTGGATTGCGGGAGGCGGGACTTCACCCTCTCTCTGAGAGGGCTTTGCCCGATCACTCGCATCCGAAGACCTGCTTTCCCTTTGCGCTTTATGCGATTGTCGCAAGAGCGGCCCTGGTTAGGCGTCAAGATGGTTCAGGATCGTGCCCATTGTTCTGCTCGCGGCACGGCGAAGGGGCGGCGCGTTCTCGGGAGCGGGTTGCGAGCCGTTCCATGAAAGGTTGAGGCGCAGGCTTGTCGATGTGGGCAGTGTGGGGCGGGGTGTGTTTTTCACGATAGTGCGTGGTCGAGATTTCCCGCCACTGCTGGCGGAGCCAGTCGGTTTCCCATTTAGAGAGCTGCCTGTTGCGGTCATGGAAATCCGACAGCACTTTGTCGGCGGTGGCGAGGGCCTCACGCTTGTGATCGTGAACCGATCGGAGCGCGTGGCGCAGCACGGTCTGGTGGGATCTGACGACGGCTTTCAGCGTACCCTGGTATTCGTGGGCCGCTTGTTTGTCGCCGGGTGGCGCTTTTTCGGCGTAAAGCCGCCTGACCTCACGATAGTGCTGGTTGAAATCCTTGTTGACGCGGGCGCGTACGGATGCGGCGCGGTCGCGAGCGGCGCGGGAAATCGCGATGCGGGCTGCGATATGCTCGTGCTTCACCTGGTCGGTGAGCTGCGCGGTTTCGTGAACGTCTTTTTCGATGCTGCCGATCAGCCGCTTGGCAGCGGTCAGACCCTTGTCTGCGCGCATGCTTTTGGCTTTGGCGGTGGGAGAAGGCGCGTTGGCGTTGTTGGCTTTGCGCCGCAGGGGATTGGCTTCGATGATCTGATCGGGCAACTGGCGCGCAGCGCGCTGAATGATGAATCTCTCCAGCAGCCGGCGGTCGACGTTGCGCGAGAAGGGGAAGGCGGCTTCGATCTGGTATTCGAGATGGTCGAACATCTCGGCCATGAAACGGCGCTCTTGCGCCTTGTCGTAGACGGCATCGTAGGCGGCCAGAAGGTGATGCATGAGCTTGTCGGCCTTGCGCGTGTAGATGTCTCCCAGATTGCGGCCGGGTGAGATGTCAATCGGATCGAACGGGGCTTCGCCGCGGGTGAGCAGGAGTATTTCTGCGGCGCGTTTGGCGTGCTCGTAGGTCTGGCCGGGCAGAACGATCTCGAGCTCGTCGCCGAAGGGCGGGATGATTTCGATGTCGTAGAGGCGCAGCATTTTCATGTGCAAACTACTCGGGTGAATCGGGGTTTCTAAGGTTCTGTTGTGATCGTGCTGCGCGTCTATCAAGGGCTGACGATGATGTGACGTGGAACGAAGGGGTGAAGTCACTCCATCGTGTTTTCGGGCCCGTTGTCGTGGCTGGCATTGAATGACGGGGCGATTGATAGGCTGTGCTGCGGGATCGGCAGCCTGAGAAGATGGCGGCGGCGGATCTCGGCTTGGCGGATGCGCCAAAGGGTTTGCGCGGGGCAGACGTCTTCCTTGGGCGCGTTGACGTTGGCAATGCCGCGGGCGGAAAGCAGCGCGTCCATCTGTTTCGGGTTCTCGCGTAGCCACTGGCCCCAGAGCGCGGTGTAAATGTCGCCGAGCTCGTCGCGGTTGGTGGCCGTGCGGCCCTGGGTCTGGTCGGGGGTGAGGCCCGTGGCGCCGTTCTCGAAGATCTTGGCAGCGGTGAACGCTTCGTGGATCGAACGGCCCTGATGGCTTTGAAGGCGGGCGGTATAAGGATTGAAATCGCCGCGGCCATGCGGGCCGGTTTCGAGATAGGGCGGTTCGCCGATCACGTTTTTCGGTTCGGGCGCTTTGGCGGGCGATGGCGCGGTATCGGGCGCACGGGCCATAGTAGGGGGCGCAGCGCGCGCGATCAGGCCGCGCACGACGTTTTCGGGGCTGACGTTGCGGGGCAGGCTTGCGCTGTTGAGGCGGTCGCGTTCGAGTTTGGGCAGCTGCAGGAGCTGACGGTCCTTGCCGACGGTATAAACCGGGATGCCGGATTTGAGGGCGCGCAGCGCGATCGTTGTCGCGCCATAGTTTCCGGCATCGCCCGGGTCGTCAGGGTTGCCAGGGGCTCCGGGCACGGCCGGCTTGCCGAGAATGGTGAGTACTGCGTCGGGATTGAACTCCTTCAGCATCTGGCCGTTGCGGATGTGCTTGGCGAAGCGCCCGTGGCGTTTTCCGTCGGGCGCATAGCGGCGCACGGTGATGCGCAGGTGCTTGGCGACCTCATCGGCAACGCTATCGACGCCCTTGGCGGTGCCGTGGGCGATGACAGCAGGCTTCAGCTGCGCGATGGCGGTCTTGACGGCGTGATAGTCGTCGTAATCGCGGGCACCGCAGACGATGAGGCGCATGGCTAGTTCCTTTCCCATGCAAAGGGCGTGTCTTCCTTGACGTAGAATGCGTGAAGGGCGCGCAGGTAGCGGATCTCCGACAGCGCTTCCCGGTCGACGTGGTAGAGGCGGCGGAAGGGCAGGCGGCAAAGGGCAGCGATTCCGGCCATGGGGCCGGAGATGAAGGTGTTGTCGGGGGTGTACGTTTTCAGGAGTGTGTTGGCGGCGACGATGCGGACATCCAGATCGGCGGCGATGCGATTTGCAAGTTTGCGGATTTTGCGTCTGCCGGGATGGCGCCGCGGGATGCGCCGGCCTTTCCGGAAATATCCGGCGATGGCGGGAAGGTTGCCAATGCCGATCGATGCATCGGCGCGGCGTTGCACGGGCGATGCGATCGGGGCGGGTGCAACGGAGGCTTGCCCGGCGATTTGCTGAGGCGTGTTGGTCATGGTCGGTTTCCCGGTTAATGGCTCAGCTCAAGTCGGGTTCGGGCGTGTCGTCGCGGTCGCGCTCGCGGGCGAGATGGCGCTGGATTTTCGTGGCGCGGCGGGCCGCGTTGCGGAGCGCGACCATGAACCGGCTGTCGGTTTGGCCGCTCTCGGGGTAGATCTCGCGCTGGGTTCGCTTGATTGCGGCGGCTTCGCCGTGCGCGCGGATGATTTCGGTGATCTTGATGTCTGCAGACATTTCAAAGGCCCATGAATGGATTGGTTGGAAGGACGGCGGGCTCGGGTGATTTGGCCCGATCCGGCGTGGCGGGGATGGACGCTTCCTCCTCGCGGTGAGGAGCGCGTTCGGCGGTCCAGGCGTCGATTTCCGATTTGAGCCAAGCCATGCGGCGCTGGCCGATCCTGATGCGAAGAGGAAAGAGCCCGCGCGCTTCGAGCCTATCGACGGTCTGGCGAGAGACGCCAAGGCAGCCGCAAACCTCCTTGAGGGAGATGAAGCGGTCGGCTGCCGTGATGCGGGGAGCGGGGGCATGCGGCGATTGATCGGCTCTGGCATCGATGCATTTCTGCATCCAGCCAATGACGGCATGCGCGTGCCAGGCGAGGCGATGCCGGGACAGGTGGAAGGGAGCCGGAAAATCGCGCTCTTTGTGGAGGTGATAAAGTGCGTTGGAAAGCGATGTGCGCAACTTCACCTCCTCCAGGGTGAAGATGATGGGAGCGGCTTTCCCGATTATGTTGGGGATGGTCATGTGTGGTCTTCCGCATTGCTCATAACGTCTTTGTTGTGAGCGCGGAGACCGGGATAAAGGGCAGTGAGCAACAAAATGAAAAAGGCGCCGGATGGCGCCTTTTGAATTTGCTGTTTGGAGACGCTAGTGGACGCTGGGGCGTGCGGCCAGCCAATCGATGATTTCGCGATAGAACCAGCCGACACGCGTTTTGGTGATTTTTACGCGCGAAGGAAAGGTTCCAGCGATCTCCTGCTGAAGGATGGTGGGCGCCGACATATTGACCAGCTTGATGAGCTCCTTCTTGGTAATGAAGCGGTCGGCGAGGTTGACGGTGGTGTTGGGGCACAGCTTGTGCAGGCGCTGGGTATCAAGGCAGGTCTGCATCCAGGCGCAGATATCGTCTTGAAGCCAGACGCCACGGGTATCGGAGCGAAGCTTGCGGTTTGGAAGGTGGTTGGCCCGTTCCATGATGTAGACCTGGGCGCGCGACAGCGAGGTCATGAACATGACGTGCTTAATGGCGATGTGGTTCATCTGATGGTCCCCGGTGAGGGTTGCTCGAGCTTTCTGTGTTGGAAAGTCGGCGGGAGCTTTAAATCGGCTCGCTTTAAAGGAGCGCGCGAAAAGCAAGTTCCGCGCGCTCCGGGGGATGTGTGTCAGGGTGAAGCGCCCGGGGAGGGCTGCTCTTCGATGCGGGCGAATGGATTGTCGAACGCACCGATGGAGGCGGTCTCGATCTGGCCCGCGATGGCTTTTTTCACATAGAGAGCCCAAAGGTGCATGGCTTCGCAGCGCTCCTTGAAATATTCGAAGCGGTCGTAGGTATCATGCACCTCGTTTTCGGCGTGGTTGAACAGCTTCTTTTTCGGTTTGGGCAGGATGCCGATCTCGCCCAGGCCGGTGGCCATGGTGCGGCGCAGGTCGTGGATGCACCAGGGCGCGATGGCGGCAAGCCTGTCCAGGCGTTCCTTGGTGTCGGAAAAGTCGCTGATCGGCTTGGCGGGCAGGCGCTGAGCCGGAAACACGAAGGGCGAATAGCGGATCTCCGTGTCCCCCGGCTGCATCGGCATCGGGGTCTTGGTCACCGAGTCGATGATGGCAATCGCCAGGAAGGATAGCGGCACGATGTGATCGAGCCCGTTCTTGGTGCGGCTGCCGGGGATTTCCCAATAGCCATGCTTGATGTGCAGTTCGTCCCAACGCATGCCGGCGATCTCGCCGCGGCGCTGGCCGGTGACGAGGGCGAGCTGGATCAGCTTGCCGATCGGATTGACCTCCTTTTCGGTTGCGAGCCAGACGGCCTGGATTTCGTGGGCGTTGAGGCTGCGCTTGCGTTTGCCCTTGGAGGCCGGAGTGGGGATGGTGTCGGCGGGTGAGGCCTTGATCATCTTGCGGGCCACGCACCAGGCGAAGAAGGCCTTGATGTCGGCGTGCGCATGGATGGCGGCGCTGGGCTTGTCGTCGGCGATCTTGGCATCGATGATCTCGCTGACCTGAAAGGCCGTGATCTGATCGATGGGGATGGCGGCCCAGGGCTCAAGGAAGTTGCTGCGCAGCGAGCGGCTGACTTCCCTCTGGGTGGAGGGCCTGCATTTGGTTGCCAGGTGCTTATCGATGTATTCTTGAAGAGCAAAGGTAAAGATGGGGGCCTGGCTGACATGCGGGGTGACGTCGGCCGATGCGTGGGTGTCCTCTTCGTTGAGGCGCAGGTGGATTGCCGGATCAAGCCCGCGGTAGAGCAAGCCGGTAGCTTCGCTTGCCCGCTTGCGGGCCTGGGCCAGTGAGATTTTGGGGTAGTGGCCGAGGGTCAGGCGCGGGCGCTGATCCTTGAAGCGGTAGATGAAGTAGAAAGTTTTGAGGCCGTGCTTGCTGACGCGGATGCCGAAGCCGGCGATCTTGGAGTCGGGATGATAGATGACGCCGGTGGCGGGCAGTTTGAGGCTGCGCAGCATGGCGTCGGAGAGTTCGATCTTGTCAGTCACTGAAGGTCTCCCAATATGTGCTCTAAGAGCAACGTGGTGAACTTCAGCCCGGGCTATAAAGCCCCCCGAAAAGTCTCCGATTTTGATCCAACCTGCTGTGGGGTGGTAGGTGACGGGTGGTACAGCAGATTAAGGAATGCACTGGAAGGATCAGTGCGTTGAGCGCTTGAATTAAACCAGCTTGGCAGGGATGGATTCCACCCTCACAGGCTGGGGGACTGGGGGTCGGAGGTTCAAATCCTCTCGCTCCGACCAATAAAATCAAGGACTTAAGTTTCCTCCACCATCCCGGAATTTCGCGGGGGACATTAGGGGGACATTAAGGGCCTCCGCCGCGCCGCACATTCTTGGCGCCGTATGTTCATTGTCCGAGCCGTTGAAAAGCCCGGGCAGGACCCGCGGCGCTGAGATCGGAGGGCTTCCAGCCCGCTTCCGAGAGGTCTCCCCCATCAATCCCTTCTGGGGTCATCGAGGCGAAAGGCTTCGATGGTCGAGGCCTCCTTTTTCGGAAAGGGACCAGCCTCATGTTCATCATCTCACGCGATCACGCCGCCCGTTTGTCACGGGGCGAACTGCATACGGCGCTCAAACGGCTCTTCAATGACCGGTCGCATGTACAAGACTTCAACGAAAAGCGCTTATGCGAGTCCTCCATCACGCATGTGAAGCAGGCTTTGGCCAAGCCACGGCTGTAAGGGCTTACTCAGGCGAAGTGACGACGGCCTACATGTTGCTACCGTTTATCTCCGGCCCGTGCGGCGCAGCCTGACACTGCCTGATCTTCGCCGCCATCATCACCATCGCGTTGGGACTGGTACCGAAGACACAGATCGGACCGAAAGATGCCGTCTCTCAAAGCCAATCACCGCCAGATCATGGCCGCTTTGCCCGTGGGCGGGAAGCGCACCCGCTACCGTATCGACGGCGTGCCCGGCCTGTGGCGGAACGTCTGCCCGAGCGGCAAGCGCACATGGTACGTGCGCTATCAGCCGGGCGGCCGGGAAGGGCGGGTGTTCCGCCAGTATACGATAGGCGACGCAAAGTCCGTCGGGCTCGCCGTGGCGACCAAGAAGGCCCACGATGTCGTCAACCAGGTGAAGGTCTATGACCTCCATCCGGTCGAGGTGCGCGAGGCGAAGCAGCGCGAGAACCTGACCTTCGGGGATCTCTTCGACGACTGGTACGAGCGCCACGCCAAGCTGAAGCTCCGGCGCTTCGAAACCGACCTCATCTACTACAACCGGCATGTGAAGCCAGAATTCGACCGCGTGCGCGTGGCCGACCTCAAACGCACCGAAATCGCCCGCTACCGCGACAAGCTCGCCGGCAAGGCAACGCCGCTCGTCTCGAACGAAGCCTTGATGCTCATGAACCAGGTGCTCAATTGGGCCTTGGACGAAGGGCTGATCGAAGCCAACCCCGCCGCGCGCCTCAGGAAGGTTGGCAAGCCGAAGCCGCGTGAGCGGGTGCTGCCGGCCGCAGACATCAAGAAGCTCTGGCAAGCGCTCGCCGCTATGGAGACGATGACGGGCGAGCACATGGCGCGGGCAGAGAAGGGGCGCATGCTCTCGCCGGCAACGCGGTCCATCATACGCCTGCTGCTGCTCACAGGTCAGCGGCGATCCGAAGTTGTTGAGGCCCGGAAGTCGGAGTTGCAGCTGGACGGCCCTGAGCCTGTCTGGATGATCCCTGGCGAGCGCACCAAGAACGGCCTGCTGCACCGTCTGCCGCTTTGCCCGATGGCGGCCGAGGAATTCCGGAAGGCGATCAAGGCATCGCCGGCCAAGAGCCCGTTCGTATTCCCGTCGGCCGAAGCCCCGATGAAGTCCGCCGTCACGCCCATGGCCATCACGCGCGCGATGGCGAGGGTCGTGGCAGAGCTGAAGATCACGAAGGTGTCGCCGCACGACCTGCGCCGTACCGTCGGCACGCAGATGGCCCGGCTCGGCATACCGCTGCACGTGCGGTCGCTCGTCCTGAACCACAGCCCGCGCAGCCGTGGCGTGACCGAAGCCGTCTACAATCGCTACGCCTACGACAAGGAGAAGCTGCAGGCGCTGACCGCGTGGGAGGCGGAGGTTTCCCGGCTCATTGTGCCGCCTACATCCGAATTGACAAGTGTAACATTACATGTTACATTCGCATTGAATAATAGAGAGTTTTCGTCACAAGGCGCTTAAGCGCTTCTTCGAGGATGACGACGGACGAAAGCTTCCGCCTGAAATGCTCGAACGAATCCGCGCGATCCTGACCCTGCTCGACAGCGCAAGCGTCGCCGAGGATATGGATCGACCGACCTTGAAGCTTCATGCGCTGAAAGGCGACCTGAAAGGCTTCTGGGCCGTGACCGTTCGTGCGAATTGGCGGATCATTTTCCGTTTCGAGGACGGTCGCGCCCAGGAGGTCGATTTTCTCGACTATCATTGAAAGGAGATGATGAAACCATGCCCATGAAGGACCCCGCCCATCCCGGTCGCCTCCTGAAGGACGACTTGGAAGCCCTCGGCTGGACCGTTGCCGAGGCCGCCGAAGCCCTTGGCGTCACCCGCCAGCAGCTCTACCGCGTCATCAACGGCACGAGCGCCGTCACGCCCGATATGGCCATCCGCCTTGAAAAGGGCATCGGCAGTACCGCCGACACGTGGCTGCGCATGCAGGCAGCATACGACCTCGCACAAGCACGCCTACGAGCCGCATCGCTCAAGGTCAAGAAACTCGCGCCACGAGTCGCTTAAGCGGCCGCAAGGGGGGATTAAACGTGGCGAATGAAGCCGACACATGCCGGAAGTCAGTCGTGCCGCTTTTGCAGCAGGCCGGATGGGATAACGAACCCCATTCGATCGCGGAGCAGCGCACCATCACCGACGGACGGATCATCCCTGTCGGCAAGGGTTTCGTGCGCGAGCCTCCGAAGCGCGTGGACTACCTCCTCCGCTACGCCCGTGATTTCGCGCTTGCCGTCGTGGAGGCCAAGGCTAGTTACAGAACCGCTGCCGATGCCGTCCAACAAGCTCGCGCCTATGCCGAAATGCTCGGCCTCAAGTTCGCCTATGCGACCAACGGGACCGAAATCATCGAGATCGACTACTTCGCGGGCACTGAAACGAGGGTCACGGTCTACCCTTCCCCTGCCACGCTCTGGCAGCGCTATCAGGCTGGCGTCGGCATCGTCGAGCCCACCCGCACGGCGCAGCTCCTCACACCCTACAATCACACCCTTGGTAAGGGCGAGCGCTACTATCAGCAGAGCGCCATCAACAAGACCGTCGAAGCCATCCTCAAGGGCGACAAGCGCCGCTTCCTGATCACCATGGCGACGGGCACGGGCAAGACGTTCGTCTCCTTTCAGATCTGCTGGAAGCTCTGGTCGAGCCGTTGGAACCGCACGGGCGAGCATCGTCGCCCCCGCATTCTGTATCTTGCCGACCGCAATATCCTCGTCGACCAACCCAAGGACGGCCTATTCGCAGCATTCGGCGACGCCCGCCACAAGATCGAGTCGGGCGAGGTCATTCACAGTCGCGAGATGTACTTCGCCATCTATCAGGCTCTCGCCGAGAGCGAGAACCGCGCCGGCCTCTTCCGAGACTACCCACCCGAGTTCTTCGATCTCGTGATCGTGGACGAGTGCCACCGGGGCAGCGCGCGAGACGACAGTTCCTGGCGGGCGATCCTCGATCACTTTAAGCCCGCCTACCAGCTCGGCATGACAGCCACGCCCATGCGCGAGGACAATCGCGATACCTATCTCTACTTCGGGAATCCCATCTACGAATACAGTCTGCGCCAAGGAATCGATTGTCCGTCGTCGAATGCTTTGAGACAGTTTGCGGCGTGAGCGAGCGGAGGGTCGGGCTCATCTGGGTTGGATGTTAAGCGGCTTTCGTTTGGTGCTGCAATCGCCGTTTTCCGATGGTGTCGCGTTTGATCCTTTCTCTTTGCAACAGGATGGTTTGGCCGCGTCCGAAGTAGACGTCGGCAGGGGTTAGGTTTTTCAAGCTCTCGTGGTAGCGGCGATGATTGTAGTGCTCGACGAAGCGTCCGATCTGGGCTTCGAGGTCACCGGGCAGATAGTAGTTCTCGAGCAGGATGCGGTTCTTGAGCGTCTGATGCCAGCGCTCGATCTTGCCCTGGGTTTGCGGGTGATGGGGCGCGCCGCGGACGTGATCCATGCCGTTGTCGTCGAGCCATTCGGCGAGATCGGCGGAGACGTAACTCGAGCCGTTGTCGCTCAACAGGCGCGGTTTATGAACGACGCGGGCTTGGTCGCAGCCTGACGCGGTCAGCGCCAGCTGCAAGGTATCGGTGACGTCTTCGGCTTTCATCGTGGTGCACAGCTTCCAGGCGATGATGTAGCGCGAGTAGTCGCCGAGGATGGTCGAGAGATAGAACCAGCCCCAGCCGATGACCTTCAGGTAGGTGAAGTCGGTCTGCCAGAGCTGATTGACTGCAGTGGTCTTGTCCTTGAACTCATCCGCCGCCTTGATGACGATGAAGGCCGGGCTGGTGATGAGGTCATGCGCCTTGAGCAGGCGATAGACGGAGGCTTCTGAGACGAAGTAATTCTGGGTATCGGTGAAGCGTGCCGCCAGTTCGCGGGGGGAGAGCTCGGGCTCATCGAGCGCCATCGCAATGATCGTCCGGCGCACGTCATCGGGAATACGGTTCCAGACGCGGGATGGCTTTGAGGGCTTGTCTTCCAGTGCTTCTACGCCGCCGGTTTGATAGCGATCGACCCAGCGATAGAACGAGCCCGGCAGAATGCCGAGCTTCTCCAGCGTGCGCCGCACGGGCAGATGGGACTGCTCGACGAGGCGAATGATCTCAAGCTTTTCGGATGCAGGGTACCTCATGCCTCGTCTCCCCCATCCCCGGTCATGCTTTTTTTGAGCAGCCGGAGTTCGAGGGCTTGCTCGGCAACGACTTCTTTCAGCTCCAGGGCCTGGCGCTTGAGGTCCTTAACTTCGCTGGTGGTCGCCGACCGCGCCGTGTCACCGGCCAGGCGCCGCTTGCCGGCTTCCAGGAACTCTTTCGACCAGCTGTAGTAGAGGCTCTCAGCGATGCCCTCCCGGCGGCAAAGCTCGGCGATCGAGACCTCGCCACGCAGGCCGTCGAGGACGATGCGGATCTTCTCCTCGGCTGAATACTGCTTACGGGTGGCCCGCCGAATGTCTCTGACGAGACGCTCGGACGGTGTCTCTGGCGGGCTGGATTTCTGTCTCATGCTCCACTCCTCAGGTGGTCACGATGAGCCCGAAATCCTCCGTTCCTCAAGCCGCTAGTTTAGTCTCACAGGTGTTGATGTCGGACAGTTACGGCATTTAGGCCTACAAAATCTTTGGAGGCAGGCGGGTAGTAGGTCGAGGTCTGCGGAGAGCCCTTAAAATCCTCCCACGAGGCGGCCTTTGGTTATCAGTAATCCACCCTTGATCACGTGCAAGCCGCCCTGATCGGGCCAGAGCTGGATAGCCTTAAGGGCTGTAAGGGCTTGCTCAGGAGGAGAAGTTAGGCCGCATGACGCCGTCTTGATAATCGAGATACGTGACGATCGCGTCTTGAAGCTTCGGGTCTGCAGCGAGAAATCTGAGCAGAAAATCTAGAATGGCATCCATGTCACTTTTGCCAAGAGGGCCGCTCTTGGTTTCGTCCGTCACACCGATCCCGTCCATAAACGCAGAGCGCAGATGAGCGGCCAAACTCTGATCGCCGCACTGCTCCGCCTCCACGGCCAGATAGGCCAGCGAGGTGAGGATAGTGAGACGATGCGACCGTGCGACGGTGGGGGAGGGGGGCGTGATGGCCATGCGATGCCTCCCTAGGCCGCCCGTGAGAGAGCCATAGGATCTGTGCCATAGGACAGAATGGGCTGATGGAGGCCGACCGTTTTGCGGACATGCTCCAGAACGGCCGGTGTGATCCGCAAATCGCCGGCAATCATCTTGTGGCCTTCCGCGCTGCGATGACTCTCGCCCAGCCATTCCACATTCCAGCCGGACCGGATGAAGATGTTGCGCCAATAGGCCGGGAACATCACGCCGATGATGCTATGAATGTCGTTGGCCACGGCGAACTCGAGAAAGCCGACGACGATCTCCTGCACGATACGTTGGCGCTCAGCGGGCGGCAGATTTGACTGCACACAAAAGCGGCTTCCTTCCCAGACATGCGGGCTGTGAGGGATGGCAGTTTTCGTCACCAGATGCGGAAATGCCTCTTGCAGCATGTAGGGCCGGTCGGTCGGATAGAGGCGCGAGCATCCCACAGCGCGGCCGTCAGGACCGCGTTTGACGAGATAATAGGCGGATGGGTTGTCATAGGTATCGTACTCCATGCCGCGCACGGCGGGCACATCCCAGTTTTGACGGCTGATAATGCTTTCATGGCGCAAGACATGTTGCGCGTGAATCGGATTGCCGCGGAAATGATGCAAGGTGGATAGGGTTACGCATTCAATCATGGATCGGGTCCTCCTGTGATGATCACGAAGGACATGAAGCCAGATGACGAATGCGGATATTACCTAGCGACCCTGATAGGGTCCCTGATCGCCGCAACATAGCTCGGCAGGATGAGACCCTGACGAATGGCTTTGGCCACGGCCAGTGTTCGCTCATAGGCGTTGAGTTTGCGAAAAATGTTACTCATGTGAAAGCGCACGGTCGAATACGAGATGCCGACGATTTCGGCGATGACGGGATCGCTTTTGCCCTCTGCGGCCCATAGCAAGATCTCTTTCTCGCGCGGTGTCAGGTCTGTGGCGCTCAGCGGATCGCATTGCGCGTCCTTTTCTGTGTAAGCTAGATGAAATTGATAGGCGATCGCCCGGACGATCGAGACAGCGTTGCGATCAATCTCTGTGCCGCCGGCGCTGCTGGCCAAACCAACACCGGCCAGCTCGCCATTCACGCCGTAGAGCGGGATGGCCATCCCATCGAGCAGCTTAGCCTCCTGCGCCTCGTTCATCACCTTCTGCGAAGCAGGCGAAAGCTCAAAACTGTTGGTCAGCCAGTCCCAGGTGAAAGGCCGCGCCGTTGAAAAGCAGTATTTTGGGACCGGATCGAGCTGTTCGTAGCCATTCTCCATGTAATGAGCCATCCAGTCATCGGAGTAATTGCGCATTACGCCATGGCCCGCCAGAAGGCCCAGCGAGGGGTGGTCAGTAATGAGTGAGTAGCAGATGCGGTCATAGCCATAGGCGGAGAGTGCTCGCGCAAAGAGTGCGAACACATCCTCGGACGTCTCCGCTTTATTGGTGTCGGCAATGAAGCGCTCGAGCTGGCTCATAGAGGGTGAGTACGCCGTTGGGCCTTGGGGTGCGACTGAGCAACATCGCGGATCAATGCGAGGATGGCTTTGCGCATTGCGGGTTGCTGGATGGCTTTGAAGAGCGCGATCAGCCTCAGGGCTTCCGCATCGAGGAGAGGAATACCGGCGGGCCGGCTGGCCTCCTGGGAGGGGAGAAAATCGAGTATATTCGTATCAAGAAAGCGCCCGATCGCGACTAGACTGGAGGCGCTGATGCGGTTTGTGCCGGTTTCGTATTTCTGGATCTGCTGGAAGGTTATCCCTATGGCCTCTGCGAGGCAGGACTGGCTGACATTGCGGTATTTGCGGATCCGCTTGAGGTTTTGGCCGATCTGAATATCGAGGTCCCGTAAACTGTCTTGCATAATTGAGAATATATGAATATCAACGTCCTATACAATCTGTAGACGAACCCATTATGTTATTCAACCAAAATTGTGTGTATACACGTCTCGAAGACTATAGGTTTTTCGACTGTGCTGCCGCTCATGATAAGTATCCATTGACCTTTATAGATGAAGACTTCTGGTCAAAGGACTGGAGCGGCGCGGCCGGCCCCTGATCGGCAGAGTAAGAGCTGATGGGTCCAGAGGGCCGAATCCTTACAACAACGGAGATCCATCATGGCACGCAAGAGCGATATTGATAATCTATCTTATGACGAGCTGATCGCGCTCAAAGCCAAAATTGAAAAAGCGCTCGAAGCCAAGAAATCCGCGCATGTTGGGCAGGTGCGCGCGCAGATTCATGCGCAGCTCGAGAAAGCCGGTTTGTCCGTGGCCGAAGTGCTGGGACACGCCGCGCCATCGTTTGCACCGGCGTCCCTTAAGCGCGGGCCGTCCAAGGGGTCGAAAGTGGCGGCCAAATTCCGCAACCCCAAGAAACCCGAGCAGACTTGGAGCGGTAGAGGCCTGAAGCCGCGATGGTTGCAAGAGGCTTTGGACCGCGGTCAAAAGCTTGAGACGTTCAGAATCAAGGGCGCATAAGCGTTGCTAACGACCAATGTGATCTTGACCGTCCCCCTCTCCGGGTACCCGGAGAGGGGGACGGTCAATTCCGAGCGTCGTTCCGCAGCCGGAGCAGCTGGGGATTTCGTCGGTTGAGGGGAAAACGGGGGAACAGCACAGGCACCGGATTGCCAGTCCGGTGGGGCTTCTGACGTCTTTGATGACGGCCTCTCTGTCGATTCCGCTGCGTTCGGCAAGGTCGCAGATTAGATTCACCATCCAAGGTGTCCCGCTAGCGTAGATCCTGACGGGGCTCTGGGCATTGACGTGAGACCCTCCGTTTCCTCCCGATTTGGGTAGAGTCCGTGAACCCCTGATCTGCTCCCATAAAACACCCCCGTGGATGATGCGCCGCACGTCTGATTTCGATCGTAAGCGCTGCTCCGATGCCACATTGACCGCCCAGCCGCTGACGGGAGGGTGCAATGAAGCAGCGTCGCAAGCATGGGCACTCGTAGGGAAGCTAAGGCTAAGCGTGCACCTTGATATCCGGCGGTACCCACTCGCCTCTAGCGATCTCGGGCGAAGGATCATACGTGCGCAGGATCAAGTAGAATTCGCCGGTGCCCACTGGTAGCCAATTGGCGCGCAGGATTGGATCGGCGGGGGGTTGATTCTGAATTGCGATGGTGAGCGAGCCATCCGAACTGCGGCGCAAACCAGGCGTCCGGTCGCCGATCGAATAACGGGCGATTTCGTTGTCCATCAGATCAAACGATGCTTGGTCATACGCTGTGAGTGACCAGAACGCCTTCACGGGGGGCAAGTGCCCTTCCGCGAAAGTTATCGTATAGCGCCGCGCTCCGGTTAAAGGCGTGCCGGCCGCATCGAGATTGCGCTGATGGTAGACGGAATCCTCGGCAAGATTTCCGTAGCCGCCACGCGCGATGGCTGCATTCAGCGCCCAATCATTTCTAATCCGCCCGATCTTGTCAGAGTAATTCCAGCCGTTGATGGTGCTGGCGATGCCGAACTGAGCCGCAGCGACGATTTTCTCGGCAGCAACAATCGCTCGCTCAAGGCCGCGGCGTACGGGCCCGCTTGCGCTGCCGGCGTCAAAACGCCCCTCACCGATTCCGATGCGGCGCCACCTTTCAACCAGACCACGATCCTGTTCAGGCACGGGATTGCGATGTAGCATTTCTGCAAGCACGCGAAAAAACTCGAGCCGCCCCATCGGATCAAGCGGCTTTGTCAACGGTTGGCGCAGGACATCGGCATTGCGTCCCGGCATTCGATCCGCAGCTGATCCGTCGCCCAATGTCGTCAGTGTGAAGCTCTTCAACAGCAGTGCTGCGCGCGATTGATCGTCCATCGAACCGTCGGAGGTCAGGCGCATCAGGAGCCAAAGATCATTCGTCGCGACATGGACCATCTTCACGTCAGCAGGAATGGGCTCCTTGAACTCCGGGCCCGCGAAAAGATACGTGACACCTCCTGGGCCGGATACCGATCGACTGAGCCGATTGTCCACGCCGCCGGCTGCATCCACGATCAACGCTACGTAATGGCGGTGCCCCACCTTGGGAACGTAAAGCGCTACAGGACTATCCAGGAGATCGAGATACGCCGATGCGTAAAGGGTATCGTTGTTAGGTGCCTTGATGACCAATCCATCACCGGGCCGGCTCAGTCTGTCGAAATAAAAGAACTGGTTGCGAGGTGCGTAGATGATTTGGTTGGCCTTGACTCGATGTGTCTCGTTGTAAATCCGGCGGGCAAGTTCCACCCGTGGGTATCCATAGAGATAAGCCTCGAGCCCAGTCGCATAGGCTTCTTCCTCGGCAGCCTGGTCGGCGATCTGCCTGAAGCGCTCCGCCGGGTTAGCCGCAAATGCGTTCATGCACGAGATAGGGTTGGCGCCTATGCAGGCACTGGTTGCGATCATCTTCGCCGCTGAAACCAGAAAGGATCTGCGGTGCATCGCGCCAGATCTCCGAGAACGCGGAAGGGAGTAATTGATGCGGATCGAGCAGCCCAGTCGCGCTGCGCGAACTAGGTCCTCTGATGCCTTCGTTATCGAGGATAGCCGAGAGCATCAATCGTCCCTTGACCCATTATGGGGTGCTAACGCATCATGCGTTCCCCTCCTCGCGACGCCTTGTCGGAGAGGCTCGCGAGGGCGCTGCATATAAAATGCCTGCCATGTTCACAAGGTAGTCTAGGCTTGATTCCGTCAGTGGGATCAGATCGATGCGTGCTCGGTCAGTGGCTCTCAGGTCGTTGCCATGCCGCTCCACCCACCCGAGATCGATCAGATCCTGCACCTTTCGCCGGACCGTCTCCCGCGGAATGCCACTGAAGTCCGCGATTGATCGCGCGTTAAGGCCTTCTGGCTCGATCGGCTCACGGTCGTTGTCATTGAAGTCGTCATACGTCATTCCCGGCGGGGTCCGCCCGCGCGAGAGCGTGCGATCCCCGATGACGCACAAGATCAGCAGGCGATCAAGGTCGCCATCCATGTGATTGCGACACGCGATGAGGAAACGAGTCAGGGCCTCCACGTGAGCTGGCCATATCGTGCCGAAGTTCTGACGAATGGTATCCGCGTCGATCATGATGGGGTCTAGCTCCACTAAAATCGCTCCATCGGGCGATGCTACTGCAGCAACACGTTGGACCCAAACTGGGTCGCATCTCCATAGGAAGGGGAGGGCGCCCATGCTAGTCAATGCGACGAATGGGGGGAATAACATGAGGCGAAAGCTGGGTGTCGTCGTAGCTCTCGCGGTTGCGCTGTTGCCTTTGCCTGCCCCTGCGCAGGACAGCAGTGCTAGTGCACCAGGCGTAAACCCGAAAGACAACATTACAAAAATTGAGGTTCTTTATAAGCACGACGGCTTCGAGAACGGCCCCGACGTCAACAGCCTAACGTTCAAGTACGATCAGGCGCTCAACAAAGAATGGGGTTTCAACGTTGAGGCTCCTCTCGTCCACTACAAGGGGTTTGGACTTGAAGAGTCTGGGTCGGGCGATGTGCAAGCGCGGCTGCGCTACGTCAAGAGCTTCGGCCAGGTTTCGGTGCTCGCAGGCGCCGAGTTGGTGGCGCCTACCGGCTCGGATGATACTTTGGGACGTGGTAAATGGCAGTCGAACCCAGTCATCGGCGCAGTTTACGCATTCTCTCCGCAAGTCTTTGCGTTCGCCGGCTATAAGCACTTCTGGTCCTTCGCCGGGGACGATGAGCGGGCAGCAATCAACGAGAGCCAGCCCCGTTTCATAATGGCTTACACCGACCCGAAGGGCTGGTGGCTGCTTGGCGACGCCAAGTTCACGAAAAGCTGGGAGAGCCTGCGTCCGGCGACGCTCGATACCGAGGTCGAACTCGGCCAGATGATCGGGCGATCCACTGCCATTTGGCTGCGCGGCGGCACATCGTTCTTGGACAGCACACGCGAGCTTGGTGTTAACGTCGGCATCCGGCAATTGTTCTAATTCTTACCGCTCTGGTGGGAGGTGCGATGCCCTCTGCTCTTCTCAGAACTGCATTGGCCCTGAGTTGTGTACTGGTGGGCTTCACCACCGCCTCGGCAGAGGACAGCGCTGTAGCTCAACGCGACCCGTGGCTCCTGATTGACCATGATGGCCTTCGCGTCAGAGCGCGGATGGAAACGGCCAATGGAGTCTTCGCCTATTCCGGCACCTGGTTCGGCCTCGCTGCCCAACCATCACAGGGGGCATTCGCGAACCGGAGAGCATGGGCTGAATCCTGGGTTGAGCCCGGGGTGGATGGCGTTCTGCGAATTGCCCCTGCACTTGAGCTTTACGGTGGCGCCGGCATCGGTGTCTCCAGAACGTGGGGTGCCGATTCGTTCGATCAGCGCAATCAGGGGGAGGTCAATCTAGAGAACGCCTTCGGAGGCATTCGGACTGCGAATCTTGCCACAGGTTGGAACTTCGATTTTTCCTTCGGTCAGCAAAATTATTCGGTCGGCTCGGGGATGCTGATCTGGCAAGGGGCCGGCAACGGCTTCGAGAGAGGTGGCGGTAACCTATTGCCGCGTCAGGCCTGGAAAAATGCGACCGTCGCCAAAGTGGCGATTGCCGGTCTTTCCCTCGAGGGCTTTTACCTCGACCCTAACGAGCTGGAGTCGGTCGACACAGGCACCCAGCTCGCTGGTGCGGTCGTGCAGTACCGTTGGGGACAAAAGTCCAGAGCCGGTATCGCAAGCATGCGTGCGCTGGAATCGGAGCAGTTCTATCCGCTGCCAAGTGCTCCACTCGTGGGATTTCTGCCCGGTATCACCAACGGCCGAGATGGGCTCGAAGCAATCAATGCGTTTTCCGAGATCGATGGCGCTAGTTTCGGGCTTCAGAACGCGTGGATCCGGGCCGAGCTGAGCTTGGAGAGGAATGACCGAATCGACATGTTGGCTCACGCCTACTACGGCGAGCTCGGTTATCGCTTTTTGGCTCTGCCATTCGCGCCAGCGTTGAGCTACGCGTACGCCTCATTCAGCGGCGATGATCCCACAACCAAGCGCTACGAGCGCTTCGATCCGCTATTCTATGGCAACGGGCTCGATAACTGGTGGTTTGGCGCGAACGGTGCCTATAGCTTTTTGAACTCTAATACAGCGCATCACCGCCTCGCGCTGCAGCTGGTGTTGTCCCAGCAGGACTTCGTCAAGCTGCAGTACATCCACACACGCGCCAACGAATTGTTTAGTCCCATTCAATTCGGTCAGGCGACGCGTCCAGTTCTCACGTCGGGAGGACTAGTGTTGGTGAACGGCGTTGCGAATGCCCATCTGGCCGACGAGATCTATGCCGAATGGGCGCACGTCTTCTCGAAAAACGTGACGATGGCACTTTGGGGCTCGGCCGCGATTCCCGGGCGCGGCATTCGAGATCTTGTAAGTGACGACGCCACCTCTTGGCTGGGGGGCGGCGCGCTTTTATCCATCAAGTACTGACGACAGTTGGGTCAAAAGAGCCTTGGTCGATGACATGAAGCAAGAGTTCGAGTTGAGCAGTCGTGTGACCACCTTCATCTCAGTGCTCCTATGGTGGGGCGCCGTCGCGACGTTAGTTCTGGCGCATGAGCCAGAGCGACCGGTGTCCGTCGCGAGGCAATGCAACAACAGTGGATTTCCAGTGGACGGGGTACATGCTCCAACAGGGATGACCTGGATCTCCGGTGGAAGGTTCCTGATGGGCTCAGACAAGCACCATCCCGAGGAGAGGCCAGCGCGCTCGGTTTCGGCCGGTGCATTCTTTATCGATCGCCATGAGGTGACCAATGCGCAATTTGCCGAGTTCGTGCGAGCAACAGGACACGTCACGGTCGTTGAAAGTGCTGTCGATCCCACAAAGTACAAAGGAGCCCCACTCGATCTCCACAAGCCAGGTTCGATCGTCTTCAAGATGCCTGCTGCCGTCAACGGCATGTCTGATCCAAAGCAATGGTGGGCCTATACGCCCGGCGCTAGCTGGCGGCACCCGGAGGGGCCCGGTAGCGGGATCGCGGACAGGATGAACCATCCTGTCGTGCACGTTACGTACGAAGATGCGCTCGCGTATGCGAAGTGGAAAGGGAACGAACTGCCTTCTGAGGCCGAGTGGGAGTTTGCAGCTCGCGGCGGGCTCGAAGGTAAAGATTTCACATGGGGCGACGAGAAGTCGCCGAGCGGAACGTGGCAGGCCAACACGTGGCAGGGCCTGTTTCCAATATCCAATCAGATTGCCGACGGCTACGAAGGCACGGCTCCGGTTGGCTGCTACAGCCCTAACGAATACGGTCTTTTTGATATGGCAGGAAACGTTTGGGAGATCACCGCCGACGACTACCGCGACCAACGCGGACTGCAGCGTGAGATGAAAGTGGTCAAGGGCGGCTCGCACTTGTGCGCCGACAACTTCTGCTTTCGGTATCGACCCAGTGGACGCCAACCGGCTTCGATCGACGTTGGCCCATCTCATATCGGCTTTCGCACCATCCGGCGGATGGGCCCCGATTTCCCATCAAAGCAGAAGTAGGCGAGGAGGCCGAGTATGGCGATGAGAATTTGTTCCAAGATACTTGCCGCCGCGGCAGTAATCCTGACCGCTGTCGTTGTCACTCCTGCGGCCGCCCAACAGCCTGCGAGGCCAAACATTATCATGATCATGCCGGATGATGTCGGCATCACCAACGTCAGCGCATACTCTCATGGCATGATGGTACCGACGCCGAATATCGACCGGATTGCCAAGGAGGGAATCCTCTTTACCGACCACTACTCCGAGCCGACGTGTACGCCGGGCCGGGCTGCCTTCATCACCGGACAAATGCCAATCCGCACGGGCTTGACAACAGTGGGGCTGCCCGGGTCGCCAATCGGACTGGACCAGCGCGATCCGACACTCGCCAAAGTCCTCAAGCCTCTGGGATACCGCACGGGCCAGTTCGGCAAGAACCATCTGGGCGACCGCAACGAGCACCTGCCGACCGTCCACGGCTTCGATGAATTCTTCGGCAATCTCTACCACCTGAACTCTGAAGACGAGCCGGAGGATCCCGATTGGCCAAAGGACCCGGCCTTCAACGACAAATACCGGCCACGCGGCGTGCTCGACTGCGTGGCGATCCCACAGGATAGCCGTGCACCCGCCGATCCACGCTTCGGCGAATGGGGCAAACAGCGTTGCACCGATACAGGGCCGCTGACCCGCAAGCGCATGGAAACGGTTGACGACGAATTCCTTGCGCGTACCCTCGGCTTTATCGAACAGGCTGCCAATGCAAAAGAGCCGTTTTTCGTCTGGCATGCACCCTCGCGGATGCACATCTACACCTATATCCGCCCAGAGAACCGCCTGTTGACGCAGTCGTTTTCATCCGGGGACGACATCTACGGCGTGGGTATGATCGAGCTTGACCGTCAAGTTGGCGCGATCCTCGACAAACTCGACGAGACGGGCCAGCGCGAGAATACAATCGTGATGTTTACGACGGACAACGGTGCCATGGCCGCTTGGTGGCCAGACGGCGGCACGACTCCGTTCCGCTCGGAAAAGGCGACGACATGGGAGGGCGGCGTGCGCGTCCCGATGTTGATCCGCTGGCCGGCAGCCATCAAGCCAGCCTCGGTCTCGAACGGCATCCAGACGCACATGGATCTTTTTACGACGTTGGCCAGCGCGGCAGGCATTGCCGACGTACGTAAAGATCTGCTCGATAGCCACAAAGTCAAAATCGATGGCGTCGACAATCTCGCGCACTGGCGTGGGCAAGCGGCGTCGAAGCGTAACCATGTCATAATGTACAATGAAAGCCAGCTGACGGCGCTGCGGTTCGGTCCTTGGAAATCACACTTCAAGACGCGCAATGGATTCTTCGACCCTTATGTCGACAGTTCGCTGATTTTCAACCTGCGCATGGACCCGTTCGAGCAGCGCGACGGGCACCGATCGAACCTGGTCGCAATGCGTAAGGCTTTTCTGGGCGGGAAGATTCGCGACATCCTTGGAGAGCATTATCAGTCGCTGGCCCAGTTCCCACCACGGCAGACGGGCGGCTCGCTGAATCCAAGGTAGGTTGGAGGGTGGCGAATCGGTTGAACAGCGGCCTGTGCGCTTTATGCGCCAAGCAAGAGAACCTCTGCGCCGCCTATGCTGCAATTGCTCAGGTCAGCTTGGGGTCAACTTCTACCGTTGTGACTTTCGGCCAGTCACGTGGGGTTCACCTGAGTCAGCGGAAGTCCTGACACATTTTCGCACTTCGGCAGCTTGATCCTCAGCACCGGAGTACTCGGGACTGGTGTGAGCAAATTTGCAGTCGGAGACCATGTGTACGGGCTGATCGGAGGCGTCGGCCGGATGGCGATCTAAATCGCTCGATCCTTTGGGACTGAGGTGTTCGCGGCCGACAAGTCTTTTAAGGTGCGCATCATTGAGGAACTCGGCGCAACAGCAATCTACCGGGAGCAGACCACTCCAAAGGAGTATGTCGATGATCACACGGGCGGCCGCGGCTTCGACGTTGTTTACGATACGGTAGAGGGCGTGGCACCGATACGTCCTTCAATGCCGTTCGGCGGTTCGGCCGTGTTGTGAGCTGCCTCGGCTGGGGCAGTCATTCCATCGCACCACTATCGTTTCGAGCCGAGGGCTACTCAGATGTTTTCACCTTGCTTCCGATGCTGACGGGACAAGGTCGTGCGCACCATGGCAACATCATGCGCGAGGCGACGCGGCTGGCGAAGTCAGGCAAGATAACGCCGCACGTCGACCCACGTAGATTTGCATTCGATGCCGTTGCCGAGTCTCACCGCGAAATTGAAAATTGCAGTGCAAACGGAAAAATCGTCATTGAGATCGAAGAATAGCCGTGACTGCCAAGGAGGAAAGCTTCCGATGAACACGATCACAACAAAGGATAGCGCGCAAATTTTTTACAAGGATTGGGGGGCGGGGCAACCGATTGTATTTCATCACGGGTGGCTTGCTTAGCGGTGATGACTGGGATAATTAAATGCTGTTCTTTCTGGATAAAGGGTTTCGCGTCATCGCCCACGATCGGAGAGGTCATGACCGTTCGTCACAAACAGCGACGGGGAACGACATGGACACCTATGCGTCGGACGTTGCGGAACTGGCAGCTACTCTTGATTTGCGCGATGCCATCCACGTCGGCTGTTCAGCCGGTGGCGGAGAAGTCACGCGTTACGTGGCCCGTCACTCCAGGGGGCGTGTCGCCAAGTCCGTCCTCATTAGTGAAATCCCGCCCGTCATGGTGAAATCGGATAGCAACCCAAACGGAACTCCGCTCAGCGTATTCGCCGACCTACGCACACAGTTGGCGACCAACCGTGCTCAATTCTACCTCGATGTAGCAAGTGGACCATTTTACGGCTTAAATCGCAAAGAGGCGAAAGTGTCAGAAGGCCTGATCCGGAACCGGTGGCGTCAAGGCATGATGGGCGGCGCGAACGCGCACTATGATTGCATCAAGGTCTTTTCGGAAACCAACTTCACCGAAGATTGTAAGCAGATAGAGGTGCCAGTCCTCGTCATGCATGGCGACGACGATCAAGTCGTTCGAATTGCAGACGCTGCTCTGCTTTCCATCAATCTGCTGAAAAACGGCTCGGTTAAAGTCTACGCGGGTTTTCCGCACGGCATGTTCAGCGCACACCTCAACGAGATAAATCAAGACTTGCTCGCCTTCATTACCGCCTGACAGCCATGGACGACTGATCTCGAACTCCCGACGCGCCGACGAACGGCGCTCCTGAAGAGAGGAAATATTATGCAACATGACTCCAAGCTGTCCCGCCGAGGATTTTGCCTTTGCCCTGAATCGGTGACTTCGGTCCTGTGCTGAGGCTGCGGCGTCTGCGGCGCGATCCGGGGCACCAGCAACGAAAATCGCGCAAGCTTCGCACGTCGCAGG
>NCCZ01000049.1 GCA_002279935.1 Hyphomicrobium sp. 12-62-95 | reverse complement strand
CTAGATCCTGAGCAAAGTTCTGCTGCCCCTGCTGGCGCAAACTCTGAATGGCCTGCGCGATCTCGTGATCCAGGCTGGCTTGGGCCGTTGGGCGATACGGTGCGTTCATCGGCGTTCTCCGCAAGTCTCAAATTTAGGATCAAACGCTCACACCTCGGGGCGTCTCCCGGACAACACGATGAGCACACGCACGACGGCTAGAGGGGAACGATGGCGTCACGAAGGCCAATCGACGTTTTACGCATTGATGCGTCTCATGCTTCGCCCTGACGGAACAAGGACGCCAAGAATTTATCCACAGGTTGTGCTAAGGGGTTTGTTGACTCCGACCATCCAACGCTAACAGCGCCCCTCAATCGGGAATGATCGAGGTTTTTCTGGTGCCGACCTGGATCTACGAGCTGATATCGGCTGTGGCTCGCGAGGTCCGCAGCAGATGGCGCACTGCACTGACTGGACGTATCTTTTCACGAAGGGGCCTCGATAGCGCCTGCCCTTGGGAAAATGATCCTAGAGGTGCTGGAGTTGATGTTAATTTTTAAATTGGGCCTCGCTCATTTCGGCCTCACCAGAGGATACTGTCCAAATCGGCGCTCGTGACATGAAGAAAGACGTAACGGGAAAGACTGCCCGCACCGAGGCATGACGACCACCGATTCCGATCGATGACGACCCACCATTCCGATTGATGGCGACCACCCGTTCCGATCCAAGGCGACCCAGCTGTGGAGAGCGGGGATAGGAGTGACGGCACCCGTTGGGGGAACCTCGAATCGGCCTGCCCTCGCGCCCTGGCAACAGGGAGCGGGGAATGGCCCAAGAGAGATTACCCATGCGGAAGATCCGAGACGTGCTGCGGCTCAATGCGAGCGGGCTCGGCAAGCGCAAGATCGCGGCGAGCCTTGGCATCAGCGCGACGGCGGCGGGCGACTGCCTAAAGCGGGCGCAGCGGTCGGGCCTTTCGTGGCCGTTGCCCGACGACCTGATTGACGAGAGGCTGGAGGCACGTCTCTATCCGCCGCCCGAGGCCATACCCGCCGAGCAGCGTCCGCGGCCGGACTGGGCTCAGATCCATCGCGAGCTGAAGCGCAAGGGCGTAACGCTCGAGCTGCTGTGGCAGGAGTACCGCGCCGAGCACCCGAATGGTTACGGCTACAGCCGGTTCTGCGATTTCTATCGCGCCTGGGCGAAGCGGCTGTCGCCGACCATGCGCCAGCACCATGTCGCCGGCGAGCGGCTGTTCGTCGACTACACCGGCACCACGATATAGGTGATCGACGGGCTGACCGGCGAGGTGCTGAAGGCGCAGCTGTTCGTCGCCGTGCTGTGGGCTTCCAGCTACACCTGGGCCGAGGCGTTCTGGACGCAGACGCTGCCCGACTGGCTCGGCTCGCACACGCGCGCCTACGCGTTCTTTGGCGGCGTGCCGGCGACGACAATGTCGGATACGGGGACGGGCTCCGCCGCACTTGACCACAGTAGCGAACATTGAGATGAGCAACATCACCCAACGGCGCAGTCACACCCCGGTCGCCATCGATCGGAATGGTGGGGCGTCATGCGTCGGAACAGGTGGTCGTCATCGTTGGAATGGGCAGACAGTACCGAAACATCGCATTCAACCATCTTGTTGATCTCAAAGCATCCCTCGGCCGCGCGGCCGTCAACGCAAAAACCGCGTTCACCCGTCTGGCTCAAAATCGCTGACTATGGTGCGTAATCAGGAATCTGCTTGCGCAGCAACCGCAGCCAATGGCGGAAGTCTTTACGAACGCGCATTTGCTTCTGAAGGATAGTCTCAAGCTCAATCAGGCTGTCGCGTAGATCATCAGAGCCCCTATCCCAATTCATGTCCGCCAGTTTGATCTTGACCAGTCCCAACCGGTCCAAAGTGGCACCAATAGATGCGTCTACATCTTCCAGCATAGCATTTAGATCTACCGTCTCATCATCGATGTTGGTTGGGGAAACACCCATGCCACAACTCCGGTGTTTGGCGAAGTTTGAGCTGCCCCCGATTCCGTGGACATTGGGTTAAGCTAATCTCATCCGTTCCTCGTAGGCAACTGGGTATCCGAGCGTCGAATGCCGTCGGCGGGGATTGTAGAACCTCTCGATATAGTCGAACACATCGGCTCTGGCAGCGTCGCGCGACCGGTAGGTCTTGCCTGCCGTGCGTTCGGTCTTGAGCGAGGAGAAGAAGCTCTCCATCGCCGCATTGTCCCAGACGTTGTCGGCCCGCGATAGCGAGCATCGGATGTCATGCTCGGCCATCAGCCGCTGGCAGTGCTCGCTCGTATACTGGCTGCCGCGATCGGAGTGATGCAGCAGTTCGCGCGGACGTCCCCGCTGCCACACCGCCATCATGAGTGCATCTGTGACAAGCTCGGCGGTCATGGCCGCGCTCATCGACCAGCCGACGATGCGGCGCGAGAAGAGATCGTGGACTTCCCCGGGATAAGTGGAGAGCTTTTCTGATAGTTTGAACAGATCTGGGGAGTTCAGATGAGCAAAGACAGAAGCGGCAAGGGTCGTATTGTTGACGATGCGTTTCGTCGGGAGGCGGTCAGGCTTCTCTCGACGAGCGGGCAGGCGGTTGCACAAGTTGCCAACGACCTTGGCATCGGTCGTTCGACATTGACGAAGTGGAAGTCGAGCTTTGCGGAGGCCGACCTTTTGGCTGGTCCGCACGAAGACGTTAACAAGGAGCTTGCCCGACTTCGCCGCGAGAACGAACTGCTGCGGGCGGAGCGAGATCTGTTAAAAAAAGCGACCGCCTTCTTTGCCAAGGAATCAAGTCGATGAGGTTCGCCTTGATCGATGCAAAGAAGGTCGACGTTCCGGTCGGGACCGCATGCGCGGTTTTGGGCGTTAGCACGAGCGGCTACTACGCATGGAAAAGTCGTGTTGCGAGCCCTCGACAACGGCGCGATATGGTTCTTCTTGCACACATTAGCGCGCAGTTTTTGACATCGAATGAGAGCTATGGCAGTCCGCGAATGTGTCTGCGATTATTGCACAACTTTCTGAAGAAGCTCACTATCACCCTTGTGTAAAGCAACGGAGCTATCTTTGTCGGCGAGTGTTTCATCAGGAATTCTGAGGTGCGAGTTCTTTTTTGTAACCTGAAGCGCCGTGGGGAAAGCGGTCACGATCCCGTCAAGCTGTCCGGAATTAAGCGCAGTGACAGCATCCATGACATCATCGAAGCTCTTGATATCGGCTCTAGGCAGACGCGACTTGGCGATCGTCTCGCCCGTGGTGCCGGTCATGACACCGATCCTGCCTGGGTTTGCCAGTTCTATCGTCGTGATTTAATGCCGATGGTCCTGACATCCAGCTGCCATCACTGCAGTGAAGCTGAGGAGCAAAAACAGCTGGATACCCGATCTCATGCAGAGCTTGCTCCTAGCTGTCTTGCGCTGCGATCAACTTGCCAGCCATTGAAGGTTTCTGTAGCCAAATGTTCGATGAGCAGCCCATGACTGAAAGATCGGGATTAGCGGCTTAGCGCATAATCTGACTCATCGGATGCGCAGCGCCAGCGGATCAGAAGAGTGTAAAGCCAAGCTCTGGTCGATCTTGCGCAATTCCGCAGCGATGCTCGCCACCCTGGCGGAAATCTTCATGTTGAAATGGTCGCAGCACCTGGGCTCTTCTTCCAGAAATGACAGCATCATTTGGCGGGATAGCGCGAGCGCAGTCACTTTCGTTCGGGCGATGATCGTGGCGCCACTTTCCATTTCCACGAACATTCCCATCTCGTGGATCAAAGAACCTGGTGCCAACACCTCGCCTGAGACAGCCCCGTCACCACGCGAGCACACCGCCTGCCCGGATCTGATCAAGACAGATCCATCTACTCGATCCCCAGTGTGAACCAGCCGCTCTCCGGGCCGGTAGGCAACCGGCATCGCGCGGCGGGCGATTTCGGTAATGACTATGGGAGGCAACCCCTGAAAGAGCTCAACACCGCGCAACAGCTGAATAATCGGATTGGTTGGCGGCATGACGTTCCTTGCAGGGCGCAGATGCAACAGCTAGTCATACCGACCGGTCGCGCCCATCCGTAGTTGCCCACCTACATCCGATCTTTCACCGCAATCCACAGGGCTAATCCGGACGAACAGGCGGCCATGATTTTCAATTACCGCCGGGCGACAGCCACTTGGTCGCCCCCGATGGGGGCGAAGAGCTGGAGCGGATCCTCAATGACCGTTTCGTGCGGCATCAACCTCACGGACTGGGGCGGAGGGCCTGGAATCCGGCCAATCATCCGCCCG
>NCCZ01000048.1 GCA_002279935.1 Hyphomicrobium sp. 12-62-95 | reverse complement strand
TGCGACGTGCGAAGCTTGCGCGATTTTCGTTGCTGGTGCCCGGGACCTCGCCGTAGATGCCAAAGCCTCAGCATCGGACCGAAGTCACCGATTCAGGTTGATATGAATGACCTCTTATGCGACAAGATGTATTGTCATGTGGTCAAAGAGGGATTGATTATTTTCGCTGACAGGCAACATCTAACAGAAGCGTTTACAGTATGGGTTTCTTCTCATTTGGAAGCGCGGTTAGCCGGAATCCTGGATCGGTGACTTCGGGCCGGTGTTGAGTCCGTGGCATCTGCGGCGCGATCCGGGTCACCAGCCCAGGGCAAATTCAGCGTATCTCCCCCTTAGCTTTGGACTTTAAATAGGTAGACTGCTCTCCGGCAAACTACGCACTTCATAATGACGATTGTGAAGCCGCGCGGCCGCAAGCCGTCTGAGCAAATCTGGCCAAGACGTTAGACACAAGCCTATCTCCGTACGTCCGGCACTTGAACCAAAAACCGTGGGAGATCAGAGAGATGATTTCAACTGCAGTTGATCGTGGCGCCGCCCGCCCACTCGCTGATGCGATTTGAGTTTCACATCTTCAGCTCGGTCTGTGGGAATAGGAACGCATGAGACAGGAACAATTCGATCCGAGGGCTCAGGTTGCGATCCTGTTGTGCACGTTTCAGGCTGAAAAATTCCTAGAGGATCAACTCAACTCAATCGGTCGGCAAACTCATCACGAGTGGCGCCTTTTCGTCTCGGATGATGGGTCAACGGACGCGACAATCAATATTATAGGGGAGTTTGCAAACAGATTTCCGAACCGTGTCGAAATAAGAAATGGTCCAGGAGCTGGACTCCCCACATTAAACTTTCTGTCATTGGCATGCGATCAAAGTCTCGACTTTGATTATTTTGCCTTCTGTGACCAGGACGATATCTGGTTGCCACACAAAATTGAACGAGCCATTACTCTTCTGCAACCCTACGGAGTTGGAAACGTTGCCGCGTATGGCGGTCGGACGGTGCTCGTTAATTTAGACGGAGAGCCGTATGGTCACTCGCCACTTTTTGATAAACGACCGAGTTTTCAGAATGCTCTCGTGCAAAGTATTGCAGGGGGAAACACTATTGTATTCAACAGGGCAACCCGAAACCTGTTAGCGAGTGTGCCGGATGCCGAGCCTGCGTCGCACGACTGGTGGGTCTATCAATTGATCACGGGGGCTGGGGGCCGATTTATTTATGATCCGCTTCCTACGGTGCACTATCGTCAACATGACAACAACATTATCGGTGCAAACATGGGATGGTCTGCGCGTCTGGCGCGGGGGCGAATGGCCCTCAACGGACGTTTCCGGAGTTGGAGAGAGCAAAATGTGGTTGCCCTCAGACAGGCTGAGCCTTTTCTTTCCGCAGAAGCCAAAGACACGCTGGCTACCTTTTTAGGTGTGGACTCTGAGCGGTGCACCGATCGGCTTGCGAGTGTCTATCGCTCTGGCGTCTATCGCCAAACCCGTTTGGGAGAATTCAGCCTATACGCCGGTGCACTACTAAAATGTATATGAAACAGAGCATCACAACCGGGGACCTTTCTCTGATTACGATAATCACTCTGCGGCTGACCAACAAGGGGCATGCCCGTCCCCATGCGTTGGGCAGCTGAACCAAAAACCCTGGCGAGATCAGAGAGATGAGTTCGGCGGCGGTAAATCGGAGCGTCGCCCGCCAACTCGCTGATGCGATTCGGGTTTCACGCCCTGCGCCGACCCTTTTTCGGGATAGCCATGGTTCGATTTGTTGCAAGATCAGCTGTGATCGGCGTAGATTTCGTCATATGCTTTGGAGCCGAGGGGCCATTGTTCCCTTAGTCTGCGGCGAAAGCTAGTTTCTGGGTGGGGCTTGTTCGGATGCGGCGTATATTGGTCACCGGTGGGGCTGGATTTATTGGGTCTGCTGTTTGCAGGTATCTCGTCACAGAAAGGAAGTTTGACGTCATCAATGTCGACAAGCTGACCTACGCGGCGAACTTGCACTCTTTGGATTCTATCGCGAACTCGCCACGCTACCGGTTCATTAAAGCAGACATCTGCAATCGTCGTGCAATCGATGCCGTTTTCAACGAAATGGCGCCAGATGCGGTCATGCATCTGGCCGCAGAAAGTCACGTGGATCGCTCAATCACCGGGTCGGCAGATTTCATTCGAACCAACGTCGTGGGCACACACACTCTGTTGGAGGCGGCGCGTCATTATTGGGAATCGCGATCGGCAACTGCCAAGGAGCAGTTTCGCTTTCTTCACGTTTCGACCGATGAAGTTTACGGATCTTTGGCGCCGGACGAGTTCTTTGTTGAAACCACACCCTATGACCCGCGTTCGCCCTATTCAGCTAGCAAAGCGGCATCTGATCATTTGGTATCGGCTTGGTGGGAAACCTATGGTCTCCCTGTTCTCATAACAAATTGCTCCAACAACTATGGCCCTTACCATTTTCCTGAAAAGCTCATTCCACTCATCATCCTGAATGCTTTGGAGCAAAAGCCTTTGCCGGTCTACGGTGATGGGCAGCAAGTTCGCGATTGGTTGTTTGTGGATGATCATGTCAAGGCGCTTGTGACGGTTCTCGAGCACGGCCGGATTGGACAGACCTACAATGTTGGGGGGCGCGCGCCGAAGACAAACATCGACGTGGTGCAGCGCATTTGCGATATTCTTGACGATCGGCGGCCCGTAGGTTCTCCGCGACGCCGGCTCATCACATACGTTGCTGATCGACCAGGACATGACCGACGCTATGCGATCGACCCGACGAAGCTTGAGACTGAACTCGGTTGGCGTTCCACCGAAACATTCGAGAGCGGCTTGGCGAAGACTATCGATTGGTACTTGGCCAATGAGGGTTGGTGGCAGCCATTGCGTGAGAAAGTTTACTCTGGGACGCGGCTTGGTTTGATCGAGAAGCCGCAATTGACGAGTACGGAGGCGGTCTAGT
The DNA here is from genome assembly GCA_002279935.1 of Hyphomicrobium sp. 12-62-95. GTDB lineage: Bacteria > Pseudomonadota > Alphaproteobacteria > Rhizobiales > Hyphomicrobiaceae > JAGVSR01. Next base: position 1,543 of record NCCZ01000048.1, on the reverse strand, counting down.
GGCCAATCCTGGCGGAGTGCTAATCGCTGGGCGGAATGGGCAAGTCGCATTGGAACTCGCTCGCGCTTTTGCCGCTAGAGCCCAACCCTTCCTCGCTCTGGGGCGCTCCGAACTTGATTTAGCGGATTCGGCAACTGTAGAGAAAACTGTCGTCGCATTGCGGCCGGCCATTGTGGTCAATGCGGCGGCCTATACTGCGGTTGACATGGCAGAAGATCAGCCCGAGTTGGCGACCGCAATCAATGCGATTGGCGCTGGATGCTTAGCGCGATCGGCATATCGTGTAGGCGCGCCGATCATTCATATCTCGACGGACTACGTCTTCGATGGCAGCAAGCCTGCGCCATACGTTGAAACAGACGCCACTTCGCCGCTTGGTATTTACGGCGCGAGCAAGCTTGAAGGCGAGCGCTTGGTCGCCGACGCAAACTCTCGACATGTTATACTTCGGACAGCTTGGGTCTTCAGTCCTCATGGCCATAACTTTGTGAAGACCATGTTGCGCCTCGGACGAGAGCGGGAGGAGATCGGGGTGGTTGCTGATCAAAAGGGGGCTCCGACTTCAGCCGCCGACCTCGCCGATGCGGTTGTCGCTCTGACAGACAAGATCCTGGGTGCGCCAGACCGATCTGACCAATATGGAATTTTTCACGCGGTGAACTCGGGCGCCACCACATGGTACGGTTTCGCATCGGCAATCATGAGTGGCGCGCGTCGGCGAGGATCAAAGACCGCCCATATTAACGCGATTGCGACGGCAGATTTCCCGACACGGGCGCGCCGACCTGCAAACTCTATCTTGGATGCCAGCAAGCTTCTAAGCGTGCACGGAATCGTTCTCCCGGCCTGGGAGGAGGCGCTTGAGCACTGTCTCGATGACTTAATTATTCAACCGAACTAAGGTTTATCGTTTGAGGATGAGATGGGGATCAAGGGTATTATTCTAGCGGGTGGCAGTGGAACGCGTCTGTATCCGTTGACGTTCGCAGTGTCCAAGCAACTCCTCCCCGTCTACGATAAGCCGATGATCTACTATCCGCTGTCGGTCCTGATGTTAGCGGGCATCCGCGAGATTCTAATCATTACCACACCGCACGATCAGCCCCTGTTCCAGCAGTTGCTTGGAGATGGTCATCATCTTGGTATTAAGCTCTCCTACGCGGTCCAGCCGAGACCTGAAGGCTTAGCACAGGCATTCATTATTGGTGCCGACTTCATCGACGGTGACCGCTGCGCTATGATTTTGGGAGACAACATATTCCATGGTCACGGACTGCCCGAGTTGCTCGAACAGGCTAGATCGAACGAGGAGGGAGCAAGTGTCTTTGCGTACGAGGTCGCTGATCCCGAGCGCTATGGCGTTGTTGCATTCGACGAATTTGGATGCGCAACTTCAATCGAAGAAAAGCCAACGGTTGCGAAATCAAATTTCGCTGTCACGGGGCACTAGTGTCCGGTACATTTTAGAGTTGACCGATTTAGGCACATGATTTTTCCGTATTTTTTGACGGAGAGACGTGGTGTCGATTTGAACGTGTTGGCG
>NCCZ01000047.1 GCA_002279935.1 Hyphomicrobium sp. 12-62-95 | reverse complement strand
AAGCGCTCCGCCGTTCGATGCTGGCTCTCATCGCCAAAGGCGACGTGGCCGCCCATCCCCAGGTCTGGGCACCGTTCGTCCTCGTCGGTGAAGGGGGGGTGGGGAGGTAGCAAATTCCCCCAATTAAGTGCTGGCGGTTCCGCAAGTAGCCCCGCGCACTTGGTCGGCTGGCGAGGTCTGCAACCACTCACGGTGATAGCGATCGGCGGATCATTTCACGCGCGCAGCCCGCTGGAACGCCAGCGCCTTCCTCACTCTCAGGCAACTTCGTCAGGTCACAGTCAGAACCCTCGTTGTTTTGGAAATCGATCAAGCCGCGCGTGATTCCCGATAGTCGCCAGCCTAGCGGCAAAGGATATCCGTAGCCCCGAAGCTCTAGCTTGGTCACGCTCGTTTGGATCTCCGCCTTCGGGTTATCCACGTTCGACGCCATCTCGAACAACGAACCGATCTCGATGCGAGCGCGCGCCTCCCTGGTGTTGAGCATGGTGCGTATCGGCTCGAGAAATTCGCCAAGACCGTAAACACGTGGGCGTTCAAAGTCCGCCGACGTGAATACGATGAACTTGATCTGGATGTGATCCGATATTCCCAGGCGTTGTGCACTCTTCAGCATGTCATTGACCAAATCGACGGCCGTCGCGACGCCCGAGTTCTCGAAGTAGCCGCCGTCCACGATTCGGATCTTAACGGGCTGTGCTTCCGGGTTCGTGCCGTCGGTCTCCCAAAAACTTGCAGCCGGTGTCAGCCAGGGAAACCGGGCGCTTAAAATGGCAGCGGTACTCATGGGTGGATCGAGCGGTGCGGCCAATCCGATCCGATCAACGCCCTCTCGATGCCAGACCGGAAGAAAGCGCAGTCCGATACCCTTGAACGCGAAGGGCGCTATGACGCGCCGCTCTCCCGACGTTGTCTCCGTCGTGTTGAGGAACAGCGCAGGCGTGTGTGGGTTCTGCTCCGGGTTCCAGTGGATGACGTATCTCGACGCGAGCCTGGATTCTGAGTGTGCGCTCGGTTGTGAGTCCTTAGTAGCCACTGGAAAGCCGCTGGCTTCCAGCCCATCCCGATAGGCCCCTTCGAAACTGTGCTCCAAAGCGCGCGCACGATCCCAATTGTAGACTGGCCACGGCAGGAATCGCTGCAGGAAATCGGGGAACAGCAAGCCTGCCACGAGCGGCGACAAAAAATCTCCGCGGAACACGTCCTCCGTTGCGTCCGTGAACTGGGCTCTGGGAGCCAAGCCATCGCCATAGCAGCCATAAAGCGCTTCAGGGCGTACTTTGGACCAATCGTAGTCGAGCGTCATGGAGGCGAAAATCGCGCTACCGACGCTACCGCCCGAAACCCCGCTGATTGCGAACAGATGATGTGCAAAGCCGGGACAAATATCCTGTGTCCTGCTGAGGAACTTCGCAGAATGGGTCGCCGCGTAGACGCCGCCGCCCTGCGCCGCGACGACGTAGATTGGATACCGTTGACCGACATACTTGGGGCGATCCTGCCTACTGTCCCACCATCGCCGGAGAGCATTGTCGAGGGAGGGGGCTTCGGGCTCCGAGTTGGCAACCGACGTCGGCAGCTTCGGCCCTGCGAACGCGCGGACATCGTGGTTGTCATTCAAGTCGAGCAGTGACCAAGTCAATCCGAGCGCGACGAGGAGCGTGATGAGGGGCACCTCGACTGTCTTGCCCAGACGCTCCAGCGCGTAAAGCATGAACAGCAGAATGACAGCGAAAATCGATAGTAGCCCAAACGTGCCGAAACCGCGAGCAAGAACGAGTGGGTCCGTCGCAACCGCCGCACCTATGGCGGTTATGGACACTGCCAATAGCCCGATTGCCCATCGATCTTCCTGATGCCTGTGCGCTAATCGGCGGTTGGCATTCCAAAGGGCGTCGAACACCGAAATGAGAAGGAATATCAGAACGGCACAGCCGAACGCGCCAATCGCGAGATATAGCAGCCAGTCATTGAATTGAACGCGCGCCGCGGCTGCTTCGGCCGCCAGTTCTCGTGCGGAACTGAGTTCGCCGGATTCCGGCAAGAACTGCGCCGTGAACGCTTCGACGAGAAACTCGTTGATCCGCGTCAGATGCTCATGCGCTACACGAGCCACGAGTAGTCCTGTCCCGAGCGCGAGCATTGGGATTACTGCGATGAGCCTAGGAAACCAGGTGCATATGGCGGCCGGGCGGAATTCGTTTAGACCACTGCCGGTGACTTGTTGCAAATGTACGATAACGTTTCGGCGTGCCACCCACCAGATTGCCAGGCACATCGACGTGACGCCGAATCCGATCTGCGCCAACTCTATGTGGAATGTAATTGCATCTCTTGGGTCGGCCGCGGAGGCGAGGCCCTGAGCCAACGCGCGGTAAATCTCCAGCATCTGGTGCGGCACGGCCAGGACGACAGCCACGCCTGCCGCCACAAGAGTTGGAATCCGCATTGGGTGCACGGATTGCCAGGACCACTTCGACGGCTTCATGTTTCTAAGTTTCCCGTTTTGCCAGTTGCTCCAAACCGCTGCATTGCCGCGAGATTTTGCAATGTCGGAAGCTGCAAGCACGTCAGTCAATCGCAGATGCCGCCGCGGCGCAAACTCATTCCCGTAGTGGAGGCTTTACTTCGTCTGTTCACACTCTTGGTTGTTGGCCACGACTTTGAGAAAGCCGACACACTTATTGCAGTCTGCCAAGCACGTACTGCTTGATGATAATTCTGCGTCGTTCTTGCACGCCTCGTCGCACGAGCTGGTGTGTGACAATCCCGTGAACTTGTCAGCACATCTGTTCTGAAAGGCTGTGCGCGCACTAGCCAGCCGCTCCCGGCAGGAAAGTCCCATCGGCTCGCCAAGGTCGAAGGCTTGTTGCGCGTGGGCTTCGCCAGCGCCCAACCCGACACTAAAGGCGATGAAGACAGCAACAGCGACCCAAACGGGCCGATAGATTTGTAGATATTGCCTCTTGTGCATGACGTTACCCTGTTAAGCTGCTGTGTCCGACATCAGATTCTTAGTTTATCTGAGGACGTTCGAAAAGGCGGACGTCGAGACCGGGGACAACGCATGTTACTTGGTGGCCACATTGCACGATCGGCAGAAGCGCCTTGGCACCCACAGCGTCTAGTGCCTGCCAAGTGAGGAGGACGCCCTGGATGGGATTAATCTGTGAGTTCGGGCAGGATCGATGTTTCGGTAATCGATATGTAGCTTCGGGCTCTTGCTGGCTTTGGCTTTTCTGGCACACCCTGGCCGACACAAACTCGAATTCCCCATGTAGCCAGACGAACCGCCGTTGCCACGTCCTTCCCCGGGTCCCTACCCTGCAGGCTTCCTGACGCCGGCCCCCTCAAGACCAGCACGTATCGGGTACCTTGTGGCGCACGTCTGCTCCTACCAGCACCGGAGTTGGCTGGAGTTCTTGTCTCCGCCCCGACTTCAGCACAAACTGGCGCTCTTTCGACTGTCGGTTTCGGGGGGGGGGGCCATGTTTGGTTGGTGGCAAGTTCGATGTTGCACGCTTTTGTTACTGTTTTCCTTTGCGATGGCGGCGATCAGTCCCGCTCTTGCGCAGAGCTCTGATATTGCCAATGAACTGAATGCCGAGGTCGTTCGGCTTTATCAGGAGGGTAAGTTTGCAGAGGCCATTCCGATAGCTCAACGAGAGCTGGCGATCCGCGAAAAATCGCTGGGGCCCGAGCATCCTGACGTGCTCATCCAAATCGAAAAGCTTCGTGGACAAGGCAAATACGTAGAAGCTATTCCGATCGCTCAGCGCGCACTTACTATCAGAGAAATTGACCTCGGCCCTGAGCATCCGGGTGTGGTTCGGTTGCTTACCGTACTGGCGGGGCTGTACCTGGCCCAGGGTCGCTATCCCGAGGCCGAGCCGCTGTACACGCGCGCCCGCGTCATACTCGAAAAAGCCCACGGCTCCGAGCATCCGGCTGTGGCAGACGCTCTCACCGGTCTCGCGGCTGTGTACAACTACCAAGGCCGACACGGGGAAGAGGAGCCGCTTACCAAACGCGCGCTAACGATCTACGAGAGGTCGCTCGGGCCGGAGCACCCTAGACTGGTTTCGGCGCTCAACAATTTGGCGGCGCTGTACAGCATGCAGGGCCGCTATGCCGAGGCCGAGCCTTTGGCCAAGCGCACGCTCGCGATCCGGGAAAAGGCGCGCGGGTCCGAGGACCCAAGTGTTGCTTGGTCGCTTGGCTCAATAGCTCAGCTGTACGCTCACCAGGAGCGTTATGTCGAAGCCGAGCTATTGGCCAAGCGCGCACTCGCGATCCAGGAAAAGGCGTTCGGGCCGCAACACCCGACAGTGGCCGACGCCCTCGACGACCTGGCCGCGCTGTACCTTGACCAGGGTCGCTATGCCGAGGCCGAGCCGTTGGCCAAGCGTACGCTCGCGATCAGGGAGGCGGCGCTTGGGCCGATGCACCCACACTTGGCGTTGTCGCTCAAAAAACTGGCGAAGCTATACAGCGCACACTCGCGATCCGGGAAGCGGCGCTCGGGCTGAAACACTCAGGAGTGGCGATAGACCTCAACGACCTAGCGAGGCTGCGGCTTGAACAGGGCGATTTCGCCGGCGCCGCAGAAAGCTGGCAACGCGCCACGGCGATTCTGGCATATCGCGCCGAGCTCGGGCTTGGGGGCTCGGCAGGGGGGTCATCGAGAGCGGAAGCGCAGAGAAACAGCGGGCACTTCGACGGGCTTATCAAGACGACGCATCGTTTGTCGGCCGAGGGTGGCGGCAATGCAAAGCAAGTTTCATTAGAGATGTTCGAGACCGCGCAGTGGGCGCGGAGTTCTGAAGCGGCTCGCTCACTCGCCCTGATGGCGCTTCGCGGTGCATCCGCCGATCCCGTTCTTGCGACTCTGGTGCGTGAGCGCCAAGACCTAGCGGCGGAATGGCAGGGCAAAGATAACCAATTGGTAGTCGCCAGGGGCAATGCTCCGGAGAAGCGCAATGCTCAGAACGAGATGGAACTAGTCGAGCGGTTGGGCGCCATTGATGTGCGTGTTGCTGAGATCGATACGATCTTCAAGCAGAAGTTTCGGAACTACGCCACATTGACCAGCCCCAAGCCCGCGACGCTGGCGGAAGTCCAAGCCAAGCTCGGCGATGACGAGGCACTGGTGGTGTTCCTCGACACCGATGACGGCTTCAAGCCGCTGCCCGAAGAGACCTTTGTCTGGGTGGTGACCAAGACTGACGTTCGCTGGGTGGGCTCTAAGCTTGGGACTGCGGCTCTGACCGAAAAGGTGAAGGCGCTGCGTTGCGGTCTCGATCCGGCGAGTTGGGAGAGTGATAGCGAGGCCTGTCTCAAGCTGACCGGTGGTCCGGCTCCGGGTGCGGACACGAAGCT
>NCCZ01000012.1 GCA_002279935.1 Hyphomicrobium sp. 12-62-95 | reverse complement strand
ATCGACCGCGCGAACAGGATTGCTCTCCTCCACCCAGTCATCAAGGCATTCTGGCAACAACGTCGACTGGCTCCTGTCTGCACCTGAAATGAAGCGCTTCATCGGTCGCCCCCGCTATTAGCGAGAAGAATCGTAGCTGACTCGTTCTTTTCACGCAGCCAGGGTCAAAAGCCGGCGTCGTCTGCAATCAAGATCCATGTCTGCTGTGATGCGGTTTCCTGACGAGCGATAGGTAGGTTGCCTTCCTACGCCGTTCAATTTGGTTCGGGTTACATCACGGTTACTGCTTCTCGCCTCCATGGCGTTACACGCGGGTACACGTTCGTGCATTTCAGTTCATCGATCAGTGATGGAGGAGGGCGCGTAAGAGCGCGTTCTCTGACATCTCGGAGCGTCTCAACGTGAACGACCGCAACTAGACGTCTCAGCGCCTACGAATCTGGGGGTCAGAGGTTCGAATCCTTTCGGGCGCGCCATTGTCCAACAAAAGAGAGAACTGCGGGCAAATTGTGCTGTGGGCTCTGAACTGCTGCTCTGCCCCGCGCCGCCTGCGACCCCGTGATCCGGACGTCCTTATCTCTGACACTGACCTCACGCAAAGTCAGCCGATTATAGGCTTGTCGGAACGCGGGGCTTCCGCCGTGGAGTTGGACCCGCAACTCTATTGCGAGTTTGTCTATCTTCTCCGGTGTCATCGCCGGCTGGCCTGACGAGACATGCTTCTGCAGCTCGGCAAGGTCCGCCGTGGAGTTGGTCATACTGGACCTTGAGGCCCACACGTCGCTCTTTCAGACTAGGGTCTCAGGCCTCCATGAGGCTCGTTTCTATGAGCGTGAGCAGCCGAACGCTGGTGGCTACGGCATCCTTGTGTGCCTGGCGCAACTGGCCGAGCCGGTGCCTGCTCTCATCGACCCTTTCATTTGCCGTCTTGGCTGCTGGGACGCAATTTTGCGTAAAACTTTATGCGATCATTTAAGTTCGAGAGAACCGAGATAATTGATCGAAGTTGCGCAAATCACGGGTGGCTGTAGTTACTTTGTCTCAAGCATACAAAAATGCATTTGGGACAAATATGCGGGGGCCTTTCAAATCATCGTTTGTCGCCGATGCCAATGGCGGCGTCGCGCTCATCTTTGGGTTGATTGTGCCCTGCCTTATTGGCTTCGCCGGTATTGGCGTCGACGCCACGTACTGGCTCATGGAGCGCAATAAGCTTCAGTCGTCCACCGACAACGCGGCCATCTCAGCAGCACATGCCGTGCATCTTGCCGGCACCAACCAGGCCGTTACGAGCGAGGCACAGAAAATGCTTCGTTCAGTCTACGGCCGGGACATGCCGGGGATTACACTCACAGTCCAGTTCCCCCCTCAATCTGGACCCCACGCCGGCGACATCACTGCCGTGGCTATTCTCGCCGAGCGCGAGCAACCGGTGTACTTCGGCAAACTCTTTCATTTAAGCGACGTCAAGGTGACCGCCCGCTCGGTGGCGCGTGTCAATTCGACGGCGGATGCATGCCTCCTGGCTCTGTCTCAAACAAGTGAGAAGGCCATCAACGTCTCGGGCAGCTCAACTGTCCGGCTGAATTGCGGCATCGCATCGAACTCGACTGCAAGCGATGCAGCCTATTTCTCTGGTGCCTCGGACACCAAGACGACGGGCATTACGTCCGCCGGGGACATCTATCAGTCAAATGGTGCACTGATCGACACGGGCGACGGGTCGATGCTCGCGAACGCACCGGCTGTAATCGATCCGTATGGGCCTGAAGGCCGCAATGTGAAAGTTCCAACAAACCCGAAAAACTGCAAAGAAAAGCAGCTGAAAATAAACGACGACACAGTTCTTTCGCCGGGCCGCTACTGCGGAGGTATCAGTATAAATGGCGGAACGACGACGTTTTCGCCGGGCGTTTATATCATCGACGGCGGAACCTTTAACACCAATGGTAACGCTGCGCTCTTGGGCCAAGGCGTCACCTTCGTACTGACCGGGAAAGGTAACGACATCGCGGACGTCGACCTCAATGGTGGCGCCGGCGTCTCGCTTCAGGCCCCAACCAGCGGTTCGGACCTTGCGGGTCTTTTGTTCTTCCAGGACCCGGCAGCCAAGGATCAGGTCAAACCCAAAGAGAGCCTCATCAACGGCAACGCAGATCTTGATCTCCAAGGCGCGCTCTACTTTCCAGGCACTGGCGTGAAAATGTCGGGTGGAATGTCGGGCAATATGAGCTGCCTCCAGATCGTCGCCGCTACGGTCGAGATCACCGGCAATTCCGCGGTAACGGGTTTGTGCGATGAGACGTCTGGAACTGAAAAAATCCAGCGAACAACCGTCGAGTTGGTGGAGTAAATCAAAACGATGTTGATGTGCGCTCAAATCAGCAGAATGGCGGGAAGACTTAAGCAGTGCGCATCATCGCGCGATGGAATCATCGCCGTTGAATTCGGACTGATCGCTCCCATCATCCTGGCTCTCGTTCTCGGCGTTGTCGAAGTCTCTCGCGCCATCGAGAACTATTTGAGCATCCAAACCGCAACCCGCGCTGGCACGCACTACGCACTGACCAAGCCGCCCGTACAAGGCGACATGTCCCGGATTGTGTCTTCCGTGCGCGCCGCATTGCCGTCGGATTGGGTCTCCGCCACGGATGGCAGCGCACCGCAGATCACCGCCAGCATGGTTTGCGAATGTGACGTCACCGGCCCAGCCGTTTGCGGAGCGCCGTGTGGAATAGGTGAAAAGCAGCAGACCTACATCAAGGTGGAGGTGCAGAAACTTTACACGCCGCTGGTAAGCTTCCGCTACTTCGCCCCGTCCTACGAACTGAAGACCGCGTCAATGGTTAGGCTCAAGTAATGCGCAAGATGGCACTCCAGTACTGGATAAACCGCGCCAGGCTTTGTCGCGCCGATTCGGCGGGAACGGCAGCCGTGGAATTCGCGTTTGTCGTGCCAGTCTTCATCGCGCTGACGATGGCAGCTATCGAATTTAGCCGTGTGGTCTATTCAAAGGCCGAGTTCGAGTATGCGATTTATAACGCCACGCGACACGGCATGGTCACGCGCGCGGCAAACACCGATCAAATCAAAAAATCGCTGAGCGATAACCTGATTTTGCTGGACCCGGCCAAGCTGTCCACCGTGACCGTTTCGGAAGTCGTCAATGCGGACAAATCGCGAACCGCGACGCTGACCGCCGCTTACCAGTTCGAATTCCTGGTGCCAATCACCGAACATGCATCGGTCACGCTGTCCAAGAGCGTCTCCTTCCTGCGCGTGCAGTGAGCCGGCAGAGCCGGGACTGATCCGCCCAAGCTCAAGCCACGGTCCAGCTACGACACAAGATAGACCACGAAGCGAACGAAGAGCTGCAACAGCAGATACAGGATCAGGAACAGTGCAGCCCACATTGTGGCGAGCACAGGCAATGTCGATGCCGTCAGTGTGGGATGTACCTGCCGGTCGTCTGCGATGCGGTCCGAGCTGCGCCGCTCCGAACCCCATTTGATCACAACAAAAAAGTACCAGAATGAAAGGCGAATTTCGCGAACGGTTGCCTTTGGCGGCGCCTTACCGGCTCCATTGGTGGAACCCAGTTCCGCCGCATCTCCTGGTTGGGCTCCTGCCATCCGTCCCGACTCCTGCAGCTCAAGTTCGCGGATATAACCGCTCAGGAGACTAGCGGGCACATCTTGCTAAAGCGTAACAGGCTCCGGCCCATCCGGGCTGAACGCCAACGGCTAGTTAACGGACAACGGCGCCTGCCCCAACGCCGCGAGGCGCTGGTTCAGAATGTCGATGTTATTGACGATGTACGGATTGGACGGATCGAGATTGTAAGCCGCCGCGAGTGTGGTTCGCGATTTGCTAAGATCGCCTCGGAGAAGGTACGAATATCCCATATTGTTCAGTACGCTCGGCGTCGAGCCGATCAGCTGTTGAACCTTGGCATATGCCTTGTCCGCCTCGTCGAACCTCCCGATTTGATCGTAGGACGCCGCCAAGCCCAGCCAAGCATCGGCGTTGAGGGGATCGGCCTCGATCGTCTTGGAAAACTCATTCGTGGCTGTACCGAAGTTGCCTTCTTCGAACTGTATCTGCCCTTGCTCCACAAGGTGGGCGGACGTTGGCAGGCTGGCCGGTTCGGTCAACGACGCGGTCAGGAATTCACCTTCGTTCGGTGCGCAACCCACCAAGCTCAGGCCCACAACCCCGATGAGCACAAATCTAAAGATGACACGTCGATCGCACACGTCGCCTACCCCCGCAGGACATCACTCGAGGTCGGTCCGGCGCACCGCTGAACGCTACCGCGCGCGGATCACCAAACACCTCAAAACTAGGAAACGCAGTACGACGGGAACAAAGGATGCGATGCTCAACACGCATCGGTCAGCATACAACTACGCAAATCCTAAGCCCCGATTTCGAGACTATTGTTCGCACAAAAAATGGGCTCATCCCAAACGATTAATCGTGTGAAGATCGACCAGTGCATCAGCCGGTGGACAACATGTGAGTAGTCCGCGTTATGGCCGGTTCCGCGGTGTGCTTTTTCTTAACGGCTCAAGATCCTTAGCCTTAGATGGTCCGCAGCCGTAAATATTTAACTGTTTTTGAACAGACTGTGCATCGTCGGCGGCGTGGGCAGCGTCAGCCAAGCCGGTGTCTGATTTTTGCAACGGGGAGCTCGGGGTATGCGTCGGCGCATGGCATTAGCGTTGGTTGTTTCAGGAACCAGCGGGCTTCTGGCAGCTGTTATGATCAATGGCTGGATGACGACCCAGTTCATGCGGATGAAAGCGCAAGTCCAGCACAGCGCGCAGCAACCAATTGAAGAGAAGAAGCCTGAACTCGCGAAGATTGTCGTCGCGAAAGAGGATGTCTCCGCTGGCACGCAACTGACGCGGGATAAACTGAGCGAGGTCGAATGGCCCGTCGAAAACGTCCCGAAGGGGTCATTTAACTCAATCGACGAGCTCATTGGCAAGGAGGACAATCGGGTCAGCCTTGTGGCGATTTACACGAATGAACCCATCATACAAGAGCGCGTCTCGGGACCCGGCCAGCGAAAAGGTCTTGCCACCATGCTTGACCGCGGCAAACGGGCCGTCGCCATCCGCGTCAACGAAGCTGTCTCTGTTGGCGGCCTCATTCAGCCAGGCGACATCGTGGATATTTTCGTGACCAATGAAAAGGATGATAAGGCCTACACAGATCTCCTGCTTCAAAACGTGCGCGTGCTTGCCATCGATCAAACGACGGACCCTCTCCACCCCAATCCCATCATCGGCCGCACTGTGACGGTTGAGGCAGATCTCGCAGACGCACAAAGAATTACCCTCGCATCGACGGTCGGCAGCCTGTCGCTGGCCCTTCGGGAAAGCGGCAATGTGACCGCCGTCGAAGGCCTCGAACGCCTCACAGTCGCGGACCTGCCTGGGGATAGCGGGGATAAGCAGACGGTCGGGGCATTTGTTCCCACAATGGGCGTTGCGCCCGGCCCCGAGACCGTTGCACCTGAAGGCGGCAAGGGCAAGGGTAACACTGCGAAGATCAGCGTCATCCGCGCCACCTCGCCAACCGAGTACACGGTCAAGCGCCGCGACTAAACGTTGCCCGGCCTTCCCGATGTAGGTTGTCCGCCGTTGTTGCGGCGACGTGTGCGTTTCAAGGAGGCTATTTATTTGAGCACCGGCCGTTGCCGGTGCTGTCAGTCATGCGTCCCTGTGTGAGTTCCAGTGTGTGGAATAGTAAGCTCGTGAGGACGTGTCGATGTTACGTATGGGGCAATCGCTTGATGGCTGGGCTAAATTTCTTCGAAGAATCCCGCAACGCATCGTCCGGCGCTGTCTAGAGAGCAAGCCAAATCGCGCAGTGTGTGTTCTGGCCGCCCTGATGGCCGGTCCCCTTTGCGCACCCTCGGTCCTCACGGCCGGCGTGATTGAAGTCGAGCCCGATCCTGCCGTTATCGCAACCCAGCCCGGCAGCATTTCCCGCGCCTCGGTCATTGCGAAGAAATCTCAGGTTGTCGAAGTCGGCCGCAGTTTCGGCACGGCCTTGGTGGCCGACAACGAAATCGCGGACGTCGTTCCGCTATCCGATCGCTCCATCTATCTCTTAGGGAAAAAGGTCGGCGCCACGCGGGTCACCATTGTCGACGACCAGCAGCACGTGATTGAGATCATTGAAGTCGATGTAACCCCGGACATCGATGACCTGCGGGCAGTCTTGCAGCAGAACATTCCCGAAGCCGATATCCGGGTCAGTGCGGCCCACGGCGGCATCGTACTGACCGGTACAGTCTTCGACGCGCCGACGATTGAGCAGGCCGTCGCCATCGCCAAGCGCTATGCACCCGACGCCGTTACCAACGCCCTCACAGTTGCCTCGCCCCAGCAGGTGATGCTGGAAGTTCGATTTGTCGAAGCGTCCCGCACTGCCAGCCGCGAACTCGGCATCAGCACGCGCGGCCGCTCCAACAACACGAACTTTGACACCAATCAGCAAGCGTTTCCACCGCCGGTCGGCGGCGCCATTCAGGCGGCTGCCATGCTATCGGGCGCGGAACCCTTTGGCACCTTGCTCGCGCGCGTGCTCGAAGGCGGCACGGATGTCGACGTCATGATCCGTGCCCTGGAACAGCGGGATCTCGCCCGCAGGCTCGCCGAGCCCAATCTCGTCACGTCATCGGGTGACACGGCGAGTTTTCTGGCCGGCGGCGAGTTTCCCTTCCCTGTCAGCGCTCAGAACAATCAGATTTCTATCGAGTTCAAGCAGTTCGGCGTGGCTCTCGCATTCACGCCAACGGTTCTGAATGGCGGATTGATAAATTTAAAAATCGCGCCCGAGGTCAGCGACATTGATGAGACCAACACCGTCGAAGTCGGCGGCGTCAGAATTCCTGGCCTGATCGTCCGGCGAGCCAACACCACCGTTGAGCTCAAGAATGGGCAAAGCCTTGCCATCGCCGGACTCCTGCAGCACGCCCATCGCAAATCTCAGCAGCAGCTGCCGTGGATCGGACAAGTCCCCGTTCTGGGGGCACTGTTCCGCAGCGCCGAGTATCAGAAGGACGAAACCGATCTGGTCATCATCGTCACCCCGCGGCTCGTGAAGCCGGCCCGACCTGGAGAGCGCCTCAAGACACCGCTCGATGAACCCGTGGCCTCAAATGACCGCGACTTCTTCCTCAACGGACGCGCTGAAATCACTGAGCTAGAGCGCAGGCGAGGTGAGCCCCGGCTCTTCGGACACATCATCACCACCGGCGCAGACAAGGTGACCTATGATATTTCAAAATAGCCCGTCTTCGCGCACGGCAGCAGCATCTCTCTTGCTGGCGATGGCAGCCTTCAGCTTGTCTGGCTGTCGCCAGTATCTGGACCGTGCCGACACGATCACGGCCGGCGTAGCGGACGCAACAGATACGAACAAGGCCGTTCAGACCATCACCCGTTGGCCAGCCGAGTCGCGCTATGATCGCTGGAACTCTGATGGCGAACGGGCCCGCGTGGCCATAGAAAGATACAAGACACGAACGGTGACCGAGCCAAAGCAGCTCGACAAGGACTCGGTTGACGCTGAAGCAACCCCGACAGAACCGGCCGCAAAAGCCAACTGACGCCAATCCATAGCCTCAGGGATTGAACGCCGCGCACGCGCCAGCATCGGCACCGCGCCGAGCGACGTGGGTGTTATGGGGACGTGCGGCATAACTTTATTTTGTCTGGGCCGACGAGACCACTTGATCGCGTCTTTGCCGCGTGGCCGATCACGGCTTGAGATACCAGCCCCACGGTTCGGACGACGTGTAACGCGTGGTCTGCTTGGGTTCGAGAAAGTTGTTGAGACCCCACAGACCCAATTCGCGGCCAACGCCGCTCTTCTTGATGCCACCCCAAGGCGGCTCCAGGAAATTGGGCTGGGAGCAGTTGATCCACACCACGCCGGCCTCCAACTGTCCCGCCACGCGCTCGGCCCGGTCGAGATCTGAGGACATGACGGCCGCCGCGAGACCGAATTCGGTGTCGTTGGCCAGGTGCAGCGCCTCGGCTTCGGTGTCGAACGCCGCGACGGACAGGACGGGTCCGAAAATCTCTTCTTTCCAGATCCGGGCTTGCGGCGGCACGTCCACGAAAATGGTGGGTTCGATGAAATAGCCGGCATCGAATCCAGGGGGCCGCTTCCCGCCGCAGACCAGTTTTGCTTCGCGTTGGCCCTCAGCGATATAGCCGACCACTTTGTCGTATTGCGGTTTGCTGACCAACGGCCCGAGCAGCACGCCGGCGCCCATGCCGTCACCGATGGTGATTTTGGCGGCTTCGGCGACAAGCCGCTCGATCAGGCGTGGGGCCAACGACCGTTGCACGATCAGGCGCGAGGTCGCGCTGCATACTTGGCCCTGGTTCCAGAAAATCCCAAACATCACCCACTCGACGACCTGCTCGAGATCGGCATCGTCGAACACGATGATGGGAGATTTGCCGCCAAGCTCCAGGCTCACGCTCTTGATATCGCGCGCCGCGGCCACAGCAACGTTGACCCCCGTCGCTACAGAGCCGGTGAAAGCGAGCTTGCGCACGCCGGGATGGGCGGCGAGCCGCGCGCCTGCTTCGCTCCCATAGCCTGTCACGACATTGAGCACACCTTTGGGCAGCCCCGCGTCCTGCGCGATGCGCGCCAATTCCAGCGCCGTCAGTGAGGTGAATTCGGAGGGCTTTAGAACCATCGTGCAACCGGCCGCAATCGCAGGCGCGACCTTCCATGCGGCCATGAGGAGTGGATAGTTCCACGGTACGATCAACCCCGCCACACCGGACGGCATATACGTTAGGCGCGTTTCGAACCGAGCATCGGGAACGGCGATGATTTCGCCCTGCCGGCGATCGAGATCTTCCGCGTAGGTGGCGTATAGATTGAAGCAATAGGCGGCGTCGGATACGTCGCCTAAGGCTTCCGGAAGCGGCTTGCCGTTGTCGCGCACCTCCAGCTCCGCAAGGGTCTGCTTTTCAGTTTCGATCTTTTCGGCGATTGCGCGCAGGAACATTGCGCGCTCCTTGCCGGTTGTGCCGCGCCATGCACCGGCCAGCGCCGTTTTCGCGTTTTCTACCGCGCGATCGACATCCTCCGTAGTCCCCTGCGGGATTGCGGTGAAAGCCTTTTCCGTCGCCGGGTTGATGACGTCGATCATCGGACCGCCCCCGGCTGCTGTGTCGGTGTATTCATCGGGAGTTGCCCCTCAAACGAGACTGCGGATTGAAGCGGCGAACGCTTCGAGGAAGATGTTGGCGTGGTCGCGCCGGAACGCGAGGGGCGGCCTGATTTTCAGAATATTGCCATTGATGCCTGCCGTGCCGATCAGCACGTCGCGCTCGCGCATCGCGTTGACGAGTTGGTCGGCAAGAACCGGGTTGGGCGTTTTGACATCGTCACCGGTGACGCATTCGACGCCGATATAGAGGCCAGCGCCGCGCACGTCGCCGATCTGGTTCGTCACTTTGCCCACGGCCGCGATCTGATCGCGTAGATAGTGGCCGGTCTCGTGCGCGTTCTGTTGGAGGCCTTCCGATTGCAACGTCTCCAGAACCGCCAGACCGGCAGCGGCTGCAACGGGATTGCCGCCGAACGTATTGAAATAGCCCGCGCGCGCGCCGAAATCCGCGAGGAGATCGGGCTTGATGACAACGCCGCCCATGGGGAACCCGTTGCCCATGGGCTTGCCCATGATCACGATGTCGGGGATGACGCCGTGGCGCTCGAATCCCCACATGTGGCCCCCGGTGCGGCCGAAGCCTGGTTGCACTTCGTCAGCGATGTAAAGGCCGCCTGCGGCTCGAACGGCGTCCACAGCCTCCTTCAGGAAGCCGCCTTCGCCGGGATAGACGCCGTCGCTGGAAAAGATGCTGTCGGCCATGAGCCCGGCCAGCTTGATGCCGCGCGACGAGAGTTCGTCGATGGCCGAGCGGACGTTGACGGCAAACGCCTCCGAGACGCCCTCCAAGCCCCAGCGGTAGGTATCGGGCGCTGGAATGACGACAACATGCGGCGGCCGCGGCTCGGCACTCGCCGAGGACGGTGAGACCTCGGTCACGGCGCTCGTGTTGCCATGATAGGCGTTGGCGGTGACGATGAAACCGGTTCCACCCGTCAATCCGCGGGCTGCGCGCAGGGCGAAGTCGGCGCTTTCTGAGCCCGTGCACGTGAAGACAATATTCGAAAGCTCAGGCGGGAGCGTCGCAAGCAGCCGCTCGGCGTAGGTATAGACGCCGTCGTAAAGATATCTGGTGTGAATATTGAGAATGCCGATCTGCCGCGAAACGGCGGCAACCACGGCCGGATGGCAATGGCCGATCGATGGCACATTGTTGTAGGCATCGAGAACCCGGTTTCCATCGGCCTCATAGAGCCAGACGCCTTCGGCGCACACGACGTTGAGCGGGCGCTTGTAGAACAGCATCGACGTA
Organism: Hyphomicrobium sp. 12-62-95; assembly: GCA_002279935.1. Classification (GTDB taxonomy): domain Bacteria; phylum Pseudomonadota; class Alphaproteobacteria; order Rhizobiales; family Hyphomicrobiaceae; genus JAGVSR01. The sequence goes on along the minus strand of NCCZ01000012.1, from coordinate 183,421 downwards.
GGGCCGAACGTCTGGCGGCGGCGTTCGACGAGGCGCGCGGTATCGGGATCGAGGCCCGCCGTGGAGCGCATGTCGAAGGCGTTGAGCTCGAGTATTTTTGGCTGGGTGCTCATGGCATGACGATCCGTGACAATCGCGTGTGGCGAAGCATACGACGGTTACCCGCACGCTGTCTTGACTGGACCGGCGGTGGCCTGCCAACTCTGCAGCCCTCCGGGTCAAGTCGGCGCTCCCCGCAGGCGTTAGGGTGATCGCTCAAATAGCCGGAGAACCGTGCTGCCCAGGCCGGATCCGTTGCCATGACCGCTTTGAAGGAGTGGAACCCAATGTCGTCATCCCTTGCTGGCCGCTCTGTGATCGTCACCGGGGGCAGCAAAGGCATCGGCAAAGGCATTGCCCGCGTCTTCGGCAAGGCCGGAGCTAAAGTGCTCGTTGTGTCGCGTACCCTCGCCGAGGCGGAAGCTGCGGCGGAAGAGATCTGCCGTGGTGGCGGCACCGCCAAGGGATTTGCCGCTGATATCTCCGACGCCGGCGGCACACAGATGATGGCAGAGGCGGCGATTTCGGCATTCGGCGCGATTGATGTGCTGTGCGCCAACGCCGGTATTTTCCCCCAGGCCAAGATCGAGGAATTGAGCGCGGAGGACTGGGACCATGTCATGTCCACGAATCTCAAGGGCACATTCTTGTCCTTGAAATCCTGCCTGCCCTATCTCAAGAAATCGGATCAGCCGCGCGTTGTCATTACGTCGTCGATCACGGGGCCGGTGACTGGGTTCCCCGGCTGGACCCACTACGGTGCCAGCAAGGCAGCGCAGTTGGGTTTCATGCGCACGGCCTGTCTCGAGGTCGCCAAATATGGGATCACGGTCAACGCGGTTCTGCCCGGCAACATTCTCACCGAAGGCCTGATCGCGCTCGGGCCGGACTACGAGAAATCCATGGCCGCCTCGATTCCGCTGAAAAAGCTTGGAACCGTCGAAGATATCGGTCACGCAGCGCTGTTTCTCGCATCGAAGGAAGCGGGCTACATCACCGGTCAGACAATCATTGTGGATGGCGGACAAATTTTGCCCGAGAGCCTCGATGCTTTGAACGCGTGATCGTGCAGCTATTCGGCTGCCGCGCGCAACAGGTTCGCACGCACGCTGCGCGGCGATGAGCCGGTCCAGCGGCGCACCGCGCGGCTAAAGGCCGATAGCTCCGAATAGCCGAGCAGAAATGCTATTTCGGACAGTGATAGTTGGCGCTGGCGCAGGTAGGTCAGTGCAAGATCGCGCCGCGCCGTCTCCACGAGACCCATGAAGGTCAATCCATCATAGTGCAATTCACGTTGGATGTGGCTTGGCGCCAGCCTAAGTTCCGCGGCGATGTCGTCCAGCGACGGAACCCCTTCGGCGAGCCGGGCCCGCACGGCGGATCGCACCTGATCGGAAATGCGCGCACGCAAATCCGGCCGCGCTCCAATCTGCTCCAGGCAATGGCGCATCGCCACCATCAGGCGCGGATCGTGCGCCGGCATCGGGACGGCCAAAACCTTCGCGTTGAACAAGAGTGCGTTCGACGGCCGCGAGAAATAAACGGGTGCTCCGAAGGCCCGCTCATGCTCGCGCCAGCCTTCAGGCCGGGGATGTTCGAAGTGAACCTCCTCCGGCGACCAGCGGGCGCCTAAGCTCGTGCGCATAAAGCTCACGATCTGGCCCAGAGTGAGTTCCGCATCCTGGCGCCGCTCCAAGATCGCCGGTGCCTCGATCCTATACTCGAACCGCATCAGTCCGTTGGCATCGCGGCCAAGCCGCATGGAGGACGATTGCTGATGCAGAGGAAACAGTTCAACCAGCGTTGTTAGGGCCGACCCGATGGTGGGCGCCGACAAGGCCGCATAGCCCCACAAGCCCAGGTCGCGGGGGTCGAACTTCACGCCGAACCACAGCCCAAAGTTATCAGACTGCGTGGACCGCGCGCTTTCTTCGAACAATTTGCAAAACGAATGGAGGTCGAGCACGAGGGTCGGTAGTCCGGCCATTTCGGGTGCGATGCCTGCCTCGCCGAAAATGCGATCGACGTCTCCGTTCAGCCGCTCGATCCAAGACACGACACCGGTGGCTGACGCGGCAATGACACCGGGCGCCGGAGTGCCACGCGTCTCGCCCTTTTCAGCGATCGGTTCTATTGTGCCCTGGCTCCAGCCCATCCATCACCTCGATCCCAAGGGAGGTCGAGGCTAACAGAGGTCCTCGGGTGGTCAAGCGCAAGGGGTGGGCAACCGTATGCGGACATGCCCAGCAGATAGGCAAGATTAGCCAAAAATCCGCTTCCATAAGGGTTTCGCCATGCCGGTCGACGCAAACGGACGTGCCGATGCGAACCGCGATAGGTAAGCTTGGCAGGGCGGTACAGTGCCTTGCGTGTAGGCCACGCCCATTGATCGGGCGAGATCCGTTTCGGAATGGGAGCCGATCCAGGCCACCAGAAGAATGCGCCGCAACATGACGAACGTCGCGATCTCCGCCTCTTCTTCGGCGCTCAAGGCGCCGATGCGACGGTATCCCCGCACCCACGCCTTGATGAGGTCGGGCACCGCGGGCTCATGCTCGAAAAACGACACCGTCGTCGCGCAATCGTAGAGATACCAAGAGAAGCCGCAGTCGTCGAAATCGATGACCTTCACTTCGCCGCCGTCCATCAACAGATTGGCAAGCCGCATATCGCCATGCACCAGCCCGAACACGGCGTCGCCTTTGCCGATGCCGTGCAGCCGATGATCGATGACCGACACCGTCTCGGCAAAGACAGCCTCGATCTCCGGCGTCATGCCCATGCCGTCGCGCCACCGGCCCCAATGTGGCGCATCTCCGATGCTGGTTTTGAAGTCCCACACGTGACGTTCGAACCAGGGGGGACGGCTCCAGTTCTTCACATGGGCGTGCATGTGCGCGGCTGTCTCGCCGAGTTTTTCGAATCCGGCTACGTCGTTCGTGGCCGGTTCCGCGCCGGTCTCCCAACTGAAAAGTACGACGTTGCGCGGCAACGCGCCGTCGAGCGCGAGCGTCTGGATGATGTCGCCGTCGACACCGGGTACGGGGGCGGGCGTTGTGATCGTTCCGCTTTGTTTGAGCGAGCGCACCCAGGCGAGTTCGGAGGCAATGGCGCGCCGGGAGTGGTAACCGTCCCGGTGCACGCGAAGCGCCCATCGGCCGCCAGACGCGGGATCATCGACTCGATAGGTAATGTTCTCCGAGATATTGATCAGCGTGATGGTGGTAGCCGGAGAAAGCCCGTAGCGGGCAAGAGCGCGGACGGCCAGTTGATCGATCGGGCGACTGCCTGACTGTGGGTCCGCGGTGGTGACTAAAGCCTTCGTGTCCATGGCCATCACTGATTGTGAGCTCAGCTAAAATCACTGTAGCTGAAAGTGGGGCTGTAAAACTTGACACCACCTATCCTGTCTTTGACGGTTGGCTCCGCGCTCCATCGAAGATCCGAGAGGCGTGTACATCAGGATAATTGGGAAGCGAACTGCCGGGATGCTGGTCCGGTGCTTGAGTTCGATTGATTACTCTTGCGGCGGGTTATGGTTTGCCGCCGGCGGTGGCCACCGTCATTTCATTGCCGCGCCAGGTGAAGCGGTTACCCATGAAGCCTTGGATCCAAAGCACGGGGAGTGCGAGATCGCGCGCGAGCCAAGCGGCGGGGGATGCGAGGGTCATGTGCCAGCCCGCGGATTTGGCGAGGGCAGCTTCGGCGCCGTACCAGACGAACCAAAGTGCGGCAATGCTGGCAATAGGGTTGAGGCCGAAGCTTGCACCGGCATAGGCGGCCGCAAGGGCCGGCGCGAGACTGCCGGTTAGAATTTCCAGCATGTAATAGGGGATGAAGGTGGAGCGGCGGAGGCGGGCCCAGCGGACCTGGCGCTGCCAGACTTGAGCGGCGGTCTTGCGGCCGAGGGGCTGAGCGTAGGGGCGGTCGACGAGGCGGACGCGAAGTCCGCGCTGACGGACGATTTTGGTGGCGGCGGCGTCTTCGGCGATTTCAAGGGCGAGGGCGCCGATGCCGCCAGCTTCATCGAGATCGGATTTTTTCCAGAGCATCGACTTGCCTTGGGCAAAGCCGAAACCAATCGCGTCGGCGGCGAGCTGCCAGCGGGCTTGATAGGTGTTGAGGAACGCGCATTCCATTTCGGCCCAGGCGCCATCGGGATGGCTGCCGACCGGGGGCGAGCAGACAAGACCGGTGCCCGGACGGAAGGCTGCGAACATTTCGCCGATGTAGGTGGGCGGCATCAGGACATTGCTGTCGGCCATGATAACCCACGGCGTGGTGGCTGCGTTCCAGCCTTTGATCAGGTTGTTAAGTTTGGGGTTGGGCGTGGAGCGGTCGTCGCCGATTAGGAGGCGTGATCTTATGCCGGGATACGCGGCCATGAGCGCGCGAACGAGCGGGACTGCGGGATCGTGCTCGCGGTCCGAGCAAAAAATGATCTCGTAGTTGGGATGGTCGAGATGAAATGAGGTTCTCAGCGTGGTTTCGTCGAATGGGTCAATGCCGCAAACGGGGCGGAGGATTGTGACCGGTTCTGCGTTCCATCGGGCGCGACTGGGTGCGCGGCTGGGCTTCAGAGTGCGAACGATGCCGATTGCCGTTGTCAGCAGATGGACCATCAGTGCGCTAACGGCGAAAATCAGAGCTGTGACGGTCAGTGCGTCCATGGGCGGCGTCCTCAAATCGGAGTCGCAGCGCGGCGATCCGATCTAGATCTTGCGCGCGAGCACGGCGTAGTCGGTGTAGCCGCGATGCATGCGGCTAAACGAAAGCGTGAGGCCTTTCGTTGCCGCGACGCGGCGGCAGGCGTCTTCGAGATCGGGGCGTGGTGTGACGGTGTAGTGGTTGAGAAAGGCGAACAGCGCGGTTTTGAACGCGCCGGGCAGGCGGCCGCATTGGCCGAAGTCCACGATGTGGAGGCTGCCGCCCGGGGCGATATGCGCGGCGCCAATCTCGAGGGCTTCCTGCCAACCGGGAATCATCGAAAGCGCGTAGGAGAAGACGACGCGGTCGAATTGGGGGATGCCGATGGCGTCTGCGGCAGAGAAGGCGGTTGCGTCGGCTTGGGCGACATGGATGCGCCGGGCAAGGCCCTTGCGTTTGATCGAGGCGCGAGCCGTGTCGAGCATCGCATTGGAGACGTCGACGCCATAAATGTTCGCAGCCGGGTAGCGTTCGGCGATACGGATTAAGTTCCACGCCGTGCCGCAGCCGATTTCGAGGATCGTTTCACCCGGATTGGGCTTTAGATCCGTAATCAAGTGCTTGCGGCCGATCAGGTAGTGGGTGCGCGTCAGATCGTAAATAAAGCGCTGATAGCGGTAGTGCCGATCCATGCGCTCTGCGTCGGATGGGCGTGTCGGCGTCATCAGGCTTTGTCCTTCATAACGTAGAGGTGGAAACCGCCGTAGATTGCCGAGCGATCGCGGGCAACCCAGGCCCGAGAGGCTTCGTCTTCGTAGGTCCACTGGTTGAGGATGGTGTCGGGGATGCGGCCCGGCAAGATGCTCTCTTCGCCGGCGGTGCGAAAAATGACGCGGGCGCCGGGGCGAGCGGTGCGGGTGATTTCGGTCCACAGTTCGGTGAGGACCGCGTCGTTCATCCAGTCTTGCGCATCGAGGAGAACGTAGCGGTCGAGGTGCTGGGCCGGCAGGGCGCGCAACTGCTCGGTGTAGGAGATATTGCGCATTTGGATGCGCGACGCGCGTGCCCGAATTGCTTCATAATTCTCGGGCTGCAAGTAAATCGGCAGCGGACCTTTTTCGTCTGGCGCATAGCCGCGGTTGAAGGCCTGCCAAGCAAAGTAGTTGTCTTTGAGGTCGAAGCCGCAGGCAAGGCGGGCAAGGCGCTCTTCGACGACCTCGTGCATGGGGCGGCCGCCGGAGAGTGCGTCGTACTGGGCGGGCGGAATGCCGAGGCCGAAGAGCGACGAGCGCAGGTTCAAAATCGCGCGAACGGCGCGCTTCTCGAACAGTGGCTTCAATTCGCGGGCATAGATTTCGCGCTGTTCTTCGAGGCTGGTCGCCTTGAGCATGATGCGCGGGTCGCGGCCGTAGAGCTTGGCGGCGAAATGGCCAGCGGCGATAAAGCGGCCGAGAAGGCCGTAGCGATAAAAGCCCCTCGCGAAGCGCTCGACGTTGCGGCGGCCGGTGACGTCGCGGCTATTCCAGAACGTGCGCGTGGCGTCATCGAGGCGGTCGCTGATGTGGGTGTCGAAGAGTTCGACGTTGGACTTTTTGTCGGCGGCGCCGAGGAAGGCGTAGAATGAATCGTAATCAGGCAGATGGCGCAGGGCCGCATTTTTGAGGCGGTTCAGGGCAGCGTGCGATGCATTCAAGTCGACGGCGATAATTTCGGCCGGATCAGCGACAAGATAGGAGAGCGCATTGCAGCCGCCGGATGCGATCGTGATGACGCGGTGGCCGCTTTCAATGCGCAGCGCTTCAAGGTCGACGACCGGGTCTTCCCAGATTTGGGGATAGACGAGACTAGAGAACGCGAATGTGAAGGCGCGTTCGTTCAGGCCAGCAATCGAGAAAAGACTATTTTGTTGGACGGCTGCGCCCACCAACGTGCTGCTCTTGCGGCGCGGAAGTTCGGCGGCATCAATTTCTGCGGGGTTCATGAGGAGCTTTCTCAGGTCTTTTCGGGCTCAGGCCGCTTCGGACAATGAGCCGTCTGACGGGGCGCTGTCGCGTTTGGAAATTAGGCCGGTGTTGCGCGCGGGGATTTGCCAGTGGATCACCTTGATCTCACCCGAGTGGGTTTCGACGAGCGCGGTGGCGCTTTCGACCCAATCGCCGCAATTGAGATAGTGGACGCCGTCGATCATGCGATCGGCCGCGTGATGGATGTGGCCGCAGATGACGCCATCGACGTCGTAGCGCCGGGCAACACCCGAGAGAGCCGTTTCGAATTCGCCGATGAAGTTGACGGCCGATTTCACACGGCTCTTGAGGTAGCTCGAGAGAGACCAGTAGCCGAGGCCAAATTTGTTGCGCAGCCAATTCAGGGGCGCGTTGGTCCACAAAGCTAGTTCGTAGCCACGGTCGCCGAGGAAGGCGAGCCATTTGGCGTAGCGCACGACGATATCGAACTCGTCGCCGTGGAGAACGACGTATTTTTTACCGGCGGCGGATTCGAAAATTGCATCACGGCGGATTTCAATACTGCCGAAGTTCAGGCCGCAATAGTCGCGCAGGCCTTCGTCGTGATTGCCTGGGATATAGATTACGCGTGATCCCTTGCGGGCTTTGCGCAGAAGTTTTTGAATGACGTCGTTGTGAGACTGTGCCCACACGGGGCCGCGGCGGACTTTCCAGAAGTCGACGATGTCGCCGACGAGGTAGTAGGTGTCGGCGTCGACGCGCTTGAGGAAATCCAACAGGGCCGGAGCCTGGGCGGCGCGGGTGCCGAGGTGGACATCTGAAATGAAAACCGTGCGGTAATTCATTTCGGCGCAGGCGTCTGTCACAGGGCGCCTCGATTCGCTGTTTCTCTCATACGCGAGGGAGAAAGACGAATTTGTGTTTCAGGCGTGTGACAGACGAAGATCTGCGGCGTTTTGGGATCGTGTGGCCAGTGTAGAAAGCCGCTCGCCCCTGTCTGCCCGCGCGCAGGGCAGCGTTAACCGTCCGCAGTCAGTCTGCGGCGGTGCGTGGTTCAGTTCGCTGTGCCTTGGAGCGGCAGCGTCGGGTGGCGGGCGTCGCCGCGCCGATTCATCGGCCGGACATACGTGATGCGCGCTTCGGGGTGTTGAGACTTGACGCGCAGCGCTGCGGCTAGGGCATCGTCACCGTCAGTGGTGACGTGGCGGGCGCGTCCGTCGAGATTGAGGCCGACCGTGAATTGCATGGTGTCCTCCGGCTTTCATGAAGAGCCTGCTTACAGTCTAGCATTTCGCGGGCGCTGCGACGACCCGCAAACTGCCTTAGGGCGATGCGTGCGATTGAGACCGCTGGCGGAGCAATTCAGCGATGCGCGCCTCGGCCATCGCTTCTAAATCGGGGCGCAGGACGACGCTTTCCTGCTCGTTGGGATCGGTGCGTGCAATGACGGCCGATGTGGGCGCGTTGCTCATATTGACGGGCAGATGGGGGACACCGGCAGGGATATAGACGAGGTCACCCTTGCGGGTGTGGATGTGATGTTCGAGGCGGTCGCCGAAAAGGGTAACCGCTTCGCCGTCGAGGACGTAGATGGCGGTCTCGTGGTTTTCGTGCAGATGCGCCTTGGCGCGGCCACCAGGCGGCACGGTCAACAGGTGCATGCAGATGGCTTGGGAGCCGACGGTTTCGGCGGCGATGCCGCAGAAGTAGGTCAGTCCCTGCTTTCCGTCGTAGGTGCCTTCGGCGCGAACAACGCGGCAGGTGTTTTGGTCTGTGTGCGTCATGGACGGTGTCCTCTGAGCTCAATGGCCCAGTTGATATGGGTTCGAACTCGCGGAGCTGCAATTGTGCCGTCCGCCTTTGTTCCTTCGCGTTCGCGTCCTATATTGACGAGCAAAGGCGCCTGCTGGCGCCGCAATGTGGAGACGTGCCCTATGATGCTGCGACCCCTTCTGGTTATTGCTGCCGCTGCGTTCTTCGTGTCGCCGCTGGCCGCGCAGGAGACACCGCCGCCGCCTGTTTCGCCGCCGGCCGTCGAGGGGCAGGCTCCTCCTGCGGCACCGGCTGATCCGGTCGACAAGACCGTGGATGAGACGAATGCAGCGATTGATGAGGCCAAGAAGGCTGCGATCGAGGCGATTGAGAAGGCGCGCGAGGCCTTCAAGAAGGCGTTGAGTGCGGCGAAGGAGAATGCTGGGCCGGCCATCGACAAGGCCAAGGAGGCGACCATCGACGCGCTGGAGAAAGCGAAGAAGGCGACAGCTGAGGTGCTCGATAAGGCCAAGCAGGCGACGGAAGAAGCGCTCGACTCAGCTGGCGGCGAGGGCAAGACCGGCGCGCCCGCTCCTGATGCGGCTAAGCCGTCACCGCCGCCTGTGGACTCGCCCGTCGATCCGAACGCGCCGCGCGAACTTTAGTCCGCGTTCGCGCGGCTGCTGTTTGTTACTTGCCTTGCCAGTCGGTTCTGACTTCGTCGCACTTGGCGGTGACGAAGTCGTTGACGTCGGCGGCGATCATGGAGCCGAGGACGTTGACGGTATTGTCGGTGGCGGTCCACATGAGGCCTTTGACGAGGGTGGGACCGTCGACCTTGCCCCAGTTCATGACGGCCTTGGTGGCTTTGCCTTTTTCGAAGGTGACTTCGGGGGTCATTTCAGCGGTGATTTTTGAGGGGGCCTCGCCGTCGTGTTCGATATCGCAAGAGACGGTGTGGGGAGCGAATTTGACGGCCTGCTTGTCGGCGGCCAGCGCCGAGGACAGTGCGGCCCGGTCGGCCTTCAAGTCGGCGGTGCAGACGACGCGGCCCCAGGGCCAGGAGACTTTTGCCTTGGAGACGATCTTTTCCAGCTGCTCCTTGCGGAGGCTTTTTTTGACCGTGCAGGCCACATTCTGTCCGTTGGCCGGGTTGCGGAAGGCGGCGCACAGGGCGGCCTTGCAGGCGCGGCGGCCTTCGCGCTCGGCAGCCTCTTCCGGCGTTAAGTCGATTTTCGCGGACGACAACGTGGCTGTGTCGGTAGCGGGCGCGTCGGCGGCAACGGCCGGGAGCGCCGCCGCGAGTGTGGCTGCCAGGATAAGTGCCAGTTTATTCAACATGTTATATGTTTCCTGTGGTGCGAAGCGACGTTGCATAGCGGGCAACTGGCGCTGAACTGAGGCGGGTGACGTTAACGCTTGGCAACGTGGCTTGAACCACCCCAATCTGCCCCCATATCTGGCTCAAGAGATCGAAAGGCGGTGCCGAATTGTTCGGGCCGTTTGATCGACGGGTCGCTTTTTCACAAGGACCGCAGGCGAATGACCAGAATGACCATGCTCTCTAACCCGCTGCTGCTTGGGTTTGAAGAAATCGAGCGGATGATCGAGCGGGCCGGCAAAAGCGCCGGTGGCGGATATCCGCCCTACAACATAGAACGCATCGCCGGAGATGGATCGCGCCCGGAGGTGTTGCGCATCACGCTTGCCGTTGCCGGCTTCACGCGCGATGACCTCGACGTGACCTTGGAAGACAAACAACTCATCGTTCGCGGTAAGGCGCAGGACGATAAGGAACGCGATTATCTCTATCGCGGCATCGCAGCCCGTCAGTTCAGCAAGACTTTCCTGCTGGCGGACGGAATTGAAGTTCAGGCGGCCGATTTGCAGAACGGCCTGCTGTCCATCGATCTCGTGCGGCACGAACCGGAGCGGTTTGTGCGGAAGATTGAGATCGGATTGGAGAAAAAGGGGCGGTAGGTGCCGCGCCGCTACAGCCAAGCCGTTTGAATCGTAGGACGATCACTGCTGTTCGGGTGAAACTGCCAAGACGCCACGCGGGCTATTCCCGCCTAAGCTTAGGCCACCCACCAGCACGTGACGGCCCACCAGCTCTCCTCAAGGAGGATTGTGCGTCATGAATAACACGACCCCGGAAAAGAAAACCAAGTCCCGCTCCTCGCGGCCATCCGCGACCGCTGCACCGCCCGTGATGAGCGAAATCGAACTCGCGCGGCTCGGAGGTGGCGAAGTCGCCTACATCAAGGTTTTGAGCGTCGAGGAAGCGCGGCAGATGTTTCCCGCGATTGAGGGACTGCCGGCCGGTGTGAGACTGTTCGCGCTGCATGGTGCGGACGGTACGCCGATTGCGCTGACGGACTCACGGCAGGCTGCACTCAGCCACGCGATGGACGGCGAATTGGTGATTGCCAGCGTGCACTGATCGCGACCTGATCAAATGACATAAAAAAGGCCCCGGCGATGACCGGGGCCTTTTCGTATGGGTTTGCGCAAATGTCAGCCGCGATAGGATGCGTATTGCCCCTTAGCCTTGAAGCGTTCGAGATAGGCCGGGACGATTGAGGCCACCGAGTGTGGATTGGTGATGCCAAGACCGGCGAGCGTACGAGTGTCGCTGGAAGCCTTTTGGCTGACGACGTTGTCGCGCTGGAGAAGGCGGATCTGGTCGAGCGTTACGGGACGCAGCGCGTTGGGCAATGGCGAGGTCGCGATGGCTTGTAGTTTGGCGGCCCAGAAGGGAAGCGGGAGATAGAAGCGCTTGCGGCCGGCGTAGCTCAGCGTGCGGTCGAGCAACTCGCGGAATGACAGAACTTCCGGTCCGCCGAGTTCGTAGATGGTGCCGGGTTTGGCTTTGCCATCGATGGCGGCTTTCACCGCGGCGGCGACGTCGCCCACATAAACGGGCTGAAACTTCGTCTCGCCTCCGCCGATGAGGGGGAGGAATGGCGACATCTGCGCCATCGCGGCGAAGCGGTTGAAGAACTCGTCTTCCGGTCCAAAGACGATGGAGGGGCGCAGGATGATCGCTTCGGGAAATTCCTCGAGCACCGCGCGCTCACCTTCGGCTTTGGTGCGCGCGTATTTGGCGTTGGACTGGGCATCGGCGCCGATGGCCGAGATATGGATAAACGTTGTGGCGCCTGCGGCTTTGGCCGCCTTGGCGACCGCGCGGGCGCCCTCGTCGTGGATCTTGTCGAAGGTCTGCTTGCCGGTGGAGGCCAAAACGCCGACCGAATTGATGACGACGCTGGCGCCTTTGACCGCTTCGGCCACGGACGCAGGATAGCGGAGGTTGGCCTGTACGGCGTGGATCTGGCCGACGGCGCCCATGGGCTGGAGGTAGCCGGCGAGGTCGGGACGGCGCGTTGCAGAGCGGATCCGCCAGCCGTCACGAGCGAGTGCGCGGACAATGTGGCGGCCGACGAAACCCGAGCCGCCGAAAATCGTGACCAGACCAGACGTGCCCGGAACCTGAGCCATTGCGTTTCCTGCCTGTTTTGCCGACGCCATGGAGTCGAGGATGGCGGGCGTTTGGGTCGCTGTGTAGTCGCCGTGGGCGCAATTGACAACGTGACCGGCTGCCACTAAACCCCGGTCTCTTGCCGGATGTTGCCCAGATGGCGGAATTGGTAGACGCACTAGTTTCAGGTACTAGCGCCGCGAGGCGTGGAGGTTCGAGTCCTCTTCTGGGCACCACTTTGGTTTTGTATCTTTATCGCGCCGTCCTTTAGGGGTACGGCGCGTTTTGTCATCGGATCGGTCGCCGGCCGTTTTCGGCGGGGACCTCCGCCCGGAGAATGAGGCCCCGATGAGCGCTCCTGTCATCAAGCTGCACAAAGGCGATCTGGCTGCGAACATCGGGTTCGGGGCGGCGGTTGCCATCGACACGGAGACGATGGGGCTCAATCCTCACCGGGACCGGCTGTGCGTGGTGCAGCTCTCGGCCGGAGACGGGACAGCGCATATCGTGCAAATCTTGAAGGACGGTCCGGAGCCGGTGCGCCTGAAAGCCCTTCTGGCGGATGATAAAGTTCTGAAGATCTTTCATTTCGCGCGGTTTGACCTGGCCGCTCTCTATCAGCACCTCGGCGTCATGACCGCCCCGGTTTACTGCACCAAGATCGCGTCCAAGCTGGCGCGCACCTATACCGACCGGCATGGGCTCAAGGATCTCGCGCATGAAGTTTTGGGGGTCGAACTGTCCAAGCAGCAGCAAAGCTCGGACTGGGGGGCTGCAGAGCTGACGCAGCAGCAGCTAGCTTATGCGGCCCACGATGTGCTGCATCTACATGCGATCAAGGACAAGCTGGACGCCATGCTCGCCCGTGAGGGGCGGACGGACTACGCGGCGGCTGCGTTCCGGTTCCTCCCGGTGCGGGCGCGGCTCGACTTGACGGGGTTCGCCGAGGACGATCTCTTCGCTCACTAATAATGGGATGCCGACGAGTATTTGGCGCTGAAGCACCTGTTCTTACTTGGGATTTTTCTGGTCTCAGGGCGGTATGCCGCGCCGGGCAACCTTGAGCGCAGTCCCATTCTCACCCAAATTGGCAACGAGTGTGTTGCAAGCCGATCTCCATCTTCCTCACGCGGATCACCCGTTCTCCATGGCGATGACCTTCGATGCCGATAGCAGCCAGGGGCCCCGAACGGGGGACGGTGGGCGTGCGACTGGATCGGGGATCGTTCTGGCGGCCGACCGGAGCGATAGTTTTCGCCAAGCACGGCGGCATACGCAGGTCGTCAAATTCTTGCGGTTGGCTTTGCCGGCATCGGGCGCCGTGATGTGTCTTATCTATGTCGGCGCGCTCATGGGCTCGGACGGGCTGACGAGCGCGATGCCCGATGTGGCGATCCCGCGGATCACGCCGCAGGATCTCGCCATGCAAAATCCGAACTACGATGGCGTCATGGACGATGGCGGCACTTATCGCGTGGCGGCGGCGCGGGCGCGGCAGAATTTCGATCGCACGGATTTCATCGAGTTGGAGACCATCACCGGCGATCTGGTGGCCAAGGACAAGACGGCGACGAAGCTGACGGCGGTGAGCGGCGTGTTCAATCACAAGGAGAACGTGCTCGAACTGAAAGAGAAGATCGAGATTCGGTCTGACAATGGCTTTTCCGTCGATCTGACGAGCGCGGTCGTGCGCGCCAAAGAAGGCCGCATCAACAGCGATGAGCCGGTGCGCGTCGGATTCCCGGCTGGCGGGGTCACGGCCAAGCGGCTCGAGATCCGGCAGAAAGAGCGGGAAGTGACGTTCGTGGACGAGGTCGTGGCGCGGCTCGTGCCGCCGGCCAAGCCTGCGAATGCAGCAGCGGCCGCAACGCCCAGTCCGGCGGCACCGGCGCAAGCGCTGCTCGGCAGCGCGGAGGGGCCCGTCGACATCACGGCGGCGCGGCTCGATATTCAAGATCTCGACAAGCGGGCGATCTTTACCGGCAACGTGCGTGCGGCGCAGGCGGGCGCGGTGATGGAAACGCCCGAAATGACGGTATTTTACGACGGCGGCTCGGCCTTGCCTGGCACGGCGGCAGTTGAGGGCGCGGCTGGTGGAAAGCTGACGCGGATTGTTGCGAAAGGACCCTTCGTGATGACGCGTCCGACGGGCGATCGCGTGACGGGGGATGGCGCGTCGTTCGATGCGGTGGCGGAGACTGGCGTGCTCGAAGGCAATATCGTGATGACGTCCATGCCGGACCGGCGCGTAACGGCGGATCGTGTCGAGTTGGACCAGGGCCGCGATAGCGCGGTTTTGACGGGGCAAGTGGTGCTCGTGAGCGGCGAGACGGTGTTGCGCGGGCGGCGGCTGGCGATTGATCGCGCTGGCGGGCGCACCTCCTTGACCGCGCCGCCGATGGCCGGCAGCGGACCGGGGCGGATCAGCGCGCGGTTCGTGCAGACAAATGCTGGCACCAAGAAGCCCGAGCCGGCGGCGAATGGCGGAGCTAGCATAGCGCAATTCAAAACGTCGCCGGGTGAGCCGCTGGAGGTGGAAGCCGACTCGCTCGATGTCGACGACACGGCACGGCTTGCGATTTTCCGGGGTGATGTGGTCACCAAGCAAGGCGAGGTGACGATGCGTTCGTCGGAAATTCGCGCCAGCTATACGGGATCGGCGCGGCTTGCCGATCCGGCGGCGGAGACGGGCGAGGCAGGGGCTGGCGGCGGCACCCAACTCAGCCGGATTGATGCGACGGGCGCTGTGGTCGTTAGCACCGGAGACGGGCGCAAGGTGACCGGCAATACGGCCCGGTACGAAGTCAAGAGTAACACCGTGGTGGTATCGGGCGACGTTGAACTCTCGCAGGCTGGGACCGTGGTGCGCGGGAACCGGCTGGCCATCGACATGGCGACCGGAAAGGCCACCATCGACACGTCGACGCCGAAAATTTTGGCCAAGCCGAAAGACGGCTGGTCGAGCGAAGTCGAGGGACGCTCGACCGGTGGCAGGCCGAGCGCTATCTTCTTTCCCGATGAATTGCGCAAGGCGCAGGGCGGTGCGGAGGCGAAGCCGAAGGCGTCTGGCGCCGATCCGGGAGGCTGGAGTTCCGAAACGCTGGCTCCGGACCGGCGATGAGCGCGGAGCCCCACTTTCAGCAGGATTGCCGTTTGTGAAGATCACGTCGCTGACAGGTCTTTTGAAGCCGCAGGCGCGCGGGCGGCAGCCGCAGGGCGCGCAACCTGCGTTCTCCGACGCTGCAACGGCGTATGGCCGGCATGATGAAGACGCCGAGGCGGTTGATCCATCGATCGGCGGCGAGGGTTGGCTGACCATCGTTGATGTGAAGAAAGCCTACCGCAAGCGTCAGGTCGTCAAGGGCGTGAGCCTGGCGGTCGGGCGCGGGGAGTCGGTTGGGCTTTTAGGTCCCAACGGGGCGGGCAAGACGACGGTGTTCTACATGATCACCGGGCTGGTGCCGGCGGACGAAGGGCGCATTACCATTGACGGGCGGGATGTGACGCGGCTGCCGATGTATCGCCGGGCGCGGCTGGGGATCGGCTATCTGCCGCAGGAAGCTTCGATTTTCCGCGGACTGTCGGTGGAAGATAACATCATGGCCGTGCTCGAACTGCATGAGCCGGACCGTCGTCGTCGGAAAGAGCAACTCGATAGCCTGTTGGAGGAATTCCGGATTACGCGGCTGAGGAAGTCGCCGTCCATCGCGCTGTCGGGCGGGGAGCGGCGGCGGTGCGAGATTGCCCGGGCGCTGGCGTCGCGGCCCTCATTTATTCTCCTCGATGAGCCGTTCGCGGGCATCGATCCGATCGCGGTGGGCGATATTCAAGAGTTGGTGCGGCACTTGACGGACCGGGGGATTGGCGTCCTCATTACGGATCATAACGTGCGCGAGACACTGAGCCTTATCGACAGGGCTTACATCATTTACGATGGTCAGGTTCTGACACACGGTAAGCCTTCGGAAATCATAGAGAACGAGGACGTCCGTAAAGTCTATCTGGGAGATATGTTCGTTAACGGGCGTTGATTAAGGATCACGACGCGCGTTCGTAGTGGTGCCTCGAAGAAGTCATGGCAATCTCAACCAAATTGGAGATGCGGCAAGGCCAGCAGCTGGTGATGACACCCCAGTTGCAGCAGGCCATCCGGCTGCTTCAATACTCCAACCTGGAACTTAGCCAATTCATTGAAGGTGAGCTGGAGCGCAACCCGCTTCTGGAGCTGGAAGAAGCCGTGCCCGATGTGCCGGCGGCACCTGCGGAGCCGGAGGCCAACGAGCGGGCGGATGCGGGCGAGGGTGGCGAGGCCGACGATTGGCTTGATCTGGAGAAGCCGGTGGCGGCGGATGCCACCGATAGCTTCGATACCGAATTCGAGAACGTTTATCCGGATGCTGCGCCGGCCGAAGGGCCGGATCCGAACGGGTCGCAGTGGTCGCAGGTGAAGCAGAGGGGGTCTTCGTTCGACGACGAGGACTCGAACCTGGAAGCCTACGCGACGGCCGACATCTCGTTGCGCGAGCATCTCGTGGAGCAGGTGGCGTTGGCGATCAGCGATCCGGCGGAACGGCTGGTGGCGCAGTATCTGATCGATACCGTGGACGAGGCGGGATATCTGCACGCGGATCTGAGCGATATCCAAGCCAAGCTCGCGGCGCCAGACCGGATGGTGGAGCGCGTTCTGGGTGTATTGCAGGCTTTCGATCCGGCGGGCGTGTGCGCGCGGTCGTTAGCGGAATGCCTGGCGCTGCAGCTAAAAGAGCAGAACCGGTATGATCCGCAGATCGCGGCGCTCTTAGACAATCTGGGGCATCTGGCGACGCATAATCTGGCGGCGTTGAAGCGGGCGGTTGGCGTGGATGCCGACGAGCTGGCCGAGATGATCGCGGAGATCAAGACGCTCAATCCGAAGCCGGGTTTGAAGTTCGGGTCGGTGCAGATGCAGCCGGTGGTGCCGGATATCATCGTGCGGCCGGGCAACGATGGTAGCTGGCTGATTGAACTCAATTCCGACACGCTGCCGCGGGTTCTGGTCAATCGCGTCTACTACGCCAAGGTGTCGAAGACGGCGCGCAACGATAAGGACAAGGGCTATCTGCTGGAGTGCCTGCAGACGGCAAACTGGCTGGTAAAGAGCCTCGACCAGCGGGCGCGGACGATCTTGCGCGTGGCGGAGGAGATTGTGCGGCAGCAGGATGCGTTCTTCACGCATGGCGTGCAGTACCTGCGGCCGATGAATTTGAAGACGGTGGCGGATGCCATTTCGATGCACGAATCGACCGTGTCGCGGGTGACGTCGAACAAGTACATCGCGACGCCGCGCGGGATATTGGAGCTCAAGTATTTCTTCACGTCGTCAATCAACTCGTCGGATGGCGACGGCGAAGCGCACTCGTCGGAAGCCGTGCGGCACCGGATCAAGCAGCTGATCGACGGGGAAGTGGCCAGCGCGATCCTGTCCGACGACATGATCGTCGAGCGGCTGAAAGGCGACGGGGTCGATATCGCGCGGCGGACGGTGGCGAAGTACCGCGAGGCGATGCGGATCCCATCTTCCGTCCAGAGGCGGCGGGATAAGCGGGTGTTGGATCGCGGGATGCGCGTTTAAGCCCCCCACCTGCTGGCAATCCGGTCATCGCTGATCATTGCTGCAGCGCAAAAGGTTGTACACTCGACAAGCGTTTGACAGACGCCGCGACACAGACTAGCGTCGTGTAGGATCGGTTTTCCGCGGCGGGCGTTCGCGTAACCGATTGGAAAAGCTACTGTTCGTGCGGCTTCGCGGGGGAGCGAGGCGGGCAACCGGGTGGGTGGCGTAGAGGCAAGCAATAAATTGAACGGTGTTACGGCAGCGTCTTAGGGATTGCTGCGGAGTGAGCCGTTTACGCAGGTGCGGCGAAACGCTGAGGGCGGGCGGCCGGAACTGATATAGAGGAGCAGCCGTTGTCCGCGGGTCGTGTGGCAGTGCCATAGTCCAAAGGGCATTTCGGGTGCAGGCGAGCTTATTCCGGCGATCGGCGCCGGGGCGTCAATCGGGTGCTTGGGGGATCGAGGTCCTCCGGGCGAACAAATGAGGCTTCGGGCAGACCGGCGCTGACGACGAGATGAGCGGCCGCTCCCCCATCGAAAGATCTCACTCATGGACTTGGCAGATATTCTGTCCGCAGACGCAATCATTCCCTCGCTGGACGTTACCTGCAAAAAGCAGGCTCTGAGCGAACTCGCCGTGAAGGCCGCGGAAATCACGCACCTCGAGCAGCGCGACATCTTCGATGCATTGCTGCAGCGCGAACGGCTGGGCTCGACGGGCCTGGGGCGGGGGATCGCAATCCCGCATGTGAAATTCAAGGCGCTCACGAATATCGTGTGCATGTTCGCACGGTTGGCCAAGCCGATCCCGTTCGATAGTCAGGATGATCAGGACGTCGATTTGATCTTCGTGTTGCTGGCGCCGGAGCATGCGAGTGGTGATCATTTGAAGGCGCTGGCGCGGATCTCGCGTCTGGTTCGGGAGCCGGCGACTTTGGAACAGCTACGTTCGGCCAAGGACGCCGACACCCTGCGGCGGCTGTTGACCTCGACGGCGGCATCGCACGCCGCGTAGTGGCCGCCAAACCCCAATTTTAATGGCCTAACTGGAGCGCTGCGAGACCCGCAGCGCCAACGATAATGCGCCACCAACCGAAGGGGGCGTAGCCGTGACGGCTGACGAATTCCAGGAGCACACGCACGACAACGAGGGCCGCTAGGAACGCCGTGACAAAGCCGATGACAATCGGGGTCGCGTTGGAGACGTCCAGCGTCGGCCAGTTTTTGTAGAGGTCGAAGGCGAAAGCGCCAGCCATGGTCGGAATGGCGAGGAAGAAGCTGAATTCGGCCGCCGCGCGCTTGTCGGCGCCCAGCAGCAATCCGCCAACGATGGTGGCGCCGGAGCGCGAGACGCCGGGGATCATGGCCAGCGTCTGAAAGAGGCCGATCTTCAACGCCAGAGCGGGTGGGAATTCCATGGCTTCGGTGTAGTGCGGGGTGACCGCGAGGCGATCAACGGCGAGCAGCACGAAGCCGCCCAGGATCAGCATGATGCAGATCAGCGCCGGGGTTTCGAACAAGACGCCCTTGATGAACCCATGCAAGGCTGCGCCGGCTATCGCGGCGGGCAGAAACGCGATCAAGACGGAGAGGACGAAGCTCCGCGCTTGGGGGCTGTGCGGAATGGCTTTCGCCGTGGCACACAGGCGGCCGAAGTAAACGGCAAGAATGGCGAGAATGGCGCCGAGCTGGATCAGGACTTCGAATGCGCGGCCCGGAGAGTGAACGCCGAGGAAGTGGCCGGCCAAAAGGACGTGGCCCGTTGAGGAGACGGGTATAAATTCGGTCAAACCTTCCAGGATGCCGAGCAGAATGGCCTGCCACGTTTCCATTTTCTGCCTTAGACCTCCCCTAGACCCCGAATTCGTTGCCCCGCAAGACACCCTGGCGCTGGGCCGCTATGACACGATCAACGGGGCGCCGCCAAGGCGGATGCCCCAATCCTGCCGATCCGGCCAATAGACACGACAAGTGTTGCGGATTCGCGTAGATGCAGGATCATCATCAATGGACTTTAGAATTCGGTAACCGCCGGCGATGACCGTCCTCGTTCACTACCCTTTCTGTCCCCGCAGCCGGGCCGTACGGATCGCGCTGGCCGAACTCGGACATGACGTCCAGTTGGTCGAAGAGCAGCCGTGGGCGTGGACCGCGGACCTGCTCGAACTCAATCCGGCTGGCGAGTTGCCGGTGCTGGTGCCAGCGGACGACACGCCGGTGGCAGGGGCCTATGCCATCACCGAATATCTGGATGAGCAGGGGTTGGCGCAGACGAGCGACGCGGGACGGGGCGGGCTTTTTCCCGGGACCGCGCTGGAACGGGCGGAGGTGCGCCGGCTCGCTGACTGGTTCTTGAACAAATTCGAGCGCGAGGTGTCGCGCGATCTCATCGATACGAAGATTACGGCGATGCTGGCACCGGGTCACGGCAGCCCGCCGGACGCGGAAACAATGAGAGCCGTGCGGCACAATCTGCGGCAGCATTTGCGCTACATCGATCATCTGGCGCTCAGCCGCGATTGGCTGGCGGGGCCGCGCTTGAGTTTTGCCGATATGGCGGCAGCGGGGCATGTGTCGGTTCTCGATTATCTTGGCGATATAGACTGGGAGCAGCACGCCCCCGCCAAGTCCTGGTACGTGCGGTTAAAGTCGCGGCCGGCGTTTCGCAGCCTGTTGACCGACCGGCTGCCGGGTCTGCCGCCGCACCGGACCTACGCCGATCTCGATTTTTGATGTGATGACGTCCGCCTCGCCCATGCACGCGTCGACAGAGCCGGAAGCGGTGGCGGCACGGTTGCGCGCATCCGCCGAAGCGCTCGGGTTCGATGCGTTCGGGGTCGCGCGTCTGTGGGGCGGCGGTGTGCAGGCGGAGCGGTTGGCCGCGTTTCTGGCGGCTGGGCGGCACGGCGATATGGACTGGATCGAGACGACCGCGGAGCGGCGTGGCGATCCACTGGTGCTGTGGCCGGAGGCGAAAAGCGCGGTGATGGTGGGGATGAGCTATGCGCCGTCCACCGATCCTCTGGAGGCGCTGAAGGAGACGGCGCGCGGTGCAATCTCGGTCTATGCGCACGGCAAGGACTATCATGAGATCCTGAAGCCGAAGTTGAAGCAATTGGCGGGAGAGGTCGTGGCGGCGACGGGCGGTGACGTGAAAGTTTTCGTCGATACGGCGCCGCTGATGGAGAAGCCGTTGGCGGCGCTGGCGGGGATCGGCTGGCAGGGCAAGCACACGAACCTCGTGTCGCGCGTGCATGGGTCATGGCTGTTTCTCGGCGTGCTGTTGACGACGGCGGAGTTGCAGCCGGATGCGTCGGAGGCCGATCACTGCGGATCATGCCGAAGGTGTCTGGACATTTGCCCGACGGCGGCGTTTCCGGCGCCTTATCAGCTCGATGCGCGGCGGTGTCTGGCGTATCTGAGCATCGAACACAAAGGCCAGATCGCGCGCGAATTTCGCGCGCCGATGGGCAACCGCATCTATGGGTGTGATGACTGTCTGGCGGTCTGCCCGTGGAACAAGTTTGCGGCCGTGGCGCGGGAGATGCGCTTTGCTGCGCGGGCTGAGACCGACAACCCGCCGCTGCGCGATTTGCTTAAACTCGACGACGCCGCGTTCCGGGCGCGGTTCGCGGGGACGCCGGTGAAGCGGACGGGGCGGGACCGGTTTGTGCGCAATGTGCTCGTGGCGGCCGGAAATTCTGGCGATATCACACTTCTTGAGCATGTGCGCACGCTCCTCGATGATGACTCGCCGTTGGTGCGGGGCATGGCGGTTTGGGCGCTGGCGCGATTGGCGACGTGCGAAGAGTTCGGATTGGAGCGCGTTTGGCGGATGGCAGTGGAGCCGGACGAGACCGTGCGTGCCGAGTGGATGATGGAGACGATGTGATGCCGATGCTGTTTTGTTTTGGTTTGGGGTATAGCGCGCGGCGTCTTGCGGTGAAGCTCGAGGACGATGGCTGGCATATCGCGGGCACCGCGCGGTCGGCGGAGGGCGTGGAGCGCATCCAGGACCTCGGTTACATGGGCTATGTGTTCGACGGATTGAAGCCGGGTGTGGGGTCGGGTCCGAGCCAAGGGGCGGGGCCGGCGGCGCGGCGCGCCTCGCATATCGTGGTGTCCGCTCCGCCCGATGCGCAGGGCGATCCGGTTTTGCGGCATCACGCGGGGGACATCGCGCAGTCGAACGCGGAGTGGATCGGGTATTTGTCGACGATCGGCGTTTATGGCGATCATGGCGGGGCTTGGGTGGACGAGACGACACCGGCCACGCCATTGTCGGAACGTTCGCGGCGGCGGGCGTTGGCCGAGCAGCAATGGCTCGACTTCGGCAAGGCCTCGGGCAAGCGGGTAGAGATTTTCCGGCTGGCTGGGATCTACGGGCCGGGGAGCAGTGCAATCGAGGGTTTGCGGAGTGGGACGACGCGATCGATCGTAAAGACGGATCAGGTGTTCAACCGCATCCATGTGGAAGACATCGCGCGAACGCTGATTGCGGCATTCTCGCGGCCGCATGTGCACGCGATCTACAACGTGACGGACGATGAGCCGGCGCCGCCGCAGGATGTGAATGCCTATGCCGCGATGATCTTGGGATTGCCGCCGCCGGTTGAGATTGCGTATGAGGCGGCCGACCTCAGCGAAATGGGGCGCAGCTTTTATTCAGAAAATAAGCGCGTGCGGAATGACCGGATCAAAAATGATCTGGGTGTGGAATTGGCGTTTCCGACGTATCGGGAGGGGCTTGCTGCGATTGCCGAAGAGACGGCTTAAGCGCGGCGCCACGTCGTTCAGCCGCCATTCAGACGCCATCCGCTTTCCTGCCGGAATTATGAAGGACTGTGGCGTGAAGTTCCTCAAGGGCGGGTGTGTGTGATGCGGTTTGACGCGGCAGCACGGGTTGGCGTTTTTGCTTTGTCGTTCTTCTTGACGTTGCCGGTGATGGCGGAGAGCGCGGCGCACGATATCGCCAACCGGTTTTCCGAGCCGCCGGCGAACGTGTCCGTCAAGACTGACGACGCGGATCGCAAGGCGTATGAAGCCGAGATGCTTGAGCGCGCGCGGCAGGAAGCGGCGGAGCGAGCGGGAACTTCTGCCGCTGCGGATGAGACGGACGAGAGCCGGCAGCGCGCTTTGGAAGCGCAGCGCGAGGCGGAAGGCCGGGCGTTGGCCGATAAACTGAAGCGCGCCGAAGAGCAGCGCCGGGCTAAAGCGGCGGGTGCGGTGGCCAAGGAGCCGGCGGGCGAGTCGACATTCAAGCCGGCGTTGACCAACAAGGACATTTTAACGAACAAGGACAGGGCGGCAAAGCCCGTGACGGATACGGCGAAAGCGCCGGTGGTCGTGAAGCCGCCGGTGGACGATGCGGCGGATGTTGCGCGCGAGACGGTTCCTGTCACGCCGCCGCTGCAGACGGTTCAGCCTGTTACTCCGAAGATCGAGCCGCCGAAGGTTGTGGCGGAAGAGCCGGCCAAAGTGTTGCCGCCGCCGATGGCGTTGGGGCGGCCAGCACCGGTGCCACCCGTGGCGCGTGTACCGGACGATCCGCGTGTGACGGTTCTTCTGGTGATGGAGCCCGGCAAGAAAGGTATTCGGCGCTTTAACAAGACGGCCGATCCGGTGTTGTGCGAGGGCTCGCTGTGCTTCGTGTCGAATGGTGCCGCTGAGCCTGCGCGCGTGATGGCGATGCGCAAGACGCTAGGGCCGGGGAATACGTTCGGCAAGCGGGCCGGGGCGTGCCGGAATAAGCTCACGTGTGTGTTTCGCGGCGTGACGCTCGATGGGGCGGCGACGATCCAGCCGGTGGACCTCAAGGTTTTGGTGCATGACCGGCGCGAGGCGCGGGCGGTGTCGGGCGATGCGTCGTGCCGTGTGGTCGCGGGGCGGCTGTCGTGTGGGCGGACGGTGGTGGCGGCCGGATACCGGGCGTGGATCGTGCCGGAGCGGATCGCTGAGCAGGCTGGACCGCAGGCGCTGGAAGCCGCGGTGCTGCGCGGGCTCGTGGCGGCGCCAATGCGTGAGGCGGCCGTCACGCGATAGTGCTCTCTTACTGCTCCACATTCGGCAGGCCGATGTGGAGGTTTGTTGCTCCACATTCGGCAGGCCGATGTGGAGGCGCCAATCGTCGTGAGCGGTTATTGACTGACTTCGTCGATCAATTGGAAGAGCAGCGCCAGATCCTGGGCGCGCGAGAGGCGGTGTTCGCCGTCGGGTACTTCAGTGATGCGGACGTGGCCGCCGGTGAGGAACGTTTCCAATTCGCGTACGTGGCTGGCCGGAACGTCGGGGTCTTGCAGGCCTTGTAGGATGAGGATGGGACGGCCGGGGTCGAAGGGTTGGCGCGCGAGGAGATGGGCGCGGCCGTCTTCGATGAGCGCGCGGGTGATCGTGTAGGGTTCGCCGTAGTTTGAAGGCTCGTAGTAGACGCCGTCGCTTTCGAGGGCGCGGCGGGCCGCGGGCGGAAATTGCTTCCACATCAGTTCTTCGGTCATGTCCCAGGCAGGCGCGATGAGGACGAGGGCTGTGATGCGGGCGGCCTCGGCGGGGTCGTGCTCGAGAAGGCGTTTGAGCAGCATCAGCGCGATGTGGCCGCCCATGCTGGAACCGATGATGATCTGCGGGCCTTTGGCGATGGTGCGGAAGACGGTTTCGGCTTCTTCAATCCAGCGGCCGATGGTGCCCTTTTCAAAGGGGCCTTCGGAGAGGCCGTGGCCGGAATAATCGAAGCGGACGCAATCGATGCCGCGGGTTGCGGCGTGGGCGGCCAGTGCTGTGGCCTTGGTGCTCGCCATGTCGGACTTGAAGCCGGCGCACCAGAAGAGGCCGGGTTTGCCGGAGCCGGGGCGGGCTTCGCGGCGATAGGCCATGCGGCGGCGGGTCTCGCCGGTGCCCACTTCGATGAATTGCGGTTCGGCTTCGGTCATCCTATGAGTGCCTGACTGTTTTGGAGTGTTCCTTCCGACCGGAGCTGATGCCCTTGGCCGATCGCGCCACAACCATACTGCAGATCATCCCTGAGCTCGATACGGGCGGCGCGGAACTGTCGACGATCGAGATCGCGGAGGCGGTGGTCGTGGCGGGCGGGCGGGCGATCGTGCTGACCGAGGGCGGGCGGATGCTGGACCGGCTGAAGGCCACGGGCGCAGATGTGCGCATCTTTCCGGCGGCGACGAAGAACCCGGCGAAGCTCGTTGCGAATGCGGCGGCGATTGCAAAGATCGTGGAGGCCGACGGCGTCGATCTCGTGCATGCGCGCAGCCGGGCGCCGGCGTGGAGTGCTCTGTGGGCGGCGCGCCGGACCGGGCGGCCGTTCGTGACGACGTATCATGGGGCGTACAACGAGAAGTCGGCGGCGAAGAAGTATTATAACGGGGTGATGGCGCGGGGCGATCTGGTGATCGCCAATTCGGGCTACACGCGCGATCTGATCCGGGCGCGGTATGGCACGCCGGTTCCCAAAATCCGTGTGATCCATCGCGGTGTCGATGTGGCGGCGTTCGATCCCGACGCGGTGGCGCCAGAGCGGGTGGAGCGGTTGCGCGCGGCGTGGGGGGTGGCGCCGGGCGAGCGGGTGATCCTGCAGGCGGCGCGGTTGACGAACTGGAAGGGGCAACATGTCGTCGTGGAGGCGGCGCGGCGGCTGCATGCGGCGAAGCGGCTGGACGGCATCGTGGCGCTGGCGGGCGATGCGCAGGGGCGGGATGCGTATGTGGATGGATTGAAGGAGGCGATCCGGGCGGGCGGTCTGGAGGGGCGGGTGCGGCTCGTCGGGCACGTGGACGACATGCCGGCGGCGTTCGTGGCAGCGGATGTGTCGGTCGTGGCGTCGATCGAACCGGAAGCCTTTGGGCGGACGGCGGTGGAGAGCCAGGCCATGGGGTGTCCGGTGATCGCGACGCGGATCGGGGCACCGCCGGAGACGGTTTTGTCGCCGCCGGAGCATAGTCCCCGGTCGATGACCGGCTGGCTTGTGCCGCCGGGGGATGGGCAGGCGCTGGCGGATGCCCTGCTGTGGGCCTTGAGCCTGGACGGGCCGGCGCGGGCCGAATTGGGCGCGCGGGCGCGGGCGCATGCCGTGGGCGCATTTTCGCTGCGGCAGATGCGGCTGAAGACATTGCAGGTGTATGACGATCTCTTGAAGACGTCTTTGGCCGACCATTACGTGGCAACGCGTCCACAATTGGATGGTTAAGCCGGGTTGTAGGGTCCCGTTCCGGCTTGACTTGCAACCCTTTCTTCCCAATTCTCGCGAACAATTGCCGGATTGAGCGACATTGGCTAAACCGGCAGGACCAAAACCGCCAAAACGGGCATTGAAACAGCAAAGGGAGTTCGACCCATCCGCAAACCTATGCGAGCCGCGCCGACGCGCGAGGCAACCGGGCCAAAGATCAACGACCAGATCCGGGCCCGTGAAGTGCGACTGATCGACGAAACGGGACAGAACGTCGGAGTCGTCAGCAAAATCGACGCCCTGCAACGGGCAACGGACGCCGGTCTCGACCTCGTCGAGATTTCTCCCGATGCGGAGCCGCCGGTCTGCAAGATCCTGGACTACGGCAAGTTCAAGTACCAGGAACAGAAGAAGCAGGCGGAAGCGCGCAAGAACCAGAAGATCGTCGAAATCAAAGAGATCAAGATGCGTCCCGGCATCGACGATCACGACTACGACGTGAAAATGCGGGCGATCCGGCGCTTTTTTGAAGAAGGCGACAAGGTCAAGATCACGCTGCGATTCCGCGGGCGTGAGATGGCGCATCAGCATCTTGGAATGGACGTGCTCAATCGCGTCAAGACTGAGACGGAATCTATCGCCAAGGTCGAGAGCGAGCCGCGTTTCGAAGGCCGCCAGATGGTGATGGTGCTGGCGCCGAAGTAGGTTCAGCCTGCATTTGCTGCGCCGGAGAACGGAAGGACGCTCACCCGAGGGGTGCCAGCGTCCTTTTTGTTATGGGCACGGCTCGCGGGAGCGCGACCGTCCCCGTCACTGCGTCGGTTGACGGAACCAATTGCTATTCCCATGTGTTATTTGGCCGACCCGCCAGCGGCGCTCCGGTATTCCGGGGCGCTTTCGCATGTCCCGGCGGGGTTCGGGGAGGATTTCACACCATGTCACTTCGCTCGCTCGTTGGCGCCGTCGCGTCGGCGCTTCTGGTTCTGGCCGCAGTTCCGCCGGCGCAGGCGGACGGGCCCGATCTCATTTTTAAGAAAACGACGGTGTGGAAGCTGCTCGCGCCGGACGCGAAGTTGGCGACGTTCGCCGTTGATGATCCGGATGTTGAAGGCGTGACGTGCTACTTCACGGCGCCTGAGAAGGGCGGCTGGGCCGGCTGGGCGGGACTAGCGGAAGAACTGTCGAACGTGTCGCTCTCGTGCCGGCAGGTTGGGCCGATCAAATTCAAGCGCAAGCTGGAACAGGGCGAAGAGGCGTTCAGTCAGCGCCGTTCGATTTTGTTCAAGCGCATGCAGATCGTGCGCGGCTGCGATTTCAAGCGCAATGTGCTGGTCTATCTCGTTTACACGGACAAGATCATCGAAGGCAGCCCCGAGAACTCGACCTCCAGCGTGCCGATCGCGCCGTGGGGCGAGACCACGCCGCCGCAGAAATGCAGCGAATGGATTTTGGAATAAGTTGGGAGGGGGCGCCGGCCGAAATGCCGGCGCCTTTTGCTATTTCGTCTCTTCCGGTGCGCGGCGGTAGATGTCGTCGGTGCGGATGATGTCGTCTTCGCCGAGGTAGGTGCCGATCTGCACTTCGATCAGTTCGAGATCGACCTTGCCGGGATTTTCCAGGCGGTGCCACTGGGTGGCGACGATGTAAACGCTTTCGTTTTCGCGCACGAGCTGCTCGGTTTCGCCAATCACGACCTTTGCCGTCCCTTGGACGACGATCCAGTGCTCAGAGCGGTGGTGATGCATTTGCATGGAGAGCTTGCCGCCGGGCTTGACGTGCAGAAGCTTCACCTGGAAGCGCGGGCCGATGTTGAGTGTTTCGAAGTAACCCCAAGGCCGGTAGTTGCGCAGGTGCTGTTCCTGCTCCTTGCGGTTGGTGCGCTTCAGCGTGGCGACGATTTTGCCGACATCCTGCGCGCGGGCCTTGTCAGCGACGAGGAGCGCATCGGGCGTGTCGACGATGATGAGGTCCTGGACGCCGATGGTCGCGACGAGGCCGCGTTCGGAATGGACATAGCAGCCGGTGGTGTCTTCAAGAACGGAATCGCCTTGCGCGTGATTGCCGTTGGCGTCTTTCGGAGCGATTTCCCACAGCGAGGTCCAGGAGCCGACGTCATTCCAGCCGACATCAATGGGGAGCATGGCGGCGGCGGTGGTTTTTTCCATGACCGCATAGTCGACGGAGATGTTAGGGCTTTCGGCGAATTGATCGCGGCCGAGGCGCAGGAAGCCAAGGTCGTCGGCGGCGTTGGCGAGTGCGCCGCGGGCCGCCTGCAGAATCTTGGGGTCGAGATGTGCGATTTCGTCGAGGAACGTCTGCGCATTTAAAACGAAAATGCCGCTGTTCCAGAAGTAGTTGCCTTCGGCGAGATAGCCAGCAGCCGTTTTCGCATCGGGCTTTTCGCAGAACCGCTCGACGTTGAAGGCGGAGCCGTTCGACTGCGGGATGGACGCGCCACGCTTAATGTAGCCGTAGCCGGTGTGGGGGCTGTCCGGTGTGATGCCGAAGAGCACGAGTTTGCCGGTGGCGGCGATTTCGGCGGCTTTGCGCACGGCCTCGACAAAGCGGGGCTCGTCTTTGACCGCATGATCGGACGGCATGACGACCAGGACGGCATTTGGGACATCGCGGACGGCGGCGAGGGCTGCGACCGTGATGGCGGCGGCGGTGTTGCGTGCAACGGGTTCTAGGATGATCGCCTTGGCTTCGAGGCCGGCGCGTTCCAACTCTTCCTTGACGAGGAAACGGTGGTCGTTGTTGCAGAGCAGGATCGGTGCGGAAAAGCCGGAGGCGGGGGTGAGACGGCGGAGTGTGGCGCCCAGAAGCGTCGTGCCGTTGTCGTTGACGAAATTAATGAACTGTTTGGGGAACATTGCCCGCGACAGGGGCCAGAGGCGCGTTCCGGATCCACCTGAGAGGACAACGGGGACGATGGGAAGCATGCGTGGACCTCGTGGGCAACCGGCCGGCAACCGTGACTACTTTCTTTACGCGTCAGGCGCCAGTGACCCGCCGGGGGGCGCGCGTCTTTTTCACATCAAAGGCCTGAAATGCGAAGCGGCGATGGCCAGAGGTCACTAAGACCAAAGTCCACCGCCGCTAGGGCCACCGGATACGCGGTACAGGAAACCGGCGCTGAGGTGAGTAGACAGCAAAAACGTTTCGAAGCTGCAAACGTGGAAAAGAAAGATCTTTAACGGACGTTATCAGTTGGCAGGACTGGACGGCCGGTGTCGAGCAGCCAGCGGACCACGGGTACGGTAATGGCGTGGGGCATTATGCGCAGGACGGCGATGCCAAGGGTGGGGACAATGCCGGGTGCGATAAGACCGCGTCCGAGACGATATCCGCGAACGGCTTGCATGGCGACGCGATCGGGGCTCGCGGCTTTGAGAAAGTGGCGATAGAGCGCGCCTTCCGCATCCATGCGGGCATGGAAGCGGGTTTCGACGGGGCCGGGAAGGATGACGGCGACACGAACGCCGCGGCCGGCGATTTCCGAGCGGATGGCTTCGCTGAGTGAAACGACGAAGGCTTTGCTGGCGTAGTAGGTGGCTTGATGTGGGCCGGGTATCAACGCGCCTAGTGATGCGATGGAGAGAATGCCGCCGCGCCCGCGCGCGAGCATCCCGGGGAGCATCGCACGCGTCAGGCGGGCGACGGCGGCGATGTTGGTGGCGATGAGCGTATCAAGGCCGTCGGGAGTGGATGCCGAGAACGGGCCCGATTGGCCGACGCCGGCATTGTTGACGAGCACATCGCAGTAGAGGCGTTGTTCGGCGAGCCAGGTGGTGATTGCGTCGACTGCTTCGGGACGGCCGATATCGAGAAGCAAGGTTTCGACTCGGATGCCGGGGTGTTGGTTGGCGATCGCGGCGGAGGCGCCGTCCAGGCGGCTTTGGGTGCGGGCCACAAGAACGATGGCGGAAACGTGTTTGGCGAATTCATGCGCCAGCGCGAGGCCGATCCCACTTGAGCCGCCAGTGATCACGACAGCTGGTGTAAGGCCTTCGATGGCGGCGAGCGCGCTTGGTTGCGGCTCGGCGCGCCGGTTGAGCCAGCGGGTGGCGACGTTTTCAAGACTTTCCATCATGGCAGCGGCATTGTGCCGATGCGGACGCGGGATACAACCGTTTGGTTGCCCTATTGAGCGGGTGCGGATGTGTGGCCGGTATGGGCCGTCCGACTGCGGCGCGACCAGGAAATCGGCCGAATGTCATCGGGTTGGATCTCGGTGGCTTTCCAGAGGTCATAATGCATTTGCAGTGCGAGCCAGTGGTGGGCGCCATGGCCGAGCACAAGACCCAGACGCTGGGCGAGATTGGGTGTGATGCCGCTGCGTTCAGACAAGAGGCCGTCGAGTGCGGCGCGCGGGACGCCGAGGTGCGAAGCTAATTCGGCCGGTGTCATGGCGAGGTTCGGCAGGATGTCGACGCGGAGGATTTCGCCGGGGTGGAGGGGGGCTGCGTCGGAGCCGTCGAGGGATTTGTACATGGCCATTTCTGTTCGAGTTGCGGCGAGCGCCGACGCATGATGCGTGACGTCTTGCCGTGCGGGAACAGATGCGAGTCTGGCTCTGCAATTCGTCCGATTTGCGGCTGACGATTTGTTCAGAAAGTTTCGCTTGGGGCCGGCACTCAGGGCGTCGGCGGGTTGGTCCGCGAGGTACGGACTTCCTTGACGAGGTCTTCGCCCTCTTCGCCGGGATCGTCAGGCGCAATGTGGGGATCGGATGGCAAAGTTGGGCCAGCGCCATTGGCGGTGGCTTCGATCAACTTGGCGTCGTCGAGGTCGACGGCGAGGAGATCGGCGATTTCGGCGGCGAGCGTATCGGACTGCGTGTCGGGGCCGCGCATGGGTTCGCGCCATTCGACAGTGTCGAGTGTGCCGGTGACGGGAGAGACGGGGGACCATGCGTCGAGCGTCGTGCCGTCGGCGGTCCAGACGGGATCGTGGGCAGCGGTGGCGGCGCGGGCGACCCATTCTCGGGCGCGGCCGGCGTCGTTCTTTTCGGCGAGTTCGATGCGGGCCATGAGACGGGCGACGCGGCGCGTGAGCTTGTCTTTGAGGAAGGGCTGGAGTGCGTGGCGGGCAACGCCGAATTCGCGCGCGTCGATGGCGGCGGTGGCCCAGGCAACGCCGCTTTCGACGTCATGCGGTTTGAGGAGGGCGAGCTGCTTGATGCGATCGAGGCGATCGTTGGGGCTGTCACCGATGCGGGCATAAGCATAGGTCGCGGCGAGGTCGGGGTGGGGTGATTTCGACCACGTGCGCTGGATGATCTTGGCGGCTTTGGCGGTTTGGCCACGGGAGGCGAGGAGGCGGCCGGCGACGGCGGCGGCGGTGATCAGATCGGGCGCGAGGGTGTGGGCTTCCGTGGCGCAGGCGAGAGCCTTTTCAGGTTCGCTTTCCTCGATCTTTTGCGCGTGGGCGGCGAGCATGAGGGCGCGGCGGCGGTCGGCGACGGGGCGTTCGAGGTGACCGTTGCGCTTGGCGATGGCGGTCGTTTCGGCAGCGGCGGCCCAATCGCCGGCCTTCACCTGCATTTCGAACTGGGCTTCGAGCGGCCAGCCGAGGCGCGGATTGAGGCGGGCGGCGCGGTCGGCGAATTGCTGTGCGGCTTCGGGTTCGTTCTCGCGGCGGGCTTCGAGGTAGAGGCCGCGCAGGCCAAGCTGTTCGGTGTCGGGGGAGGCGAGCATGGCTTCGAAGATCCGGCGCGCGGTGGCGCGGTCGCCGGTGAGCTGGGCGGCCTGGGCGCGGAGGAGGTGAGTGAGCGGTTCGTTGGGGATGGCGCGGCGGGCCTGAATGGCGGCGCGGGTGGCGGACGCGCGGTCGCCGGCGCCAATGGCGATCATGCCGCTGGAGAGCGCATCGAGGCCGCGCTGCTGGCGGCGGCGGGTGAGTTGGCGGCTGATCATGGCCGGGCTCGACCAGATCTGGCGGAGCAGAGACCACAGGAAGATAGCTGCACCGATGAGAAGCGTCAGGATCACGGTGGCGCGGAAGACGCTGGTTTCGACTTCATAGCCTTCCCAGGTGAGAAGCAAGTTGCCCGGCCGGTCGGCGAGCCAGGCGAGGCCGGACGCCACCAGAAGGACCGCGACGAGAAACAGAACGAGACGCACCATACCGCTTGCGCTCCTACTCGTTGGGGGCTGCGGGCGAGGCCGCGGCCGGCGCGGCGAGCGCTGCTTTGAGTTCGTTTTCAACGTTGGCGATGGCTTCGTCGACGCTGTGGCGGGCGGCGATCTTTTCAATCCAGGGCGCGATCTTGGCGGACGCTTCGGGCGGGAGCTTGCGAGCTTCGGCCAGGACTTCGGCGAGGCGGTTGTCGGCAAGCGCCTGTTCGATGCGGGCGATGGTGGCTTCGACGCCGGTGTCGCCTTCGTCTGCGTCGATCTTGCGGATACGCACGACAGAGGTGGCACTGGCCATGAGTCGATCCCAGACGGAGGCGCTGGGATCGACATTGGCGCTGTCGAGGGCCGCGAGGAGCGCGGGGCGGGCATCCTGCTTGAGTTGAGTAAGCGACGGCACGCCGGTCGTTTTGAAGGGCTCGAGGGGTTTTAAGTCGAGGCGATTGCCGGAAGCGGCGTTAACCGCGTCGAATTCGCCGGCGAAGGGGTCGCCGCTTTCGATGGCGCGTTTCAGATTGCCGAGTTCAAGCGCGGTGACGATGCGCTCGGTGTGCGATTGGCGTTCCTTTTCCTTTTGCAGGACACTATCGAGGTTGCCTTCGATTTTGGAGATGAGGCCTGTGACGGGGCCGACGGCGGCGGCGACGTCGGTGGCTTTGGCGAAGGTTTTGGATTGGTTGTCGAGGGTGGACTTGATGTCGCCGAGGCTTGAGGCGACGCGGCCGGATTCTTCCTGGGCGGCCTGGACGGATTTGTCGAGGCGGGTCTGGTCGGCTTTCAATTTTTCGACGGATTGGGTAAGGCGGGCGAGGTCGGTTTTTGAGGTGTCTTCGCGGACGGCGAGGCGGCTGTCGATTTCGCGTGCGATGCCGTCGCGGAGTTTGGCGACTTCGCTGGAGAAGCGGGATTCGGATTCGGAGATGCGGGAGGTGACGGCGGCGATATCGGAGATCCGGTTGCCGCCGGTGTCGGAGGAGGCTGCGGAAGCGAGCGTTTTCAGTTGGTCTTCGAGGCCCGCGATGCGCGTGTCGATGGCGGCGAGGCCTTGGGTGCCGCCGACGGTGGCGGCCAGCCCTTCGGCTTTTTCGGCGAGTTTGGATTGATCGGCGCGGAGCGTATCGAGGCTAGCTGCGAGCGTGTCGATCTTGGCGAGACGTTCTTCCGCGGATTGCATCAGATCGTAGGCGTCGGATTTGGGGGCGGCCTCGAGGGCGGCAAGGCGCTTATCGAGATCGGTTGCGACCTGTTCGACGCGGGCGCCGGGGTTCGGCGCGCCGATCATCTGCGCGAGACGGTCGCCGCCAAAGAGAACCACGCCGCCGCCAACGATTCCGGCCGTGAGGTGCGTCACGAGACGCGTGAAGGCGGAGGGCGAGCGTTGGACTGCGCCGGCTGCGGGCTTGTGAGGATCGGATTTCGATGCGCCGGTGGGCTTGTCGGTCGATGCTGCGCTGGACGCGGAGGCCGATGCGGCAGCGGTGTCTTTTGCCGCGCCCGACTTCATTTCGGTCGCCTTGAGGTCGAGCGTGGCGTGCGGGCGCTTGGGGTCCGCGGGCTGTTGATCTTTTTTGTCGGCGGGTTTGTCGGTCATGCGATCAGCCTTCGGGGGACTCAGCCTTCGGGTGTGGGCGCGGGTGCGCGCGGAGCCTAGCGGTTGCTGGTTACGGCAATGTTGCCGAAATCTTAAAAGGCACCAGCTTGTACCGCTTTAGGTGCTATCGGCCGAACTTGACGACAAGCGGGCGGCGAGGGCAAGCATTTGTTCCTCGTTCGGCTTAACGGCGATTTCGATCCGCTTCGGAGCGATGGGTTGCAGAGCGGCGGCGACGCCTGCCGACAGGCAAAGGTATGTCAGCGATTGGGCTTGAGCTTTCAAGCCTTCGGAGGCGACGAGCGCGCACCAGGCTTGAGCCGTACGCGGCGACATCAAAAGAACGGTGTCGAATTTACCTTGTTCGAGGTCCTCGCGGACGGCGGGGGCAAGCTGCGAGACCTGCTCGCTGGTGTAGACGACAGCTCGCCTCATGGTGAAGCCCCGTGGGACCAGGGCCTCTTCCAGATCGAAGGCGATCGCCTCGCCGCTGATGTGGAGCATGGCTCCGGCGCTTGGATCGCAGTGCGCGGCGATGAGGGCGGCCAATTCTGCGCCGCCGGCCGAGCCTTCGAGTGCAACGGTGAAGCCGGCCTCGCGGGCGGCAGCGGCGGTGCTCTTTCCGACGGCGATAACCGGTAGCGCGAGGAGGTCTTGCTTTTGCGGATGCAGGCTCAGCGCGTGGATGGCGTTACGGCTGGTGAGCACGAGCGCCTGGGCGCTGCCAATGTCGAGCGGCGGCGTGGCCGTCACGATTTCGAGAAGCGGAGCGATGGTGACGCAGTGGCCCATCGCCTCGAGCTGGCGCGTCGTCCTCGCCGCTTCCGTCTCCGGTCTCGTGACGAGGATGTGCATGGCGCCTAGCTCTGCAAGACCTCCCGGCCGCCGCGGCTGAGGATGTCATCGGCCACCGTCACGCCGAGATCGGCGGCGGAGCTTGCGGGGCCGGTCTTGGAGCTGACCACATGGCGGCGGCCATCGGGCGATAGCGTTTCGCCCTTGAAGGTGAGCGTGCCGCCCTCGAGACGGGCGAGACCGGCGATGGGTGTGCGGCAGGAGCCTTCGAGCGTGCCGAGGAACGCGCGTTCGGCGGTGACGCACAGGGATGTGGCCTGATCGTCGAGCGGTGCGATGATCTTGGCGGTGTCTTCGTCGTCGACGCGGATCTCGATGCCGATGGCACCTTGGGCGACGGCGGGGAGCATGCGTTCCACGGGCACGGCGTCGGTGATGTGGTCGGCGAGGCCGAGGCGGCGCAGGCCGGCGCAGGCAAGGAAGGTGGCTTCGGCGACTTCATCGCGCAGCTTGGTCAGGCGCGTCTGGACGTTGCCGCGGAAGCCGACGATCTGCAGGTCGGGGCGGATGCGCTTGATCTGGGCCTGACGGCGGAGCGAGGAGGTGCCGACGACGGCGCCTTGGGGCAAGCTATCGAAGCTCTTGTGCTTCAGGCTGATGAAGGCGTCGCGGACGTCCTCACGCGGCAGTGTGGCGCCGATGACGAGGCCGTCGGGCAGCGCGGTCTGCATGTCCTTCATCGAATGGACGGCCAGATCGATGCGCTTTTCAAACAGCGCTTCTTCGATTTCCTTGGTGAAGAGGCCTTTGCCGCCGACTTCCGACAGGGGGCGGTCGAGGATCATGTCGCCGGTCGTCTTGATGATGACGATCTCGAAGGCGGTCTCGGGGAGGCCGTGGGCGGCCATCAGCCGGCCTTTCACTTCGTGGGCCTGGGCGAGCGCCAGGGCGGAACCGCGCGTTCCAATGCGAATGAGGCGCTCTTGCACTGCTGTTTCTCCGGGTGGTAGGCGAAGCGGGCGCGTTGTGTTGTTGGCCGCCTTTCTAGCCCCGGCCTTGCCTCCTTTGCAAACCCGCCGAGAGGCTTAACTTTTACTGTGGTTCGACCGGTGATGTCCGATGCTCCGCCTCCGGGTTCGCCGTTGATCGTTCTCGGCATTGAAACGAGTTGCGACGAGACGGCCGCGGCCGTTGTCGAGCGGGCGGCGGATGGGTCCGGGCGGCTGTTGGCGAACGTGGTGCGCTCGCAGTGGGAGGAACACCGGGCGTTCGGCGGGGTCGTGCCAGAAATTGCCGCCCGTGCGCATGTTTCCTGCCTGGATACGTTGATTTCCGAGGCTTTGACCGAGAGCGGCAAGAGCCTTGCCGACCTTTCGGCTGTAGCCGCCACCGCCGGCCCGGGGCTCGTTGGCGGGCTCGTGGTGGGCATGGTGACCGGCAAGGCGTTGGCCCTGGCATCGGGCAAGCCGTTTCTCGCCATCAACCATTTGGAGGCGCATGCGCTGACGGTTGGGCTGACGGAGGGGCTGACGGCGCCTTACTTGCTGCTGCTCGTCTCTGGGGGGCATACGCAACTTCTGTTGGTGCGTGGGGTCGGCCAGTACGAGCGGCTGGGGACGACGATTGACGACGCGCTGGGGGAAGCGTTCGACAAAACGGCGAAGCTGTTGGGGCTCGGGCAACCGGGCGGGCCGGCGGTGGAGCGGATGGCGTCCGGTGGGAACGCGGCGCGGTTCGATTTTCCGCGTCCGTTGGCGGGGCGGGCGGAAGCGCATTTCTCGTTCGCCGGATTGAAGACGGCGGTGCGGCGGCGGGCGATGGAGCTTGTGCCCCTGACGGACGGCGATATCGCGGATCTGTGCGCATCGTTTCAAACGGCGGCCATGGATGCGGTGGCAGACCGGGTCGGCCGGGCGATGGAGATCGCGGAAGCGCGGCTTGGGCCTGATGCACCGCGGCGGCTGGTCGTGGCGGGCGGCGTGGCGGCAAACAAGACGCTCCGGGCGCGGCTCGACCGGCTTGTCACGTTGCGTGGATATTCTCTGCATGTGCCGCCAGCGGCGTTATGCACGGATAACGCGGCGATGATTGCATGGGCGGGGGCGGAGCGGCTGGCATTGGGGCAGGCGGATGATTTGACGGCGGCGGCGCGGCCGCGATGGCCGTTGGATGCGACCGCTCCGGCCGCGATTGGGGCCGGTGTAAAGGCCTGAGCCGAGGCTATCCGACGGCAATCTCGACCGGGGCAATGGGTGCTACAGAGACCATTGGCTGAAAGCTTTTGGCGCTCGCGATGTCCCAGGCCGATTGCAGCCGCGCGTCCGCCATGCCGGACAACAGTGCACCTGTTGCGACGGTTGGGTAGAGCTCGGCAAACGACACGGCTCGATCCGATGAGATACGATGCATGATGTGATGCGGCTTGAGTTCGTTTGGATGCGTGAGACCGGCCGCTGCGATGAGTTCAGCAAGGGCCTTGATCGTCTGGGTATGGAAGCTTGCCACCCGCTCGGATTTCGAGGGAACAACGACGGCGCGGGCGCGCATGGGATCTTGGGTCGCCACGCCCGTGGGGCAGTGTCCGGTATGGCAACTCTGGGCTTGAATGCAGCCGACGGCAAACATGAAGCCGCGGGCGGCATTGCACCAATCGGCGCCAAGCGCCATCACGCGGATCATGTCGAAGGCGGACACGATGCGGCCAGACGCGCCGATGCGGATGCGGTGCCGGAGGCCGGCGCCGGTTAGTGCGGAATGGACGACATTGAGGCCGTCGCGTAGCGGCATGCCAACGTGGTCCATGAATTCGAGCGGCGCGGCGCCGGTGCCGCCTTCCTTGCCGTCGACCACGATGAAGTCTGGGCTCTCACCGGATTCCAGCATGGCCTTGACGATGGCCATGAACTCCCACGGATGACCGATGCAGAGCTTGAAGCCAACGGGCTTGCCGCCCGACAGGCGGCGCAATTCGCCCAAGAAGGCGATCAGTTCCAGGGGCGTTGAGAATGCCGAGTGAGACGCTGGAGAAATACAATCCTGACCGACCTCGACATCTCGAATGGCCGCGATTTCGGCTGTGACTTTCGCCGCTGGAAGAACGCCGCCGTGTCCGGGTTTGGCCCCCTGAGACAGCTTAACTTCGATCATCTTGATCTGAGGGCTAGCCGCGGCGGCCGCGAAGCGTTCCGGAGAGAACGTGCCGTTGGGGTTGCGGCAGCCGAAATAGCCCGATCCAATTTCCCAGATTAGGTCGCCGCCGAATTCCTTGTGGTAGGGGCTAATCCCACCTTCGCCCGTGTCATGTGCGAAATTGCCGATCTTGGCGCCGCGGTTCAGCGCGCGGATCGCGTTCGCGGACAACGCGCCATAGCTCATGGCCGAGATGTTGAAGACGGAGGCTTCGTAGGGTCGGGTGCACGCTTCGTTGCCGATCTTGATCCGGAAGGCGGTCTTTGCCGGTTCCTTGGGCGACAACGAATGCTGGAGCCATTCAAACTTGGAATCGTAGACATCGTGCTGCGTGCCGAAGGGGCGCTTGTCGAGTTCGCGCTTGGCACGCTGATACACAATCGCGCGCTTATCGCGCGGGAAGGGTGCGCCGTCTTTGTCCGCCTCGAAGAAATACTGGCGCATTTCTGGGCGGATATTCTCCAAAAGAAAACGGAGATGGGCGGCGATGGGATAGTTGCGCAGGATCGAATGTTTGGTTTGCGTGAGATCGCGGATCCCGAGGGCCCCGAGGCCGGCCCCCAGAAGAGAGAGCGGCGCGTAGACCAAAACGTTGGCGGGGTGGTTGAGTGCGAGCCAACCGAAGCCGGCCGCTGCTGTGATCGCAAGTGTCAGCAGCAGGAAGCGTGCTTGAAATGGGAGGAGTAGAACCTGCATGGGTTTCAAGCCTTCGTGTCGCGAAATGGCTCCAAAAGCCGTAGTACTGAGCTTATCCTGCCCGGGGCATCGGGAATGTGACGGGCCCTGATGGGGGCGGACCGGGACCGGCTGCGGTGGACTTGGGGACGTGCTACGACCGGCGCGGACTGACGTTTTAGGGGATAGGGCGGTGGCCATCGAATCAATCGGGGTGATTGGAGGCGGCGCGTGGGGCACGGCGCTGGCGCAGACGCTGCGGCTTGCGGGGCGGCGCGTGACGCTGTGGGCGCGCGAGGCGGACACAGTTGAGGATATCAACGTTCGGCACGTGAACCGGACGTTTCTTCCCGGCGTGCCGCTGGACGAGGGGTTGCGCGCGACGGCCGATCTTGGCGCGCTGGCGGCCATGGATGCGATTTTGATGGTGGCACCGGCGCAGCACGTGCGCGCGATCGCGGGGCAGCTGCGGTCTATTTTAACGCCAGGGAAGCCGATCGTTCTGTGCGCCAAGGGTATCGAGCAGACGACGGGGCGGATGCTGGGCGATGTGCTGGGCGAGGTTTTGCCGGATCAAACGCTCGCGGTGTTGTCGGGGCCAAGTTTTGCCGCCGACGTGGCGCGCGGTTTGCCGGCGGCGCTCACGATCGCGTGTCAGAGGGAAGAGGTGGGCCGCGCGCTGGCGGAGCGGATGGGCTATCGGCAGTTCCGGCTCTACTGGTCGAGCGATACGGTGGGCGTAGAGATTGGCGGCGCGTTGAAGAACGTGCTCGCGATTGCGGCGGGCATCGTGGACGCGAAGGGATTGGGCGCCAGTGCGCATGCGGGCCTCGTCACGCGCGGATTTGCGGAGATGCGGCGTCTCGGCGAGGCGCTGGGTGCGCGGCCGGAAACGATGATGGGGCTCTCGGGGCTCGGCGATCTCATTCTGACATGCGGGTCGCCACAGTCGCGAAATATGAGTCTTGGCCGGGCGCTGGGGCAGGGCAAAACGCTGGCTGAGATTTTGGATGCGCGCGTGGCGGTGACGGAGGGCGTTTACACAGCAGCGGCGGCGGTGCGTGTGGCGCAGGAGAAGGGCATCGAGATGCCGATCACCGAAGCGGTGCACGCAATCATCGAGGGCCGCGTGACCGTGGACGATGCGATTGCGGGACTGATGCAGAGGCCGTTCAAGGCGGAAGATTGAGCCAGCAAAGGAGAGTGCGACCATGCGAGCATGGGCTGTAGGACTGGTTGCTGGAACGCCTTTTTTGACGGTCTCACCGGCTTTGAGCGACCCACCGCCGTCTCCGTCCGTCGATATCGAGACGCCGAGAACGGAAGAAGCGCCCGGTTATGAAGATTTCCGCGACGCTGTGCCAAGCTCCAAAGAGATCGAAGAAGAGCAGGAGCGGCGGGACGACCGGAACATCGTTTCGCCGGGCATGCGCGACGATCAGGACTTGCAGCGGGAGATGGGGCAGGAGTGATCGTATGCCGCCGGATGATCTCGGGAACGGAGCGGGTGCGGCTGCGTTCTTCCTTTGAGACCAACAATCGAAGGAGAGCATCATGAAGCGGGCACTGTTTGCCGCTGCCGTTCTTTCGGCCCTCACCCTTTCCGTTCCGGCAAAGGCCGACAGCATCAGCGACGTTGAAGGCGCGCGGGCGCACGAACGGCAGGGGAGTCACCTGACGCGTCAGGAGCGCGAAAAGCTGCGCCGGTACGGCGGCAATGACGACGGCTATTACAGCGGCCGTCGCGGCTATGGATATGGCTACGGCTATGGCGGCGGACCGTCGGTCGGCATCTACGTCGGGCCGGGATATGGTGGGTACGGGTATTCGAGCCCGGGATATTACGGGCCGTACGGGTACTAAGCCGGCCATATGATCAGGCGTGGTAGCGCGCTCCGGTTTCCGGGGCGCGTTGTCGTTTTTGGCCGCGGAGAAAAATGGTGCCGCCTGCGTGACTCGAACACGCGACCCCGTCATTACGAATGACGTGCTCTACCGGCTGAGCTAAGGCGGCTTTTCCGTCCGGCCAAAGCCGGGGCGGATCGGTGGGAGGGCATAACCGCTGCGTTAAGGCTTTGCAAGCCTGCAGGGCCCTCCGAGTGACGCACGTTGCACAAGATGTCCTGCTAAAGCGTTGCCGGCTGGGGACTTGGCGTTCATTGCGACGAAAAAAGGGGGCGTGGGCGCCCCCATTTTGACGGTCAGGATGCCGCGGGATCAGGTGGATGATGGCCGCCAAGCCCCGGGGGGGATGTGGCCTTCGACGTAGGCGTGCTGGAGGGCGTCGAGTTGGGCCCAGAGGACGTCGCACTTGAACTTGATGGCGTTGACGCAGGCGTCCTGCTCGGCGCGGGTGCGGGCGTTCTGCTTGACGAATTCGAAGGTGAAGTTGGCGTCGCGCGGGGCCTGGGAGAGGCGGCGCTTGAAGTAGGCCATGACGCGGTCGTTCACGAAATCATAGTTCGCGAGCATACCGGAGATGCGCTCCTTGTGGATGGAGGGCGCGAAGAGTTCGGTGAGTGAGGACGCGGCGGCGACGACGAGGGGCTGTTCAACGACGAAGCGCACGTAGGCTTCCACGGCGAAGCGCGTGGCGGGGAGGGCGCCTTGCATGCTCGTGACGTAATCGCGGTCGAAGCCGAGGCAGTCGGTGAGGATTAGCCAGCGTTCGATGCCGCCTTCTTCTTGCGGAGGCGTGCCGTCGTGATCCTGGATGCGGTGAATCCATTCGCGGCGCAGATCGCGGTCGTGGACGCGGCTCATGAAGGCGGCGTCCTTGCGCGGGATGGCTTCCTGGTAGCAGTAGCGGTTGAGGGCCCAGGCGGCGACCTGATCCCGGTTGAGTTTGCCACCGTGGAGCATTTTGTGGA
Source organism: Hyphomicrobium sp. 12-62-95 (assembly GCA_002279935.1). Taxonomy (GTDB): domain Bacteria; phylum Pseudomonadota; class Alphaproteobacteria; order Rhizobiales; family Hyphomicrobiaceae; genus JAGVSR01. The sequence goes on along the minus strand of NCCZ01000012.1, from coordinate 142,513 downwards.
ACGGGTGGAGGTCGTGGTAGCGGGCGGGGCCGACGGCGCGCATCTGGGCCTCGAAGTCCTCGATGGACCAGGGTGCTTTGACCTCTTCGAACTTACGGACGAAATCGTTCATGGGCTTCCTCCAATGGGGAGGTTCGACGCGCCGCCGCCTCGTCCTCCCGTGTTTTGACGGCCGGACCCTGCCAGAAGCTAGGGTTAAGCGATTGACCGGGATCAAGAAGGCGGTTCACGGTTGATCACGCATGTGTCAGGGGTGCGCGAGCGGGTAGGCGGGGCTGCGGTGCCGCGCGCACTTTCCTGAACGTGCGGAACCGGGTAGAGAGAAGGCCGAAATTTCCCGCGATCTCCTGGATTTGATGACGATGGTTGCCGTTCACCCCACGCGCGCCGAGAGCGCTGTTTCTCCTGAGCCTGTGCGTGCTTTGAAGCCGACGCTGGCGGGGATGACGCGCGCGCAGATGGGCGCGGCGTTGAAAGCGGCCGGGGTGCCCGACAAGCAGCAACGGATGCGCGTTAATCAGTTGTGGAAGTGGATCTATGTTTCAGGCGTTGCGACGTTCGAGGCGATGACGGATGTCTCGAAGGATCTGCGCGCGAAGCTGGCGGACCATTACATGCTGGAGCGGCCGGAGATCGTGGCCGAGCAGGTGTCGATCGACGGGACGAGGAAGTGGCTGTTGCGGTTGCCCAAGCGCGGGCATGAGGTGCGGGCGCCGGAAGTCGAGTGCGTTTATATTCCGGAAGAAGATCGCGGGACGCTGTGCATCTCCTCGCAGGTGGGCTGCACGCTGACGTGCACATTCTGCCATACGGGCACGCAGAAGCTGGTGCGCAATCTCGAGGTGGAGGAAATCGTCGGGCAGATCCTGGTGGCGAAGGATCGCATCGGGGATTGGCCGGGTGCGACGCCGCCGGGCGATGGCGCGATGCTGCCGGTGAGCGAGCGCAAGATCACCAATATCGTGCTGATGGGCATGGGTGAGCCGCTCTACAATTTCGATCACGTGCGCGATGCGATGGACGTGGCGTCGGACGGCGAGGGGCTGTCGATGTCGAAGCGGCGGATTACGCTGTCGACGTCGGGTGTGGTGCCGGAGATCGGACGGTGGGGCGAGGAGGCGGGGACGATGCTCGCGATCTCGCTGCATGCGGTGCGCGACGAGTTGCGGGACGTGCTGGTGCCGATCAACAAAAAGTACCCGATTGCCGAGCTTTTGGAGGCGTGCCGGAATTATCCGGGCGTTTCAAACGCGCGGCGGATCACGTTCGAATACGTGATGCTGAAGGGGGTAAACGACAGTTTGGCGGAAGCGCGGGAACTGGTGCGGCTGCTGGCGGGCATTCCAGCGAAGATCAATCTCATTCCGTTCAATCCGTGGCCGGGGACGGACTACGACTGTTCGGATTGGGCGCAGATCGAAAAGTTCGCGGACGTCGTCAACAAGGCCGGATATGCAAGCCCAGTGCGGACGCCGCGTGGGCGGGATATTCTGGCGGCGTGTGGGCAGTTGAAGTCGGAGAGCCAGCGGGTGCGCGCTAGCGAGCGCGTCGCGGCGCCGGTGTCCGATGCGACGGACGGCGGAGCGTGAGCCGATGATTTTGCGCACGATCGGGCGGCTTATTTTGGTGCCGGTAGCTTTTGGCATCGCGGCCGTGGTGGCGATTTTTGTCGCGATGATGCTGGGGCTGGAAAAGATCACCGCGGCGATGGCTGGGCGCGAGGGCGGCGCGGAGACGGTAGAGGCCTATTGGGAAATCGCCATTCAGGGTGGGTTGCTGCTGGCGGGTCTGACGATCGTGCCGGCGGTGTTGCTTGTGATCGTGGGCGAGGTCGCGCGGATTCGCTCGTGGCTTTACTACATGATCGGCGGCGGGCTCTCGCTGGGGCTGCTTCCGATTGCGATGGCCGGCGGGATGCCGGACGCGGCGGCGATGCCACCCGCTGCACTGTGGCAGGTGCTCGCGACGGCGGGATTCGCGGGCGGCTTGACCTATTGGCTCCTGGCCGGGCGCACGGCCTGACGGATGTATCGTTGTCCTTGATTTGATTGGCGATTGATGGCTGGGCCCCGCGTGGGCTATCGAAGACATCAGGGGATCGGGGATTAAACGATCATGCTGTGGTCGGCGTTGCGTATTTTGATCGGATTCGCTGTGGCGTCCCTTGTAGCGGGGGCGACGCAGGTGCTGTTCGTTGTGGACCCGGCGGGGATATTTGCCTCGCGTGAGAGTGCGGCGGCGGCGGGATTGTTGACCGCCATGTCTGCGACGCAAGCGGCGACGTTTGCCTTGCCTTTTGCCATCATCGCCATTGGCGTCAGCGAGACGTTCGGGCTGCGAGGGTGGCTGACTTTTACGGCTTGGGGCGTGCTGATCGGGCTCTCTGCCTATGCGACGGTCGTGGCGGGCGAGGGGGCAGGGGTGAGCCTGCGCAACTCGTATGCGCTTTGGGCGTTCGTCGCCTCGGGCGCGGTGGCGGGCTTAACCTATTGGCTGCTCGCGGGACGGGTAGCGGGGCGGCGATCAAACTCGGCAGCGGTTACCGGATAACATCCTGATCTTCAGTCTATTTTTGCCTATCCCACGAAAAGCCGATTGCGGGAGTAGCGGGACAAGCGTACATGTTGCGCTGCACAACGGCCGTTTTGGACGGCTGCGCGAGGTTCCCAAATGCTGACACCCGACAAGCAAATCGAGATTACCAAGCGAGGGATGGACGCTGCGTTTGGCTATGCCCAGGCGGCGATCAACGCGACCTTTGAATCTAACGCGCGCGCGTTGATGGTCTGGAGCCATATGGCCGAGGTGGTGCTGCCGAAGCCGGCGCCGTCTGTCGAGACCTGGGAATGGTCGGGGGCTGCCAAGCGTCCGCATTCGACGTTACTAGCTGCCGAGCAGCAGAAACGGATGCCTCAAAGCCCGTTCACGGCCTGGTCCGACATGATGCAGGCCAGCGGGCGGATCTGGTTCAAGGCGCCGCCGTCGCCGTTCGCATGGTGGGCATGGACGCCGCAGTCGGCTGTGCCGGCGACGTGGCCTTGGGCGTACGGGATGATTTCGTCAGGCGTGCCGGAGAGTGTGGCGTGGCCAATGGCCGAAGCCAACGTGGCGCTGTTGGATGCCGCGAAGAAGACGGCGGAGGCGACGCAACCGCAGTTTCCGTCTTACCAGTCGGCGAACGGATTTTCGGCACAGGTTTGGATGGGATCGCCGGTGGTCAAATCCGTCGTGGCCGCATTGCCCGCGACCATGTTGATGTGGCCGTGGCTCAGCCGGGCGGCTTGACTCCCGATTATTCGATTACCAATCCCGGCATGCTGAGCGGCTGTTTGGCGCCGTCAGACGGGGCGTCGGACGCAACCTGCTCGGCGGGCGGCGTTACGGCTTGTGGCGCGTCCGAACGCGGTGCTTCGGCGGGCGGCGGCAGGAACGGAACCGCCGGGCGCACCGGCATCATCGGCTTGTCAGCCTGAGGCGGAGCGGCCGCTGTTGCGGCGGGCGGCGCGCTTTCCATCGCTGGAGGTGATTCAACCTTTGCCGGGGCAGGTGCCGGGGCTGGTGCGGGCTCAAGCACTGGAGCGGCCGGCGGGGCCGTTTCGACTTTTGCTTCCTTTGCCGGTTTGGGCTCAGGCTCCGGTCTGGGCTCAGGCTTGGCTTCAGCTTTCGCCGGTTCCGTCGATCCGGTCACGGCGGCGGCCGGCTTCTCGGGCTTCGGCTTGGGTTTGGCGGCAACGGGCTTGGGCTTCTTGTCTTTTTCCGGAGCGAACACCTTGCGTTCGGCGCAGCGGGCGGGAGTCAGCTTTCCGTCGGGGGTGGGCATTTCGGCGACCCAGGCGCACGACTTCAGCGTGCGGCAACCGTCTTCGGCCTGCTCTTCGCATTTTTGAGGAAGGGCTGCCGTTTTCTTAGCGTCCGGTTTGGCCGGCTTGACCGGCGCTGCGGCGGCGGCCGCCGGGGCGGGCTTTGCGGGCGTTGCAGTGGGCGGCGTTTCGGTGGTCAGCCAGGGAAGGTTTTCGGTGGCTCCGGCGGCCGGTGAAGGGGCGGCGTTGGCACCGGTCGTTGCGGGCGGGGCGGCCGGGGATATGGTTGCAGGCTTGGCTGCTTCGGCGGCTTTGACCGGCTCTTCGGGTCCCCAAGGCGCCTGGGCGGATGCCGTGCCGGATCCAACCGTCAGTGCGACAGCGAGAAGCGACCATAGTGCGGACTTGGTCGTGAACTGGGTCGTGGACTGGGTCTTCGCCGAAGGCGGATGTTTTTTGCCATCCCGCATGCCCGTCTCCCATCGTTGTGGTTCTTTTGTTGCTGCCAGACATAGCGGAAAGCTCGGGGCAGCAATCGGGCAAAGTGACTTTTTCCTCAGCACTTCGGCCATTCGAGATGCGAAAGCCGTTGAGAATTGCAGCGGCGACACAGTTCGTTGCGGCGCACAATGCGCCGCGGGCTGGTCGGGCGCTGAATCGAGATGCCGCCTTGATGTGTCATCCGCGCCGCCTATAGTGCGCGCGCTTTCAACTCCCCTCCTCACACAATTCACTGACAGGACAAGACGATGGCCGCAGCGGCAGGCACCACAAGCAAGGCATCCGGCGTGAAGAAGGTCGTGCTGGCCTATTCCGGCGGGCTCGATACATCCATCATCCTGAAATGGTTGCAGGAAACGTATAATTGCGAGGTCATTACGTTTACCGCCGATCTGGGGCAGGGCGAGGAATTGGAGCCAGCGCGGGCAAAGGCTCTCATGCTCGGCATCAAGGCGGAAAACATCTTCATCGAGGACCTGCGCGAAGAGTTCGTGCGGGACTACGTGTTCCCGATGTTCCGGGCCAACGCGGTCTATGAGGGGATTTATCTGCTCGGCACGTCGATCGCGCGGCCGCTGATCGCCAAGAAGCAGATCGAAATTGCCCGCAAAATGGGCGCGGATGCGGTCTGTCACGGCGCGACGGGCAAGGGCAACGATCAGGTGCGGTTCGAGCTTGGCTATTACGCGCTGGAGCCCGGCATCAAGATTATCGCCCCGTGGCGGGAGTGGGCGTTCAAGGGCCGCGACGACCTGATCGAGTTCGCGCGGACGCATCAGATCCCGGTCGCCAAGGACAAGGAAGGCGAGTCGCCGTTCTCGGTGGATGCGAACCTGTTGCACTCGTCGTCCGAGGGCAAGGTGCTGGAAGATCCCAACACGAAGCCGCCGGAGATTGTTTATCAGCGAACGACTTCGCCGATGGATGCGCCGGATAAGGTGACGACCATCCGCATTGGGTTCTCGAAGGGCGATGCGGTCTCGATCGATGGCAAGGCGCTGTCGCCGGCGACTCTGTTGAAGGCGCTCAACGATCTGGGGCGCGACAACGGCATCGGTCGGATCGATCTTGTCGAGAACCGGTTCGTGGGCATGAAGTCGCGCGGGGTTTATGAGACGCCCGGCGGGACGATCCTTTTGGCTGCGCACCGGGCGATCGAAAGCCTTACGCTTGATCGCGGGGCGGGGCACCTCAAGGACGAGCTGATGCCGCGTTATGCTGAGCTCATCTATAACGGCTTCTGGTTCTCGCCCGAGCGGGAGATGCTGCAGGCGGCGATCGACAAGAGCCAGGAGCATGTCGAGGGCGAAGTGACGCTCGAACTCTACAAGGGCAACGTGATCGTGACGGGGCGGAAGAGCGAGAAGTCGCTCTACTCCTCGACGTTGGTGACCTTTGAAGACGACAAGGGCGCCTACGATCAGAAGGACGCCCAGGGCTTCATTAAGCTCAACGCGTTGCGGCTCAGGACGCTGGGTAAGCGGAATAAGGGCTGAGGCCGGGCGGTACGGGATGTCGCGTGTCGCATCCCGGCCACAGGCCGGACGCGGCTTGCGCTCGGGGCTAAGAAAGTAAACCGGCGTTCACCATCTCATTGTAGAACATTTGGGATTGCCGGGCGGTGTCGTGTGCGCGTTCGCCCAGGCTTAGCTTTTGAGTGGATACCGCTGCTGATGCTTCGCTCGATTTCGCGCCTCGTTGTTGCTGCCGCCGCTGGAGCGGTTCTGGTCTCGCCGGCTGGAGCCACGGATCTGTTCGGCAGCGGGCCGCTGGAGCTGCAGGCGGGCGGCATGGTGCTGGTGGCGCCGAAGTATCAGGGCTCGAAGGATTACGAAGTGATCGGCGTGCCGCTGGTGGCGCCGGCCGGGTCGAACGAGTTCGGGTTCATTCAGTTTCGCGGACCTGAAGACATCCGCCTGCGGGTGATCAATTTTAACGGGTTTGAAGCGGGTCCGTTGACGGGCTGGCGGTTTGACCGCGACGAGGATGATTCTTCGACGCTGGCCGGGCTTGGCGATGTCGACGGCGGTCTGGTGTTCGGTGGCTATGCCGCTTATCAGTTCGGCTTGTTCATGCCGTTCGTGTCCTACAGCCATCAGGTGACGGGCGACGACACGGGTGGGTTATTGCGCTTTGGCGCGGAAGTGCCGGTGACGGTGATCAGCGGCGTGAAGTTGATCGGGCAGATCGGCGCGACGTGGGCCGACGACGATTACATGGATGCCTATTTCTCGGTGCGGACGGCCACGGCCACGCTGCCGGTCTACGACGCCGAGTCCGGTATCAAGGATATTTATATTGGCCTTAACGCCGACGTTCCGCTGACCGATCGCTGGAACCTCAAGGTGATGGGCCAGTATTCGCGCCTCGTCGGCGATGCAGCCGACAGCCCGATCGTGGAAAGCGAAGACCAGTTCTTCGGCGGGCTTGGACTGACGTACAAGTTCACGATCGATCGCTGATCGGGTTTTCCGGTTCAGCAACCACGATGCTCCACCACGGGCCGTTCGAGCGGCCCAAGAGCGCATCCCAATACCATTGAGAAATGTCGGACCACGCGGCGCCTTGGGTGTCGCGTAAACCCTCGCACACGGTGTGGTGGGTGTCGCCTTTGCGCGCGCTGAAGCAGCCGAGCGGCTTGCCCTTGGCGTCGCGGCGCAGGGGCAGTGGATCGATTGCGAAGCCGAGGCCTTTGTAGCAATCGCTGGCGGGATGGAGGCGGCGCGTGGCGGTGGTGACGTGGCGGAGGATGATTTCGCGGTGGCCGTCTGTGAAGCGCGCGATGCGGCCGGGGAAACCATCGGCGAAGGATTGTTCGCGGGCGGTGAGGGGGAGCGGGGTCAGCTGGCGGCCGTCGTGGGTTGCGGGCCAGCTGGGGAAGGGCGCGGCCGTTGGCGCGGAGTGGCTGGTCGCGATGAGCGGGGCGTTCGCGCTGGCGAGCGCTGCGATGATGAGGAGTGCGCGGTGCTGGTGCGTGATCATGGCAGGGCTCGCGTGGGGGCGATGAACCAGGGATTGCGAAGGCAGGCAGCGAGGAGCAGGGCTGCAAGGGCGAATGCGGCGAGGCCGACCGCTTCGTGGAGCCAGGGTGGTTCGGTTTCGCCGAACATGGTCGCGGCGTAGAGCAGGCTGGCGACCCGGAGCGCGTTGGCGGCGATGGCAACCGTGAGCGTGAGAAGCAGCGCAAGGCTCAGTTTAGCGAGAGACAGGCGCGTGATGAGGGCTGCCATGAGCGTGACGAGGATCAGCGCCCAGAGCATGGCGATGCCGCTGCAGGGGGCGTCGAATTGTGATGTTTGCCCGGCGATAGTGACATAGGTGCCGTCGCGCGTGATGGGCACGCCTTGCAGGTTGAGCAATGCGACGGTTAGGGCAGCGGAGACGACGCGCAGGGGATAGCCGAAGACGAATTGCAGCGAGGGGAGGACCGGCATTGCGAGGGCGATGAGGCCCCAGAACGCGGCGGGCGGGGCCGTGTCGTGCGCGGCGCGGTAGAGGATGTAGGCCAGAAGCGTTGTGGCGAGCGCGCTTTGGATGATGGACGGGGCTTGCGCGATGGTGAGCGCGGCGTGGAGCGTGAGCATTGCGGCCGGAAGCATCGGATCGATGCGGGAGACTGGCGCATGCTGGCGCAGGCGGGGGATCGCGAGCATGCAAAGGAGAGCGAACGTGAAGAGGAGCGAGAGGCCTTCTTCGGGCGATTGCGTGAGGCGATGGATGGTCCAGCGCCAGCTGTCCCAGCAGGCGAGCATGGCGATGGTGGCGAGCGCGACGGGATGCATCACGCTGAGGCTCCCGCGAGGCTGCGTTGGCGGTGGGCGAGGTAGCCGAGCAGCATCATCGCCAGAATGATGAGCGCCCACTCGTGCGGTTCGGGGACGGTGGGGACGGTGCCTTTATCGACGGGGTTGAGGTTGGCGGCCTGATATTGCGCGGCGGTTTCGAGGACGACGGCGCCGCTGACGGGCGTGACGAGGCGCAAATCGGCAGCGAGGCGAGTGGCTTCAGTGCGGTTCCCTTCTGGGTCTTTCATCATCAGTGCGAGGATTTCGTCGTGGGCCCAGAGGCGAACGATGTGGCTGGAGCCGCGCGGGGCGGTCGCGCTCGCTTCGGTGGAGGCAGGACGGCCGATCGTGGCGCGTGCGGGTGATGTGAGAATGCGGGCGAGGTCGGTTGCGACGTCGCCATGAGATGGCAGGAGGCGGGCGCGCCACGCCCAAGGCGCGTCGGGCCAGAGTTCGTTGGGGCCGGGTTCGATGGCGTAGTGGTCGATGGCGGGCATCGTGCCGATGCGGTCGGCTGATTGTTCAAGGAGGGATGCGGTTGCTTCGAAGCGCAGCGGCTGCGGGCCGTGGATCCAGAGAAGGCGGGCGTTGGCTTCGGTGGATGCGGTCTTCAGGGCTTCGATGAGAGCGGGGGTGTTGTCTTGGCCGCCAGTGAAGGTGTGCCGGGCTAACGCTGAGCGGATGCGGGCGGCGTGGGTCTCGCTCCAGGGTGCGGGCGCGATACTGACGAGCGGTTCGGCGGCGATGTGGAGCCCGACCTGACGGCTGGGGGCGATGTTGGCGAGGGCCGCATTGATGGCGGCGGCGTGCGGGCGGATGCGCAACGAGCCGTCCACGACGATGATCAGCGGATCGGTTGGAGGTGTTGCGGATGGTGGGGCCAAACGTTGTTCGATTTCGGGTGCGCCGTTGATGTGAGCGACGGCGAGCGGGCGTACGGCGTTTTGTTCGATAATCACTTCGGGGCGCAGACGCGCGAGATCCGCGTCGGTGAGGGTGCCTTCCAGACGATGACCGCTGTTCGCGATGGGTGCGGATTTGAAAGCGGGTGATGAGGATGTGAGCGGGGCTTTGCTTTCGATCCAGATGGCGTGTGAGGTCTCGCTGCCGATTGTAAAGTTGCGGTCGGCGATGGCGGGGAGCGCGAATGAGGCGCGGCTTCCGTCGGCGTGGAGAGCGATCGTCATGCCGATTTTCATTTTGAGTGTGCCGTCGCGGGGGACGGGGAAGGCTTGCGCGAGGACGCGGCCGGCGCCTTTGGTTGTGACGAGGAGCGGATCGCGGCGCTGCTGGACGGCGACTTGCTCGTAAGCTTTGCGGGCTTCTGCGCGGCCGGCGTAAGCGGCTTCGCGTTCCTCGCCGTTGACCCACAGCGTGGCGCGGGAGACGACGGCGTCTTGCGGCATCATGAGTGACAGGCGGGCTTCGCGGTCGATGGCGGAGACGTTGCGGAATTCGAAGGTCCACTCGAGGTAGCCCGCCCCGTCTGCGGCGGCGATGGAACCGTCCATGCGCGAGGAAATAAGCGAGAGGCCTTTGATGCGGCCGCCGGTTTGGGCTGCGCCATGGTCGGCGTCGAAAGCAAAATCGTCGAAGCGGGCCCATTTGCGACCGGTCTCCGGCGGGGGGAAGGCGTTGAAGGGGACGCCATAGGTTCGGAAGAAAATCTCGCGGACTTTTGTCGGTGAAGGCATGGGGTCGGCGTCGCCGCGATCGAAGATCAGTGGTGTGGTGAGGCCAAAGAGAAGGCTCAGGGGGCCGCCGGATTTGCCGCCGGTGTCGTAGGTGAAGCGCAAGAGGTCCTGCTGGCTGCCAAACGTGCGAAGTGTGGAGAGACCGCGTTCGCGTGTGGTGGTGTCGTTGCTGGCGGCCCAGATGAGGCCGAGCCGCGTTGCGACGCCGGGGATGTTGAGGGCGACGAGGGCTGCCGTTCCGGTGAGTGCGCCGATCAGGATTGGACGGCGAAATGATGTGCCGACGTGCTTTGCCTTAATGCGGCCGAGCAGGGCCAGAGCGGAAAGGCAGCTTGTCGCCGGGCCGAACGGCAGAAGGCCTAGGCCGAAATAGAGGATCGCGACGACGGCGATGGGGGCGAGCGGAAGGAAGAGCAGCGCATAGAAGGCCGAGACGGCGATCGAGGAGGCGAGGAAGCCGGCAAGCCATGGCGACGGGGCGGTGTTGCGCTGGCGGCTATGGGCGAGAGCGATGGCGTTGGTGACTGGGACAGAGGCGATGAGGAGGGTGTGTGCCCAGGTCGGCATGGGGTCGAAGAAGGCCTCGGCGCAGAGGCGGAAGGCGGCTTCGATGATGATGACGGCGGCAGGGAGAGCAACGCCGAAGAGGGCGATGAGGATGTCGCCGGTGCGGCTTTCTGTGTTGGACGCGTGCGGGTATGGCGTGCGGGGGGTCCATTCGATGATCGGCGTTTGGCCGTTCGATTGTGGTTTGCGATCACTCATGGGGGCGGGGCTCCTTCAGCCGGGATGGCGGGAGCTTGCGGGGCGACGCGCAAAGGTGCCGCTGGATTGTTCAGCCAACTTCGGTCGTCGGCGTCCGAATCTGTGCGGTTCTGTGTGGGGAAAGACGCCAATGTCCGGACAGTTACGTATGCGGCGAAACGGATACGGCCGCCGAATACGGCGAATTCGATCTTGAACTCTTCCGGACGGGCTCCCACGTCGCGAGGTTGTAAGACCTTGTGGGGAGCACAGTCGTGGTCGAGATTTTTAGTTCACTATTTATGGGAATGCCGATTTGGGTGTGGCTCGCTTTTTTGGCGATCGTCATCACCATTTTGGCCATCGATCTCGGGCTGCTGCATGGGGAGGCGCACGAGCCGACGCTCAAAGAAAGCACCATTCTGGCGGGCGCATGTATGACGCTCGGCGTCGCGTTCTCGGCGGTGGTGTGGTGGCTCTATTATAACGGATTTGCGACATCGCTCGATGACGACATCGCGAATGCGGCGAGTGACAGCGCGCGGGCGTGGACGGCGTGGGAACTCTATCTCACCGGGTGGGTGGTCGAGCAAACGCTGGCGTTCGACAACGTCTTCGTCATGGCGATGATTTTCTCGTACTTCGCCATTCCGAGGAAGTATCAGCATCGCGTGCTGTTCTACGGCATTTTGGGGGTGATCATCCTGCGCGCGATCATGATCGGGCTTGGTGCGGCACTGATCCATCAGTTCGAGTGGATCCTGTATATCTTCGCCGCCTTCCTGGTCTTCACCGGCATCAAGATGTTCATCATGGCGGATCAGGAGCCGGACATCGCCAACAACCCGATCCTGAAGTACATGCGCCGTCATATGCGCATCACCGACAAGGTTCACGGCGAGAAGTTCTTTGTTCATGAGCCCGATCCCAAGACGGGTAAGATCGTGCGGTGGGCCACACCGCTCTTTGTTGCGCTGGTGCTGATTGAATTCGCCGATCTGATCTTCGCGGTCGACTCGGTGCCGGCGATCTTCGCCATCACGCAGGATCCGTTCATCGTTTACACGTCGAACATCTTCGCGATCTTGGGGCTCCGGTCGCTGTACTTCGTGCTGGCGGCGATGGTACATCGCTTCCACTATCTCAAGTATGCGCTGTCGCTGGTGCTGGTCTATGTGGGCGGCAAGGTGTTCGTGCAGCAGTTTATCGGCAAGATCGATCCGGCGATCAGCTTGACTGTTACGATCGCCATTCTGCTCGGCGGCATCTTGCTGTCGCTGTGGAAGACACGGAACGATCCGCCGGCTGCCAAGACTGCTCTTGCGGAGTAACGCCGATCCGATGACGACAAGAGGCGCCGGAGCGATCCGGCGCCTTTTTTATGCGGCCTGACGGTCTCGCAGCGCTTCGCCACGGTAGGAGAGCGCTTCGGCAATGTGGAGGCGGCCGACGCCATCGGAGGCATCGAGATCGGCCAGGGTCCGGGCGACGCGGAGCACGCGATGGAAACCACGGGCCGACAGCTTCATCGTCTCGGCGGCCTGACGCAGAAGCGTGACGCCATCGGCGTCGGGGGTGGCGATTTCATCCAAGAGCTGGCCGGTAAGTTCCGCGTTGGTGCGCACCCCTTTGACACCGCGGGCGACGAAGCGTGCGCGCTGGCGATCGCGGGCGGCGATGACGCGGGCGCGGACCTCACGGCTGCCTTCCTGCGACGGCGGCAGAACGAGATCGGCGGCGGTGACAGCGGGGACTTCGATGTGCAGGTCGACGCGGTCCATCATGGGGCCTGACACGCGGGATTGATATTCGGCGGCGCAGCGCGGGCCGCGGCGGCACGACATGCCGGGGCCACCGCCGCACTTGCACGGGTTCATGGCGGCGATGAGCTGGATGCGAGCGGGGTAAAGGATGCGGTGGTTGGCGCGGGCGACGATGATCTCGCCGGTCTCGAGCGGCTGGCGGAGTGCATCGAGAACGTTGGGCTGATACTCGGGAAGTTCATCGAGGAAGAGGACGCCTAAGTGCGCGAGGCTGGCTTCGCCGGGTTTCGGGCGCGTGCCGCCGCCGACGAGGGCGGCCATGCTGGCGGAGTGATGAGGCGAGCGGAACGGCCGGTCGAGGCAGAGTTTGCCGCCCATCAATTCGCCAGCGAGTGAATGGACCATCGAGACTTCGAGCATTTCCTCGGGCGTCAGCGGCGGGAGGATCGACGGCAGGCGTGCGGCGAGCATGGATTTACCGGAGCCGGGCGGGCCGACCATGAGTAGGTTGTGGCCGCCGGCGGCGGCGACTTCGAGGGCGCGCTTGGCGCTTTCCTGGCCGCGCACGTCTTTCAGATCGGGGAGTTGGGTTTCGTTGCGTTCAAGGTTGGGTTTGGGGCGGGCCAGTGTTTGCAGGCCTTTGAAGTGATTGATGAGCGAGAGCAGATGGGGGGCTGCGATGACGTCGACGTTTTCGCCGGCCCAGGCGGCTTCGGGTCCGCTGCTTTCGGGGCAGATGAGACCCTTGCCGATGGCGTTGGCGCCGATTGCGGCGGGGAGCGCGCCGGGCACCGCGCGGATCGAGCCGTCGAGGGCCAGTTCGCCGATGGCGGCGAAGTCTTTGACGGCTTCGGGCGATATAACGCCCATGGCGACGAGGAGGCCAAGTACGATGGCGAGATCGTAGTGGCTGCCTTCCTTGGGCAGGTCGGCGGGGGCGAGATTGACGGTGAGATGCTTGTAGGGAAGGCCAAGGCCGACGGAATGGAGCGCATTGCGGACGCGTTCGCGGCTTTCGGCGACGGCCTTGTCGGCGAGGCCGACAATGTGGAAGGCCGGGTTTCCTGGCGTGATGCGGACCTGCACCTCCACGGCCCGGGCTTCCACGCCCACAAATGCCAACGTCGCAATCTGACTGTACATGCCCCACTCCCCACACGCTCTTGGGAGGTGAAACGGGCGGGGGCGGCCGATCCGTCGCGGATCAGGCTGCAATCGGATCGTGATGGAGCACTACCGATGCCAGATGTCGGGCTTCCTCAAGTCTCTCGCGGTTCACCGCAGTAACCTGAGAAGGCAAATCACCTCGACGTGTTTGAGAGGCAGCCCTGTTCAGCCAATCTTCAAATGTTGAGATTGATCGAAAGCCCTCTTCTTGTGTTTCTTTCCATCGCAGCAAAGTAGCAGCATGTAGAAAGTGGATTGAGATTATGACTTTTGGCAGTTCTGCACTGTTGCGAGCTACCATCGCATCCAAATCGCGACTGAAGGTTTCTGCCAATTTATCGATTTTCTCTCTTTCTACTGGGCTGCTGGAAATCATGTTCGGGCCCGCAGCTTTCACTGCATGAGCGACATCTCGGTCTCCGACCTGTTCGAGGAAGAGTTTCACCGAATACTTCACCGACTCTTCTGTGTCGTGCGACTCTAGGACCTCGATGCCTAGCGGGAACGCCTTATCTAGGAGCACAGTAGCAAGAGTGAGTGCTTCAAGCCGACGCACACGTCCGAAGTGTCGCCAAGCTGCAAACGCAGCCATAACGAAACAAGGGGCGGCGGTCAAAAGCGCCACCGAAACGAATTGTTCGGTCAAATTCAAATCTAACATTTCTCAGCTCCGCGTCTCGTACTCATGATTTGTTACTTTCCGGACATCGGGACTCCCATTTTGCCTCGCCTAACATAAATCATTTATTTCTTTCGGGGAGGATTTTGATTCGGTTGTGCTGTTAGCTCTTTTTGATATTTGCTTAACAATGTCGCTTTTCGTTCCTAAAACGCCAGTTCTTTCAGTTTGACTTCCTTCCAGTTCGCCATCCACTGAGAGAGGAGGACCAGCCCGCTAAGCGGAAGGACGATCGCACAGGAGGCCGACGCCGAAACGCCGATGGCAGTTGCAGTTACACCTGAAATCCCTAGAGCTACGATACCGAACACATAGGGATTCTTCAGTGCCTTTGCGAGAACCGCAAGATCGAACCAGTTGTTCCAAATGGGCCTCTGAGGCGCTGGATTGTCCGGCTGACTGGTTCTTTGTGATCTATTACGGCCGCTCACTTGGTCTCCAACAAAATGGATTTAGTATGACTACCGACATAATCATGAGCCGCGCGTGATCTCAAGTATGGCCGCACTAAATCCTGTTCTCAATTGCGTCCCAGATCATGGCGGCGATGTCGTTGCCGCCGAAGGCTTTGACTTGGCGGATGCCGGTTGGGGACGTGACGTTGATCTCGGTCAGGTAGTCGCCGATGACGTCGATACCGGTGAAGATAAGGCCGCGCTTTTTCAGTTCGGGCCCGAGACGGGCGCAGATCTCGTGTTCGCGGGCGGTGAGTTCGGTGCGTTTGGCGGTGCCGCCGACATGGAGGTTGGAGCGGGTTTCGCCTTCAGAGGGCACGCGGTTGATGGCGCCGGCGACTTCGCCGTCAATCAGGATGATGCGCTTGTCGCCATTGCGAACTTCGGGGCGGTACTGCTGCACCATGAAGGGTTCGCGGAAGACGGTTTGGAAGAGTTCGACGAGGGAACCGATGTTGGTGTCGTCTGGCTTGATGCGGAAGACACTGGCGCCGCCATTGCCGTAGAGCGGCTTCAAGATGATGTCGTGATATTGGTCGCGGAACGCGTGGACGTCGTCGAGCGAGCGCGTCACGAGGGTGGGCGGCATCAGGTCGAGGAAGTCGAGGACCCAGATTTTTTCCGGCGCGTTGCGGACGTGGGCTGGGTCGTTGACGACGAGGGTTTTGGGGTGGATGCGCTCCAGCAGGTGCGTGGACGTGATGTAGGCCATGTCGAAGGGCGGGTCCTGGCGCAGGAGGACGACATCCTGGGTGCCCAGATCGATGGTGCGGGCGTCTTCAAGGGCATAGTGGTCGCCGAGGCGGTCGAAGACGTCGAGGGTGGCGCCACGGGCCATGAGCCGGTTGCCGTGGAGCGATAAGTTCTGCGGCGTGTAGTAGAAAATTTCGTGTCCGCGGCGGCGGGCCTCAAGCAGGATCGCGAACGTGGAATCGCCGCGGATGTCGATCCGGTCGATGGGATCCATTTGACATGCGATCTTCAGCGTCTTGCCCACGTCTCACCTACACGCTGCCCCATTTGACTGGCACAGGCATAACGGTGCGGCGGGGAAACGCAACGTGCGCACAGGGTCCGTTCACGACTTGTTAACCTCAACGGGCCTTTGTTGCGGTGTCTCGTTTGCGTGGAGTTTGATCGATGAACGTCCGTATTCTGTTGCTGGCCGGTGTTGCGGTGATGGCCGCGTTTGCCGGCGGTTGTGCCAACAAGACGGACGGCGGCGGATCGTCGGCCAGCCTTTTGGGCGGCGACGGCAGCGGCGGATATGGCCGCGGGCGGGCGATGCCCGGCACGCCGGAGGACTTTAAGTCCGGCGCGCGCGACATGGTCTATTTTTCCAGCGACAGTTCCGACCTGACGCCGGAAGCGGAACAGACCCTGATGCAGCAAGCGCGTTGGCTGCAGCAGTATCCGCAGCATCAGGTTATGGTCGAAGGCCATGCGGATGAGCGCGGGACGCGGGAATACAACCTCGCCCTTGGCGCGCGCCGTGCGCAATCGGTGCGCAACTTCCTGTCGCGGCAGGGTGTGCCGCACGCGCGGATGCGCACGATCTCGTACGGCAAGGAACGGCCGGTGGCCGTTTGCGACGATATCTCGTGCTGGTCGCAGAACCGGCGCGCGCAGACGGTGCTCGGCGGTGCGGCGATCAGCTCGCGCTGAAGTCTGACTACAATCCGTTTTGAATGATGCGCGGCCAATGCCGCGGAGCGACGAGGACGAGATCGAAGCCGATCTCGTGCGCGCGATAGGGTTTGTGGCGGGCGAGCCAGAGATCGGCGGCGCGGCGGACGCGCTGGCGTTGAGCCGGGCCGATTGCGGCGTGGGCTTCTTCGTCGGTGGTGTCGGAACGGTGTTTGACTTCGATGAAGGCGAGGCGTTTGCCGCGCACCGCGACGAGGTCGATCTCGCCAGCGGATGATTGCCAGCGCGTGTCGAGGATGCGGTACCCGCGCAGGCGCAGGGCGAGGGCGGCCTTCCATTCGGAGCGAAGGCCGGTGCGATAGCGCGCATGGCGTTCGTCCAGCGTCATCCGGTGCGATCCGCTTTCAATTTCAGTCCCAGATCATAGACGCGGGCCTTGGGGGCCGAGAGGCGTTCGGCGACGGCTTTGGCGGCGTCACGCAGGCTCATGTGGGCGAGCGCGTTTTCGAGGGCGGCGATGATGGCTTCGTCGGTGACCGCTTCGTTCCCGGGCGGGCCGACAAGGATGACGATTTCGCCTTTCGGCGGGGCGTTTTCGAAGTGTGCGGCGAGATCGGAGAGAGGGCCGCGGGCGATGTGTTCGTGCAGCTTGGTGAGTTCGCGGGCGACGGCGGCGGGGCGGTGGCCAAGCGTTGTGGCAAGATCGGCGAGTGTTTCGGCGAGGCGCGTGGGCGCTTCGAAAAAGATCAGCGTGGCGGGGACGGACGCCAGTTCGGCGATGCGGGTTTGGCGGGCGCCAGAGCGGGGTGGCAGGAAGCCGGCGAAGAGGAAGGTGTCGGTGGGAAGCCCGGCGACGCAGATGCCCGTCATCACAGCGCTGGCGCCGGGGATGGCGACGACAGTATGGCCCTCGGCGATGCAGTCGCGGACGAGTTTGTAGCCGGGATCGGAGACCAGCGGCGTGCCGGCGTCGCTGATGAGCGCGATGCGGGCGCCGCGTGCGAGGTCGGCCAGAATACGGGGGCGCTGTTCTTCTGCATTGTGCTCGTGATAGGGGCGCAGCGTTCGGGTTATGCCGTAGTGGGCGACGAGGGTGCGGCTGTGGCGGGTGTCCTCGCAGTAGATGACGTCGGCGCGGGCGAGTGTGGCGAGCGCACGGAGCGTGATGTCGGCCAGATTGCCGATCGGCGTGGCGACGAGATAGAGGCCAGGTGCCAGCGGTTCGGTAAGCCGGCGGACGAGATCCACCGAGACGCGCTGCGCAACGGCTTCGCTGGTCGGCGAGGCGGCGGCTTTCGGGTCATCGTCGGGGGCATCGTCTGACTGCATCATGACAATCTATAGCGTGCGGGCTTTGGCGTGTGAGCGCGCGGAAGGGTGCGCCCGGGTTGTTTCGCCCGGGGCGTTGCGAAGCGCCAGCAAAAAGGGTCATCAGGCGGCGAGGGGTTCGCTACGGCGGAATGGTTCGCGGCGCAGCGGGGTGGGCGCGATGGGGGCCGGCCGTGCGACGGTGAGCTGGAACGCGGGCGCCATTTCTTCGCGCAGGCGCTGTAAGGCATACGTTGCGGCATCGATCTGGGCGGAGGCGCCACGGTGGTTCTCGACGGCGCGTCCGGCGGACGATTGGGCTTCAAACAGAATGCTGGCGACGCGGGACCATTGGTCGGATGCGGGCTTGTGGGCCGGCAGTGCCATTGTGTGCGGGGCGGGTTTGCGAGCGGGCGAGGCCACAAGGCAACCGGCACCGCGGCGGAGCAGGTCCGCAACGGGGGCAAAGATCCGGATATGAGCCGAATGTGCGCGCATGATCTCTTTATCGCCGGGCGCAAGAAAACAAATCGTTTCGCAGGTGCGAAACGAGCGGAATTAAAAAATTTCCGGCGTGGGCACGCCAGATGCATTTCCGGGCTTCAAATGAAAATCGCTCTATTCGCGATTTTCCACAAGATGAAATTCGCGAATTGGTTTCATTTTTTGAGTGCAACTCATGCGCCGCCAACTTGGCGACGTGGGGCGTGGCTCAAAGCGGTGGCTGTGTCGGCGATGTGAGCCCGGTGCGGACCACGGGGCGGCTCGGGGCTTTTTTGGCCGTGTCCGGCGCGCGCTTTTCGGCGGCTGGCCCCGCCGGTGCCTGGGCAGCCGTTGCCGAGCCTTTTAGGCCTGAAAAGCGATAGTGGCCGGTGATCTCATCGACGAACAGGCCGTCTTCCTGCTGTGGACCCCAACCGCGATTATGAATGATCAGCGGGCGGCCGGACGGGCCTATGACATCGGACACAACCGCAATATGGGTGCGGGAGTGGCGGTTTTGGGGGCGCCAGTAGGTGACGATATCGCCGGGTTTAAAATCCTCCGCGAAAGAGGAAATGGGCAGGCTCTCGCCGAAACGGGAGAAAAATTTGCGCAGCGTATCGACGCGACGGTGATCAATATTGGGGTCGCCGGAACCTGTCTTCGTCTTTTGCACCAACTCCTGCAAATCGAGGCCGAGTGCCCGATAGGCGCGAATGACGACATCGGTGCACACGCCATACATGGGATGCACGTCGCCCATTGGGTATTTCAGCCGCGTATACCGGTCGTTATAGATCACGAATTCGGTGAGCTGGCTGCGGGCGGCCGTGGCCAGCGCGACGCCGAAGCTGTCGGGGTCGCCGGGGGTGAAGGAGACCGGGATCGGTGTGCGCGGTGGCGCCGGGTCGAAGCGGCATTGGCCAAGGCCGGTGGCGAGGGCTTCAACGCCGCCGGGGAGTTCCCAAGAGGTGGCGGCGCGGTCCGGGGAGAGGATGGTGACCTGTTGCTCGGTTGGCGTCACGGCTGGCGCGGGGACTAGGGCCATCTTTCCAGCGCGGATTGGTTCGCCGGGGCCGCTATCGCTGCCGGTGATGGGCAAGGAGTCGGGTGTGCGGGCGGGGAGATTAATTCCAGGGTTAGCCGCTGCGACGGGCGTGGCTACGGCCGGCGGGGATGTGGCGGGACCCGGCGTTTCGGATGCGGCGGCGAGGCGGTCGAAGCCTGGTACGGCCGGTTCGAGAGTGGCGGCAAAGGGCGGCACTGCGGGGGTGGCATCCGGCGCCGGCAAGGATTGGGTTTGTGCGTTTTCGGCGGGGGCTAGCGCGATTGCAGGGGTCGCGACCGGTGGCAGTCCGGTCAGGGCGCGCTTGGCGCCGGGGGTGATGGTTGCGACCTTAGGGCTTTGATGGGCGGCGTTGGTCCAGCGGCCGACGGCGATGGTGAAGGCGAGCAGCAGGATCGGCAGAGCCAGCATGGCTGCGTCGGCGCGCTCGGCGCGCGAGAGCGTGGTTAGACGTGTCCAGAGGCGCGGAACGGCAGTGGACCAGGCCGGCGGTGGGGCGTGGCGGGCGAGCGAGGCGGGGCGGTGTTTCGGGACACCCGTCTTGGCAGGAGCGGGTTGCTTGGGTGCGGCGGCACGGCGGCTGCGCGAGGTGTCGAGCGGCAGCGGGGCTGCGTGGCCCTTGCGCCGCTTTGGCTGCGATCCCGGCTTGTTGTGCTTTTTCACGGCCGCGCGCGCCCCAAGCCTGATTCTTCAGGCAGACCCTGCGCACTCTACCGCGTAAGGCGCTGGCGGACCATTGCAAAACAGCTGTGTGCGGCGGCAGGGTAAAGACCTGTCTCAGGCCTTAGACGCTGGCGTTGCGAAGGGTTGTGCGGATAGCGGCGGGCGTGGCGCCTGCAGCGCGCATGGCGCGCAGCGACGTATGGCGCAGGCTCTTCGATAGCTTGCGGCCGTCTGCATCGAGCAGCAGGCGGTGGTGGTGATAGATGGGCTCGGGCAGGCCGAGGAGCACTTGCAACAGGCGGTGGAGATCCGTGGCGGCGTAGAGATCGCGGCCGCGGACCACGTGGGTTATGCCCTGCATGGCATCGTCGAGTACCACGGCGAGATGATAGCTGGCGGGTGTATCTTTGCGGACGATGATGGCGTCGCCCCAGCGGGCGGGATCGGCGGCAATGATGTCGGGGGTCGTTCCGGGTTCAGCGGTCCATTCGCGGAAGGTTAGTGACCTGCCGCCGCTCATTGCGTGCGCGACCTTGAGGGCGCGGTCCATGTCGAGGCGGAGGCAGAACGGTTCGGCGTTGGCGCGGCGGCGTTCGGTTTCGGCGGGTGCGAGATTTTTGCAAAGCCCGGGATAAAGGGGTGCCCCGTCTGGGTCGGTGCCCGTCGGGTCGATGGCAACGGCGGCATCAATTTCGCTGCGGGTGGCGAAGCAGGGATAGAGCAGTCCGCGATCGAGAAGCGAAGCGGCGGCGCGGCGATAGGCGTCAAAGCGGGTGGATTGGCGCAGGATGGGCTCTTCCCACGTCACGCCCAACCAGCGGAGGTCTTCGACGATGTGCGCGACGTGCTCTTCGCGCGTGCGCTGGATGTCGATGTCTTCGATGCGCAGGAGGAAGCGGCCGTTCTCGCGCGCGGCGAGTCCAAAGCCCGTGATGGCGGACAGTGCGTGACCCAAATGGAGATCGCCATTGGGGCTCGGTGCAAAGCGGGTGAGGAAGGGGACGCTCAAAGTGGTCAGGCTCGCGGGCCGCCGAAGCACCGTTGTCCGGCTCAGGGCCTGCGATGGGCATATCGAGAAACCGCTGCTTTATCAATCGCGGCGAGCACAGGCCGCCGTGCTGCTCTCGTGCTGCTCTGGCATCTCAATCGAAGAAGTCCATGAAGCGCCGGACGCCGGATTTTTTTTCGCCGTGGCGCCTATAATCATCGTCGTCATCGTCATCGCGGCGGCGATCGTCGTACTGGCGGGGGCGATCATAACGATCCTGGCCGCGATCGGCTGCCGGGCGGCTCGAATCCCTGCCGGAATCCTCTTTTGCGGCAAATGCGCGTGCCGAAGGATCGCGATCGGCAGCAAAGCGCTCACCGATCTTCTCTAATTCGCCCCGGTCGAGCCATACGCCGCGGCACTTGGGGCAGGTATCGATAGTGACACCGGCCTTCTCTGTTTCCGTCATGCCGGTCGAACAAACGGGACAATTCAGCATTTTGTTTTTGCCTCTGCAGACGCACGCCGCGATCCAGCGTGCGCGTCGCTCTACAGGTAGGATCGAATTTCGGATTTGAAAGGGGGGGCTCTCAGCCCTCGCGTCGCCTTGCGGTGGGGGCCGACGGGGTCGTAAGGAGAGGGGCCAGCAGGTGGCGCATGTCGGCGATGTCTCCGTCGCTGACACGGAAGAAGCGGTTGCGCATGAAGGCGCGCTTGGAGGCATCTTCCAGATTGCCTGACAGCAGCGTGATCGGCATGTTGCCCGGCGGATAGAGGGCGGGTTCGCCGATCTGCTCGAAGGACAGGAGATGTTTGTAGGTAGCCACCCAGTCCGGCCGGGTGGCAACGACGATGCGCGAGACGGCGGCAGCGCGGGCGGCGGCCAAGGCGGCGCGGACCATGAAGCCGTAGAGCGTGGCGCGGTAAGACGTGTTGCCAATTCCGGGTTCGATGGCGAGGCGGCTGACTTCGACGAAGCCATGGGGTGCGTTGGCTGCGACCCCTGCAAGCGCGGGGTAGTACGAGGCGCAGGGCAGGGACGCGAGATTGTTGCCGGGCATGCTGAAGCAGAGGCGCATGCAGGCGACGAGGCGGCCGCCGTCGTAGGCTCCGAACAGGGCGGTGGTCGGATAGTCGTCGTGCGCGTCGCGGTATTCGGCTCCATCGATGTGCGGGACGTGGCCATGATCCGCGTAAGCGCGATGGCGCAGTCGGAGCGCGTCGGAAAGATCAGAGGACCGCAGCAGGAGCCGCATTTCGAATGCGTCGGCGTTGTTTCGGGGATCGAGGGGATTGGGGGCGCGGCGCGCGCGGAATGGAACGAGTTCGGAGGTATCGCTCATGGAACTTTCTTTCGGCTTGTGATGTGGATCGGCCCGAGGTGACAACGCGCGGCCGGACTGAAAGGTCCGTCTTTCAGAGTGCGGCGCATCAGGTGCCCTGCGGGGCAGGTGGAAAACGTTCCGAAAACAAGCAAGTGGTACCACAGTGGAAAGTTTTCCGTGATCGGGATTGCCGATCACTGAGCTCACGGATCGCAACGAAAAAGCCCGGCGGGTAAGACCCGCCGGGCTTTTGGAATTGCTGGAGAATTGACGGCGATTACGCGCCGTACGTGCGCACGTCGACGAAGTGGCCCTCGAGGGCTGCGGCGGCTGCCATGATCGGGGAGACGAGGTGTGTGCGGCCCTTATAGCCTTGGCGGCCTTCGAAGTTGCGGTTCGACGTAGAGGCGCAGCGCTGACCCGGCTTCAGCTGATCCGGGTTCATGCCGAGGCACATGGAGCAGCCGGGTTCGCGCCACTGGAAGCCGGCGTCCTTGAAGATCTTGTCGAGACCTTCGGCTTCGGCCTGCTGCTTCACAAGGCCGGAGCCGGGGACGATCATCGCGTAGTCGAGGCGCGAGGAGATTTTCTTGCCTTCGACGACCTTGGCCACGGCGCGCAGATCTTCGATGCGGCCGTTGGTGCACGAGCCGATCCAAACGACGTCGAGGGCAATGTCGACCATCTTGGTGCCGGGCGTGAGACCCATGTAGTCGAGGGCGCGGACCATGGAGGCGCGCTTGTTCTCGTTGTTGACCTTGGCCGGGTCGGGGACGGTGCCGGTGATGGCGACGACGTCTTCCGGCGAGGTGCCCCAGGAGATGATGGGCGGGAGCTTGGCGGCGTCGAGCGTGACGACGCGGTCGAAGTGGGCGCCGTCGTCGGTCTTGAGCGTCTCCCAGTACTTCATCGCCATGTCCCAGGCGGCGCCTTTGGGCGCTTTGGGGCGGCCGTTGATGAAGGCGTAGGTTTTTTCGTCGGGCGCGATCATGCCGGCGCGGGCTCCGCCCTCGATGGACATGTTGCAGACCGTCATGCGGCCTTCCATGGAGAGCGCGCGGATGGCTTCGCCGGCGTATTCGATGACGGAGCCGGTACCGCCGGCGGTGCCGATTTCGCCGATGATGGCCAGGATGATGTCCTTGGCGCCGACGCCATGCGGGGCCTGCCCATCCACCTGGACGAGCATGTTCTTGGCCTTCTTCTGGATCAGCGTCTGGGTGGCGAGCACGTGCTCGACCTCGGAGGTGCCGATGCCATGGGCGAGCGCACCGAAGGCGCCATGAGTCGAGGTGTGGCTGTCGCCGCAGACGATCGTGGTGCCGGGGAGCGTGAAGCCTTGTTCGGGGCCGACGACGTGGACGATGCCCTGGCGCTTGTCGAGTTCGTTGAAGTACTCGATGCCGAAGTCGCGGGCGTTCTGGGCCAGTGTTTCGACCTGCGTGCGGCTTTCGACGTCGTCGATTCCCTTGGACCGGTCGGAGGTCGGCACGTTGTGGTCGACGACGGCGAGGGTCTTCTCAGGGGCGTGGACCTTGCGGCCGGCCATGCGCAGGCCTTCGAAGGCCTGGGGGCTCGTGACCTCGTGGACAAGGTGGCGATCGATATAAAGGAGGCAGGTGCCATCCGGCTGCCGGTCGACGACGTGGTCGTCAAAGATCTTATCGTACAACGTCTTAGGTGAGTTATCGGCCATGGCGCGCGCGAAACCTTCCGGAACGGGGTGGAGGATGTTGCGGCTTAGATAGCGCTGTCTGGAATGGTTCGCAAATCAGGTGATGGGCGGGGGCCTAAAAGTCGCGCTCGACGGGCCGGCCCGGGGAAAAAAGAAGCCGGGCACAGGGCCCGGCTTTATAGGTCGATCCTACCCGAACTTGGAGAGACGGTTGGCGGTGGCAATTAGCCAACCGGGCTCCACAACACCGGATGTTCTTTGAACGTCCCGGCGGGGACTTGGATCACGCCGTCGTTGAGGCGCTGAGGATTTCAATATTGCAGCTGGCGCGCCTTGGAAACCAGAAAATCGCGCAGGACCTGGACTTTCTTGGATGTTTTCAGTTCTTCGGGGTAAACGAACAGGATCGGCAATAAAGGCTTGGAAAACTCCACCTTGGTCAGCACGTGGACCAAATCGGTCTCCTGCTCGGTCATGTAGTCGGGAATCATGCCGATGCCGACGCCGGCCATGATGGCGTGTTTAATCGCGACCACCGAGTTGACGCGGAAAGCGGCATGGCGCGGCTCTTGCCCTTCGCGGCCTACGGTTTCGAGCCAGGTGATGGCCGGCAGGTGCTGGGAAGGCTGGCCGGAGTAGGAGATGATGCGGTGGGCGCCCGTTTCCAGATCAGCCAAGGTTTCGGGTAGGCCAAAGCGGCGGACATACTGGGTGGAGGCCATGGCGCGGACCTTGGCGGTGAACAGCGGACGCCGGATGAGCTCGGGTTGGTCGGGTTCGCGGGTCCAGATGGCGACATCGGCCTCGCGCATGGCGATGTCGATTTGCTCGTCGTCGAGGATCAGGTCGACGCGGATCTCGGGATAGAGATCCATGAATTCGCGAATGCGCTGTGTGACCCAGACGGAGCCAAGCCCGACGGGGGCTGCGACGCGCAGGTCGCCGGAGGGTTTGGTGGTCGTGTCGCTGAGGAGCAGTTCGGCGGTCTGCAGTTTGCTCATCACTTCGGAGACGGTGCGATAGAGCAATTCACCTTGCTCAGTCAGCACGAGACCGCGTGCGTGGCGATGAAAGAGGGCGACCTTCAGATCCTTCTCAAGGGCCGAGACCTGACGCGAGACGGCGCTCTGACTCATGTTGAGGGCGTCGCCGGCATGGGTGAAACTGCCGGCTGCGGCGGACGCGTGGAATATGCGAAGCTTGTCCCAATCCATTTTTGGCATGGTCCACTGGAGGTCCTGTTGGCGGCGGTTGCCGCTCGAGGCCGTGAACGGAGAATAGCGGTTCCGTCCGTGCTGCGGCTTGTGTCCGGACGCCGCACGCTTTAGCAACCGATGGCACGCTGGCGCGTTTGCCGTCTGCCGCCAGTTCATCAAGATTGATGAGACTTATCGCGAAAATTGAATGAGGTCGCTCCATGATCGCCGCCCGCTCTGCCTTGATTTTGCTGCTCACGGCCGCTGTTTCTTCCGCACATGCGGAGGCCGGTACACGGACCGC
The DNA here is from genome assembly GCA_002279935.1 of Hyphomicrobium sp. 12-62-95. Lineage (GTDB taxonomy): Bacteria > Pseudomonadota > Alphaproteobacteria > Rhizobiales > Hyphomicrobiaceae > JAGVSR01. The sequence goes on along the minus strand of NCCZ01000012.1, from coordinate 117,270 downwards.
AGTGAAGGTGTGGGAGACGGCGGGGTTTAAAAATCCCGAGTCAGCGCTCTTCGATGCGGAAACTCGGACCGTTTATGTCAGCAATGTGAATGGCGACGGCACAGCGAAGGACGGCAACGGATTTATTTCCAAGGTTTCGCCCGACGGCAAAGTGGTGGCGATGGACTGGGTGACGGGCCTCGATGGGCCGAAGGGTTTGGCGAAGGTGGGCGGCAAACTTTATGTCTCCGATATTGATAAGCTGGCTGAGATCGATATCGCGTCGGGCAAAGTGTTGAAGCGCTACGATGCGAAGGATGCGAAGTTTTTGAACGACGTGGCGGCGGACGCTGCGGGCAACGTTTACGTCAGTGACATGGCGACGAACACGATCTGGCGGCTGTCGGGCGGAACGTTCGAGGTGTTCCTGAAGGACGACAAGCTCGAAGGGCCGAATGGGTTGTTTGTCGAGGGTGACACGCTTCTTGTCGGCGCTTGGGGCGTGATGACGGATGGCATGGCAACGAAGGTGCCGGGGCATTTGAAGGCCGTGTCGCTCAAAGACAAGACGATCACGTCGCGCGGGGATGGTGCGCCGACCGGCAATCTCGACGGGCTGGAGCCGTTTGGCGACGGCACCTATCTCGTGACGGATTGGATGGTGGGCAAGGTGTTGTCGATGACCGCCGACGGCAAAGCGGTGGAGTTGGGCAACCTGGGGCAGGGGACGGCGGACCTTGGCTATGACCCCAAGACCAACACAGCATTCATCCCGCAAATGAAGACGGGCGTTCTGTACGGGTTCAAGGTCGACTAGGCGCCGTTTGAGCCGGTTCAAAAAGGTTTTATTAAGGGCTGATTAACCAAATCAGCTGGCTAATGGGCGGTGTACGCATCGCCTGGGGTCTGTCTCCGCGTTTTTCCCTGCGCCGTGCCGTTTGGGCAGACAGCATTCGTAGCAGCGGGGATAAAATGGGTGGGGCGACTGGGTGCGGCCGGCGGGTTCTTTTGGCCGGCGTTTCGGCATGCGCGATGTGGGTGGTGACGCCGGGGGCGGCTCTGGCTGATTGTGTTTCGAACAGCAGTGTTCCGGGAACGCTATCTGTCACGTGCGACGGCGATATTTCTCTCAATGGCGCAAACTTCACTGCTGCTGCGGATGCCCGATCGAATGGAGGCGTTGGATCGATCAACGCGCCGGGTGGCGTAGGTGGGAATGGCGACAATGTCATCCTGCAATCGACCGCCAATATCACGGTCGAGCAATCTCATGTCACTTCGGGGATCAACGCGTCGTCGACCGGGGGCGTTGGAGCCATCAACGGTTCGAACGGCACCGGTGGTCTGGGCGGAAACGTCGATGTAACGGCGAGTGGACTTATCACTGTTGAGTCCGATCAGGGCGCTGGTATTTCGGCGACGAGTGCTGGTGGAACTGGGGGCATCAACGGCAGCGGCGTGGGTGGCCATGCTGGCGACGTGATGGTTCAGTCGAGCGCAGAAATCTCGGCCAGTGGTCAATTTGTAAATGGGATCTATGCGTCGAGTGGCGGCGGAATCGGTGGCATCAACGGCGACGGCACGGGCGGGGACGGCGGTTCTGTAACGGTGTCGGTCACTGGTCCGGTGTCTACGTCCGGCGAAAATTCGGATGCCATTTATGCCGTAAGTTCTGGAGGGCTCGGCGCCATTAATGGCAACGGAAACGGGGGCGATGCGGGCGCCGTATCGGTGTTCGTGTCGGGTAATGTCACAGCCAGTGGTTTAGAGGCCAGCGGCATTCGCGCGCGCAGCGCTGGCGGCGATAGTGCAATCAATGGATCGGGCAGCCCTGGTTTGGGGTCGTCGGTGAGCGTCGAGATCAGCGACGGCGCCGTTCAGGGTGGTTCGGGCAGCGCCTATGGTGTCGTCCTCGATGCGGTCACGGATGCCGTGTTGAGCAATTCAGGACGCATTTCTGCTCTGTCGGGACAGGCCATTTTTGTCCGCGGACAATCGATCGAAGTCTCAAATTACGGCGCGATAACGGGCGATGTGCAATATGAGAATGATGCCGACGGCATCTTTAGCAATTTTGCCGGTGGCGAGCTCTTTTCGGGCAATAGCGTCAACTTGAACGGCGGGACGCTGACCAACTATGGGACGGTGGCGCCCGGCGGCGAGGGACACATTCAAACGACGTTCGTCGGGGGCAACTTCAATCAGCCTTCGGGGCGCTATCTCGTCGATGCGGATTGGACATCCGACATGTCCGACATGCTGGCTGTCACAGGGTCAGCCGAGCTGGCAGGACAGGTTGTTGTCAATCCGCTCAACTTCCCGAATTCGGCCGATCCTGCCAACTTGGGGCTGAGCAAAAACTTCACGATCCTGACTGCAACGGGCGGCGTGACTGACAGCGATATTACTGCTGTCGATACGGCGGCTGTCGACTATGAGCTGCTGTTCCCCGATGCCAATACGATGGCGCTGCAGGCCACTATCAATTTTCTCGGCGTCGAACCAGAGGGACTCAGTCCCAACCAGGCATCAGCCGGTGAGGCGCTCAACGCGCTTGTTCGCTCGGGAGGAAGTGCCGATTTCGTCGCGCCTCTGTTGGCTCTCAGCACGCAGGCCGAACTCGGCAATGCGCTCGATCAGCTGACGCCGGCGGGGGATGCTGCGCAGATTTCGTCGGCGATGAAAACGGGCAACACGTTTGCCGGGCAATTGCTGTCGTGCCGGACGCTGGGCGAGGGTGATCCCAATGCGTTCATTCGCGAGGGGCAGTGCCTTTGGGTTCGCGCCAATGTCCGCCAACTCGACAATGATGGGCGCAATGGCGAAACCGGGTTCGACGAAACGGCGACGTTCTATTCGGCTGGCGCGCAGATCGATCTCGGCGGGCCGTGGCGCTTCGGTGCCGGTATCGGCTTCGAAGACGGGGATCTGAGGACGGGCAGCAACGCGCGGTCGGAGACAGAGCGTCTGCACCTGGGCGGCGTCATCAAGTACAATCCCGGTCCGCTGCTCCTTGCCGCCGCGCTGACCGGTGGACATGGCTGGAGCGACAATACACGCGCTATTTCGTTCGGCGGGTTTACGGATGTCGCGACGTCGGAGAGCGATCAGAGCTTTATCTCCGGGCGTCTGACGGCGGCCTATCTTTTGGCGCGCGGGCATTGGTATGCCAAGCCGCAGGTCGATCTAGGGTGGACGCATCTTGAGCGGGATGCCTATGCCGAGCAGTCGTCGGGCGGTACGGCGCTCGCCGTTGGCGCCAGCGACGATACCGTATTTTCCATCTCTCCCTCGATTGAGTTCGGGGCGCAATATGCGCTCGCGTTCGGCGGTGTGGCGCGTCCTTACGTCAAAGCCGGTGTGACGTGGCATGACACGGACAGCTTTGTGACGTCGGCCGCGTTTCAGGGCGTGCCGCCGGGCGCGGGCGGCTTTGATATTGTCACTACTATCGACGACGTGGTGGCTGATCTCGGTCTTGGAGTCGACTTTCTGGCTGAAAGTGGGACCGTTCTGCGCGTGCAGTATGATGGTCAGTTCGGTGATCAGACCGAACAGCACGGGGGTTCGGCGAAGCTAAGCGTGCCGTTCTAACTTGCGTCAGCGCGGTTCGGCGGGCTTAAGCCGGAGGACTGCGCTGAACATCTCGTTGGTGTGTTCGAAACCAACGTTGCCGCCCCAGGCTTCGGCGATGTCGGCCAGGATGGCGAGACCTAGTCCTGAGCCGGGGCTGGTGACACCGAGGCGGCTGCCGCGCGTGAGGGGTTCGGCCCGTTGCTCCGGCGGGATCCCCGGGCCGTTTTCATTTTTTGCGCGCTGGCGATCAGAGAGCCTATTCCGCGGCGGCGGCGTGCTGGGTGGCGTGGGCGAGGAAGCGTTCGGCTTCCAGGGCTGCCATGCAGCCCATCCCGGCGGCGGTGACGGCCTGGCGGTAAGTTTCATCTTTCACGTCGCCAGCGGCGAAGACGCCGGGGATGTCGGTGGCCGTCGAGTCAGGCTTCGTAATGAGGTAGCCGCCGGGGGTGGTCGGGAGTTGTCCTTTGAACAATTCCGTTGCAGGCGAGTGGCCGATGGCGATGAAGACGCCGTTCGCCGGGCGCTCGGTGATGGCGCCGGTTTTGACGTTCTTCAAGCGCACGCCGGTGACCGTCTTAGGGTCGGCGGTGCCGACGATTTCCTCGATGGCGGAATCCCAAACGACTTCGATCTTGGGATTTTTCATCAGGCGGTCCTGCAGGATTTTTTCCGCGCGGAAGCTGTCGCGGCGGTGGACGACCGTTACCTTGCTGGCGAAGTTGGTCAGGAACAGCGCTTCTTCGACGGCGGTGTTGCCGCCGCCGACGACGATCACTTCCTTACCTTTGTAGAAAAAGCCGTCGCACGTGGCGCACGCCGAGACGCCGAAGCCTTGGAAGGCTTCTTCGGACGGGATGCCGAGCCAGCGGGCTTGGGCGCCGGTGCAGATGATGAGGACGTCGCTGGTGTACGTGTCGCCGCTATCGCCTTCGAGGCGGAAGGGGCGGTTCTTGAGGTCCACCTTGATGATGTGGTCCATGATGATTTCGGTGCCGACATGTTCGGCCTGGGCGCGCATCTGCTCCATGAGCCAGGGGCCCTGGATCACGTCGGCGAAGCCGGGATAGTTCTCGACGTCGGTGGTGATGGTGAGCTGGCCGCCGGGTTGAATGCCCTGGATCATGACCGGCTTCAGCATGGCGCGCGCGGCGTAGATCGCAGCGGTGTAGCCGGCGGGACCGGAGCCTAGGATGATGACCTTGGAGTGCTTGGCGGTTGTCATGGTGGGTTCCGGGGAACTGGGCTGCGCGGGGTCAGCTGTCCATACGGATGCTGGGCGGGCGCGTTTCACTGGGGCTCATATAACCCCGCAAACGCGGATTCGCGAGCCCCTGCGGCGGCCCGTCAGTCCTTCATGAGGAAGTTGACGGCGGCGCGCACAACTTGCGGAGAAGATAGGAGTTTTCGGTGTCCCATGGCGTCAAACGGGACGAGTTCGGCTGACGGGCAGTTGGCAAGGATCGTTTCTGAGTGGCGAATGGGCACCTCGAAGTCGTCCTTGGCGTGGATGAGTAGGGCCGGGCGGTTGGCGGCGCGCAACAGATGCGAGGCCGTGAACGTGGACAGGCGGCGGTGCGCGATGCGCTCTAGGTGGCGCTCGAACATGATGCGGGCGGCGGGCGTCATGCCGCGCACATCTGCGAATTCGCGCGTGACGGCGCCGAATTCATTGGGTGGGGCGATCAGCACGTAGCGCTTGAAGTCGTATTGGCGGCGAAAGGGTTGGCCGCCGCCGCCGGCATGCAAGACGGCAAAGCAGCCCATCGAGTGGGCCAGCGCGAAGTCGGGCTGGAAGGCATCGGCGACGCGGAGAATGGATTCGGTATAGTCGACCACCGTCGAACGGGTCCGCTTGCATTTGCCATGAGCGGGTGCATCGAGCAGGACGGCGCGGGCCCCCATGTGACGCAGACGTTCGCCGAACAGCGTCATGAACGAGGCTTCGGACGTCCAGCCGTGGGCGACGAGGACAGTGGCACGGGGTGTCTCGGTTTCGGGCTCGAAGACGTAGACGGGGATGTCGCCGTGGGGCGAGGGAACGGCATGCTGACGCGCGTCCTTCAAAAAGCGGCGGGCGCGGCGGACCATGAACGTGTGGCCCGCTTCGCGGCGTTCGGAGCGGTGAGGCTCACAGAAATGGCGAAACGCAACGTCGCCCGCGCGCTGGGGAGAGCGGCGGCTCAACTCGGACAGATCGGGCACATCGGCTGAGGCCCAAACACGCGGTCCCGCTGGGCTCCCGATGATACGCTTTGGAGGCAACACGATAGGCCGCCCTGACGATGGGTTTGGATCGACGATTTGATGCATGAAAAGAGAACTGCGGCTCGGCGGCCAAGTTCCCGCGTTTCTTAGGCCCCAGATTACCACGGTCGGCCCGTAATTCAGCGGGCGCGCCGTCGCAGGCTTTCGGGGCGGCTAGATGCTTCTTCTTGTTGCCGGATTGTCCTGATGGTAAGCGGCGCCCCCCGGCCTTTTGCGGCAGCACGCCGCACCGGCGGTTTGGGTCAGGAGTTGGAACGGCCATGGCTGATGACATCGACTGGGGGCCGGCAACGGCGCCGACGCTCGCGACATTCGAGATGTTGGCGGCGCAAGCCTGGAACCGGCTACCGCCGGATTTCCGGCAGATGTGCGGAGATCTGGTCATTCGGTGCGAAGATTTCGCCATCGACGAAGTGCTCGATGACTTGGGGATCGAGAGCCCATTTGACCTGATGGGTCTCTATCAAGGCGTCAGCTTGGATAAAAAGAGCGTCAGCGACACGCCGCGCGAACCGGATATGGTGTTTCTCTACCGGCGGGCGATCCTCGACTATTGGGCCGAGGAAGGGGAAACGCTCGGGGACCTCATCACGCACGTGCTGGTCCACGAAATCGGGCACCATTTCGGGTTTTCGGACCAGGATATGGAAGAGATCGAACAGGAAGCGCTGGGGTGAGCGGGCCTAATTTAGCAGGCGGATGGTGCTGCAACGACACGTGTGGGCGGCATCCGGGCGCTCGGCCCTTGCACCGGCGCGGTGATTGGGCAATTCTAGAGGACAGTCCCGAGAATGCGTGGGGCGGGATATTTTTCCGGATCAATCATGGCTTTAGGTCGTTGCGCACTGTCACTTCTGGCCGGTGTTATGTTCGCATGGGCTATGCCCGCGCAGGCTGACGACAGCATTCCTACGCCGGAGGAGTACGCTGAGCATGTGGGCGGGGCCCCGATCCTCAAGCCTGGAGAGTTGAAGCTCGATGGGCGGCGGCAGGTGTGCGGTCAGCGTCCGACGGTGATCGACCAGAGCCTGGACGACTATGGCGCCGCCTATCCGGGATTTCTGATCCTCAATCCGAAGTTGCTCGACCGGGTCTCGACGCCGGTCAAGCAGTGGATCTACGCGCATGAGTGCGGGCATCAGTTCCGGGGTCCTGATGAGGAAACGGCGGATTGTTTTGCCGTGCAGCGTGGCCGCCGTCAGGGGTGGCTGACCGAAGAAGGCCTGGAAGAGGTGTGCAAGTTCATCGCGCCGGCCAAGGGGTCGAGCATGCACCTGTCGGGGTCGCATCGCTGCGAATACATGCGCAAGTGCTACGCGGACCCGACGATCCGCTGACGAGTTATCCCCGCTCTACCGACCGCACCTAGAGTTGCCCCGTTCCGGTGGATGATCCGCCGTGGGTCCGTCGAGGCTAGGGATGCGGGTTCCTGATTACTCCAAGCGAATACTGGCGTTGGCCGAGTTGCTGCACCGGTGGGTGGGGCAGCTGATGAAGCTCGACGCGGTCCGGCGCGAGAAAGTCGCCCGTTATGCGGAGGAGATTGCAGCGACCCTGGCGCGGGCGGCAGATGCCCATCATAAACTCGAAGCCGAGCCTGGACACGGGCCGTCGCAGCGCGCGCTGGTGAGGGAATTCGGCCGGATTTCGGGATATCTGGAGACGATTGTTGGCGTGCTGCATCGACATCTTGACGGACGCAAGCTGGCTGGCGTTAAAAGGCGGCTTGAACAGCTTCGCCCGGCCGATCCGGGGGTTGCCCCCCCAACTCTGCCGCAGGCCACCGCACCGCAGGCCGCCGCCGACCGGCTGACGGCCGCGGAGGGCTACTTCAGGGCGCTGGCCGATGCATTGAGGGCGTGATTTAACCGCGCCCCCTTACCCTCAAGAGGACGCGATGGACAAATTCGTCAAGCTCACCGGTGTTGCGGCTCCTCTGCCGCTGCGCAACATCGACACCGACATGATCATTCCGAAGCAGTTCCTGAAGACGATCAAGCGGACCGGGCTCGGCAAGTCGCTGTTCTTCGAGATGCGCTTCGACAACGCGACGGGCGCGGAGATCGCGGATTTCGTGTTGAACAAGCCGGCGTATCGCAATGCGACGATCCTCGTGACGGGCGAAAACTTCGGTTGCGGATCGTCGCGCGAGCATGCGCCGTGGGCGCTTCTGGACTTCGGCATTCGCTGTGTGATCGCGCCGGACTTTGCCGACATCTTTTATAACAACTGCTTCCAGAACGGCATTCTGCCGATCAAGCTGCCGCAAGCGGACGTCGACAAACTGATGGACGATGCGCAGCGCGGATCGAACGCGACGGTGACGGTCGATCTCGAAGCTCAGGAGATTCGCGGGCCGGATGGCGGCGTGATCAAGTTTGAGATCGATCCGTTCCGTAAGCACTGCCTGCTCAATGGTCTCGATGCTGTCGGCCTGACGCTGCAGAAGCAGGCGGCGATCAAGACGTTTGAAGAAAAGACGGCGCAATCGCGGCCGTGGCTGTAGGGAGAACGCTCAATGGCCAAAGCGGTGCACATGATGGTGCGGGTGCTGGATGAGGCCCGCTCGGTCGATTTCTATTCCAAGTGCTTTGGATTGGCGATTGCGGAGCGGCGCGACTGGCCGGACTTCTCGCTCACCTACATGAGCAATCCGGAGAACGACTTCGAGGTCGAGTTGACCGTCAACAAGGGCCAGACTGAACCCTATAATCTTGGCAATGGGTACGGGCATGTTGCGTTCGTCGTCGATGATCTGGATGGCGAGCATGCGCGGATCAAGGCCGCCGGGTTCCAGCCGAAAGACATCAAGGAGATGAGCCACGAGGGGCAGCCCTTTGGGCGGTTTTTCTTCATCGAGGACCCGGACGGCTACAAGATCGAAGTGCTGCAGCGGCGCGGGCGGTTTAAGTGAGCGATGATTTCAAGTTTGATGCGGCGATGATGGGGCGGCTCGCGTCGGCTCTCTCGTTCATTTGCGGGGCGGCGCATCCGGCGACAGTGGCCTTGAGGACGGCGGCCGAGACGGGGTCGGACAAGGACATCAAGGTGGCGCGGGCGCAGTTCCTGAAGGTCAAGCCGAACGAGCGGCGCGCGGCGCTGGCGATGATCGACGATTGATCGAAAAGGCCGTCAGGCGAGGGCGGCGGGGGCACTTCGCGCCGACATCAGGGCGTTGCGCAGGGCCGCGGCGAAGTCTTTTTTCTCATCGGTGTTGAGGAAGCGGGCGATTTCGAACTCGTTCCCGTGGAGGGCGAGTTTGAGGTCGGCGCTGCCGTCAGGCCATTCGTTGAGAAGCACCTTCACCCAGTAGGGATTAAAATCGAAGCTGCGGCTGCGGCCGGACTGGTGGACCTGGGTGACCTTCAGCAGATCCGGGGAAAGTTCGACCAATTCGTAGGCCTTGCCGGCCCGGTAGTTGATCTTGAAGGCAACGTAGATGGCCAGCACGTCGAGGCCGTAAAAGCCCAGGACGGGCCAGGCGCCCATCATGTAAAAGGCGATGCCTGTGGCGGCGCTGACAAAGCCGATAAAACCCAACAGTATAAGGAAGCCGCCTTGGGAGAGCGACCTGTGGGGGTGCAGAATGGCCCGGAATGTTCCGGTGCCTTGGGTGGGGGCCATCGTATCCGTCATGTCGCCTAACTTTGCTTCAAGTCAAATCACATGAAAACCCCGTCCGCGAAAAAAGGGAAGACGACTTCGGTCGTACCGTTGACGGAGGAGCTTGCCGGCGGGGTGGTTGTGGCCCGGCCGAAGCCGCGGGTGCGGCCTCGGAAGCGGACGCCGCAGGAGGTCGAGGAGATCTTCCGGCGGTTGCACGCCATCAATCCGGAGCCGAAGGGGGAGCTTGAGCACACGAATGCCTTTACGCTCCTAGTGGCTGTGGTGCTGTCGGCGCAGGCGACGGACGCGGGCGTAAACAAGGCGACGCGGCGGCTGTTTCAACTGGCGGACACGCCAGAAAAAATGGTGGCGCTGGGCGAGGAGCACGTACGCGAGCTGATCAAGACGATCGGGCTTTATCGCAACAAGGCCAAAAACGTGATCCTGCTGTCGGAGAAGCTGATCGCGGAGCACGGCGGCGCGGTGCCGGCGGAATGCGAGACGTTGCAGTCGTTGCCAGGGGTGGGTCGGAAGACGGCGAACGTGGTTTTGAACATGGCGTTCGGTCAGGCGACCATGGCAGTCGATACGCATGTGTTCCGGGTTTCGCACCGGCTGTGGTTTTCGAAGGGTAAGACGCCAGATGCGGTGGAGGCCGATCTCATGAAGATCGTGCCGGCGGCGTACATGATGCACGCGCATCACTGGCTGATTCTGCATGGGCGCTACACGTGCAAGGCGGTGAAGCCGGCATGTGAGCGGTGCGCGATCGCGGACTTATGCTTTTCCAAGGACAAGCGGATATGAGGGCGCGCTCTGCATGGTGGGCTGGGCGGAGCGCGCTGACGTCTTTGTTCGTTTTCTTCGTCTGCAGTGATGGATTCGCTGCCGGCGATGCGCCGCGTGCCGTAACGCATGGGCAAGAGATTTCGCGCGGGTTTGTGGGACCGGAGGTTTTGGGGCGCAATTCGGGCCGCAACGTCGAGGGGGCTGTGATCACGGACGGGACGGTTCCGCGCTATGCCACCGTTGTGGCCGAGGCGGCGACGTATGACGGGTTTGCGGTCCCGGGGCCGCATGTGCTGATCGAGGATGTGACGATTAATGGCGCACTCGATATTTCCGTGGCGATACCGGTGGTGTTGCGGCGTGTGACGATGTTTGCGCCACAGGATCTGCCATGGCTGGTGTTGGTGCGGCCCGGCGCGGGAGCGCTGCATGTGCTGTGGTCGGATATTGGCGGAGCGAAGATCAAGCGCAGCGCATCGCCACATGTGGGCGTGGCGTTGGCTTTGCGCGGGGATGGGGCACGCATCTACCGGTCGCGCATCGGGGCGGCGGCGGACGGGGTGCAGATCGGCGGGCGGGACGTTCAAATCCTCGAAAGCGAGATTGCGAATTTGTTGGCGCGTAGCGGCGACCACAACGATGCGATCCAGATGTTCGACGGGGCGGCGGATATCGAGATTACGCGCTGCCGGATCGAGAACCGTCATGCGCAGACGAGCGCCGTGACGGTGCTAGGGCGGACGGTTACTCTGCGCAGCAATTTGCTGGCTGGCGGCGGGTGGACGCTCTACGGCGGGGCGAAGCGAAACGGCAAAGGGGGGGATGGTGCGCGGGGCGTTCGCGTCGAGGATAACGTCTTCTCGCGAGCGTTTTCTGCGACGTCGGGATCATTTGGGCCGGTAACTTATTGGGATACTGCCGGGGGGAATGTTTGGGTGAACAATCGCTTTGAAAGCGGGTTGCCGGTGGTAGCGCCTTAGTGGCCCGATTGTCATTGACGATCGATTGTCAGACGGCGGGAGAATGCGGTAGTTTGACCCTTGTTTACCGCAACCGCTGCGTGCTTTCGCACGGTGTGTGGGCGCGCTTGCCAAGTCGGGCCGTGGCGACTATTCGTCAAGCCACATGTAGTCCCGTGCGACGAGCGGATGCCGACCCGATGCGCGTGTGAGGATTGCCGGATAGAGTAGGCCGGCCTGATTGTCCTCGAGGTCATATGCGTCGCAGAATTCTAGCCTGGATGGTCCTCGTCGTGCTGATGGCCGGCATCACCGGGGGCCTCGGTTATTATAAGTATTCGGAAATCGTCGCTGGCATGGCGGCTGGAGCTGCGCGCCCGGAGCCGAGCGAGGTTGTACAGACCGTGCGCGTCTCGCAGATGGACTGGGCGCCGACGCAGCGGGCGATCGGCACTGTGGTTGCGCTCCAACAACTCGATCTGCGCAACGAGATCGCAGGTTTGGTGTCGAAGCGCGGCTTTGAATCCGGCGCAACGGTAGAAAAGGGTCAGCTTTTGATCCAATTCGACGACCGCCAGGAGAGGGCGTCGCTGGCGGCGGCGGACGCGGACGCGCGGTTGGCAAAGTCCAATCTCGACCGGCGCGAGGCGCTGAGGCAAAGCCCGGCGTTTTCCATTCAGGAGTTCGATAAGTCGCGGGAAGAATACGCGGCGGCGGTGGCGCGGGCGGAAAGCCTCAAAGTCATCATCGAGCGCAAGCGCATTCTCGCACCGTTCAAGGCGCGCGTGGGGATCACCGATTTGCAGCCGGGCGCATACCTGGAAGCGGGCACGCTAATCGTAAAATTGCAGGGCGTATCCGACGACGTTTATATCGACTTCGCGCTGCCGCAGGAAAGCGCCGCGCTCTTGCGGCCGGGGGACGAGGTTTCGGTGATGAGCCCAGCTCTACCGGATGGACCGCGCCGTGTGAAAATTCTGGCGGAGGACGACAGCGTCGATCCGGCCAACCGGGCTGTGCGGTTCCGTGCGCTTGGCAAGGGTCTGGGGCTCGCGCTGCGGCCCGGCGCGTTCGTCGATGTCATTGCTGCGACGGCGGCACCCAGCCAGCGGCTCGTTGTGCCGTTGACGGCGGTGCGCCGGTCGCCGGCGGGGCAGCATGTGTTTGTGATCGAGACCAAGGATGGGCAGAGCCGGGCGCGGGAGCGTCAGATCGTAACCGGGGCCGTGATCGACGGTCATATCGTGGTGGAGAAGGGATTGGCGCTGGGCGACCTCGTCGCGGCGGCCGGTTCGTTTAAACTGCGTGACGGATTGCTGGTGCCGGTGGACGCGGCGGCGGAAACGCCGGGCCCGGCCGCGATGAATTGAGAGTGAGCGGCACACATGAAAGCGCTCGACATCTTCGTACGGCGGCCGGTGATCGCTATTGTGCTCAATCTGGCGCTGGTGCTGATTGGGCTTAGGGCGGCGACGAACCTGCCGGTGCAGCAATATCCGCGCATCGAGAGTTCGTCGATCGTCATAACGACGATTTACGTGGGGGCTTCGGCGGAGACGATCCGTGGGTTCGTGACCACGCCGATAGAACGGGCGGTCTCGTCGCTGACGGGGATCGATTTTGTCGAGTCCTCGAGCGTGCCGGGGCTGAGCACCGTGACGGCGCGGCTGAAGCTCAATCAGCCAAGTACGACGGCGCTGGCGGAGGTTGGCAACCGGCTCGATCAGATCCGTAGCGAGTTGCCGCTTGAGATCGAATCGCCCTCGGTTGAGGTGCAGCGCGCCGACCGGCCGTATGCCACGTTCTACGTGAGCGTGACGTCGGAGAGCATGAAGCCGGCGGAGGTGACGGATTTTCTGATCCGGAATATTCAGCCGCGTCTCAGTACGATTGCGAATGTGCAGCGTGTGGGGCTCGAGGGCGGGCGGCCGCAGGCGATGCGGATTTGGCTCGACGCGGAGCGGTTGTCGGCCTTCGGGCTCAATGCGACCGATGTCGAAGCGGCGCTGCGGCGGAACAATTTTCTGGCCGCGGTGGGGCGGGCCAAGAGCAACGAAATCCAGGTTGACCTGCTTGCGAACACGGATTTGCGCTCAGCGGGTGAGTTCGAGCGGCTGATCGTGCGCGAGGATGGCGACCGGATTGTCCGGATTGCGGATCTAGGCCGGGTGGAATTGGGGGCTGAGGAGGAGACCTCGAACGTCCGCCATAATGGCAAAGACGCGGTGTACTTGTCGGTTTGGCCGCTGCCGGGGACGAACGAGATTAAGGTGGCGCAGGATCTACGGCGCGAGGTGAAGGCGATCGGTCCGGCGCTGCCCGAGGGGATGGAGATCGCGCTGGCCTATGACGGCGCGGTCTATATGGAGAATTCGATCCAGGAAATTCTGACGACGTTTGCCGAGACGGTGGCGATCGTCGGTCTGATCGTGTTTTTGTTCTTGGGGTCCTGGCGCAGCGCTCTCGTTCCTCTTGTGACGATCCCTATTTCGTTGATCGGGGCGATGGCGGCCATGATGGCCATGGGGTTCTCGCTGAACCTGCTGACGTTGCTTGCGATCGTTCTGTCGGTCGGGCTGGTTGTCGATGACGCCATCGTGGTGGTGGAGAACGTGGCGCGGCACATGCGCGACGGGATGAGCCGGACGCAGGCGGCACTGGTCAGTTCGCGGCAGCTGTTCGGGCCCATCGTGTCGATGACCGTCACGCTGGCGGCGGTCTATGCGCCGATCGGGCTGTTGACGGGGTTGACGGGGGTACTGTTCAAGGAGTTCGCGTTTACGTTGGCGACGGCGGTGATCGTGTCGGGGATCGTGGCCGTGACGCTGTCGCCGATCATGAGCGCCTACACGGCGCCGGAAGGCGGGCACGAGAGCCGGTATGCGCTGTTCATCGGGCGGCAGATGGACCGGTTGGCCGAGCGATACGGGCGGCTGCTCGACGCGATCCTGCCGCTGAGGGCGCAAATCATGACCTTTGCGGCCTTTGTCGGCGTGCTGGCGGTGCCGCTTTACATGTTCTCGGGTAAGGAGTTGGCGCCCGTCGAGGACGAAGGGTTCGTGCTCCTGATCGTCAACTCAGCGCCCGATGCTTCGCTCGCCTACACGTCGGGCCACATGGATAAGGTTTACAACGTCGGCAAGGCGCTGCCGGAATTCGACGCCATGTTCGAGATCGTTTTTCCGTCGACGGGCTTTGGCGGCTATCTGTTCAAGAACTGGCATGACCGGGAGCGCAGTGCGCACGAGATCCAGCCGGAGATTTTCGGCGGGATTTCGCAGATCAAAGAACTGCAGATCTATCCGATCCTGCCGCCGCCGCTGCCGGGTGCGGGCAATTTCGATGTTGAACTCGTCTTGAAGGGGCCCGGCACTCCGGAGCAGATGGCGGACTATGCCAAGACGCTCGTGGGCGCGGCGTTTAAGAGCGGCAAGTTCATGTTCGCGGATACGGACTTGAAAATCGATCTGCCGCAGGTGCGGGTGGAGATCGACCGGGAGCGCGTTGCGGATTTGGGGCTCGATCTCGCGGATGTCGGCCGGCAACTCGGATTTTTGATCGCTGGGAATTTCGTCAACCGGTTCACGCGCGAGGGGCGGGCTTACAAGGTCATTCCGCAGGTCGAGCAATCGGCGCGCGAAGCGGCGGCGACGCTGCTCGACTACAAAGTGCGCACGCGGTCGGGGCAGCAGGTTCCCATTTCATCGTTCGCCCGGTTGGAGACGACAACGGCTCCCCGAACGCTGGCGCGGTTTCAGCAAGCGGATAGCTTTCGCGTTTACGGCGGTATTCTGCCCGGTGTGACGAAGGCGGAGGGCCTCGATGCGCTAGAGGCGAAGGCGCGCGAGATTTTGCCGGCGGGCTACACGGTCGACTACGCGGGCGAGTCGCGCCAGATCCGGCAGGAGGGAACGACGCTGGCGGGCACGCTCGGCTTCTCGATCCTGCTCATCTATCTCGTGCTGGCGGCACAGTTTGGCAGTTTCCGCGATCCCTTGGTGGTGCTTTTGGGATCGGTGCCGCTGGCGCTTTCCGCAGCGCTTGTTTTTACGTTCCTCGGGTTCACCACGATCAACATCTATAGCCAAATCGGGTTGATCACGCTTGTTGGGCTGATTGCGAAGAACGGCATTCTCATCGTGGCGTTCGCGAATGAATTGCAGGAAATGGGGAAGAGCAAGATCGATGCGATCCGCGAAGCGTCCATGACGCGGCTGCGGCCAATTCTCATGACGACGGCGGCGACGGTGTTCGGGCATCTGCCGCTGGTGTTCGTGACGGGTGCAGGGGCGGAAGCGCGCAACAGCATCGGCATCATGCTCGTGAGCGGCATGGCGATTGGTACGCTGTTCACGCTCCTGATCCTGCCGGTCATCTATCTTGTGCTGGCGGCCGAGCACCGGCCGCGCGGTCACGAGGAGGATGTCGATATGTCGACGGTGAAGCCGGCTGTGGCTTGACTGGCGTGCGGCTGCCCGGTGGCAAAACGTCTGAGACTGTTCAAGAGTTGGGGGGGATTGGTGGAGCCGAGGGGAATCGAACCCCTGACCTCTGCAGTGCGATTGCAGCGCTCTCCCATCTGAGCTACGGCCCCGGACCCTGGGACGCGGCATTTACGGACGGGGGTTTGGGGTTGTCAAGGAACGGGGCGGGAACGGTGGATAGGTGGCGGAGGGGCTGGCTGGCCTCAGTCTCGCGCCTTGCTCCACCCGGCCCGGGCAGGTACACCACAGGCTCGCGAGACGGCCGCAGCGGCGAGGACACATGCTCGAACTTCTCAGCTTCATCAATTACGTGATCAATCTCTACAGCTACGTGGTCTTCGCTGCGGTGATCATGAGCTTTCTGTTGGCGTTCAACGTCATCAATCCGCGCAATCAGGTCGTGCAGATCATCTGGACGACATTGAACGCGCTGACGGAACCGCTGCTCGGGCCGATCCGGCGAATGCTGCCCGATTTCGGCGCTATCGATCTGTCACCGGTTGTTCTTCTGCTCGGGCTTTATTTTATCCAGAGCGTCGTGATCACGAACATCGCCAGGGCGTTTGTTTAGTCGTGGAGGCCGTGCCGGTCCGGCATCTGTGAGGGTCGCTCATGGCGGACGGCGAGCGACCCTGGCGGATCAGCGACGGGTGCGTCATCGTGCGCGTGCGCGTCGCGCCGAAATCGTCCAAAGATGCAATTGACGGGGTCGAACCGACCGCCGAGGGCCCGGCATTCAAGGTCAGGGTTCGGGCGGTTCCGGCCGACGGGGAGGCTAACGAGGCCGTAGAGCGTCAGCTCGCGGACTGGCTGGATGTCCCCAAGAGCCGCGTCGCGGTGGCCTCTGGTCACCGGTCACGCTTGAAATCCCTTAAGATTACGGGTGATGCGACGAGCCTCGACAGCCGGCTCGCGGCGCGCCTGTTGGAATTGACCTGAAGCCCGCACTCAACACCGCTCAAGCACAATCACCCGCAGAGGAGAGACCCATGCAAACGCGTGTTATCGACGGCAAAGCCGTTGCCGCCGAGGTCCGCGCCGGAGTCGCGAAGGACGTGGCCGCTTTGAAGGCCGATCATGGCATCACCCCCGGCTTGGCCGTGGTTCTGGTCGGTGAAGATCCGGCGAGCAAGGTCTACGTCAAGAACAAGGGCGAGCAGACCAAGGAAGCGGGCATGAATTCCTGGGAGTACAAGCTCCCGGTGGAGACGAGCGAGGCCGATATTCTGGCCATCGTGGAGAAGCTCAACAACGACCCGGCCGTGAACGGCATCCTGGTGCAGCTGCCGCTGCCCAAGCACGTCAATGCTGAGCGCGTGTTGAACACCATCGACCCGAACAAAGACGTCGACGGGTTCCATCCCGTGAACGTCGGGCGGCTGTGGATCGGCGAGCGCACGCTGGTTCCTTGTACGCCGACGGGGTCGGTCATTCTGGCCAAGACGGTGCAGCCCAATCTTTCCGGCATGCATGCCGTCGTCATCGGCCGGTCTAATATCGTCGGAAAGCCGGTTTCGGCCCTGTTGCTGCGGGAAAACTGCACGGTCACGGTGGCTCATTCGCGCACGAAGAACATCGAAGCGGTCGTCAAGGGCGCCGACATCGTCGTGGCGGCGGTCGGCATTCCGGAGATGGTGAAGGGCGACTGGCTGAAGCCGGGCGCCATCGTGATCGATGTCGGCATCAACCGCGTGCCGTCGGAGAATGGGAAGACCAAGCTCGTGGGCGACTGTGATTACGCCAGCTGCGCGGCGGTGGCGGGCGCCATCACGCCGGTGCCCGGCGGTGTTGGCCCCATGACCATTGCCTGCCTGCTGCAGAATACGGTGGAAGCGGCCAAGATCCAGCACGGGATCAAGTAAGGCGGCCAATTCCTGCTGATTGCGAGAAGGGCGCTCCAGGGGGCGCCCTTTTTGTTTAGGCGAAGGGATGGTTTACACGTCGCAGGGGGTTTCGGGGCGGCCCGGGCTTGGCTAGTGTCGGCCCACGAACCGGACCGGACCTTCCACCATCGAGAGCCCCGTTTGAAACCCCTTGGCCTCTGGACCCTACCAAATGCGATCACGTGGTATCGCGTTGCGGCTGCGGTGCCGATCATTTTGTTGCTGGTGAATGGGTCCAATGCGGCGCTGTGGGCGGCGCTGGGGCTGATGGTGATTGCCGAGGTTTCGGACGGCGTGGATGGGTGGGTGGCGCGCCGCACCGGTCAGGTGTCAGCCGTGGGCAAGATCCTCGATCCGATGGCCGACAGCCTTTATCGCGTGTCGGTGTTCACGGCGTTTGCGGCCAACCGGTGGATGCCGGTGTGGATGTTGATTGTGATGGCCGCGCGGGAGATTGCGCAGGCTCATTTGCGCATCGTGGCGGAATCACACATTGGCACCATGGCCGCCCGCTGGAGCGGGAAAATCAAAGCGGCCGCGCAAGGTGTGAGCCAGCTCGGCATCACGTTTCTGTTCGCATTTTGGCTATTGCTCTTGGTCACGACCGCGCTGTCGGTGTGGTCGTTCCTCGACTATGTCTGGCTGATCTACTCGGCGAGATCCGCGCGCAAAACCGTCCAATTCAGCAAACAACCTTGATCGAATGCGAATGCAGCCCGACAACAAAAAGCCGTCTGCCATCCTCGATCTTTTGAGTTTTTTGCGTCCGTTTCTGGGCTTCGTGTGTGTGCCCCTGATTCTGGGCCAAACGACCGAGGGGTTGACGTTCGTTGCGGCGGTGCTCGCACTTGCGCTGCTCATTCATTTTTTTACCACCTCGTCCACTCAGCGGCATGGGACGGGGGATGACTTCCGTCTCATTCTCGATTCTGCTTGCGAGAGCATTTTTCACTTCACGATTTACATTGCTCTGATGCTGATGGGTTGGTTTCCGATTTGGGCGCTGTTTGTTTGCTATGCGGGCGACCTGCTCGTGCCGTACCTCTGCGTGCTCGCCCGCCAGCGCGGGGCTAATGTTGTTTACCGGCCGTCTCTGACCTTGCGCACCGCGACCCATGCACTTGTTCAAGCAGCACTCATTCTGCCGCACATCGCGGGGCCTGCTCTGGCACCTGAGGCCAGCCTATCGGTAAGCTTCTGGCTTGCCTGCCTCGCCATCGCGGTGACGATCGGAACCGTTATCGACTACAGCCTCGCCATTCTCAGTCCACGCACGAAAAGCTAGTCAAATTGGCTGTTCAATCATGCACAGCGCCTCGCTTCGTTAGGTGGCATCGCGTGTGCTGAAAGTCTGACTCGTGTCAGAAGGATATGCGATCTATTCACCTTGATCCGGCTCAAATGCCTTGTCCGGCGGTCGCGGCATCGGATAGTGTTTTTGTCAGCACTGGTTGACAAACGGGCGCTGCTGTCATGTGGGTCCAGCGCGCTCTTGGGGAAGGCAGGCGGATCGCCGGCTCCATAGAGCGGTGCCCGTCTGGCGCGCAGGTCGACGGTCTGGTGACTCTATTTTGAGGTGGTCATGGCAGAGCATCTGCTTCGCTGCGACAGCTGCTCCGTGCGCCATCGCGCGGTGTGCGGTGCGCTGGCGCGTGACGAAGTCGCAAGGCTCAGCGCTATCGCGCATCACAAACTATTGCCGCCCGGTCAGGTCATTCTGCATGACAATGCGGAGATGCATTACTTCGCAAACATTGTTTCGGGCGTGGTGAAACTCACGAAGACGCTCGCCGATGGCCGGCAGCAGATCGTCGGTTTGCAGTTCGCCTCGGATTTTCTCGGCCGCCCGTTTCGGGCTAACAGCCCGTATCATGCGGAGACCGTCACGGACGTTCACCTGTGCACCTACGACAAGGGGCAGTTCGAGCGGCTGGTAAAGGAGATCGACGGGTTCGAGCACCGGCTGTTCCAGAACACACTTGATGAGCTCGACAGTGCGCGGGAGTGGATGCTGCTGCTCGGGCGCAAGAGCGCCGGGGAGAAGGTGGCGAGTTTCCTGTTGATGGTGGCGCGCCGCATGGAGTCGATTGGCTGCAAGGTTTCTGACGATCCGGAGCGGCCGCGGTTCAATCTTCCGCTGTCGCGCGCGGAAATCGCCGATTTTCTTGGGCTGACGATCGAGACCGTTAGCCGGCAGATTTCGCGCATGAAGGTCGACAAAATCATCGCGCTGGAAGGTACGCGCACGATCTCTATTCTGGATATGCGGCGCTTGATGGCGGCCATGGAGCAGGAACGGGATTGACGCGCTCAGTCCGCCAACGGGCAGGCCGCGTCATCAAACGCCTCTGTATGCCCGGACAAATCGGTGATCGTCGGCGCATGGCCCGAAAGGGCGTTGTCCGGGTCCCAGGCGATGGCGACTTTCTCGAAGCGTGTATCCTTGGCATCGTAGATGAGCAGGTGGCCCGCGAGCGATTCGCCGGCGCCGGTTAGTTCTTTTAAAACCTCCACGGCTTGCAGCGTTCCGAGCACGCCGACGACAGCGCCCAGAACACCGACTTCCGCGCAGTTGGCGACCGTTCCGGGCGGAGGCGGCTCAGGAAACAGACAGCGATACGTGGGATAGGGCTCGCCGCCGGGCCGCTGTTCGTGTGGCTTTAGAACCGTGAGGTGGCCATCGAAGGGGCCGACGGCTGCGAAGACGAGGGTCTTTTTTGCGAAGTAGCAGGCATCGGAGACAAGGTAGCGGGTGGCGAAATTGTCGGAGCCGTCAGCGATGATGTCGTAGCGCCCGATGATGTCGAGGGCGTTGGCCGGGGTGAGGCGTTCGGCGTGGGCTTCGACGCTGGTGTGCGGATTGAGCCGCAAAATCGTGTCGCGCGCGCTCTCGACTTTGAGCGTGCCAATGTGGGGCGTGTCGTGCGCGATCTGGCGCTGGAGATTGTCCAGCGATACGTGATCGTCGTCGATGATGCCGATGGTGCCCAACCCGGCGGCGGCCAGATAGAGCACGAGGGGTGAGCCTAGTCCGCCCGCGCCGATGACCAGAACACGGGCCGCCTTCAGGCGCTGCTGGCCCTGGCCGCCGATCTCTTTGAGGACCAGATGGCGCTTGTAGCGCTGGATTTCGTCGGGGGTCAGCATCTTACTTTCAGGGTTTGGAGGTGTGGCTTCGCATATGCAGCAATTTTTGTGCTGCGCCATGTCATGACGGACTACGCAAACACCGCTAGGGTCTTAACCAGGGAAGTTGCGTCACACACTCCGGCCTTGGCTGTCCAGACAAACACACCTGCATCCGTCTCTCAATGGCGGCTGGGCGACTGGATAGGCTTGAGGTGCGCGGCAATCAACCCGTTCCGGCGCGTTTTGCCGGCAATAAGCACCATCCGAGGGCCCGGGTCGCTCCAATTGGGGACGAGGGGCACCCGGACGTCTCGAACTGCACCTCTGGGGGAGAGCGCACGATGACAACACATCACGACGAACATGAAATTCATAAGCGGGACATCAAAGTCCTGCACGAGATGGGCTACGCGCAAGAATTGAATCGCAGCATGAGCAGCTTTTCAAACTTCGCGATCTCATTTTCCATCATCTGTATTCTGTCCGGCGGCATCAATTCGCTCGGGCAAGCCACGGCTGGCGCCGGTGGCGCGGCCATCGGGATCGGCTGGCCCGTCGGTGTGATCCTGTCGGGTTTGTTTGCGGTGGCACTGGCTCAGATCTCATCGGCCTATCCGACGGCGGGTGGCCTCTATCACTGGGGGTCTATTCTCGGCAACCGCTTTACGGGCTGGCTGTCGGCGTGGCTCAATTTGCTGGGCCTCATTACCGTTCTGGGCGCCATCAACGTCGGCACGTTCTATTTCTTCTTTGGTGCGTTCGGCTCGTACTTCGGGTTGGAAGACAATCTGCAGACGCGCGTCGCATTCGTCGCCGGCATCACAGCTCTGCAGGCGCTCGTCAATCACATGGGCATCAATCTCACGGTGAAGCTGACTGACCTGTCGGGGTATCTCATCCTGCTGGGTGCGGTGGCTCTGACGGCCGTATGCTTGTTCTTCGCCGAGACCTGGGACTTCGCGCGCTTGTTTACGTTCTCCAACTACACGGGCACGGAAGGGGCCAGCGCAGTGTGGCCGAACGCCATTCCGTTGGAGATGGCCTTCCTCGTCGGTCTGTTGCTGCCGCTCTACACCATCACTGGTTATGACGCCTCGGCACACACGGCGGAAGAAACCAAAAACGCAGCCATGGCGGTGCCCAAGGGCATGGTGTCGTCGGTGCTGTGGTCTGGGGTCTTCGGCTACCTGATGCTGTGTGCGTTCGTGCTGATGATTCCGAACATGGACGACGCTGCGAAGCAGGGTTGGAACGTGTTCTTCTGGGCCATGGATCAGCGGGTGCCGGTGACCATCAAGGAAACCCTGTACGGGATCATCTTTGCAGCGCAGTTCCTGTGCGGTCTGGCAACGGTGACGTCGGTGTCGCGCATGATCTTTGCCTTCTCGCGCGACGATGGCATTCCTGGAGTATCGGGGATGCTGGCTAAGGTCAGTCCGTCGTTCCGTTCGCCGGTCAATGCGATCTGGTTCGGTTCGATCCTGTCGGTGCTGTTCGTCTGGTTCACGTCGGCGATCACCATTGCTGGAACGCCGGCTTACTCCATCGTCGTGTCGTGCACGGTGATCTTCTTGTTCCTGTCGTTCGCACTGCCGATCTTCCTTGGGCTCATTGCCTATGGTGGGCCGAAGTGGCCGGCTCCGGGTCCGTGGAACATTGGTGGGCTGATGTTCCGCCTTGTCGCCATCCTCTCGTTGGTGGCTATGGGTGTGATCTTCTATGCCGGAATTCAGCCGCCGAATGACTGGGCACTGCCGATCACACTCGGGTTTGTCGCGGTCTCGCTGGTGATCTGGCTGCTGGTCGAGAACCGCCGGTTCAAGGGCCCGCCCATCGGCGAGGAAATCGCACGGCGCAAGGCTGAGATCGCTGCTGCGGAAGCTGCGGTTGGCGAAACGGGCATCTAAGAAGACGTTGCAACATGTGCGGGCCGGGTCGCATGATCCGGCCCGCATTCTTTTGGGAGACCTCAATATGGCTGGCAGACTGGCAGGGAAAGTCGCGCTGATCTCGGGCGGCGCGACGGGGATGGGCGGTGCATCTTCCAAGCTCTTTGCGGCGGAGGGTGCGAAGGTCGGCGTGGTTGATCGCAACCGGAGCGCGGGAGAGGCAGTCGTCGCGGAGATCATGGCAGCAGGGGGTGCGGCGGTCTTTGCGCAGGCCGATGTGTCCGACGAGGCGCAAGTGAATGCGGCTGTTGCGGCGGTGACAGCGGCGTTTGGCGCGCCGAACGTGCTGTTCAATCACGCGGGAACGATCGTCATCAAGCCGTTCCTGGAGACGACGCTGGAGGAGTGGGAGATGCTGATGGCGGTGAACGTCCGCAGCATGTTTCTGATGACCAAGGCGGTGTTGCCGGGGATGATCGCGCGGGGCGGCGGATCGATCGTGTGCACGTCGTCGATTTCGGCTGTGGCGGCGACGCCGATGGAGGTGCTCTACGATACGACCAAGGGGGCCTGCCATATGTTCGCGCGCGCCATTGCGGTTGAATTCCGTGATCGCAACATCCGCTGCAATGCCGTTTGTCCCGGATTTGTGAAGACGCCGCATGGTCTGCGGGAGGTCGCGGAATTGACGCGGTATGGGGTGGACGCGTCGGAGGAGGCACTTGCGGTGCAGCAGGGCCGGTTGTGCGAACCGGAAGAGGTGGCGCGTGCAGCACTGTTTCTGGCTTCCGACGAGGCGAGCTTTGTCAACGGCGCACACTTGTTCGTCGACAACGGGTTCACGGCGGTCTGACGGGAGTGAGATATGAAAAAAGGGCGCCGCGAAACGGCGCCCTTTTTTGTTTGGGTGTTCGGTTTCGCGATCTCAGGCCGGCGGGTCGAGGAAGAGTTCGCTGGTGTAGTAGCGTTCGGCGCAAGACGGGGCGAACGTAACGACGGTTTTGCCGGTCATGTTTTCGCGGGTTGCGACCGAGATGGCGGCGGCGACGTTGGCGCCTGTCGAGATGCCGCCGGGGATGCCTTCCGTCTTGGAGACGAGGCGGGAGATCTCGAAAGCCTGATCATTGGAGACGGTGACGATCTCGTCGATCAGGGACGTGTCGAGAACGCCGGGGACGAAGCCAGCGCCGATGCCTTGGATCTTGTGCGGGCCGCGGTTGCCGCCCGAGAGAACCGGGCTGCCGGTGGGCTCAACGGCGATGACCTTGAGGCCGGGTTTGCGGGCCTTCAAGACTTTGCCGCAACCCGTCAATGTGCCACCGGTGCCGACGCCGACGACCAGGACGTCGATGTTGCCTTGGGTGTCGTTCCAAATTTCTTCAGCGGTGGTGCGTTCGTGGACGGCGGGGTTGGCCGGGTTCTCGAACTGGCTCGGCTGGACGGCGCCGGGCGTGGTGGCGACGAGTTCCTGGGCGCGGGCGATGGCGGCTGGCATCCCGCCGGCAGCGGGGGTCAACTCGAGTTCGGCGCCCAGATGCGCGAGGATCTTGCGGCGCTCGATCGACATCGATTCCGGCATGACGAGAATAAGCTTGTAGCCGCGCGCGGCGGCGACGAAGGCGAGGCCAATACCCGTGTTGCCCGATGTTGGCTCGACCAGCGTGCTCTTGCCGGGCGTGATTCTGCCTTCGGCTTCCAATACGTCGATCATCGAGACGCCGATGCGATCCTTGACGCTGGAGAGGGGGTTGAAGAATTCCAACTTGAGCAGAATATCGGCGCGAGCGCCGGCCTGCTTGGCGATCTTGGCGAGGCGCACCAGGGGGGTATGTCCGATCGTCTCGGTGATGTTTTCATAGATGCGGCCGCGCCCCCAAGTTTTGGTGGCGGACAGCGTCTTGATCTCCGGAACCTCAGTCATGGCTGTTGCGTAGCCTTCTGTTGGCGGGTGGGATGGCAGGTCATCGATGTCAGGTCTGGGGTGGCAATAGCCTTCCCGGCCCATGGCTGCAACGGCGGGGTGCGAAAAAATCGTTCCTGCAGGCGCGAAAGGACAGGGAATTCGGGGCGCTATTTGCGCTTCGCAGGTGACTTGCGTTGGGTTGTTGCTGCCCGCTGAGGATCGGCTTTCTTTTTTGCCGGGACGGTAGGTTTTTTCTCAGGTTTTGCAGCGGGTGCCACCGTCTTGCCGGTCGAACCGAACCCGCCGGCGCCACGCTTCGTTTTGGAGAGCGCGGCGATGGGCTTCATTTTCACGCGCGCGACGGGCGCCACGACCATCTGTGCGATGCGATCGCCACGGTTGATCACGAACGGCTTGGTGCCGAGGTTGATGAGGATGACCTGGACTTCGCCGCGGTAGTCGCTGTCGATGGTGCCGGGGCTGTTGAGGATGGTGACGCCGTGTTTGGCAGCCAAGCCTGAGCGGGGGCGAACTTGTGCTTCCGTTCCGCGCGGCAGTTCGATTGAGAGGCCGGTCGGGATCAACGCGAATTTTCCGCGAGCCAGACGGAGCGGTTTTTTTGGATCTATCGCGGCGACCAGATCGAGACCGGCGGCGCCGTCCGATTGCATCTCAGGCAGCGGCAGGCCGTCGCCATGGGGCAGAATTTTCACCCGCACTTTGATCCGCACCGTTTTCAATTTTTTCGCGTTCTTCTTGGTCATGGTCAGACTTCGGTTTGATGGGCCGCGAGCCAACCTGCGGCTTCTTCGATGAGCAGGCGTGCCACCTCATCTTTGCTTTGCGGCGGCCAGCTCGTCACGCCCTCGGCGGTGACAAGGTGCACCGTATTCCAATCGCCACCGAAGGTACCCGTTGCGGGTGAAACATCGTTAGCGACGATCCAATCGGCGGATTTGGCTGTGCGCTTTTTCTGGGCGTGCGCGAGGACGGATTCTGTTTCCGCAGCGAAGCCGATGACCAGAGCGGGGCGGCGGGGGCTGCGTGCGGCGATGCCTTTTAAGATGTCGGGATTTTCCGTGAGCGCGAGGGTTGGCGCCGCGGAGCCCTTGGTTTTCTTCAATTTTTGACCGGCGGTGGTGGCAACGCGCCAGTCGGCGACGGCGGCGGCAAAAATGGCGATGTCGGCGGGAAGGGCGCCTTCGACGGCGGCCAGCATTTCGGCTGCCGTTTGGACTTTGATAATGGCGACGCCGGGGGGATCGGCCAACGTGACCGGGCCTGAGACGAGGGTGACGCGTGCCCCGGCTGCGGCTGCGGCTGCGGCGATGGCGTGGCCCTGTTTGCCGGACGAGCGGTTGGCGATGTAGCGGACCGGGTCGATGGGTTCGTGCGTAGGGCCGCTCGTCACGAGGACGTGACGGCCGGCGAGCGGCCCCGTTTTCGACGATGGCCGTTCGGTTAGCAGTTGTGTCGCTGTGTCGGCGATTTCGATGGGTTCGGCCATGCGCCCAATTCCGGCTTCACCGCGTTCGGCCATTTCGCCGGCCTTGGGGCCGATAAATGCGATGCCGTCGGCTTCGAGTTGGCGGACGTTGCGGCGCGTGGCCGGGTGGCTCCACATGCGCGGGTTCATGGCGGGGGCGGCGAGGACGGGTTTATCGGTGGCGAGGAGGACGGCGGTGGCGAGATCGTTGGCCTGACCGGTCGCCATTTTGGCGAGAAGATCGGCGGTCGCGGGGGCGACGATGATGAGATCGGTGTCGCGGGCCAGACGGATGTGGCCGATCTCGCGTTCGTCGTCGAGGTCGAACAGGTCGGTGAAGACGCGATCGTTGGACAGCGCACCGGCGGCCAGCGGCGTCACGAATTCCTGGGCCGCGCGTGTGAGCACCACGCGCACGTTCGCTCCGCGCTCGCGCAGGCGGCGAATGAGGTCGAGGCTTTTGTAGGCCGCGATGCCGCCACCGATGATGAGGAGTACGCGCTGGGTCACGTTCGGGACGAAGCTCTGGGTTTGGTTAACGGGAAAAGGGCGGACCGTCTGGGGGCCGTCTCTTTATCACGGGATGGGGGATTATGGGTTAAGCGCTTGCTGGGTGCGGTCCGGGGGCTTGGTGGGTTGTGCGGGGGGCGGCGGCGCATTAGCTAAGGCGGACGGAAAGAAGCCTGGAGAGGAATTTCATGTCACGACGCCTTGCCTGTTTCGCCGCCGTCATCGCGGTGCTCAGCCCACTCGCTGCCATTGCGCACGAATATGAAGCCGGGAGCATAACGGTGGCTCATCCGTGGGCGCGGGCAACGCCAGGTGGGGCGACGATCGGGGCCGCATATGCGGAAATCAAAGCCAAGGACGGAGCCGCCGACACGCTTTTGTCCGCGTCCTCGCCAGCGGCCGGGCGGGTGGAAATCCACACGCACACCATGGACGGCGGCGTCATGAAGATGCGGCAGCTCGAAAAGCTCGCAATTCCGGGTGGCGGGAGCGCGGTGATGAAGCCGTCTGGTGATCACATCATGCTGTTCGATCTCAGGGCGCCGCTCAAAGAGGGCGACACGTTGCCGATCACGCTCGTGTTTGAGAAGGCCGGCGAAGTGAAAATCGAGGCGACGGTCGAGCCGGTCGGTGCCAAGGGGCCCCACGGGATGGATCATCAACCCGGCGCTGCGGACCACGAGGGCCACAAGCATCATTGATGGCTGACCCGGCCAGTGCAGTTGGTATGTCAACCGTTTTCATTGGCGCTTTGCAAAGGCAATAAAAATTCCCTCTGACTGACCCCGGCGTCTTGACATGCGTCAGGGTGTCCAACATCCTGCGCGCCGTCGGGGAAGGGACGACCCGATATCCAAAAAAGAATGGTCCAAGTCTGGGGAGACGGATCGGGGTGGAACTCTTTGCACAAGAGTTGCACCCCGCTCTCTTTTGACCCCTCGCTCTCTGATTCACGTGAGTGCCCGTGCGCCCCAACACGCTCAAATCGAAGATTGCGGCGGGTGAGCCGGTGCTGAATGCGTGGTGTGCGATGGCCAGTTCGCATGCGGCGGAGGCCATTGCGCATCAGGGCGTCGATTGCGTCACCATTGATCTTCAGCACGGGGCGATCGACTTCGCCGCTGCGTTCCAAATGTTGCAGGGTATTTCGACATCGCCTGCCGTGCCGCTTGCCCGGGTGCCGTGGAACGAGCCGGCGATCATGACCAAGCTGCTCGATGCGGGGGCTTATGGCATCATCTGTCCGATGATCGAGACGGAGGCGGAAGCACGCGCCTTCGTGGCCGCGTGCCGCTATCCGCCGCTCGGTTCGCGATCGTATGGGCCCAATCGCGTGTCGTTTTATGCGGGGACGGATTACGCGGGGCAGGCCAATCGCGAGATCCTGCTGTTGGCGCAGGTGGAGATGCCAAGCCCGGTGTATGACCGGCGGCGCGGCGGCCTTTGCGGCGGGCGGACATTTGACTACTGTCGGTTCTTGTTTGGTGGAAGGGGTTGGCGTCCATGCGAACGGCTGAAGCCGTGATTGGCGTTTTGATCATCGTGGCGGCGGTGGCGCTCGCGCTAGGAGCGGCGGCGCTCTTTATTCCCGTCCCGCCGCCGGGATTGGGGATGGTGTTGGCGCTAGCGGCGGCTGGGGCGACGATGGCTGCTCACGGCATGGCGGGGCGCGCAGCGTTGTTGGCCACGCCGGGTGCTGATCAGCGATGGCGGTCGGTGTTTTATGCGCTCTTAGCGCTGACGGCGGCGGTGGTCTTGCCGCTCGTTGTGGAGGTGCTCGATCTCGTCACGGTCGCGGGATTTCCGCTCGGGTTTTATTTGGCGGCCCAGGGCATGCTGGTCGCGTTCGCTATTCTGGCGTTCAGGGCTGCTCGGTCTCTCGATGCACGCGAAGCAATTGACGTGCCGCCTTCGGCCACCGGGGAACTCTAGATGCTGACCGGCGATCCGACGATGGGGCTGGCGGCTGGAGGCGTGCTGATCGTCTTGGTGGTCGTTGCTTTGCTGGCGCGATCGGGAGATGTCAGCGCGCATGCGGCCGGCGGCGGCGCGATGGGTGCGGTTGGAGGAGGCTTGGCTGTCGCGGGGCTCTTTGTGCTGGCCGCCAGTGTGCTGTTGCCGGGGCTTGTGCATCAGCATGGGTTCGATGCGCTCATTGCACTTGTGGGGATCTGCGGTGGTCTGTTGCTGCTCGCGGTGTTGATCGGTCCGGCGTTGGCGCGGATGGGTGCGGCCAGTGTGCCGGGGTTGATCGGATTTCGGTTTGGGCGTTTGGCGCGCGGGCTCGTGCTTCTCGTTGCCATCGCCGCGACGGCGGGACTTCTTTTCGGAGTTCTGGCGGCAGCGAGTGGGCTTGCGACGCGGTTGTTCGGCGTGACGGTTGGAACGGCTGCGTTGGCCATCGCGGGCGCGGCCGTGCTGTTGATTATTCCTGGCGGTTTGAAGTCGGTGCTCGCGGGCAGCCGGTTCGTCGCGGGTCTGGCGGGTGTTGTTCTCCTCGCCGTGCTGGCCGCGGTTTGCTGGGCGCTTCTGGGCAATCCGGTGGTGCCGATCGCCTATGGGGTGGCCGTGGCTGAGATTGGTCCGGCTGAGGTTGCGCTCATTGAAAATGGCGCCGTCGACTTCGGTGTGTTCAAGCCGTTCCTGCGCGAATTCCTGACGGTGGACCGGCTCAACTGGGCGCTGTTGACGGTGTGCCTGATGGGCGCGGTGGCGGTGCTGCCGCCGCTGGTGCAAGCGACGGGCGTGTTTGCAGCTGGGCAGGCGCGGCGTGGGATTGCATGGGCGCTGACGTTCGTTGTGATCGCGCTGACGGCGGTGCCGGCCATCGCCGCACTGGCGCGGTTGGAGACCTATCGTGCGGTGTCGGCGAGCCAAACATTTGGCGATCTGCCGGTATGGGTGCGGCGGGCATCAGAAGCGGGCGGCGTGCTGCTGCACGGGACCTCGCTGCAACTCGTGGAGAGCGTGGCGGGAGACGTTGCGCGTGGAGCGACGTCGATCGAGGCGATCGGTGCGACGATGGCGGATCGTGGTGCGCGGGCGGAGGCGATCTGGCAGCGGCTTGATCTGGCGGTACAGTCGGCCGTGTTGGATCTCGGGCGGCGTTTTTATGAAGCGCCCGCGCAGCCGCTTGAGGCGCGGTGGACGCCGTATATCGATACCGTTGTGACGGCTGCTGCTGCTGCGGCCGGGAATACGAGCGGGAAGCCGGATCTGGCTTCGATTGAGATCGATCCGCAGTTTCTATTTCTGGCGTTGCCGCGGGCGGCGGGGATGCCGGACGTTCTCTCAGCGCTGATGGCGGCGGTCGTTATGGGCGGAGCTGTGGTTCTGATAGCGGCGTTCGTGGCGGCTATCTCGGCAATGATCGTGCGCGATGGAACATCGGTTCTGTTTGGAGGAGAGCCGCGCCGGGTCGCGGAGGTTGCACTCATCCGGGCCATTGCTGTGGTGATTGCTGTCGCATTCGCGCTGGGGGCTGCTCTGATACCGGTGACGGCGGACGTCATCTTGGTCATCAGTTTGTCGGTGGCGGCGGCCGGGTTGCTGCCCGCCGTGCTTCTGGCGATGTGGGCGCCGCGCGCGACGCCGCTGGGTCTCGTTTTGGCCGTGCTGGGTGGCCTGACGCTCGGGACCTATTATCTGGCCGGGACGGCGCTTTACAGCGTGTCGTTTTATGAGGCGTGGGCTGGATTTTCGAGCGCGGGTCCGGATGCTTATGCCGAGTATGAAGAGGCGCGCGAGGTATGGGTTGCGGCCGAGGGGGAAGAGCGCGCCGCGGCCTATGCCGATCTGGCGGCGCGGACGACGGGTAGCCTCTGGAGTCCGGGGCTTGCCAACTGGTTTGGGATCGCGCCAGCGGCGGCACCGGTCCTCGCGGTACCGTTCGCTTTGTTGCTCGGACTGTTGGTCAGTTTTCTCAATCGGGGCTGGACGCGCATGGATCGCGCTCAATCGGCGGCATCGTCCCCCGATGCTGTGGGATCGTGATGGGCGGCCCGCGTACCGATTTGCTGGTCATCGGCGGCGGTATCAACGGAGCTGGCGTGGCGGCCGATGCGGCCGGACGGGGGCTTTCGGTTTGTCTCGTGGAACAGGGCGATCTGGCTGGCGGGACATCGCAGGCCAGTTCGAAGCTCATTCATGGCGGCCTGCGGTATCTGGAACATTTTGAATTCCGGCTGGTGCGCGAGGCGCTGCTCGAGCGCGAGGTGATGCTGGACCGGGCGCCGCATATCGTCTGGCCGCTGCGGTTCGTGCTGCCGGAGGCGGATGGTTTGCGGTCGCGGTTGCGGGTGCAGGCGGGGCTGTTCCTTTACGATCATCTGGCGCGGCGGCGGCGTATTCCCGCATCACGTGCGATCGATCTGACGGCTGATCCGGCGGGCGGCGTGCTGCGGTCGGATCTGCGGCGCGGTTTTTCGTATTGGGATTGTTGGGTGGACGATGCGCGGCTTGTGGTGCTCAACGCGCGGCTGGCGGGTGACAGCACTGGCGCGGGGAGACGAGGCGTGGACCGCGACACTCGATGTGGGCGGGCGCACGGAGACGTGTCAGGCGCGCGTGGTGGTCAATGCCGCGGGACCGTGGGCGGATCGCGTTGCCGCGTTGGCGCGCGGCAATGCTGCGGCTGCCGCCGTTCAACTCCGGCTGGTCAAGGGCAGCCATATCGTGGTGCCGCGAATTGCTGGGGCTGAGGCTGGTTTTCTGTTTCAGAACATCGACGGGCGGGTCGTGTTCGTGCTGCCGTTCGAGACGGCGTTTACCTTGATCGGGACGACGGATGTGGCGATCAGCGGTTCGCCGGCGGTGGCCACATGCAGCGCCGAGGAAGAGGCGTATCTGCTTGCGGCGGCCAACCGCTTTCTGGCCCGGCCGCTGGAGCGCGGCGATATCGTCTGGCGGTTTGCCGGCGTGCGGCCGCTGCAGGCCGACGAAGATCAGTCGAACCCTTCAGCATTGAGCCGTGACTATGCGCTGGACCTCAGCGGTGCGGGGGCGGGAACGGCGATGCTGTCGATCATCGGTGGGAAGGTGACGACGTACCGGCGTCTCGCTGAGGCGGTGATGGATCGGCTGGCGCCGTTGTTCCCGGGGCTGCGTCCGGCGTGGACCGCGTCGCGACCCTTGCCCGGCGGAGACATTCCGAACGGCGATTTCGATTTGTATGTGGAAGGGCTGTCGCGGCTTTATGCATGGGTGCCTGAAGCCATGATGTTGGCGCTCGCCCGCCGGCACGGCACAGCCACGCGCGAGGTGATCGGGGATGCGCGGCGGTTGGAGGATATGGGGCCTTTGTTCCCCGGGGGCCTAAGCGCGCGCGAGGTCGGCTATCTGGTTGCCAATGAGTGGGCGATGACGGCGGACGATATCCTGTGGCGGCGGACGAAGGCCGGATTGCACGCGACATTGGCGGGCTGCGAAGAGGATGTGACGGCGGCAGTTCGCGCGCTGCTGCCCTCAAAACGACCGTGATGCTGCGACAACTTGTCGTGTAGCGATCATCTTGGTCAATTCTGTTCAAGATCGCCGCCGCCAAGTCTTTCCTGTTTGGTAAGCTGCGTTTTGCAGATCAATTATTTGGATACTGCATGCGAGATGGCTGGCTCCAGCACAATTCCGCGCCAAAATACTTTAGTGGCAAGTCTATCTATAGTCTAAGTGGCTGATTTGCGATCAAAGGCCGCACATCAATACTTCTTATTAACCAATTCATAAAATTATGCTCTGGATGGATTTCGTCCGCGTGTAGGGACGCCTCGACTGATTACCGATCAACAGTCGTTAACCACAGGGCCGTTGGGGGCCGTGGTCGAGGGGAGTTCTCGTAATGCGTCTCAATCCGATTGTTTGCGTCCGCGCCGTGGTTGCCGTGCTCACCATGGCCGCGCTGTCGTTTACGATGACGGCCACGGCGGATGCCAAGCCGACCGGCTGGCAGAGCGAAAGCGAAATGCGCAAGGCTGGTCCGTCCGCATGGGCGGGTTATGGCGACAGCGGCTACGTGGCCCGGCCGAAGTCTTCGCGGAGCAAGGCGGCCAAGGCGAAGTCGAAGGCCCTGAAGGCGTACGGCGCGTCGTATAGCAAAAAATCGAAAAAGCAGGCGTCGGCCGGTAAGAAGAAGCGGTATGCCGCGCTCGATACCGGCGCGATGATCGACACGGCGCCCAAGAAGAGCGTGGCCGGCGGCGGTGGCATTCGCTGGGTGGCATCGGCTGGTTGCCTCAACGGCACACTGCGCTCGGTCGTGGCGCAGGTGGCGGCGAACTACGGTTCCGTGACGGTCAGCTCGACCTGCCGGGGTAAGTCGCATAACCGCAAGGTTGGCGGTGCGCCTAAGTCGCACCATCTGACGGGCAATGCGGTGGACTTCCGCGTTCGCGGCAATGTCGGGGCCGTTTATGCTTACCTGCGCAGCCATGGCTCGATCGGTGGCGTGAAGCACTACGGCGGTGGTCTGTTCCACATCGACACCGGTCCGCGCCGCTCCTGGTAATGAAACGGCGGCGGCGTTAACCGCTGCCTGAACCGGGCCGGCTGCCTGCCACCGTGCGGTGAAGCAGGAGGACGGGCACCAGGCCTGCCAACACAATCGCGAGCGCGCCCAAAGCGGCGCGCTCGAACTGTTCCAGCGCCGTCAGGCCATAGACGTGCGTGGCCAGCGTATCGAAATTGAAGGGCCGCAGCAGCAGTGTTGCCGGCAACTCCTTCATTGCATCGACGAAGACGAGCAGGCCCGCCGCGCCCATGGCCGGAAGGAGCAGGGGAAGGTGCACACGGCGCAGGGCGGATAGCGGCGTTTCGCCAAGGGTGCGGGCCGCGGCGTCGAGGTTTGGAGACACCTTCTGCAATCCCGCTTCGATGTTGCCGAGGGCAACGGTCAGGAAGCGCGTCGTCAGCGCAAAGACGAGGGCGAAGAGCGTGCCGGAGAGCAGGAGACCCGTGCTCCAGCCCAGATGCTGGCGCACAAGGGCATCGATTGCGTTGTCGAAGGCTGCAAACGGGATCAGCACGCCAATCGCCAAAACGGTCCCCGGCAGCGCATAGCCCATGCCGGACAGGCGTATGGCAGTTGGTACTGATCCGCGGCCGGCGATGCGCGCCGCGTAAGCCAACCCGACGGCGATGACGACTGCTACTGCCGCGACCACTGCGGCCACCACCACACTGTTGGTTGCAGCCGTGAGAAAGCCGCTCGCAAAAGCATCCTCGCTATGGGTTAGCGCGTGGCGGCCGAGAACTGCGACTGGGATCACAAAGCCAGTAACGACGGGGAGTGCGCAGAGAATCGCTGCTGTGTATCCGCGCCAACCATCGATGTCCTGGAAGGGAATGGCGCGGTAGCGGCCGGTGGTGTGGTGGAATTTGCTGTTGCCGCGTGCCAGCCGTTCGACAATCAAAACGATGGCGACAGCGATTAGTCCGAGCAGGGCGATTTGCGTCGCACCGGCAAGATTGGCGCGCTGCAGCCATGTCACGTAGATGCTGACGGACAATGTTTCTACGCCCAGATATTGCACCGCGCCGAGGTCGTTCAATGTTTCCATCATGACGAGGGCAGCGCCGGCGGCGAGTGCCGGCCGCGCCAATGGCAGTGCCACACGCCAGAAGGCGCCGATGGACGATTGTCCGAGCGTGCGCGCGACTTCCAACACGCACATGGACTGCTGCACGAAGCTGGCCCGGGCGGTCAGATAAACATAGGGGTACAGCACAAGAGACAGGATCAGGATCGCGCCGCTGGTGGACCGGATATCGGGGAACCAATAATCGCGTGCGGTGGCATAGCCGCCGAAAGATCGGACCGCGCTTTGCACCGGGCCTCCGTATTCGAGGAGTTCCACGTAGCAATAGGCGACGATGTAGGTGGGGATCGCGAGTGGAAGCACGAGGAGCCGGTCGAGAAGGGTGCGGCCGGGAAAGCGATACATGGTGACGAGCCACGCCGTGGCGGTGCCGATGACGAGCGTGATGGCGGCCGTGCCGGCAACGAGCAGAAGCGTCGAGCGTGTAGTGACCGGCAAAACGTTGGCGATCAGATGCGGCCAATCGGCGTTGGTCGATGAGAGTGCGAGGAGAATGATGCTCGCCACAGGGAGGAGCATCAGGGCGGCGAGCGCAAGAGCGAACGCCGACCAGAGCGGCTGATCGGGGCCTGTGGTGTTCCAGTTTTGCAGAGCCTGCCGCCAGCCCCTTGGGGGCTTGTCCGCCGGCGGCTGCGGAATGCCGCCGGCAGTCACGGGCGTGAGGAGAGCCTCAGGCATTGTATCGCGACCCGATTGGTTCTGGGGGCAACAATGCGAGCGCGTTGCAGACAACATCAGGCGGAAGCGATTGACCTGCCTGATGCAGCGCGGCGCTGAACGTGCCGGCTGTGGCGATGCAGGTCTCGATGTTGTTGCAGTCGATCAATGCATACACGCACGCCTTCAGAGCTGGGCAGGCGCCGAGTTGCGAGGCGGCAATGATCGAAACGGCGAGGCATTCGTCGCGGCAGAGGCCCGGGCAGCCTTTCGGCAGCACCTCGATCCGCCGCGCCGCGGTGCGATCGACACTTTCCACGAATTGCCCGAGCGCGGTTACGAGGTGATCGGCTTGCGCGGGTCCGGCGACGCTTGCGATCTCTTGCCAGGCGAACGACCACGACAGGCCCGACGCTTCGCGCCGGGCCAGCATGCCGCATCGGAATGACCGGCCAACCATTTGCGCCACGCGGAAGTCCGGCCGTGCGGGGCTCAGCTGCGGATCGATGCGGTGCAATCTGGATGCCACGATGGTGTCCTTGCGCTGAGGAGCTGGGGGCTTACGAACCGGGGCCGGCATCGAACTGCACTTTATCGACGAGTTCGGAGGCCTCTTTGCGCAGACGGGCGATTTCCGCCAATGGCAAACTGTCGGGTTTCAATTCGCCCCAGCTTTTCACGAGATCGCTGGCCTCCACACCGGCCACGACGGGATATTCGCTGTTACCTTCAGCGTAAATTTTCTGCGCGGCGGGAGAGGCGAGGTAGGCCATCAATTTGGCGGCGTTGTCTTTGTTGGGAGCGTGGGCGGCGAGCGCCATGCCGGAGATATTGACGTGCGTGCCGCGTCCGCCCGCGTTGGGGAAGAGGATGCGAACGGCATCCGCCCAGGCTTTCTGCTCCGGGTTCTTCTGCATGGCGGCCATGTAGTAGGTGTTGCCGATGGCGATGTCGCAGAGACCGGCTTGCACGTCGCGTACGGATTCACGATCACCGCCGGCCGGCTTGCGCGCCAGGTTGTCTTTGAGGCTTGTGAGCCATGCTTCGGCTTTGTCTTTGCCGTTGTGGGCGATCATGGAGGCGATGAGTGCCACCGAGTATGTGTGCTGGCCCGAGCGCGTGCAGATCTTTCCCTTCCACTTGGGGTCGGCCAGATCTTCATACGTCAGGTCCGTATCCTTGACGCGATCCTTCGACACGTAGAAGACGCGCGCGCGGCGCGTGAGGGCAAACCAATGGCCGTCTGGATCGCGCAGGGTTGCCGGGATCGCGGTGCTGAGATCGGCTGTCGTATTGGGCGCGGTGACGCCCGCTTCCTTGGCGCGCGTGAGCAGGCCGAATTCAGGTGTTAGCAACACATCGGCGGGGCTGTTGGCGCCTTCCGCCTGCATGCGCTCGATCAGACCGTCTTTGGCGTAAATGAAGTTGACCTTGATGCCCGTTGATTTGGTGAAATCCTCAAGCAGCGGCTTGATGAGGTCGGGCTCGCGGTAGGAATAGACGTTGACGTCGTTGGCCAAAGCCGGGGACGCGATTGCAGCTGTGGCCAGAACGGCGATGGCACGGCGCGCGGCGCGTGCCGAAATGGAGAGACGCATCTGAGAGCTCCAATTTCCGGAAGACAAGGTTCCGGGATCGGGTTGCAGCGAGCACGTGCGGGTGGCGCACATGCGCGCTGAATAGACCAGTCGTGTGTTGGCCGGTCAATTGAATAGACGTGTGCGAAATCATATTAGAAATGGTCTAATTCCAAACAATTCGCGGCCGTTCGCTGGTTGCGCCGGATTGCTTAGATTGCGACGAGTGGACCGCCGGGAAACGACACCGTCACGCGTGTGCCGCGGCCGGGTGCGCTATCAATGGACAGGGCTGCCCCATTGGCTTCAGCGAGCGCACGCGACATGGGAAGTCCCAATCCCAGTCCGCCGCCATCACGCGCATTGGGCACATCCATTGGAACCGGCCGCAGGGCATCCGCGATGGCGACGGCGGTCATCCCTGGACCGGAGTCTTCGACCGTGAATGCCGCAGCGCCACGGCGGCTACCGACTGTCGCTACCGTGATCGTTCCGCCTGCTGGCGTGAACTTGATGGCGTTGGTGAGTAGATTGAGCACGATCTGTTTCAGCGCTGTTCGGTCGGCCTTGACGGAGGCGTTGGTCGCCGCGGACGCCGATGACAGAGTCAATCCCTTGGCGGAAGCCAGTGGTTGGATTGTGGCCACGCAGGCGGAGACAAATTCATCCAGATCGATGACTTCGAATTTCAAGGCAGGTGTGCGCTGCGTAGGTTGCTCGCTGCGGCGGTCGAGCATGCGTTCGATCAGGTCGAGGGCGTGGCGGGCGCTCGCGTGGATGCCGTCGATATAACCTGCGTAGCGCTCATTTTCGACGGGGCCGAAGCGGCCTTCCTTCATGATTTCCGACGCGGCGGCGATGGCGCTCAGCGGGGTTTTCAGTTCGTGCGCGAGTTTGGCGAGATCAATTCCGGTCGGGTTATCGGGGGACTGTGCCAATTGGGCCGAGGACGTGTTTGACGTCTGGGCTTGCGGTTCTTCGGGAAACGGTGGTGCCACGGCCATAAATCGCTTCTGGCCGTCGCGAATTTTGCTGGCGATGTCGCGCAGAGTCGCCTCGTCATTGCGGGGTGGGGGCGCTGCCGGTTCGGATGGACGGGGCGTGTTCCGGGCCGTTGCGGAGTGCGCGCGCACGAGAAGGTGCCGCTGCGGGCCTTGGCCGTCGATTGCGTCCACATCGCACACCAACGCTTCCAAACCCGTCGCGGTCCAGAACACGAGCGGAATGGCTTTAGCGTCGCCGATACCTGTGCGTGCGATTTCACGCAGGGCGCGGACCGCGGGCATGGCTCCGTCTAGCGTGGCGGGGAGACGGGGAAAGAGCACCTGTCCGGCCAGATTGGCAGCGATCAGGGAGCCGGATTGGGGATCGAAAAGAAGGGCTACGTTCGGCCACGCATTCAGAAACGCGCGCGCGGCATTGCTGATGGCCGGCGTGTTGGAAGGTTCGTCGTTGCTTTGGTCGGGCGTCGTCATTCGTTGGAAAAAGTAACACAGTCGTGGCCGGTTAGCCGCAAATGCTCGCCTAGACGGTGAAGTAAGAGTGGAGTTGGATATGCTCCGGCTACGGAAATAGCCGTGCAGCACCGGCTCTTGGTTGGTTCGGGTGGATTTCAGGCCGGTTTGCACCGTTCGTTTGCTGGGGGCGCCCTCCCGGCCCAACAGCTTGCGATCCGGCCAGTTTTTGCTTGACGGGAGGGGCATGGAGCGGTTCTTACGGGGTCCGCGCGCCCGTCGCGCACATCCCCTGTGCCGCCTTAGCTCAGTTGGTTAGAGCGCTAGATTGTGGATCTAGAGGTCCCCTGTTCAAGCCAGGGAGGCGGTACCATTGGTTTGGGAAACGGTGTTTGGCCGTTTTGCGCGGGTTCATCTTGCTTGAAGGGACCCGGCGGGCCTAGGGTCAGCGTATCCGGCTTGGAGCGCGTTCGCCGATGATGGCCGCTGTTTTTGCATCCCTGACGTTGGCGCTCATTTTGGGGTGTCTAGGGCGCACGCGGGAGGCGCTTGGGGCGATTGCGGTCTGCCTGGGATTGGCGATCTGGCTTTTCCTGTTTGAGATTTACAGCCCCGAGTATGGGTTCCGGATGCCGTGGATCTCGACGGAGGCTCCTGTGATCGGTCCGGCCGGCGACGGGCGGGGCGTAGCATGACCGGACCGTCCGCTCACTCCGATGCTGCCGATCCGCTGGTCGTGCTCAATGATCTCTTTCTGCTGCTCATGCTCGCGATCATCGCGGGCATTCTGACCACGGCCATGACGATGCAATACGTCTATGGCGAGTTGCCTTGTCCGCTGTGCTTGCTGGAGCGTGTGGCGCTGTTTGGTGTTGCGTTTGGCATCGCCATGAATTTCCGGCACGGGTTCAGCTACCGCAACACTGGCATCAGCCTTTTGTTTGCGATTTTTCTGCTCGTCGTGTCGGTGCGTCAGACGCTGCTCGATATTTATCCGCGGCCCGGACATGAGTACATCGGCACGGCTGTCTTGGGTTTGCACATGCCGGTGTGGTCGATCCTGATCGCGCTGGCGATTTTGACGGGATACGCGTTGAAACTCACAGTACTCGGCGATGATGACCGGCTGGAGCACGCGCGGATCGCAAGGTTTTCGATGCTGTCGCGGGTGGCGCAGGTGTTGAGCCTGTATGTGGTCGTTCTGTGCGTGATCAACTTTGCGTCGGTGATCGTGCAGTGCGGCTTTGGCGAATGCCACACCGATGGCTACGCGCTGTTGAAGTGAGCGCGCTGCGTCAGAGTTTTCCTTCGCGCTGCAGGATCATCATGTAGGTATCCATGGTGTGCTCGGAGAGCTGGTGCCAGAGGAAGCCGTCGCGGCGGACTTTGGTCATGGCCTCGTAGGCGCCTTTGAAGTCGGCGTTCTTGGCGGAGAGTTCGGCATAGACCGCGTTCGATGCGGCGAAGCAGGCGTCGAGAACCTCTTTCGAGAAGGGGCGCAGGAAAGCGCCGTTCTGCGCCAGCGATTTCAGCGCGGGGGGATTTTGCATGTCGTAGCGCGCTATCATGATGGTGTTGGCCGTGTGGGCGGCGGCGCGCATCGTGGCCTGATAGCTCGGCGGGAGTTCGTTCCACTTCTGCAGGTTGAAGAAGAAGTGCAGCATGGCCTGGCCTTCCCACCAGCCGGGGTAATAGTAGTATTTGGCGACGCGGGCGAAGCCGAGCTTCTCGTCGTCGTATGGGCCGACCCATTCGGCGGCATCGATCGTGCCTTTTTCGAGTGCGGGATAAATGTCCGCGGCGGCGATTTGCGTTGGGACCGCGCCGAGTTTGGCGAGGATGGCGCCGCCGAAGCCGCCGATGCGGATCTTCAGTCCCTTCCAGTCTTCAGGTGTATTGATTTCGCGGCGATACCAGCCGCCCATCTGCGCGCCCGAGTTGCCGCCGGGCAGGCCATAGATGTTGTAGCGCTGGTAGAAGGCGTTCATGATTTCAATGCCGCCGCCCTCCCACATCCAGGCATTCTGCATGCGCGAGTTCAGACCGAAGGGGACGCCGGTGGCGAGGGCGAACGTCGGGTCCTTGCCCCAGTAATAATAGGATGCGGTGTGGCAGCTTTCGACGGTGCCGTCGGTGACGGCATCGGCTGCCTGGAGGCCGCCGACGATTTCGCCTGCGGCGAAGACCTGGATCTGGAAGCGGTTGTCGGTCATGTCGGCGACGGCCTTGGAGAAGACCTTGGCGGCGCCGTGGATGGTGTCGAGGGAGGGCGGGAAACTGGACGTCATGCGCCAGCGGATCTCGGGGCGCTCGGCGATGACGGCGGGGGCGGCCGGGCTCGACTGGTCGCACGCAGCCGCTGCAAGACCAACGCTGCCGGTTGCGGCGCCGGCAACGAACTTACGACGGGAAATGCGCGTCACGAAATGCCCCCTCGCGTGCAGCCGGCCCTGATCTATGGCCGGTCTCGCCCTATATCCGGCCCCTTATAGCGAGGTGCGGGAAAGTTCTCAAAGTGCTGATGAATGGAATTGGAAGTCTTCTGCCCGGTCGTGGCTTGCCGGCAGGTGGTCTCATGGGTGATGTAGGTGGCCGGTTGTAACCCAGGGCGCCCGATGACCAAACTGCTATCGCTCTTCTTCCGGATTAGGCGCGCTGTCCGATTTGCGCTTGGAATCGCCCTATTGCTCGCGGCCTCCGGTGCGTCGGCTGCTGATCCGAAGGTGCCGCCGGCGGTGGAGAGCGGCAACCGGGTTCCGATTGCGATTTTGACGGCGGGGTTTGATTATACGCGGCCGGAGATTGCGGCGCGGCTGGCGCGGGATGGCGAAGGGGAGATCATTGCCTGGGACGTGATGGGCGAGGATCGCTTTCCGTTCGATGCGTCGGGAGATACCGAGCTGATGACGGCGCTGGCGGCGCAATTGCCCGAGGCGGCGCCGGTCTCGCTGCTGGCGGTGAAGGTGGATGTGAGGGATCCGGTTTCGCTGGCGAAGGGGCTGGCGTTTGTGGCGCGGACGCCGGCGCGGACCGTGATGGTGCCGATG
This sequence comes from Hyphomicrobium sp. 12-62-95, assembly GCA_002279935.1. Lineage (GTDB taxonomy): Bacteria > Pseudomonadota > Alphaproteobacteria > Rhizobiales > Hyphomicrobiaceae > JAGVSR01. The sequence continues at coordinate 76,488 of NCCZ01000012.1, read as the reverse complement.
TGGTCGGATAACCAGGCGGCGTGGGAGGTCTTTGCGCAAGCGGCGAGGCACTTTTCTCAGTTGCGGTTGATCGTTCGGGCGTGTCCGGATCTGCCGGCGGAGAGCGGGGCGGCGGTTTATCCGCGCGATTTGAAGCTGGCGCAGATGACGGGTGGGGCGGACGCCGCCGCCGATCCAGCGCGGCCGCTTTTTGCCTATCTGGAGACTCTGGCCTGCCGCCGGCCGTAGGCGCGGTATCCAATCCACGTCAGGCCGAGCAGTCCGATGACGATCAGCGCGATGCCGCGATAGAGGTGGTAGCGGAATTGGGCGCTGGCGGTGTGCGATGTGATGACGATGGGACGCCGGAGATTGAGCAGCCGCTTTTTCGGGTCGATGGCGGGATGCTCGTCGGGAAGGATGCGAAAGAGGCGCGGGGGTGCATCGGTGGCATCGGTACCGACTGCGGCGCAAGCGGCAGGTGGCATTGCGAGGGCTATCGTCATCGCCATTGCCGCTAATACTGGACGCACACGGACCGCAGACATCACTCCGCCTCGCAAGGATGCGGGAGATCAGGCGCGCTTTGCCTTCACGTTACTGGAAGAGCACCAGCGCCTTTTCAACCGTTTTCCAGACGCCCCACGCAAGTGGGATGCCAACGAGCAGCCAGAACATGGCGGCCTTGGCATCCAGCCCGCCCTTGCCGATTCCGAATGATCCGGATTCCGCGACGGCGGTTTTCTCGTGGAGCTTGGCCCGTTCTGCTGCGACCTCATTGTCGGTCATGTGCCATTTCGGGTTGACCGGGCGCACGAGCATATTGGCTACGAAGCCGACGACCAACATGCCGGCGAGGATGTAGAAGATTGGGCCGTAAACCTGATCGGGTGCGATGCCCGATGCGAGCCGCGTATCGTGCAGATAGTTAACGATGACGGGGCCGAGGATGCCAGCCGTTGACCACGCGGTGAGCAATCGTCCGTGAATGGCGCCGACGAACTGCGTGCCGAAGATGTCGGCGAGGTAAGCGGGGATGGTTGCGAAGCCGCCGCCGTACATCGACGCGATGATGCAGAAGGCGCCAACGAAGAGGGCGAGGATCTTCCAATCGGCGGCGAAGGAGGCCAACACGTAGAGCGCGCCGCCGAGAACGAAGAAGATGAAGTAGGTGACTTTGCGGCCGAGGTTGTCGGATGAGGACGCCCAGGCGATGCGGCCGAAGATGTTGAAAAGCGAAATGAGGCCGACAAAGCCTGCGCCGACGGCGGCTGCTGCGGCAGCCATCGCGGCGTCCTTCTTCATGTCGAGATAACCGACGCCGGCTGCGCCCGCCAGAGCGCCGCCGAAGGTTTCCTGCAGCATGGGCGAGGCGGCGCCGATGATGCCGATACCGGCGGAGACATTCATGCAGAGGACGATCCACAGCAGCCAGAATTGCGGTGTTTTGTGAGCGTTATCGAGATGGACGTGCTTGGATGAAATCATTGCGTTGGAGTTGACCGGCGGCGTCCAGCCTTCCGGCTTCCAGCCGGCCGGTGGGATGCGATAACCGAATGTGCCGATGAGCATGAACACGAGATAGATCACGGCCATGGCGATGAAGGTTTCCCAGACGCCGGCGGTGCTGTCGGTCTTGAAGGCGCCCATCAGCGCCGTGGCAAGGGGCGAGCCGATCATGGCACCGCCGCCGAAGCCCATGATGGCCATGCCGGTGGCCATGCCACGGCGGTCTGGGAACCATTTGATGAGTGTGGAGACGGGCGAGATGTAGCCGAGGCCGAGGCCAATGCCGCCGATGATGCCGGAGCCGATCCAGAGCAGCCAAAGCTGGTGGAGGTAGATGCCGAGCGCGGAGATGAGGAGGCCACCGCACCAGCACACGGTTGAGACGAACCCGGCTTTGCGCGGGCCGGCGCGTTCAAGCCAACCGCCCCAAACGGCGGCCGAGATGCCCAGAACCACAAAGAAGAACGTATACATCCAGCCGAGGTCGAACTGGCTCCAGTTGCAGTCTGTCGCGGTCAAGGCTCTCAGCGTGCCGGCGGCCTTTTCAGAGAACGTAGTGGCGCCTGCTGCGCATAGTGGCAACGGCTTGCCGTCCGCGCCGGTCAGAATGTTTTCGAGCGGCTTCCAGAACACGGAGAAGCCGTAGGCCATGCCGATGCACAAGTGGATGCAGAGGGCGGCCGGGGGCACCATCCAACGGTTAAAGCCTGCCCGGGCAATGATCCGCTCACGATCAAGCAAACCCACACCGGTCTCCACCGGCGTTGCGCGCGCGTCCGTCATGTCTTCCCCCCAATGCCCGGACTGGCGGGCCTAGCCCGTCACATTCCGGATCGTTCCGGTTTTGGAGCTATCAGTACCGTGGCGGTCGGCGGCGGACAAGCGCCGTTGACTGTCATACTGCCAATGCGGTTCGGCGGCCTAAAGCCTTGCAACGCGTTGGGGGGTTGCTAGATAGAGAGGGTACCGGCCGGCAATAGTGGCCGGAAAATCCAACTGAAATGACGAGTGCTGGTGGATACCGCTCCTGACATCGTGCGTGGGCCCGATCTGATCGACCCCTTCGGCCGGGCGATTACGTATTTGCGCGTGTCCGTGACGGACCGGTGCGATTTCCGCTGCGTCTATTGCATGTCGGAGCACATGACATTCTTGCCGAAGCAAGACCTGCTGACGCTGGAAGAACTCGACCGGCTGTGCTCGGCATTTGTCGCGCGCGGGGTGCGCAAGCTGCGCATTACGGGCGGCGAGCCGCTGGTGCGGAAAAATATTCTGTGGCTGTTTCGCGCCCTGTCGCGGCATCTGGAGGCCGGGACGCTTGATGAGCTGACTTTGACGACCAACGGCAGTCAGCTGGCGAAGTATGCCGCAGAGTTGAAGGCGTGCGGTGTCGAGCGCATCAACCTGTCGATGGATACGCTTGATCCGGTCAAGTTCAAGGCGATCACGCGCTGGGGCGACCTTGGGAACGTGTTGCAGGGTCTGGATGCGGCGCAAGCGGCGGGCTTGAAGGTCAAGATCAACGCGGTGGCGCTGAAGGGTGTGAACGAGCACGAGATCGACGATCTGATCCAGTTCGCGCACGGCCGGGGCGCAGATCTCACGCTGATCGAGACCATGCCGCTCGGTGAGATCGACGGCGACCGAACGGATCAGTATTTGCCGCTGTCGATCGTGCGCGCGCGGCTGCTCGAGCGCTGGACGCTGGAAGACATTCCGTATCGCACGGGCGGGCCGGCGCGGTATGTGCGCGTCAAGGAGACGGGCGGGCGCCTGGGTTTCATTACGCCGATGACGCATAATTTCTGCGAGAGCTGCAACCGCGTGCGGCTGACCTGCACGGGCACACTTTATATGTGTCTGGGGCAAGACGATGCGGCTGATTTGAGAGCACCTTTGCGGGCATCGGCGGATGACGCTTTGTTGAATGAGGCGATCGAGGCTGCCATCGCGCGCAAGCCCAAGGGGCACGATTTCATTATCGATCGCACGACCAGCAAGCCCGCGGTGTCGCGGCACATGAGTGTCACGGGCGGATAGCGCGGGGGCGCACCGGGACATTGGGGGGATCAGCCGATGACGTCACAGCGTACGCTCGGGCTGCTGCGTCAGGCGCGGTTGTCGCGCCGGCAATTGGTGCTGTTTGCGCTCGTCTCAGCCGTCATCAACGGGATCATCACGGCGTCGGTGGGGGCCTGGCTCGGGCAGACGTATGCCAAGTATCAGGCGCGCAAGCAGTCGATCGAGAGCCTCGTGCATCTCGTTTATGAGCGGCGGACGCGAGCGGGGATGGTGGCATCGGCGTTGCGGCGCGGGGCGGACATCGAGGAAGTGAAGTATCGGAAGCGCGCGTACGACGAAGCCTACGTCGACTGGAACAAGTCGATCATGCAGAACATTTTCGCCATTCGCGAAGTGACGGGCGAATACTTTCTATCGAAGCTTGAGGGCCATTTTCAAGATGCGCTCGTGGCGGCGATGGCGGATGTCGATCGCTGTTTGACGAAGGCGTATGACGCGCGGGTGGCCGAACAGGATCCCAAGCCCATCCTTGAGCAGTGCCGGATGCCGGTGATGCATCAGTTCGTGCTCGACTGCGGGGCGACGTTTACGAACGAGATCTATAAGCTGACGAAGCTGTCGTTCATTCCATTCAGTACGCGATTGAGCGAGGGGCCGGAGAAAGCGGAGCAGCGCATTGCGCGTGCGTGTACCCGGCCGCCGGAGCCGCCGCCTGCGCCAGCTGTCGCAGCACCGGTGCCCGTGGCTCCGGAGGTTTCGGCGCCCGCGACGGCAGTACCGGCCGTTCCGGCGGGTGCGCCATGACGCGCCGGACATTCGACGTCATCGTGGCGGGCGTGGGTGGGATGGGCGCGCAGACGTGCCTGCGGCTGGCCGAGCGGGGGCAGCGGGTCCTGGGTCTCGAACGCTTCGATATTCCCCACACCATGGGGTCCTCGCACGGGATCAACCGGATCATCCGGCTCGCCTACTTTGAACATCCGAGCTACGTGCCGCTGTTGCGGCGCGCTTATGAGCTGTGGCGCGATCTGGAGCAGCGGGCAGGCGAACAGCTTCTCTACATTACCGGATCGCTGGATGTCGGGCCTAGTGGCTCGTCGGTGATCGAAGGATCGCTGGCGAGTTGCCGCGAACATGATCTGCCGCATGAGCGGCTTGGGGCTGCGGACGTGATGCGGCGCTATCCCGGCTATGTGCTGCCCTCGAACTACGAGGCGGTATTTCAGGGCGACGGCGGGTTTGTCGCGTCGGAGCGGGCGATCGTGGCGGCGGTCAATCTGGCGATGGCCAAGGGCGCGGTGATCCGGGCGCGGGAACCGCTGATCGACTACGTGCCGTTGGCGGGTGGGGGCGTGCGGGTGCGCACGCCTAAGGGCATCTATGAGGCGGGGCGTCTCGTGCTCTCGTCTGGTGGATGGATTGGGGAGCATGCCTCCGAGCTCGCCTGTACGGCCGTTCCGGAGCGGCAGGTTCTGGGCTGGTTCCAGCCGAAGAACCCAGAGCGGTTCGGGCTGGGCGCGTTCCCGGTCTCTAATCTCAAGTGCGATCTGGGGCACTTCTATCAGTTTCCGATCTGGCATGCGCCGGGCTTTAAGATCGGGCTCTATCATCACCTGCACGAGACGGGGATGGCGGATGCGATTTCGCGCGAACCGACGGCTGCGGACGAAGAGGTTCTGCGCGAAGGGCTGGCTCGGTTCTTCCCCGATGCCAACGGCGATTGTCTGGGGTTGCGCGCGTGTCTGTTCACCAACACGCCGGACGAGCATTTCGTCATCGATACCCTGCCGGGGTTTGGCGAAGTGGTCGTGGCGTCGCCGTGCTCGGGGCACGGCTATAAGTTTGCCAGCGTGATGGGCGAAATTCTCGCCGATCTGGCGACGGGGGTGAGGCCGCCGTTCGACCTGTCGTTGTTCTCGATGGGGCGGTTCGGCTCCGCAGTTTAAGGCGGGCGTCAGGCCGTGAGCTTGGCGATCTTGGCGCGGATATCTTCTATGGAGCAGGGTTTGGTCAGGGTCTCGATGTGCCCGGCCAATTCGGCTCTGCCGCGCTGGAGTTGCTCGGGGAAGCCGCTCATCAAAAGCACCTTGAGGCCCGGCTGCTTTGCGGCGAGCGTCTTGGCGAGCAGGATGCCGTCGATGCCCGGCATGTGAACGTCAGTGACAAGGACATCGAATGCGCCGCCACTGTCGGCGAGGCCCAATGCTTCGTGGCCATCTTGAGCGATGCGGACGTCATGGCCGCTCGCCGCTAGAACGCGCTCGAAGAGATCGCGCACCATGCCGTCGTCGTCCGCCAACAGAATGCGCGCCATCGCCCCCTCCCGTTCGTTTTGCTCATTGAGCCAAACTACTCAGTGCTTCGTGATACGCCCCACAAACGGCAATTCCCGGTAGCGGTGCGCCACGTCCATGCCGTAACCGACGACGAACTCGTCGGGGCACTCGAAGGCGGCGAAGTCGGCTTCCACGTCGACGGCGCGCGGCACCTGCTTTTCGAGAAGGACGCAGGTACGGATCAGGGCGGCGCCGCGCGCGGTCAGCAGGTCTTTGGCGAAGGCCAGGGTACGGCCGCTGTCGAGGACGTCATCGACGATGAGCACGTTGCGGCCTTCCACGCCGAGGTCGAGATCGCGCAGGATTTCGACGCGGCCGGAGGATGTCTTGCTCTTTTTGTAGCTGGACAGGGTCAGAAAATCGACTTCGGGGGAGACGCCGACCCGGTGCAGCGCACGAATCAGATCGGCGGCGAAGACGAAGCTGCCCTTGAGGACGGCGACGACGAGAAGGTTTTTCAATCCCGACGACTTGATTTCGAGCGCCAGTTCTTCGAGACGGCGCGCAATCTCTTCATCGGAATAGACGATTTCGACGCCGCTATCGGGGTTGGTGATGGCCTCCGCCGTCATGCCCGGCCCTTTCCGTTGCCTAAACTGATGATTCGACTATGAAGGTATCGGGGCGTTGCCCGCAATGTTCAAGCGTGGCACGGCAAATCGCCGCCATAGGGGATGCACACGACACTGCCATAATCCTAAACGATTGATCGTTTGGCGACTTTGGCGGCCAAAGTCGGCCGATCCGGCAGCAGGTTAAGACTTGGCGGGAAATCATTAAGTGATCCGGCTCACGAACGTCGCGCTCAATTACGACCGTGGACCCGATGTGCTCTCGGACGTGAACATCGAGCTGAAACCCGGCTCGTTCCACTTCCTGCACGGTGCGTCGGGGGCGGGCAAATCGTCGTTGCTGAGGCTTTTGTTCATGTCGACCCACCCCTCTCGCGGGCGGATCGAGATGTTCGGCCAGGATATCAGCCGTGTGACACCGTCGAAGCGGGCGCAGTTGCGGCGGCGCATCGGCATCGTGTTTCAGGATTTTCGCCTTTTGGACCATCTGACCACGTGGGAAAATGTTGCCCTGCCGCTGCGGGTCGTCGGCAAGCGGATCGACGACTACCGCGAGGATGTGACGGACCTGTTGCAGTGGGTGGGACTGGGTGACCGCATGCACGCTTATCCGTCGGTGCTGTCGGGCGGGGAGAAGCAGCGCGCGGCCATTGCGCGGGCGGTGATCGGCAAGCCGGAGGTTCTGCTGGCCGACGAACCGACCGGGAACGTTGACCCGCAAATGGCGCGCCGTCTGTTGCGCTTGTTCATCGAACTCAATCGTTTGGGCACGTCCGTGGTCATCGCCACGCACGATCATCAACTCATGCGGCAGTTCAAGGCGCCGCGCATGGAACTTCATAACGGCCATGTCCGGATCATATGACAAGATGACGGGCCGGCCGTTGCCGCAGGGCACATATCCGGCCGAGCCCTATTACGATGACGATCCGACGACGGGGGTGAGCCCCGGCGCGACGCGCACGTATCCGGCCGCAACAGACGAAGCCATCTATCCCAGTTATCCCGATACGCCCGTGCCTCGTCTGGAGCATGAGCCGCGACCGGGGCCGGCTGAACCCGTGCGGCGAGGCAAGGCGCAGGCGAATGCGCCGATTGTTCCCGCAGGGTCTGTTACCGGGCGTTCGCTGACGCTGGTGATCGCGATCATGTGTTTTCTGGCCTGCCTGACGGCGGGCGCGGTCTATATGATCAATCAATCGGCGGATGCCTGGCTAAAGGATCTGGCGAGCGAGGTCACCGTGCAGGTGGCGCCGCGCGACGGAGTCGACATCGATAAGACTCTGGCCGAGGTGGCGGCGGCGCTAGGCCAGACGCCGGGGATCGGAAATACTCGGGTTCTGGCGCTGGAGGATTCCACCGCGCTGCTGGAACCCTGGCTTGGAAAGTCTGATGCGCTGAAGTCGTTGCCGGTGCCGCGGCTGATTGCAGTGAGCATCGATCGCGAAACGACGCCGGATCTCGCCGCCGTCTCAAAAACGCTCAGTGAGAAATTCGAGGGTGTGACGCTCGACGATCACCGGCAGTGGCAGCGGCAAATCCGGACCGTGACGCGCTCGTTGGCGCTCGGTGGGATTGCCATCCTCGTTCTCGTGGCGGCAGCGACGACGGCCATCATCGTCTCGGCGACGAAGAGTTCGATGGCGTCCAACCGCGAGATCGTCGAGGTGCTGCACTTCGTTGGTGCCAACGATCGCTTTATCGCGCGGGAGTTTGAGAAACATTTTCTCCGGCTTGGCATCCGCGCCGGGTGCGTGGGAGCCGCGCTGGCGGCGTTCGTGTTCATCGCGATGCCGTTGGTGCTCGAGGTGCTCGGCGGCGGTCCCGTCATGATGGCGGAGATGCACCGTTTGATCGGTTCAGGCAGTCTCGATACGGCTGGGTTCGTGCTGCTGGGCATCGTGGTGGTGATCATTTCGGCGTTGTGCATGCTGACCAGCCGGCTTGGCGTCTATCGCATTCTGCATGCCAAGCGGTGATCCTTCGTTGGACGCCCGCGGTATCTGGTAGCCGCCTGCAACACTTTGTTTTCCTTGATTTCTCCCTGGAGTGGCGGGGGTAGGCAAAATGCCGTCACAGCGGTGACCAAATCGGCTAAGTTCGTAGGGGCTCAACCGAGGTCTTAGGGGAAGGTGAAGCGCCTGTTCGGCGCCAAGGTCATATGTCGCGATATTGGAAAATCCTGGCGGGCTTCGCGGCTGCGGTGGTTTGGGCCGCTGCCCTGGGCTTCGTTTTGTTTTCCGCCAATGTCATGCGCACGCCCGTGCATGCCAGCGAGAAGGCCGACGGGATCGTCGTGCTGACGGGCGGCCAGTCGCGCATCAAGGAAGGGGCGCGGCTGCTCAAGGATGGTTATGGCGCGCGCCTGCTCATCTCCGGTGTGAATACGCGGACCGGTCAGGGTGATTTGATCCGGTTGTCGGGGCTAGATTCGCGGACATTCAACTGCTGTGTCGATCTGGGGTACACAGCGCTCAACACGATCGGCAATGCGTCGGAGACGCAGACGTGGGCGAAGGCGAACCGGTATCGATCGCTCATCGTCGTGACATCGAACTATCACATGCCGCGCACGCTCGTGGAATTGTCGCGCACGCTGCCGGATGTGCGCTTTATCCCGCATACGGTGACCCCGGATACCTTCGATACCGAAGCGTGGTGGCTGTCGCCGGTGACGATGCGGAATCTCGTTGCCGAGTACATCAAGTTCCTGCCATCTGCGGCCAGATTCGCCCTTCATCGTGCGGTGACGCCGTTTGACAGCGGCTCGGTTGCGACCGCTTCGGGCGATCCCGATTCCAAGACGTGACGTGCCGTTTCGATCTGAGCCCAAGCCGGACCTTCATGCTGCGTTCCCTCGTCTATGCCGCCGCGTTCTACCTCGTCACGGGCGTCATGCTCGTTGGCTTGTCTTGGCTTTTGCTGGCGCCGCGCAGCTGGGCCATGGCGGGGCTCCGATTGCACGCGCGGATCGCCATCTGGCTGCTGGAAAAAATCGTCGGGACCAAGATGGAGGTGCGCGGGCGGGCGAACCTGCCCGATGGGCCCGTGCTTGTCGTCGCCAAGCATCAGTCGACTTGGGACACGTTTGCGCTGATCCCGCTGTTTTCCGACCCGGCGATCGTGCTCAAGGATGAGCTCAAGTGGATCCCGTTCTATGGCTGGTTCTGCTTGAAGTTCCGGCACATTCTCGTGCGGCGCGAGAAGGCCGCGGTGGCCCTGAAATCGTTGGTCGCGGATGCCAAGGACCGCGTGGCGGAGGGGCGGCAGGTTGTCATTTTCCCCGAGGGCACGCGTATGGCGCCGGGTGCTGCTCCCGACTACAAACCTGGATATGTTGCGCTCTATGATGCGCTGGGCGTGCCAGCCGTTCCCCTTGCGCTCAACTCGGGGCTGTTTTGGCCGCGGCGGAAACTCATCCGCTACCCAGGCACCATCGTCGTTTCATTCTTGCCGCCTGTCCCACCGGGGCTGCCGCGCAAGGTCGCCAAGGCGCGCATTGAAGAGGCCATCGAGACGGAAAGCGCCAAGCTGATTGCGGAGGCCGGCGTACAATCGGTGAACTTCGTTATCAATAATCCGGGAAAGTGACACTTTGAAAGTGACACTATTGAGAACATAGGAAGAATATTTAAAGAACATTCGTTGACTTTTAAGCAGTCGGGCGCTATGTTTGGAGGGCGTGTTTTTTGAGGCCAGTCCGGAGCTTATCTTGTCCGGAGGGTGAGTATCGGATCGATGGCAGAGCGTGGCGCGTTCCTGGCTCCGATTTCGCGAGAAATCTGGGAGCAGAAGTACCGGTTTATAGTTCCGGGCGGCGATGGGGCCGGGCCTGGGATGAGACTTGGGCCGGAGGCTGGCGACCGGGACGTCTTGGATACGTTCGAGCGGGTTGGCCGCGCGGTGGCCTCCGTCGAGAAGGGCAAGAAAGCCCGGGCGGCGTGGGAGAGCCGGTTTGTCGACGCGATCTCGGATTTCGGCTTTCTGCCGGCGGGGCGCATTCTGGCGGGGGCGGGTACCGGCCGCGAGGTGACACTTTTCAATTGCTTTGTCATGGGCCGGATCGAGGACGATCTGGCGTCCATATTCGACAACGTGAAGGAAGCCGCCCTCACCATGCAGCAGGGTGGCGGGATCGGGCATGATTTTTCGACCTTGCGGCCGAAGGGTGCGCTGGTGCGGAGCATCGGCGCGGACGCGTCCGGTCCGGTCAGTTTCATGGATGTGTGGGACGCCATGTGCCGCACCATCATGTCGGCGGGGGCGCGGCGCGGGGCGATGATGGCGACGCTGCGCTGCGATCATCCCGATATCGAGGCGTTTATTGACGCCAAATCCGACCCGGCGCGGCTGCGGAATTTCAATCTCTCGGTGCTGGTGACGGATGCGTTCATGGATGCGGTGGCGCGCGATGCGCCGTGGCCGCTAATGTTCGACGGCCAAGTCTATCTCGAGATTCCGGCGCGCGGGCTTTGGGAGCGCCTGATGCGGGCGACGTACGACTATGCAGAGCCTGGCGTCATCTTTATCGACCGCGTCAATCGCCAGAACAATCTGGGATACCTGGAAGCCATTCACGCGACGAACCCGTGCGGGGAGCAGCCGTTGCCGCCGTATGGTGCGTGCCTGTTGGGGTCCATCAACCTGACACGGTTTGTGACGCGGCCGTTTAGCGCTGATGCGGCGCTCGATATGGCGGCTTTGGATGAGCGTGTGCGGACTGCGGTGCGCTTCCTCGACAACGTCATCGACATTTCGAATTATCCGCTGCCGGCCCAGCGGCACGAGGCCAAGGCGAAGCGGCGCATCGGGCTCGGGCTGACGGGGTTGGCGGACACTTTGATCATGCTTGGGGTGCGGTACGGGTCGGACCGGGCGGTGCAGCTCGCCGGGGATTGGATGGGGGCTATCTCGCGCGCGGCGTATCTGGCCAGCAGCGAGATTGCGCGGGAAAAGGGCGCGTTTGCGCTGTTCGAGCGCGAGCGATATCTGGAGCGGCCGCATGTTGCGGCGCTCGATCCAGACGTGCGCAAAGCGATTGCGAAGCACGGCATCCGGAATGGCTGCCTGACGTCGATTGCGCCGACGGGGACGATTTCGCTGTTTGCCGGCAATGTGTCGAGCGGCATTGAACCGGTGTTCGATTTCCGAATGCGGCGGCGCATTCTCGATGCGTCGGGCGCGGCGCGTGAAGAGGTGCTGGAGGATTTTGCCTATGCGGCCTATGTGCGCGGCGGCGGGGATGCGGCGGCGCTGCCGAAGGCGTTCGTGACGGCGGGTGATCTTTCGCCGCATGAGCATTTGCGTATGCAGGCAGCTGTGCAGCGGCATGTCGACAGTTCGATTTCCAAGACGATCAACTGTCCGATCGAGATCACATTTGCCGATTTCATGTCGGTGTACCGGGAGGCGTACGATCTTGGCCTCAAGGGCTGCACGACGTACCGCCCGAACGACGTGACGGGTGCGGTGCTGTCACCTGTTGATGCGGACGCCCCGGCGGGAGGCGAGCTGCCGGTGCAGGACACCGTGCCGCCGGTAACTCCGCTGGCGGTGGTGCCTGCTGCGGCGCGAGCGGGGGCGGGCGGAGACATTGTGTATCTCTCCAAGCCGCTAGAGCGGTCGCCGGTGTTGTCGGGCGCGACCTACAAGCTGCGCTGGCCGGATAGCGATCATGCGCTCTACATCACCATCAACGACATCGAGATGGAGGGGGGCGAGCTGGGCGGGCCACCGCGCAAGCGACCGTTCGAGATCTTCATCAACACCCGCAATCTTGAGCATTACGCTTGGACGGTGGCGTTGACGCGGATGATCAGCGCGGTCTTCCGGCGCGGCGGCGATGTTTCGTTCGTGGCGGAAGAATTGAAGGCGGTGTTCGATCCGCAGGGCGGGCGTTTTATTGGTGGGCGGTATGTGCCGAGCCTGCTGGCGGCGATCGGCGACGTGATCGAGACTCACATGCGCGCGATTGGGTTTCTTGCGCCCATTGAGGGCGAGGCGCCGGATGGATCGGTGGCGGCGGGCGCTCCGGAATCGGTCCGAAAAGTGGCGGGCGGCCGGGTTTGCCAGCGCTGCGGACATGCGACGCTCACACGCCGAGAAGGCTGCTGGGTGTGCGCGATGTGCGGATTCTCGCGCTGCGGCTGATGGTTAACACCTGTTGACCGGTTCGCGGGCGGGGCTGCGATCCACCTAAGGAACAACCGCTAACCTTCTCTTCACCCTGCCACAAAATCTCAAAGGTCGAGCCACACTTCATCCAGACTTTTCGTGGATGGTGATGCTCAACGATTTGTAGCGTCACAGGCCGGTCAACGGCCGGGTTCGGATACGGCAGGGCACAGCATGTCAGCAGAGATCATTTCTCTCGCAGAGTATAAGTCGAGCCGGGGTATCGGGTTGGCCGCGATGCGTGGCGAACCCGCTTTGCTCGACGGCGCACCGGATCTTGCTGGCCGCTTCCATTTCTGGAGCGGTGCGTCGGGCCGGCGCTATGTTCACACCATCTACAATCTGATCGAATGCCCGGCGCTTCCGGCCGGCAACTACGTTTTGGTCCATCGCGATGGCGAGGGCCGCCGACTGGTTCTGGCCGTGGGCCGGGTCGGGAACGCTGCCGCATCGCTCAATCTGGCAGAGATCCGCCGCCGTGGCGCGGAGCTTGGTGCTAACGAAGTTCACGTGCACCTGCTTGCCCCCAATGCCAAGCAGAGCCGCCTGATCGAGACGGATCTGCGCGCTGGCCAGTGCGCCGGGATCATCTCTCATGTGGCTGCCGGGATGTAAGCTCCGGACAGCCTTGATTTCGCATTCGAGCGGCGGCCTCAATCGGGCCGCCGTTTTCGTTTGATCCGGTTGTGTCCGGTCAAGCCGGGAGACGGCGGCGATAGGAGAACGCATGCCGGCGGTCGTTGCGGACGGCGCTGGGCTTGCAGCCTCGCCGATTGCAGAAGGCGCGGCTGCGGCCTTCGAGGACTTCGGGCCCGGCCGCCTCCGCGAACGGACCGCTGACACTGGCGCAGACGGCCAGCCGTTCCAGGTCCGGTTGGCGGATGCCGAGGTCGTGCAATTTGCGCAGGGTGGCTGCGAAGTAGGTGAGGTTGCTGCCGGCCTTGCCGCGTGCGGCGCGGATGATTGCGGCGCGTCGCGCCAAGGGCAGGTGACCGGCGAAACTGGGGTGACTGGTTTCGGCGATGTACGTGAGGACGTCGACGGTTTGGTGTTGGCCGGGGCCTGCGAGTTCGGCCGGCACACTGGCTTCGCGGTAGACGCCGTAGATCAGTTCGCGGGCGTGCAGGTAGGCGCGGACGGCGGACGCATCGGCGTCGGCCACACGGAAGGCGATGCCGTCACAGGTGCCGCCGCGGGCGAGGCCGAGGACCAGGCCCGGGCGTTCCTGAGTGCCGCGATAGTGGAGCGAGTAAATGCAGAAAGCGCGCGAATAGCCGTCGAGGCGGGCGCGGCGGGCTTCGACGTAGGGAAAGCCCGGCTGCCACATGAGAGAGCCATAACCGAAGACCCACAGGGTCCGCGTGTCCGGCCGCTGGCTCATGCTTTTTCGTCTCCGCTCTTGGCGGTGGCCGGTGCCGGTGTGCGGCCGAAGTTCGGCGCGGGCGTATCCTGGCCGGCCTGGATGACGCCGCGGCGGATGGAGCGGGCATCGGAGAACAGTTTGTGCAGCGTGTCGCCGTCGCCGAAGCGGATGGCGCGCTGGAGGGCTATCAGGTCTTCGGAGAAGCGGCCCAGCATTTCGAGCACGGCGTCTTTGTTGTTGAGGAAGACGTCGCGCCACATGACGGGATCGGAGGCGGCGATGCGGGTGAAATCGCGGAAGCCGCCGGCGGAGAACTTGATGACTTCGCTGTCCGTCACGCGCTCCAGGTGGGCGGCGGTGTTGACGATGTTGAAGGCGATCAGGTGCGGCAGGTGCGAAGTGATGGCGAGCACCAGATCGTGGTGATCGGGGGCCATGATCTCGACGTTGGAGCCAAGCTTCTGCCAGAAGACCTTCAGTTTTTCGACAGCGGCGGCGTCGGTTCCCGCTTCCGGTGTGAGGATGCACCAGCGGCCGTCGAAGAGTTCGGCAAAGCCAGATTCCGGGCCGGACTGTTCTGTCCCTGCGATCGGGTGTCCGGCGACGAAGTGGACGCCGGCTGGAACGTGGGGGGCGACATCGCGGACGATGGAGCCTTTGACGGAGCCGACATCGGTGAGGATCGCGCCCGGCTTCAAAACCGGGGAGATCTCTTTGGCGATGGGACCGCACAGGCCGACAGGCACGCAGAGGATGACGAGGTCGGCGCCGTCGGCTGCTTCGCGGGCGGAGGCGTAGCCCTCATCGATAATGCCGAGTTTCAGCGCGGTCGCGACGGTTGCGGGCGTGCGGGCCGAGCCGACGATGGATTTGGCAAGGCCGGCGCGGCGGGCGGCGTGACTGATCGAGGAGCCGATCAGGCCGATGCCGATCAGCGCGATGCGTTCGAACATTGGTTGGTGGACGTGGGGGGCGGAGGCTGCGGTCATCACGCGGCCTTTTGCTGGAAGGCTGCGAGTGCGGCGATGACGGCGCGGTTTTCTTCCGCCGTGCCGATGGTGAGGCGCAGGCAGTCGGGCAGCCCGTAGCTGACGACGCGGCGCAGGATGATGCCGCGAGACTTGAGGAACTCGTCGCAGGCGGCGGCGCCCTTCGCGGCATCGGCCGGGAAGTGGATGAGCAGGAAATTGGCGACGCTCGGCGTGACGCACAGGCCCAGTTTTTCGATTTCGGTGTGCAGCCAGCCCAGCCACTCGTCGTTGTGGGCGACGGCTGTTTCCGTGTGGGCGTGATCCTCCATGGCGGCGGCGCCGGCGAGGATGGAGGGCGTCGACATGTTGAAGGGGCCGCGGATGCGGTTCAGTGCATCGGCGATCTCGGGCGGGCAATAGCCCCAGCCGATGCGGAGGGCTGCAAGGCCGAAGATCTTGGAGAACGTGCGCGTCATCACTGTGTTGTTCGTGGTGGCGACGAGTTCAATGCCGGCTTCATAGTCGTTGCGGCGCACGTATTCGGCGTAGGCACCGTCGAGCACGAGCACGACGTTGCCGGGCAGGCTCGCGTGCAGGCGGCGGACTTCGCCGATCGGTAGATAGGTGCCGGTTGGGTTGTTGGGGTTGGCTAAGAAGACCATGCTCGTCTTCGGCGTCACCTTGGCGAGAATCTTGTCGACGTCGGCGGTCAGGTTGGTTTCATCCGCGACGACGGGCGTGGCGCCGCACGCCAGGATGGCGATGCGATAAACCAGGAAGCCGTGCTGGGTGTAGATCGCCTCGTCGCCGGGGCCGAGGTAGGCGTGGGCGAGCATGGTGAGGATTTCATCGGAGCCCGCGCCGCAGACGATGCGCGCGGGATCGAGGCCGTAGCGCTTGCCGATGGCTTGGCGCAGGTGCGTTGCCTGGCCGTCCGGGTAGCGCTCCAGATCGAGGCCGGCGGTCTTGTACGCCGCTACGGCCGCCGGGCTCGGACCGAGCGGCGTCTCGTTGGACGAGAGTTTGATCGGCTTTACGCCGCCGGGGATTTTGCTCTCGCCGGGCACGTAGGCCTCGATGGCGAGAACGCCGGGACGGGGAGTGGGGGCAGCGGTGGACATGCGGGTCAATCAGCTTTCAAGGTGGAAGCGGCGATCGTGCGCCGTGGCTGCTTGGTATACGACCGGACCAGGGCGGAAAAGGCGCGAAATCGTCTTTTTGGAGCGTGCCTTTATGGAGCCCGTGTCGCGGCGCGTCCACCCTGCGGTCTTGCGCGGGACGCTGCCTTTGGCTATTTAGCAGGGGAACTCGTGGTGATTTGGCCGGCCGGCTTGCAGCCACGTTAAACAACTCGCTAAAGGGCCGCGCGCTCCCGGTTAACGGATGGGCCCGGCCATGAGGCAGGGCGATCCGGCCGGGATTTTTCGTTTTTGGCCCCCGGGTGACCGGCGGTCAGGAGTTGGAAGACGCGCAGTCATGTCTGTCCGAGACAACAGCATTGATCTGACAGCCCGCCAGCAAGCGCAGGCGGACGCGGCGGCGCGTCAGGTCACCGAGCCGCAAAGTTTGGTTGTTCGATTTCCAGCGAGCGAACCGTTGCGCCTGGATAGTGGGCGCGAGATTGCGCCGCTCACCATCGCCTATCAGACCTACGGCACGCTCAATGCCGACAAGTCGAACGCCATTCTGATCTGTCATGCACTGACGGGTGATCAGCATGTCGCCAATGATCATCCGGTGACGGGCAAGGGCGGATGGTGGGCGACGCTGGTGGGGCCGGGCAAGCCCGTGGACACCGATCGGTTCTTCGTCATCTGCGCCAATATTCTGGGTGGCTGCATGGGTTCGACGGGGCCGGCCTCAGTCAACCCCGCGACGGGGCGGCCGTATGGCGTCGAGTTTCCCGTCATCACTATCGGCGACATGGTGAAGGCACAGGCGCGGCTTGTTGATTACCTGGGCATCGATCAGCTGTTCTCGGTCATCGGTGGTTCGATGGGCGGGATGCAGGTGCTGCAGTGGTGCGCGCGGTATAAGGAGCGCGTGCTCACGGCGATGCCGATCGCAACGGCGCCCTGGCATACGGCTCAGAACATCGCATTCCATGAAGTGGGCCGTCAGGCGGTGATGGCCGATCCGGATTGGCAGGGCGGGGCCTACTACGGAACGAATGCACGTCCGGCGCGCGGTCTCGCGGTGGCGCGCATGGCGGCACATATCACGTATTTGTCGGAAAAGGCGTTGCAGGACAAGTTTGGGCGCGGGTTGCAGAACCGCGACCAGCATTCGTTCTCGTTCGATGCCGACTTCAAGATCGAGAGCTATTTGCGGCATCAGGGATCGACGTTCGTCGACCGGTTCGACGCCAATAGCTATCTCTATATTACGCGGGCGATGGACTATTTCGATCTGGAAGCGGAGTACGGGAAGCTGGCGAACGCGTTCACGGGCACCAAGACGCAGTTCTGCGTCGTGTCGTTCACGAGCGACTGGCTTTATCCAACGCGGGACAACAAGGAGATCGTGAAGGCTTTGAACGGCGTGGCGGCGAACGTGTCGTTCGTGGAAATCGAGAGTGACAAGGGGCACGACGCTTTCCTTCTCGACGAAGAGGTGTTCTTTGCGACTGTGCGCGGCTTCCTCAATGCCGCCGCCAAGAAGCGAGGCATCGCGTGAGTGAGAGCCCCGGCCATAGTGCGCAGGATTCCATCGCCGACCGTCCGGTTCGTGCCGACCATCGCCTTATCGCGGAAATGGTGGCGCCGGGCTCGCGCGTGCTCGACGTGGGTTGCGGCGATGGTGCGCTGTTGGAATTGCTGATTTCGGAAAAGACCGTCGATGGCCGTGGCGTCGAGATTTCGCGCGACAACGTAAATGCCTGCGTGGCGCGGGGGCTTTCGGTGATCCAGGGGGACGCGGACCAGGATCTGTCCGGGTATCCCGACAAGGCTTTTGACTACGTTGTTCTGTCGCTCACTATTCAGGCGACGCGGCAGCCGAAGGTTGTTTTGGAAAATCTGTTGCGGATTGGCCGGCGGGCGATCGTATCGTTTCCGAACTTTGGGCATTGGAAGATCCGTACCGCGCTGCTCTTCACCGGCCGCATGCCGCGGACGCCGAACCTGCCGGAAACCTGGTTCGACAGTCAGGATTCGCATCTGTGCACGATCAAGGATTTCTCCGATCTCGTGACGATCCTGGATGCGGAAGTGGAAGATGCCGTGGCGTTCAACAGCCGTGGGCAACGGCTCGCGATCAAGAACTCGCTGTCTTTGCAGAATTTGCTCGGTGAGAAGGCGGTGTTTCTGCTGGCGCCGCGCGATCAGCGGTGAGCGGTTGCTTGCGGATGGTCACCAGTTCGCGCAGCGCGCGCACGGCGGCGCGTTTGCCGCCGATGGGGGCCATGACCTCCTTGCGTGCTTCAACAAGCAGAACGCCGCCGAAGCCAGGCCAGAGCTTCTGCCCGACGCGCTCCCAAACGGCGGCCGATCTTAGAATGACGCGATTGTTGACGGGCGGCATGTGCAGCGCCGTCCCCCACGACACGGGCGTGAATAGATTTTCGAGCAGCAGACGCTCGAGCTGCGAGCGGCTGTATGGGCGGCCATGTCCGAACGGGGTGGCGTCGATGCGGGCCCAGACGCTGCGCCGGTTGGGCGCGACGATCAGAAGGCGGCCTTCGGGTACGAGAACGCGCCAGACCTCGCGCAGAAGTGTGGCGGGGCGGTCGGTCGCTTCGAGGCTATGGACAAGCAGCAGGCGGTCGACGGAATTGTCGGGGAGCGGTAGCTGGCGATCTTCAACCAGCACGCTGAGCAACGGGCCGGCGGAGGGCCACACGAGGGCGCCTTGTGTTTCGGGCATCAAGGCGGCGATGCGGGTGGCGTCTTGGCGGAATGGGCCGACATAGGGGACGCCGTAACCCAGCCCCACCAGCATTCCGCCGCGAACCCCGCGCCAGCGCGCGCGGACTTCGCCCCCGACGATCCGCCGGACCGTGAGGCCGAGCGGCGACTGGTAGAAATCCCTCAAATCGACGACGTCGAGATCCATGTGGCTCCAGCGGCAGGATGCGTCCAGGCGGGTCGCGGAGTAATAGTATAGCGGTAAACCTGCACGGATTCGTGCAATCGCGTTTCCGCGCGGCCCCTCATTGAACTTGGCAGTTGCGGCAGCTACTCTCCCCCCTCCCTCCTTAACGACCATCCGACGTCTCATCCGGCGAAATCGCAGCATGTCCGCACTGGAAATTCACGTTTTTCTCTGCCGAAAAGATAATATCGGCGTGCTTGTGCATGCTGAGGATGGCGCGACGGCCGCTATTGATGCGCCCGATGCCGCCGCCATCCTGGCAGCCCTGGCCGAGACCGGATGGTCGCTGACGCACATTCTGGTCACGCACCACCACGGCGATCATACGGCGGGCAATCTGGAGCTGAAGGAAAAGACGGGTTGCCGGATCATCGGGCCGCGCGAGGAAGCGGCGCGCATTCCCGGTATCGATGAGGCGGTGGATGACGGTGAAAGCTTCTTGCTCGGCGGGCATCGCGTCGAGGTGATCGGTACGCCGGGGCACACCATGGGGCATGTGACCTACTTCATGCCGCAGGACCGGGCGGCGTTCGTGGGTGATACGCTGTTCGTGATGGGCTGCGGGCGGGTGCTCGAAGGCAATCACGAGATGATGTGGCTTTCGCTCAGCCGGATCGCCTCGCTGCCCGGGAATACGCGCATCTACTGTGGGCACGAGTACACCATCGCGAATGCGCGATTTGGCGCCACAATCGAGCCGGAGAATGCGCTGTTGCGGCACCGGCTGGAGGAAGCTGAGCAGAGGCCAACGTTTTTCTTCGCCCGCACAACATCGCAACGCGGCGGCGCTTGGGGATGGGGGCGGTGGCGGATTGGCGCGTGTTCGCTGAACTGCGCGAGCGGAAGAACAAAGCATGATGCGGTCGGCTATTCCGGCGGAGGCCCAGCAGTTGATCGAGACGCTGGGGCTGCTCCCTCATCCCGAGGGTGGGTTCTACCGGGAGACGTTTCGCGATCCGGCGACGGATGCTTCGGGCCGGGCGCGGTCGACGGCGATCTATTTCCTCTTGCTTGCCGGGCAGGTGTCGCGCTGGCACACGGTTGATGCGGTCGAGATGTGGCACTGGCATGCGGGTGCGCCGCTCGAGTTGGGGCTTGCCGAGCCGGGGCGAGCGGCTAGCCGCGTGATGCTCGGGTTTGATCTAGCGGCGGGAATGCTGCCCCAAGCGGTCGTGCCGACGGGGTGGTGGCAGCAAGCACGCAGCACCGGGGCATGGACGCTGGTGGGCTGCACAGTTGCGCCGGGGTTCTCGTTCGACGGCTTCGTGCTAGCACCAGAGGGCCGCGAACCGCCGCTCCCCTAAGCCTGCAAGAGCCATTTGTCCGCAGCCGGAGCGGTTGGCGGGGCGAATTGTGGCGGGCAGACTTTTCCACCACTAAATGGATTGAGGATGAGGGCTTAAAGCCTTGATCTGCATAAGCCTTTTTGGCGCTCCCGAATGTGGGGACTCTGCATCCTTGCCGCTCCAATCCGACTCATCAAGAGTGAGCCGCAACGCATTGATTCGCCTAACGGGGGTTGCAGATATGAAGGCCCAGTCACCTGGACCGCTGTTGAGCACGATCTTCATCGACTATGACAATATCTACTTGTCCCTGAAGAGAAAAAGCGAAGAAGCCGCCAAGCGTTTCGCGAAGGATGCGGGCATTTGGTTGCGCGAAATCGAGAGCGGGCGGCTGATCACGCCGACGAACGGGCTGGCCGCGGAGGCGCCGCGCCGCATCGTGATGAACCGGTGCTATGGCAATCCGGTGCCGCGCCGGAATTCTTCCGACAATGCAACCGACATGAATTCGTTTCCGTTCGTGCGGCACCACTTCCTGCGCGCGGGCATGGAAGCGGTCGATTGCCCGCCGCTGACGTCGCAGCTGAAGAACTCGGCCGACATCCGGATGGTGATGGATGTGCGCGATCTGCTCGGGCACGACACCTACTTTGACGAATTCATCATTCTCTCCGGCGATGCCGATTTCACACCGCTGCTGCATCGTCTGCGCGCCCATGCGCGGCGCACTGTGGTGTTTGCGAACGACCACACGGCGGCGCCTTACACGGCTATTGCCGATGGGGAAATTCGCGAGTCGACGCTGATCAGCTTGTTGCTTGAAGGTGTGGCGACGGGCGCTGATGCTGAGCAGCCTCCTGCCGCCGCGACCGCTGCCGCTCCGTCACTCGATGCCGTGCGCCGGGATATTCTGGCTGAGGTGGTTGGCTGGGTGAAGAGCGCCGGGCAACCGGTTCCGCTGGAGGCGCTGGCCGATCGCGCCGTTCGGACGCTCGGGCATGACCGGACGGTCGGCACCGGCTGGGCGGGGGCTGGCAGCTTTTCTAATCTGCTGACGAAGGGCCTGCCTGCGGATATCCGGCTGTCGGATCAGGCGCCCTATTACGTCTTCGAAGCGAGCCGTCAATTGTCGGCTCAGAGCGAGCCGCGCCGGGCCCCGTTGACGCGGGAGCCTGTGCGGGAGCCAGTGCCCGCGCCTGCGCGTAACGACATCCGTCAGGAGCCGTCGCTGCCGTTGCCGGCGCGGGACTCGCGGTTTGACGCCCGGCCGGCGATGCCGCCGCAAGCGCCTTTGCCTCCGCAGCGCGAAACGTACGCGCGGCAGGAGCCAATTGCGCCCGCGCGTCCGGCCGCTCCGGCCCAGCCGGCGCCGCAGCCTGCCGCCAAGGTTCCCCAGCAGGCTCCAGCACAGACTCCGGCCCAGGCTCCGGCCCAGGCGCCGCCTACCGATGCACCGACGATCCAGCAGTCGATTACGCGCATTCACGACGCCTGCCAGGCGCCGCCTCTGGCGCCGCCGGAATATCGTGCGCTGTTTGAAGTGATGGCGCAGGAGATCAACGCCAACGGTTTAACGGGCGCGCAGACGCTGACCAACATCACGCACCGGGCCGCCGATCTCGGCGTCACGATCAAGCGCGACGATGTGCGGTTCGTGCTCGAAGTCGTCAGCGAGACGGATCCTTGGTTCGAACAGGGCGCATCCGCGAACCTGTTCGCGAGCCGGTTCCGCAACTTCGTGATCGCCCGTTGCCGTAGCCAAGGGCTGCAGCTTTCGGCAGAAGAGCTGGATCTGATTGACGCGTGGTTCGGTGGGTCGCCGGTGGCGCAGCGCGCGCCCGTTGCGGCGACACAGAGCCGTCCTGCCGCCGAGACTGGGTATGCCGCCGCACCGGTTCCCTCGCGGGCACCTGCAGCGCCTCAGTCGTATGCGCCAGAACCGGCTGATCGCTGGTGGAGCGCGGATGAAGGCCGGCAGGCCGGAGCCCAGGATGCCGGGCTTGACGATCAGATGCCTTTGATCGTTCGCAATCGACTGCGCGGTTAACGCTTTTTCGGTTTTTTCAAGTGAAGCGCCCCGGTTCAAAGCCGGGGCGCTTCGTTTTGTCCGCAAGGTCTCCGTTGGCTGTCACATGCATGAAACAAGGCTGCGACTAGTTCGGTTACGAGGGTGAGGCTGATCGAATCGCGGCGCAATTCAAGGCGCCGACCGGGATGAGCGCGGATGAAGATACTCGTAGCCACCGATGCCTGGTTCCCGCAAGTGAACGGTGTTGTGGCGACGTATCAGCGGCTTGCGGCAGAGATCCCCGCGCTTGGGGCGGAGCTCGTGTTTCTCAAACCCGACGACTTCAAAACAGTTGCTATGCCGCGCTATCGGGAGATCGCGTTGGCGCTGCCGTCGGCCCGCAGGTGCGCGATGGTGATCGATGCGGCGGCGCCCGATCATATTCACATTGCTACTGAGGGGCCGGTGGGTTGGCTCGCGCGCAGCTACTGCCGCCGGCGCGGGCTGCCGTTTACGACGAGCTTCCACACGCGCTTTCCGGAATATGCAGCTGAGCATTTCGGATTTCCGCGGGCGGTCGTTTATGCCGGTATGAGGCAGTTTCACAATGCGGGTGCGGGCGTCATGGTGGCGACGGAGTCGCTGCGGCGCGATCTCGGCGCCAGAGGATTTCGCAATGTGATGCCGTGGACGCGCGGTGTGGATACGGAGTTTTTCAAGCCTCGGCCGGATCGCTTGTTCGGCAGCGAGGGGCCGGTGTTTCTGTATGTCGGCCGCGTTTCGCGGGAAAAGAATATCGAAGCGTTTCTGGCCGCCGACTTGCCGGGCATTAAAGCCGTCGTCGGCGATGGTCCGCATTTGCGGACGCTGGCCGAGCGGTTTCCGGGCGTGCGGTTCGCGGGGCGGCGTACGGGTGAAGATTTGGCGCGCCACTTCGCATCGGCGGATGTGTTTGTTTTTCCCAGCCGCACCGATACGTTCGGGCTCGTCATTCTGGAAGCCATGGCGTCGGGCTTGCCGGTGGCGGCTTATCCAGTAACGGGCCCGATCGATCTTATCGAGGATGGGGTGAGTGGCGCGGTCGATGAAGATTTAAGTGCTGCTGCCCGGCGGGCTTTGACGCTCAGCCGGGATGATGCGCGGCGCCATGCGCTTGCATTCACGTGGCGGGCGACGGCGGAGATGTTTTTGAAAAATATCCGGCAGGCGCGGGCTGCCGCTGGTATGCCGGTGGGGTCGCGCGTGCCGGCCGATGCATCGGCGCGCGGGCTTTCGTTGGCGCCGCGGAAATGAAAAAACCCCGCAGCGGGTGCGCTGCGGGGCTTTGGCATTTTTATCAGCGTCTGTTGATCAGGCGAAGTACTGGCCGCCGTTGGCCGAGATCGTCGCGCCCGTGATGAATCCAGCATCGTCGGAAGCCAGGAAAACCACGCAGCGTGCGATTTCCGAAGGCTCGCCAAGGCGGCCGACTGGGATGAACGGAAGGATGCTCTTGTCCAACACGTCTTGCGGGATGGCTTTGACCATTTCGGTGGCGATGTAACCGGGGCAGATTACGTTGACAGTGATGCCGGCGCGGGCACCTTCCTGGGCGAGTGCCTTGGTGAAGCCGATATCGCCAGCCTTGGATGCGGAGTAGTTCACCTGGCCCATCTGGCCCTTCTGGCCGTTGATGGAGGAGATGTTGATCACGCGTCCGAACTTGCGATTGCGCATGCCTTCCCAAACGGGGCGGGTGACGTTGAAGAGACCGTTGAGGTTGGTGCCGATAACGGCGTCCCAATGTTCCTTGGTCATCTTGTGGAACATCGTGTCCTTGGTGATGCCGGCGTTGTTCACGAGAACATCGATGGGGCCGATGTCTTTCTCGACCTGCTTGATGGCTGCTTCGCTGGCCTCATAGTTCGACACGTCGAACTTATAAACGGGGATGCCGGTCTCGACCTGGAACTGCTGGGCTGCAGCGTCGTTGCCGGCGTAGCTTGCCGCTACGCGATAGCCTGCATTCTTGAGCGCGACCGAAATCGCGTGACCGATGCCGCGCGTGCCGCCGGTAACGAGGGCCACTCGTGCCATGCTAATCCTCCCTGGAGTTTTTGATTGAAGCGGGTGTGTTGGCGAGATGGGGACTAAGAAACCGGGCCCGTTCGGTGACGAAGCGGGCCCGGTGTTTTGCTGTGAAGGCTTAGTCGCGGGCGACGCAAACGGCGATGCCCATGCCGCCACCGATGCAGAGGGTGGCGAGACCCTTCTTGGCGTCGCGGCGCTGCATTTCATAGAGCAGCGTCGTCAGAACGCGGGCGCCGGATGCGCCGATCGGGTGACCGATGGCGATGGCGCCGCCGTTGACGTTCACCTTATCGGTGTCCCAGCCGAGGCCCTTGTTGACCGAAATGGCCTGCGCGGCGAAGGCTTCGTTGGCTTCGATCAGGTCGAGGTCCTTGATCGTCCAGCCTGCACGCTCGAGGGCCTTCTTGGACGCCGGGATCGGGCCTGTACCCATGATGGACGGATCAACGCCGGCCTGGGCCCATGAGGCGATGCGTGCCAGCGGCGTCAGGCCCCGCTTCTTGGCTTCGGCTGCCGTCATCATCACAACGACTGCCGCGCCATCATTGATGCCCGATGCGTTGGCGGCCGTGACGGTGCCTTCCTTGGGATCGAACGCGGGGCGCAGTTTCGAGACGGCTTCGATCGTCGTGCCGTCCTTGATGTACTCGTCGGTATCGACGACGGTGTCGCCCTTCTTGCCCTTGATGGTGACGGGGCAGATCTCATCCTTGAACTTGCCGGCCTTGCGTGCGGCTTCGGCCTTGTTCTGCGAAGCGACGGCGAACTTGTCCTGCTCTTCGCGGCTGATCTGCCACTGGCGCGCGACGTTCTCGGCCGTCGTGCCCATGTGGTAGTTGTTGAATGAATCCCACAGTCCGTCGCGAACCATCGTGTCGATGAGCTTACCGTCGCCCATCTTCGTGCCGTCGCGCATGTGGATCGCATGTGCCGATTGGCTCATGCTTTCCTGACCGCCGGCAACGACGACCGTCGCAGCACCGGTTTGAATTTGTTGAGCACCGAGAGCGACAGCGCGCAGACCCGAGCCGCAGATCTGGTTGATGCCCCATGCGGGTGCATCGACGGGCACGCCGGCGCCGATGGCGGCGCGGCGGGCGGGGCCTTGGCCTTGTGCAGCGGTCAGGACCTGACCGAGGATCACTTCTGAGACGTCGCCCGGCTGGACGTTGGCGCGCTGCAGAGCGGCTTTGATCGCGACGGTGCCCAGTTCATGAGCGGGAAGGGACGCAAGAGTTCCGCCGAACGAGCCGACGGGGGTGCGCGCGGCGCTGACGATGACGATATCGGTATCCTGGCTCATTTAAATCCGGCCTCCTCCCGGGGGGTAGTGTTTAGGGGCTTTGCGGCAGGTTCTCGGTCGAGTTTTGGATGCCGCAGCATAGGAAACCCATAGCAGCAACACAGAGAATACCGCAAACGCCCAGGCGGGTGGCATCGCACGTGCCCAAGCGGGTGGCAATCAAGACCAAAATCGATGCAGGAAGGTCTGGCATGGGCTAGCTGCTGTGTGTTACCATGTCGCAGCGCAATAAGTATCAAGTCTCTGGGAAGCCGCTGGAATGTCCTCAGTCAACAAGCCTGACGTGCCGCAGGAAAAACGCGAAGCCATCGTCATCAAGAAGTATGCGAACCGGCGTCTCTACAATACCGAGACCAGCCAGTACGTAACGCTTGATGACCTGGGCACCATGGTGCGGGCCGACAAAGACTTCGTGGTTTACGACGCCAAGACGGGCGATGATCTCACCCACTCCGTGCTGACGCAGATCATTGTTGAGCAAGAGAGCCGCAACGACGGGCAGAATATGCTGCCGACGCCGTTCCTGCGGCAGCTGATCCGGTTCTACGACGATCAGATCGGCCGCATGGTGCCGAGCTATCTTCAGTTCAGCCTTGAGAACCTGGTCAAAGAGCAGGAAAAGATCCGCTCGCAGTTCACGGCCGCGTTTACCAATCCGGCCGTTGCCTTCGAGGCCTACCAGGAGCAGGCGCGCAAGAACATGGCGATGTTCGAGCAAGCCGTGTCGATGTGGACGTCCTTCGGTGCGGCGGCACAGTCCGGCGCGCGTCCGCCTGAAGCTGCTGGCGCGACAGTAGCCGGCGAAAAGCCGAAAATCGAAGCTGTGCCTTCGGCGGGGCAGCGGGATGAGATTTCAGAGCTCAAGTCGCAGCTGGAATCGATGCAGCGCAGTCTTGAGAAGCTCACGAAGGATCGGACCTGATCCGGCCTGCCGGGATTGTTTCAGAATTTGAAGTCCTGGCGTTTTAAGACCCGCGCTTTCAATAGTGCGTGGACCGCGCTTCCGCCTTAGGCGGGGGCGCGCCTGTGAAGTCCTCTGCGGCGATGGGCTGGCCGTAGTAGAACCCCTGCAAATAGTCGATCCCTGCGTCAGCGAGGAATTGCGCGGAGGCCTCATCGCCGACCCACTCGGCGACCGTTTCCAATCCGAAGCTGCGGGCGAGTTCGACCATCGTGCGGATGAATGCGCGGTCTGCCTCTTCGGACATGATGTCTTTGACGAAGGCGCCGTCGATTTTGACCATGTCGACGTTGAGCGCCTTCAAATTCTTGAAGGACGTGTAGCCGGCGCCGAAATCGTCGATGGCGATGCGGCAGCCCATTTCCCGCAATGTGTCGACGAACACTTTCATCATGTTCATATCATTGATGACGCTCGTCTCGGTGATTTCGATGATCAGACGCTTCCTCAAAGAAGGATCATCCGCCGTCAGGCTCCGCAAGGTCGCGATCCAATCGGGCTCGTTCGCCGTCAAGCTGGAGACGTTGAGCGACAAAGTGATGGTGGGGTGCTTTTTCAAAAGCACAATGGACATCTCCAGTGTGCGCTTATCGATCAAGCGAGACAGACCGAGTTGCTCGGCGGCTTCAATGAACAGTCCCGCTGAGACTAGGTCTCCGTTGGGGCGCTCCATGCGCAGCAGGCATTCGTAGATTTCGGGGCGGCGCGATTTTGCGCCCATCATCGGCTGCAGAGCGAGGCTCATGCGACCTGCCTCGAGCGCAGAAATGACGTCGTCGACCATTGCGATATTTCGCTGGCGGGTGTTTTCGACGGCGGGATTAGGTTCATAGGCGACAAAGGTTTCGAGGCGGTTCTGCTTGGCCTTTTCCAATGCCTGAAGGGCGCAACTCAGCGCCTGATGTACGGTGTGAGCGTGGTCAAGAAGGATCACGCCGCCGATTGATACGGTCGCATGGATCGGCGTTGTGCCTGCACGAATGCTAAGTTCGCGGACGGCGCGCATGAAGCGGTCGGCTGCGATGTCCATCGCGCCGGGGCCGCAGTCATTGAGGATGATGCCGAATTTATTGGCGGAGTAGCGGCCGAGCGAGTCGCCGCCGCGCAGTTTGCCTTTGATCGCGTTGATGACAGCGCCGATAACTTCGTCGCCTGCGAGATGTCCGAGGGTCTCGTTGACGGCGGCGAGATTGTTGATGGCGACCATGAGGAATGCTGATTGCGTGCGCGCGCGCGAGCAGCGCAGGATCACGGCATTGAGCGCATCTGTCAGGCGGGCGCGGTTCAATTGCCCCGTTAGTTCGTCATGATCGTTACGGTAGAGAAGCCGCTGTTCTTCAACATAGCTGTCGGCGACGATCCGCATGACGCCGCGAGCCCGTGCGGGGCGGCCATCGCGGCCGGGCCACCAGCGTCCATGATCTTCAACCCAAATCTGCGGGGTTCGTTCATTGGCGGCTGCAAACCGGTACTGAAGGCGATAGGGCAGGCCGCTGGCTGCGGGACCATCGATCGTGCGGTCGAAGAGTTGTTTGCGCTGTCCGACATGTTCGGGGGCGATCAAGCAGGCGAACTTTTCGCCCGTGTCGATTGCGTCGAGACCGGTCACGCCGAGAACAAGGGAGGCGTTGGTTTCCCACTCGATGGCGTCGGTCGTCAGATCCCAGGTGTAGGCGGTCTCGTCAGTTGCCAGGACGCCGACGAGGTCGAACTCTTCGCGCTCCGTGAGCACGTCCAGCGCGGCTTCCACCGCGGCGTCGGCCTGGGCGGTCGAGGGAATGATTGTTTGTTGCGACTGACTCACAAGGTCCCCGCGCCCGCGCGAAATTAGAGATGGGACGGCTGTTGGTCCGCGCCACTTTCGTAAAACTAGGGGTAATTTCCTAACAACGCTTGAAGTATGACGCCGACGAGGCCGCAAAAAAGGCCCGGAGCGTCAACTCCAGGCCTCGCTGATGGGCGGGATCGCGACGGGAAGGCTTTGTTAATGGTCGCCGGCGCCGAAACCGATGTCGCGCTTGGCGACGCGAATGCCGATCGTAAAGCCGGCGATAACATCGATCAGCGCAGCCATCATGAGCAGGAAGAAGGTCGACGAGGACGCCTGGCTGACGAGCAGGAATTCCACCAGGAAGGCGATGAACACGACCATCGACAGGCCGTGATCGATCATCGATGCGGTGCCGGTGTAGGTCGCTTTGACGATTTCTATGAAGAGGACGACCATGCCGATGAGCAGCAGGAGATCACCCCAGGTGAAGATCCATGTGCCCCCGCTCATCATGGTGATCCCTTCGCCGACCATGGACCCTTTGAGATCAACTCCAAGGATCATCAGCAGGTTATAGAGAATGAACGGAATAATCGTCAGCGGCAGTGCTGCGAGCGACATCGTGGACTCCCCTTATGTCTTCCCCAACGTTTCGTTGTCACGGCCGTTATCCGGCGCGATCCACCATAACACGCTCATACTGCAGCACGGCCATGTGCCGCCGATAAGGCACTTTCGCTCAGCGATGAAGATTGCTGGAGCCTCGCCCGGCGGTGGATTTTACGCTTCAGCCTTCGGCGGCAGGATCTGGCGGCCTTTGTACTTGCCGCTCTTGAGATCGATGTGATGGGGACGGCGGCGTTCGCCGCTGTCCTTGTCTTCGACATAAGCCGGGCGCGCGAGGGCGTCATGCGACTGGCGCTGGCCCTTCTTCATGCGCGAGACTTTTTTCCTGGGTACGGCCATTTGAACTACTCCGCTCGTATTGTCGGGGGGCTTGTGCCACTGCAGAGAGGAGGCGCTTAGCCTCTGGAAACGCAGCAGAATTTGCCCGAATGGGACGGCCTTCCGAATGCCCGGCTGCGCGCAATAGATCGCAGTGCGGCGCGGGCAGGTCCAGGCCACAGAGCGCGCCTTATACTACAAACCCGGGTCAGTGCCAGCCCTCTTCTTCACGGTCGTCTGCCATCCATTGGAAGATCCAGTGTCGCGGGCGGAGCTGTCCCGCGCGGTCCGCTGGCGAGGCGTCATGGCGCAATTGGCGACGGGGCCGGCGGCGCGCATGCGGGCCTGGATGACGGAGGCTTTACGGGCGGTGCGGGTGCTGGGGTCGCCGGCGTCGCGGAGGATGGGATTTGGAAGTGCAGCTGCAAGTAGTGCGGACTCGCGTTCGGTGAGCTTGGAGGCGGGTTTGTTGAAGTGGTGGCGGGCGGCGGCCTCGGCGCCAAAGACACCCGGGCCCCATTCGGCGATGTTCAGGTAAATTTCCAACATGCGGGACTTCGGCCAGACGGTTTCGGCCACCACGGTGAGGGGAATTTCAATTGCTTTGCGCAGGTAGCTTTTCGACTGCGACAGGAACAGGTTCTTGATGACCTGCATGGAGATGGTGCTAGCGCCGCGCGCGACCTTGCCTTCGCCGGCCAATTCGAGTGCCTTTTCCAGGGCATCGATGTCGACGCCGTAGTGATCGCAGAAGCCCCAATCTTCAGAGACGACGACGGCGCGCAGGAGATTAGGTGAGATGTTTTCGATCGGCTGCCAGTCTTGCTCGATCTTGGTCCCGGTCAACCATTGGTAGGCGATGAGCGTGGTGGTTGGCGGGTTGATGACCCGATAGGCGAGGATGAGGACCAGTACGGTTGCAAAGTAAGAGGCAACGGCGAGACCGGCGGTGCGTGCGATCCGGCGCCATGTCCAAGGACCAGCGAAGATGCCTTCCCGTTCGGTGGGTTGGGCACCCTTCAGCGCAGCAGGTGCAACGGGTGGGGCAGCCGCTGGGGGGTCGATTGAAATCGACGGCGTTGATGGCGATTTGTCGAACGTGGGTTCAATGCGTTCGGTGGCGGCGGAGTTCGTGGCAGGCGCAGCCATGCGATCGCCGGTGCGCGGGACGTATGACAACGGGTCGTCCGCGGGGTCGTCCGCACGGATTGTGGCCGGTTCGGCGGGTGCTTCCGGGGTGGCGCTATCGGGGGCCGTTGCCTCGGCAATTGGTGGTTCGGACACGTTGCCTGGTCCGGCATCAGGTGCGTCCGGTGCGGTCGCTGGCGTTTCGATCGCGTGGGGCTGAGCGGCGGGTGCGAGGAGAGCGACGGGGGTGATCTCGCTGGAAATGCGGCGAACGGCTGCCGCGATGAGATCGTCTATGTCGCTGGGTTGAAGAGAAGGGGCGGCCGGAGACGGGTTGGCCGCTGCCGGTCTTGCGCCGTCTTCGTCGATGTCCGCCTGATCTGCGCTGCTCACGATCGCGCCATTTTCGCTACCATCCAGCCCTCAGCGGATCCCGTTCCGTCCAGCGCACGCCCTGTCGCCCGGTTCGCCCGTGCATGATAAGGCTTTCGGCCCGCCCTCGCACATCTACCTGACGACTAGGTAATTCCTTCATGACCTTTGCGCAAAGCCTGTCCGATGCCGCTCGCCTCACCGAAGCGACCCTAGCGCACCTTCTTGCCGAAAAAACACTGATGGGCGAAGCGCCTGAAGCGCAGGCAGGGCGTTTGATCGCGGCCATGCGGCATGCGGTTCTGGGCGGGGGAAAGCGCGTCCGGCCGCTCCTTGTCATCGAAAGCGCGGCCTTATTTGGGGTAACGGCTGTGCAAGCGGCGGCGACGGCGGCCGCTCTGGAATTGGTCCACTGCTACTCGCTGGCGCACGATGATTTACCGGCCATGGACAACGACGAATTGCGGCGCGGGCAGCCGACGGTTTGGAAGGCTTATGACGAGTGGACGGCTATTCTGGCGGGGGACGGTCTGCTGACGTTGGCGTTCGACCTTCTTGCGCGGCCGGAGACGCATCCCGATGCGGACGTGCGGGTGGCGCTGGTGGGAGCGCTGGCACGGGCTTCGGGCGCTGCCGGGATGGTCGGCGGGCAAGCGCTCGACCTGATGGCGGATAAACTCGGCGATCCGGAGCGGCCGACGATTGAGCACATTCGTCAGCTGCAGGCGATGAAGACGGGGGCGTTGCTCGTTTTTGCCTGCGAGGCAGGAGCGATCCTGGGGCGCGCATCGGATGTGGAGCGGCGCGCTCTTGTCGATTTCGGAGCAGCGCTCGGTTTTGCGTTTCAGATTGCCGATGATCTGCTCGACGCGGAAGGCGATGTGGCGACGGTCGGCAAGGCGGTTGCCAAGGATGCGGCGGCCAATAAGGCGACACTTGTTTCGCTCATGGGCATTGCCGAGGCGAAGGCGATGCTGGCGAGGACCGAAGCGGCCGCCAACGATGCGCTGGCCCTATTCGGAGCGAAGGCCGACGTGTTGCGAGAGGCGGCGCGGTTCGTGGTCAACCGGAAGAGTTGATCGTCAGCGTCCCGCAATCACGG
The DNA here is from genome assembly GCA_002279935.1 of Hyphomicrobium sp. 12-62-95. Taxonomy (GTDB): domain Bacteria; phylum Pseudomonadota; class Alphaproteobacteria; order Rhizobiales; family Hyphomicrobiaceae; genus JAGVSR01. The sequence continues at coordinate 44,524 of NCCZ01000012.1, read as the reverse complement.
CGACCACTTTAGGAAGTTCGCGATGAGGCCGAGGCCAAGCCGTTGGCTTTTCTCTGGATGGAATTGCGTGCCGGCGATATTGCCATGGGCAATCAGTGCGGTGACGGGGCCGCCGTATTCTGTTTCGGCGACGACATCGGCGCGGCTGGTTGGGACGAAGTGATAGGAATGCACGAAGTACGCGTGCAGTCCGTTGGGCCCGGTGGGCAAACCGGCAAGCAGCGCGTGATCGTGCAGGGCTGAAAGTGTGTTCCAGCCCATGTGTGGAATTTTAAGCGCGGGGTCGCGCGGCTCGATGGCGCGGACTTCGCCGGGAACCCAATCCAAGCCGTCGCTTTCGCCGTGCTCGAGACCTCGCGTCGCCAGCATTTGCATGCCGACGCAGATGCCGAGAAACGGGCGGCCTTTGGTGCGCACGGTGTCTTCCAGCGCGGCGCGCATGCCGGGGACCGCTTCCAAGCCGCGGCGGCAGTCCGCGAAAGCGCCGACGCCGGGCAGCACGATGCGGTCGGCTCGGCGGACGACGTCCGGGTCGGCGGTGACGGTTATGGTGCTCTGGATGCCGCTGTCGCGTGCGGCGCGCTCGAATGCTTTGGCGGCCGAGTGCAGATTGCCGGAGCCGTAGTCGATGATGGCGACGTTTTGCATGCGTGGTCCGTGCTGCGTTCGTCCGTGCGGCGTCTTAGGCGCGGCCGGGGATCAAGCGGCGCAGAGAGGTCGCGAACAGACTGGGTTCTGGGCTCAGCGTTTGGATTTCCGTGGTGGGCGGTTGCGCGTTGACCCAATTTTCGATGAAGCGGCGTTCGCACTCGGGTAAATTCTTGCCCATCACCGTGCCCAGTTCCGTCCAGCCCCGATAGTTGAGCCACATCCGTTCCAAGGTGGAGGCTTCAAAACCGAGGTAGATGTTGAGGCCGATGAGCACAAGGGGCAGCCACGTTTCGTGAAGGCCCAGGGAATAGAGAGCCGCGCCGGCGGCCGCAACGAGGGCGAAATAGGCTGCGAAGGCGAACCACTGCCCCTTGGCTGCGAGATAGACGGGGGATAGCAGGGCCGCGCCCCACGAGAAACCGTCGCGGATGAAGATAAACGTCGCCGCCCGGTCGACGCGATTGGCCGGTGGGTGGGGCGGCTCATGGACCGTATAGACGTCCACGTCCGAGTTGTCCTTGGCGCGGAACAGCAGATACATCATACGCTGAGTGTCCCTTTGGTCGATGGCACGCGTCCCGCTTGGCGCGGGTCCGGTGTGATCGCTGAACGCAAGGCGCGGGCCAAACCCTTGAAGCACGTTTCGACAATGTGGTGGTTGTTTTCACCATAGAGGTTCTGGATATGCAGGGTGATACCGGCGTTCTGCGCGAACGCCTGGAACCACTCGCGGAACAGCTCCGTGTCCATCTCGCCAAGCTTGTCGCGCGTGAAAGTGACGTTCCAAATCAGGTAGGGCCGGCCGGAGACATCGACGGCGACGCGGGTCAGCGTTTCGTCCATCGGCAGATGCACGTCGGCGTAGCGGGTGATGCCCACTTTGTCGCCGAGGGCCTTGGCGATGGCCTGACCCAGCACGATGCCGCTGTCTTCGGTCGTGTGGTGATAATCGACGTGGAGATCGCCTTTTGCCTGCAGCTTGATATCGATCAGCGCATGGCGAGAGAGCTGCTCCAGCATGTGATCGAGAAATCCGATCCCGGTCTTGATGTCGAATGCGCCCGTTCCGTCCAGGTCGATGGTTGCCTGGATATCGGTTTCCTTCGTCTTGCGCGAAATCGTGGCCTGCCGCTTCAAGGTGTCCTCTTTGGTTGGCTGCGGCCGGCCGTCCTGGCTTGGGGGCGGCCGCGCCGTCAGCCCCTCTCGCTTACCAGTCTTTGGACAATCGTTCTACCTTCGGTAACCCTGATCGCCGCTTCTTGATTTACGGCGGCCCCGGGCCTAGATCTCGTAGGCAATGAGCACAGAACATTCCCCCGGACATGTCCCAACTTGGCACGGCACAACGATCCTGACCGTCCGCAAGGGTGGCGAGGTCGTGATCGCCGGTGACGGGCAGGTCAGCCTTGGGCAGACCGTCATTAAATCCAATGCGAAAAAGGTCCGGCGGCTTGGCCGCGGCGATGTGATCGGCGGGTTCGCCGGGGCCACCGCCGATGCCTTCACGCTGTTTGAGCGGCTGGAGGCCAAGATCGAACTCTATCCGGGTCAACTGGCGCGCGCGTGCGTCGAACTCGCCAAAGACTGGCGGACCGACCGTTATCTGCGCCGCCTGGAAGCCATGATGCTGGTCGCGGACAAAGACGTGTCGCTGACGTTGACCGGCACGGGCGATGTGCTGGAGCCGGAGTTCGCCTGCATGGGCATCGGGTCGGGCGGCATGTTTGCGCTGGCGGCGGCGCGTGCGCTGCTCGATCAGCCGTTGTCGGCGGAAGAGATCGCGCGCAAGGCGATGGGTATTGCAGCCGACATCTGCGTCTATACCAATTCCAATCTGGTGGTCGAAAAGCTCACGGCCACCAAGTGAGCTTCAAAACATGACCAACTTTTCTCCTCGCGAGATCGTCTCCGAACTCGATCGCTACATCGTCGGTCAGAACGACGCCAAGCGTGCGGTGGCCATCGCGCTGCGCAACCGCTGGCGGCGGCAGCAGCTGACTGGCGACTTGCGCGATGAGGTTTTGCCGAAGAACATTCTGATGATCGGGCCGACGGGCGTCGGCAAGACCGAGATTTCGCGGCGTCTCGCTCGGCTCGCTGGGGCGCCATTCCTCAAGGTGGAGGCGACGAAGTTCACCGAGGTCGGCTATGTCGGCCGCGACGTGGAAAGCATTATTCGCGATCTGGTCGAGGTTGGCCTGGGGCTCATCAAAGAGGTCAAGCGCAAGGAAGTGCGCGCGAAGGCTGAGAAGCTCGCCGAAGAGCGCGTGCTCGATGCGCTCGTTGGGGCGACGTCATCGCCAGCGACGCGCGACAGTTTCCGGCGGCGGTTGCGCGAGGGGGAACTCAACGACCGGGACGTCGAGATCATGGTCGCCGATACGGGCGGCGGCATGCCGATGTTCGAAATTCCCGGCATGGGGCCCGGTATGGGTGGAGCCGGCATCAATATCGGCGAAATGCTGCAGAAGGCGATGGGCGGGCGGATGAAGCCGCGCCGCATGACAGTGGGCGACAGCTACGATGTGTTGATCGCGGAGGAGAGCGACAAACTCATCGACAATGAGAATCTCGCGCTTGAAGCCATCCGCGCGGTGGAGAATGCGGGCATCGTCTTTTTGGATGAGATCGACAAAATCTGTTCGCGCGGTGATGGCGTGCGCGGTGGGGCGGATGTCAGCCGCGAGGGTGTGCAGCGCGATTTGCTGCCGCTCATCGAAGGCACGACGGTGGCGACCAAGTACGGGCCGGTGAAGACGGACCATGTGCTGTTCATCGCGTCGGGCGCGTTTCATGTGTCTAAGCCGTCGGACCTCTTGCCGGAATTGCAGGGGCGGCTGCCGATCCGCGTTGAATTGCAGGCGCTGTCGCGGGAGGATTTTCGGCGCATTCTCACGGAGCCGGAAGCCTCGCTCATCAAGCAATATATTGCGCTGATGCAGACCGAGGGTCTGACGCTGCATTTTACGGATGATGCCATCGACGCGCTGGCGGATGCGGCTGTGCTGGTCAACTCCACGGTCGAGAATATCGGCGCGCGGCGGTTGCAGACGGTGATGGAGCGGGTGCTCGATGAAATCTCGTTCGAAGCCAGCGACCGCTCGGGCGACGCCATCACCATCGACGCGGCCTATGTGACCGCTCGGATCGGGGAGTTGGCGAAGAACACTGATTTATCGAAGTTTATATTGTAGTGGGCGAAGCGTTAGCCAGGCCGGGTTTGGCCTGAGCCGCGCACGACATATTTGAAGCTGGTCAGCTGCTCGACGCCGACGGGGCCGCGCGCATGCATTTTGCCGGTGGCGATGCCGATCTCGGCGCCGAAGCCGAATTCGCCGCCGTCGGCGAATTGAGTCGAGGCGTTGTGCAGCACAATCGCGCTGTCGACTTCGTTGAGAAAGCGGGCTGCTGTTGCGTCGTCATTCGTTATGATCGCGTCGGTGTGCTGGGAGCCGAAGCGGGCGATGTGATCGATGGCACCGTCGACGCCGTCGACGGATTTGACGGCGATGATGCTGTCTAAGAATTCTTTGCCGTAATCATCGGCTGCGGCCGGTTTGACGCGGGCGTCGGCGGCGAGGGCCGATTCGTCGCCGCGCACTTCGCAGCCTGCCTCGAGGAGGGCTGTTATGAGTTCGGCCAGAACAGATTTGGGTGCTGCTTTGTCGACGAGCAGGCACTCGGTGGCGCCGCAGATTCCGGTGCGGCGCATCTTGGCGTTGACGACGATGGCTTTGGCCATGTCGAGGTCGGCGGCCTTGTCGACGTAGGTGTGGCAGATGCCTTCTAGGTGCGCGAAGACGGGCACGCGGGCGTCGTCCTGCACGCGCTCGACGAGCGAGCGGCCGCCGCGGGGAACGATGACGTCGACGGTTCCGCCGAGGCCGGATAGCAGATGACCGACGGCGGATCGGCTCGTGGTTGGGATCAGCTGGATGGCGTCTTCGGGTAGGCCAGCGGCCTTGAGGCCGGCGACGAGGCAGGCATGAATGGCGCTGGCCGACTGGAATGCGTCGGAGCCCGTGCGCAAAATGGCAGCGTTGCCAGCCTTGAGACACAGGCCGCCGGCGTCGGCTGTGACGTTGGGGCGGCTTTCATAAATGATGCCGATGACGCCGATGGGGACGCGCACGCGCGCGATCTTGAGGCCGTTCGGCCGCGTCCATTCGCTGAGGGTGGCGCCGATGGGATCGGGCAGGGCGGCGATATCTTCGAGGCCGCGTGCAATGGCTTCGATGCGGGCGCCGGTCAGTGTCAGGCGGTCAATGAAGGCAGCGGTTAAGCCGTTGGCCTTGGCGGCCTCCACATCGGAGGCATTGGCTTTCAACAGTTGGGCCGTGTCCTGGCGCAGGTGGGCGGCCATCGCGCAGAGTGCCGCGTTTTTGGTCGCGGTGGGTGCGAGCGCTAGATCGCGGGCGGCGGCGCGAGCGGCGCGGCCGATGGCGAAGATCGACTCGCGCAGATCTTCGGCTTTTTGTTCGGAGCGGCCCACTGACATCATTTCCTCGAGAGTGCCATGTCGTCGCGATGGACGAGTTCGTCGCCGCCATTATAGCCGATCAGCGCTTCAATGTCGGCGCTGCGCTTGCCGGCGATTTTTTCGGCTTCAGAGCGGGGATAAGCGACGAGGCCGCGGCCAAGTTCGCGGCCATCGGTTGAGCGGATAATCACGGCATCGCCGCGGTCAAAGGTGCCGTCGACGCGCGCCACACCGGCCGGCAGCAAGCTTTTGCCGGCAAACAAAGCCTTTTCGGCCCCGGCATCGATGAAGAGTGTGCCGCGCGGTTCGAGTTGGCCCGCGATCCAGCGCTTCTTAGCCGTCACCGGATCTTGACTGGCCAGAAACCACGTGACCTTCGAGCCTTCCGAGATGGCGCGCAGGGGGTGCATGATATCGCCCGTCGTGATCACCATGTTGGTGCCGGCGCCGAGCGCAATCTTGCCGGCTTCGATTTTGGTCTTCATGCCGCCTTTGGAGAGTTCAGTACCCGGTGCGCCGGCCATGGCTTCAATCTCGGGTGTGATCTCGGTCACGACGGGAATGTGGCGCGCGTTCGGATCGGCGTGGGGCGGGGCGGTGTAGAGCCCGTCGATGTCGGAGAGCAACACGAGGCAGTCGGCGGAGACCATGGAGGCGACGCGCGCGGAGAGGCGGTCGTTGTCGCCGTATTTGATTTCAGCGGTGGCGACGGTGTCGTTTTCGTTAACGACGGGAATGGCGCCGAGTTCGAGAAGGGTCTCGATGGTGTGGCGGGCGTTGAGGTAGCGGCGGCGTTGTTCGGTGTCGCCGAGCGTGAGCAGGATCTGGGCGACCGTCATGCCGTGTTGGCCGGCGAGCGCCTGATAAGCGGCGGCGAGGCTGATCTGGCCGACGGCTGCGGCGGCTTGGCTTTGTTCGAGTTCGAGCGGCCCTTTCGGCAAGCCGAGCTTGAAGCGGCCGAGCGCAATGGCGCCGGAAGAGACGAGCACCACTTGGCGGCCGGCGGCCCGCAATGCGGCCACGTCGTCGATGAGAGACGCCAGCCATTGCAATTTGAGTTCGCCGTTGGTGCGGTCAGCCAGCAGAGCGGAGCCGATTTTCACCACGATGCGACGCGCCCGATCCCATTCTGGGCGGGCGGCAAAAGCCGTCGCGGCTGTGATCGGCGTGCTGGACATGGAACGGCGGAACCTTCGGATGTGATGGGTGGATTAGCCCTCAACCCGCCCGTGGTGCAAGGAGGATTATGGCTGCGCCGGCAAGGCAGACCATGGCGCCCGCGATATCGAAGCGATCGGGGCGCACGCCCTCGGCCAACCACATCCAGGCGAGCGAGGCTAAAATGTAAATGCCTCCGTAGGCGGCAAAGGCCCGTCCTGCGGCCTCCGCGGGAATTAACGTCAACAAAAGTGCGAAGGCAACGAGGGCTGCAACGCCGGGAATGAGCCAGAGCGCGCTGGCGCCGGAGCGCAGCCAGGCCCAAAAGGCAAAGCAGCCGCCGATTTCGGCGAGCGCTGCAGCGGCGTAGATCATGAATGAGGGCATCTGGTTCAGGGCCTTTTTCGCACAGCGGTTTCGGGTTTGCTGTTGCGTGACGGGGGTGGCTTGGTCTTGCGGACGAAGGCTTCGATGCCGTCGAGGAGGATCGTCATGTGGGTTTCGAACACGGCGTCGGGGTCGAGATTGCGGATCGCGGGCAAGAGGGGCTGCATCGTGGTCAAGCCGGGCGTATCAGCGATTTCCTTCATGACCGTTGGATTGGGCCGGCCCGTGAGGCCACCGGCTTCGCCGGCGCACAGGCCAAGGAGAGCGGCATAGAAGCCGCATTCGACAGCGGGTATAAGGGCGGCGGGTATTCCGGATTCGGCAAGGGCTGCGAACGTGTCGTCGCACAAAACGAGGTCTTGAGGACCGGTCGTCCAATAGCGCATCAGAAGTGGAAAGGTGCGCGGATAGGTTTGGGCGACGGCGCGGTATTGGCGCGCCATGGAGGTCAGCCGTTCGCGCCAGGGGTGCGCGCGATCGGGGGCGACGATGGCCGCATGGAGACGATCGGCAACGGCGCGTTCGAGGCCTTCTCGGGAGCCGAAATGATAGATGAGTGCGGCCGGGTCGCAGCCGATCGCGCGGGCGGCCGAGCGCAGCGAGAAATCCTCGACGCCGGTGCGCTCCATCTCGGCGAGGGCCGCTTCGAGGAGCGCCGCATCGTCGAGCCCGCGTTGGCCCCTCGCCTGCTTCTTTTTCAACATTGTTGAATTTGGCCCCTTGCCACGCACTCCCGGGCGGTCTATTTCAACAGTGTTGAATATAGGTATGCGGTCATGGATGCAAGCGTGGACCTGACGACGGCGGAGGCCGCCGCTTTGAGGCGGAAAAGCCTCACAGCGGTGATCCTGTCGTGCTTCGGCGTCGGGATTGCCTTTGGGCTCGGATATCCGCTGACGGCGATGGCGCTGGAGGCTCGCGGGGAACCGGCTTGGGTGATTGGGCTTGCGGGCGCGGCGCCATCGCTGGCGATCCTTGTGCTTCTGCCGATCCTCCCGCATGCGGTGGCGCGCATCCGTCCGGCGACGGCGATTATTTTTGGCTGCGCGTGCTGTGCGGCGGCGTATGCGTCGCTCTATTTTTTGGATAACTCGGCCGCATGGATTGCGCTGCGCTTTCTCATGGGGGCGACCATCGCGCTGCCGTGGATCGTCGGCGAGACGTGGGTCAATCACATTGCCGGCGATACGCATCGCGCGCGGGTGATCTCGTTTTATGCGGTGTCGTTTTTCTCCGGGTTTGCGCTGGGGCCTATACTCCTCGAGCATGTCGGGGTGACCGGCCCGTGGGCGTATGCGATCGGTGCGATGGGCGCGTTTCTAGCCGCCGTTCCCATTTATCTGGCGCGCGATTTGGCGCCTGACTTGGCGCATGAGCCTGCAACCGGTTTGCTGGGTGGCATGCGGATGGCGCCGGCTGCCATGGCGGGGGCTTTCCTCGGCGGATTTCTCGAGACGTCCCATTTCGCGCTGCTGCCCAATGTGGCGATGGCGGGCGGGATGGACGAAGGCGCGGCGTTACGGCTTTTGACGGCGCTCATCGTCGGCGGTCTGGTGACGCAGTATGCGCTGGGCTGGCTCGCCGACCGGATGTCGCGCCGGCGCATTCTGATCTCGCTTGGTATTATCTATGCCGTTTTGATCGTCGCTTTTCCGTGGGTTCTGGCGCGGCCGGAATTGGCGCCGGCCCTCATCTTTGTGTTGGGTACGAGTGTCATCGGCTTTTACATGCTGGGGCTGGCCATGCTCGGCCAGGAGGTGGAGCCCAGCCAACTTGCCACCGCGAACGCTGCTTTCATCCTGATGTACACGACAGGCGGGATCGTCGGGCCGGTGATCTCGGGGGCGGCTATGACGCAAGCGCCTCTGTCCGGGTTCGTGGCCGTGACGGCTGTGGCCTCGCTTTTGTTGACGGCGGTCATGATGTTTGCGGGGCGGCGCGGACGCACCTCAGGCGGCAGGGGTGAAACCGGGCCGCAGTCCTTGGGGAACCGCCCCGCCTGGGCCACTCGGGCCCGGCGCGACCAGGCTTGATCAGGTTCCCTGCGCAGGATACGTCAGTCTCATGAGCCTCAAGATCCGCATCATTCCCTGTCTCGACGTGAAGGACGGCCGTGTCGTCAAGGGCGTCAACTTTGTCGACCTCATCGACGCGGGCGATCCCGTGGAAGCCGCAGCCGCTTACGACGCGGCGGGAGCGGACGAGCTTTGCTTTCTCGACATTACCGCAAGTCACGAAAACCGCGACACGATCTTCGATATCGTCGAGCGAACGGCGGAGCGGTGCTTCATGCCGCTCACCGTCGGCGGCGGTGTGCGGACGGTGGAGGATATCCGCAAGCTCTTGGAAGCTGGGGCGGACAAGGTTTCCATCAATACGGCGGCGGTGTTCAACCGGCAGTTCGTGCGCGAGGCCAGCGAAAAATTCGGTGCGCAGTGCATCGTGGTGGCGATCGACGCCAAGAAGGTGTCGGGGCCGGGGGAAGCCGACCGATGGGAGATCTTTACGCACGGCGGGCGCAAGCCGACGGGGATCGATGCGGTGGCCTATGCCACAGAGGTCGTTGAGCTTGGAGCGGGCGAAATCCTTCTGACGTCCATGGACCGCGATGGCACCAAGGCGGGATTCGATATCGCGCTGACTAGGGCGATTGCCGATGCGGTGCCGGTGCCTGTCATCGCATCTGGAGGCGTCGGTACGCTCGATCATCTTGTCGACGGTGTCCGGGACGGGCACGCCAGTGCTGTCCTTGCAGCGTCGATCTTCCATTTTGGGACCTACACGATCGGTGAGGCCAAAGCCCGTCTTGCGGCGGCCGGGATTGCCGTGCGGCTCGATGCGACGGAGTCATGACAGGTCCGCGCTGTTGCGTGTTCCAGCGGCGGGCGCTGGCGCGACGTCGGCCGGGTGTGCTTCGTAGGCTGGCGACTGCGCCGGATCGTCCATAGACAAGCGACCGCCTTTCGCACACTCTTTGCGGACTTCGACCCCTTCGCAGCGTCAGAAAGTTCATGGCAGACCTTTTCAATCCGGCCGTCCTCACCGCCTTGGGCGTTTGCTGCATGGCGGCCGCCGCCACCGTTGTTGGCAGCTTGATTGTCGTTCGCGGCAATCACTCCAGTCCGCGTCTCCTCGCGTTCGGGTTGGCCTTTTCGGGCGGAGCGATGGTCTATGTGTCGCTCGTGGAGATCTTCACAAAGTCGGTCACGTCGTTTTCAGAGACATTTTCTGGGCAGGCGGCCTATACGGCGGCGACGCTGTCGTTTTTTGCCGGGATTGTCCTGCTGGGTACAATTGACCGGCTTATTCCCAATCCACACGCGGGGCTCGACCCCGATCATCCCGCGACGGAAAAGGCGCGCATGCACCGGGTGGGGTTACTGACCGCCGCGGCCATCACGGCGCATAATTTTCCGGAAGGTTTGGCGACCTTCTTTGCCACGCTCGACAATCCCACCGTTGGTGCTTCGCTTGCGATCGCGATCGGCGTGCACAACATTCCCGAAGGGGTTTCGATCGCTGTGCCGGTCTATTATGCGACAGGGAGCAAGCAAAAGGCGATTGGGGCCGCGGCGATTTCGGCGCTCGCCGAGCCGACGGGGGCGATCATCGGGTACCTCATTCTCGCGCCGTTTCTGTCGCCCGCCATTTTTGGTGCGGTGTTTGGCGTGATCGCGGGGGTGATGGTGTTTCTGGCGCTCGATTCGCTCATGCCGGAAGCCAAGCGTTATTCCAGCGGGCATGAAGCAACCTACGGCGTCATTATTGGAATGGGTGCGATGGCGCTGTCGCTCGTGTTGTTCAAGTAGGCGGAGGGGGCTTTGGCGAAGATCGTTGCCGCTATGGCATGTGTGATCATCGGGTTGGGTCTAACGCCATTGGGTGCGATGGCGACCGAGCCGGACGTTCAGGCTGTGGAGCCGGGAATCGAGGCGGAGGTAGAACAGTGCCGCAAGGATTGCATCGAGACCACATGCGCGCCGCAGTTTCGCTCGTGCGTGAACTCGAGCGGGGAAGCGTCTCAGACGTGCAAGACGCTGCGAGAGGATTGCGAGAAGCGTTGTGTGGACGTCGACTGCATGACCTGACGCGCCTCGCGCCTTAAGGCTGCCACGGCTCGACATCGTCGCCGTCTTCTAGGGCTTCCTCGGCGTCCTTTTTCTCGATTTCCCGGACCAATGAGAACAGTGCGTCCTTCACGCCTTGGCCCGAAACGGCAGAGAGCGTCAGGGGCTTTTTGCGCGCGGCTTTCTTCAATTCCTCGAAGCGTTCCGCCAGGGTGGCGTCGTCGAGCGCATCGCATTTGGAGAGCGCGACGATCTCTTTCTTCTTGGCGAGTTCGGGGCTGTAGGCTTTGAGCTCGCGGCGGACGACGCGGTAATCTTCGGCTATGTTTTCTGACGTTCCATCGACCAGATGGAGCAAGACGCGGCAGCGCTCGACGTGACCGAGGAAGCGGTCACCGAGGCCGGCGCCTTCATGCGCGCCTTCGATGAGGCCGGGGATGTCGGCGAGGACAAAATCAAAAGAGCCGGCGCGAACGACGCCGAGATTCGGATGCAGCGTCGTGAAGGGGTAATCGGCGATCTTCGGCTTAGCGGCGGAGACGGTGGCTAAGAACGTCGATTTGCCCGCGTTGGGCAGGCCGACGAGGCCGGCGTCAGCGATGAGTTTGAGGCGGAGCCAAATTGTGAATTCTTCGCCGGGCAGGCCGGGGTTGGCGTGGTAGGGGGCTTGATTGGTCGCGCTTTTGAAGTGGGCGTTGCCAAAGCCGCCGTTGCCGCCGCGGGCGATGCGGAAGCGGTCACCGGGGTTGACCAGATCGGCAATGACGGTTTCCTGGTCTTCGGCCAGAACTTCGGTGCCGGGTGGGACCTTGATGGTCACATCCTTACCGTTCGCGCCGGCGCGGTTGCGGCCCATGCCGTTGACGCCGCGATCGGCCTTGAAATGCTGCTGGTAGCGGTAGTCTATCAAGGTGTTGAGGTTTTGGACGCACTCGACCCAGACGTCGCCGCCTTTGCCGCCGTCACCGCCGTCGGGGCCGCCGAACTCGATGAACTTTTCGCGGCGGAAGCCGACGCAGCCGTCGCCGCCGTCGCCGGCCTTAATGTAGATTTTCGCCAGATCGAGGAATTTCATGCCGCGCCTCTCCAGAGGAAGGCGGTCATGGGACGCTTCCTTTCATAAATGATGGTGTCGATCTCGGCGTCACGCGCGAGGCAGTAAGCCTTGTTCACGCCGACGCAGCGGAAGCCCAGTTTCTCGATGACGCGTGCCGAGGCCGCATTATCGATGAAGTGGCAGCAGGTGACGCGTGGGGCGCGGGCTACCTTGAAGGCGTGACGAATAACTGCTTCGGCGGCTTCGGTGACGAAGCCTTGGCCCCACCAGGGTTTGCCGATCCAATAGCCCAATTCAGCCGAGCGATCCTTGGCATCGATGGTGTAGCCGATGAGGCCGATGAGATAGTTGTCGTAGTCTATCCCACGTACGAATTCGTTGTCTTCGATGCCGCGGATCCAGTCCTCGGCGTCGAACTCGGTGTAGGGATGCGGCAGGCGGGCCGTCATGCGCGCGACGTCGATGTCGCCGGCCAGGAGTGCAATGCGCCGGGCGTCGCCGTGATTGAGTTCGCGCAGGATCAGTCGCTTCGTCCGCATGGTGTCCGTCTTCAGGGCCGTTCCGGGTTGTCTTGCCAGCCTAGCGCAGAAATGAAACGAGGGGAGATGCGCGTCTCGCATCCCCCCTCGAACTATCGTCCCGGCTGGTGAAGCCGTTATTCGGCGGCTTCAGCCTTGACGGGGGTGACCGAGATGTAGGTGCGGCCGTTGCCCTTGGATTTGAATTCCACGGTGCCTTCGATGAGGGCGAAGATGGTGTGGTCGACGCCGAGGCCGACGTTCTTACCGGGGTGCCACTTGGTGCCGCGCTGGCGGCACAGGATGTTGCCCGGAATGACGTGCTCGCCGCCGTACTTCTTGATGCCAAGGCGCTTGCTCTCGGAATCGCGGCCGTTACGCGTCGAGCCGCCTGCTTTTTTCTGTGCCATGAAGGTTATCCTCGATGTCGGGCCGTGGCGTCCGCTGGGAGCCTACGGGGAATTTGTTTAGCCGGTGATGCCGGTGATGCGGATGGTGGTCAGGTCCTGACGGTGACCGATCTTGCGGCGCGAGTTCTTACGGCGGCGCTTGCGGAAGGCGATGACCTTGGGACCGCGGGTCTGTTCGACCAGTTCGGCCGTGACCTTGGCGCCCGATAGGAAGGGCGTGCCGACCTTCACGTCGGCGCCGGCGCCGACCATCAGGATCTCTGCGAATTCGATTTTTCCATCATCCTTCACGTCGAGCTTTTCGACGGTGAGTACTTCATCCTGGGCGACGCGGTATTGCTTGCCGCCTGTCTTGATGACTGCGAACATGTCTTGCCTCTTTCCGCGCGATTTTCGCGCATTGGGTCTCATCCGCGCCCTGCGGCGCCGCAAATAATTGCGGACTTTCAAGGGGTTGACCTGGAGGTCGACCAAAGCCTCGGGCAGCGACTTATCGCGCGGGCATCCCTTCGGACCCCGCGTGAGGGCTCCTTATCCTTGAGGCGGGGGGCAAAGTCAATCGTGTCCGACTAAGAGACGAGGCATGGTCTGGACTAGGTTGATCTTGGTCAACGCCTGTCGTCCGTGAACGCCTTAAATCCTTGTCATGCGGTCTGGTGCTCTTGTGAGTGCTGCCGCCGCACACCACCTGCGCGAGGGACCGGTTCGAAAGGCCGGTTGCATTGCGACTTCCCCAGACTCGCGGCTGCTGAGACACTTCAGCAGCCTTTTTTTTTGCGCGAGTGGGGGCTTTGACACCGCTCGGCCGTTATGTGGGTGAACATTGTTCGTGAGCTTTATGCTGCCGTTCTGGCGTGCCGCGTATTCATGCCGCGTATTCTCATTATGCCGGGAGATGCCGTGTTGCCACCTTCGCTCCAGCCTCTGGACGACATTCCCGTGCTGGATTGCGGGCCTGATTTTCCGTTGCGGACGCTCGCGGCTCACCTCGACCGGGCGCACGCGCTTTTGGATTTGGCCACTGCGCGGGTTCCGGCGACGGCCTTGCGGCAGCTCGACCGGGTTTCACGGGCGTGGCTCGTCAAATGGAACAACGCGCATCTGCCTGAGATCGATGCGGTCGCCCAGGCGCTCGACCGGCCGGGGGCGTACTTTTTCTCCGTCAATTATGAGTGGGGCTGCACGTGCGGAGTTGCACCATCGCCGGATGGGGCCAGCGCCCGGCTTACTCGCGTGCTGGACTGGAAAACGCCTGGACTGGGGCGGAACATCGTTGCGGCGCGCGTTCACGCGCCGGCGGGACGCTATGTGACGCTGACTTGGCCTGGATACACAGGCGTTTTGACGGCGGTGGCGGCGGGCCGGTTTGCGGTGGCGCTCAATCAGGCGCCGATGCGCAAGGCGGTCGGCTTTTACTATTTGGATTGGGCTGCGAACCGGCGGCGGGTCTGGTCGATGCCGCATCCGACGCCGGCACATGTGTTGCGGGCCGTGTGCGATGAAGTGGAGAGCTTCGAGGCGGCGATGGCGCGGCTGTCGACGGAGCTCATATCGACGCCGGCGATTTATTCGATTGCCGGGCTGGCAGCTCACGAGACGGCCGTTATCGAACGCACGGAGACCGAGGCGCGGGTGCATCGGGGGCCACAAACCGCTGCGAACCACTGGCAGGCGCCGGGGTGGACGGGGCACGCACGGGGCGGGGACAGTGCCGGCCGGGCCGCGATGATGCACGGACTGAAAGCCGACCTCGGTGCGGAATTCGGCTGGCTGCGAGCTCCGATCCTCAATCCCCGCACGCGGCTCGCCATGGTCGCCGATGCGAGCGCCGGGCGGCTCATCGCGCAGGGGTTTGAGAATGAAGCTCCGGCCACCCGGGTTCTGACGCTTGCGGTGTGATAGGCCTGTTCGTTAACCGGTGATGACCTGTTCCCTTGGGAACGGCGCGGCGCGCTCGCCTATGATGTGGTAGAGAGCGGATCCGACGTTGGACGGCGCCCCGCCGCGCCTCATCTCACGAGTTGCCCATGAAGGAAGATCATCACGACATTCGTGCGCGCAAAGAGTACGAGGCCATTCGCGGCTTCTACGTCCATGTCATGGTTTTTGTGCCGGTGATGCTGCTGCTGGCCGTCCTCGATGTCGTGGGGGGCACCGGCATGTGGGCGCACTGGGTCGGTCTGGGGTGGGGTCTTGGGCTCGCATTCCATGCCTACGCGGCGTTCGTTTTGAAGCCGCGCGAGATGGCGCGCTGGGAGCAAGAGCAGATCGCCAAGCGCGCCCTATGAAAAAGACCCGGTGAGGGAGGCTCACCGGGTCCGTAGTGGGACGACCATTCCATGTAAGGCTGGCGAACCTGCCTTACATCTTGGGCATAACGACCGTATCGATGATGTGGATCACGCCGTTGGAGGCGGCGACGTCAGCGGTCGTGACCGTTGCGTCGTTGACCTTGACGCCGTCGGTTGCGTCAACGGCGAGGTCGCTGCCCTGCACCGTCTTCACGTTCGTCTTCTTGCCCTTGATGTCGGCGGCCATCACCTTACCCGGAATGACGTGATAGGTGAGGATGGCGGCGAGCTTCGCCTTGTTCTCAGGCTTCAGCAGATCTTCGACAGTACCCTTCGGCAGTTTGGCGAAGGCTTCGTCAGTGGGAGCGAACACCGTGAAAGGGCCTTTACCTTTCAGCGTTTCTACAAGGCCTGCCGCCTTTACGGCAGTGACCAGAGTCTCGAACTTGCCTGCACCCACTGCGGTGTCGACGATGTCCTTTTCCATGGCATGAGCAGCCGAGACGGGCAGCAGCATCGCAGCGGCTACAAACATCGCGTACAGAGATTTCATATTTTCATTCCTTGATATGTTTCAGAGAGACGCGCGTGCTGCATGCGATTTGCTTGAGTGTGATGGTGTGCGGCACGCGTATGCCTGGAGAGTACACGGGGAAGCGACATGCACCAGACAACGGAGATAACGCGCGAGGGGTCTTGATGGATCGTCATGCCCGAAAGGTATCTTTTTAGAGCATTTGTGATCCGTCTTCTCTTTGCCACGATGTGTGTGCGCGCCTCTTTGCCAAGCGATGAAAATGCGAAAAGTTCCCATTACGCTTGCGTAATGGGAACTTTTTATTGCGTGCAGACCTGACGATTGCGCGTTAGCCCTTGGGCAACAGAACGTGGTCGATGGAATGGATGACGCCGTTCGACTGCATGACATCATAGATGGTGATGTTGGCCGTGTTGCCGCTCTCGTCGGTGACGACGATGTTGTTCGGCCCGTTCATGGTGGCCGTCAAAGTGCCGCCAGCGACCGTCTTGAGCATGGCTTTACCTTTGCCGTTTTTAATCCGCTTGCGCAGATCGTTCGACGTGATCGATCCGGCGACGACATGGTAGGTGAGGATGCCGGTCAGCTTATCCTTGCTCTCAGGCTTCAGAAGCGTTTCGACGGTGCCGGAGGGTAGTTCGGCGAAGGCGGCGCTGACGGGTGCGAAGACCGTGAAGGGACCTTTGCTTGAAAGCGTGTCGATGAGCCCGGCGGTCTTGACGGCCGTGACGAGCGTCGTGTGATCGGCGGAGTTGACCGCGTTCTCTACGATCGTCTTGGTCGGAAACATTTCCTGGCCGCCGACCATGACGGTCGACTTGGCGAAGGCGACGGGCGCGAGGGCCGGCATGGCGGTTGCGATCATTGCGGCGGCGAGTGTGGCCTTGAGTGCGGTGTTCATGTGTTTCCTCCTGTCGTTTGGTTTTTGACGTTTGTGTTTGACCGGAGCGCCAGACGTCAGTTTTCATCTGGCCGGACCAGTGATCGGACTTACGGGGGTGTGGGAGGAGGGTTTCGGAGACGAGCGTCAGTTTGTTTTTCGCGGTGCTATGATCCAGAGGCGGCGTTTTCGCCGTTTGCGGGGCTCTTCGCGGGAGCAATCGTGCGGCGCCGGGCGGACAGGTGATCGGCTGGAATGTTTCACGGCAAACATGTCCGAAGGGAGCCCGACGGTGGCCCAGCTGTGGCGGAATGCGTTTCGCCGCGCCGTCCAATGCCCAGGTGCGCCGCGCTAGGGGAAAAAGGCCCTCGTGGGGGTCTTGCACCCGGGCAGCGCAGCGTTTAGAAGCGGGCTCCGCCGTCTGGGTGTCATGTCTGGGCGCCACGTCTTGCGGAGAGGTGGCAGAGTGGTCGATCGCGTCGCACTCGAAATGCGAAGTACGGGCAACCGTACCGGGGGTTCGAATCCCTCCCTCTCCGCCATACATCCTTTCCAAACCACTCTCTGCAGGAGCGCTAGGCCCTGCAAAACCCCAATAACTGCGGGCTCGTGGGCCCAAAGCTGCTGACTGCCGCGCTGACCAAATCGACCCTTTTGGGCTCTCTCCGGCCGTCTCTCTCAAAAGCTCCTGACTTCGTGATTTTAGTACGGATTTCGATTTCCTGAGGAGCTGGAACATCTTGCGTCTGTCTGGTTCCGCATCCCAGCCGGCCACGGCTCCCTTACGAAAGCGAACGTGATCGCAGACGGCCGAGACCTACAAGCACCTTGGGCGATCACCGGTCGGCCGCTCCTGCTGACCGCGGTCATTGAGCGCAATCCGGGCAATTATTCGCACGACTGCCTGCCGCGACGCCGGGGCTCGCGGACGGCGACCTTCGGGTTCTCA
Source organism: Hyphomicrobium sp. 12-62-95 (assembly GCA_002279935.1). Lineage (GTDB taxonomy): Bacteria > Pseudomonadota > Alphaproteobacteria > Rhizobiales > Hyphomicrobiaceae > JAGVSR01. Next base: position 27,138 of record NCCZ01000012.1, on the reverse strand, counting down.
TGAACCAGTTCTTCTGGCACGAAGGCGATTCGCATACCCCAGCCGGCATAGATGCGAAGCAGGCGCCCAAACTCGCTGATCGAAAGCTCTTTGTCATCGATGCAGATGACGGTCTCGCCACCGGCGTCACTCTCGATGACGCAACGCAGCACCTTGCCGCGCGGCAGTAAGGTCCCCTCGCGGTCGCGCTTGATCTGCGGCTTGCCGGCGGGGATTTCGGTCACCGTGTTGTCCCACTCCCGCAGGATCTGCTCCTGCGAGGCGATGACGGCATTATAGAGAGCTAGAATATCGTGGTCCGTCATCTGGTCGATCTCGGCGCCAATGGTGAGGCTTGTGGTCGAAATCGTAGGATCGGCGTGCTCAATGATCGCCGAGGTACCATCCCTCGTGATGCGTACCTGGTCGAAGCCGGCACGGCAGGGCTTTTTCGGGCGCATCACGGACTCCGTGGAGCTTTGATCGCGTTGACCATGGCAGGAGGCAACTCTCTGTCGCCGTCGAGCAGGGTCGTGCGCGCCATCTTCCCCATGCAGCACTTCTTGTATTTTTTGCCAGACCCACAGGGACAGAGATCGTTGCGCCCGACCGGGGCGGCATCCCGCACCGCGTGGCGTGCCTCAAGTTCGCGTTGCCGGCAGTGGGCATAGATGGCGCGCATCTTCTTGTGCCGCGCCCGCAGACGCTTGTAGAGGCCAGGGCTGGCGCTTTCCATCTGACGCCGGAGGTCTGCCACGTCGCAGGCCAGTGGCTCGCCGGCGCCGGCCTCCCAGCGTACAGCGTCGTAATCGACGCTGATCACCCCGGTCGCCTCTGGGAGCTTGCCGTGTTCCTCGACAGGAAAAACATTGAGATAGGTGTCCGTACACTTGCAGCCTGGCCTGACGCAGTACTGGTCCAGCACGACATAGTCGGCGTCCCCAACAGTAATCACGAACCTGTTGCCAAACGGCAGAATGTCGTTATAGGCCTGGGTCAGCGACGAGCGCTCGATTTCGTCGAAGTTAAAGTGCGCCTTGATCTCGCTCGGCGCGGCCTCCTCGCAGATCTGGTTTTTCATCGTGTAATGGATACTGTCGAGCAGAGCGAAATCCGCTTCCTCCATCCCCGCGAGCAATCTCTCGCTGTAGGCTATTTCCTCGGCCGATGCCCGCTTGGCAAAGGGCTCGTCGATGCCGCGGGTGTTGAGATCGAGGGCGACTTTCCGTTCTGGTAGCCCCGGCGTCCGCGGCGTCAGCAACACGTTTGTCGTGCGGCACCGGCAGACGGGATTGGAGCAGGCGTCTACGCTACAATTGTAGGTTTCGACCCCGCTTTCGTCGGCAATGCGAGCGACGATGCGCCTCTTGTCCGGCTCACTTCCAGGCTCAAAGGCAAAGATCATGGAGCGGCACCCTCATTGGCTTGCGCTCTCCACGTCGGTGCCGTCAGCTCGGCACGCTTACGAGCGCAGGAGGCAGTCATGTCGCAGCGCCGGTCAGCCGTAAAGGGGTTCCGCTTGAAGAACTCATTGCCGGCCTTGGCCAACTCACCGAAGATTTCCAGCTGTGCTACCTGTTCGACGAGGCTGTCGGAGTTAACGAGAGGGCTAGGCTTGCAGAGCTGCTTGACTGTTGCAATCGGCATTGGGCCTCTTTTACCTAGTCCCGAACGGGTCGTGCAGTACTACAGTGCCCGGTCGCAGCAAATGCTCTTTCGGAGATGAGTTCACAGGGAGTTTTCTGACGGTCCTAAAAGTCAATATCGTAATCGTTTCGTGGCTCCGCCCGAGTTGAACGAGAGTGCACTCGTTTCGAACGTGCGGATGAACCCGGAAACTGCCGGACCAATATGTTTCAATCCGCGCCCGCGCGTGAGCGGGCGACCACGTTGCGGGTCGGCTTGTCGGCGTCAAAGACGTTTCAATCCGCGCCCGCGCGTGAGCGGGCGACCAAAAGCATAAACTTAGAGTCTGATCAGTATGTTGTTTCAATCCGCGCCCGCGCGTGAGCGGGCGACGGTCCCAGTCCCGCCGCCCATCCCCGACGACATCGTTTCAATCCGCGCCCGCGCGTGAGCGGGCGACCTAACAGATAGGCTGTTAGCTTATCCTGGCAGGTGTTTCAATCCGCGCCCGCGCGTGAGCGGGCGACCGGCCATGAGCGACAAGATCGGACACGTTGAGCCCGTGTTTCAATCCGCGCCCGCGCGTGAGCGGGCGACGATTGGATCTATTCCACGGAATGCATATTGTTTGTTTCAATCCGCGCCCGCGCGTGAGCGGGCGACGTGATTGTGGACGACGCGCCAAGCTCTACAAACATGTTTCAATCCGCGCCCGCGCGTGAGCGGGCGACATACCCTCCGGCCCCTTTGGGGTGCCCTCTGCACCGTTTCAATCCGCGCCCGCGCGTGAGCGGGCGACGATGAAAACCACTCCCACATTTCTGTGTAGTCTCGGTTTCAATCCGCGCCCGCGCGTGAGCGGGCGACAGGCCAAGGACGCCGCCACGCCACCGATTGACCCGTTTCAATCCGCGCCCGCGCGTGAGCGGGCGACCCGTCAATGATGCGATGGCGGTCAAGCTATGGTCGTTTCAATCCGCGCCCGCGCGTGAGCGGGCGACCAGCGGCGTATCGGCCGGGTCGGGGAAAGACGTAGGTTTCAATCCGCGCCCGCGCGTGAGCGGGCGACGTTTTTGCCGGGCCTTTTTGCTGTCCTCAAAACGGTTTCAATCCGCGCCCGCGCGTGAGCGGGCGACCTGGACGATCGAGGTCGGTCCAGCGGACGGCAGCGTTTCAATCCGCGCCCGCGCGTGAGCGGGCGACTGCCTTGCGCCATCCAGTCGGAGGCGTTCGTTAGTTTCAATCCGCGCCCGCGCGTGAGCGGGCGACGTCGCGCTTCCTGGCGGCCTTATGGGGATTTGATTGTTTCAATCCGCGCCCGCGCGTGAGCGGGCGACCAATGGGACAAGCCGCAAGAAAGGCCAGAAGGGCCGTTTCAATCCGCGCCCGCGCGTGAGCGGGCGACGTTGGTTTTCGGGTAAATCCCGGCGGCAAGGGACAGTTTCAATCCGCGCCCGCGCGTGAGCGGGCGACGTCAACAACGGGTCATTCGTCATCACGCATGCCAAGTTTCAATCCGCGCCCGCGCGTGAGCGGGCGACAATCAATGGAGGGCGCAATGAGCGCACGGAAATGGTTTCAATCCGCGCCCGCGCGTGAGCGGGCGACCTCGCCCCTCGCGAGGCGTAACAAGGAGCTTAACATGTTTCAATCCGCGCCCGCGCGTGAGCGGGCGACGGTCCTCATTGCGGTTCGGGTTAAGTACGACTGCACGTTTCAATCCGCGCCCGCGCGTGAGCGGGCGACCAGAATCGGCGGACAAAGGGCCCCATATTCTATGTTTCAATCCGCGCCCGCGCGTGAGCGGGCGACCCTTCGGTGCGCGATCATCCAGCCGCACATAATATGTTTCAATCCGCGCCCGCGCGTGAGCGGGCGACCTGCCGCAGCGCGTGGCCAATAGCGGCTCGGCCAAGGTTTCAATCCGCGCCCGCGCGTGAGCGGGCGACCTACGACGCTGCGCAAGCTGCAATCCACGACCCGGTTTCAATCCGCGCCCGCGCGTGAGCGGGCGACGACGGTCCCCACATCTGCCACGCACGCTTCATCGTGTTTCAATCCGCGCCCGCGCGTGAGCGGGCGACTTGTGGGCTGTACCCGTAGGGGCGGAAGACGCCGTTTCAATCCGCGCCCGCGCGTGAGCGGGCGACTCATCACCGGCCACATGGCCTCGACGTCGCTGATGTTTCAATCCGCGCCCGCGCGTGAGCGGGCGACCTGGGCAGAGGATAGCGGTCCTGAAGTTTTCCTGAGTTTCAATCCGCGCCCGCGCGTGAGCGGGCGACTTGGTTTCGCCCGTGGCCTCGATAGCTTCCGCTAGTTTCAATCCGCGCCCGCGCGTGAGCGGGCGACCTTTCAGCGCATTACACATTGAGCCGGGATGGGATGTTTCAATCCGCGCCCGCGCGTGAGCGGGCGACCGGCCCTGGTTGAGCCACGTCATCGGCGCTGGGACGTTTCAATCCGCGCCCGCGCGTGAGCGGGCGACGCGGCACGGGTTCGCGGTGATCTCACAACGGGTGTTTCAATCCGCGCCCGCGCGTGAGCGGGCGACATGCGCGCGGTTGACCTTGACCGGATACCGACACTGTTTCAATCCGCGCCCGCGCGTGAGCGGGCGACCTCAAGTGCCTATCGCGCGACGAGCTAGAAGCCTGGTTTCAATCCGCGCCCGCGCGTGAGCGGGCGACTCGTGATGGTGGGGGCGCATATCGGTTTTCGAGTGGTTTCAATCCGCGCCCGCGCGTGAGCGGGCGACCATTGGTAGTCACCGTCCCAGCAACAGTTCCAGGGTTTCAATCCGCGCCCGCGCGTGAGCGGGCGACGTGGTCGACGCCGGTCAGGTAGATGTCGCACCAGTTTCAATCCGCGCCCGCGCGTGAGCGGGCGACCCACCGCCGCCACCGACGCATATTGCTATCGCGTGTTTCAATCCGCGCCCGCGCGTGAGCGGGCGACTCATGCCTGCGGTGCACAGCCCGGCTGCGCATCGTTTCAATCCGCGCCCGCGCGTGAGCGGGCGACCGTTGTTTATCTAACACGATGTCAAAGAACGCTAAATACGATCGATTGCGCGAACCTCCCAACGAGGGGGAGGCGCTATGCAAATGCTCGCTCTCAGAACAGCCATATCGTCCGTTATTCCATGGACTTACGCAAGCCGCGAACCTTCTGGATTCCGAAAGGACACTTGGGGTTCGCACGTCCCCCTTAAAAAACGAGCGGCCCATCGAGATCAAGGGCGGGCTTCGCACCCAGATGTTCGACCTTGCCCTTCCAGTTGGCGCCAAGGTGATAAAATCGCAGACTATCGCGCTCAGGCTCGATTTCCTTCAACAATCGATCGCGCAGTTTTACCCATTGGGCCGGGTCGACCTCGCATTCGAACACGGAGAACTGAACCCTTTGCCCGTAATCCTGGCAAGCGCGCGCAACCCTCCTCAGTCGCCGCTTGCCACCGTCGGTCGCGGTGCCGACATCGTATGTAATGAGGACCATCATGAGCTAAGCTTACTTCCATATGAAGGGTGGATAGGCATCGAGATCGCCGCGGATGTGGCGGGCCAAGAGTTGAGCCTGCACGAACCATAAGAGGCCAACGGTCAGCTTTTCGCCAAGAAATAGATGCTGAATTTCGTCACGCTTGCGTTCCTGATAAGCGACAAGCACAGCCTTGCGGCCCTCATCGGTGAGTAGCGTCGCGCCATTGTCGAGTATGCGGAAATCCTTGGCCGACAGCTGGCGACGATTGATAAGAGACAAAGCTAACCGATCGGCAAAGAAGGGCCGGAATTCTTCCATTAAATCCAGCGCGAGGCTTGGGCGTCCCGGCCGATCAGAGTGAAGATACCCAACTGCCGGATCGAGACCCACCGCTTCGAGTGCGGCGCGGCAGTCGGACGTAAGAAGGGTGTAGAGAAATGAAAGGACAGCATTGACTGCGTCTAGCGGCGGACGGCGGCTTCGTCCATTGAAGGTAAAAAGCGGCTTCTCGCCGCGGATCAAATGATCGAAGACGGCAAAATACGCTCGTCCAGCCTCGCCTTCGGCGCCTCGCAACTCTTCTGTTCCAAGCGGCTTTTCGAGTCGGCGCACGATTTGTCCGAGCCGATCACTCGCACTAGTTAGGGCGGAGAGCGCCGCTACTTCCGTGGTGCCGCTGTGGTCTCGAATGGCGCGCGCAATGACCGTTTTCTGATTGAGGATCTTGCCTGCCACAATCGACTTGACGATGCCGTCCCGGCGGGCAGGCGCGTCGGACCAGCGGTATTGGTTGCGGCGGAGCAGAACGTTGCCGGAGACAGGTCCCTCAACGCGGGCGAGAAAGCGGCCTTCTCCAGTCAGGTAGGTGACCGAAATGCCAGCCTCGGCACAGGCTCCGAGAAGGGGCGGGCTTATCAAGACCCGTCCGAAGCCCATTACAGCACCTAGCGTGTGGAGCGGCACGCGCCCGCGCTCCACCTCGTCGACGGTGATGACGATGTTCGCTCCGTCTTTATTCAGCCAAGCCCCTTGGCTGGTGACGTAAAGGGTGTTGAGATAGGGCCGCACGGCTCAGCCCTGAGCGATCTGGCGCTCAAGCCAGGATGACGCGGTCTGATTGCGGGAGAGGCGCCGCGGTTGGCACGCGTCCAGCAGTGAGCAGCCGTTGCACTTGCGGGGCTCGTAGTTAGGTGGTGGGGTGACGCCGCCGGTCAAAAGCGCGCCTGCGGCTGCGGCGGTCTCCATGGTCAGCTGCCGCAGGGAGTCATCAAGAGGTACAATGATGCGGCGGCGGGTCTCGCCGTAGAAGATTGCTCCCTCCGGGATTTGTACTGCGAACATCTCCTCGAGCGCCATGCCCTGGGCACAGATCTGCACCTCGTCTGCACGGTGGCTTTTTGGCTTGCCCCGTTTGTACTCGACGGGAAAGGGGCGCCAGCAATCCTCGGCATCCTTTTGCATCTCCACGAGATCGGCAATACCAGACACGCCGAGGCGCCGCGAAACGAGGGGCATGGCTTTGACGACCCGAACGCCGCGCCTGGTCTCGCTGCCAGTCTCGGAGGTAGCTGCATGCAACACTCGCCCCTCCGCCGTGAATCGGTTTTCCGACCACATCTGTTCGATATGGATCAGGGCACATTGGCGCGGGCAATAGAGCATGTGCTGGAGCGCAGAGAGCGGGATGAGGTCGGCGACAGAGGCCTGCATCGTGAAAGTCCTAAATCCATTCCTCGATTGCGACGCCTGCAGGCAAGCCGCCGCTATCAAGTTTGATATCGTAATCTGAAAATGCACGGGCGGGCGGCCAGTTGTCAGAGCGCTTGTCTCCGATAGAGACGCTCGATCCATCATTCGTGCGCATCACGCTGACGCGTTCAAAGAGCTTGTGGGTCGGCGCATTGCCAAGATCGCTATCGTGGCGGAAAGCGATCAAGCGACGAGCGGACATCTCTCCGCGGGCTGCGGAGCGATCAAGGTCGTACATCCGCGCAATTGCCTCTTTCAGTAGTTCTAGATCCTTTTCGTCAAAGCCGGTTTTCTGGGCAAGCTTGGCGTTGATGAAACCATGGACGCGGTAGAGGCCGTAGGGAACAATGTGCTTGCGACCCATCGTGCGGTTGTCGCTGCGGGCATCATCATCGCTTTCTCCTCGCTTTTTCTTTTCAGCCTCGTTCGTTGCAGCCATACGCGTAATCGAGACTTCGATTGGCATGATGGGCTCTACGGAGCGCCCGAAGGTGAACTGCAGGGGGCCGCGTACCTGACCGCAGTTGACTCCTGTGCTCATAACCGCACCAAATGTGCGGATGTCGAAGAAGTTAGCGCACATCCAAGCCCTCAGCTCTGCCGCCTCAGAGTCACTCTGAGGCGAGAGAATCTTGGCCGTTGCCACTTTCTTGTCGTCTCTCCGAATGGCTTCGTAGGCTTTGCGATGCTGATCGTTTAGAACCGCATTCTCCGTGATGTAGATGGCATAACCCGGCTTACCTTCGCGCGCGTCGGCGACATAATTCCTAATCTTGCGTTTGATCGAGACGTCAGAAACCAGACCTTGGCTGGTCTCAGGATCCATGCGCGGCAGATTTCCAGCATCCGGGTCACCGTTCGGATTACCGTTAGCGACATCGAAGAAAAGGACGAAATCATAGCGATTGGTAAGGGCGGACATGTTATGCGTCTCCTTGGATTTCGCTTGCAAGGTCGCTTTGTGCCTCGGATGCGCCGTCCGAGTTTGAAAATCTCTGATGGTAGTAACCTGCTATGAAACGGCCCTGGTCTTCGAGGCGCAGCGCTTTTGGTAGATCGTCGGAGAGGCCTGACCAGATGCTGCCGATTTCCTTTTCTATCCAGTGAGCTAGACCAGGACTACGCTCTTTGCGGATGGAGGCTAGGTGGTTCATCGCGTTCTTGTGCAGAAGCGGGAATACCCGGGCGGGCGTAGCACAGGCTGAGCCGAAAAACCGGTCCTTGACCGTCGCCTTGATGCCAGGGAGAGCTGCCCTCTGAGCGCTCTCGATAAGGGCGAAGAGCCGACCCAGACGGTAGGCTGCGTTCATATTTGTTGGATCGAGCGCCACGGGAATGACCTCCTGATCATTATCGCGATTGATGATGGCTTTGCAGAGCGCTGCGCGGTTGGCGTTGATGTCCTGGTCGACCCGAACGCGCCTGACGACCGAGTTCAAAAGGGTGCTGGGGTACCGCCCCCCCGACAGAATGGCGCGGGCTAGTTCACCACCAACACGCGGCGGGATGTTCTCAGCCTTGCGTTGCACGGCGACCTCGTACAACAAAGCAAATGCCTTCTGATCCGGATTGCGTGGAGGTGGTTTAATCTCCATGTCGCGTTTATGACGATCCAGGTTCTTTTTTAAGTGACCGAAGGAATCGACCAGCCAAAACCGGACTGCTATTCGACCGGCGTTTGGGGAGAGGCCGAGGATATGGACACGAGTTTCAGCCTGCAATTTCGGATTGGGCGCGCGACGCAGAGTCTTCACGTCCTGAATAGCCCCGCCAATCTCGGCTGCACCGGCGGCGTCAGCGTCCTTGGGCGCCTCGCCACCGAGTGCCGCCCAGAGATCGTCTTCGGCCGCATCGGCCTCGACCCCATCTCCTGCATCCAGCCGCTGGTCGGCCCAGAAGACGACCGTCGTTTCGCCGAGCCGGAACGAACGCGAATGGGCGCGGTCCAGCAACCAATTGAGGGCAGCGCCATATTTGAAAGCCGCTTCCTCGGATACGGGGGCGTTGGCGCCTTGTTTTAAGTCATAGCTCTCAAAGGCACTGGCATTGAAGGATACAAGTGGTGCTCCCGAGCTTTGGGCTCCTGCAACGCCTTTGAGCTGAGGTTGCAAGGAAGAAATTGGACCGACTTCCCCTGTGATGAGGCACGTTGCTGAAGTCGATCGCACGGCGGTTCGAGAAACAATCAGATCTCTAGCGGCGTCTCGCTCATCCAGACGACCGAAATCGCCCTTAAGACGGAAAGCAATATTCTGATCGAGTGCGTCGTTCGAGAAGCCGGACGACTGCCATTTATCTGGAGACCATGAATTCAAGAATCGATAGAGCGCCCTCAATCCCTCGTCGTCCAGACCAGCAAGGGCCTCGCAGTGCTCCTTGCGAAAGGCATCATGCTCGTCCAACGTACGCTTCCCCTGTCCTGGAACGAGCAACCGACCGTCACCACCTTCAAGTCCGGTGACACCGAAGACGTAGGAGGTCTTGTCCCACAAAAATGCTGGTTTAATGCCCGAGGTCCTTGATACAGCGGGCATCAAAAGCTTCGGTGCCAGGGGCTTGCGTTGCGTGTGGTCCCGAATATCGATCAGGCTCAGAGGCTCGCCATTGCTATTCAGTTCCAGTACGAAACCAATGCGAACCGGCGCATAGCCTTGTCTCGGAATAGTCTCACCGCGCCTTTCCAAGCGTTCATAAAGCGCAACGAGTGATTGAAGGATGGTCATCGCACGAGACCCTGTGCTCGTGCTTTGGCCACGTCAAGCACGCCACTATCCAGATGTGCCCGGAAGAATGTCGGCCGCTTCTCATTGCTCTTGAAATCAATGTCGTACAGCATCCATCCAAGGTCGCGTGACGCCTCGGCGTCCGGCAGGGAGGATGGCGGCAATGCGCCCTCGACCAGTTCGAAATCGGCAGCGAACTCTCGACAGCCAAGGCAAGGACGGTGAAAACACTGCCCTTTGGCCGCCCGCCGCTTAAACATTTCAAGATGCTTGGCAGGCGTGTCATCCTCGGCTGCCCTTGGCGTCAAGTCAAAGTGCGCGTCTATGACGTAGTCTACGTTTGTGAGTGCGATCGTCGCTCGCTGCTGGCGATCGTCGTTCACGGCAAGGCCTAGCCCCTCAAGTGTCTCGCGGTTCATGGCGGTGCGAACGCTGCCAGTCGGGATCTTCGAGCCAACCTCGTTGCGGCGGAAGGTCTGAAAACGGATAGGTTTTAAAATATGAATGCGATCAATCGCCCAGACAATGGCTGGCTTCCAATGGATAGCCTCTAGGATGCCACGCGCGGCCGAGGGCGTTATCACGTCATACGAGACACGCTCAACCTTCATTTCCGGCCGGGTAAAGCAGGCGAAATCGCCCCAGACGCGCAACCTGACACCGGTCACAAATCCTCTCCTTGGTTCGACGCGTGTTAATGCGGCTGTGGGCATATGAATTCGATTTGGATCAGTGACTTATTGCCATGCCGGCAGGCCAACGTTTCCAAGTTTGCATCGTCTCATTTCTAATGATTGTGGTCAATATGAACTCATATGATCAAGGCTTCGACTTTACGGAAGGTCGGATCTTCCCAACGCAATCCGGACTGGGGGTCGTAGAGGCTCAGGTTGGTTAGAATGACGAACTGGTCGCCAAAGTCCTTTTCTCGAACGATTTGCGCTGCCCCATCGACAAGAAGTGATCCACGGATGGTGCGTGGAATCTGGACCACAAATCGCTGCAGTTCGCGCGCAACGCCGCCCGGATAGGGAACAAACTTCAATTTCTCTATAAGGGAGGCGGGCGCGCCGCCGGCGTAGTGCGATGTCGCTGGAATTATGACAGGAACCATCACTTCCTCAATCATGCAAAAGGCGTCCGCAATGTCGGCGAATGGAAAGTTCAGGCCATGCTTTGTCTCGTCAATTGCCTTGATGATGCCGTGCAGATTGCGCTCGCCGACTCTGGCATCATCGAGTCGCAGCCACTTGCCCCCATCGTCTCGAATCCACAGAAGTTCGCGAAAATAAGCCTCGATCCCTTCGGGCGCCATGGGATCTGTTTGATCGCGTAAAACACGTTTTGCTACCTCCGCATTCTGAACCAGCTCGCGCGGAGGCCTGCGGCCTTCCACGGCCTCTGGCTCGAAAATAGTCAAGAGGCCACCGTCAGTTCCCAACTCCCCGTTGCGATTACATCGGCCAGCCGCCTGCACCATCTGATCGAGACCAGCCCAGGCCCTCCAGACAGTCCTGAATGAGATATCGACTCCGGCTTCGATGAGTGATGTAGAGATGAGGCGTACTGGTCGGCTCAACTTCAAGTCTGTGCGGATGTCATCGAGCGTTTTCTGGCGGTGTGCGGCGGTCATTGCTGTCGTCAGGTGCCGAGCCCCTTCGATCTTGGCCCTGCGCATGTCCTCGAAAAGCTCACGTGCGTGCCGACGATTGTTGACGATCACAAGCCCCTGATCAACGGAAGTCAGTGCGCCGATCAGCTGTTTGTCTGACAAAGTAGCGCCAACCTCCGCGCGGACACGCTTCAAACGACCAAACAGGTTCCGCGTCGGCGATATGATCTCGCTTACCTTATCAAGCGCCTCGGGCGCCTTGAGATGTGATTTCGTAACGGCAGGCTGCGTCGCGGTACACAAAACTACGGTCGTCGAGTATCCGCGAACAAGCTCATTGAGAGCAGCCAGGCACGGACGCAGCAGTTTTAATGGAAGTGTCTGCGCCTCATCTAAAATGACGACCGAGCGGGCGATGTTATGCAGCTTGCGGCAGCGACCTGGTCTGGCCGCAAAGAGACTTTCGAAGAACTGTACGGCCGTCGTGACAACAATCGGCCGATCCCAGTTGTGAGCGGCCAGCCGCAGTTTTTGGAGTCCGAAGTCGGCGTCCTTGGCTGATACCCGTTCGAGCTTTTCAGCATCGAATGCACTGTGGTGTTCGAGGATTGCATTGTCGTCGCCAAGGGCTTGGCGGAACACATCCGCCGTCTGCTCGACGATGGACGTGAATGGTATGACGTAGATTACACGATCGAGCCCCGTGCTGATAGCGTGGTCCAGAGCAAATGCCAGGGAAGACAGTGTCTTCCCACCTCCTGTTGGAACAGTGAGTGAAAAAAAACCTGGCGCAGAAGCGGCTGCCGACCGGCAATCGGCAAGAACCTCGGCCCTCAGGCGAGCGATCTCTGTGGCATCACTAACGGTGCTGAAATGGGTATTCAGATACCCATCCAGGGCGTTTTTTAGTTCGATGAGTTCGCCCTTCCAACCCCTACTGAGTGAACGCCCCTCCGCCTCCGCCATCCATCTTTCGGTCTCTAGGAAGTCGGCATCAACGACGGCAGAAAATAGCATGCGGGTGAAGAACGCCCAGGCGAATGGGTTTTGTTTAGCTACAGCCAGAGAGTGAGGCAATCTATCGAGCTTCGGGAGTTCTTGGAGTGGAAACCAGGGTTGCACGCTCTCGGCTGATGAAATCCGATTTTGAAGGGGAGTCCTGCCGTTACAAGGCGAAATTCCATTGGCGAGGCCTGCGTGGTGTCCTGCAATCGCGAATGCAATCAGGCGTGCTATCGCCGCCGGAATTGGACGTTCCAGATAGTGCTCCACCACAAAGCGCGCGCCTTCACCAGAGTGCGAGATAGAGTTGACTTCGCCCCGCAGCTTTGCCTGAAAGCCCGGCTTCATTTTGCCCAGGTCGTGCAGAAGGCCTGCAGTGTAGCCAAGGTCATCTGCGTCGAACTTTTTAGCGAGACGGCAGGCCGTAGCTGCAACGCGCCTGGAATGCTCGTCTAGAGTTTCGACCCGACCAGTGCTTGACGTATGCGCCAGCAATTGTTCTGTCACTGCTTTCCCCGCAGTAGTCATTGCTGGCACGAAGCTTAACGGAAGACCCCTGCAGCCTTCCATACCTGTTTGAAAGCATGGGTTTTATTTCGGCATAAAGGGTTGGGTCTCCTTATATATCTGAGTGTTGCGTCGCAGAGACGAGCCACACTAATATCCTGGAATACCGTGACCCTGCTATCGCGCCTGCTCCTTCCAAACCACCGGCACACCCTTCATCAATCGCGCGAGCGTGATGGTCTCCGCCTGCCGTCCCTCCAGAATAGCCTCGACAATCTCCGGCGCCAGCAGGGTCATGCGCAAGACGCGGCTTACATAGGACGGATTGATCTTCTCTGCCTTGGCAATCTCATCAATCGTGCCGTACGTCCCCGATTCCAGAAGGTGCCGCCACCGAAACGCCCGTGCCAGCGCCTTGACCATAGCATTGTCGATGTGCCGGGTCACCGGCGCGACGGCAGCTTGTGTGCCGTCGGGCGCCAGCACCAGCTTCCGGCCGCCGCGGCGCCGGATCGTGAGGGGCACGCGCACGGTCAGGATGCGCTGGTCTTGGTGATCCATCACGCCGCCTTTCGCGTCTGCGGCCGCACGGCCTGCAGGTCCGCAACCAGTGTCGTGAGCCCCTCGGTGCGCAACCGAATGTCGGCGCCGTCGACGCCAACGACAACTCTGTCGACGAGCAACTGCACCACCCGCGCCTGCTCCGCCGGAAACAACTCGTCCCAAAGAGGATCCAGCCGGTGCAGGGCGTCCCGTACGTCGGCTTCTGCAATGCCGGCCATAGACGACCGCGCTGCCCGCCATGTGGCAACGATGATTTCCGGAGAGCGTAGAACGGCGCGCAGCTGCTCGACGACAGCGCTTTCGATCTCCGCCGCCGGGATGCGGCGCACGGGGCAAGCGGAGGGATCCCGTTTCAGCACGTCTGTGGAGACGTAATAGCGGTAGAGCTTGCCGCCTTTGCGCGTGTGCGACGGCGTCATGGCCCGCCCCGTTGGTCCGAAGATCAGGCCTTTCAGCAGCGCTGGGGTCTGTGCGCGGGTATTGGCCGCCCGCCGCCGGGCATTTTGGCCGAGAACCGTGTGCACGCGGTCCCAGAGGACGCGGTCGATGATGGCGCGATGTTCACCGGCATAGGCCACGCCCTTGTGCACGGCCTCGCCGACATAGACGCGATTGTGGAGGAGCTTGTACAGGGAGCCCTTATCGACAAGTCTGCCCTGTTTTCCGCAGACGCCCTCAGTTCGGAGCGTGCGGACGAGTTCGGTCGCGGACCCGATCTTGAGGAACCGTTCAAAGATCCGGCGGACCGTGGCGGCCTCGTCCTCGTTGACGATCAGCTTCCGGTCCTTGACGTTGTAACCCAGAGGCACAGGTCCGCCCATCCACATGCCGCGCTTGCGCGAGGCGGCGATTTTATCCCGAATGCGCTCGCCGATGACCTCGCGCTCGAACTGGGCAAAGGATAACAGGATGTTGAGCGTCAACCGCCCCATGCTCGTCGTGGTATTGAACGCTTGCGTCACCGACACGAACGTCACCTGATGCCGGTCGAAGACCTCGACGAGTTTGGCAAAGTCCATCAGGGAGCGGGACAAGCGGTCGATCTTGTAGACGACGATCACGTCGACGCGCCGCGCCGCGATGTCGGAGAGCAGCCGCTGCAACGCGGGGCGCTCCAGGGTGCCGCCGGAAAAGCCGCCGTCGTCATAGGACGCCGCCAACCCGACCCATCCTTCCGACCGCTGGCTGGCGATATACGCAGCGCAGGCGTCGCGCTGGGCGTCGAGCGAATTGTACTCCATATCGAGTCCTTCCTCGCTCGACTTGCGCGTGTAGATGGCGCAGCGCAGCTTGCGCGCGACGGGCTTGGTCATGGGTTGCCCCGCCCGCTCGGCAACCCAAAGAAGGCGCGGCCATTCCACTGCGTGCCGGTGATCGCCCGCGCTATGGCCGACAGCGATTTGTAGGGTCGGCCCTGGTACTCGAAGTCATGGTCGCGCACCGTCACGCAGTGTTCCACGCCCTGGTATTCCCGAATGAGCCGGGCGCCGGCGACCGGCCGGGTGCTGGCTGGCTGTTTGCGTTTGACGGGATCACCGCCGTCCAGGGTTTCCCCGAGGGCGCGCAACGTGCGGAGCGTCTCTGGCTTCAGTCCGCCGTAAGCCAGTTCCTGAATGCGGTAGGCAAGCCGATGCTCGAGGAAGCGCCGGTTGTAAGGTGGCGGCTCGGTCTCGAAGAGATCGCGCCAATGCTGCTTCAGCGCATGAATGGGTTTTTCTTTCAGCGCCGCGATCTGCGCCAGAACGGTGTCGGTCATCGTGTCCTGCCTCCCGTGTTGCGGTTTGCATGACGGCTCTGGTCGGGAATGAAGTCGACGAAACTCTCTGCGCAGTCGGCAGATAAAGAGCTGGACTTGGCCGCCGACAGACGCATGAGGCCGGCGGCCAGAATCTCGGCCACTTCCGCGATGCGTTCCTGGGGCGTCATTCGATCGGGAGAAAGGGTGTTCGGGGCAATCATGGACGGTGGGCACCTCCGCAAAGGTTTCTCCAGAGTCTCTACTGATGCCGGTGGAAAACCGTCTCACTGTCTCAGTTCTGAGGTGTTCCGCCGGCTCGAATCTGTTAGAACAAAAGCGGAACAAATTTTGGGGCAGCAGAGCGAAAAATGGCTTCTGATCTGAAAAGGTTTGTGAATGCCCGGTTTATTCGGACCGTCGATCTTGGACTGCTGACGCGGGTCTTTGAGCGCCATGGCTTGGCGCTCACCGACATCAGTTCGGCGACATTGTTTGGAGATCCCGACAGTACAAGGTTGCACACCGATCTTCTCGCCTTTTTGGCACGGTCGGACGAGGTCTGCCCCGACGCACTGGTGTCCGATCTTCACCGGATTGCCGAACTCGGGACCGCGGAGGGGCTTGAGATTCTGCTGCAGGAAGCGGGACGATCCCAGGTTCGGGTTGTCACCTGTTCCGGAGCAGAGGAGCGCGATGAAGATCCCAAGCACGTGGCGCTGCGCATGTTTCTGGATCACCCTGACGTTTTCAACGCAGCATCCGACATGGCGACCTATCGGTCGCGAACCAGTCTCTCAGAGTTTGTCGGCGAAGCGGAGGGCGTCGAGGCTGTTGTGGATGAGACCAGCATGCCCGCGTTTGAACAAGCTGCCGGCGCTCTCTTTGCTGCGGATCTGCGGGGCAACTATTGCCGGGTCGGCACCTACGAGGATGGCGATGAAGTGGTTCTGATCGTGACCTACGGCGCGTATTACTCAACGCACCCCGTTCTCACGAAAGACCATCGCGAAGAAATCCCGAGTTTCCGAATGCTGGAGCAGGCTGTTCTAGCCTACGACGCCTCACGGGGACTTTTGAAGGTCGGCGGCGTATCGCAGTCCCGGCGCGTGGACATGGCGGATCTTTTCGCGACACATTTTCTGAAGAAGCCTGAGTTCTTCGCCGCCGAAGATGCGCAGAACCTTTATACGCTAGAGTCCATCGAACGGGCCGGTTTCGACTTTGTCTTTGAGCACCGGTACGACCCGACGATCGCGCGAGTTCGCATCACGGAGATTGGCGTCGATGCAGTGCAGGTGGATCCGTCGACGGGCAAGCAGAAGGTCGCGTATTCCCTCATCCTGCGTGACAAGGCGGATCGATCTCTGGCTCGTCTGGGGCCGCATCTCCTCGGTGAACGGCTAGGCCTCATGTGGAAGATCAGCCATATCGGAATCAAGGTGCATTTTCGAACCGAGGGCGCGCGCGACCGGGTTGTTCCGGTGAAGATCAAGCCTCCGCGGGCTGCCATTTTCAAACGCCAGGCGTACGAAGCGCGGATCATGACGCTGCTGCGCAAGAATGGATTGCTGCATGACCGAAACGCTGCCTCAGCTTCTGTTGCGGCTGAGTGAGGGCGGCGAACCGGCATATCTATGGGGGCGGGACGCCGCGCGCTATGAGCGCCGTGAGGTTGACCGGCTTGTCAATGCGGGCGTTCTCGTCGAATCCGGTGTCGCGGAAGAATGGGAAGTCTGTCCGTCCTGCTGCTGCGGGGCCGACGTCCGTCCGGTGCAAGCCGTTGGTGACGTGTGGCGCGCCATCTGCCCCGTCAATCATCGGGCCGACACTGTCCTCACGGCCGAGGAGCTCTGCTATTTCGACATCAGAGTGCCGGCTCTGATCGGCGAGATCGCGCGCAGCTCGGGGTTCAGATCGCCGCCCTCGCTGATGCTGCCAGGGCTCTGGTGTCTTGGCGACACAGCGGTGGGGCGCGCGGTCTTTCTGGCCATCACACGGGCGGCGCTTGCCGAGCGCTGGATTGTGACGGCGCTGCGGGACGCATCACGCGGCCGGCCGATCACGCTCCTGCATCCGCATCCGCTGGGGGATGCGGGGGCATCGTTTGTCCAGGCTGGCTTCTGGCTGGTGCCTGCTGCCGCCGCGTTGCCAACCTTTAAGCTCGACACGAGACAGCTGGCGCCGCCGATGGCGGGCGTCCGCCTCGTCGTGCACGCGGCCCGACGCATGGCCGCTCTTGATGGCATTGAGATTGCGCTTCCGCCTCAGTCTTTGACCGTTTTGAAAATGCTCGTGGAGGCCCGTCTGAAGGAGCCGACGTGGGTGAGCGGACACGACATCGAAGCGGCACTCAGTCAACGGACTGCGGCCGATGTGGTCCGTGATCTCAAAACAGTCCTCAACCGCTCCGTCAAGGGCAGCGGAAACCTGATAGAGGGCGCTCGGCTGCCGGGTCGTTACCGGCTGACGCTTGAGTTGCATCAGGTGCAGTTGCTCCCGTAAGGGGCGCCGCAGCCCTCACGCCCTTCCCATCGAAATCCCATCCAATTCCCATCCAATGGGACGCGCCCTCCGGCAGGGTCTGGTCAGTCGCAGCGCTTGACCAGGACCCTCCATCATGGCCGTCAGCCTCTCACCCACCGATCTATCCGTTCTGATCCACGAAGCCGATGTGCGGGCGCGCGCGTTGGTCCGCGCTTTGCGCCGTCCGGCGCATGAGATCGAAGACATTCGACAGGATCTTCTGACCGATCTCATCGCCCGGCTGCCGGCTTTTGATCCCGCACGCGGCAGCCTTGGCGCCTTTGCCGGTCGCCTCGCGCGCAATCGCGCCACTGAAATCGCGAATGCGGTCTGTCGCGAACGGCGCCTGTGGGGCGCGTGCCCTCTGTCTCTCGATCAACACGCGGCCTCAGATGAGGCCGGTTTGATGGCGCGCATGTCAACCGATCAGGGGCTGGGGGCGCTGCTCCCTCAAAGCACGGACTGGCCGACCGCGTCTGACCGCACCCTCGATCTCGAGCAGGGCCTCGCTTGGCTGTCACCCGAGGAGCGGGCGCTGAGCGCTGCCCTCTTGACGTCCACGATCGACGGCCTGAGCGCGCGCGGGTTCGGCAGCCGAGCGGTTGTGTTTCGCCGCCTGCGTTCTGTCCGCCTCACCCTGATGGCCCGTGGGCTTTCGCCAGCGTGAGACGGTTTTCCGATCCCGCCAGTAGGAGACATTTATGAACCTCGTGTCACCCCTCTTTGCCTCTGCGCCAAGCTTCGTTTCGGAAGCAGATTTGTGCGCCTGGATTGGCGCCGCCCCTCCGGGCGACCGCCTCGAATACCACCGTGGGTTTCTCGCCCGGGATCTCGATCCCGAGATGGGCCTCGCGTCGCCGGATCTGCGCCAGCAACTGAAGCAAGTCGCCCGCCGCGCGCTGTGGGCCGAGTCCCATGGCCTCATCTTTCTGGTGCAACGGCGGCATGGCGAAGGTGCCTTCGGCTACTGGGCCATCGCGCGTCCCAAGCCCCGCCGAACCTCGGTCCCGCTCGCGTCGATCTGGACAGCACCCATCCCGCGTGAGTTCGACGAGATCATCACGTTTCCCCCCAACATCCCCCAACCGCCACGGAGACGATCGTAATGCCCCGCTCTCGATTTTTCAGAAACGCCAACGCCTGGAGGCGCACATGATAAGCTCCCATCTGATCACGATCGACGCGCTGTCCGGCATGCCCGTCGAAAAGATCGCGGCTCTTCCGGCGGCTGAACTGGCGCGCCTTCAGCAAGCGGCCGAAGAGGCGCTGCGCCAATCCAAACTCACGCTCGCATGCCTCGAGGCCGCGCTGGATGTGCGCTACCGGGCGCGCGCCCGCCAGGCGCGTGCGGAACAGGACAAAGACACCGGCACCGTGCGCTTGGACGACAACGGCGTTGTCGTGGTGTGTGATCTGCCCAAGCGGGTCAAATGGAACCAGCAGCGCTTGAAGGAGCTGGTCGATCTGATCGGGTCGTCCTGGGGCGAAGACCCAGCCGGCTACGTCAAGGTCAAATACGACGTCTCGGAGCGCGCGTATGAGGCGTGGCCGGCGCGACTGACGGAGCTTTTTGCGCCCGCGCGCACGGTCGAGACGGGCAAACCCACCTACGCGCTTCTCCTCGCGGATGGGAGGGGCGCATGAGCCTGCGCATCATCACCGCCGACATGCGCCGCTCCGCGGCCATGGCCAAAACCACCCTGGCGATTCTGGGGCCGAGCGGCAGCGGCAAGACCTGCCTCATGAAAGCGCTTCCGGGTCGGGAGACGTTGTGCCTCGACTTCGAGGCGGGCCTCATGTCGGTGCAGGAGTGGGATGGCGACAGCATCCCGATCCGCAACTTTGAGGATGCGCGCGATATCGCCTGCCTCATTGGCGGCGTGAACCCGGCCGCCGATCCGCAGGGCTACTATTCGCAAGGTCATTACGCGCATGTGACGACCACCTATCCAGAGCTGGCGGCGCTTGTTGCCAGCAAGCGTTACATCTTCGTCGACTCGCTGACCGACCTCACGCGTCAGGCGATGGCGTGGGCGAAGCAGCAGCCCGAAGCGATTTCCGAACGCACGGGAAAACCCGACGTGCGTGGCGCCTATGGGTTGTTGGCGCGGGAAGTCATCACGCTTCTCAAGCACCTCCAGCATGCCGACGGCAAGACGACAATCTACGTCGCGATTCTCGAGTGCGTGACGGATGAGTTCAACCGCAGCATCTGGCAGCCGCAGCTCGAGGGCGGAAAGGTCGCGCGCGAACTGAGCGGCATCGTCGACCAGGTCGCGACCTTGAGCCTCTTCGAGCCCGAGGGCGATGGCTGGCGACATGACCCGATCAAGGGCCGCACCCGCCGTCTCGTCTGCCAGACCGCCAATCCCTACGGCCTGCCGGCCAAGGATCGCTCGGGAAAGCTCGATGTCACCGAGCCGGCCGATCTCCTGGCCCTTCTCACCAAGATCCACGCTCACAAGAAAGGGTAAAACCATGACCTACGATCTGAACGATGCCCAGCCGCAGATGAGCGGCGAGCTTATTCCCGACGGCACCTTCGCCAAAGTCGCGATGCACATCCGTAAAGGGGGAGTCGACGGCGCCGGCGAGGCGGACCGGCAACTCCTCAAAGCGTCGAACCAGCCCGGCAGCGATGTCCTTTCGCTGGACGCCGAGTTCACGGTCCTGGAGGGCGCCTATGCGCGGCGCAAGTTCTGGCAGTCGTTCACCATCAGCGGCGGCAAGGTGGATGACCAGGGTCAATCGATCGGCTGGAAGATCTCCAAGGCCGCCTTTCGGGCCATGATCGATAGCGCGCTTGGTCTCAAGCCCGATGATATGAGCGAGGAGGCCAAAGCCAAGCGCCTGTTGCGCGGGTTGTCCGATCTCGATGGAATTAGTTTCGTTGCCAAGATCGCCGTCGAGCCCGCCCGCTCCAGTGCCTACCGCGATCAAAACAGGCTCGCGCATGTCGTGGTCCCCACGGCGCCGGAATGGCAGAAGGTGATGAACGGCGAGGCAGTTGCGGCAGCCCCAGACGCAAAGCCGCGCCCTGCTGCAAAAACAGAGACGGCTAAGCCGGCATGGGCGAACGCAACGCCAACTGCGCCTACGCCGCCGGCTTGGAACCAGACCGCACGTGCTGATGCCACGCAACAGCCTGCTCTGACACCCTCTCCGGCGCCACAGCCCGCAGCTGCCGCCAAGCCCGGTCCCGCGTGGCTCAACGGCTGAGGGGGCGCCAGCATGACGGACAATGAGTGGCAGGCCTACCTGACGCGGGAGGCGGCGAAGGAGATCGGCGCATGGCTGGAGGCAAGAGGCGGGCTCGATGGTCCCATCCGCGCGCTCAGCCTGCGCGATCTCGAAGCGATGGCGATCAATGCGATCTCCCGCTTCATCGTCCTCTCCTCGCAGCGGAGCCGGGACCGCACTCCTATCCAGACCGATCCGTTCTAGCCCGCATCGTGCCCTGCGCACTCTGCGGCCGACAGGCCCGTGGCTTTGGCTTCTGCCTGTCGGCCCGTCACGACCTCTATCCCTTCCACCGCTTCTGCTCGATGCGCTGCCTCAATGGGGGCGCCGCGCGGGCCAAGGAGACCACCGGCATGATCGATAAGACCGACATGGAACAACGCGCCATCGCGGATGCGCGCCACTTTCTCGCGGAGGTGCTGAGGGAACTCGGCCTACTGGCGCCGTTTGAGAACCGAACCGCGCAAGACATCGATCGCATCATCGAGGCCTGCATCGACGGTTTCCAGGACTCCATGCAGCGCCAGTCGGACGCTGGCCAGATTCCGTTTTGAGGGGCTGGATGATGATCGATCTCAATCACGACTCGGGCTTCATCTACGGTCGTTCGGCTCCGCCGTTGACCGTCCGGCTCAATGCGCTCATTGATGAGGCGCTGATCGCCCAGAACGAAGCTTCTCCGCGGCGTACGTATCTGGGCGCCAGCCGCATCGGCGAGGAATGCAGCCGGCGGCTCGTCTACGAATACACCCAAACCCCGCCCGATCCAGACAAAGCGTTCTCGGGCCAGACGCTTCGGATCTTTGCCGCAGGGCATCAGTTTGAAGAGCTGTCCATCCGCTGGCTGCGCGCCGCGGGGTTCGAGCTTTTGAGCCAGCGCCGCGATGGCGGCCAGTTTGGGTTTGAGACCGCCGGCGGGCGCATCAAGGGACATATCGACGGCGTCATCGTTGCCGGCCCCGACATCGGCATCACCTGGCCGGCGCTGTTTGAGCACAAGGCGCTGAAGGCCCGCTCCTGGTCGGACGTCGTGAAACGCGGCGTGGCGCTGTCCAAACCCGTCTATTACGCGCAACTTCAACTCTACATGGCCTATATGGCATTCGACGTCGCGCTCTTGACCTGCCTCAACAAGGATACGCAGGAACTCTACCACGAGCGCGTCCCGTTCGTTCCGCACATCGCCCAAAGCCTGTCCGACAAGGCCGTCGCGATTCTGCGCGCCGCCGAGGCCCACGACCTGCCGCCGCGCATTGCCGCCAAGCCGGATTTTCATGTCTGCCGCTTCTGCCCGTTCCATGCGACCTGCTGGGCGACGGACGCGGGTGGAGGTCGCGGCATTATAGATACGGAGGGCGTGGGATGCTGAACTTCACGCCGTCCGACGCTCAAGCGCGCGCCATCGCCGACATCAGCGATTGGTACCAGAACCACCGCCACCTGCAGCAGGTGTTCCGTCTGTTTGGTTATGCGGGCAGCGGAAAAACCACCATCACCCGTTACGCCATCGACGCCCTCGGGCTCGACATTGGTCACGGCCGCGGGTGGGGCGGCGTGCAGTTTGCGGCCTTCACCGGCAAGGCCGCGCTGGTCATGACGCGCAAGGGGACGCCGGCCTCCACGATCCATAGCCTCATTTATCGTGTCTCCGAGGCCACGGCTGAGGAGATCGAGCGCGCCGAGACAGAACTGGCGCAGCTGAAGGCCGGGCTCGGCCACATGGGTGCTGCCGAACGCGCCTTCGCGCAGATGCAGATCGCCAAGCTGGAATTGCGGCTTGCTCACATTCACGAGCCGCGATTCGTACTGAACGACAGATCGCTCGTGCGCGACTGCGATCTGATTGTGCTCGATGAAGTCTCGATGGTCGGCGACGAGATGGCCCAGGACCTCTTGGCCTTCGGCAAGCCCATTCTGGTGCTGGGCGATCCGGGGCAGCTGCCGCCGATCCAGGGCGAAGGCGCGTTCACCCGCGCCGCACCCGATGTCATGCTGCACGAGATCCACCGTCAGGCCGGCGACAGTGCCATTCTGCGGCTTGCCACCATGGCGCGGCAGGGGCTCGCCATCGACTTCGGCGCGCACGACGCGCAGGTCTGGAAGATGCGCCGGATCGATGTGGCGGCCGAGCAGCTGTTGCGCGGTGGCCAAGTCATCTGCGGCACCAACGCGACACGGCGCCGGCTCAACACGGCGATGAAACACGCCGCCGGCTTCCTAGCCGATGATCCCGTCGGGGCCGGTGAGAAAATCATCTGTCTCAAGAACCGGCATGATCTGGGTCTCATCAACGGCATGTTCCTGTCGCTGACGGACGTGCAGCCCGAGCCGAGCGAGACCTCAGCGTTTAGCGCGATGATCACGACCGAGGACGGCACGCACATTGCCGGGCGGCAGCGCTTCTGGCGCGGGGAATATGCCGACCATGTCGCCTTCGATCCGGAACGCGCCCGGCGCGACTGGCAGGTGCGGCGCGGGCTCATCGAGACCAGCTGGGGCTACGCCATCACCTGCCACAAGTCGCAGGGCAGCCAATGGGACAACGTCGTCGTCTTCGACGAGGGCTTCGGACGTACGCACGAGGACCGCAACCGCTGGCTCTACACCGCCATTACGCGCGCTGAGAAAGGTCTGGTGATCCTGTCATGACGCATGAAGCAACGAAGATCACCGTCATCGACTTCAACGACGTCGAGCCAGCGCGCCTACAGCGGCCGGCGCACTATGACATCGATCTGATCGTGCGGCGATTGCGCGAGACCGCGGAAATTTGGGTGCCGCGTCTTTTTCCCAACGGCCGCCGCCATGGGGACGAGTGGCGTCTGGCCAACATCCGCGGTGATGCGCCCCGCAAAAACGGCTCATGCGTCATCAGCCTCAAGGGCCCCCATGCCGGCGACTGGCATGAGTTCGATGGCGAGCAGGGCGGAGGACCGATCAGCGCCATCCAGCAGGCGACAGACCTCGATGGTGCGGCGCTCATCCGGGCGGCAGCCGAGATCGCGGGCGTCGTGCAAGGCGCGCCGCAGCGGCGGGCGCCAGCAGCATCGGCTGTTCCGCCGCCATCCAAGCGCGACGCCGCGTCCGAGATCGCACATATTCTGTCGGGCGCTGCTCCCATCGCCGGCACGGCGGCCGACCGTTACCTTGCAGGCCGCGGTGTGGTTCTGCCCACGGGAGCGGATTTACAGTTTCATTCCGACCTGACCCACTGGGAGACGAAATCAGGTTTTCCCGCGATGCTGGGTCTGGTGCGCGATAGCGCGGGCGACGTGATCGGCCTGCACCGCACCTATCTCGGCGAAAACCCAGATGGTTCCATCGCCAAAGCCCCGGTCGCCAAGCCCCGCATGATGCTGGGCAAGATGGCGGGCGGCGCTGTGCGGCTCGCGGCCTTTAATGGCCACGGTGCGCTCGGTCTTTGCGAAGGCATTGAAACCGGCTTGGCGGTGATGACGGCCTGCCCAGGCTTCGCCGTCTGGGCGACGCTCTCAACCTCGGGGCTGGAGCAGGTGCAACTGCCGCCAGATGCCAAGCGCGTCATGATTCTTGCCGACCACGATGCGTCCGGCGCGGGCCTGCGGGCCGCCGAAACTGCTGCGCGGCGGCTGCGCAGCGAAGGCCGCGAGGTGGTCATCGCACTGCCACCACAACCCGGGCAGGATTTCAACGATCTGTTACGCGCCGCGGGCCCCGACGCCGTAGCCGCGGCAATCACCGCGGCGCTGCCGAAGACGGAGGACGCCGCGCCAGAGATCGGACAGCACCGGCCGATGAACTTTTTGCGCGAGGGAAAGGACACGACCGTCCTGCGCGCCGATGAAGGTGATCTGGCGCGCGCTGTCGAAAAAACATGGTCGCTGCTGCTCGCTTCCAATCGCACGCCGTGGCTGTTCCGTTATGCCGGCATTCCCACCTGGGTCGTGCCCGACGATGAAGGCCGTCCCGTTGCGGCCACCTTAAACGAAGACCGTCTGCGTCACATGCTGGCGCGGCTGGCCAAATGGGTGCGCGAGAACGCCAAAGGCGAATTGGTTCCCGCACCGCCGCCCGTTTCTGTCGTCAAATCCATTCTCGCCACGCCGGACCCCGGCCTGCCCGTGCTGATGGGCATCGTCAACACGCCGGTCTTCGGCCGCAACGGCCAACTGCTCACGTCGCCCGGCTATCATCCCGACGCTCGGTTGCTCTACCAGCCGACGCCTGGCTTTACGCTGGCTGACATCCCCGAGCGCCCCTGCCCCGATCAAATCGCCGCGGCCCGCGCGCTCATCTGCGAAGATTTCCTCGGCGATTTTCCCTTCGTCTCTGCCGCCGAGATGGCCCACTGCGTCGCGTTACTACTGTTGGGCTTCGTGCGCGCTATGATCGACGGCTCCACGCCGCTGCATCTGATTGAAAAACCGACACCCGGCACCGGCGCGACGCTGATGGTCGATTCCATCGCCACCATTCTCACCGGCACCGGCGCCAGCGTGATGACGGAAGGTCGTGACGATGAGGAATGGCGCAAGCGCGTGACGGCCAAGCTGCGCCAGGTCCCATCTATTCTTCTGATCGACAACCTGCGCAACAAGCTCGACAGCGCCGCCGTCGCTGCGGCTCTCACGGCTCCGTACTGGGAGGACCGCATTCTCGGCGCCTCGGAAATGGCGCGCTTGCCCATTCGCTGCGTGTGGATTGCCACCGGCAACAATCCGGAATTCTCCAACGAAATGGCCCGCCGCCTCGTGCGTATCCGGCTCGATGCCCACGTCGAGCGACCGTGGCAGCGTGCGGAGTTCCGGCACCCCGATCTCATGACCTGGGTGCGCGCCAATCGCGCTCGGCTTGTCGCCGCCTGTCTGACGCTCTGCCAAGCCTGGATCGCCGCCGGCCGTCCGCGCGGTCATAAGACCATTGGCTCGTACGAGAACTGGGGCGGCGTCATCGGGGGCATTTTGGAGACCGCCGGCATTCCCGGTTTCCTCGGGAACCTGGAGGAGATGATGGCGGCGTCCGATGCCGAAGGCGCGGCGTGGAGCGCGTTCATTAGCGCATGGTGGGATCGCTTCGGCACGGCGGAGGTGGCAGCGGGGGATCTTGTTGACATCGCCAATGCCTGCGACCCCCGCGTGCCCGTCGGACGCGCCGGCAAACCCATCGATGCGGCAGAACTCGGCCGCGGCATGAGCCGCATGCGCGATCGGATTTTCGACCTCGAGAGCGGCAAAGTGCAGATGAAACTCTCCCGAATGCTCCGGCGCTCGCAGCGCTGGATTCTGATACTCGGGCCGGAAGGGGGTCATAGACACAATTTTGCCACGGATGATACCTCACATTCCTCACACCACAACCCTGGCGTGTGTGAGGTATGTGAGGAGGGGTGTGAGGTACAGAATGTCGCACCTCACACATCTAAGTCTCTGTCTGAAATAGATAAAAAAGCCTCGTGTGAGGAATGTGAGGTAAATCCCAATACTCACACACGTGTGCACGCGCGCATGCACGTGAAGGAAGGGCCGGAAAATACCTCACATTCCTCACATTCCTCACCTGAGCCAATAAAATCAGAGGGTTACAGGTGTGAGGATGCGGGTGAGGCTGTTTTGGGCACCTCACCGACCTCACCGGCCCGCCGCAAACTTGCGCCCTGGGTGCTGGACCCCGAGCCCCCGCCGCCGCCGAAAGATGCCCCGCGCAAGAAGCTGCCGCGCTCGCCGGTCCTAAAGGACATCGAGCTCCCCAGCTGGCTGGCGGAGATCATGGAATGAAACACGCCCGCCTTCCGCGGCCGCCGTAGCGCGCGCCGCGACAACCGAACGACGACGGCCAGCACCGCCAAGCACCAAGCCGTCGTCGCCCTCCACCACAAACCGATCTCAAACGAGGAGACCCAGTCCATGGCTGTCCCGACTCTGCCTGTTCGTGATTCCACTGCAACTCAAATCCCCGGCGCCGTTGTCGCGCTGGATCTCGGCACCACCACCGGGTGGGCGTGGGTGATGGGCGGCTGGCCCATCATGAGCGGCACGCTCGATCTGAAGCCCAGCCGCTACGACGGTGGCGGCATGCGCTACCTGCGCCTGCGCAACTGGCTCGAACAACTCCGCCTCGACGTCGGCGGCATCGACGCCATCCACTACGAAGAAGTTAGGCGGCATGCGGGCACGTCGGCCGCTCACGTCTACGGCGGTCTGCTGGCGACGCTGACCGGCTGGTGCGAAGAACGCGGCGTTGCTTACCAGGGCGTGCCGGTGGGCACGATCAAGCGCTTCATTGCTGGCAAGGGCAACGCCGACAAGGCCGCGGTGATCACGGCCGTGCGCGAGCGGGGCTTTTCACCGAAGGACGACAACGAGGCGGATGCGATCGCGATCCTGCTGTGGGCGCTGGAAACCACGGGAGGTGTG
>NCCZ01000064.1 GCA_002279935.1 Hyphomicrobium sp. 12-62-95 | reverse complement strand
GGAAGGCCAGGACGGTGTCGCCATTGAAACCCGCATGGGGTTCGACGTCGACGGTATTGAAATCCGCGCCCGTCTCGACTTCGGCGCCAAGGCCATCGACTGGCGCGGTCTCTACAAGAATCCGGGCGTCGCCCTGAGCTGACGCGCCAACGCCACCGACATCTCTCCATTTTCTGAAAGGATCATCCCATGAAAGGGTATGTTCAACCCGGCATCAGCGTCACGCTGCCGGCCCCCTATCCCGTGTCGTCGGGCAGCGGCCTGCAGGTGGGCGCGTTGTTTGGGATTGCGCTTCACGATGCGGTTCAAGGCGAAGACACCGAGACCCTCATGACGGGTGTTGTCGATCTGACCAAGGTCCCGATGAAGATCGTCCTGACGCCGGACGTCAACTTCCGCCGCATCGAAGCGGTGGCACAAACCCTCGGGGAGGTGCGGGTGCGCACGGCCCTCTCCCGGGCGGTCAATCACACCGGCCGCAAGGCTCTGACGGCGGTGCGGCGCGCGCTCGTTGCCCAGACGTCGATCCCGCGGCCAGTCGTGGTGGCGGGGGTGACGCCGCGATCAGCGTCGGCCGAGACACTCAGCTATGCGATTGTCGCGTCGGGCCGCCGCTTGCCGCTGAAGCTCTTTCGGCCGAAACAAACGGTCTCGGGCGTCACGGCGCGCGTGTGGGGCGGGGCGCAAGACTACCCGTCCGCGTTCATCGTGCCCTCGCTCGGCAGCCATGTGTTTCGTCGCGTTGGCCGTCCGCGCCTGCCGATTACCAAACTCTACGGTCCGTCTCTTGCCGACGAACTCGTCAAGGATCAGTCGCGCGCGGCATTCGAACGGATAGTGCAAGATCTGGAACCGCGCGTCATGCATGAGATGAAGCGGCTGCTGCCATGATCCCATTCGCGTCCCTGGAATCGCTGGCCGCCGGCACCCTGCTGTCCGTGTTCGGCGAAGTCGCTATCGTGCGTCCGCAGGTCACGTCCGGCTACGGTCCGGCCACGGCGGATGCCGATCGGCCGGCGATCATCATCAGGGGCCTCCTGATGACGAACGCAGACACGGTGCGATTGATGGAGTCGCGCCGCGGTGGCGCCGCGCATGCCGCGGGCCTCACCACGGATATGCCCCGGTTCTGGGTTCCCGCGTCACAGGTCGGGCCGGGTCGGATTCCGACAGACGGGGATCGTCTCGAGTTGCCGAACCGGTGCCGCACGTTCTCCATCGTCGCTGTCCTGCGCGGCCTCAACGGCGATCTGACACTCAATCTGGCGATGACGGAGCCTGCATGAGTCTCGTCT
>NCCZ01000027.1 GCA_002279935.1 Hyphomicrobium sp. 12-62-95 | reverse complement strand
AAGCGCTCCGCCGTTCGATGCTGGCTCTCATCGCCAAAGGCGACGTGGCCGCCCATCCCCAGGTCTGGGCACCGTTCGTCCTCGTCGGTGAAGGGGGGGCACTTTGAGATCGACTGAAGTTGGCAAGAACTATCACGACGTTTGGAACTGCGGTAGGTGTGCCACAGGCAACTTTGATTGTGAACAAGCTAGTGGGTTGGTGATGGTGGCCGTGTCATCGTCTGCGCTACCTTGGCGGGGTCGAGGATATTTTTGGTAGCCAAGTAATGCGTTTCGTGTCTTTCTTTTTCTTGCCAATTACAGGGCTTTTATTTGCCGGGTGTAGTGTGCATCCTGTTCCGGATGATGTGTCCGAATACAGCACCACCGAGATAGTGAAGAATGTGCGCTGCGAAGCTAAGGCTACTGTGCGAGAAAGAATTGACGAAGCCCTAGATACGAAAGGTGAACTGAGAGAAATCGATCCAGAGCGGATATTAGAACCCGAAAACTTCATGCGAATAAAGCGCGTAGATGCTCATCTAGCGCAAAAATTTCAGAATTACATGGATAGTGCTATTGCCTATGACTTTGAGTTTACAATAAACGAACTTAATAGCAAATCCGGCTCAGTGGGTTTTCTGGTTCCGTTTCTCTCCGGCGGCTCTCTTCAAGCAGGCATTGAGGGGGATCTCCGCAAGTCGCGGACAGGGGATAGACGTTTCAAGACTGTCGAGAAATTTCGTGAGCTCGTAAAACTAGATTGTAGCGATTTTGTTCAGCCCGCAGGCAACCTCTTGTATCCGATGACGGGCTCAATTGGCATGAGCAAAATTATGAATACCTTCATTGATTTATCTGAATTGGGCGGGGGTAAAGACTCGTTTACGGATACGATCACTTTTCTTACCGTTGCATCTGGGAAGGCTGGTGGAGCTCTTGTGCTTGAGCCGGTTTCAAATCAGTTTCGTGCCGTTGGTGCAAAAGCAGATATTGACGTGTCGCGATCGGATACGCACAAGTTAACGGTCAGTCTAGCGTTCCCCATCGAGGATCTTCGCCCAAACAGTTATGAACGTGGAAGCGAAACTAGGGCTCTTGAAAATCTGTGCATTGCGCGGGCAGAGCAACGTGAGAATGAAGCAGATACCTTGCGGCTCTATCCTCCCGAAATATATTGTCGCCGTAGCGAGAAGGAGTCTGCGGCCTTTTCCGATCGGCGTTTGCTTGAGTAACATTCTCACGAATGTGATGTGACGCGAATAAGAGAGGGTTAGCCGGAAGAACGGTGCTGTGGCCAAATTGAGTCCGACGTATTCAATGATACTTGGATCGCTTTGTTGGTCGCGCCGAAGCGGTCAGTTTTTTACGTAGCGCCAGTAAGCGCCACCAGCGGGTCGGTCGACCCTTTTGTAGATAGGCATTCGTTTATCGGGAGGGTGGGTGCCGCTCTTAAGCAAGACGTGTAGATCAGTCAGAAGACTGCGTTCAGCGAATGTGGTGTGGTTGAGGCCCCATAAGGTTTCAAAGCCTGCATCCGAAATGTCTATCGTGTCGATTCCGGTGATTACGATAGGTCCCTCGGGAGGAACATCACCAGCCCTCACGCGGCCGAGAGCTGCCTTTTTCGACGTCAAAAGCGCCTTGTCGTTACTTGAGGCGTAAAGTGTGACGCCCATACCGGCACGCTTGATCGCGTCGGCCAGCTCCTCGAAAACATTCACATCAATGTCGGGCGCTGCGAGCACAATTTGATGGATCTTGGGCAGCGACTTTGTTGAATCGCTGGGCCGTACCTCTCGCAATGCCTCCGTCAACAACCGCGTTCCCATACTGTGAGCGATCAAATGAATGCGTTTGGCCTGTGTGCGGTCGGACACGAGGCGTACGAATTCGAGAAGTTGCCGGCGTGAGCTGTCCGCAGCATCCTTGTCGTGAAGATAGCCAGTAAGGCTGCCATTGGAGGGCCAACTAAACAGATAGGGTACTCCGTCGAATTCGAGATCGAACGCGATTTGTGCGGTTCTATAGATAGCGTCGTCGAATCCGGTGTTGTAGCCGTGAATGAATATGAACGCTTCGTCCTTGAAGCGCTTTGAGCGGGAAAGTATGGCGTCTGACGTCGTTATGAAGCTGGAGGTATCGAGTACCTTCAGGTCGCCGATCGTGAAGTGCTTCTTCGGATCCTCTCGTTCGAGCTGAACGCTGGCAATGCGCCAGGGTCGTTGGATGGAGCCGCGTTCGCGATCGACACGTGGAATAGTGACGTGGGCAAATCCAAGAGACAGAGTTTTTGCATTTTGGGCGACGAATGTCGGTCTGCTATTCGCGGATGGTGAACCTGAGCGTCGGTTGGTGCCCCAGAAGACCGTGACAATATCAAAATCCTCTGTCGCGACGCTTTCGCCGCCTCGTTGGGTGGCTCGGTTGGGCAAGTCAATCCGTTCTCTGGCGACCTGTTGGGTTCCTGGGGTCGTCGAAAGTTCGGGTCCAGAAGAGCATCCGGAAAGGGCGACGAGCAGCCCAGCCACCAGCAATAGTGTGGGTCGTCGAACTCTGGTTCGAGCATGGCCGTTCACTACGAGGCTCATGATCCAATGATATCGAAGGGGGCCCAGTAGTACGGGTGGGCATACTGTTGATCTTGTGCGAGGGATAGCATTGCGCTGCGCAGCGCGTCCGACTTGGTGGATGACTTCTGATAGGCGCTGGCAAAGTTCGTCATAAGCTTCTGGGTTGCTTCACTATGCACAGCCCAATTCGAGACGAGGAGAGCTCGAGCGCCTGCGGCGAAGAATGATCGCGCGAGACCATTCAAGCTCTCCGCGCTCAGTATGTCCGACCCTGCTGCCGTGTTGCACGCCGAAAGGATGACGAGATCGGCATTGAGCTTTAGACCTGCGACCTCGGAAGCGGTCAATAGTCCATCCTCGCGGGCATTCTGACTTTGCAAGGGGTTGGACAGCACAAGGGCAGCTTGGTCGTTCTCCATCGTTTCGCCGGCCATGAGTGCATGCGTTGCGAATGACAGTACCCTGTATCGGCTCATGTCTGCGGCGCGAACCTTGGACTCCGTTGCCTGATCGCGAACCATGACTGCTCCTTGATCGGCGCCGAAAATTCTTGCGAAGGCGCGCAGTTCGCTCTCCGTTTCCGGAAGTTCTCCAAGATCCTTGACGCTTCGAGCCGCTCCGCGAATTCCCAAGATGTTTTCGGGGCTGTTCGCGGTGTTTGCGCTAGACGAGGATATGATTGGGCTTCCGATGCCGATAAAGGGCTGTGGCGCTCGACCTGAGTTGCCAGCTTTGCGCGACAAGACAAATGAGGAAGCTGAGGGAGCGCTTTCAAGTGCATGGTTTTCTACAAGCCATACTCCCTGTGGCCCGCCGTTGCGCAACACGGCAAACGGTAGCTGTGAAAGTGCGCCGTCCTTGACAACGATCAGCCGCTTTTTTCCGTTCGTGATGGATGAAACGGGGGCAAGGAGGATACGATGGAGTTCTGCAGCGAGCGCAGTATCGAATGGCTTGAGGGGAGTAGCCTTTAGTGAATTGCGGAGAGCAGATACTGACGCTTCTATTTCGGACCGTCCAGCGCGTACCACACTCATCGCGCTGGATGCCTTGTCTATAGCAATGATGAACGTTTGTTCCTCAGCAACGACATAATGAACGAGTGCTTCGTCGTTGGTGAGTGACTTTTGGATCTCCTGCACGCTTGCGGTTGAGCCCACGAGCGCTCTACTCCGATCTGAATGCTTGGCGATTTGTTGGTTGACTTTCTCCAGCTGTGCCGACAGTGCCTCCGGAGAGGAGCGCGACGCAGATTCTGAGACAGACGTTTGAGTACCCATATCTGCGACACGGCTAAGCCAGACATTGCGGGCCTGAGTATCTGAAGGCACCTCTCGCTGTGCTACCGCCTGAATTTCGGGCAGCAAACCGGACTCTACGATGTATCTGGATCCGCGCACCCTGCGGGCTTCTGATAGTTCGTTGGCAATCTTGTCACGCTGGCTCAAAAGCTGTGCGAGTTGAGGGTCGGCAGTCGAAACGCGCTTAAGGGCTGTTTCGATGCTTGTGTTGGCCAGTCCATTGACGGCGGATTGCGCGGCTTTGACGGCTGTTGCGATGTCGGCGGACGAGCCGTTGCTGGCAAGTACCGCGAGGTGGACTATGTAAGCGTCCCGGATCTGCCGACCGGCGGTGCTGTCGAGCGCGAGTGAGCCGCTTGAACGTACCTTGTCAGCGAAACAGACGGCTGTGGCGCTGAACTAGGCGGCGAGTTGTTGTTGCCCCATCTTAAGGTACAGCCGAGAAAGCGCGTTGAGGGGGCGGAGTGCTTCGGCCGAACTGCCAAGATCTGTCTGCCACCATCCCAGGGCGTGTCTTAGCCAGATTTCTGCTTCGGCGTAGTCGCCTGCCTTCAACCGTTCGAGACCTTGTGCGTAGCTCCGGTTTGCTACGGCTCGATTATAGAGAACAAGGTTCCACCAATGCATGTTGCGCGCCGACTTTAATGCCGACGAGGCCCGCCCG
This sequence comes from Hyphomicrobium sp. 12-62-95, assembly GCA_002279935.1. Taxonomy (GTDB): domain Bacteria; phylum Pseudomonadota; class Alphaproteobacteria; order Rhizobiales; family Hyphomicrobiaceae; genus JAGVSR01. Next base: position 17,957 of record NCCZ01000027.1, on the reverse strand, counting down.
GAGTCGTTTGCCAGAACAGCTGTTTCTGCCGTCTCGATGAAAATATCGACCCGTTCCGGTCGGTAGTGAGCTGCACTGCCGCGGGTTTTTGTGAGCGCGGCATCGAGTAACTTGAGGGCGGCCTTCTCTTGGCCCATTCCGGTCAAGATTTCGGCAGCCTGGGTCAGGACGAGGGCGCCTTCAAGTTGTGGGACGGTCGAGAAGAGACCCTCTTCAAGAAATGGTCCGAATAGGTTTCGTGATATGTCCAAAGTTGTCGCTTGGCCCTGTGTCAGCTGCGAGTCCCAATACTGCAGCGCGGTCGCAAGTTTGCGAAATGCTGCAGTGGGATTCCCGTCGGCCACGTCGAGCTGTGCCGACAGCGGCAGAGCCATCATTTTCAATGGTTCGCTTTGGTCGGGCAGGGATAGCAGCCGATCGACCACGGAAAGAATTCCGCGGAGATTTCCCTGTCGAACCAGGAGGCGGCCGGAGGCGATGAGCGCAGCGCCTTCTGCCGTCGCTGAACCTTGCTCCCGGAAGATCGCGGCAGCTTCTTTCCAGTATCCCTGCGCGCGGTCATTGCTTTCGGCAAAACCAGAGTCTGTGTGTACTGTTGCGAGAAGGGCGAGACTTGAGGCGTACTCAAGCGATCGGGGGCCATGCTGGGCCTTGGTTTGGTTTGAGATCGCGCTAGCCTTTGCCGAGGCAAGATTGAAGTCACCGAAGCGGTAGGCAGAGAGGGGAGAAACCAAGTTTCTCTCGCCGCCGAGCGCTCGATAAATGTAGGCCTGCTTTGTCGTGTCGGGGAGCGACATCTCCATGTCGGAGATGAGATTTACGAAAGACGTTCCCCCCTCAACAAGTTGGGTTGCACCTTTGAAACCCGCAAACTCCATGACATTCGCGACGGTCTTCAATGCCCCCGGCCCAGCCTTGGCAATGCCCGCCGGCCAGTGCACGCGGTCGCAAGAGTTTGGCCACTGTGCGGCACCGGACACCGTGGTGGTGTTGACTTTCGGCGTCTCAATTTTCGAAAGTGAGATCGATCCTGTCGCGCCCTCCGCCGAGCCTTCCCCGCCCGGCAGTGGCACAGATTGGACAAGTGTCGTCACATTTTCCTGGATCGTGCTGCAACCGGCTAGAATGAGAGAGCAAGAGAGCAAAAGACGAAAATAAATGCGCATGTTCACAATGTCCCCGCACAAGAACAGCGGTTATACTCCGACGTCAGCATTTTATGCGCAAGTGGCCGTTGCCAAGAATTTTGAGGACTTCACTGACCATCGGACGCTGCTCATCGGGACGCTGCGCTAGCTCTTCTTGTGATGAGATTTTCGGTCGAGCTTTGAAAGGGCTGATTTCGCTAACTTCTTCTGCTCGGCCTGCTCGGTGTAGAGCTCGACCATCGACAAGGTCCGATGCCCCGTGATAGCGGCAATCTCTTTGCTCGTTGCGCCGGCTATGGCCCGGGCCTTGGCCGGCGTATTCTGTCCTCCATCCAACCTCAGGACAAAGTCGGAAAACTCTAACCTCCAACCGGGATGTTTTGTGAGAGCAGATCAGGTCACGATGAGGCCGAAATTCTTCGCTTTTCTAGCCACTAGTTTAGTCACGTAGGTGTTGATTTCGGACAAATCCCTTTGACCAAACGCTCAACTGTCCCGACAACCCCGACGACCAACACATTGGCAACACAGCCCAGTGATTGTCCTTGCTACAACCAGCGCGCTAAAGAGTGTCGTCGTCTGAAGGTGCGGCAGGTCGGCTGGCTCGATCAGCCGCATGGCTGGCCGCTCTCTCTGTAAGTCAGGAGCTGCTTCATGACCTCGGGCAATCAGATGAAGACGCCGGATCTGCTATCTCTGATTGGCGCCGGCATGGCGGAAGACCGGGCTCCCGGAGTTACAATTGCGATCCCGTTCACAAAAGATCCTGAGGCGCGTGCGGCAACAAGGAAGGTGATCTTGGCGCTCATGGTTTGGGTTCCTCACGATGGATTTAAACAACATGAGATACGCAATGCTCTCGGAGCCAAGGTCGCCGCGCACTTGAACAAGACGGGACGCCAAACGCGGAAGAGCATTGAAGACTTCCCCCATTGGCGTGAGTTGCGCGATGCCCTCGTTGAAGCGCCTCACCTCCTTACTCAGCCTGTGATTATCGCAGGGATGCTGCGGATGCACCGTCAGCGCGCCGCCCAGGCTGCCGCGCGCTTGCGAAATATCCTCGGCAAGGTGCCTCCTCGAAAAATCGTCTGGCAGAGCACCGACGGCATCTACCGGATCGCGGAGGCTTCTGACCCTAGACATCTTCAGGCCGACAGTGCCGCGCTCTGGCATTGCGTGGGTACATCCCACAACTCGGCACTTCTGGCGGAGCGGGGGTTGCAGCCCTCAGACCCCGAAGCAATCCACTGTCTGCATTATTGGGTGAAGGTGAAACGCGGGAGCGCACGGATTCTCACTTTCATGCGGGAGGATACGCCCATAGCAACGATGGAAGTAGAAGGCTCACGCGTCATTCAGTTTGAGCCGCGCCATACTGATGAGGAACCATATTTGGCCCCTGTGTTGACCGGCTTGGACCGATTGCATTTAGAGCTTGCGGTGGATCCACTCTACAAGCCGGTCGCCCGTCGGCGCTAGAAATGACCGCGCGCTTGCTGTGGCGGAACTGCGGTAGGGGTGCCGCAGGGCACTTGGATTGTGAACACGCTTATGGGTTGGAGCTGGTAGCCGAGCCATCGCTTGCGCTAGCTTGCCGTGGTCGAGGGGATTTTTGGTAGTCAAGTTCTGCGTTTCTTGTCTTTCTTTTTCTTGCCAATTACAGGGCTTTTATTTGCCGGGTGTAGTGGGCATCCTGTTCCGGATGAGGACGCTGTGTTCAATTGCAGGGCTTGGTAAATGCTTATCGGTACTGCAAGGCATATGTAGGTTGCCTCGTTTCGCGCGCTATGGCCCGGCCGGCTCATCGCACGGAAGTTTGATTGGAGCTGTGTTCCGGTTTTTCCAGGCTATAGCGAGCTGTGTGAACGCATTTCGGTTGTGAGCTTGGCACACCTCTCGGCGTAGATTTTTGCGCTCGTTATGGGTTATATACCATGACATTCCAATCTCTTGAGTGTTGCGAAACGAAATCCAGCGAACGGGAGTGACGTTACCGGCTTTGGCGTAGGCTTGGGCGAGCAGGGCCTTTGCCATCTGATCGCGCGTCAGCTCGTTGCGTGATCGCGCCCGCATTATTGCGGTTCCGGGAACACGAAAGGCGTCAAGCGAAGGAAGATAGCCGGTGGAGATTGCGGCTCGGCCTGCGATTAGCGTGTCTTCTTCGGGCCATGCATTGATATCGAGAATTATGACTTCAACGTTGTTTCGCTTGACCCAGTCCACTACTCGCGTCTGAAGCAGATAGGCAAGCGCGGCATCGAGGCCGCGATTGTCGAGGTAGCCTGCGTCCACAAGATCAACCTGCCCACCCTTGGCTGAGCCGAGCGCGGCGGCGTCTATCGGCATTGCTGGGGTGATCAACGGAAAGGTCGCATTTGCGCGAACTGCGGTCGCAAGGCGTAGGTGGAGCTGCTGGAGGGGCAAGTTGTTGAACAGCGGAGTGATGTTCGATGGTTCCGCCGCGAGCGGTAGCAATGCTAGATTCGTAATAAATAATGGGATGCCTAAGTCAGCGACGGTGGGGGTAAGAATTATCGAAGGCCGTTTGCCCTTTTGTTCCAGGGTTGCCAACTCCCGGAAGGAGAATCTGTTCAACGTTGTCCAGCTAAGCTCAAGCTCTCGGCCTCGATCGATACTGCCGCGATCGCCGAGGAGTACTCCTGGTAGATCCGACTTGAAGAAACGGCGAATTACCGGCGTCAGGCTGTCGACATCCCCGGCTAATACACGTTCTGGAATAGAAGATATTAGTTGAGGATCATCTCTGCCGCTTAAGATGTCTGCGACCATGGCCGTTTCAATGGGCCGTTGGTCGCTGATTTCTGGCATGAGTGCGGTGAAGTATGCGCTGGCGACCATGCCGCCGGACGCCCCTGTGAGAACTCGGATGTCGCGGATGAACCCATCCAAGGGTTCTCCGGGCTTGCTGAGTTCGACCAGGGTATCGAGAATGTTGGCGACCCAAAAGCCGGCTCGGTAGGCGCCGCCTGAAGCCATCACTACGACGAGTTTTGCCGGTTCGTCTGCGGCCTTGCTAGCCTTCCATGCGTCCAGTGCGCAATCGGGAGAGAAGACAAGAGGTAAACTCGCTGGCGTCTGATTTGTGGAACAATCGGATGAAGCTGCGCGGGTTAAAGGAGTGTTTTCGACTGCGACAAGCGAGGAGTTGCCCGGAGTGACTGGAAGTTGCAAGGACCAGATCCGCGCGATGCAAAGACCAGCGAGGACCGTGACGAATACCGTCGCAGGCGCCCGCGCAATGAACCAGGTCAGAAGAGTGCAGATGAGCAGATATAGGGCGATGCCATCAATGGGTGCTTGGATAGCAGAGCCAAGCCCAAGACCCAGGATGAGTAGAATGGTCGCAAGAAGGGCGCGGACGGATATCCACTTTCTAAGCGTCGAGAGGGACCTCGGAACGTCGGCCGCGTCGGCTTGTCGAGACGCGAGGACGAACCACAGGAAAAGGATTGCTGCGCCGATTGCCGTGCCGAGTGAGGCGTGGTGGGTGTGCAATGGCCCCGTCTCGGACGGGGCTGTCAGGAGTGCGACGGCGAGGCTGGTTAGCGGAATTGGGGCGAAGCCTAAGATGTCTTTTGCGGCTCGAACGAGTTCAGAGCCTTTATGATGGAACCGGCCCGAAGACCAGAACAGGTAAGTGGCACCGAGTGCGATGGTCAAATGGTATTGAGCGTTGAACGAAGGGCTCAGAAAGAGAAGCTGCAGCTTCGATTTCTCTTCCGAGATGTCGCCCCAGGGCGATTTTCCATCGGGCCATGAGGCGTCAAAGAACAGGTATTTCACGCCGAAATAGTCGAGGAATGCCCCACTCATTGCAGCGCAAAAGAGACCTAGCGTCGCGATGAGATAAATGGGATGGCTGCGGGCAAATGCTAATGTCTGCGGCGGCCCCCACATTCGCCGATACTCTGAATCGTCATGCAAAGAAGTCGGCCTCCGAGTTCATGAAAAGTGTCGTTCGTTGCGCTCAATGGTTCGCGGTCTGTAGTGGGTTCTCACCTCCCAGGGCCAAAGTTCTGATGATCTTGATGCCCTCGCCGATGTAGTCTGCTTCAGGCTCGCCGCGCGTTTTTAGTTTCGCAGCAAGGCTTTCGAGAACTCGAATGGTGCTCAAGACCGTTTCCGGGTCGGCCAGAGCCACATAAGTCTCGTAGGCCTGTGAGGCTCCTTCGATGTCGCCCAGCAAAAGTCGGCATTGGCCGAGGTCAGCCCAATCCCACGCCTTGCCTGCTCCCGCGCCCTTTGTACGCTTGTCGATTTTGCTTTCGGCTTCGGTCAACTCCCCGCGAAGGCTCTGGACGGTGACTTTGCCTGCTTCAATGCGTGCGTTGAGGAAATTGACGAGGTTGTACGTTGCCGTTGTGCCGAAGCTATCTAGAAGTCGCTCGTACTTTGCACCCTCCTCGTAGCTTTTTAGCATGGCGTCATAGTTGCCCAGGCGGCGATTGAGACCGCCGGACCGACCTAGACTATCAGCGAAGTCGCGAAGAAGAATGGATTGCTCGAAACTCAGCGATCCTGCTGCTTCGATCTCTTTGATGTACGAAGTTTCGCGGTATGCCTGTATTGCGAGACCAATGACTTTCAGTGCCTCTTCGAATTGCTTTTGGCGACGAAGTTCTTCGTTGCGGTCTCTGAGGGCCTCTGTGAGAGATAGAACTTCCTCGATCGAGTACCCTCGTGCAGGATCAAAAACTAGGCCGTGATCGTCTCGTCGCGCTAGCTCAACCTCCTCAACGCTGAGGAAGCTCTCCACCTTGAGGACGAGGGCTTGCGCATATTCGACCAATTCAGGTGAGAGCCATCTAAGATCGCCCATGAGAGCCCGAATATGTGTGAGGCGACGGCGCAGCTTGGCTGCCTCTTCTGATGTGAATTCTATTTTGGCTACCTGGGTTCTAACGGTGCCAAGCATGATTTCGGCGGCCTGAAACTCCATGGCTCGCAAGATTGCCGACGCCCGAACACTCGGCTGTGCTTCACCGAACAGTACGGTGACCTGTCCTCCGTCCCTATCACGCACGTAACTCGATCTGGCCAGTTGTGACAGTTCCGCTTCCGTGCCTCCTATGGAGGCACGCGATCTCCTGGCCGCCTCGGCGGCAACGGTGCGGAATATCGCATCATTTTCGATGGTGCCGTTCTGCCTGCGGACATAAAAAGTCTCGAAAACTTGGGAGCTTGCTGCTTCCAGTTCCTCGGTAGAGTAGGGATAATGGTTGCTGCTCGCGGGTAGATATGTGAGAGGACCCAGGATACGAAAAAGATCGCTTACGTGACCGAGATGGGAGAGGGCATTAAGCCTCGCTCTGTCATCATCTGATGCAGTGGGATCTAATGCAGCGGGCCACGCGCCGTGGCCAATCCGGTCGAGCAACGCGCCCCTAAGGTGTGGTTCGAGATCCGCGACAACAGCTACGCAGCCGCGCGCGTGGGTTGCCAGTCTGACGCCTGCCTCAAACAGGACATTGGGTTTCAGCAGCGTCAGGTCCACCATGCAGAATTCGCACCGGCGAATGCTGCGATATAGTGAAAGCATGACCATTCTAGCTTCGGTGCGCTCGCTCAGACGCCGCGGGATAATCGGCGACGAGCGGTCAATATTCTCGAGTTCAGCCGCTCGTTCAGACAGCACGCCGCGAACCGAGGGCCAGAATTTTTCGAAACACTCACTTTCGTAGACCTGATCAAGTGGCGAGAAAATGAGTGGTGCCGTGAAGTATCGTTCGACAGCGAATTGCTCTGGTTCGCCGCCAAGCGTGCGAAGCGCATGGAAGGCGGGTAGGTCCGCATAGTCGGGATCGTCACGCAATCCCACAAACCCGCTCACAATCTTATTGCCGAGATCTAGTATAGTGCGCACTTCCTTGTTGCCACTGTCGTGGGCCGCGATGTTTAGGAATTGAAGATTGTAGGGGAGTGACACATTGTAGATCGTGTCGGGATCGCCCTCCACACTGCAGATGGTAACGCCTCGCTTGGCTGCGGCCCTAATTCCGAGCAAGAGCATGATGCCCGGCTGTACGCCGGCTTCTGTTTCGCTGATGTCGAAAACTGCAAGATCAGCCCTGCTGACGGCGCGCACGCAATTCAAGAACGACTGGTCTGTGGCGAAAGCTGTTCCCAGATCAATCCGATGAATGGCGTTGCCGACTTTACCAATCTTCTTGCCGGATGCTCTCTCAACGTCCTTTCTCTCGCGTAGAACGCTCTCAATCCGCACTGGTAAGCGGCTTCGTGTTCCCTCTGGGCAAACTGTTACGCAAACAAACTGATCGGATGAGTCGGGCTCTTTGAACACAAAATCGGTCGTTGGCTTCGGCCAAGGACCACTAAAGATTGGGATCTCTCCAACGGATCCGGGCTGGCGCTGGTTTCGATCGTCAAACCAACGCGGATCCTGCGTTAGAGCCCACTTTGGATCAGAGCTCCGCCGCGACGCGGCCTCGATCTGCATTTGCTCGCAAAGCTCCTTCGCGCTCAAGACAAATGGGTTTTGAGCCTTTCCAAGGACGGCAAGCAGGAGTTGGGTAAAGCGGGAACATGGTTCGTCGACCGGGGCGAGTGCCGATGTCGCATTCGCTGATGCGGTAACAAACGTGCCTCCGCTGAACGGTATAGATCGTCGATCGGCCTCAGGCCTCGGTACTTGATGAGAAAGTGGGAAGTGCCCACTTGTGCCGTCTTGACCGGAAAATGCGTCGAAACTCATGTTCCCAATCGCAGCGGCTGCGTTGCAGCAATCTAGGAACAAATAGAAGCGTCCGTTGGGGACGCCGTTCGCCAGTGCCATTCCCAGGCGCCGGATATCGATACACGTCTCCCCAATGAAGGTATGGTCGGAAATAGAGACGGTGAGATGGAGCTTTCTGTCCGTAGACGCCAGCACACCGTGCCCGATATAGTAGACGATAACGTCAATCGGTAGGGCTCGACCAAGCCGCGAATAGCATTCGTGCAACCCATTTCTGAGCCCTTCAAGGTACTCGTCGACGCGAAGGTTTGCATTGAATAGGTCGAGAATGTTTTCTGGTGGAAGCTGGAAGCCGTTCGTCGCGTATGCCTTCAGCTGAGCATGCGAGTCCTGCAAAGGACGCTCGACTTCTGCAAACGAAGGATCTCGTGAGTACTTGCTCGCACCCAAGAATACGAAGATAGTTCGGCTTCTGGTCGGGAGGGGGGCCGCCATCTCTTCTCAAGCCGCGCTGCGGCCGGGGCCATCGATTGTCGGCGGCGGCTCGCCACGCTCTGCCAGAAATTTGACGAGTTCTTCGATCGCTATGGCGACTGCTGGGGCCGCTCCCAAGAGCACTAGGCTCACAGGATCACCCTGTGCATCCTTCGGGTGCTCGAGACGCCGAGAGGCGCTGGGGAGACAATCGGCGATATACTGTGAGCTCACTCTCAATAGACGTGGTCGATCGAGCGGGTCGGCATTTGGAAAAGTCAGCCGGACTTCTGCCACGTCTGTCACTGGTGTCCCCCCGATCCTTGCCTAGTTCCTTAATTTAGCACCCTAATTTCCGATCCGCAATTTGCCGACCTCCAAGTTCGGCGTAGAGAGGCAATGCGCGTGCCTGGCACCTTAAGTTGGCAACGAGTTCGCCGCGTACGATCACATTGTGAGCCGCCTGTGGGAGCCATCAAGACTATTTCTGTTTGGCTCGATCGAGTTTTGAAATGACTGATTTCGCTAGTTTTTTCTGCTCGGCCTGCTCGGTATATAGCTCGACCATCGACAGCGTGCGATGCCCTGTGATGGCGGCAATCTCTTTGCTCGTGGCGCCGGCCTCGGCCAGCGCCTTGGCTGTCGTCTTGCGCAGCCCATGGAAGTGCAGGTGGTCGAGCCCGATCGCGTCGAGGTGGTCGCGGAACACGGCTGAGAAGTGACGTTCGTTCCATTTGCGCCCGTCGGCGCGGGCGACAATCATCATGGATGTCTTTGGCAGGCGCTCGAGAAGCTCTCGTAGCGGCCTGGCGGCGGGAATGTAGTCCTCGCCGTCGGTGAGACCGGCCAGTTCCATCGATTTCGTGTGGCGGGTGACGAAGCAGCCGTCCTGATAGTTGGCCCAGGTCAGGCGCAGGACGTCGCCGAGCCGCAGACTCGTATAAAGCCCAAGCATGTGGGCGACGAGTAAGGCCTCGGGCGGCGAGCTGGCTTCGAAGGTATCGCGCGCGGATTTCGGCCAGGCCTTGAACGATTGGGCCTTGTTGATCCGCGAGATGTCTGCGGCCGGATTCTGGTCGACGTAGCCGAGATCCATGCCCACCCGAAACGCGCGACATACAACCGAAATAAACAGGTCGGCCGTTCGGTTGCCCTTCGTCGCCAGCTTGTTGCGCAGCTTCACGATATTTGCGCGCCGGATGTCCTTCGCTGGGTATGGTCCGACCGCTTTGCCGAGGTGATCGAGCTGGCGCGCGTAGTCCGTCTGGGTCTTGACCGCGAGCCCCGTGTACTCGGGCGATCGCTTGTAGTCGGCGATCATCGCGGCGGTTGTCCCGGGCGGCAGCGCCTTGCTGCTCTGGATCTGCGTACCAGCCAGCGCCTCTGCATATGCCCGATGGAATTCAGGGCTCGAGGTGTCTGCGGGCAGGCGCAGATACTTGCCGCCATGGCGGAAGTAGACGTGCGTCTTGCGTCCCCGCCGGACCGCCTTCACGTACTTCGGTAGGCCCGACTTCTTACGGCTCATAGGAATCGATCGCTTGGCTGATGATGAACGCGCTTTACCAACGCGGCTATGAACTGGGACGAGCCGGGTACGCTTGGCAAAAGTATCCGCCTGGGCTCGATCCAAAGCAGGATTAGACTCGCATGTCTGCCGTACTAGCGTGACCGGCGAAAGGATGAACACGATGAACTATCGACTAACGTGGTTTCTCCTAGGAGCCGCATTGGCATCGGTTTTTTGGATTGCAGTAATGCGCGCCTTTGGCAATGAGTGGCTCAACGTCCTTTTGCAGGCGCGCTGAAAGCGTGGCCGAGTCGTTGCGGCCTAAGATCGAGGCCTTCATACAATGTGAAGATTCCCGCATTTTGCTGACGCAAACAGTAGAGGTGACTCTGTACCTGGAACCGGAATATATCATGCATGCGAAACGGCGGATCCGCAGAGGGCCGTCCTTGTTTCTTTTGAATCTAGCCTCATTCTAAGTGTAAATGCTGGAACGGCATGACCGATTGGGAGGTAACTATGAAAAAATTTGTCGCTGGTGCATTTGCCTTTGCAACCATCGTGTCATCGTCTGTAGCCTTTGCGCAGCAGAACCTGGTGGCAGACTGCGCTCCTGAGATCGCTAAATACTGCTCCAACGTTACCCCGGGTGCCCATCGGATCGTGGCATGCCTAATTTCCTACGAGGACAAGATCTCTCCACGCTGTCGAATGACGGCTTACTTGGGCTCGGATGATCTTGGCGTTCGGATGAAAGCGCTGAAGGGGATGGCGACAAGTTGCTCCGCCGATATTCTTCAATACTGCTCGAGTGTCTTGGCAGGTGGTGGCCGCATCTACGACTGTTTGATGAAGAACAAGGCCACACTCACCACGGCTGCAGGAACCAAATACCCGCCGCTCAGCAGTTCATGAAGGACTAATTGAGTTCGGCGAACCGTCGTGAGAATTCATGGTCGGCTACCATTTATACCAGCCGTGTTGGTGGTTGCGTTTGAACTGGTTGCGCTTCCTTTGAGAACGGCGGCTTCGCTATTCCGTCGCACACCATTTATCTATCCAAGGATAGGCTTGCGACAAGCGGGGCAATTGATCGTGTACCATCAGAGCCGCCGTCGCATCGGTGTTTTTGGATAGCCTTGTTGCGCAGCATCGCTATTGAGCGGCTCAACATCCTTTTGCAGGCGCGCTAATGCTTGGCCGATTACTCCGGCGAAGGCATACGGAGTCGAATGTTTCCGTCCGCGTCGGGCAGCGAGCCGCTTCCGCTTAGTGCCGGGTCGTTCAAGTCTCGCGTGCCGGACTGAAATTCCCATTTATCGCCGGGGCCAACGGGCACGGAGTTGTAGGTTGGCTTCTGCTGCTGCTCCGGCGTACCGGGCTTGATGACGGGAACGGCCAGTGTCGGATCCAACTTCATTCCGTTCGTGATACCAGCCGCTTTCTCGTCGATCGGGGCGCTTGTTGTGGGCCCTATTTCGACCGACGGCGTCGGCAATCCTAGCGCGCGATAGTAACCCAGGGCTGCGGGATGCAAGGGAGCGATCAAACCCTGCGTGCTCATTTCGCCGGGGATCAGACCAGCGAACGCTGGTGCGGCGTCGCGGATGAGTTGGAGCTTCCCGAATACGGCGTCAACGACGTCACGGACGACGCGGTCGGGCACCTCAGACCGGGTGACGAGGGCAGAGCGCAAACCAACGGTTGGTACTGGATTTTCGTTTCCCTGATAGGTGCCGGCCGAGATCGTGGCAGGACGGTAGTACAGCAACTTGCTGGTCAATCCGTCGACTGCTTCTTCCGGGAGGGGTAGGAGTTTAACTTGGCAGGCCTTAGTGGCCGCGGTCACGATCGGCGATGGGTGCCCAATCAGGTAGGCGATGGCATCGACCTGGCCCGCACACAACGCCGCCGATTGTTCGCCAACCGAGACCTCGGCTAGATTTTTGCGATCCTCGGGACTCCAGCCGAGGACATCGAACAGTGCTTCGGCAGCCTCCCGGGTCCCGGTTCCGGTGCGCCCGGCGCTGAATTTCTTCATTTTCAGGTCAGCAATGCTGGACAAACCGCTGTCCGCGCGGACAAGCACAGTGAATGCCTCTCCGTGGAGCGAAAAAACCGAGCGGAGAGCGGAGTCTGCGCCCACAGCTGCGAACAACCCTCTGCCCGTTACAGCGTTGTACTGGACGTCGGATTGCACAATCGCAAAGGGAATTTTGACGGGGTCCAGTTCGAGGACGTTGGCCATCGAACCCCGGCTCGCCAGGACCGAGCAGTTTGGTGCTGATGACTGCGAGCGTGCGGCGATCGCTTTGCAGATAGCTTCACCCGCAGCGTAGTAAAGTCCGTCGGCGTTGCCGGTTGCGATGGCGATGGGATCGGCTGCGAGAGCAGAGCCTTCGGGGCTTGTGTGGACAATCAGAGCGATAGCCGCAGTCGCATACCAACGTCTCATGGGTGTCCGCCTCAGGAAGGTTGGGAACGACAGGGAAGCCGCTGGGATGCCCTGTCGCCCTAATTGTCAATTCTTGATGCGCGCTTCTATGCCCGCGACCTCAGCGCTGCATGCGCCACTCAGCTTGGCCTTGTTTGTGATCAGGCACTGGGCGATCTGCCCGCCACCGGCTTTGACATCGGCACAAAGCGTATCGATTTCAGGCGCGCAGACAGACGCGGCACGTTTGGCACTGCTGATCGTCAGTTCCACGGCATCGCCCACGTCGACCAGCGTTGTGAAACACTTGTCACTGAGTTTGTCCTCATGCGCCATCATGCAGAGCATGAGGCGACCTTCACCAGGCGTCACCTGGCTGCAGAAGGATTTGATGTCGGTCGCGCAAGACGCTTGGACCTTTGCGATAACCTTTTCAGCCTTGTCGGTTACGGCCTTTGCGATATCGGTCTCAGCATTCGACGCAGTAGTCGCAGTCATCGTCAGCGCAACGACTGCAATACATCCGGAAACTAATGAAGTGATTTTACGCACGGTATACTCCTGTTAGAACTGAAGAAAAAAGCGGTCATGAGTGTTGGTCGCAGGGACGGGTGGGAAAATCAGAAGCCGACGGTCGCTTTGACTACCGGTCCCGACGTGCGCACCTGGATCTCTTCGTCCCAATTGCTGCCGTCATGCTGCAAGTCGGCGTCGATAAACCTGTATCCTGCAGCCAAGGCAAACATATCCGTAAACCAGTACGTCACGTTCGCGGTCGCTGCGATGTAGTAGCCTTTGTAACCTTCATAGCTGAAGGCCATGCCGTCGAACGACCCGTCGATGGTCCATTGGTTGGAAATGGCGTAGGTTCCATACAGACCGAGAGTTGGCACGACCCACGTGTTGCCAGCCTCTTCCGGTCCCGCAGTGAGGTTGCCTAACGAGCCCTTCAAGCTCACATCGGCATGGAGCACGGTCAGGCTGAGGCGTCCGCCGAACTCGGATTGATTGTCTTTGATAAACGAGTAGCCGATCGAGCTGGTGTAGACTTGCTGGTCATAATCGCTATCGAGTTGGTACCCGATACCGAAGTTGCTGTGTCCGAACTCAAATATAGAGTTGTTGCTTTTGCTGCCCGACGCGTCGAGGGACGTGAAGTTGAAGTCGAAGCGCCAGTCATCGGCAAACCGCCAGCGCATGGCGAGGTAGGGAACCGTTTCCGTGCCGTCGAGGCCAATCTGGGAGAAACGAACCCTACCGCCGGTTAGACCGCCTTCGGAGGTCGCATCACCGTCAAGATGCTGAAAAATTGCACCCGCTTCGAAAACCCAGTCCTTTGTCAGCGAAGGATTGCTAGCAGGCTCCGCAGCCGTGGCGGCTGATGCCGTCGCAACAACCATGCAAGCGGCAATTGCGCTTTGAAATCGCACAGATCCGCTCTCCATGCTGCTCCCCAAATGTCTGGCCAGACATAGACATCCAGACCGGCAGTTAAGATATGTAATTTCCGCCAAGACCACGGAATGGCTAATGCTGTTGTGGATATGCCACATCGGGCGGCGCCGGGAGGCGCAAAATAGACCCTTCTTCAAAACTATGCAGTAAGTGCCCTAGAAAACAGGGGTGCTGAGAATGACTGATGAGGCTGTACGTATGTTCTTTCTTTTGTTTGCAGTCGGTGTCGCGTTGGCCATGTTCATTGGGTCGCTCGCTCTCATGGAAGTTGGGCGGCGATTGGGGTCGCAGCGACTATCTGACGAAGGCAGCGCAGCGATGGCCGGACTTAGTGCCGTTGAGGGTGCCGTCTTTGCTCTGATGGGGCTGCTGCTGGCGTTTTCGCTTTCAGGAGCTCTGCAACGATTTGACGAGCGTCGGGCCCACACCATCCACGAGGCTAACGCCGTGAGCACGGCCTACCATCGGCTGGGATTGCTTGATGACCAATCGAAGATCGAATTGAGGGCGAAACTAAAGACGTACCTTGCTGAGCGTCTCGAGCTTTATCGACTGCCGATCGGATTCTCGATCATCGAAGACGCCTCCATTTATGATGCAACGCAGCTGGCGAACATAACCGAAGTACAAGAAGAGGTTTGGGACGGTGCGGTTGCAGCCTGTAGTCGGGCATCCACAACATCGCCGTGCAACTTAATTCTTCCAGCGCTCAACGACGCTTATGAAGCCGCTCGCGATCGATCGGGCGCCAATCAGAGGCATCCACCAAGGATCATCTACCTTATGTTGTTTGGGCTGGGGCTCGGTGGATCACTACTTGCCGGTTTTGGAATGGGCGCAGCGGAAAGGCGAAGCGTCGTCCATATGGTGACGTTCGCAGCGGCAATGTCTCTAGCTCTCTACATCATTACCGACATCGAGTTTCCCCGACAGGGTCTCATCACCGTGGCTTACTTCGACCACTTCCTTGAGCAGGTGCTCAGCTCGATGAAGTAGGCGGAACGCAGTATTTAGTGATGCTCGATGCAGATAATCCAAATTTACGACCCGCCTGTGCTTATGCATCAGCGTCAATGGGACGAACTCTACATCAGACCGGGTACCTGTTGAGGGACAAGGTCACCACTAATGATGATGTACGATCGCAATTCGTGGCGCGCTCGATCCTTTAGCCTGGCTTTGGTGGGCTTTGTTAACGTGCGGGGCTGAATAGGTTGCGCAGGTGTTAGCGGCGAAAGGAGGTTTGGCACCTCCCGGGCCCCACCCCACGTTGCCCAAGCTGGATTCCAGATATAGTCGTCGGCGCCCAAATGTTGCCGCGCCGCGAGTTCCTTCAAGTCGGCCCACCCGCAGAGCGGATAAACGGATCTCAGGGCGAAGACCGTGCCACAGAGGGGGGCTGTGGATGCCCGTAACGGCGCAGGCAATTCGGCATCCCGCTCGGAATTCGTCGGTTGCGCCCTAGAAGCACAGCCTACAACAAAACCACATCGTCAGCTCACTAGTGTTCTGATCGGCCCCCAAGCCGCCAGCGAGGCAAGGCTTGCTTGTAGCAATAGGAGCGATAATTGCGAGGACGGTGATTCCAAGTACTCACGCAAACCGCTGTCGTATCAGCGCAAAGCCAAGCTTGCATAATGTTTTAGTACACATTGACGACTACGTATCGGCCGCCATACGGCTGATAATAAACGCCGCCACAATGCGACAGTGTTGCGCCGTTGACAACCACAGTAGAGCACCCGCGCGGCAGTGCTGCGACATAGACCGATGTGCGCGCGATCGTCCGCCTCGTCGTTCGACGAGCAACACCTGCGACGCTTCCTGGCGTTGCCGGCCGTCCGACCCGTGCCTCCGCCGTCGAAGTCAGTGAACTATCTACGTTTAGTATCGCGTTGCCATTTAACATAAGCCCGACAACCAGTGCTGCCGCCCCGGCAAGGTACTTGAAGATCGCCAAGTAATTCATTCCATCACCTCAATTTCGCCCGACTGGTTGACCGTAATTTCTTCGACTTTGCGCGTCCCGTCAGGCGGCGTGAACATGAAATTCTTCGCATCAAGCTTCGGGCTTGTATCCCAATCTCTCAAGCGCACGGAAAACTGCGGCGCGGCAGCCATCCATTTACTCGTAATAACGTACTTCAGCGGTAGCGGCTTCTCGCCGGTCTGCACCCAGATCTGCCAGTCGATATCCTTGGCGCGGTAGGCGAGATGATGTGCTTCAATGCCGTTGACCATTACGACACCGATGTAAGTCGCACTTCGGACTTCGAGGTTGAGCCCCGGATAGACATCCCCGTAGAGAAGATCCGCACCAGCAAAATGGAATCCTGTGACATCGCGAGCGGTGTCCAACGCGTCGTCGATACTACCCAATACGTCGTATTGGGCATAGATCTTTTGTCCTCTGTCATGGATCGTCAGGCTTTTACCGTCGTAGGTAAACTCAGCGTCGATGACGCCACCGCGACGGGTTGCGTGAAGCTTACCTGGCCGTTCCAAAGCTACAGCGCCAGAGCTGCTGAACTGAAGCTTCTCGCTATCGTGCGTCAGCACCTCGAGATCGGAATCGAAACTTACTGTGTAGCTCGGCAGCCCTTTGAGGTACGTGGCCATGCCGCGGAGCACCCCATCCGCATCAGAATCGATGAAAGCAGATTTTACCTCACTCTGAGCTAACACGGGCGTCAAAATTGTCAGCGCACCAGTCACTAGAGTAAGAAAGGCGGCTATGAGCATCGACGTCGCCGATTTAAACATTCAATCTACCTTTCTATTCGAGGGAGCGGATAGCGCCACGATCATCGCCGCTTCTCTCCCACGAGCGTCCGTTCCATATCTTATGTTCCAACGTCCGCCGTGGCCTGCTTGGTCCGAAGTCCAGCAAGGGAATTAAACCCAAGACCGCGAACTGAACTGCATAGAAGCTGATCTCTCTATCAAACTGTTAGCGTCGGTAGCATTAGACGAGGCAGGCGAGGCTAACGCGTTTTTCACGCGTGAATTTCCTCGATTGCTTTGCCAAATTCGTCGTCAGTGCGCGTCCCACGGATGTCAGTGTGGGATAGTAAACCTTAGCGTCGCAGCGTAGGCGTAAGTCGGATCGAGCTACCATCGCTGTACCACGGTGAATAAGGTCCAGCTATGCACTTTCCGACTCGGCCCTGGTGATGACCTCAGACCCTTTTCTCCTTTGTGCGGCGGGTGACTCCTAGGCTTAATTGAATCGCTCATGGCCCGTAGCAGGCGAGAGATCATCTGCTAGTGACGTCCGCTCTTAGAATTATAATAGTCACTCTTCGCCAAAGCTCTGCAGGTTCTTGGCCATCTCGCGGGAGAGCGGCAGGTGCTTGGCGTAGAACCGCTCAATCTGCTCCACGCTCGTGCCCGCGTTCTTGGCGAGGTTGAAGATGTTGACCTTGCCGTGGGAGAGAATGATCCTCATGCATATGGCCGTGTGGCGCAGACTGTAGATGCTGCGATCTGTGTTGGTGACCGCATCGTGTTTCAGTCCCGTCTGTTCCAAGACCTCGTTGAACTGCCGCTGGATGATGCGCGAGGCCGTTGCTCTGTTGGGATAGGCTGGCAGGAACAGGTAGTCCTCGCCCTTGGCCTCTGGGTAGCGCTTGCGGATGCGCTCATAAGCGCCAACGGCCCCTGACATGGTGTTCGCCACCCTGAAGCCCGTCTTGCCATTGCGGACGGTGACGAGCAGGCGCTTGGGGTTGTCCTCCACCGTCACGTCGTTGTGCTTCAAGGCATACAGCTCTGTCGTCGTGGGCCGCACAAACGAGTGCACGGTGAAGGAGAATGAGGTCATACAACTCCTCTGTCACCTCCACACCGCGGATGACTTCCCCGTCCTTGGCCAGCTTCTTCGCGGCCGCCAACAGCGCCTGATACTCATCGCGGGCCGCAGGAACGAGGGGCGCAAAGCGGAAGAAGGAGCGCGGGTTGTCCTTCTGGCGCACACGCGGCGTTGCGGGGACGAAGTCAATCAGCCCATCATCGCGGGCGACCTTCAAGACGTTGCGGAAGGTGGCCATCAGCATGTTGCGGGTGGAGGCAGAGAGGTCAGGGCGCTTCCGTACCAGGTTCTCTATGAACAGCTGCCAATCGCGGCTCTGTTCGACTTTCAAGTTGGGGCGTGAGGCAGGGCTTGGTTGAGAATAGCCGCAGGCGTCAGGTCTGAGTTTCGTTCGATCATTCTCCGCCATC
>NCCZ01000063.1 GCA_002279935.1 Hyphomicrobium sp. 12-62-95 | reverse complement strand
CTACGACCACTTCGCGGACATGCGTGCCAGATACAGCCAGCAAAAGACGGCTGACTTGCTGAACCACCCGCGCAAAACAGCTTAGGCACGCGGATTCGCGTCTCGAACCCAGCGAAACGCAATCGCCCCTTTAACCGATCGCGGCCGTGTCCGCACGCGTCCGCCGTCGTTGCCGGAGGTCACGATCCAGCGGCCATCGGCAGACCGCCCGGTGATGAGGCCGACATGATGCGGCCAGACGACAACGGCACCGACCTGGGCATGTGTGGCGCGGCCGCGCGTCGCCCAGGTGCGGGCCCGGTTGAACTGAACGCCGCCGCCAAACTGCGTGCGCATCCACCAGCCGCACCATTTTCCAGGACGCCGTCCGGCAGCATACCGGCCACGTGGACGGTTTATGTTGTCCCTCCGATGCTGATGGCGAATGGCGCGGCGGAAGGCGGGACGACGCGTGAGGTCCGTTTGGCTCTGTGTCAGACTTCCGACGGTGGACAGCCGGTCGGGCGCTGGCGCCGCGGCAGTCGGCAAACTCAAGACACACGCGCACACCACGATGCCAAGACGGGTCATCATGCGGGATCTCCTCGGGAAGGGTGGACGTAAGAAAGCGCGCGGGGCGCCGGCTCAGTCGGACGTAAAGGTCAGTTCTTCGTTCGCAGTTGCCTGCAGCTGCTCGCGCACATGAGCGTCGAGCAAGACTTCGAGCCTGTGGGCATCAACCCCAAGATCCGCCGCCATGACGGCGGCCACGCGTGCCGGCCAGGCGAGCCACGCATCTCGCAGCCGGCGGGCAAAGGCGTAGCCCTGCTGGAGAGCCGCCTGGCGATCGAGCACCTCGCCCTTTTCCCGGTACCTTTTCGGCCGTCTTGGCGTGAACGTAGCTCATGCCGCCGACGAGCGGGCTGCCGGCTTCCGACAACGTGTCTCGCACCGCCCCGATGGCCTGCTCGGAGACCGGCTTCAGGGGGGCGGCAGGTTTGCGCTGTTTCGAGGGATCCGCATTGCGCTGCCAATCGGGGTCGGCTATCGCCGGGTCGATGGTTCCATCAGCCGACAGCGTGATGCGGCCCGACGCAATGGCTTTGCGGACGCTGGTATGACTGACACCCCGGTGGGCGGCATAGGCGCGAATTGATAAGCCCATGCGCGTTGCTCACAGCCTCAAAAAGGAGTTCGATCCTATGCGGATGCGCGGTGCAGCCCTCCTGGTTCTGGGTTCCATTCTGGCCAGTGCATCGGTCGACGCCCGCTCCACTTCAGAGACCTTCGTTGACGCCAGCCGGGAGATTGAGGGGCTCATTGTCGAGATGCGCTACTTCGGGTCCGACAATTTCACCGGGCGACCTGTCGCGGGATACGAAGCGCCCGTCTGCCTTCTCACC